>JBFMGT010000002.1:0-589166 GCA_040752555.1 Actinomycetota bacterium | reverse complement strand
TGATGTAGATGCCATTGCGGTCGGTGAAGATGAACCGCTTCATCTTGGGGTTCCAGCGCCGGGTCTGATGCCCGAAGTGGGTGCCGCTGTCGAGCAGCTGCTTCATGGTCACAACAGCCATGGTTGTTCCGTACCTTCAGTTGTCGGTTGTCGTCCGGCATCGGGTGAGCCGGACCCTGGCGACTGCTTCGATGCCGGACCCGAATCATCGGGACCGCCCGGCATACAGGTGACGAACCCGTAGGTTCGTGCAGACGCGCGAAGTCAGCCCGCGCAAGCGAGCTGCGGTGGAAAGTTTACACGCTGTCCAGGGGTGATTTGACCACCGCGACCAGCCATCCCCAGCCAGCGAGCAAGGGCTGGCGGACGCGGGCAGGCCGCGGTGCACTGGCTCAGATGCGCGCGCTGGCGATTCTCTTGGTGTACGCCGTGGCGGCGGCCGCGTCGGCAGTGGCCGAGAGCCCCCGGCTGGAGTGGCCGATGCGGCCGCGCCCGGCGGTGATCAGGGCGTTCGACGCCCCCGAGCAGAACTGGCAGCGGGGGCATCGCGGAGTCGACCTCGCCGGCTCAGGCGGGCAGCCCGTCTACGCCGCGGCAGCGGGCACGGTCGTGTTCGCCGGGGAACTCGCGGGCCGGCCGGTGGTGTCGATCGCGCATCCGGGCGGACTGCGCACCAGCTACGAGCCGGTGCAGGCCGCGGTGCGCGCCGGGCAGCTCGTCGGTGCCGGCACAGCGATCGGGGTCCTGCAGCCCGGCCATGCCGGTTGTGGTGTGGCAGCGTGTCTGCATTGGGGCGCCATGTGGGGTCCGGCCGCGCGCGCTGACTATGTCGACCCGGTCGCGCTGGTGGCCACGACGCCGATCCGGCTCAAGCCGCTGCGGTGACGCGATCAGGCGCGCGGATGGGCCTGATCGTGCACGGCGCGCAGCCGGGCGACGGTGACGTGGGTGTAGAGCTGGGTGGTGGCCAGCGTGGAGTGGCCGAGCAGTTCCTGCACGACGCGCAGGTCGGCGCCGCCCTCGAGGAGGTGGGTGGCCGCGCTGTGCCGCAACCCGTGCGGGCCGATGTCCGGCGCGCCGCTGACCGCGGCCATGGTCTGGTGCACGACGGTGCGGGCCTGGCGGGGATCGAGGCGGCCGCCGCGCGCTCCGAGCAGCAGCGCCGGGCCCGACGCGGAAGTCGCCAGGGCCGGCCGCCCGTCGCTGAGCCACGACGTCAGCGCTGTGTGGGCCGGGCCGCCGTAGGGGACGGTGCGCTGCTTGTTCCCCTTACCGAGTACTCGGACCACCCGCCGGGACGTGTCGATGTCGTCGACGTCGAGTCCGCACAGCTCGCTGACCCGCATGCCGGTGGCGTAGAGCATCTCCACGATCAGGCGGTCCCTTAGGGCCAGCGGGTCGCCCTGCTCGGCGCCGGAAGTCGCGGCGTCCATGGCGTCGACTGCCTGGTCCTGGCGCAGGACCGACGGCAGCGTGCGGCGCGTTCTGGGCGCTTGCAGTCGCACCGACGGGTCCTCGTCGAGCAGGCCGCGGCGCACCGCCCACGCGGTGAACGTCTTGACCGCCGACGCGCGACGGGCGAGCGTGGTGCGGGCCGCTCCCGCCGACGCCTGCGCGGCCAGCCACGACCGCAGCACCGGCAGGGTCAGCGCGCGCAGACCCGCGTCGGGATAGCGCTGGCCCAAGAATTCGAACAGCGAGCGCAGGTCGCCGAGATACGCGCGCCGGGTGTGCTCGGAGCGGCCACGCTCCAGCGCGAGGTAGGTGTCGAACTCCTCGAGGATGGCCTCCACGCCGTCACGGTGACACCGCGCGGCCGGCAGCTCTACAGGACGCGCCGCAGTGTGTCCGGAGTGAGATCTGCCAGCGTCGGATAGCCGTCGACGGCCATCGTCAGATCGGCCTCGGCCAACAGCGAGCGCAGCACGTGCACCAAGCCGTCCTCGCCGCCGATGGCCAGACCGTAGGTGTAGGGCCGACCGACCCCGACCGCGGTCGCGCCCAGGGCAATCGCTTTGACGATGTCGGTGCCGCTGCGGATGCCCGAGTCGAACAGCACGGGCAGCCCGTCGGCGGCCTCGACGACCTCGGGCAGACAGTCGACGGCGGGCAGGCCGCCGTTGGCCTGTCGGCCGCCGTGGGTCGAGCAGTAGATGCCGTCGACGCCGCCGTCCTTGGCGCGGCGCACGTCGTCGGGATGACAGATGCCCTTGAGCACGAGAGGTAGATCGGTCAGTGACCGCAGCCAGGGCAGATCGTCCCAGGTCAGCGGATTGCCGAACAGCCCAACCCATTTGAGCACCGCGGCCTGCAGGTTTTCCTCGGGCGGCTGGGCCAGGCCGGCGCGGAACACCGGGTCGCTGAGGTAATTGGCCAGGCAGCGGCCGCGCAGCTGCGGAAAGTTCGAGGTGGACAGGTCTCGGGGTCGCCAGCCGGGGATCCAGGTGTCGAGCGTGACGATGATGGCCTTGTAGCCGGCCTTCTCGGCGCGCTGGACGAGGCTGGCGGCGAGCTCCCGATCGGTCGGGGTGTAGAGCTGGAAGAAGCCGGGAGTGTCACCGAATTCGGCGGCAACGTCTTCGAGGGGGTCCTCGGTCAGGGTCGACACCGCCATCGGTACCCCGGTCCGGGCCGCGGCCCGGGCGGCAGCGAGGTCGCCGTGCCCGTTCTGCGCGCAGATGCCGATCACTCCGACGGGCGCCATGAACAACGGAGACGGCAGCTTCAGTCCGAACAGCTCGACGGACAGGTCCCGTTCGGTGGCGCCGACCAGCATGCGGGGCATGAGTCCCCAGCGGGCGAAGGCTGCGCGGTTGGCCCGCTGGGTGTGCTCGTCGCCGGCGCCGCCGGCGACGTAGGACCAGACCGACGGCGGCATGGCGACTTCGGCTTTGGCCTCCCAGCCGGCATAGTCCATGGGCAGCGTCGGCATGATGCCGGACAGGCCCTGCAGGTAGATCTCGAGCTGGTAGTTGCCGAAAGTCATGGCCTCAGCCTGCCATCGCGCCGTGGCGCCGGAACGCTCTTTGGCTACTGGGCTTCGGCTGCGGCCAGTTCGCGCTTCCACTCCCGGAACGTCTCTTCGGTGCGGCCGCGCCGCCAATATCCCGAGATCGACGACGCCCACTTGGCGTCCACGCCGCGCTCCCTGCGAATGTAGGGGCGCAGGTTGTGCATGACCGCCTGCGCCTCACCGTGGATGAAGACCTGCACCTGGCCGGGCAGCCACGGCGCCTCCTTGACTGCGGTGATCAGCGGGGCGTGGTCACCGGCGTGGTCCTCGGGCACCAAGTCAGCACGTCCGCCGCGGTAGATCCACCGGATGTCCACGCCGCCGGGCGCCTTGAGCTCGACGATGTCCTCGGGACCGGCCACTTCGATGAAGGCCTGGCCGATTGCGCTGTCGGGCAACGCTTCCAGCGCGGCGCTGATGGCCGGCAGCCCCGCCTCGTCGCCGGCGAACAGATACCAGTCGGCCGCTGGGTCGGGCGCGTAGGCGCCGCTGGGGCCCATCACGAACAGTCGTCGACCCGGCTGTGCGGCTGCCGCCCACGGTCCGGCGACGCCGTGTTCGCCGTGCACGACGAAGTCGACGGTGATCTCGCGGCGGGCGGTGTCGGCGTGACGCACCGTGTAGGTCCGCACGGTCGGCCGTTGCTCGGGTGGTAGCGCGTTGAAGCTGTCGAGCGTGAGGGGGTGCTCGAGCGCATGGGCGTCCACCGCGTCGTCGACGAACACCAGCTTGACGTAGGCATCGGTGTAGTCGTTGGGCGTGAAGGTGTCAAAACCCTTGCCGCCGAGAATGACTCGTACGACATGCGGGCCGAGCTGCTCGGTTCGCACGACCTCGAAGGTGTGCACCGGACGTCCTGCCACGTGGCCGCCTTTCGTTCCGCGCGCCGATGGCGCGTGTCTCACAGACCGACTATACGAGCGCTGCGCCGTGCGCAGGGGCGCTCCTCGGGGGACCCGGATCGGATAACAGAGCATCCGCTCTGTTATCGTGCGGCATGCCCAGGCCCCGGCTGCACGATCCGGACGCGGTGCTCGACGTCGTCGAGGCGCTCGTGGCTCGCTCGGGGCCGGGGGCGGTGTCCATCCGCGCCGTCAGCGCGGAGATGGGCATGTCCAACGGCGCGCTGTATCACACGTTCACGTCCCGAAGCGGGCTGATGGCGCAGGCGTGGCTGCGTGCCGGCCAGAGGTTCCTGGCGGTGCAGGCCGCGCTGGTCGACCGCGCACTCTCCAGCTCCGGCCCCGCCGAAGCCGTGGTAGCTGCTGCGGACGCACCGGTGGCGTTCGCCGAGCAGAGCCCGGCTGCGGCGGCCCTGCTGTGGAGCGTGCGGCGCGAAGACATCCTGGCCGGCAACCCGCCCAACGACGCCGCGACCGCACTGCGGAACCTCGATCGGCTGCTCGTCGGACTGATGGTGCGGCTGGCGGTCGCGATGTGGGACCGCAGGGACGCTGCGGCGGTCGACGTCATCACCGCCTGCATCGTCGATCTGCCGACTGCACTGGTGCTGCAGCGCGATCGAGTCCGCGCACCGACGTCCCGCGCGCATCTGCACGCCGCCGTGCGCGCCGTATTGGCGGTAGGACCACCACCCGATCACCGACAAGAAGGATGACGACAGTGACCGTATCCATCGACTACGACGACACAATCGCGGTTCTCCGCCTCGGGGAGGACGAAAACCGCTTCTCACCAACATTTCTTGACGACATTGAGGCGGCGATCGATCAGGTGCTCGCCGACGGCGCGACGGGCCTGGTGACCACCGGCGGCGCGAAGTTCTACACCAACGGGTTGGACCTCGACTGGTTGGGCGCACACAGCGACCAGGGTCAGTGGTACATCGGTCGGGTCCACGCGCTGCTGGCACGTGTGTTGACGCTGCCGGTTCCGACATGTGCGGCGGTGGTCGGGCACGCATTCGGCGCCGGCGCGATGCTGGCGCTGGCGCACGACTTCCGCGTGATGCGGGAGGACCGCGGCTTCTTCTGCCTTCCCGAGGTCGACATCCGCATCCCGTTCCACCCGGGAATGGCGGCACTGATCCAAGCCAAGCTGACGCCCCAGGCGGCCGTCGCGTCGATGACGACCGGTCGGCGGTTCGGCGGGACCGACGCCCACCGGTACGGCATCGTGGATGCCACCGCGAGCGACGCCGAGGTGACCAACGCCGCGGTCGACATGCTCCGACCGTTGCACGGCAAGGACCGCGGAACGCTCGGAGCCATCAAGACCACGATGTTCCGATCGGTGGTGGATGCCCTCAACGACGTGTGATCATCGACGAGCCTTAGCCGGTCTCTGGCCACCAGCGCGCCGTGGCGACATCAACGATCCCGCGCCGCAACGGAGTTCCCTCGTGGTGCCACTGTGTCTGCGCTTCGACCATCAGATGTGCCGGCAGGGTCCCGTTGACGCGGACCACACGCCACCATGTCACCGCTGCGCCATCACGCGCCATCACACCGCCCACACCGCGCGGCCCGCCCCGCTGCAGATACTCGGCGATGTCGCCGTAGGTCATCACGCGGCCCGGCGGAATGCGGTCGACGACTTCGAGCACCGCTGCCGCGAACTGCTCGTGGGCGTCGCTCAGGGGTGCGTCAATCCGGGCAGGCAGTTGATCAGCGGGATGCACGGAGGCGGCGGAGGCGGCGGCGGCCCCGGAGGGTTACCCGAAATCATCACGGGCTTGGTCGACGGCGAGTTCGGGTCGAAGTGGAACGTGTGGCATCGGGACAGATCCCAGCCCGCCACCGGAGTCATTCCGGATGCCGGGCACCAGATCTGACCGCAGTCACCGAACGCGTTACAGGCCGGCATGCCTTCCGGCGGTGCGCATTCGGGTGTCGTCGCTTCTGCAGGTGAACAATTGGAATCGGCCTGAGCCGCAGGCATGCTCACCGTCGCCGCCACGCCGAACGTCGCCAGCGCAACACCCCCGGACAGCACAGCGGCCGAAGCCACCGCTGTGAATAGCGTTCGTGTCATCGGTAGTCCTTTCCCAGGCCCTGCCACGCCGTGGCACTTGACGTCAGCCATATTCGGTTTGGCGGACCGCTACCGATCCCAACTTTGTAGACCGGGGATCGATCGCGTCACCGCCAATGATCTCCAAAACACCCGACGTCGTCAGAACTATCGCAAATTACGCGAAAAGCCATTGACACTGTCGTCGCCATCCCCTCGTCACACTCGGGTCTGACGTCAACTGTCACACTTTGCGCCGCAACAGCTTCCACTCGCCGTCCTGCTGCGTGACCAACCCTCGGATGTCGAGCATGGTCAGCTGACCGATGACCTCGGTTTCGGGCATGCCCGCCGCGACGGCGATCTGATCCACCGAACGCGACCCACGCCCGGGCAACGCCTCGTACACCGTGAGTTCCTCGCCGCTCAGCCCGTCCACCTCGCTACGCGGACGCGGTTGTTCCGGCGCGAGCTCACCGGATCGGCCCACCAGTTCGACGATCTCCTCGGCGCGGGTGACGAGATGGACCGCTTTGTCGTTCTTGACCAAGGCGTGACAGCCCACCGAGGACGCCGACGTGATCGGCCCCGGAACCGCGCACACGTTGCGGCCCAACGCTTTCGCCCATGCCGCCGTGTTGGCCGCACCGCTGCGGATTCCCGCCTCGACCACCACCGTCGCCCCCGCCAACGCGGCGACCAACCTGTTACGCGACAGGAAGTGCCGCCGGCACGGCCGACTGCCGGGTGGATACTCACTGACCACCAACCCATGGCGGGCCACCCGGTGCAACAGCGCCGAATGACCCGACGGATACGGTACGTCCACCCCCGAGGCCAGCACCGCCACCGTCACCCCGTCACACGACAGCACCGCCCGATGCGCAGCACCGTCGATGCCATACGCCCCGCCCGACACCACCGCCACGTCACGCTCCACCAAGCCGGCTGCCAGGTCAGCGGTGGCGAACTCACCGTACGCACTGGCCGCCCGGGTGCCGACCAACGCCGCCGCCCGCGCGGCGACGTCACCCAACGACTCGGGCCCCACCACCCACAGCGCCAACGGCGCGTAGCCCTGCGGCTTCTTGGTCTTGTCCACCCCGGCGAAGCTCAGGAATGCCATGGCCGGCCACTCCTCGTCAGCGGACGTGAGCAACCGCCCGCCGAGGCGGTCGAGTATCTCCAGATCCTCTCGTGCGCAATCGATCTCATGGCGCGCCTCGGTCGCGGCGAGCAACTTGGCATCCGGCAGGTCACGCCGGCGAATCCGCTCCGCGGCCACCACCGGACCGAACGTCGCGACCAGCGCCGCGATCCGCGGATTGGGCACCTCAGCCACCCGGCACAGATACGCCCACGCACGTCGCTCCTCCTCGGTCATGACCGCTCCCCCACCTGCCGATACGACAACGCACTGACCACGTGATCGCGCGTCGGCGACACCGCACCAGCCAGATCACACAACGTCCACGCGACCCGCAGCGTCCGGTCCATACCGCGGATACTCAGCAGCCCCCGGTCGACGGCCGTCTTGACCGGTTTCATCGCCTCAGCGCCGAGGCGGAACTTCCGCCGCAGCAGGGATCCGCTCACGTCGGCGTTGGTACTGACCCCGTGTGGACGCCAGCGTTCCTCCGCGGCCGCCCGGGCCGCCCACACCCGTTCCCGCACCGCGGCGGTCGATTCGCCTGCCTCGTCGGCGAACGTCCCCGCCCGCGACGCGTGCATCTCGACGCGCAGATCCACTCGGTCCAACAGCGGACCGGACAGTCTGCTGCGGTAGCGCCTCCGGTCGGCCGACGCGCACACGCAGTCGCGCGGGTCGGGCGGCGCACACGGACACAGATTCGCTGCCAACACCAGCTGGAACCGGCACGGGTAGCTCGCCACCCCCTCCCGACGAGCCAACCGAATCACCCCGTCTTCCAACGGAGTTCGCAGCGCTTCGAGTGCCGAGCTGTTGATCTCGGCGAATTCGTCGAGGAACAGGACGCCCCGGTGCGCGCGGCTCACCGCGCCGGGCCGCGCCATCCCCGACCCGCCGCCGACAAGCGCAGCGACGCTGGAGGTGTGGTGCGGCGCGACGAAGGGAGGCCGGGTGATCAACGGCGCGTCACCGGTCAACAGCCCGGCCACCGAATGAATCGCGGTGACCTCGAGCGCGTCGGCCTGCGACAGTGGCGGCAACAGCCCGGGCAGCCGTTGCGCGAGCATCGTCTTACCGACCCCGGGCGGGCCGGTCATCACCAGGTTGTGCCCACCGGCCGCGGCCACCTCGACGGCTCTGCGCGCCTGCGGCTGACCCACGACATCAGCGAGGTCGATCGAGATCTCCGGCGCCTGGTCGGGATGGTCGATACGCGTGGCCAGCTCGCCTTTGCCCGCCAGCCACGCATGCAGCTGCCCCAACGTGTGGACACCCCACACGTCGACACCCTCGATCAGGCTGGCCTCCGCGAGATTCTCCATGGGCACCACCACCGTCGGCCAGCCGTGCCGCTGGGCGGCCAGAACCGCCGGCAGCACGCCTTTGACCGGCCGTACACGACCGTCGAGTGCCAACTCCCCCAACAAGACGGCTTTCTCCAGCTTCGGCCACGTCTTCTTGCCTTCGGCCGCGAGCACCGCCGTCGCCAGAGCCAAGTCGTAGACCGACCCCATCTTCGGCAGCGTCGCCGGTGAGAGCGCCAGCGTGAGCCGGGTCTGCGGCCAGCTGAACCCGCAGTTGTTGATCGCCGCGCGCACCCGGTCGCGCGACTCCTGCAACGCGGCGTCGGCCAGCCCGACGAGATGCACCCCGGGCAGACCGTTGGAAATGTCAGCCTCGATCTCGACGATGTGTCCTTCCACCCCGCGCATCGCCACCGAGAAAGCGCGCCCCAGCGTCATCACCCCACCCCCTGCAGGTGAGTGAGCTCCGGGGTGCGGGTCCGGCCCAGCGTGACCGCGACGACGTCGATGCGAACCTGCTCCCAGCTGCCGTCGTGGGCGGCCAGCCACAGGCCGGCCAGCCGGCGCAGACGCCGCAGCTTCGTCGGTGTCACCGCGGCCAGCGCCCCGCCGAATTGCTCGGTGGTGCGGGTCTTGACCTCCACGAACACCAGTACCCGGGCGGCCTCGTCCGCGGCGACCACATCGAGCTCTCCATATCGGCACCGCCAGTTGCGCTCCACGATCTGCAATCCGAGCCCGCGCAGATGCTCGACCGCGAGCCCTTCTCCCAGCGCCCCGATCTCGGCGCGACTGTGTGTCTTCGTCATGCCGCCAAAGGTGGCGCGGCCCACCGACAGGTCGGGCCAGACCCGGCACTGATCGACGCGTTCATCCCCAGAGCCGAATTCATCCCCAGAGCGCACGGTTTCGGCCGCGTCAAAACCGGGGAACCGGAGGACCAGCGTCGGACCGGGAGGACACCATGACGACCAGACCTGCCAACCTGCACGGCGTCGCGCACCGCGCCACGGGCAGCGATGCCTTCGAGTACACCGCCCGCGCCGGGTTCGCGGCCAGCGGGGTGCTGCACCTGCTGGTCGCGTTCATCATCGCGCAACTGGCCTTCACCGGGGCCAGCGGCAACGCCGACCAGTCCGGTGCGCTGGCCACGCTGGCGGGCCAGACCGGCGGCAAGATCGTGCTGTGGGTCGCCGCCGTCGGGCTCGTCGCCCTCGGCCTGTGGCGCGTGGCCGAAGCGATCATGGGCGCCAAGCCGAGGGAGGGGGCAGGGCGCAAGGACGACAACCCGGCGTGGAAGCGCGGAAAGTCTCTCGCCCTGGCCGTGGTGAACTTCGCGATCGCGTTCTCGGCGGCCAAGTTCGCGATGGGCAGCGGCCAGTCCAGCAGCCAGCAGAACTCGGGTATGTCGGCGCAGCTGATGCAGTCGGGCTGGGGCAAGGTGCTGCTCGTCGCCATCGGCGTCGGGGTGATCGCCGTCGGCGGCTACCACGTGTACAAGGGCGCTTCGGAGAAGTTTCTCGACGAGTTGACGGTCTCCGGCGGCAGACTCGTCACCTCCACCGGCGTCGCCGGTTACGTCGCCAAGGGCCTGGTGCTCGGCGGCGCCGGAGTGCTGGTCGTCGTCGCGACCATCCAGGCCGATCCTGCCAAGGCCAGCGGCCTCGACGCCGCGGTGAAGACGCTGGGCCAGGCGCCGTTCGGCAAGTTCCTGCTGATCCTGGCAGCCCTCGGCATCGCTGCCTTCGGCGCCTACAGCTTCATCCGGAGCAAGTACAACCGCATGTAGCCCAGGTAAGGTCGCCCTTATGCGGCCGCTGATCGACCACCTGCGCCGGTTCGCAGTCAACACGGCCGTCCTCACCGAGAGTTCCGAGCTGACCTACGGCGAGCTCGCCGACCGCGTCGAAGTCTGCGCCGCGAAGCTCGGGACGCGACGCGCACTCGTCCTGCTCGAAGCCCGCAACGACGTCGACACGCTGACGCACTACCTCGCCGCGCTGGCCGCCGACCACGTCGTGATGCCCGTGCCCGCGGGGGGTGACACGGCCGCGCTGACCGCCACCTACCGGCCCGACATCGTCGTCGATGGCACCGGTGTCCATCACCTCGACTCGGGCGGCCACATCCTGCATCCGGATCTGATGCTGCTGATGTCGACGTCCGGCAGCACCGGCTCCCCGAAGCTCGTGCGGCTGTCCCACACCAACGTCCTGGCCAATGCCCGGGCCATCGCCGAGTATCTCGGCATCGTAGAAACAGACCGGGCGGCAACCACGTTGCCGATGTCGTACTGCTACGGCCTGTCCGTGGTACACAGCCATCTGCTCGTCGGTGCGGCGTTGATCCTGACCGACCGCTCGGTGTCCGAAGAGGGATTCTGGGATCTGTTCGTCCGCCACCGTGGCACCACGTTCGCCGGTGTCCCTTACACGTTCGAACTCCTCGACCGCGTGGGCTTCCCGCGCATGCAGCTGCCGCATCTGCGCTACCTCACCCAGGCCGGCGGCCCCATGCCACCCGAGCGCGTGCGGCAGTTTTCCGCCCTGGGCCAAAGAAACGGGTGGTCGCTGTTCGTGATGTACGGCGCCACCGAAGCCACCGCTCGAATGGCGTACCTACCGCCCCACCTGGCGCAGTCCTACCCGCACGCCATCGGTGTCGCGATCCCGGGTGGCTCGCTGTCCCTGGAGCCGCTCGACGGCTGGCCGGACGACGAGGCAGGTGAACTCGTGTTCCGCGGGCCGAACGTGATGATGGGCTACGCCGAGCGGGTCGAGGACCTGGCGCTGGGCCCCACCTGCAAGGAGCTGCGTACCGGCGACGTCGCCCGCCGATGCGGACCTGGTCTCTTCGAAATCATGGGCCGGACAAGCCGTTTCGCGAAGGTGTTCGGTCTACGTATCGATCTGCAGCGGCTCGAGCGGGCGCTGGCCGACCACGGTGTGCGAGCACTGTGCACCGACGCCGGCGAGCGGCTCGTGGTGGTCGCCGCCGGTGCGCATGCCCCCGACCGGCTACGCCACCTCGTCGCCGACGCCGCAAGTGTCCCCGTCGGCAGCGTCGACGCGGTCGCGGTGCCCGAGTTGCCGATGCTCCCGTCGGGCAAGCCCGACTATCCGACGGCCCGCACCCTCGTCGCCGCGCGCGCGGACACGGAGTCCGACCTGGTGGAGTTGTTCGCCGACGTCTTGCACCTGGAGCGGGCGCAGGTCAGTGACGACGCCACCTTCGTCGACCTCGGCGGCAACTCACTGACCTACGTGACCATGTCGGTGCGCCTCGAGCGGGTCCTCGGCCACCTGCCCGTGGACTGGCCGCGCCTGCCGATTCGCGAACTCCGAGCCCGCCCGGCACCGCCGCGACGCTGGTGGCGCTCCTGGGGTTCCACCGTGGACACCAGTGTGGCGCTGCGCGCACTGGCCATCGTGCTGGTGGTCGCGTCGCACGCCGAGCTGTTCGAGATGTGGGGCGGAGCGCATATCCTGCTCGGCGTCGCCGGATACAACTTCGCCCGGTTCTGCCTGACCCCGCTCCCCCGCGCTCAGCGGGTCCGGCACCTGGGCGCCACGATCGGGTGGATCGCCGTGCCCGCCGTTGCCTGGGTCGCCCTCGCGCTCGTGCTGACCGACGACTATCACGCGTCGAACCTGTTGCTGGCCAACAAGTTCCTCGGTCCGCATGACAGCATGACCGCCGGCCGACTGTGGTTCGTCGAGGTGCTGGTGTGGACTTTGGCCGCGCTCGCGGTGCTGATGTGGGTGCCCCTGGCCGACCGGGCGGAACGGAAGCACCCGTTCGCGTTCGCGGCGGTGTTCCTCGCCGTCGGCATGGCGTTGCGTTATGACGTGCTGGGCTTCGGATTGGGCCGTGACGCGTGGTTCACGATGCTCGCGTTCTGGTTCTTCGCCGCCGGTTGGGCCGCGGCCAAGGCGAGCACCGCGCTGCAGCGCCTCGCCGTGACGGTCGTGCTGATCGTGGGAGTGCACGGCTACTTCGGCGACACGGTGCGGGAGCTGCTGGTGACGGCGGGACTGGTGCTGCTGATCTGTCTGCCCGCGGTGCGCTGCCCCGCCGTGGTGGCTGTCTGTGCAGGTGCGGTGGCCGAAGCGTCGCTGTACATCTATCTGACCCACTTCCAGGTGTATCCGCTGTTCGGCACCCACAAGCTCTACGGGGTGATCGCCTCGATCGCCATCGGCATCGCGCTGACCGCGGTGATCACCCAGATCCGACAACGGATGCGGGATCGCCGGCTCATCAAGCGGAATCCGGCGCAGGCTCCCGCTCTGCGATGAGTCCCTCCTGGGTCAAGGTGGCGGCGATCGTGCCGTCCCGTCGGATCAGCGAGGCGGTGACCACGCCCCGTCCCCGGCCCGCTGCCGGCGAGCGGCATTCGAGCAGGTTCCATTCGGCGGCGCGCACGCTGCCGTGAAACCACATCGACGAATCGGTCGTGCCGCTGCGATGGGTACGCGAGCGCATCGAGTATCCGTGCACCTGCAGCGCCGGGTCGATCAGGTAGACATCGGTGACATAGGCCGCGACGAGGGTGTGCACCAAGGGTTCGTCGCCGAGCTCGACCTCGGTCCGCCACCACAGCCGGCGCACGAACCGTTCACCGGCACCCTCGTCGACGATCCTGATGTCGAGTTCGTCGAGCGGCATCGACGGCGCGGGACCCGCAGGCCCGGTGCGCGGCAACGACTCCGGGTCCGCCCCGACGTCGGCGCGGCCATGCGCGGGCCCTGGTAGCGGCACGGCGAACGACACGGTCGCCGTCGTCAGCAACCGTCCGGCCTGGGTGGCGTCCACGCGCCGGGAGGCTGCGGTCCGGCCGTCGAACACCCGCGCGACCGCGTAGTCCACGCAGGTGCCCGCGTCGCCGCCGCGCAGGAACTGCAGATGCATCGCCGTCGGCGCTTTGACGTCCTCGACGGTGCGAGCCGCGGCGGCCAGACTCTGGGCGACCAGCTGGCCGCCGTAAGCGCGCTTGCCTTCTGGGCCGCTCCCCCGCCCGCGCCAGCGGTCCTGCCCCGCCGCGGCGACGTCGAGCAGGTCCAGCAGTCGGCTCACGCGACGGCCCCGGCCGCGCGCAGTGCGTGGATCCGCTCGGCGTCGAGCGCCAGCCAGTCACTCAACACCGCCGTGGTGTCCTCACCCAGCGCCGGGGCGGGCTGCGGCGGCGGGTAGGTGCCGTCGATCGCCATCGGCAGGCCTGCGGCGGCGAACCGCCCGATCCGCGGCTGCTCGAGCTCGGCGAACAGCGGGTTGGCTGTGACGCGCTGCGCGGTCTCGGCGAACGTGCGGTAGCGCTCCCAGAGCACGGAGGTGGCGGCGAGCGCGGCAGCGATCTCCTCGCCGGTGTGGCGGGCGAACCAGCCGGCGAACAGGGCGCTCAGCGCTTCCCTGTGTTCGTAGCGTTGCCCTTCATCGGTGAAGTCCGCATTCAGCGAATCTTCCAACGCAGCAACGTCTTCGACGGTTCCGGTGAGCGCGGTGAGATCACGGAAGTGCCGGTTGGTGAGCGCCACCACCATGAACACCGAGCCGTCGCTGCCGGTGAAGTCCTGCCCGTAGGTGCCATAGACCGCGTTGCCGATCCGCGCCCGAGACGTGCCGCAGACCATCGCTTCGGTGAGCAGGCTGAGGTTGCTCGCCGTGGCCAGTGCGACGTTCTCCAGCGGGATCGCGACGTGTTGCCCGTCGCCGCTGGCATCGCGGTGGTGCAGCGCGGTGACCACCGACAGCGCCGCGTAGAGCCCGCAGGTGACGTCCCACGCGGGCAGCACATGGTTGACGGGCGCCGCGGAGTCCGGTGCTCCGGTGACGAGCGGGAATCCGATGCCGGCGTTGACGGTGTAGTCGACACCGGTGCCGCCGTCGGCGCGCCCGGACACCTCGACCTGGATCAGATCGCGCCGCAGCTCCCGCAGAGCCGGGTAGGCGTGCCAGGGCCTGCCGGTGACGTTGGTGATGAACACCCCGCTGTCGGCGATCAGCCGCGTCACGACGTCTTGTCCTGCCTCCGTTCGCATGTCGACGGCCAGCGACCGCTTGCCCTTGTTCAGACCGGCCCAGTAGATGCTGTCTCCCGTCTCGGTGAGCGGCCAGCGGTGGTAGTCGGCGGCGCCGCCGATCGGGTCGATGCGTACCACGTCCGCGCCCAGCTGCGCCAGCGTCATGCCCGCCAGCGGCACCGCGACGAAGCTGGAGATCTCGACGATCCGGACACCGGCGAGCGGGCGGTCAACAGTGACAGTCACGGCGCCAAGTGTAGGGAGGGCTCAGATCAGCTCGATCGCCTCGGCGATCGACGGCAGCACCCGGCTGGGCCGGAACGGATAGCGCTCGACGTCCTCGATCGAGGTCGACCCGGTGAGCACCAGGATGGTCTCCAGCCCCGCCTCGATACCGGCGACGACGTCGGTGTCCATCCGGTCCCCGACCATGACCGTGCTCTCCGAATGCGCCTCGATCTGGTTCAGCGCACTACGGAACATCATCGGGTTGGGCTTGCCCACGAAATACGGCTCCCGGCCGGTGGCCTTGGTGATCATCGCGGCGACCGAACCGGTGGCGGGCAGCGGACCTTCGGCCGACGGGCCGCTGACGTCGGGGTTGGTCGCGATGAACCGCGCGCCACCGAGGATGAGCCGGACCGCCTTGGTGATCGCCTCGAACGAGTACGTGCGAGTTTCGCCGAGCACCACGAAGTCGGGCGCGACATCGGTCAGCGTGTAGCCGGCTTCGTGCAAGGCGGTCGTCAGCCCCGCCTCCCCGATGACGTACGCCGAGCCGCCCGGCAGCTGGTCGGCCAGAAACGTCGCGGTCGCCAGCGCCGAGGTCCAGATCGCGGACTCGGGCACGCTCAAACCGGAGCGGGCCAACCGGGCCGCGAGGTCTCGTGGGGTGAAGATCGAATTGTTGGTCAGAACCAGAAACGGTCGCTCGCGCTCGAGGAGACGCTGCAAGAACTCGGCGGCCCCGGGGAGCGCGTGTTCCTCACGGACGAGAACGCCGTCCATATCGGTCAGCCAACACTGCGGTTCGGAGCGCACCTTGTCAGTCTGTCAGGTGGCCGCGTCTACGCGAAGCCCCTCAGCACACTGAGCGATCAGCGGCGGCGGCGCAGCCGCGGCAGCGCAGCGGCCAGTGCGCGGTAGGTGCCCGTATCGAGGACCGCGGGCCAGGTGCTGCGCCCGCCGCGATGCTCCCTCTCCAGCCGATTGCCCAGCCACCGCAGGCTCATCGGCACCGCGAAGGGGTAGAGCATCAGGTGCTCGGCCAGCGGATCGCGGTGGTAGCGCACCGTCGCGCCGCCCTCGGTGTAGCGGTGCACCAGATCGTCGACGTCACCGACGTCGACGATGCGGTCGTGCACACCCTGGATCACCAGGACCGGCATGCTCGGGATCGCCTGTCCGAGCCGCGTCATGTCGAAGATGTACCGCAACTCGGGAAGCGCGAACAGTTCGTCGAAGGTGAGGTCGACGTAGTCAGCGATGTCCTTGTTGCGCAGCCGGTGGATCGCCGAGCCTGTCGACATCTCCTCGATCTCACGCAGCAGCGCCTTGCCCTCGGTGGTCGCATGCTCGTCGACCACTGCGCGCGCCTCCGGGAACACGTGCACCAGCGAGGCGATCATCAGGGCGGCCAGACCGGCCCACCGTGTCGAGTTTAGCCGTCGCGCAACGTTTTCCGGATCCACGACGGGCGAGCCCAGGACGGCGCCCACCACATCGAGTTCCGGGGCGTAATCCGCTGCCGCCTCGGCCGCCCACCCGGTCGCGAGCCCGCCGCCCGAGTAGCCCCACATCGCCATCCGGGCATCCGGCGACAAGCCGAGCGCCTCGTGCGAGACAGCGGCCCGGAGCCCGTCGAGCACGCGGAAGCCCGCCTCGTACGGGGCGCCCCACATGCCCTGCAGCCCCTCGTGATCGGGGATGGAGACCGCCCAGCCGCGCGCGAGTGCCGCGGCGACGAACAGGAACTCCGCCTGCACCGACGCCCCGACCAATTGCGAACCCAGGCGCAGCGCATAGGACGGGAAGCAGCGCGCGGCGACGGCGTCGATGGCGCACTGATAGCTCAGCAGTGGGCACGTCCGAGGGTCCCGGCCCCTGGGCACCACGACCGTGGTGACCGCGGACTCGGGCCGGCCGTGCGCGTCGGTACTCCGGTACATCAGTTGGGTCGCCGCGCCGCGCCGGATCCGTCCGAAGAACGCCAGCTGCACGCGTCGCGACCGCACGACCGTGCCCGGCTGCAGTTCCTCGAGGCCCGGCGGCGGGTCGTAGAAGGGGTCCTCGCCCGGTTCGGGCACCGACGACGTCGACCCTCTGCGGCCTCCCGCTGCGTCCTGCCCGGCTCCCACTGTCCGACGTGTCCCTACTCCGGAAGCCGCAGCTCCGGCTTGTCGACCTCTTCGATGTTGACGTCCTTGAACGTGATCACCCGCACCTGCTTGACGAACCGGGCGGGCCGGTACATGTCCCACACCCACGCGTCGCCGAGCCGCAGCTCGAAATACACCTCACCGTCGGCGTTACGGGGCACCATCTCCACGCTGTTGGCCAGGTAGAAGCGCCGCTCCGTCTCCACGACGTAGCTGAACTGCCCGACGATGTCCTTGTACTCACGGTAGAGCGAGAGCTCCATCTCGGTTTCGTACTTCTCGAGATCTTCGGCACTCATCGGCTCAGCTGTCCTTCGCGTAGGTCATACATCTCCGAGTCCACCGAACCCAGTGCACTCATCCTGTCAAAATCGTCTCGGCCATCATTGTCGACCTGCCCCTTAGGTTCCCCCACGACGAGGCGTCTCACATTGATGAACGAATAACGGTGTTGGGCCGACGGACCCAGCCGGGCCAGCGCCGCACCGTGCGCCCGCGTGCTGTACCCCTTGTGCTCGGCGAACCCGTACCCGGGGTGCTCGTCGTCCATCGCGACCATCAGCCGGTCGCGACTGACCTTGGCCAGCACGCTGGCCGCAGCGATGCACGCGGCCGCCGCGTCGCCGCCGATCACCGGCAGGGACGGCGTCGGCAGTCCTGGCACCCGGAAACCGTCGCTCAACACGTATCCCGGACGCACCGACAGGCCGGCCACCGCCCGACGCATGCCCTCGATGTTCGCCACGTGCACACCGCGGCGATCGACCTCCACCGACGGGATGAACACCACGTGATAGGCCAGTGCGTAGCGCTTGATCAGCGGAAACAGCCGCTCGCGCTCCGCTTCGCCGAGCTTTTTTGAGTCGTCGAGCGCGGCCAGGCTCTCCATCCGGTTGGGCCCGAGCACACACGCTGCCACCACCAGCGGACCCGCGCACGCGCCTCGACCCACCTCGTCGACGCCGGCCACCGGACCCAGGCCGGCCCGGTACAGCGCCGATTCCAAGGTGCGCAGACCAGTCGACCTGCGAATCACCATCCTCGGAGGCCACGCCGGCACTGTCGAGCCTCCTGCTAGCTCTGCGGGTCCACCGAGCTCACACCACCCCACCGCGACGGCGGCCACGCGATGAAGCGGGCCTTGCCGATCACGTTGTCGACGGGGATGGTCCCTGCCACCGGGTCACCGGTGCACAGCAGGCCGCGCTGTACGTCGGCCGGCTCGTTGGAGCAGTGCGCGCGCGAATCCGCCGAGTGGGTGCGGTTGTCGCCCATCACCCACAGCCGGCCCTCGGGCACCTTGACGGGCCCGAACTCATTGCCCAGGCACGGGTAGACCGCCGGGTCGGCGTTCATGGTGTTCGGGTCGAGGTAGGGCTCGTTCAGTGGCTTGCCATCGACCGTCAGACCTGTCGTCACGCGGCATTCCACGGTCTGACCGCCGACCGCGATCACACGCTTGACCAAGTCGTTCTCGTCCGGCGGGACGAACCCGATGAAAGACAGCGCGTTCTGCACGGTGCGGATCGCAGGGTTGTCCGAGCGGATGGACTTGTAGCCGATGCTCCAGTTGGGCGGTCCCTTGAACACGATGACGTCACCGGGCTCGGGCGCAGAGAACCGATAGGTCAGCTTGTCGACCATGATGCGGTCACCGACACACCCGTTGCAGCCGTGCAGCGTCGGCTCCATCGATTCGGACGGGATCAGGTACGGCCGCGCGATGAACGTCAACATGACGTAGTAGAGCACCACCGCGACGGTGATCAGGATCGCCGCTTCGCGCAGCGCACCCCGCTTCTTCTTCTCCGGCTTGCCCTCGGCGGGCTCCGGCGGATCGAGCGTCTGCTCCGCGGACGTGTCGTCGGTCTCGGGGGTGTCCCTGGGTCCGGTCACGGGATCAGCGTAGCCAGGAGCCAGCTGGGAGCCGCGCCGATCACCGTCCGCAGAAGCGGTGTCAGCGCTTCTCCTTGATCTTCGCCTTCTTGCCACGCAGCTCGCGCAGGTAGTAGAGCTTGGCGCGGCGCACGTCACCGCGGGTGACGACGTCGATGTGGTCGATGTTGGGCGAATGCACCGGGAAGGTGCGCTCCACGCCGACGCCGTAGCTCTCCTTGCGGACGGTGAACGTCTCGCGGATGCCGCCGCCCTGGCGACGGATCACCACACCCTTGAAGACCTGGATGCGCTCCTTGGAGCCCTCGATGACCTTGACGTGGACGTTGATGGTGTCACCGGGACCGAAATCCGGGACGTCGTCGCGCAGCGACGTCTGGTCGACGAAATCCAGCGTGTTCATCGGTCACACTTCCTCGGTGTCGGCGGCAGCTGGCGGCGTCGCGGTGACGCGCGCAGAGCCTGGTGTTCGGGCGTCTGGGGCCTGTCGTGCAGCGGAGCGACGGTTTCCCGGCCGTGCACAGACAACTGCCCAATTGTGCCAGACGAGGTCCCGATCTCCGAAATCGGCGCTGGTGCCCGTGGCCCAGCTGGTGACGCTGCGATGACGCTACGAACTCAGCCGGTCTGCCAACCGACGCGCAGTGGGTACACAGCCGTTACGCTGGACAGCACGGGTGCGCCGTGCGCCGGCCCGTTCCACACACCAGGGTAGGCCCAGATTCGGGAGGACGCGCTATGCGACCGCGGCCGTGGCGGCTCGTCAGGATCGCGGCTGCCCTCGTCGTCGTCACGGTGGCCCTGGGCGGCTGCGACGCGGAGGTGTACGGCGCATCGTCGCGCCCGGACCGTCCTCAGCTGACGGTGGTCGCCCCGGTGGGCACCGCCGAGGCACTGCCAGAGCAGCCTGTCGATCGACCTGCCGCCACCTTCGTCGGCCTGGCCGATCGCGAGCGGCAGGCGACCGCGGTGGCGGCCGGCGCAGGTGCCGACATCACCGCAGCCGTGCTCGATCGCAACACCGGCGAGCTGGTGACCAACGGCAATGATCGGCCGATCGCGATCGCCTCGGTGGTCAAGCTCTTCATCGCCGACGACCTCCTCCTGCAGGTGGCCAAGGGGCAGACGACGCTGTCGCCGGACGACCGCGAGATGCTCGACGTCATGCTGCGCGCCTCTGACGACAGCGCGGCCGAGGTGTTCTGGAACCGCAGCGGCGGGAGCGCGATCGTCAACCGCGTGGTGAGCCGGTACGGGCTCACCGCGACGCGCCCACCCAGCAACGGCCGGTGGTTCAACACCATCAGCACGGCGACCGATCTGGTGCGGTACTACGACAAGCTGCTGGCCGGCACGGGCGGTCTGCCCGGCGAGCAGGCGAGCGTCATCCTGGCGAACCTCGCGGCGTCGACGCCGACTGCCCCCGACGGCATGGTGCCCGGCGGGGTGTACCCGCAGCGCTTCGGCATCCCCGAGGGCCTCCCCGGCGATCCCGTCGCCGTGAAGCAGGGGTGGATGTGCTGCGTGAACTCCGACTGGATGCATCTGTCCACCGGGGTGATCGGACCGGACCGCCGTTACGTGATGGCCATCGGTTCGATGCAGTCGACCGACGCCGCCACCGCGCGCAAGACCATCACCGACGCCGTCCGCACGATGTTTCCGGACGGCCGGATCTGACCTGATGAGGAGAGAAATGCAGAGCTGGCCAGGACGTCCCTCCACGGTGGCGGCGTCCATGCTGTGCGCCGCCACGCTCGTCGCCGGGGGTTGCCAGGCGCAACCGTCAGAACCAACCCGTACGCAGTCGTCGGCAGTCGCGCCGCAGAGCAACTCGGTGCCGCTGCCCGCCGCTCCTCCGCAACCCGCCACCGGATTCGTCGACCTCCAGGCCCGGATGCAGCAGGCCACCAGCGACGCCTCGGAAACCGGCGCCGACATCAAGGCCGTCGTGATGGACCGGACCACCGGACAGGTGGTGTCCAACGGCGACAACCAGCCCTTCCCGATCGCATCCGTGGTGAAGCTGTTCATCGCCGACGACCTGCTGCTACAGGTGTCGCGTGGCCAGACCACCCTGTCCCCCGGCGACCGCCAGCGGCTGGACATCATGCTGCGATCCTCCGATGACAGTGCCGCGCAAGCGTTCTGGGATCGCAGCGGCGGCAACGCGATCATCGGCCGGGTGGTGGCACGCTACGGATTGACGGGCACGACCGCGCCGTACAACGGACACTGGGATGTCACCCAGAGCACGGCAAGCGACTTGGTGCAGTACTACGCCAAGCTGCTCGACGGCACCGGTGGCCTGCCTGCCGAGCAGGCCGACGTGATCCTCGGCGACCTGGCGCAATCCACACCCACGGGCACCGACGGCTACCCGCAGCGCTTCGGAATCCCCGAGGGTCTGTACGCCGAGCCCGTCGCGGTCAAACAGGGTTGGTTCTGCTGCTGGAACGGCGGCAATCAATTGCACGTGTCGACAGGGGTGATCGGCGACGACCGCCGGTACGTCATGGCCATCGGCTCGCTCGACCCGACCAGCGCGGCGGGCGCGCGTGCGGACCTCACCCAGGCAGTCAAGACGATGTTCCCGGGCGGTCGGATCTAGCGACGTACCGGTCGAGCGCCGGGGTCAGTCCAGCAGATCGGGCCGTCGTTCCCTGGTCCGCTGCAGGCCCTGCTCGCGCCGCCACGCGGCGATGCGGGCGTGATCACCGGAACGCAACACCTCCGGCACGTCGAGGCCCCGCCAGGTGGCGGGCCGGGTGTAGCTCGGTCCCTCGAGGAGACCGCCCACGGACTCGGAATGCGAGTCGTCGCGGTGAGATTCGGGATTGCCGAGGACCTCGGGCAGCAGGCGCAGCACGGCTTCGATCATCACCACGGCGGCCGATTCACCGCCGGGCAGCACATAATCGCCGATCGACACTTCCTCGACACGCATGCGACGGGCCGCGTCGTCCATCACCCGTTGATCGATGCCCTCGTACCGACCGCATGCGAAAACCAGATGCCGCTCATCACTCCAGCGCTGCGCGACCTTCTGGGTGAACAGCCGGCCTGCCGGCGTAGGCACCACGAGAAGCGTTTCCTCAGAACAGATCTCGTCGAGTGCCTCCCCCCACACGGGGGCCCGCATCACCATGCCCGGCCCTCCCCCGTACGGGGCGTCGTCGACGGAGCGGTGCACGTCGTGGGTCCACCGACGCAGATCGTGCACTGTCACGTCGACGATGCCGGCATCGATCGCCCGTCCGGGCAGCGACTGCCGCAGCGGGTCGAGGAACTGCGGAAAGATGGAGACCACGTCGATACGCACGCCGGAACTCCTCAGCCACTCAGGTCGAGAAGACCCTCGGGCGGGTCGATCACCACGGTCTGATCGGTCAGCGACACCGACACCACGATCGCGGATACGAAGGGCACGAGAATCTCGGCACCGTCATCCCCTGTCACCGAGAGCAATTCACCTGCGGCGGTGTGCAGCACCTCGGCGACCGACCCGACCCGCACGCCGGCGACGGTCGATACCGTGAGCCCCTCGAGCTGGTGGTCGTAGTACTCGTCGGGGTCGTCGATGGGCGGCAGCGACGCCGCGTCGACGAGGAACAGCGTGCCCCGCAGCGCGTCGGCGGCGTCGCGGTCACCGACGCCGTCGAGCCGAAGCAGCACCCGGCCGCCGTGGTTGCGCACCGACTCGATGCGGTACTCGCGTTCGATTCCCCCGCGCGGCGCCCGGCCGCGCAGGGTGGCTCCTGGGGCGAAGCGGCCCTCCGGATCGTCGGTGCGCACGTCGACGGCGATCTCGCCCGTCACGCCGTGCGCTTTGACGACGCGCCCGACCACGAGGTCCATCTACTGGTCGGTGTCCACCACGTCGACGCGGATACCGCGACCGCCGATGCCGGCAACCAGGGTGCGCAGCGCGGTCGCGGTGCGGCCACCGCGGCCGATCACCTTGCCCAGGTCGTCGGGATGCACGTGCACCTCGACGGTGCGCCCGCGGCGGTTGGTCACCATGTCGACGCGTACATCGTCGGGGTTGTCCACGATCCCGCGGACCAGATGCTCGACGGCGTCGACGACGACGGAACTCACGGCGCTTCTCAGCTCTCGGCCGACGAGGGCTCGCCCGAGGAGTCAGCGGCAGTGGCGCCGGCGACCGTGGCGTCCTCGCCCTCGGCGGCGGCCTCGGACTTGTCGGCCGACCCGGACGGATCAGCAGTGGCCTCGATGTCGGAGGCTTCCTTCTTGGCGGCCGGCGCCTTCTTCTTCTTGGGCGTGGTGGCCTCGGAGGACGGGCCACCTTCGGCCTCGGCCAGCGCGGCGTTGAACAGGTCCAGCTTGGACGGCTTGGGCTCCTTGACCTTCAGCGTGCCCTCAGCGCCGGGCAGACCCTTGAACTTCTGCCAATCACCGGTGATCTTGAGCAGCTGCAGGACAGGCTCGGTCGGCTGCGCGCCGACACCCAGCCAGTACTGCGCACGCTCGGAGTCGATCTCGATGAGGCTCGGCTCTTCCTTGGGGTGGTAGCGGCCGATCACCTCGATGGAACGGCCGTCACGGCGGGTGCGCGAGTCGGCGACGGCGATGCGGTACTGCGGATTGCGGATCTTGCCCAGACGGGTCAGCTTGATCTTGACAGCCATGAACCATTACTCCTGTGGATTGCCACGCTGCAATTCGGCGATGCAGGCGGATTGCCTGATCCGGTTTTGCCTCACGTGTGTGACCGCCGCGGGGCCTGAGTCCCGGGCAGACAGCCGTTCATTGTGCCAGAGGGCAGGCCACGAACAGAAATCCGCGAGGAGCTCACACGAGCTTGTCGAAGCACTTCTCCTCGACCCGCTTGCTCATCCGCCACCCCTGCTCGGTGCGCACGAACTCGTCGACGTACCAGATCCCCACGAAATAGACCTGGGCGGAGGTCTGGTCGCTGGCCCCGCCCGTCACCATCGGGTTGAAGCAGATCGCCCGCGACGTCGCGGTGTCACCCGAGATGCGGATGTCGACGTTGCCGAGCATGTGGTAGTAGCTCGGGAAGTTCGGCAGCACCTCCTTCAGCCACGCCTTGACCTCAGGAAACCGACCCTCGATACCTCCGGCGACGCGGTAGTCGATGTATGCGTCGGGGGTGAACACCGCGTCGAGATCGTCGAAGCGTTTCTGGTCGATGGCGGTCGAGTAGTCGACCAGCAACTGTTGGATCTCCAGGCGGTCGGAGATCTCCTCGAGGCTCAACATTCCTCGATTGAACACGATCGCGGCGCCCCGTTAGGCTCGGCCGTCATGACGAGGCTTCTCGCATGCTTGGCGTTGGTCCTGGGCGTGGTGGGCGGTGTGACGGCACCGCGAGCCGTCGCGGTCCCCGTTGGCGGGGTGAACCAGCCGGCCGGCAGCGTTCCGATCCCGACCGGCCCCGCCGAGGCGTGGATCGTGGCCGACATGGACACCGGCGCAGTGCTGGCGGGCCGCGACGAGAACGCCCGCTTCGCGCCCGCGAGCACGATCAAGGTGTTGCTGGCGCTCACCGTGCTCGACGAGCTGCCCCTCGACGCCACGATCGTGGCCAACGAGGCCGACACCACGGTCGAATGCAATTGCGCGGGCGTCACACCGGGCATGACCTACACCACGCGCCAACTTCTCGAGGCACTTCTGCTGGTGTCCGGCAACGACGCGGCCAACACGCTGGCCACCATGCTGGGCGGTCGTGACGTCGCCACGGCCAAGATGACCGCCAAGGCCGCCAGCGTCGGCGCACACGGCACCGATGCCGGATCACCGTCGGGCATCGACGGCCCGGGGATCAACATCTGGTCGACACCGCACGACCTCGCGGTGATCTTCCGCGCCGCGATGGCCAACCCGGTCTTCGCCCAGATCACCGCCCAGCCCACCGCGGTCTTCCCCACCCGCGCCGGCGACACCGTGCTGGTCAATCAGGACGAACTGCTGCACCGCTATCCCGGCACCTTCGGCGGCAAGACCGGCTACACCGATCTGGCGCAGAAGACCTTCGTCGGCGGCGCCGAGCGCGGCGGACGACACCTCGTGGTGGCGCTGATGCACGGGCTGGTCAGAGAGGGCGGGCCGACCTACTGGGATCAGGCTGCCGCTCTGCTGGATTGGGGCTTCGCGCTCGGCCCGAACGCCGGCATCGCCACGCTGTGACCTCGCGCCGAGACGGGATCAGAGTCGGTATCCGACGGTGACCTCAACGAGTCCTGAGGCCATTAGCGTCGCGATACGTGCGGCGTGGATTCGCGGGGCTGGTGTGCGCCCTCACCCTGACGATGGTCGTGCCCGCCACCCCCGCCACCGCCCAACCCGGCACTGAACCCGCTGCCGCGCAGGCGCTTCCGCAAGGACCCGCCCAGGCGTGGCTGGTCGCCGACCTGGACACCGGGCGGGTGCTGGCCAGCCGCGATCCGTACGGCCGCTACGCCCCGGCCAGCACGATCAAGGTCCTGCTCGCGATGGTAGTGCTCGACCACCTGCGGCCGGACAACTTCGCGCGGGCCAACTCCGCCCACGATGACGTCGAATGCTCCTGTGTGGGACTGCGACCCGGTCAGGCCTACACCACCGCGCAGTTGCTCTCGGCGCTGCTGATGGTGTCGGGCAACGACGCGGCGAACATGCTCGCCGACATGCTCGGAGGGCAGAAGGTCGCGGTGGCGGCCATGAACCGCAAGGCCGCGCTGGTCGGCGCGCGCAGCACCGCGGCATCGTCGCCGTCGGGCCTCGACGGCCCCGGCTGGGAGTCGCTGACCACGCCGCACGACCTTGCGGTGATCCTGCGCGCCGCGCTGAAATATCCCCTCATCGCCGCCATCATGCGCTCGCCGACCGCACCGTTTCCGGGCAAGACCCTGCACAACCAGAACGAGTTGCTGAGCCGATATCCGGGGGATCTGGCCGGCAAGACCGGCTACACCAATCTGGCTCGCAAGACTTATGTCGGCGCCGCGCAGCGTGGCAACAAGCGGCTGGTGGTCGTGCAGATGTACGGCACCGGCGACCTCTACGGTCAGGCCATCGAGCTGTTCGACTGGGGTTTCCGCCAGGCTTAGGCCAGCCCTAGGCTGATCGCCGTGAACACCGGTGCCGCCGCCGGGATCGATCGCCGGCTGGCACCGTGGCTCCCCCACCTCGGCGCCGACCACACCGCCTATCGCAACCACGTGCTGCGCGTGCTGGCGTTCTGCGATGCACTGCACGCCGCGTCGCCGCTGGCCGCCGGCGAGCCGGCCCCGTCCACGACGGAGGCCTACCTGACCGCGGCCGCCTTCCACGACCTGGGCATCTGGTCGGCAGGCACATTCGACTATCTCGCCCCATCGGTCGCCCTCGCGAGGACCTGGCTCCATGAACATGACTGCGCCGAGGACCTGCCCGCACCCGTGACGGCGATGATCCAGCAGCACCACAAACTGCGCAGCGCCGGTTCGCCGAGCACCCCGGTGGAGATCTTCCGGCGTGCCGACGTGACCGACGTGTCGCTCGGTGGAGTGCGCTTCGGCGTGCCGCGCGCGCACTATCGAGCCGTGTGCCGAGAGTGGCCCAACGCCGGGTTTCACCGACGGCTGGTGACGCTGACGATCGCCCGCGCCCGCCGCCACCCCGGCTCCCCACTGCCGATGGTCAAGTGGTGATCTCCCCCGGAAGGGACGTCACCATCTCACACTCCCAACAACTAAGGTCGCCCTAACTTGCGTCGTGCGGTGCGGCGCGCCGACCGAGGGAGCAATCGTTGGCCGACCAGCTCATCATTGGCTTCGGCACCGACATGGGCAACGCCGAAGACGCCGCGATGACGTGTGCGGAGGCGTTCCAGGCCGCCGGGATCGACGTCGAGGCCCGAGAGCTCAACCAGATCGACGCCGACCAGTTGCGCACCGCCAGCCATTTCCTCGCGGTCACCTCCACCTTTGGCGACGGCGAATTTCCCGACAACGCCGCGCTGTTCTGGGAAGCACTCAGCACACAGGACATCCCGCTCGGTCACCTGCGCTTCGCCGTGCTGGCCCTTGGTGACATCGGCTACGACCTGTTCTGCAACGCCGGCAGGTTGCTTGACGAGCGGCTCGAGGCCCTGGGCGCCACCCGATTGACCGAACGCGTCGACATCGACGGCCCCTATGAGCGGGCCGCCGCCGCGTGGACCACCGACGTCGTCAAACTGCTGTCAGCCACGCTGACCCGCCCAACCGGTTCCGCGGTGCAGCCGTCGGAACCACCCTCGGGCCGGGACCGACACCAGCCCGCCGCGACCCGGTGCACGGTCAATCGCCTTTTGAGTGCTGCCGATTCAGACCGAGAAGTCCGCCACTACGAGATCGATCTGCCCGAGCCCGGCATCGCCTACTGCGCCGGTGACTCCCTGGCCGTGCACGCGACCAACGATCCGATCCTCGTCGACGCGCTCCTCACCGAGCTGGGCGCCGCGCCCGACCGTGTCGTGCCCGGCTATGACGAACCACTCGGCACGCTGCTCACCGAACGCCTCGAGATCCGCATCCCGTCCCGCGCCCTGCGGGCCCTCGTCGCCGCGCGCACGCACGATGCGGGGGCGGCGGCAGCGCTACGCGCCGCGGCCACCCCCGCACCGAACTCGTGGTGCTACGGCAAGGATGTGCTCGACCTTCTGCGACTGGCCGACCTCGGCGTCGACGAGGTGGTGGACACCTTGCGCCCCTTACAGTTTCGCGATTACTCGATCGCCTCGAGTTCGCTGGTGCATCCCGACAGCGTGCACCTGACCGTCGCTACCGTCCGTTACACCTGCGGTGACCGCCGGCACGGCGGTGTCGCGTCGACCTTCCTGGCCGACCGCGGCGAGCAGCTCACGGTGCAGCTGCGCCCCAATCACGCGTTTCGCCTGCCAGATCCGGATGTGCCGATCATCATGGTCGGGCCTGGCACCGGCATCGCACCGTTCCGCGGCTTCCTCCAGGAACGTCGGGCCACGGGTGCGTCCGGCCGGTCGTGGCTGTTCTTCGGCGACCGCGGGCGCGCTACCCATTACCTCTACGGCGAAGAACTCGAGGCGTTCGAACGCGCCGGCACACTGACCCGCCTCGACGTGGCGTTCTCCCGGGACACCGACACGAAAGTGTATGTGCAGCACCGCATGCGGGACCGCGGCGCCGAGCTCTTCGCCTGGCTGCGCGATGGCGCACACCTGTACGTGTGCGGCGATGCCGATCGGATGGCCCGCGACGTCGACACTGCGCTGCACGAGATCGTCGCCGAACACGGCGGACTCGACGTCGAGAGCGCCCACGCTTTCGTCAACGAGCTGATCAAGACTCACCGCTACGTGCGCGACGTGTACTAGCTGAACACCTGCCCCCGCAGGACCACGCGATCGGGCGCGGCCAGCACGGCGGGTCCGGTCCGCGGATCCTCTGCGTAACAGACGAAGTCGGCTGATGCGCCATGCTCGAGGCCGGGCCGGCGCAGCCATTCCCTGGCGTCCCAGCAGGCGGCGCCCAGCGCCTCGGTCGGCGTCATGCCGATGCCCTTGAGCGCTTCGACCTCGTCGGCGATGCGGCCGTGGGCGACCGCGCTGCCGGCGTCGGAGCCCGCGTAGATGGGAATGCCTGCCTCGCGGGCCGCTGCGATGCGCTCGCCGCACGTGGCGTACAACGCACGCATGTGGCGCTGGTAGAGCGGGTATTTGTGTGCAGCGGCAGCGATGTCGGGAAAGTTCTCGATGTTGATCAACGTCGGCACCAGCGCGGTGCCGTACTCGACCATCAGGTCGATGGTGTTCTCGGTGAGCCCGGTGCCGTGCTCGATGCAGTCGATGCCGGCCCGGATCAACCCGGGCAGCGCATCCTCGCTGAACACATGGGCGGTCACCCGGGCGCCGTTGGCGTGCGCGGCGTCGATCGCGGCTTCGAGGACCTCGTCCGACCACAATGGCGCGAGGTCACCGGTGTCGCGGTCGATCCAATCCCCCACGATCTTGACCCAGCCGTCTCCCCGGCGCGCCTGCTCGGCCACCGCCTCGGGCAGCTGAGCCTCGTCGGTGAGTTCGGCGGCGAAGCCCCGCTGATAGCGCTTGGGCCTGGCGATGTGACGGCCGGCCCGGATGATGCGTGGGAGATCTTCTCGGTCGTCGAAACTGCGGGTGTCGGTGGGTGACCCGGCGTCCCGCAGCAGCAGCGCACCGACCTCACGCTCGGTCAGCGCCTGCTCGATCGCCTCGTCCATCGGGATCTCGCCGTCGGGGCCCAGACCGACGTGGCAGTGCGCGTCGACGAGGCCGGGCAGGATCCAGCCTCCGTCAAACACCGTGTCGGCGCCCGCCACGGGATCGGCGGACAGCTTTCCGTCGACTACCCACCATTCGACGGGTTCCCCGTCGGGCAGCCCACGCCCGCGGACGTGCAGCGCCGCAGCCATCAGTTCTTGGGGAACTTCAGCTTCGACAGGTCGATGTCGGCGAGGCCCGGCGGTAGCTCGTCGAGTCCCTTGGGCATGTTGGACAGGTCAGGGAACCCGGCGGGCAGGCCGGCGCCGAGCGGGTTGCGGGGCGGCGTCGGGCCCTTGTTCGGCTGGCGGCCCTTCTTCTTGCCTGCCTGCTTGTTCTTGCCCTTGCCGGCTTTGCGAGTGTTCTTGCGGCCGAACGGCATTCCCATCTGCCCGGCCATCTGCGACATCATCTTGCGCGCCTCGAAGAACCGGTCCACGAGCTGGTTGACCTCGGCGACCGTCACCCCGGAGCCGTTGGCGATGCGCAAGCGCCGGGAGGCGTTGATGATCTTCGGATCGGCACGCTCAGCAGGTGTCATGCCGCGGATGATGGCCTGCACCCGGTCGAGCTGGCTGTCGTCGACGGCGGCCAGCGCATCCTTCATCTGACCGGCGCCGGGCAGCATGCCGAGCAGGTTGCCGATCGGACCCATCTTGCGGATCATCAGCATCTGCTCGAGGAAGTCCTCCAGCGTCAGCTCGCCGCTGCCGATCTTGGCGGCCGTCGCCTCGGCCTGCTGGGCGTCGAAGACCTGCTCGGCCTGCTCGATCAGCGTGAGCACGTCGCCCATGCCGAGGATGCGGCTGGCCATCCGGTCGGGGTGGAAGACGTCGAAGTCCTCGAGCTTCTCCCCGGCAGAGGCGAACAGGATCGGCACGCCGGTGACCTCACGTACCGACAGCGCGGCGCCACCGCGGGCGTCGCCGTCGAGCTTGGTGAGCACGACACCGGTGAAGCCGACACCTTCGCGGAACGCATCGGCGGTGGTGACGGCGTCCTGACCGATCATCGCGTCGAGGACGAACAACACCTCGTCGGGCTGCACCGCGTCGCGGATCGCGGCGGCCTGACCCATCAATTCCTCATCGATACCCAGTCGTCCCGCGGTGTCGACGATGACGACGTCATAGTGCTTGGCCTTGGCCTCGGCGAGGCCGGCGGCCGCGACGGCAACCGGATCGGCCGTGCCCTTCACCTCGGCCGCCCCGGGCGCGGTGCCCGGGTGCGGGGCGAACACGCCCACGCCGGCGCGCTCACCGACGATCTGCAGCTGGTTCACCGCACCGGGGCGCTGCAGGTCGCAGGCCACCAGCAGCGGCGTGTGTCCCTGGCCCTTCAGCCATTTTGCGAGCTTGCCGGCCAGCGTGGTCTTACCTGAGCCCTGCAGACCGGCGAGCATGATGACCGTCGGTGGGTTCCGCGCGAACGCGAGTTGGCGCGTCTGGCCGCCGAGGATCGCGATGAGCTCCTCGTTGACGATCTTGACGACCTGCTGGGCGGGATTGAGGGCGCCCGACACCTCGGCGCCCTTGGCGCGGTCCTTGATGTGGGAGACGAACTGACGAACGACGGGCAGCGACACGTCGGCTTCGAGCAGGGCCAGCCGGATCTCTCGCGCCGTGGCATCGATGTCGGCATCGGTGAGCCGGCCCTTGCCGCGCAGGCCCGACAGGGCACCGGTCAACCGGTCGGACAGGGATTCAAACACCTCGCCAGCCTAACGGTCGCCCCGTCACACCGGGAAAGCCGCGCTGACCTCTGGTCGCGCACGGTACGTGCCGGTTACCGTGAAGACCATCCGACGAGCCCGCGGAGGCCCCGTGACAGCGATCGACGTACCCCTTCACACCTCGCGCCGGGACGGACGATCGCCGGACGACGCGGTCACCCACATCAGTCAGTGCACCCTGTGCGAGGCACATTGCGGCCTGCACGTCACCGTCAGCAATGGCGAAGTCACCCGCATCGAGGGCAACCCCGACGACGTGCTGTCCCACGGCTACATCTGCCCGAAAGCGACGGCGATGGGCGGGCTGCACCATGATCCCGACCGGATACGGACCCCGTTGCGCCGCGTCGGCGACGGCTTCGAGGCGATCGGCTGGGACGAGGCGTTCGCCGAGATCGGGCGGCGCCTGCGCGCGGTGCGCGCGACGACCGGGAGCGGCTCGCTCGGCATGTATCTGGGCAACCCGGCGGCCCACAGTTCGGGGGCGGCCTACGGCTTCGGCCTGCGTCTGGCGCTGCGCACCCCGAACTTCTTCACTGCCTCGTCGATCGACCAGATGCCGCACGAATATGCGGCGTGGAAGGTGTTCGGATCGAACGCCCTGATTCCCGTCACCGACATCGACCGCACTCAGCGGCTGATGATCCTCGGCGCGAACCCGGCGGTGTCCAACGGATCGTTGACCATCATGCCCGGCGCCAAGCGACGGATCCGCGCGGTGCGCGACCGCGGCGGCACCGTGGTCGTCGTCGACCCGCGCCGCACCGAGACCGCGCGGCTGGCCGACCAGCACGTCGCCGTACGCCCCGGCGGCGACCTGTTCCTCCTGCTGGGCATGCTGCACGTGATGCTCACCGAGAAGCTGTGCGACACGGGCGCCGTCGCCGCGCAGTCGACGGGAATCGCCGAACTGGCCGACCTGGTCGCGCATGCGTCACCGGAGGCCATGGGCCAACGCGCGGGGGTCGACCCGGAGATGATCCGCACGCTGGCCCGTGAGCACGCAGCCGCCGAATCGGCCGCGATCTACGCCAGGATCGGCGTCTGCCAGCAGCCGACGGGCACCCTGGTCAGTTGGCTGGTGATGGTCATCAACGCCGTGACGGGCAACCTCGATCGCGCCGGCGGCACCATGTTCACCACGCCCGTGGCCGACGTGCCCCGCCTCGCCAAACACGTGCCGTTCCGGCCGGGCCGCTACACCGACCGGTCGGGCCGATACGAATCGTTCCGCTCGGAGCTGCCCGCCGTCGTCATGGCCGACGAGATCCTCACCCCCGGCCCCGGCCGGATCCGCGCGATGATCACCTACGCGGGCAACCCGGTGTCGTCGATCCCCCAGCGCAGCCGACTCGACGCCGCGCTGGCGTCCCTCGAGCTCTACGTGGCGGTCGACATGTACGTCACCGAGACCACCCGGCACGCCGACTTCATCCTGCCGCCGGTGTCACCGCTGGAGCGTGAGGACGTCAGCCTGCTCACCCCGGTGTTCCAGGTGCGCAACACCGTTCGCTACCAACACCGTTCGTTCGATCCCCCGCCCGGTGGCCTCGAGGACTGGGAGATCTTGACCCGATTGGCACTCGAGCTGCTGCCGCGGCCGCTGCGCTCACTGCCCCCGTCACTGCGGTCGCGCCTGGTCTCTGCGATCAACCCGCTGCGGCTGGCCACCCTGGCCGTGGCCACCGGACCGCACGGACCACTTCGCAAGGGCCGCAACGGGATCACGATGCGGCAGATCCGATCCAGTCCCGGCGGGGTGGACCTCGGACCGCTGCGTCCCCGCCTGCGCGAGGTGATCGCCACCGACGACCGGCGGGTCCATCTGGCACCGGCGGAGTTCGTCGCCGCTGCCCGCGCGCACCTGCGGGACGGGGACCGCGAAGCGTCCGACGGCTACGACCTGCAGCTGATCGGCCGCCGCCAATTGCGAAGCAACAACTCGTGGTTGCACAACGTGCCGTCGATGACCGGCGGCAGCAACCGGTGCACGGTGCTGATGCATCCCGACGACGCCGCCGCCCGTGGCCTGACCGACGGCGACACCGTGCGTGTCAGCTCGGCCGTCGGCCACATCGAGGTGCCGGTGGACGTCAGCGACGACATCCGCGCCGGAACCGTTGCGGTACCTCACGGTTGGGGGCATCGCGACACCGGCTGGCGCCACGCGCGCACCTTGGCCGGCGCCAACGTCAACGCACTGCACGACCCTGATCAGGTGGACACGTTCACCGGCACAGCAGCCGTCAACGGCACCTGGGTGTCGGTGACCGCTGCACGCTGAGCGCTAGCTCGCTTCCTCGACCCGGGCAGGAGGCGCGGGCAACACGGCGAACAATTCCCGTTCCAGGGTCTGCCGTGCGGCGGCGCTGTCCTGCGGCAGCACCACACCGAAGGCGTCGACCACCGAGGAGCCCAGCGTGGTGACCTTGGCCCACGCGATGTCCACACCGTTGCGCTCGAACACCGCAGTCAACTCGGTCAACAGCCCTGTGCGGTCGGTGGTGCGGATCTCGAGCACCGATCGCCCCGCCTCGTCACCGTCGTGCCACAGCACCCGCGGCGGCGCTGCGGGGGCGTGGATCGGCACCGCCGCCCGGACTTCCCCGGCACGGACGGGTGATCCCGCGTCGGCGCCCTTCTTCTCCAGCGAGGCGACCACGTCGAGGTCACCGTCGAGAGCCAGGATCAGCTGCTGACGCAGCAGCTCGGCCGCCGGCGGCGAGCCGAAATGCGGCGAGACGACGAACGTGTTGATCGCCGAACCGTCGTGCCCGTTGACCGAAGCCGAGTGCACCCGCAGCGAATTCAGCGCCAGCACGCCGGCGGCCTTGGACAGCAGGCCGCGTCGATCCGGCACGATCATCGTGACGGTGAAGATGTGCGGGCTGTCACCGGGCGCCAACTCCACGTGCACGCCAGGCTCGCCGGCCATCGCGAGGAATCGGGGATCGATCGGATCGGGCTGTGGCAGCGGCTCTCCCGACATCACCAGCCGGCATCGCCGGACGAGGTCACCGATCAGCGAGGCCTTCCAATCCCCCCATACCCCGGGGCCGGTGGCCAGCGAATCGGCTTCGGCGAGGGCGTGCAGGAGCTCGAGCACCACCAGGTCCCCGCCCATCGCGTCGACGACGGCCGAGATGGTCGCGGGGTCCTGTAGATCGCGCCGGGTCGCGGTGTGCGGCAACAGCAGGTGGTGTCGAACGACGGCGGCGAGAATCGTGATGTCCGACGGCCACAACCCCAGTCGCGTACCGATCTGATGGGCCAGTTCGGACCCGATGACGCTGTGGTCCCCGCCGCGTCCCTTGCCGATGTCGTGGATCAGCGCGCCGAGCACCAGAAGGTCTGGCCTGGCCACGCGCGTGGTCAACGCGCTTGCCCGCGAGACGGTTTCGACCAGATGACGGTCGACTGTCCAGATGTGCACGACGTCGCGCGGTGGCAGGTCGCGTACTGCGCCCCACTCGGGGAACAGTCGGCCCCACAGTCCTGTGCGGTCGAGGGCTTCGATGGTGGCGACCGTCGATGGTCCGGCGGCGAGCATCACCAACAGGTCTTTGAGCGCCTGACGCGGCCACGGGGTGCGCAGCTCGGGTGCGGTCTCCACCAGCCGGCTCAGCGTCGACGCGGCCATCGGAAGACCGGTGGTCGCCGACGCGGCCGCCACCCGCAGGATCAGGCCGGGGTCGCGCTCCGGGCGGGCATCCCTGGCGAGGATGACCTCGCCGTTGAACTCGATGACACCCTCGTCGAGAGGCCGACGCACCGGGCGGCGCAGCACCGACAAGCCGCGGCGGGGCAGCGCATTGCCTGCCGTGCGGATGCCCGCATCGACGTAGTAGCTGACAGTGCGCGCTGCGTCGGAGAGCATGCGGGCCAGATCGAACCGGTCCCCGATGCGCAGGGAGGCGCCGATCTCGTCGGCGTGCTGGGCGAGGAGCAGCTCTCGTCCGCGGCCGGCGACGCGATGCAACTCCGTGCGCACGTTGAGAAGTGCCAGATGCGCCTCACCCAGCGTCTCGGTCGGAGAGGCCAGCGACCGACTCGGGTACACGTCGGCCAGCTGCGCAATGGCCAGCGCGTTGAGCAGCTGCACGTCACGCAGTCCACCGCGGCCACACTTGAGATCGGGCTCGGCCCGGTGCGCGATCTGCCCGCTGCGCTGCCACCGGGCCCGGGTGTGCTCGACCAGTTCTTCGAAGCGCGAGCCGATTCCGGTGCGCCACTGCCGACGTGCACCGCCGATCAGCAGCGCCGACAGATCGGCATCGCCGGCGATGTGACGCGCCTCGAGCATCGCCAGCCCGGCGGAGATGTCGTCGGCGGCCACCCGCAACGCCTCGGGCACCGTGCGTACGCTGTGATCGAGTCGAATGTTGGCGTCCCACAACGGGTACCACAGCAATTCGGCGACCTCGCCGACGATGTCGGCCGGCATGTTGTCGTGCAGAAGCATCAGGTCCAGGTCGGAGTACGGCAGGACTTCGCCGCGGCCCAGCCCCCCGGTGGCGACGATGGCGAACCCGCTGCTGGCGGTGATCCCGATATCGGTCGCCTTGGTGGTGAGCCAGAAATCGTAGAGATCGAGTAGGGCGTTTCGCAGTGCCGCCGAGTCCAACCGCGCTCCCCCGGACCGCAGCTGCTCGACGGCCGCCGTGAGATCGGTTGCCGGACTTGACGATCCCGCCGCCGGACGCACCCATCGAGGGGCGCCGGCGGCGGGTCGCGGTTTCTGTTCGGTCATGAGTTGTCCTCCCGGCACTTGACGATCCAGCGCACCCGGCGCGGGGCCGGGAGACGACTCGGTGATGAGGTGGGTCTGTTAGAGAGCGTCGGCTCCCCTCTCACCGGTGCGCACCCGCACGACCGTTTCGACGGGGCTCACCCAGACTTTGCCGTCACCGATCTTGCCGGTACGCGCAGCCTGCACGATCACGTCGACCACCTTGTCCACGGCGGCGTCGTCGACGACGACCTCCACGCGCACCTTCGGCACGAAGTCCACCGAGTACTCCGCACCGCGGTACACCTCGGTGTGGCCCTTCTGCCGACCGTAGCCCTGAACCTCGCTGACGGTCATGCCGAGGATGCCCGTCTGTTCCAGACCGGTCTTGACATCTTCGAGCGTGAACGGCTTGACGATCGCAGTTATCAGCTTCATATCCCTTATCCCTCCACGCCTGGGTGACGACCGAGTGCCGAGCCTGCGCCGACCGACGCGAAGTCGTAGGCGGTTTCCGCGTGCTCTGCTTCGTCAGCCCCGCTGGATTCATCCTCCTCGTTCAGCCGAAGTCCGACGGTGTACTTCACTATCAGAGCCAAGATAGCTGTACCGATCGCTGAGTAGAGCAGAACCGCGCCCGCGCCGACGGCCTGGCGCCACAGCTGATCGACGCCGCCGCCGTAGAACAGGCCGGCCACTCCCGCGCCGGTCTCCGGCGCGGCGACCAGGCCCACAAGCAGCGTACCGACGATGCCGCCGACCAGGTGGACACCCACCACGTCGAGCGAGTCATCGTATCCCAGTTTGTATTTCAGGCCGACGGCCAGCGCGCACAGGGCGCCGGCCACAACGCCGATGACAAGCGCACCGACGACATTGACCGACGAGCACGACGGGGTGATCGCGACCAGGCCGGCCACGATGCCCGAGGCGGCGCCCAGCGACGTGGCCTTGCCGTCGCGGATGCGCTCGGTGAGCAGCCAGGCCAGCATCGCCGCAGCGGTGGCCACGGTGGTGGTGACGAACGTCGAACCGGCCAGCCCGCCCGAGGAGGTCGCCGACCCGGCGTTGAAGCCGTACCAGCCGAACCACAGCAGACCGGCGCCCAGCATCACGAACGGCAGGTTGTGCGGGCGCATCGGGGTGCCCGGCCAGCCGCGGCGCTTGCCCAGGATGATCGCGAGGACCAGACCGGCGGTACCGGCGTTGATGTGGACCGCGGTGCCGCCGGCGAAGTCGACGGCAGCGAGCTTGTTCGCGATCCAGCCGCCGGTCTCCGCGGTGACCCCGTCGAAGGAGAACACCCAGTGCGCCACCGGGAAGTAGACGACCGTCGCCCAGAGTGCGGTGAACAGCAGCCAGCCGCCGAACTTGATGCGGTCGGCGACCGCGCCGGAGATCAGCGCGACGGTGATGATCGCGAACATCAGCTGGAACGCGACGAAGACCGTCGCGGGCAGGGTACCGACCAGCGGGATGTTGATCGCGTCGACGGCTTCGACGCCGGCTGCGGGGTCGGCGACGACCGCTGCGGCGGCGTTACCGCCGATCAAACCCTTGAGGCCGAAGTATTCGGCGGGGTTGCCGAAGAGATTGTTGACGTCGTTGCCGAAGGCGAGCGAGTAGCCGTAGAGCACCCACAGCACGGTGACGACACCCATGGCCGAGATGCTCATCATGATCATGTTGAGCACGCTCTTCGCCCGCACCATGCCGCCGTAGAAGAACGCCAGGCCGGGTGTCATCAGCAATACCAGCGCGGCGCTGGCCAGCATCCACGCGGTATCACCGGTGTCCGGTATACCCATCGTCGGGAATTGGTCCACTCGCAGTTTCCTCCTTCGTCATGCCACGGCCGCGCGGGATGACGACCGTTGCCTGGGCATGACAATGCGCAGTGGTTGTTTCGGCGAAGACGCGTCGGTGTTTCGCTCGTGTGAACGGATGTCCGGGTGAGGTTTCGCTGCTGTTACATCAAGCGATTCACCCGTTCTCAGCCGAGCAGCGCGTCGACGAACGCCGCCGGTTCGAACGGGGCGAGATCGTCGGCACCTTCACCCAGGCCCACCAGCTTGACCGGGACACCGAGTTCCTGTTGCACCCGGAACACGATGCCCCCCTTGGCGGTGCCGTCCAGTTTGGTGAGCACGACGCCGGTGATGTCGACGACCTCGGCGAACACCCGGGCCTGCGGCAGGCTGTTCTGCCCGATGGTCGCGTCGAGGACGAGCAGGACCTCGTCGACCGCGGCGCGTTTGCTCACCACCCGCTTGACCTTGCCGAGCTCGTCCATCAACCCGGTTTTGGTGTGCAGCCGGCCCGCGGTGTCGATCACGACGACGTCGGCGCCCGAGGCGATGCCGGTGTCGACGGCGTCGAACGCCACAGAGGCCGGATCGGCCCCCTCAGGACCCCGGACCACCTGTGCACCCACCCGGGAGGCCCACGTCTCCAGCTGATCGGCCGCGGCCGCACGGAACGTATCGGCGGCGCCCAGGACGACGCGGCGTCCGTCGGCCACCAGCACGCGGGCCAACTTGCCGACCGTCGTGGTCTTACCGGTGCCGTTCACCCCGACGACGAGCAGCACCGACGGCTTGTCCTCGTGCGGTAGAGCCCTGATCGACCGGTCCAGGTCGGTCTTGAGCTCGGTGATCAGCACGTCGCGCAGTACCGCTCGGGCGTCGGCCTCGGTGCGGACATTGCTCGACGCCATCTTGGCCCGCAGCGCGCTGACCACCGATTCGGTGACCACCGGCCCCAAATCGGCGATCAGCAGGGTGTCTTCGATCTCCTCCCACGAGTCTTCGTCGAGGTCGCCGCCGCCGAGCAGGCCCAGCATGCTGCGGCCCAGCGTGTTCTGCGACTTCGCCAGCCGGCCCCGCAGCCGGTCCAGGCGGCCCTCTGTGGGCGCGATGGCCTCGATGTCGGGGGTGATCTCGGGGGCCTCCGGCGCCGGCGGCGCTTCGGGCGCCGGCTCGGCAGCGGGAGGAGCTTCAGGGGCCGGCGCGGGAGCGGCAGGAGCTTCGGGCGCAGGCTCGTCGAGCGTCGGCTCGGGAAGCGTGTCGGGCAGCCGGACGTCGGCGATGGGACGTTTCGGCGCGTCGCGCGGGATGGTGGCATCATCGCCGACGGCGGGCAGGCCCGTGGTGTCGATGCGCTCAGGGGCCTTCGGGGTACGTGGCTGCGGCGCCTTGGGCGCCTCGGTGGGCGTCTGGGTGGGTGCTGAGGCCGAGAACGTGATGCCCGAGGAGGCCTTGTAGCCGCCCGACCGATCGACAGGAGTGGCAGTGTCTCGAGCGGACAGGCTGATGCGGCGCCGGCGGTACCGCACCAGGCCCACGACGAGCGCAACGAGCAGCAGGACGGCGATGACCGCGATGGCGATCCAGAGACCCTCACTCACCCCGCCATTGTCGCAGGGGCGCCGATCGGGCCACAGCCGGTGAGCGTCAACGCCGGCTCCGCCCTGCACCAGCGCAAGCGCCGCCACATCGACGTGTGCCTGACCGAGGTCGTCGACTATCAGACGCTGACCACGGGTTTGGAGCGCTACCGACTGCCCTACAACGCGCTCACGCAGACCGATCTACGCAGCATCGACCTGGGCACCGACTTTCTCGGCAAGCGGCTGCGGGCGCCGGTGCTGATCGGTGCGATGACCGGCGGTGCGGAACTCTCGGGCATCATCAACCGGAATCTGGCCGCGGCGGCGCAGCAGCTGGGCATCGGGATGATGCTGGGCTCGCAGCGGGTGATGATCGACGACGAGAGTGCTGCGGCGAGTTTCACGGTCCGCGACGTCGCTCCCGACGTGCTGGTGATCGGCAACATCGGGCTGGCCCAGGTGTCGCCTGCGATCGTGCCGGGGCTGGCCGGCGCCTTGGCGCGCGTCGGCGCCGATGCCGTCGCGGTGCACACCAACCCGCTGCAGGAGGCGATGCAGCACCAGGGGGACACCGACTTCTCGGGCTCACTGCCCCGGTTGGGCGATGTGATCGACGCGCTGGATTACCCGGTGATGCTCAAAGAAGTGGGGCACGGCATCGGGGCGGTCGCGGCGGCCGACCTGGCGGACTGCCCGATCGCCGCGGTCGATGTCGCCGGCGCCGGCGGTACCTCGTGGGCGCGCATCGAGCAGTTCGTCCGCTACGGCGAGATCCGCCACCCCGCGCTGGCCGAATGGGGCATCCCGACGGCGCAGGCTCTGCGCGAGGTGCGCGCGACGCTGCCGGGGGTGCCGCTGGTGGCCTCGGGTGGGATCCGCACCGGTATGGACGCCGCCAAGGCGCTCGCCCTGGGCGCCCAGATGGTCGCCATCGCACGTCCGCTACTGGCGCCCGCTATCGAATCCGTGGCCGCCGTGGTCGACTGGCTGGAGGTGTTCCTCGAGGAGCTGCTGATCTGCCTGCACGGCAGCGGTGCGGGCAGCCTCGCGGCGCTGCGCGAAGCCGGCGTGGCCGAGATCGCCTGACCGTCGTCAGGACGGGCTGGCGACCAGCTCCTGGCCCCGCATCCGCTGGGAGATCACGGTGGTGATGCCGTCGCCGCGCATGGTGACGCCGTAGAGCGCGTCGGCGACCTCCATCGTCGGCTTCTGGTGGGTGATGACGATCAGCTGGGAGCGCTCACGGAGCTGCTCGAACAGGCTGATCAACCGCCGCAGGTTGACGTCGTCGAGGGCGGCCTCCACCTCGTCCATGACGTAGAAGGGTGAGGGCCGGGCCCGGAAGATGGCCACCAGCATCGCGACTGCGGTCAATGACTTCTCCCCACCGGAGAGCAACGAGAGACGCTTGATCTTCTTGCCCGGCGGTCGCGCTTCCACCTCGATACCGGTGGTCAGCATGTCGCTGGGGTCGGTGAGCAGCAGTCGACCCTCACCGCCCGGGAACAGCGTCGAAAAGACTTGGGAGAACTCACGTTCCACATCGGTGTATGCCTCGGTGAACACCTGCAGGATGCGGGCGTCGACCTCGGCGACCACGTCGAGAAGGTCCTTACGGGCGGCTTTGACGTCCTCGAGCTGGGTGGACAGGAAGTTGTAGCGCTCCTCCAGTGCGGCGAACTCCTCGAGCGCCAGCGGGTTGACCCGCCCCAGTTCGGCGAGCTCACGCTCGGCCCGCTTCGCGCGCCGCTCCTGAGTCGGCCGGTCATACGGCATCGGCGCCGGTGCGGTCACCTGCTCGCCCCGCTCGCGCGCCTGCTCGTACTCGGCCATCTCCAGTTCTGTCGGAGGCAGGGCGACATCGGGCCCGTACTCCGCGACGAGATCGGCGACCGCCATGCCGAACTGCTCCAGGACCTGCGCCTCCAGTTGCTCGATACGCAGAGCCGCCTGGGCCTTGGCGACCTCGTCGCGGTGCAGGGCGTCGGTCAGCGCGGAGATCCGGGCGGTGAGCTCGGCGACCTCCTCCCGAGCCTTGGTCAGCGCCGCGGCGCGGACACCGCGCTCGGCGGCGATCTCGTCACGTACCCGCGACGCCACATTCACCGCGACGCTCAGCCGCGCCGCGACGAGCCGGCCCGCGTCGGCCACCGCAGCGGCCATCGCCGCGGTGCGCACCCTGGCTTCGCGGGCCTGGTGGGCCCGCACCCGCGCCTCGCGCTCAGCCGAGGCCGCCCGTCGCAACGAATCCGCCCGCCCCCGAACGGCATTGGCGCGTTCCTCGGCCGTACGCACGGCGAGCCGGGCCTCCACCTCTGCGGCCCGCGCTGCCTCGGCCGCCGCCGTCCACTCCTGCCGGTCGACGGGCTCGGCGTCGAACATGGGCTCTTGCTGGGCGTGGTGCAGTCGCGTCTCGAGCTCGCTGAGCTCGGCGATGGTGCGGTTGCGGCCGGCCTCCAGCTCGTCGCGCTGGCTGATCAGCCGCTGCCATTCGTCGTCGGCGGTGCGGGCCTCCTGCCCCAGGCGGCCGAGCTGTTCGTAGATCGCCGAGATCGCCGTGTCGGATTCGTTGAGCGCGGCGAGCGCCTGTTCGGCGGCATCCTGTCGGCTGGCCTGCTCGGCCAGCGCCCCGGCCAGCGCGGCGGACAGTTCGGCGGTCTGCCGTTCGGCGTCGGCGAGTTCCGCGCGCGCCTTGTCCACCTCGGACTGGATCTCCAGTGTGCTCGGTTTGCGGTCGGACCCTCCGCTGACCCAGCCGGCTCCGACCAGGTCGCCCTCAGCGGTGACGGCACGCAGATCCGGTTGTGCGGCAACGAATTCCAAAGCCGTGCGCAGATCGCCGACCACTGCGACCCCGGCGAGCATGGCCGTCACCGCGCCCCGCAGGCGCGGCTCGGGCTCCACCACGTCGGACGCCCACACCGCGCCGTCGGGCAACACGCCGGTTGCCGTCGCCGACGGCTGCGGCCAATCACCCAGGACCAGGGCCGCCCTGCCGCCGTCGGAGTCCTTCAAGGCGCGCAACGCCTCGGCGGCGCTGCCGATGCCGTCCACCGCCAGGGCGTCCGCGGCCGCGCCGAGCACGGCCGCGATCGCTGATTCATGACCGGGATGCACCTTGACCAACGCGGCGAGCGAACCGAAAAGACCGCTCCCGCTATGGTTTTGCTGTAACCACGCAGCACCGTCCTTGCGGTCCAGCCCGACCGAGAGCGCATCGATGCGCGCCTGCAGAGAGGCGACCTGCCGCTCGCCGGCCCGTTCGGCGGCCTGCAGCTCGGCGACCCGCTCGTCGGCCAGCCGCAGTGCCGTCACGGTCCGGTCGTGATGTTCGTCGAGACCGACCTCGCCGGCATCCAGCTCGCCCACGCGGGACTGCACCGTCTCGAACTCCGCCTGGGCGGCCTGCGCCCGGGCAGCCGCCTCGTCGATGCCGGCGCTGAGCCGCGCCACGGTCTCGTCGATCGATTCCACCCGCGTGCGCATGGTGTCGACCTGCCCCGCGAGCCGCGCCAGGCCTTCTCGGCGATCGGCTTCGGCCCGGGCTGCCGCCATGTGTGCTCGCTCGGCTTCCGCGGCGGCCTGCTCACGCTCGGCCAGCTCGGCGCGCGCACCGTCGAGCCGCTCGCGCGACTCCTCGAGCTGCTCGATCAGCGCACGTTCCTGCTCGGCGATCTCGTCGGCCTGGGCCTCGAGCTCATCGGGGTCAGGACCACTGGATCGCTCGGGTTCGGCGTCGAGGTACTGGGCGCGTTCGTTCGCGATGCGGACCGTCGCGGCGACGCGCTCAGCCAGGGCCGACAGTCGAAACCAGCGCTGCTGCGCGGCATCGGCGCGCTCGCTCAGCTCGGCCACCGCGCCCTCGTGGGCATCGAGTTCCAGGGTGCGGGTGTCCAGGCGGGCGCTGAGCTCATCGTGCTCGCGACGCAGCGTCGTCTCGGCCTGATTGGTGTCGTCGAACTCGGCCCTGCGGGTGACCAGATCGTCGGCGGCCAGCCGCAGCCGGGCGTCGCGCAGATCGGCCTGGATGGTCTGTGCGCGCCGCGCCATCTCGGCTTGGCGACCGAGCGGCTTGAGTTGGCGACGCAGCTCTGTGGTCAGGTCGGTCAGCCGAGCCAGGTTGGCCGCCATGGAGTCGAGCTTGCGGACGGCCTTCTCCCTGCGCTTGCGGTGCTTGAGCACGCCCGCGGCTTCTTCGATGAACGCCCGCCGATCTTCGGGGCGCGACTCCAGGATCTCCGAGAGCTTGCCCTGCCCGACGATCACGTGCATCTCGCGGCCGATGCCCGAGTCGCTCAGCAACTCTTGCACGTCGGTCAAACGGCAACGGCTGCCATTGATCTCGTATTCGCCGGCGCCGTCGCGAAACATCCGCCGGGTGATCGACACCTCGGAGTACTCGATCGGCAGCGCGTTGTCGGAGTTGTCGATCGTCAGCGTGACCTCGGCCCGGCCGAGCGGCGCACGCGACGAGGTGCCGGCGAAGATGACGTCTTCCATCTTGCCGCCGCGCAGCGTTTTGGCGCCCTGCTCCCCCATCACCCAGGTGAGCGCGTCGACGACGTTGGACTTGCCCGAACCGTTGGGGCCCACGACACACGTGATGCCCGGTTCGAAACGGAGAGTCGTCGGCGAGGCGAAGGACTTGAAGCCCTTCAGCGTCAGACTCTTCAGATGCATGACGCGTTACCCTACCGCCGAGGACCTCACCGCTCGGTGAAGCCGGAGAACGCGTCGGCCGCCGCGGACCAGTCGGCGACGACGGTGTCCACCCGACCGGGCGTGTCGCCGTGTTCGAGCAGGTCGAGGAGCTTTTCGCAGGCTTCCCGCGAGCCCTGCGCAACCACCTGGACGCGGCCGTCGGCTTTGTTGGCCGCGAAGCCGGTCAGCCCCAGTTCCAGCGCGCGGGACCGCGTCCACCAGCGGAAACCCACCCCCTGCACGTGGCCGTGCACCCAGGCGGTGAGGCGGACGTCACTCTCCCCCAACATCTTTGACCTCAAATGTCACTTCAGTCCCGGCTTTTAACGTGCGTCCCACCGTGCACACCGAATCGATGGCGCGCTCGACCACCGTGAGCAGCCTGGCCTTCTCGTCGGCCGACAGGCTGGACAGGTCGATCTCCAGCGTTTCGGCTAGCAGCGGGTAGCGCTCCTGATCACGGTCGGCCGCACCGGAGACCCGGATCGTGGTCCGATAGTCGTCGCCGAGGCGTCGGCGCAGTGGTTGATCGCTGGACATCCCGCTGCACGCGGCCAGCGCGATCTTCATCAATTCGCCGGGTGTGAAGACGCCCTCGACGTCCTCGGATCCGACGAGCACCTCCGCGCCACGCGTGCTGCGTCCCGTGTAGCGCCGCACGCCGGTGCGCTCCACCCAGAGTTCGGTCATGCCCTATTTCTACAACCTTGCGCGGAAGCGCATTCCTGGCTGCCATCGCGTGGCCGGCGCAGCCATGGCTTCTCAGCGGGCGCGGGGGCGCGGCTGGCAGCGCGGGCAGTAGCACGACGAGCGGTTCATGAACTTCTCGCGTCGCATGATCGCCCCGCACCGCCGGCACGGCTCGCCCTCGCGGCCGTAGGCGTCCAGTGACCGGTCGAAGTACCCCGACTCACCGTTGACGTTCACATAGAGCGAATCGAACGAGGTGCCGCCCTGCCCAAGCGCATCGGTCATCACCGCGGTCGCCGCGTCGAGAACCTCGGCCAGCTTGGCCTTCGACAGACCGGAGGCCAGCCGAGCACCGTTCACCTTGGCCCGCCACAGCGCCTCGTCGGCGTAGATGTTGCCGATCCCCGACACCACCGTCTGGTCGAGCAGCTGGCGCTTGATCTCAGAATGCTTGCGCCGCAACACCGTTACCACGGCATCGCGATCGAAATCCGGGTCGAGCGGGTCGCGCGCGATGTGCGCGACGGGCACCGGCACCTCGGTGCCGTCGACGCTGACCATGTCGCTGAGCATCCAGCCACCGAAGGTGCGCTGGTCGACGAAACTCAGCGTGGTCCCGTCGTCCAGGAGGGCCGCGATGCGCAGGTGGTTCTCATTGGGCACCGCGCCGAGCAACATCTGACCGCTCATTCCGAGGTGAACCACCACCGCTGAGCCGTCGGAAAGCTCGAGCCACAGGTACTTTCCGCGCCGTCCTGTGCCGAGGATCGTCATGTCGAGCAGGCGCGCGGTCAGGTCGGCAGCGCCCGCCTCGTGACGCCGCACCGCGCGCGGATGGTGCACCCGCACACCGGTGATGGTCTTACCGGTGACGTGTGCGGCCAACCCGCGCCGTACCACCTCGACTTCGGGAAGTTCAGGCATCCCACTCAGTCATCGGTCAGCGCGCTCTCGGAGGTCAGCGCATTCCACGCGGCCGCAGCGGCTTTGAGTTCGGCTTCCTTCTTCGTCTTACCGACCCCGCTGCCGTATTCGCGCTCGGCGACGACCACGCTGGCGGTGAACTCTTTGTCGTGGTCGGGTCCGGTGGAGGTCACGGTGTAGGACGGCGCACCGAGGCCGCGGGCCGCAGTCAGCTCCTGCAGGCTGCTCTTCCAGTCCAGGCCGGCGCCCAATGTCGGTGCTGTGTCCAGCAATTCGCTGAACAGCCGGAGGATGACCTCGCGGGCGGTCACCGCGCCGTGCTCCAGATAGATGGCGCCCAGCAGTGATTCGACGCCGTCGGCGAGAATGCTGGACTTGTCGGCACCGCCGGAGTTCTCTTCGCCCTTGCCCAGGAGCAGGTAGCTGCCCAGCCCCTTGTCCGAGAGCTGGCGGCCCACATCGGCGAGCGCCTGGGTGTTGACGATGCTCGCCCGCAGCTTGGCCAGATCGCCTTCGGACCGTTCGGGGTGGCGGTGATACAGCTCCTCGGTGATGGTGAGCCCGAGCACCGAGTCGCCGAGGAACTCGAGACGTTCGTTGGTCGGCAGGCCACCGTTCTCGTAGGAGTAGCTGCGGTGGGTCAGCGCGATGGTGAGCAGATCGGGGGGCAGCCGCACCCCCAGCGCCTCGAGCAGCGGTTCTCGATCGACCGTCACTGATCGTCTCCGGACGGCTCGCGGAACTGCGCGAGCTTGGCCCACCGCGGGTCGATCTGGTCGTGGTGGTGACCTGGCTCGGCATCGGCGATCCGGACCCCGCACTCGGTGCACAGCCCGGCGCAATCGGGGGTGCACACCGGAGAGAACGGCAGCGCCAGCCCGACGGCGTCGATGATCGGTTGCTCGAGGTCGACGGTGTCGCTGCCGCCGTCGCGGCCCACCCTGGGCACCTCGTCCTCGTCGGTGGTGGCCTCGGTGGTGCTGTCGGGGTAGGCGTACAGCTCGGTCAGATCGATGACGACGTCGCCGGTGACCGGCGTGAGGCAGCGCGCACATTCCCCTTGGGTGGGCGCCGACACCGTGCCGGTGACCAGGACCCCTTCGGATACCGATTCCAGCCTCAGGTCCAGGTGCAGCGGCGCGTCCTGCGGGACCGCGATCAACTCCAGCCCGATGCGCAGGGGGCTCGACACCGTCTCGTCGACGGTGATCATCGAGCCGGGCCGCCGGCCGAGCCGGGAGATGTCGATGACCAACGGCGACCGCGACCCCCGGCGCGCCGCGGTGTCAACTCGCGTCGCCATGTAATGCATCGTAGACGCGGACCCTGACGACCAATACAGCCGTACCGGGAAGGTTGGCGGGTGAGCGGCTAGCGGGACACGTAGTCGTGGGTTCCGGCAGCGGTGCGCAGCTGGTGCCTGCCGCGGCCGACCGACCGGATCGTGCCGTTGAGGAAGTCCTCGAACTCGGCGAGCTTGCTGTCGACGTAGATGTCGCATTCGCCGCGCAGCCGGTCCGCCTCGGCGTGCGCCGAGTCGATCATCCGGGTCGCCTCTGCGGTGGCCGTCGCGACGATCTCGGTCTGGCTGACCAGGCGCTGCTGTTCCTTGATGCCTTCCTGCACGGCCTTCTCGTAGGCCAGGTTGCCGCTCTCGATCAACCGGTCGGCCTCGGACTTCGCGCGTCCGGTGCTGGCCTCGTACTCACGCTTTGCGGTGGCAGAGATCCGGGCCGCCTCTTCGCGAGCCTCCCCGACCATGCGCTCGCTGTGCTGGCGCGCCTCGGCGACCATGCGATCGGCCTGTGCCTTCGCGTCAGCCAGCAGGCGGTCGGCCTCGGCGCGGGCATGGTTGACCATCGAATCGGCCTCGGCGTTGGCGGTCGACACCGTCGATTCGGCATGGTCCTTGGCTTCCCGCAGCATCGCGTCGCGGGCGTCGAGCACGTCCTGGGCGTCATCGAGTTCGCCGGGGATGGCGTCCTTGATGTCGTCGATCAGCTCCAGGACGTCCCCACGCGGCACGACGCACCCGGCCGTCATCGGCACGCCGCGGGCCTCTTCGACGATGGCACCCAATTCGTCGAGCGCTTCAAAAACTCGGTACACGGCGACACCCTCCAGGCGTAGTTGTTAGTGACCAGTGTGCCTGGTGTTACGCCTGTGACTCAGCTTTCGAGGCCGGTGTGTCGCTGTCAGTTCAGCGCAACGCCGCGCTGATCACATCGCGGGCCCGGTCGAGCATCGAGGCGAATGGGCCCACCGCGAAGTTCAGCTTGGCCGACTCGACACCCGGGTGCGGGCGGGTGGGCGCGATCGCCTCGGCGGCACGCACCGCTGAGGCGAGGCTCTTGAGCTCGCCCTCGTCGAGGTCGCGCTTGAGTTTGGGGAACTCCTCGGTTTCCTCGCGCTCGGCGTGCTCGAGCACCGCCTCGCGGAATGCGGTCAGTTCGGTGATGAACTCCTCGGAGGCGATGTCCATCGACTCCAACGTGGACAGCTGCTGCTTGGCCTCGTGCTCCTCACGCAACCGGGCGTCGACGATCTCGTCTCCTGCTGCGCCGTCGTTGCGGGCGCGCGGGTGCACGACCATCTCCTCGGCGGTCTCGTGCACGGCGAGAAGCTGCCGCAGCTCCACGAACGCCGTCTCGCGGGCCTTCGGCTCCGAGGCGTGCAGCACCTCTTCGAACATGTCCTTGATCAGGTTGTGCTGGTCGCGCAGGAACGCGATCACGTCGTCGGTCGACTGGACGAATGTCTCAACCACGGCAGGTACCTCCGTCGGGTGGGATGAGTGACTGTGCGGCGCGGGGCTGCGCGCCTGCGTGTTACCTACCCGCCGACGGGCGGCTCAATCTCCCAGCTTGGCGCGCAGCCGGGTGTTGACGGCCGCGGGGAGCAGGTCCGACACATCGCCGCCGAGCATGGCCACCTCTTTGGCCAACGACGAAGAGACGAACGAATACCGCGGCGTGGTGGCGACGAAGAACGTGTCGACGCCGGCGACGTGCTTGTTCATCTGCGCCATCTGCAGCTCGTATTCGAAGTCGGTACCTGTGCGCAGACCTTTGACGATCGCGGTCAGGCCGCGGTCCCTGACGAAATCGACGACAAGGCCGCTGCCCGACTCCACGCGAAGATTCGGCAGATGCGCTGTCGACTCGGCGATCATCTCGATGCGCTCCTCGACGGCGAACATGCCCTTCTTCGCGGGGTTCACCAGGACCGCGACGACGACCTCGTCGAACTGTGCGGCGGCGCGCTCGAAGATGTCGACGTGGCCCAGCGTCACCGGGTCGAAGGATCCCGGGCACACAGCTCCGCTCATGACCGACGACGCTAGCAGGGCCTTATCCGCTGAGGCGTCGCGTCAGCCGCGCTGCGCGAGCTCGATCCGGGTGTCGCCGTAGCGCCGAGCTTTCCACTCCGCCCACCCGGGCGGCCAGGACAGCTGCGGCGCGGCAGCGGGCCGCTCGACCACCACGACCGAGGCGTCGCCGACCCAGCGGTTCTTCACCAGCGCGACAACAAGATTCGCGAGCTCGGTGTCGGCCACCGCGTACGGCGGGTCGGCGAGGATCAGGTCGGCCGGGCGTTCGGCGGGGCCGGCGAGCACGGTTGCCACCGGGGCACGGCGCACCGTCGCTCCCCGCACGCCGAGCGCAGCGATGTTGCGCTCGATGACGGTCGCTGCGCGCGCATCGGATTCGACGAACAGCGCCGAACGCGCGCCGCGTGACAGTGCTTCCAGGCCGAGTGCTCCGGACCCGGCGTAGAGGTCGACGACGTCGATGCCGGCGAAGTCGAGCCGCGCGGTCAGCACGTTGAACAACGACTCCCGCACCCGGTCGGTGGTGGGGCGCGTGCCGTGTGCGGGCACCGTGAGGCGGCGCCCGCCGTACGCGCCGGCGATGATCCGGGTCAGCTCGATTCCTCGGTGGCCTCGCCCCGCCCGGCCGCGCCGACGACCACCAGCAGGTCACCGCCCTCCACCTGGGCGGTGGCCGCGACGGCCACACGGGTGACCGTGCCGGCCTTGGGCGCGGTGATCGCGGCCTCCATCTTCATCGCCTCGATCGTCGCGATGGTCTGCCCGGCCTCGACGGTGTCTCCCTCCGCGATGCCGACGGTCACGACGCCGGCGAACGGCGCGGCAACGTGGTCGGGGTTGGTGCGATCGGCTTTCTCGGCGGCGGGCACATCGCTGGCCACACTGCGGTCCCGCACGACGACCGGCCGCAGTTGGCCGTTGATGATGCACATCACGGTGCGCATCCCGCGCTCGTCGGGATCGGAGATCGCTTCGAGCCCGATCAGCAGCTCCACACCGCGCTCGAGGGTGACGCGGTGCTCGTCACCGTGGCGCAGCCCGTAGAAGAACTGGTTGGCCGACAGGCTGGACGTGTCGCCGAACTGCTCCCGGTGCGCCTCGAATTCCTTGGTGGGACCGGGAAACAGCAACCGGTTCAACGTCGCCTGCCGGTGTGGGCCTGCGTCGCTGAGCGCCTTCTCGTCCTCGGCGCTCAGCTCGGCCGCCGGCTTGGCCGCCGCGCGTCCGGCCAAGGCCTTGGTGCGCAACGGTTCCGGCCAGCCGCCGGGCGGGTCGCCGAGTTCGCCACGCAGGAAACCGATGACCGAGTCGGGGATGTCGAAACGGTCTGGCTCTGCGGCGAATTCGTCGGCCGTGACGCCCGCGCCCACGAGCGCCAGGGCCAGGTCGCCGACCACCTTCGACGACGGCGTGACCTTCACCAGCCGGCCCAGGATCCGATCGGCACCGGCATACGCGGTCTCGATCTCCTCGAACCGGTCACCCAGGCCCAGCGCGGTGGCCTGCTGGCGCAGATTCGACAGCTGGCCTCCGGGGATCTCGTGGGTGTAGACCCGACCGGTCGGCGTGGTCGGGCCCGCCTTGGCAACGTCGAAGGGCGCGTACACCTTTCGCAACGCCTCCCAGTACGGCTCGAGCTCGCACACCGCCGCCAACGACAGGCCACTGTCGTACTCGGTGTGTGCGGTGGCCGCGACTATGGAGCTCAGCGCCGGCTGGCTGGTGGTCCCCGCCAGCGGTGCCGAGGCGCCGTCGACGGCGCTGGCGCCGGCCTGCCAGGCCGCCAGGTAGGTGGCCAGCTGGCCGCCCGGCGTGTCGTGGGTGTGCACGTGGACGGGCAGGTCGAAGCGACTGCGCAGCGCACGCACCAGCGTCGCGGCCGCCTGCGGCCGCAGCAGCCCGGCCATGTCCTTGATCGCGAGGACGTGCGCGCCGGCGTCGACGATCTGCTCGGCCAGCTTCAGGTAGTAGTCCAGGGTGTAGAGGTTCTCCGCCGGGTCCGACAGGTCGCCGGTGTAGCTCATCGCGACTTCTGCGACCGCCGTGCCTGTTTCGCGTACCGCGTCGATGGCCGGCCGCATCGAGTCGACATTGTTGAGCGCGTCGAAGATGCGGTAGATGTCGATGCCGGTGGCGGTCGCCTCCTGCACGAAGGCGTGCGTGACGGACTCCGGGTACGGGGTGTAGCCCACGGTGTTGCGGCCCCGCAGCAGCATCTGCAGACAGATGTTGGGCACGGCCTCGCGCAGGGCGGCCAGGCGCTCCCACGGGTCTTCCTTGAGGAAGCGCAGCGCCACGTCGTAGGTCGCCCCGCCCCAGCATTCGATCGAGAGCAGCTGCGGGGTCAGCCGGGCGATGTAGGGCGCCACCATCAGCAGGCCGGACGTGCGGATGCGGGTGGCCAGCAGCGACTGGTGCGCGTCGCGGAACGTGGTGTCGGTGACGCCGAGCGCCTTCGACTCGCGCATCCAGCGGGCGAACCCCTCGGGGCCGACTTCGGTCAGCAGATGCTTGCTGCCCCGCGGCGGCATCGTGTCGAGGTCGATCGCGGGCAACTTGTCATTCGGGTAGACCGTGGACAGGCGTGGGCCGTGCGGCTGGTTGACCGTGACGTCGGCCAGATAGTTGAGGATCTTGGTGCCGCGATCAGCTGGTGATCGCGCGGTCAGCAGGTAGGGCCGCTCGTCGATGAACGAGGTGGTGATGCGGCCGGCACGGAAGTCGGGATCGTCGATGACAGCCTGCAGGAAGGGGATGTTGGTCGACACCCCGCGCACCCGGAACTCCGCGAGCGCACGATGCGCGCGAGCCACCGCGGTGTCGAAATCCCTTCCGCGGCAGGTCAATTTGACGAGCATGGAGTCGAAATGGGCGCCGATCTCGGCGCCCAGATGCGCGCCGCCGTCCAGCCGGATGCCCGCACCGCCCGGTGACCGGTACGCGGTGATCCGACCCGAGTCGGGCCGGAAGCCGTTGGCGGGGTCCTCCGTGGTGATCCGGCACTGCAGCGCGAATCCGCGGGGTGCGGTGAGCGCGTCCTGGCTCAGGCCGAGGTCGGCCAGCGTCTTGCCCGCGGCGATGCGCAGCTGACTGGCCACCAGATCGACATCGGTGATCTCCTCGGTCACCGTGTGCTCCACCTGGATTCGCGGGTTGCACTCGATGAACACGTGGTGGCCGCGCTCGTCGAGCAGGAACTCGACGGTGCCCGCGCACGAGTAGCCGATGCCGCGCGCGAACGCGACCGCGTCGTCGCAGATGCGTTGCCGCAGCTCGGCGGGCATGTTCGGGGCGGGCGCCAGCTCGATGACCTTCTGATGGCGACGCTGCACGCTGCAGTCGCGCTCGAACAGGTGCATGACGTTGCCGTCGTTGTCGGCGAGGATCTGCACCTCGATGTGGCGGGGGTTGAGCACCGCCTGCTCCAGGTACACCGTCGGATCGCCGAACGCCGATTCGGCTTCCCGGCTGGCGGCTTCCACCGCCTCGGCCAGCGCGTCGAACTCGGTGACCCGCCGCATGCCGCGCCCGCCGCCACCCGAAACCGCCTTGACGAACAGCGGGAACTCCATGTCACGCGCCGCGGCGACCAGCTCGTCGACCGAGGCCGACGGCGCTGACGACGCCAGGACCGGCAGGCCGGCTGCTCGGGCGGCCTCGATGGCCCGCGCCTTGTTGCCGGTCAGCTCGAGGACATCGGCACTGGGCCCGACGAACGTGATCCCGGCGGCGGCACACGCGGCGGCCAGCTCGGGATTCTCGGACAGGAACCCGTAACCCGGGTACACCGCGTCGGCGCCGGCCTCCAGCGCGACCCGCATGATCTCGTCGACCGACAGGTAGGCCCGCACCGGATGGCCGGTCTCCCCGATCTGATAGGACTCGTCGGCTTTGAGCCGGTGCAGCGAGTTGCGGTCCTCGTACGGATACACCGCGACGGTGGCGATACCCATCTCGTAGGCGGCGCGGAACGCGCGGATCGCGATCTCACCACGATTGGCGACGAGGACTTTGGTTATCTGGCCGGGCACGGTTCACCTTAACCCGTTGCCACGCAGGTCAGATGAGGGTCGACCAGTAGTTCCAGAACCGTTCGAGGATCAGCAGGACCACCGCGGTGAACCACAGCGCCACCAACGACCAGCGCCAGGTGTGCACCGCGCGCACAACCGCGTTTCCGCTGCGTTGGGGCTGCAGTGCGATCGAGGTGGCGACCACCAGAAGGGGGATCGTCACGCTCCACACCACCATGCAGTAGGGGCACAGCGCCCCGATCCGGTACAGGCTCTGGAAGATCAGCCAGTGCACGAACACCGCCCCCAGCAGCGAGCCGGCGGCCAGCCCCGCCCAGTACCAGCGGGGTAGCGCCACGTTGGCGACGGCCAGCACACCGGTCACCAACACGAGGGTGAAGGCCACGATGCCGATCAGCGGGTTCGGGAACCCGAACACCGAGGCCTGCGGGGTGATCATCACTGAACCGCAGGACAGCACCGGGTTGATGCTGCACGACGGCACGTAGTCCGGATTGATCAGGATCTCGATCTTTTCGATCGTCAGCGTCATCGCGGCGGTCAGCCCGACCACGCCGGCGATCAGCACCCACCATGCGCTGCGGCGCGGCACCGCGACACCACCCGGCTGGCCGTCCGAGGAATCGGCCTGCTCGACGGGTCCTGCCGCGGTGACGGTCATGACGCGGGCGCCGGCGCGGGTGCGGGCGGAGCGGCTTCCAGGCCCGGCACGTTGCCGACGATGGTGCGGATCTTCGAAACGAGCTCGTCAGGGGTGCTGTACTGGTAGTCCTCGCCGTTGATGCGGATGGTCGGCGTGGCCTTGATCCCGGTGGCGCCTGCCAAGCCCTTCACCATGTCGACGAAACGCCCCTTGTTGATGCACTCCGGCACCGTGCCTGCCGCGCCCGCCTGGCGCGCCACCTCGATGAGGCGGGCGTTGTCCGGATAGCTGGTCCCGGTTTCGCTGGGCTGCTGGGCGTACAGCGCGGCATGGAACCTGCGGAACGCCTCGTTGGACTCTGCTGCCACGCAGTACGCCGCGCCGCCGGCGCGCGAGGGGTAGTTCTGGTTCTGCGGGCGGTCGAGGATGCTGACCATGTAGTAGTCGGCCGCGATCACCCCGGCGTCGACCAGCTTGTTGATGGTCGGCCCGAACTGCTGCTCGAAAGCACCGCAGTGGGGGCACAGGAAGTCCTCGTACATGGACACCACGGCCTTGGGCTCGTCGGTGCCTTCCTTCTTGATGACGCTCGACGACGCCACACGGATGGACTCGGCCTCGCCTGCCGTCGGCTGGTCGTCGGCCGACATCACGATGTAGAGCACCAAGACGACCGCGAAGATCACGACGACCGAGGTCAGACCGATCTGCACGAGCAGGTTGCGCTTGCGGTCGGCCGCCTTCAGGTCGTACCGCGCGTTCTTCTTGGGTTTCGTGGCCACGGGGAACAGAGTACCGGCGTCGACGTGGTCGCCTGTTCCGACGCGGCTCAGACGCGACTCAGATGCGCACGCATCGCCGAGATCACGTCGGCGGTAGCGGTGGCGCTGGCGCCACCGAGCGGGAAGAAGTTCGCGAACCCGTGCACCACCGCGCCGTACTCCCGGTAGTCGACCGGCGTGCCCGCGGCCCGCAGCGCCTCGGCGTACTGACGGCCCTCGTCGCGCAGCGGATCGAAGCCCGCGGTGACCACCAGCGCCGGGGCCAGCCCCGAATGATCGGCGGCCAACAAAGGCGAGACGTCGGGGTGCTCGCCGTCCACGGGCGCGCCGTCGAGGAACCGCGCGGTGAACCAGTCCATGTCGCGCTGGGTCAGAAAGAACCCGTTGGCGAACAAGGTCCGCGACCGGGTCTGGGCGCCGTGGTTGGTGACGGGATACAGCAGCAGTTGCAGCGCCGGCGCCGGCGCCTTGTCCGCACGCGCTCGCAGCGACACCACCGCCGAGAGGTTGCCGCCCGCACTGTCGCCGCCGACCGCCACCCGGCGCGGGTCCGCGCCGAGCGCCGCGGCGTTCTCGCGTGCCCACAGGTAGGCCGCATACGCGTCGTCGGCACCGGCCGGCGCCTTGTGTTCGGGTGCGAGCCGGTAGTCGACCGACAGCACATGCACCGACCCGGACCGGCAGATCTCCCGGCACAGGTCGTCGTGGGTGTCCAGGCTGCCGATCGCATGGCCGCCGCCGTGGAAGAAGACCAGCAGCGGCGCACCGGGCTCAGCGGCGCGGTAATGCCGGGCGCGGATCGGCCCGACCGCCCCGGACACCGTCAGGTCGGCGACCTCGGGGACCGGTATGCGCCGGCGGAAGCTGGCCGCCAGCAACTCGAGCTGGGCCCGTGCGGCGTCGACGTCATCGTCGGCGACCAGCCCGTCGAGGCCCAGTGCCTTCTGCCCAGCAAGCATCAATTGCAGCGTGGTGTCCAGGGTGTTGCCGTCGAGGGTGATCGACCGCCCGCCCAGCATGGCGCGCTTCACCGGGTCGGGGATGTAGGGCAGGCCGCGCAGCGTGACACCGGCAACGGTGTTGGCGACGACGTGGGCGATGTCGGTGCGTCGACGGACCCGAGGTCGCCCGGTCACGGTGAGTGTCTCGGTCATGGTGGTGGCCCTTTCGCCGGCAGTACCCGATCGAGCGCCCGCTCGTGCGGCATGGCGCTGATTAGGCGGGGTAATACTGCGGCAATATAGTCAATCGACGCCTACCCACTTCAGCAGAGAAGGTGACATGACTTCGGCGGCCGCAATCCCTACCGTCACACTCAACGACGACAACACGATGCCGGTCATCGGCCTCGGTGTCGGTGAGTTGACAGATTCCGAGACCGAGCGATCGGTGCGGACGGCGCTGGACGCGGGCTACCGGCTCATCGACACCGCCGCCGCCTACGGCAACGAGGCCGCGGTCGGCCGGGCGATCGCCGCGTCCGGGGTGCCTCGCGAAGAGCTGTTCGTCACCACGAAGTTGTCCCCGGAAGAGTTCGGTTTCCAATCCGCCCAGGACGCGCTCAAGGGCAGCCTGCAGCGGCTCGGACTGGACTACGTCGACCTCTACCTGATTCACTGGCCGGCTGGTGAACAGGGCAAATACATCGACAGCTGGGGCGGCATCATGAAGTCCAAGGAGCTCGGCGACACCCGTTCGATCGGGGTGTGCAACTTCCACGCCCACCATCTCGACGACATCATCAGCCTGTCGTTCTTCACTCCCGCGGTCAATCAGATCGAACTGCATCCCCTGCTGAACCAGGCCGAGTTGCGCGCGGTCAACGCCGAGCACGGCATCGCGACAGAGGCCTACGGACCGCTCGGCGTCGGCCGACTGCTCACCCATCCCGCGGTGGTGGCGATCGCCGAAGACCACGGCCGCACGCCGGCGCAGGTGCTGATCCGGTGGAGCATCCAGCTGGGCAACATCGTCATCCCTCGCTCCTCCTCACCCGAGCGCATCGAGGCCAACTTCGACGTCTTCGGCTTCGAACTCAGCGACGAGCAGATGGCGTCGTTGAACGGGCTCAACGACGGAACCCGGTTCCGTCCCGATCCGGACACCTATTCCGGGAACTAGCTCCGCTAGGGTGCATGACGTGACCAGGCCGTCGGTGCGTGCTCGCCGGCTGCGTGGCGCGCTGGTCGGGGCCGCCTCGACGCTGATGACCACGGGCGCCCACGCCGCAGGCGGCGGCGGGGTGCCGCGCGGGCCCGCGCTGCTCATCGTCCTGCTGATCTGCCTCACCGCCGGTGCGCTGGCCGCATGCGCGCGAACCGACCACGGCACCGGTTACCTCACCACCGCGGCAGCACTGGGCGGTGCCCAACTGTGTGGCCACCTCGCGCTGATGACGGCCGGACACCACCACGGCGCGTTCGGATGGTCGATGGCCGCCGCGCACATCGGCGCCGCCCTGCTGTTGGCCGCCGCGATCACCTCTGTCCAATTCCTGTACGCGGTCTGCGTGTCCATCCTGTGCTGGCTGCGTCTGTTCGCGCTGCGCGCGTTGCGGCCAACCGCACCCCGCGTCCGGTATCGCGCGACCATCGCGCGTCCCCGTCCCGTGCCGATCGGCGGGACGGGCATGCGGGCCCCGCCGGCGCTGACGCCGGCCGGTTAGCGGTCGGTCCCTCACTCTTCTTCACCTCGTCACTGATACGCAGCGTGCGCTGCGTGTTTGTTGCGCGCTGATTCGTCGGCGCATCTCCCCAACACTTCCGCGCGTCCTCGCGCTGACCCCGAAAGCACGTCATGACCCTGTCCGACGACACCGTCGAACCCCTGTCCCCTACCCTCCCGTCGCCGTCCCGGCGAAGCTGGCGTCCTCTCCTCGTGCGCCTGCACTTCTACGCCGGCGTCCTCGTCGGACCGTTCCTGATCGTCGCCGCGCTCACCGGCGCCCTCTACGCGTTGGCGCCCAGCATCGAACGCGTCGTTTACCACGACCTCCTGGCCGTCGAGACGCGTCCGGCTATCCCCCTCGACGAGCAGATGCGCAGCGCCCGCGCCGATCACCCGGATCTCACCGTCGCCGCGGTCCGGCCGGCCAAGTCAGACGGTGAGACCACGCGCGTCTCGTTCGCCGATCCGTCCCTGCCGCAGGATCATTCGCGCACCGTGTTCGTCGACCCCGGCACCGGCCGAGTGCTCGGCGAACAGGTGACGTGGCTGGGCTACCTACCCGTCAGCACCTGGCTCGACGGCCTGCACCGCCACCTGCATCTCGGCGAACCGGGCCGGATCTACAGTGAGATCGCGGCCTCGTGGCTGTGGGTGGTGGCGCTCGGCGGCACAGCGCTGTGGCTGGGCAGGGCCGTGCAGGACCGCCGACGCGGTCGCCCCGTCCGCATCGGGCGCGTGGACCGCAGCCGGCCCGGACGGTCGCGGACGATGAACTGGCACGGCGCGACCGGCATCTGGCTGCTGTGCGGGCTGCTGTTCCTCTCCGCGACCGGCATCACCTGGTCGACGTATGCGGGTGGCCACGTCACCGAGATCCGGTCAGCGTTGAATTGGCAACGGCCACAGGTGGATACGTCCTCTTCCGATCACCACCCCGCACATCGCGAAATGACTACAGCGACACAGGGTTTCGACGGGTTCGACTACGCCGGTGTGCTGGCCGCCGCCGCGGCGCACGGCGTGCACGCCCCTGTCGAGATCACCATGCCGGCCGAGCCCGGACAGGCGGCCACCGTGACGGAGATCGACGAACCGTTCCGGTGGACGACCAACGCCGCCGCGGTCGACCCGACCGACCTCTCGGTACCCAGTGTCGTCGATTACTGGCGGGACTATTCGATCATGGCGATGTTGGCTGACTGGGGCATCCGGGCACATATGGGCTTCCTGTTCGGTGTGCTCAATCAGCTTGTGCTGCTCGGCGTTGCGGTCGGCCTGCTGGCCGTCATCGTCGGTGGATACCGGATGTGGTGGCAACGCAGGCCCACCCGCGGTTCCGCGTGGGCGGTCGGCAGGCCGCCGGCCCGAGGCGTTCTGCGCGGGATGCACCCGGCGGCGGTCGGTGCCCTGGTGGTCTGCGCCGTCGCCGTGGGCTGGTTCCTCCCGCTGCTGGGCGCGACGCTGGCGGGCTTTGTGGTGATCGACCTCGCCCTCAGCCTGCTGAAGCGCCGCGCGAAGGGAGACGTCCGTGCGTGAGTCAGTGATCATCTGGTTCGCCGTGCTGGCAGCGATGGTGAGTGGCTGCGGCAGCTCGTCGCCGGGCGGGCACACCATGGCCTCGCACGTGGTGGTGAGCGATCAGTGGGCCAGTGCCTCCGACGCCGGGATGGCCGCCGTCTTCGGCGTCCTCACCAACACCGGTGATCGTGATGCCGACATCATCGCCGCGGACTCGCCGGCGGCGGCCCGCGTCGAGTTGCACGAGGTCGTGCACGAGGGTGGCGGTCCGGGGGTGATGCAGCCGAAGTCCGACGGATTCACGGTGCCCGCCGGCGGTCGGCACGAACTGTCCCCCGGTGCCGACCATCTGATGTTGATGCACCTGACGCAGCCGCTGCGGCCCGGCACCGACGTCACGGTCACGGTGCGCTTCGCCGATGGTTCGACGCTGCCGGTCACCGCGCAGGTGCGCGACTTCCCCGGCGGGCAGGAGCCGTATCAACCCGGCACGCACGGCCATGGTTGACCGGCCGCGGCTCAATCGGCGGCGCCTCTTGGCCGGAGGCGCCGCCGCCGCGGCCACCGGAGCCACCTTCGTGGGGCTAGACGTTGTTCGAAAGCACCCGCCCCCTCCGGAATTCGGCGGTGACCGCGAGCCCTTTCACGGTCCGCACCAAGCCGGCGTGGCCACCGCACCTCAAGCACACGCCACCTTCATCGCCCTCGATCTGAACCCCGGGGCGGCGCGCACACCGCGCGAGGCCCTCACCGCGGTGCTGAAGTTGTGGACCTCCGACGCGGCCCGATTGACACAGGGCGAACCCGCGTTGGCCGACACCGAACCCGAGCTCGCACTGCGGCCGGCCAGGCTGACCGTCACGGTCGGGCTGGGTCCCACGGTGTTCGACCGGATCGGGGCGGCCCACCTGCGGCCCGCCGGGGTGGTCCCGCTGCCGCCGTTCACCACGGATCGCCTGCAGCAGAATCGGTGTGGCGGCGACCTGTTCCTTCAGATCTGCGCGGACGACCTGGTGCCGCTCGCGCACGCATGCCGTGTCCTGCTCAAGAACGTCCGCAGCGTGGCGACGCCACGGTGGCGCCAGAACGGATTTCGGAGCGCCCGCGGCGCCGACGCGGACGGCACGACGATGCGGAACCTGATGGGTCAGGTCGACGGCACTGTGAACCTGCGTGCGGCAACCGAACTCGACCGCCACGTCTGGCACCCCAACATCGGGCAGCAGTGGTTCGCCGGCGGGACCGTCGCGGTGATCCGCACGATCCGAGCGGAGATGGACACCTGGGACGAGCTGGACCGGACGAGCAAGGAGATCGCCGTGGGGCGTCGACTCGCGACCGGAGCACCTCTGACGGGCACCCAGGAGTTCGACGAACCGGACTTCGCTGCGATGCAGAACGGGATTCCGGTGATCCCACCGAATGCACACATCGCCCTGGCCCGGGCCCGGACCGACGACGAACGTTTCCTGCGCCGGGGCTACAACTACGACGACCCCGGCGGTGAGCGCGGACTGCTGTTCGTCGCTTATCAGCGCGATCCGGTGCGACAGTTCATTCCCGTCCAGCAGCGCCTGGCCGCCGCCGACGCACTCAACCCATGGATCACCACCGTCGGGAGCGCGACCTTCGCGATCCTGCCCGGTGTACCGGTCGACGGGTATCTGGGCCAGTCACTGGTCGAGGCCTGATCCTCTGGCGCAAGGCGGTGTCCGTGCGGTGCAATGGATGCAGTGTTCCGGCGAAAGGTGACGCCCATGGCCAAACGTCTGTTGGTGACTGCCGCGGCCGTCGCGGCCGTGGTCGGCGTGGCGCTGCCTGCTCCCGCGGTTGCCACGCCGCCCGTGCAGCAGCCGTGGGATCCCGGGTGCTGGGGTCCGTTCGCCTGGGGTTCGGGGACCTGCGACTGGTCGGAGTCCTCGGGCCCCTCGGGCGGCTGGGACCCGTCGATCACGGGCCCGGCACAGTTCACCCCGCCCGGGTCGGGGCAGGGTTCGGCCGGCTCGAGGTAGGCACTCAACCCGTCGGGCAGGTCGCGGCGGCCTCACGCAGCACCGGCACCGAGGGCGCGTCGACCGGTAAGCGGTACCCACGCAGGACCGCGATGAACTGCATCGCGTACTGACAGTGGAACGCCGCGTTCGGCGGCATCCACAGCGCGGGCTCCTTGTCGCCCTTGTCCTGATTCACCTGTCCGTCGACCGCCAGCAGGTTGGCCGGATCGTTGGCGAACCGGGTGCGCAGGTCATCCGGCCAGGCGCGCGCGCCGAGATCCCAGGCCAGCGCGAGCGGCACGATGTGGTCGATCTGGACCGCCGCGCCGATCTGGTTGCCGCGGGTGAACGCCACCACCGTGCTGGTGTACGGGTCCAGAAGTGTGCCGGTGGCCACGGCGGTGGGGCACCGCTTGATCGCCACATAGGTCTTCTCGCTGAGGTCCCTGTCGAGGATGTCGTTGCGGGTGTCGCAGCCGTTGTGCCCGCCGGGAGCCGTGGTGTCGTCGGTCCAGGATTCGCCGAAGGCGTCGCGGCGGTAGTCGTGGCTGCGCACGCGCGCCGGGATCTCGGCGACACCGGCCAGCACGTCGACACCAGGTGCGACAGTCGGGATGTCAGCCTGGGCGATGAACCGCGACGGCCCGCGCGGGGAGGTGCCGACCTGGACGGCGACGATGACCGCCAGCGCGGCGGCGACCGTGAGCCACAGCAGGTGCTTGCGGTTCACGACATGTCCAGGTACTGGACACGGTCGGCCTCGACGAACGGTGCCGACAGCAGCGCCATGCCGGGGTCCTGCGGGTCCGCCTCGAACACCTTCTCGCACAATTGCCTTGCCGCCACGATGATGTCGCGGTGAAGGGCCAGCGACAGGAAGCGCAACGTGACGGCACGGCCGGACTGGTGCAGGCCCAATACGTCGCCTTCGCTGCGCTCGAGCAGGTCGAGGTCTGCGAGGGCGAATCCGTCCAGCGTTCCCGCCACCGCCTTGAGGCGCTGTCCCGCTTTGGAATTCTCCGGCAGGTTGGTGGCCAGCAGACACAGGCTGGGATGCTGACCGCGGCCGATCCGGCCGCGGAGCTGGTGTAACTGACTGATGCCGAAGCGGTCGGCGTCCATCACCACCATCACGGTGGCGTTGGGCACATCGACGCCCACTTCGATCACCGTCGTGCAGACCAGGACGTCGATCTCGCCGGCGCGGAACGCCGACATCACCGCGTCCTTGTCGTCGGCGGCGAGCCGGCCGTGCATCAAACCCAGCCGCAACCCCGCCAGCGGCCCGTTGCTCAGCCGCTCGAACATCTGGACCACCGTGACCGGCGGGGGCCCACCTTGGGCCGCATCTTTTCCGCCGGACTTGGTCGGCTTGTCGTTCTCGTCGATGCGCGATGCCACGACATAGGCCTGCCGGCCGGCGCGCACCTCTTCGACGACCCGCTGCCAGGCCCGCGCCAGCCATGTCGGCTTCTCGTTCACGAAGATCGCGGTGGTGGTGATCGGCTGGCGGCCGCGGGGCAATTCCCGCAGTGTCGAGATCTCGAGGTCTCCGTAGACCGTCAGCGCCACGGTTCTGGGGATGGGCGTCGCCGTCATCACCAGCAGATGCGGAGTGATTCCGGCAGGAGCCTTGGCGCGCAACCGATCTCGCTGCTCCACCCCGAACCTGTGCTGCTCGTCGACGACGACCATGCCGAGGCGATCGAACTCGACAGCATCTTGGAGCAGCGCATGCGTACCGATCACGATGCCGGCGGCACCGCTGGCCACCTCCCGGCGCGCGTCCCGCTTCTGCTGCGCAGACATCGAACCGGTCAGCAGCGTCACACCGGTGGCGTGCTCGGTGCCGCCGAGCTGGCCTGCCATCGCCAGCGGCCCCAGCATGGCGCGGATCGACTGGGCGTGCTGGGCGGCGAGCACCTCGGTCGGCGCCAGCAGCGCGCACTGGTAGCCGGCATCGATCATCTGCAGCATCGCCAGCAGCGCGACAACCGTTTTGCCGGAACCGACCTCGCCCTGCAGCATGCGATTCATCGGATGCGCGCCGGCCAATTCGGCGGAGATCACGTCGAGGACGGCGTGCTGCCCGGCAGTCAGGTCGAACGGCAGCTGCGCCGTCATCGCGGCAGCCAGTCCGTCGTCGCGGGGCTCGGCGGCAGGCCCGGTACCGCTCAGCTCGCTGTGCCGACGCACGACCAGACCCCACTGCAGCCCGATCGCCTCGTCGTAGGTCAGGCGTTCGATCGCGCGTTCACGTTCTTGGGCGTCTTCGGAGATGTGCACGGCGCGCAGCGCGGCGTCCTCGGACATCAGATCATGTTCTCGCACAACCCATTCCGGTAGCGGCTCGGGCACGGGGTCGAGCACGGCGAGCATCTGGCGCATGCAGGCGTAGATGTCCCACGTCTGCACCTTGGCCGTCGCCGGGTAGATCGGGAAGAACTCCTTCTCGAACGCGGCGAGGACGTCGGTGCCGGCCGCCCCCGCGGCGTCGGCGATCGTCGACAGCGATTTGGTGCCCTTGGTGGTGCCGTCGTCGCGCAGGATCAGAAACGCCGGATGGGTGAGCTGCATGACGCCGCGGAAGTAGCCGACCTCGCCGGACAGCATCACCTTGGCGCCCTTCACCAGAGTGTGTTTGAGGTACTTGACGTTGAAGAACGTGGCGGTGACCTTGGGTCTGCGCTGCCCCAGGGTCACGACCAGGAATTCGCGTTTGGGTTGCCGGTTGGTGTAGCGCAGAGTGGCGTCGGTGATGACGTCGACGAACGTGACGTGCTCACCTTCTTCGAGGTCGAGTTCCTCCCCTTCGTCGCGCACGCTCATCGCATCGCTGTACTTGCGGGGGAAGTACCGCACCAGGTCGCCGCAGGTCCGCAGACCCAGATGCTCTTCGAGCGGCTCGGCAGCCTTGCGCCCCAGGACGAAGTCGAGCCGATCACTCAGTGTCGCCACGTCATTCGACTCCGATCAGCAGCGCGTCGCCGCCGTGGCCGGTGTGGAAGCTCACCATCTCGGTACCCGGGTGTTCGCGCCGGACGTGATCGGCCAAGGCGTCGGCGACGTCGGGCGCCACGCCGGAGCCGGTGAGCACGGTCACCAGCTCGCCGCCCGCGGCCAACAGCAGGTCGATCAGCCCCGCGCCCGCGGCCACCACGCTGTCGCTGACCAGGACGACCTCTTCGCCGGTGATTCCCAATCCGTCACCGGGGCGGCACGATCCGGCCCACGTCAGCGCTTCCTCGGCGGCCACGCGGACCGATCCGTAACGGGCGCCCGCGGCCGCCCTGGCCATGGTGTAGCCGTCATCGACGAGTCGATGGCCCGGATCGTGGACGGCCAGCGCCGCCAAGCCCTGCACCATCGAGCCAGAGGGCACGGGAACCATGACGATCCCCCAGTCCGAGGCCACTGCCCACCCCGCGAGCAGTTCCTCGGCGGCGACGTAGCCGTTGGGCAGCACCATCACCTCGCCGGCGCCGGTGTTCACCAATGCGTGCAGCAGTTCGTGCGCACTCACCGGCAGCCCGGGTTCGGGGCGCAGGATCTGCGCCCCCTCGCTGGTGAAGAGTTCCTCGGCGCCATCGCCGTCCACGACCGCCAGCACGGCGCGTTCCCGGGCCCAGCCACCGGCCGGGTGGCGGTCTGCGGCCCCGGCCAGGGACGTGATCCGGATGCGGCTCGGGGTGCCGACCTGCAACGCGGCTTCGACGGCGGCGCCCGCGTCGTCGACGTGGACATGCACCGAGTACCGCCCTGCCTCCCCGGAGGCGGCGATCGCGACGGACTCGCCGAGATCGTCCAGTCGTGCGCGCAACATCTCGATGCCCGCCTGCTCGACACCGCTGAGCAGATACATCACCTCGAACCGCGGGGTCGGTGCGGCGGGAGCCTGCGCGGGCGCGCGGGCGGGGTCGGGCCGGTAGCGCGGCCGGGGCTGCGCATGCCCGGTGAGCGTGGTGCACAGCGCATCGAGAAGCACGAGCAGGCCGCGGCCGCCGGCATCGACGACGCCGGCGTCGGCGAGCACGTCGAGTTGGGTCGGGGTGCGGTCCAGCGCGGCGGCGGCGGCCCCCGCGGCGGCCTCCACCACCGCGGCGACCTCGGAGGTGGTCTGCTCATCGACTTCGTGAGAGGCGGCTGCGGCGGCGTCCTGGAGAACCGAGGTGATCGTGCCGGGGACGGCGTCGCCCATCGAGGTGACGACGAGCGTGACGGCGTGGCGCAGCGCAGCGGCCAGCAGCGCACCGTCGATGTCGGCGATGACGCGGTCCTCGGCGGCGGCCGCCGCGACGTCGGCGAGCGCGCGCAGGATCTGCGACAGGATGACCCCGGAATTACCGCGCGCCCCGCGCAGCGCCCCGTCGGCGAGCGCGGACGCCACCGCGGTGACGTCGTCGCCGGCCGCGCAGGCATCCGCCTGCGCCCATGCCGCGCGCATCGTGAACAGCATGTTGGTGCCGGTGTCGGCGTCGGCGACCGGGAAGACGTTGAGGGCGTTGATCTCGTCGGTGTGGCTGATCAGGTCCGACACCGCCGTGTGGGCCCAGCGCCGCAGCGTCGACGCATCGAGCCGCCGAGCCGACATCCTCACCTCCGCACGCGTGGGCGCTTCGCCGCCGGCGTCAGCCTAGCCATTGCGTCGGACATGCAAGAGATACGAGGTCAGCCCTGTTGACAACCTGTCGACGCGTTTTGGCGAACCCCGGGCCGGCCCGGTAGTCTGATCGGGTTGTCGGGTCACCCGTTTGCGTTGTCGACCCCCAAGCGCTGACTTATGAGGAGTTCTCACTATGGCTGCCGTGTGCGATATCTGCGGGAAGGGCCCCGGCTTCGGTAAGTCGGTGTCGCACTCCCATCGCCGGACGAGCCGCCGGTGGAATCCCAACATCCAGTCCGTGCGCGCGGTGGCCCGCCCGGGTGGGAACAAGCAGCGGGTCAACGTCTGCACGTCCTGCCTGAAGGCAGGCAAGGTCACGCGCGGCTGATCACTTCGCGATCGTTTTGCGGCTGCCTGTCCGGGTAGCCGCCTCTTCCAGGACGGGCACACAGCCCGACCAGGAAGGGACGATTGCCGATGATGCACGCCGGAACAGCCCGGTCCGCTCTGCTCGCCGCTGCGGCGGCCATGACCGCGGGATGGTTGCTGACCGCCTGCGGCGACGACAGCTCGAACGACAACGAGAGCACGGTCGCGCCCACCACCGAGACCACCGAGAGCACTGAGAGCACTGAGACCACCGATGGCGACAACACCATCGAGATCCCGTCTCCAAGCGTCGATCTCCCGTCTCCGAGTCTCCCGGACGTGACCCTCAGTCCGGCGCCCTGACAGGGGCGCGACGCCTAGGGCAGGCGCCAGTCCACCGGTTCGGCACCCATCTGTGCCAGTAGCTCGTTGGCGCGACTGAACGGTCGTGACCCGAAGAACCCTCGCGACGCGGACAGCGGCGACGGGTGCGCCGATTCGATGATGGCCGTGTCGGCGAGCATCGGCCGCAGCGTCGCGGCGTCGCGACCCCACAGGATCGCCACCAATGGCCGGCGCCGCGCGACCAGTGCCCGGATGGCGCATTCGGTGACGGCTTCCCAACCTTTGCCGCGGTGCGAGGCCGGCGTGCCGGGCCGCACGGTCAACACCCGGTTCAGCAGCATGACGCCCTGCTCGGACCACGGGGTCAGGTCACCGCTGGTAGGCGCCGGGTAGCCCAGGTCCTGTTGGTACTCGGTGTAGATGTTGGCCAGGCTGCGGGGCAGGGGCCGCACGTCGGCACCCACCGAGAAACTGAGCCCGACCGCATGCCCGGGCGTCGGGTACGGATCCTGTCCGACGATGAGGACGCGCACGTCGTCGAAGGGATAGGTGAACGCCCGCAACACCTGCGCACCGGTCGGCAGATAGCGGTGTCCGGCGGCCAGCTCGGCGCGCAGGAACTCCCCCATCTCGGCGACGCGGGGCTGCACCGGTGCCAGGGCGCTCGCCCAGGACTGGTCGATCAATTCCGGCAGAGGGCGTGCTGTCACGACAGGTCAACTTAGCGCCCTGGTCGATCAGTACGACTGCCAGCCCGCGCTGCCCGACCATGCGGCGCCGTCGATGGTGACCGCGCCTGCGTCGACGCCCGAATCCGGGCCCCGGACGTGTCCGATCATCCGCCACCCCGGGGGCGCGTCGCCCGGGAAGGTCGCCGCGAGCGCGTGATCTTCGCCACCGCCGAACACCCAGTCCCTGGCATCGGCGCCGACGGCTCGTGCGGCCGGGGCGAGCTCCCCGAGATCGGCGCGCACCTGCGCGACCGCCAGGTCGATGTGCACGCCCGAGGCCGCCGCGATGTGCCCGAGATCGGCGAGCAGGCCGTCGGAGACATCGGTCATCGCGGTCGCTCCAGCCCGGGCTGCGACTCCGCCCTGCCCGTAGGGCGGCTCCGGCACCAGGTGCCGACGGCGCAACGCGGCGAAACCGTCGATTCCGTTCTGCCACAGGGCATATCCCGCAGCTGACCAGCCGAGCTGACCCACCACCGCGACGACGTCGCCGGGTCTGGCCCCGCTGCGCAGCACCGGTGGGCGCCCACCGAGGTCGCCCAGCACGGTGACAGAGACGACCCATTGCGGGGCGGCCACCATGTCACCGCCGACGATGCCGGCGCCGAGGCGCGCCGCCTCCTCCCACAGCCCGTCGGCCAATGCCACCGCGTGTGCGGTCTCTGTGCCACCGGGTGCGCCGTAGCCGACGACGAAGGCGGTGGCCCGACCGCCCATGGCCTCGATGTCAGAAGCGTTCTGCGCGATGGCTTTCCGGCCCACATCGTGCGGACTCGACCAGTCCAGCCGAAAATGCCTGCCCTCGACCAGCATGTCGGTGCTGACCGCGGTGGGGCCTTCGGTGGCGAGGACGGCCGCGTCATCGCCCGGCCCCACGACGACGAACGGCGGCTGTCGCCGTCCGGCGACCAGGCGATCGATGACGGCGAACTCACCGGCGCCGGCGAGCGTGTCGTCGACCATTCCTGCTCTCCTGACTCACGCTCGTGGCCTGAACGCTCGGCTCACCTGCGGTACGTTTGGGTCCCTGCGAAGTCGTCCCTGCAAAGTGTAAGCAGGTGCCTCAGCAGGGAAATGTGCAGTCGAACGGAGGGATCGCGGCGTGGTCGAGGCTTTCGTGCTCATCCAGACCGAGGTCGGTCGCGCCGAGATCGTCGCCAAACAACTCGCCGGCCTCCCCGGGGTGTTGTCGTCGGAGTCGGTGACGGGGCCCTACGACGTCGTCGTGCGCGCAGGGGCCCCGACGCTTGCCGAACTGAAGTCCGCCGTGGTGCCTGCCGTGCAGCAGGTCTCGGGTATCACCCGCACGTTGACGTGTCCGATCGCCGGCCCGAAAGTCGAGGTGGCCCACCCGTAGAGTGGCGCCATGACCAGCGCCAGCGACGGACCGCCCCGCGCTGTTCTCATCACGGCGATCGTGCTGGCCGTCGGCGCGGTGACCGCGATCCTGGTGGTGGCCGCCGTCGCTCAGCGCCAGCGCGGCCCGGCGCCCGTCGCGGTCTCGGCGGTGCCTGCGCCGCGCGCAGACAGCTCCGAATGTGCCCGGCTGGTCGAGGCGTTACCCGAACGCCTCGGCGACTTCCGGCGCGCGCCGCTGGTCGAACCGGCACCTGTGGGGGCGGTGGCATGGCAGGGCGCCGACGGTGGGGAACCGCTGGTGCTGCGCTGCGGGGTGGAGCGCCCCGCCGATTTCGTGGTAGGGGCGCCGGTGACTGTTGTCGATCTGGTGTCGTGGTTCCGGGTGCAGGATTCGGGTGAGGCCGACCGGGCCACCTGGTTCGCGGTGGACCGGCCGGTCTACGTGGCGCTGACTCTGCCGCCGGGGTCGGGCCCCGATGCCATTCAGACGGTGTCGACGACGGTGGCGCAGGTGTTGGCGGCCCGGCCTGTCGACCCCGGCCCTGCGGCCTAGCTCCTACCGCAGGCCGGTGCCGCGGGCGACGGCGGTGTCGACCATCGTCGCGAGCAGACTCGGGTAATCGATGCCGCTGGCCGCCCACATGCGGGGATACATCGAAATGGTGGTGAAGCCGGGCATCGTGTTGATCTCGTTGATCACCGGGCCGTCCTCGGTGAGGAAGAAGTCGACGCGGGCCAGACCCTGGCAGTCGATGGCCTGGAAGGCCCGGATGGACAGGGCGCGGATCTCCTCGGCGATGTCGTCGTCGACCTTTGCCGGGACGTCGAGTTCGGCCGCGTCGTCGAGGTATTTGGTCTCGAAGTCGTAGAACCCGTCGTCGCGACCGCGCACCCCCGCGACGCGGATCTCGCCGACGGTGCTGGCCTCGAGGCGGCCGTCGGGGAATTCGAGCACACCGCACTCGAGTTCGCGGCCCACGACGGCGGCCTCGACGATCACCTTCGGATCGTGGCGCCGTGCCAGCTCGATCGCCGACGGCAGCAGATCCCACGCGGTGACGCGGCTGACTCCGATCGATGACCCGCCGCGGGCGGGTTTGACGAAGACCGGCAGCCCGAGGCGTTCGCGATCTGACAGCGACACGGTGGCATCCCGGGGGCGCAGCACGACCTGATCGCCGATCGGCAGCGCGGCGGCGGCCAACAGCTTCTTGGTGAACTCCTTGTCCATGCCCACCGCACTGGCCAGCACGCCCGCACCCACGTAGGGCACGCCGGCCAGTTCGAGCAGGCCCTGGATGGTGCCGTCCTCGCCGTAGGGGCCGTGTAGAACCGGGAACACCACGTCGACCGAGGCCAGCACCTCACCGGCGGCCTCGCCCATCGAGACCAGCTGTCCGCGCCGGGCCGGATCCGGCGACAGCGCGAGCGCGGTTCCGGAGGCCTCGCTGACGCCGGGCAGCGTGCCGTCGGTGATGGCCAGCGCCTCGGGGCGGCCGTCGCCGAGCACCCACGAGCCGTGCGGGGTGATCCCGACGGCGACCACCTCGAACCGCTGCGGGTCGAGATTGCGCAGGATGCTGCCTGCGGAGACACACGAGATCGCGTGCTCTGAACTCCGTCCGCCATAGACGACGGCAACGCGGGTGCGGGCAGTCACAGTCTGGAGAGGCTACCGGCCGTCCCCGCCGAGAGCCGACTCGATATCGGCCAGCAGGTCGTCGGTGTCCTCGATTCCGCACGAGATGCGGGCGAACCCGGGCGGCACCGGATCGCCCCAGCGCGCCCGACGGTCGACCGAGGTGTGCACGCCGCCGAAACTGGTGGCACCGACCAGCAGCGCACTGCGGCGGACCAGCGCGTGCACCGCGTCGGCATCGGTGAGTTCCACGGAAACGAGCCCGCCGAAGCGCCGCATCTGCCGGGCCGCCACCGCATGGGACGCGTCGTCGGGGAGGCCGGGATACCGCACGGCGGCCACCGCGGGGTGCGAACGCAGCATCAATGCCAGCGCCGCGGCGTTCTGGCATTGTCGTTCGAACCGCAGCCCGAGGGTGCCGAGACCGCGCAGCACCAACCACGCCTCGAAGGCGCCGAGGACGGGTCCGGCGAGCAGCCGTTCGCGCTGCAGCCGGTCCATCACGTCGGCGCGGTTGCCCGCGACGTATCCGGCGAGCAGATCGTGATGTCCGGCCAGGGCCTTGGTGGCGCTGGCCACCACGAGGTCAGCGCCCAGCGACAGCGGCTGCTGCCCCAGCGGCGTCGCGGTCGTGTTGTCGACGATGAGCAAGGCGCCGCGCGGTCGGCACTGCATCGACAGTCGGTGCAGATCCACCACATCGAGCCCAGGATTGGACGGTGTCTCGGCAAGCACCACATCGGCGTCGCGTGCCGCATCGCACATCTCGTCGCACCGGGCCGCCACCACGCACACGCCGCGAGGGGCGAGGTACTCGGTGGCATAGGCGCGGACCTGGTAGTAGCCGTCGGCGGGGACGACCAGCGTGGTGCCGGGTTCGGTCACCACCCGCAGCAGCGAGGTGATCGCCGCCATGCCCGAGCCGAACGTCACCGCCGCGGCGGCCCCTTCGAGCTGCGCCAGCGCGGATTCTAGGTGCCGCCACGTCGGGTTGTGCCGCCGGCCGTAGCTGTCCAGTGCGTCGTCCTCGTCGGCGCCGAGGTGATACGCCGCGGCCGGCACCGGCACCGGACCCACCGGCTCACCTGGAACATGCTCGGCAGCAACAGCTTTCAAGCTTCGCGTGGAATCCCCGTACATCATCGCTCACTCCGGCTTCGTGGAGCGGCCGAGCAGCAGCGCCACCGCGTCGACGACCGACAGGCCCTTGTGGCACACCCCGTGTACGGCTTCGGTCAACGGCATCTCGACGTCGTAGCTCGCCGACAGCGCCAGCACCGATTGACACGAGGTCACCCCCTCGGCGACATGGCCGCCGGTGGCAGCCAGCGCGGCTTCCATCGTGCCGCCCTGTCCCAGCCGCTCCCCGAAGGACCGATTGCGCGAATGCGGTGACATGCACGTGGCGACGAGATCTCCGATGCCCGCCAGCCCGGCCAGCGTTGCAGGTTTGGCGCCCAAGGCAATTCCCAGCCGCATGATCTCGGCCAGCCCGCGGGTGATGATGGCCGCTGCGGTGTTCTCCCCCAGGCCTGCGCCTGCGGCCATGCCCGCGGCCAGGGCGATCACGTTCTTGCACGCTCCGCCGATCTCGGCGCCGATCACATCGGCGTTGGTGTACGGCCGGAAATAGCCGGTGGCCAGCGCCCGCTGCAATGCGACCGCTCGGCCAGAGTCGCTGCATGCGATCACGGTCGCCGCGGGTTGTTCGGCAGCGATCTCACTGGCCAGGTTCGGGCCGCTCACCACCGCGACGCGGGCGGCGTCGGCGCCCGTCACCTGCACCACGACCTGACTCATGCGCATCAGGGTGTCCAATTCGATGCCCTTGGCGAGGCTGACCAGTGTGGTGTCCGCGCCGAGGCACGGCGTCCACTCGGTCAGGTTGGCGCGCAGCGTCTGTGACGGCACCGCGAGCAGCACGGTGCAGGCGCCGTCGAGCGCTTCGGCGTAATCGCCGGTCGCATGGATCGACGCAGGTAGCGCGACGTCGACATATCCGGGGTTGCGCTGCGTCCGGTTGATTTCGTCGGCTCGCTGCGGATTGCGCGCCCACAACCGCACCCCGTTGCCGGCATCGGCCAGCACCTTCGCCAGCGCTGTCCCCCACGCTCCCGCACCCATCACCGCCGCCTCGACCACGGCTCCAAGACTAGTCCGGGAATAACTGCTGGCAGGATGACGCTCGTGAGCGGCATGGACACCTCTGCGGCCGCCCGGGACCGAACACCGGACCCGGGCGTCAGCGTGGTGATCGCGGTCAAGCGGCTCACGGCGGCCAAGACGCGGCTGGCACCGGCGTTCTCGCCGGCGATCCGCGGCGGTGTCGTGCTCGCCATGCTCGAAGACACCATTGCCGCGGCGACGGCCGTCCGCGCGGTGCGGTCGGTCATCGTGGTGACCCCCGACGCCGACGCGGCGGCCGCAGCCGGCCGCCTGGGCGCGCTGGCCCTCGACGATCCGACGCCGGCCGGCCATCGCGATCCACTGAACCACGCCTTGGCCGCCGGTGAGGCGATGGCACGCCGCGAGGCCACCAATGTGCTTGCCCTGCAAGGTGATCTGCCCGCACTACGCAGCTTCGAACTGGCCCAGGCGATCAGCGCTGCGAGCCTACATCCGCGCAGCTTCGTAGCCGACCGGCACGGCAGCGGCACCGCCGCACTGTTCGCGTTCGGCGTGCCACTGCATCCGCTGTTCGGTGCTGAATCGGCCGCCCGGCATCGCCGTTCGGGTGCTATCGAACTGACCGGCGACTGGCCGGGATTGCGATGTGACATCGACACCGCACAGGACCTCTCCGACGCTCGCCATCTCGGGGTCGGCTCCGCGACGTCGCAGGTGATCGGCGCATTGCGCTGAGCTGTCGCCCCGGGCGGAGCCGCTCTGCTAGCCGCGGCACCCGTCCATAGGGAATCATCGGGGCATGACCGAAGCGCAGACCCGACCGGACCCCGCGGACACCACCGCGGACGCATCCTCGGAAAGCACGGTGGCGGCAGTTCCCGACACCGCGCCGGAGGCCCCGCCCGCCGCGACGGCCCCCACGGTCGACAATCCGCTTCCCGAAGACCGTTATCTGAACCGGGAGTTGAGCTGGCTCGACTTCAACGCCCGTGTCCTGGCGCTAGCCGCCGATCCGTCGCTCCCCCTGTTGGAACGCGCGAAGTTCCTGGCGATCTTCGCCTCCAACCTCGACGAGTTCTACATGGTCCGCGTCGCCGGCCTCAAACGTCGCGACGAGATGGGGCTGTCCGTCCGCTCCGCAGACGGCCTGTCGCCGCGCGAGCAGCTGCGCCGAATCAGTGAACGCACCCAGCAACTCGCGAGCCGGCACGCGCACGTCTTCCTCGACGCGGTGCGCCCCGCGCTGGCCGACGAGGGCATCGTGATCGTCACCTGGTCCGAACTCGACGATGACGAACGCAGCCGACTCTCCACGTACTTTCACGAGCAGGTGTTCCCAGTCCTGACCCCACTCGCCGTCGATCCCGCGCACCCCTTCCCCTTCGTCAGCGGTCTGAGCCTCAATCTCGCCATCACCGTCAAACACCCCGACGGCGGACAGCACTTCGCGCGAATCAAGGTGCCCGACAACGTGGACCGCTTCGTCGAGTTGGCCGCTCGCGAGGGCACCTCCGATGTCGCCCGCTTCCTCCCGATGGAAGAGCTCATCGCCGCGTTCCTGCCAGTGCTGTTCCCCGGCCTGGAAATCGTCGAGCACCACGCCTTCCGGATCACCCGCAACGCCGATTTCGAGGTGGAGGAAGACCGCGACGAGGATCTGCTCAAGGCCCTCGAGCGTGAGCTGGCACGGCGTCGGTTCGGCTCGCCGGTCCGGCTCGAGGTCTCCGACGACATGACCGACGGCATGCTGGAGCTGCTGCTGCGCGAACTCGACGTGGCTCCCGGCGACGTCGTGGAAGTGCCCGGGCTGCTGGACCTCTCGTCGCTGTGGCAGGTGTACGGCGTGGACCGGCCTGCACTCAAGGACCGTCCGTTCGTACCGGCGACTCCACCGGCGTTCGGAGAACGCGAAACACCCAAGAGCATCTTCTCGACGCTGCGCGACGGCGACGTGCTGGTCCACCATCCCTACGACTCGTTCTCGACCACGGTGCAACGCTTCATCGAGCAGGCCGCCGCGGACCCCAACGTTCTGGCGATCAAGCAGACGCTCTACCGCACCTCGGGCGACTCTCCGATCGTCAACGCATTGATCGACGCCGCCGAGGCGGGCAAGCAGGTCGTAGCGCTGGTCGAGATCAAGGCCCGGTTCGACGAACAGGCCAACATCAAATGGGCGCGTGCCCTCGAACAAGCCGGCGTGCACGTCGTGTACGGCCTCATCGGTCTCAAGACCCACTGCAAGACCTGTCTGGTGGTGCGGCGCGAAGGGTCGATGATCCGCCGGTACTGCCATATCGGCACCGGCAACTACAACCCGAAGACGGCACGGCTGTACGAGGACGTCGGCCTGTTGACCGCCGCACCGGATATCGGGGCCGATCTCACCGACCTGTTCAACTCGCTCACCGGGTACTCCCGCAAGGAGTCCTACCGCAATCTGCTCGTCGCTCCCTACGGGGTGCGCCGCGGCATCATCGAGCGCATCGACCGTGAGATCGCCGCCACCCGCGACGGTGCCGAGGGTCGGATTCGATTGAAGGCCAATGCCTTGGTCGACGAACAGGTGATCGACGCGCTCTACCGGGCCTCGCAGGCAGGCGTGCGAGTCGAGGTGGTGGTGCGTGGCATCTGTGCGCTGCGGCCCGGCGGCGAGGGATTCTCCGAGAACATCGTGGTGCGCTCGATCCTCGGTCGCTTCCTCGAGCATTCACGGATCATTCATTTCCGCGCCATCGACGAGTACTGGATCGGCAGCGCCGACATGATGCATCGTAATCTCGACCGCCGCGTCGAGGTCATGGCCCAGGTCAAGGATCCGCGGTTGACCGGAGCGCTCGGCGACATCTTCGAATCAGCCTTGGATCCGCGGACTCGCTGCTGGGAACTCGGTGCCGACGGGAAATGGACGGCATTGCCTCAGGAGGGACAGACCGTGCGGGACCACCAGGTGTCGTTGATGGAAAGCCACCGCCATCCGTAATCAGCCGACCGAGCAGAGCAGGCGCGCAGGGCTGTGAAAACCGAACCCATTCTCGCCGCCGGCGCGGTGCTGTGGCGACCGCAGGAAACCACGGGCGTACCGGAGATCGCCGTGGTCCACCGGCCACGTTATGACGACTGGTCCCTACCCAAGGGGAAATTGGAGCGCGGGGAGACAGAGCCTGTCGCTGCGGTGCGAGAAATCGAGGAGGAGACCGGTTTCCGCGCGCACCTGGGGCGCCGTCTGACGTCAGTGAGCTACCCCGTCGACGGCGTCCCGAAGAAGGTCCGGTACTGGGTGGCCCGCAGCATCAGAGGCGAGTTCGCGCCCAATGACGAGGTGGACGAACTGAAGTGGCTTCCCCTCGAACAGGCGATGACCCAGGTCGACTACGCGCTGGATCGAAAGGTGCTGCGCCGGTTCGGCAAGTTGCCGGTGGACACCACCACGGTGCTGATCGTGCGGCACGCCACCGCCGGCAGCAAGAAGCGGTACTCCGGAGATGACCGTGAGCGTCCCCTGGACAAGCACGGCCGTGCACAGGCCGAATCACTGGTGGACCTGCTGCTGGCGTTCGGGGCCGGCGAGTTGTTCGCCGCCGACCGCGTCCGCTGCCGCCAGACCCTCGACCCACTCGCCGAGGAGCTGGGGGTGCCGATTGCCACCGAAACCAGTTTGACCGCAGAGGCATACGCGGAGAAGCCGAAGCGGGGCCGCCAGCGTGTCCTCGAGATCGCCGAAACGGCCTCACACCCCGTGATCTGTACGCAGGGCGAGGTCATTCCCGATCTGATCGCGTGGTGGTGCGAGCGGGACGGGGTCAGGCCCGACAAATCCCGCAACCGCAAGGGCAGCACCTGGGTGCTCACCCTCGCCGAGGGGCGGCTGGTCAGCGCCGACCACATCAGCTCACCGCTGTCGTCCCACTAGCCGGACACACGACGACGCCGTGGGCGCAGGCCCACGGCGTCATCGGTGAAACTACGGTGAAACTGGTTACTTGCGACCGCGCTTGGCCGGCGCCTTCTTGGCCGGAGCCTTCTTCGCCGGTGCGGCCTTCTTGGCCGGAGCCTTGGTCGCGGCCTTCTTCGCCGGAGCCTTGGTCGCAGCCTTCTTCGCGGGAGCCTTGGTCGCAGCCTTCTTCGCCGGAGCCTTGGTCGCAGCCTTCTTGGCCGGAGCCTTGGTCGCAGCCTTCTTCGCCGGAGCCTTGGTCGCAGCCTTCTTCGCCGGAGCCTTGGTCGCAGCCTTCTTCGCGGGAGCCTTGGTCGCAGCCTTCTTCGCCGGAGCCTTGGTCGCAGCCTTCTTGGCCGGAGCCTTCTTCGCGGCCTTGCGGGCGGTGCTGGACGCGGTCACGCCGCGCTTGACGGCGGGGCCTTCGGCCGGAAGCTTCTGTGCGCCCGAGACAACGGCTTTGAACTGAGCGCCGGGGCGGAACGCCGGAACGGACGTGGGCTTGACCTTCACCGTCTCACCCGTGCGCGGGTTGCGCGCCACGCGGGCGGCGCGGCGGCGCTGCTCGAAGACGCCGAAGCCGGTGATGGTGACGCTGTCACCTTTGTGCACGGCGCGCACGATGGTGTCGACGACGTTCTCCACCGCGGCCGTTGCTTGCCGACGATCCGAGCCCAATTTCTCCGTGAGTACGTCGATGAGCTCTGCCTTGTTCATGCAAAACCTCCGGGAACTGTGGTCCTCCTTGGACCGACTAGAGGACACGGTAAACCCAATGGCCGCTGATTTCCAAGAGCCACGCGCAATTTCAGGCCGAGTCAGCGAACTTTTTTCAATCCGCTTGGCCCCCTTTGTGTCCTGCCGGGCGGCCGCAAAAGCGGATTGCAGAGCAGTTATTTCGCCGCCCGCGGGCGAGAGATCAGGTCGCCAGAGTCCGCGGTTTCCACTCCGGACGGTGCGCCTCGTATTCCTCGATCTGATCGAGTTTCCGCAGCGTAAGGCCTATATCGTCGAGTCCTTCGAGTAGGCGCCATGCCGTGTAGTCATCAATCTTGAACGGCACCACCATCGTTTCCGCGGTGATGGTCCGATCTTGAAGATTGACAGTGATTTCCGTCCCCGGATTCTGCTCGATGATCTTCCACAACAATTCCACATCGTCTTGTGCGACTTCGGCCGCCAGGAGTCCGGCCTTACCGGCGTTGCCCCGGAAAATATCGGCGAATCGTGACGAGATGACCACCCGGAAGCCGAAGTCCATCAGCGCCCAGACCGCATGCTCGCGCGACGACCCGGTGCCGAAATCAGGCCCCGCCACCAGAACCGAACCGCGGTCGAACGGCGATTGATTGAGCACGAACGACGGATCGGTGCGCCAGGCGGCGAACAGACCGTCCTCGAATCCGGTGCGAGTCACACGTTTCAGATAGACCGCCGGGATGATCTGGTCGGTGTCGACATTGGTGCGGCGCAGCGGCACGCCGATTCCGGTGTGGGTGGTGAAGGCTTCCATCGCAGTGGTCTCCGTCTTCAGTGGGTGGTCGCGGGGATCAGATCGGCCGGGGACGACAGGGTGCCGCGCACGGCGGTCGCGGCGGCGACCGCCGGCGACACCAGGTGTGTGCGACCGCCTTTGCCTTGCCTGCCCTCGAAATTGCGGTTCGACGTCGACGCGCACCGTTCACCGGGGGCGAGCTGATCGGGGTTCATGCCCAGGCACATCGAGCAGCCCGCCTGGCGCCACTGCGCCCCTGCTGCGGTGAAGATCTCACCGAGGCCCTCGGATTCGGCCTGCGCGCGCACCCGCATCGAGCCGGGCACGATCAGCATGCGGACCCCCTCGGCAACCGAACGTCCGCGCAGCACATCGGCCACCACGCGCAGATCCTCGATCCGGCCGTTGGTGCAACTGCCGACGAACACGGCGTCGACGGCGATGTCGCGCATCGGGGTACCCGCCTCGAGACCCATGTACTCCAACGCCTTTTCGGCGGTCTCCCGCTGGCCGTCGTCGAACATCGCTTCTGGATCGGGCACCGCACCGGCCAACGGCACCCCCTGACCGGGATTGGTGCCCCAGGTGACGAACGGGCTCAGCGTCGAGGCGTCGATGTGCACCTCGGTGTCGAATTCGGCGCCCTCGTCGGTGCGCAGCCGGCTCCATGCGGCGACCGCCTCGTCCCACGCGGCGCCGGTGGGCGCGTGCTGACGGCCCTTCAGAAAGGCGAACGTGGTCTCATCGGGCGCCACCATGCCGGCTCGCGCCCCCGCCTCGATGCTCATGTTGCAGATCGTCATCCGGCCCTCCATCGACAGCGATTCGATGGCGCTGCCGCGGTATTCGATGACATGTCCCTGTCCACCGCCGGTGCCGATCTCTGCGATCACCGCCAGGATGATGTCCTTGGCGCTGACGCCCGGCGGCAACTGGCCGTCGACGTTGACGGCCATTGTCTTGAACGGCCGCAGCGGAAGCGTCTGGGTGGCCAGCACGTGTTCGACCTCCGACGTCCCGATACCCATGGCCAACGCGCCGAACGCGCCGTGGGTGGAGGTGTGACTGTCCCCGCACACCACCGTCATACCGGGCTGTGTGAGACCCAACTGCGGTCCGATGATGTGGACGATGCCCTGTTCGGCATCTCCCATCGGGTGCAGCCGCACGCCGAATTCGGCGCAGTTGCGGCGCAACGTCTCCACCTGGGTCCTGGACACCGGGTCGGCGATCGGCTTGTCGATGTCGACGGTGGGCACGTTGTGGTCCTCGGTGGCGATCGTCAGGTCGGGCCGCCGCACGGGCCGACCTGCCAAGCGCAGGCCGTCGAACGCCTGAGGACTGGTGACCTCGTGAACCAGATGCAGATCGATGTAGATGAGGTCCGGTTCCCGGGCGTCGCCCTCACCGGCGCCTGCGACGACGACGTGATCGCTCCACACCTTCTCGGCGAGAGTCCGCGGCTTGTTCGAGCTGTCCATTAGCCATCTCACAATCTGGGAAGCTAGTATCTCCTTGTGAGACAGGATAGCGGTATCGGCGTGCTCGACAAAGCGGTGACCGTCCTCCACGCGGTCGCCGAGTCTCCGTGCGGCCTCGCCGATCTGTGTGATCGCACGGCCCTCCCCCGCGCCACCGCGCACCGGCTCGCCGTCGGACTGGAAACACACCGGCTGCTCGCCCGAGACGCGGACGGACTGTGGCGCCTCGGGCCCGCCCTTGCCGAACTGGGCAGCCACGTCCGCGATCCGCTGGTGTCGGCCGGCGCCGTGGTGCTCCCGCGCCTGCGCGAACTCACCGGTGAGAGCGTGCAGCTCTACCGCCGAGACGGGACAGCACGCATCTGCGTCGCGGCGCTCGAACCCCCTGCAGGTCTTCGGGATACGGTGCCGGTCGGCACGCGCCTGCCGATGACGGCCGGGTCGGGCGCCAAGGTGCTGCTCGCCTACGCCGACGCGGCCACCCAGCGCAGCGTGCTGGCCAGCGCGGCGTTCACCGACCGAGCGCTGGCCGAGGTGCGCAAGCGCGGCTGGGCGCAGAGCGCGGCGGAACGGGAACCCGGGGTGGCCAGCGTCTCAGCGCCGGTTCGCGACGGACGCGGCGCGGTGATCGCCGCGGTGTCGGTGTCCGGGCCGATCGACCGGATGGGCAGACGCCCGGGGGCGCGGTGGGCGGCCGACCTGGTGGCCGCCGCTGACGCCCTCACCCGACGGCTGTAGAACGAAAAAGCTCGCAGGTCACCAGGACCTGCGAGCAGATGTACCCCCGATGGGATTCGAACCCACGCTACCGCCGTGAGAGGGCGGCGTCCTAGGCCGCTAGACGACGGGGGCTAGAACTGTTTACGGACGGTCAGCATAGCTGAGGGACACAGCGCTGACCTAATCCGCTCATTGGCTGGGGTACCAGGACTCGAACCTAGAATGGCTGAACCAGAATCAGCTGTGTTGCCAATTACACCATACCCCATTGGCAGCCCATCACCGCAGGTCACAGGCTTTCTTTTGACCCCAGCGCCCCGCGGTGGTGCCGCGCTGCGCCGTCTGTCGGGCCGACGAGCAGACTACCAAAGATTTCGGAGTGGTTTTTCCACCCCCACTTCGACCCCGGTCAGACCGTCGCCTCGGCGTGGGCTCGGCCGGCACGCAACCGGGCCAGCGCGCGGTCCCGCCCCAACAGTTCCAGCGATTCGTACAGCGGTGGGCTCACCGAGGAGCCAGTCACCGCCACGCGCACCGGCCCGAACGCCTTGCGCGGCTTGAGTTCGAGCCCGTCGATCAGAGCGGTCTTGAGCGCCTCCTCGATCTGCGGGCTTCTCCACACCTCCAGCACCTCGAGCGCGCGCAGCGCAGCGTCGAGCACAGGCACGGCTTCCGGCCGCAGCTCCTTGCCCGCGGACTTCTCGTCCAGCGCGAACACGTCGTCGTTGAGGAATTTCAACAACCCCCAGGCATCACCGAGCACCACGATGCGCGTCTGCACCAGTGCGGCCGCTTCGGCGAACGCTGTCGGGTCGAGCCCGGTGTCGTAGCCGTGCGAGCGGAAGTATTCGTCGAGGCGACGGGTGAACTCCGCCGCGTCGAGCAGCCGGATGTGCTCAGCGTTGAGCGCATCCGCCTTCTTCTGGTCGAACCGTGCGGGATTGGAGTTCACATCGACGACGTCGAACGCCGCCACCATCTCCTCGATGCTGAAGACGTCGCGGTCGTCGGCGATCGACCAGCCCAGCAGCGCAAGGTAGTTGAGAAGGCCCTCTGGGATGAAGCCACGCTCTCGGTGCAGGAACAGATTCGACTGCGGGTCGCGCTTGGACAGCTTCTTGTTCCCGTCCCCCAGGACCGGCGGGAGGTGGGCGAAGCGGGGTGTGGCGTCGGCGATGCCGAGCCTCACGAGAGCGGCATAGAGCGCCAACTGCCGTGGCGTCGACGGCAGCAGGTCTTCCCCCCGGAGCACGTGGGTGATCTTCATCAGGGCGTCGTCGACCGGATTGACCAAGGTGTACAACGGTTCTCCATTGCCTCTGGTCAGCGCGAAGTCCGGGATCGAGCCGGCAGGGAAGGTCGTCTCACCGCGTACCAGGTCGTCCCATGTCATGTCCTCGTCGGGCATCCGCAGCCGGATGACCGGCGAGCGGCCCTCGGCACGGAAAGCCGCCCGCTGCTCATCGGTCAGATCGCGGTCGAAGTTGTCGTATCCCAGCTTGGGATTGCGCCCCGCCGCGAGATGGCGGGCCTCGACCTCCTCAGCGGTGGAGAACGCCTCGTAGGCCTCCCCGGCCTCGAGCAGACGCCGCAGGACGTCGGTGTAGAGCTCGCGACGACCCGACTGCCGGTACGGCTCGTAGGGGCCGCCGACTTCGGGGCCCTCGTCCCAGTCCAAGCCGAGCCAGCGCAACGCATCCAGAAGGGCCCGATAGCTGTCCTCGCTGTCCCGCGCCGAATCGGTGTCCTCGATCCGGAACACGAACGTGCCGCCGGTGTGCCGGGCATAGGCCCAATTGAACAACGCGGTACGAATCAAGCCCACATGGGGGGTACCGGTCGGAGAGGGACAGAACCTGACTCGTACGGTCACGATTTTCCTTTGCGCACAACGGGATTGGTGAGTGTTCCGATGCTTTCGATGCTGACGCTGACGGTGTCGCCGTGCTCGAGGGGGCCAACGCCTTCTGGGGTGCCGGTCAGGATCAGGTCCCCTGGCAGCAGGGTCATCACCGCGGAGATCCATTCGACGATCGCGCCGATGTCGTGGATCATCAACGATGTTCGGCTGCGCTGCTTGACCTCGCCATTGACCTCGGTGCGGATTTCCAGGTCGGAGGCGTCGACGTCGGTGACGATCCACGGGCCGACCGGACAGAAGGTGTCGTGGCCCTTGGCGCGCATCCACTGACCGTCTTTCTTCTGCTGGTCGCGGGCCGACACGTCGTTGGCGATCGTGTAACCGAGGATGTTCTCCGCCGCCCGTGAGGCCGGCACGTCTTTGCACGGCCGGCCGATGACGGCGGCCAACTCGCCCTCGAAATGCACCGGGTGGGCGTCGGCGGGCAGCTGGATCGCGGTGTTGGGCCCGATGATCGCGGTGTTGGGCTTGAGGAAGATGATCGGATCCTCGAACGTTCCGCCACCCATCTCCTCGATGTGGGCGGCGTAGTTCTTGCCCATGCACACGACCTTGCTCGCCAGGATCGGCGCCAGCAGCCGCACGTCGGCCAGTGGCCACTGCCGACCGGTGAATGTCGGCGTGCCGAAGGGATGCTCGGCGATCTCGCGGGCGATCGCCTCGCCGGGATCGGCGGCGGGGCCTTCGACGGGGCCTTCGATGGACACGAAGGCCACTCCGTCGGGGCTGGCGATTCGACCAAGACGCATGGGGTCAGCCTAATGCCAGCCGATCGTGCGCCGGAGACCGCACAGGTCGCCTCGCACGTCTCTCAAATAGTGAGATTATGGTTCAACACTCTGGGACAGCTGTGCGACGATGACGCGATGAACCCGCCTCCGATCGGTAGTGCTCGGCGCTGGTCGATGCTGATCATCGCGTTGGCTGCCACGTTGTGCGCCAACGTGTTCATCAACGGTGTGGCCTTTCTCATACCGACGCTGCATCGCGAGCGCGGCCTCGATCTGGCGCAGGCCGGCCTGATGTCAGCTCTGCCCAGCCTCGGGATGGTCGTGACCTTGATCGCGTGGGGGTACATCGTCGACCGGGTCGGCGAGCGCGCGGTGCTGTCGCTGGGCTCGGCGCTGACCGCCGCCGCAGGCTTCGGCGCCGCCTCGGTGGACTCGCTGCCTGCGGTAGGCATCTTCCTCTTCCTCGGCGGCATGGCAGCAGCCAGCAGCAACACCGCGAGCGGCCGCCTGGTGGTCGGCTGGTTCGACGCCGAGAAACGGGGCCTGGTGATGGGCATCCGGCAGACCGCGCAGCCGTTGGGCGTCGGCGTCGGTGCACTGGTGATCCCCCGCCTGGCCGAATCCAGCGGAGTGTCCGGCGCGCTGCTGTTCCCGGCCGCCGTCTGCGCGCTCTCGGCTGTGGTGTGTGCGGTCGCCGTGCTGGACCCGCCGAGACCGGCGCGCGCCGACGCGAGTGAAGCCGACCTGGCCAATCCCTATCGAGGTTCCTCGCTCCTGGCGCGCATCCATCTCACCTCGCTCCTTCTGGTGGCACCGCAGGCGATGGTGTGGACGTTCACGCTGACCTGGTTGATCACCGACCGGGGGTGGTCGGCCGGATCCGCCGGGGCGATGGTGACCGTTGCTCAGCTGCTCGGCGCGGGCGGGCGGATCGGGGCGGGGCGATGGTCGGATGCCGTGCTGCGGCGTTCCGGGGACGTGTTGAGCTCGCGGATGAAACCGATCCGGACGATCGCCGCGGCGGCGGCGGTGTCGATGGGGTTGTTGGCGCTGACCGATTGGCTGCACTCGCCGGTCAGCGTCGCGTTGATGATCGTCGCGTCGGTGGTCACGGTGTCGGACAACGGCTTGGCGTTCACTGCCATCGCCGAGGTCGCCGGCCCGTTCTGGAGCGGGCGGGCGTTGGGCACCCAGAACACCACGCAGCTGCTGACCGCCGGTGTGACGCCCCCGCTGTTCGGGGCATTGATCGGTGCCGCCGGCTACCCGGCCGCGTTCGCGGTGTGCGCGCTGATCCCGCTGCTCGCCATTCCGTCGGTGCCTGCCACCTCCCCGGCTCAGCCGCGGCGTGCGCTCTGACGTGGACGTGGGAGCAGCATGGTCAGCGCGGCGACCAGGAAACACAGCGCCCCGCCGAAGGTCCCGAGGTTGGCCAGCCGTTCGTCTTCGGTGACACCGGTTTTACGCACGAACGCAGCACCGGCCGACACCGCGAATGCCACGCAGCCGACCATGTTGACCGCCGCGGCCATCCAGTCTGGGGAGCGCAGATCGATCAGCGCGCCGGCCGCCACCACACCCAGGACCCCGCTGACCAGAAATGCCGTGGAGCCGGCCACGTCGGGCACCCACACGTAGTGCCGCTCGCTGGCGACGGCGTGTGCCCACACCGCCGCCCCGGTGCTGACATTGAACAGCCCTGTACCGACGAATTGCACGGCGGCGCTTGACCATTCGGCGCGGTCGGCGCGGTCGGCGCGGAGCAGCTGTATCCAGGCCGCGGTCGTGAAGAACCAGGACCCGAAGAAGCACAGCAGATTCGCCCCGCCTGCACCCAGCCACGCCGGGACGCCGGGCGCGGTCGCCAGCGCGAACAGCGAGGAGCCGACGACGAACAGCCAGCACTGCGTAGACAGCGTGGCCAGCCGCCGGATGGCTACAGCTTTCCGAGGATGCGCTCGCCGACCTGCGCGGTGCTCAGTACCTGATCACCGCGGGTCGCGAGATGCTCGGCGACCGCCGCGTCGACCCGGGCCGCCGCGTCGAGTTCGCCGATGTGCGCGAGCAGCAGCGACACGCTCATGATCGCAGCCGTCGGGTCCGCGATGCCCTGCCCCGCGATGTCGGGTGCACTGCCGTGCACCGGCTCGAACATCGACGGATTGGTCAGCGTCGCATCGATGTTGCCGCTGGCGGCCAGCCCGATGCCGCCACACACCGCGGCGGCCAGGTCGGTGATGATGTCACCGAACAGATTGTCGGTGACGATGACGTCGAAGCGACCAGGGTCGGTGACCATGTGGATGGTGGCCGCGTCGACGTGCTGGTAGGCGACCTCGACCTCGGGATACTCGGTGGCGACGCTCTGCACGGTGCGCCACCACAGCGAACCGGCATGGGTCAGCACGTTGTTCTTGTGCACCAACGTCAGGTGCTTGCGGCGCCCTTGCGCGCGGTGGAACGCGTCGAGCACCACGCGACGCACGCCGTAAGCAGTGTTGACGCTGACCTCGGTGGCGATCTCGTGCGGGGTGTTCACGCGGATCGCGCCGCCGTTGCCGGTGTAGGGCCCTTCGGTGCCTTCGCGCACCACGACGAAGTCGATGTCCGGTTCGCCGGCGAGTGGACTGCGCACTCCGGGGTAGAGCCGACCGGGGCGCAAGTTGACGTGATGGTCGAGCTCGAAGCGGATGCGCAGCAGCAGACCGCGTTCGAGCACGCCGCTGGGCACGGACGGATCACCGATCGCGCCGAGGAGGATGGCGTTGTGCTCCTTGAGCTCGCCGATCACCGAATCGGGCAGTACTTCGCCGGTCTTGTGATATTGGCGCGCGCCCAGTTCGTACTCGGTCTTCTCGACCCCGGGCAGGACGGCGTCGAGCACCGTCAGCGCCTGGCCGATCACCTCGGGACCGATCCCGTCGCCGCCGATCACCGCGAGTTTCAACGAAGCGCTCATGTCAGGTCGACCACTTCCAGAGTCGCAGCGTTGACGTCCCGGCCGATGGTGGCCAGCACGTCGTCAGGCACGTTCCGGTCCAGCCGGAGCATGATCGTGGCACCCTGGCCGTCGGCGTCCTGGCTGAGCTGAGCGGCCAGGATGTTCACCTCGGCGCTGCCCAGCAGCGTGCCGATCTTGCCCAGCGCGCCCGGCTGATCGTCGTAGTTGATGATCAGGTTCACGCCCTCGGCGCGCAGATCGAGATTGCGCCCGTTGATCTGGACGATCTTCTCGACCTGCTGGGGGCCGGACAGCGCACCGGCCACATTGACCGTGGATCCGTCGGCGGCGACCGCGCGGACGTCGACGAGACTGCGGTGGGTGGGGCTCTCGGGCTCGGTGTCGATCGACGCCTCGACACCGCGTTCGGCGGCCAGCGCGGGCGCGTTGACGAACGTCACCGGATCTTCGATCACCGCCGAGAACAGACCGCGCAGTGCGGAGAGGCGCAACACCTCGACCTCCTCGGAGGCCAGCTCGCCACGCACCTGTACACACAGGTTCGTGGGCAGTTCCGCCGACAGCGCGCCGACCAGAAGGCCGAGCTTGCGGACCAGGTCGAGCCACGGCGCGACTTCTTCGCCGACGGCGCCGCCGCCGACGTTGACCGCGTCCGGGACGAACTCACCGGCCAGCGCCAGCTTGACGCTCGCCGCCACATCAGTGCCTGCCCGATCCTGCGCCTCTGCGGTCGATGCGCCGAGGTGCGGCGTCACCACCACCTCGGCGAGCTCGAACAGCGGGCTGTCGGTGCAGGGCTCGGTGGCGAACACGTCGAGACCGGCGCCGCGGACGTGGCCGCTGGTGATCGCGTCGGCCAGCGCCTGCTCGTCGATCAGCCCGCCGCGGGCCGCGTTGACGATGATCACCCCCGGCTTGGTCTTGGCCAGCGCTTCCTTGCCGATCAGCCCGGCGGTTTCCTTTGTCTTGGGCAGGTGTACGGAGATGAAATCCGCGCGGGCGAGAAGTTCGTCGAGGCTGAGCAACTCGATGCCGAGCTGCGCGGCGCGGGCCTGCGAGACATAGGGGTCGTAGGCGGTGATGTGGGCACCGAATGCGGCGAGGCGCTGAGCGACCAGCTGGCCGATGCGTCCGAGACCCACTACGCCGACCGTCTTGCCGAAGATCTCGGTGCCGGAGAACGACGACCGCTTCCACGTGTGGGCGCGCAACGTGGCGTCGGCGGCCGGGATCTGCCGGGCCGCGGACAACAGCAGCGCCAGGGCGTGCTCGGCGGCGCTGTGGATGTTCGACGTGGGCGCGTTGACCACCAGTACACCGCGCGCGGTGGCGGCGTCGACGTCGACGTTGTCCAGGCCGACGCCGGCGCGGGCGACGATCTTGAGCTTGGGCGCCGCGGCGAGCACCTCGGCGTCGACGGTGGTGGCCGAGCGCACCAGCAACGCATCGGCGTCGGCCACGGCGGCCAGGAGCTTCTCCCGGTCCGGGCCGTCGACCCAGCGGACTTCCACCTGGTCGCCCAGCGCTTCGACGGTCGAGGGGGCCAGCTTGTCGGCAATCAATACCACGGGCAGACTCACGAGGCCTCAGCCTAGCGTGACGCCGATACGGTCCCGAAGCGGCCGATGCCGGCGCAAGAGTCAGGCGGCGTTGACTGCCGTGACCGCCGTGCCGAGATGTCGGGGGTCGTCGAGTTCATCGAGCAACACCTGGGCGAGCGCATTGCGGGTGAGCTGGGACCGCAGACCCACCCGAACAGACTCGGCAACGGTGACCGCCGCACCGCTGTCTTTGTCGACCAGCCGTGGCGCGCGGACGATGGTCCAATCCACTTCACCTGCAGCGCAGACTATTTCCTGCTCGGCAGCGTAGGCCTCTGCGAGTCGTGCGCGGCCCGGCACGAAGCTGGACATCATCCGTGCACCACGGCTCTGATCGGCGCGGCTACTACCAACGCCGACCGCGGACACGGCGAGCAGCCGACGCACGTTCTGTGCGCGCATCTGTGAAACCAAGGTCGCGGTCCCACGGGATCGAACGGTGCCGGGCGCTTGGCCGAGACGCACCCCGAGGCAACTGATCACGGCGTCGGCACCGTTCACTGCGGCACCGACCGCACCGGGGTCGCGAATGTCGCCGACAACGACGTCGGCGCCGAGGAACTCGGTTGCTGCTGCGGCGTCACGCAGCAAAACCGTGATGCCGTGACCTCGTGCCAACGCGTACGCCACGACCAACCGACCTGTGCCACCGGTCGCTCCGATCACCGACACTCTCATGCCCTCATCTCCTCCGCCGATCCCCGAATGGACACTGCCACTATCCATAATTACAGATAGTGACGCTATCCGCTATCCATACGCCTATCATGGGTCGATGCGACTGTCCCAACTCAGTGCGGCGGCAGGCCTGTCACCGACGACAGTCAAGTGGTACCTGCGCATCGGACTGCTTCCCCGCGGCGAGGCCACCGCAGCCAATCAGGCCATCTACGACGACGCTCACCTCCATCGGCTGCGCCTCATCCGCGCCCTGGTCGAGGTGGGCGGCCTGCGCACCGAGGCTGTCAGGGAGGTCCTCGCTGCGATCGACGACCCCCACCGGCCGATGAACGACGTGTTGTCCGTAGCCCGGCGTGCCTGCGCGCACGACGACGCCGAACCTTCCCTCCGATCCACCGAGCTCACCGACTCGTTCCTTGCCCACCGCGGCTGGGACGTCGATCCGACGTCGCCGGCCCGGCGCGAGCTCGCTGCAGTGCTCAGCGCCGTAGCCGCTCTTCAACCCGCGATCGGCGACATCGTCACCGGTCCTGTCGTCACCGGTCCGGTGAACGAGGAGGACTCGGTGATCGAACTGCTCGACCCGTACGCCGATGCGGTCGAACCACTCGCCGAGACCGAAATCGCCAACACTCGAAGCGATTTGCCCCGCGACCTGCTCACCGAGCGTGTGGTTGCGGGAACTGTCCTCATGGAGCGGGCACTCGCGGCGCTGCGCAAGCTCGCACAGGAGCACTACGCGGCCCGCCAATTCCGATCCTGATCTGTGGCCCGGCTTGCCGGGGGCCGCGGATTTCCTCCACTCGGCGGCGTGCGGTGTACTGGACCGATGGACGTCACCGTCGTCGGAAGCGGTCCCAATGGGCTGGCGGCCGCCGTCATCTGCGCCCGCGCCGGACTCTCGGTGCAGGTGATCGAAGCGCAGCTCACCGCGGGCGGTGGCGCTCGGTCCGCGCCCGACCCGGAGTTCTCTGGCGTCGTCCACGACGTCTGCTCGGCAGTCCACCCGTTGGGGGTGGCGTCTCCGTTCTTCGCCGAATTCGACCTGGCGGCCCGCGGTGTCGAGCTGAAGACACCGGAGGTGTCCTACGCCAACCCCCTGCCGGATCGTCCGGCGGCGATCGCCTACCGCTCGCTGGAACGCACCTGCGCAGAGCTGGACGACGGCGCGTCGTGGCGACGGCTGTTCGGCCCACTGACCGAACACGCCGACGGGGTGCTTGGCTTCTTCCTGGGCGACAAGCGTTCGCTTCCACCGGATCTCGTCACGACCGTGCGCACCGGGCTGCGTGTGCTGGCGATGGGCAGCCCGGCCTGGGGCCTGCTGCGCGGGCAGGACGCTCGTGCCCTGTTCACCGGCGTTGGGGTGCATGCCATCTCGCGCATGCCCTCCCCCGTCAACAGCGGCGCGGGTTTGATGTTGGGCACCGTGGCCCACACCGCGGGGTGGCCCGTGCCGGTCGGCGGCACCCAGGCGATCACCGACGCCATGGTCGCCGATCTGTTGGCCCACGGCGGCGAACTGGTGCTCGGCCAGCCTGTGACCACGCCACCCGCCGGCGTCGTCATCTGGGACACCGCACCTACTGCGCTGCTCGACATCTACGGCGACGCGGTGCCGCCACGGTATGCAAAAGCGTTGCGGCGCTACCGATTCGGGCCTGGGGTCTGCAAGGTGGACTTCGTGCTGTCCGGCGACATCCCGTGGCGTGACCCCCGTCTGGCGGACGCCGGCACACTGCACATGGGCGGCACCCGGGCGCAGATGGCGCTGGCCGAACGGGAGATCGCCGCGGGCCGCCACGCGCAGTGGCCGATGACGCTGGCGGCACTGCCGCACGTGGCCGACCCGTCGCGCGTCGACGACCAGGGCCGCCGGCCGCTGTGGACCTACGCCCACGTCCCGGCGTATTCGACCGCGGACCTCACCGAAACCGTCACCGCGTTGTTCGAGCGCGCCGCACCAGGCTTCCGCGATCTGGTGCTCGCCGCGCGGTGTGTGCCCGCCGCCCGAATGGCCGACCACAACGCGAACTACGTCGGTGGGGACATCATCGTCGGCGGGGCCACGCTGTTCGCGGCGATGGTCGGTCCGACGCTGCGGCTGGATCCCTGGACGACCCCGATCCCTCGGGCGTACCTGTGCTCGTCGGCCACCCCGCCGGGCACCGGCGTCCACGGCATGTCCGGGTATTACGCGGCGCGCACGGTGCTGCGGCGCGAATTCGGCATCACCGCTGTTCCGCGGCTGTCGCCCTGATTGCGCGGAGGGCCACGCGTAGTGTCGCGTCATGACCAAGCTCTCAGTGATCTACTACTCGGCCACCGGACACGGCACCGCGATGGCCAATCGTGTCGCCGCCACCGCGGAGTCGGCGGGCGCCGAGGTGCGCCTGCGCCACATCGCTGAAACCCGTGACCCGGAGACCTTCGCTGAGAACCCGGCCTGGTCGGCGAATTACGAAGCCACCAAGGATCTTCCGGCGGCCACCGGGGACGACATCGTGTGGGCTGACGCGGTGATCTTCGGCTCCCCCACCCGGTTCGGCAACACGGCGTCGCAGTTCCGGGCCTTCATCGATTCCCTGGGCGGCCTGTGGGCGCAGGGCAAGCTCGCCGACAAGGTGTACGCGGGGTTCACGTCGTCACAGACCGCGCACGGCGGGCAGGAGACCACACTGCTCACCCTCTACATCACGCTCATGCACTTCGGCGGGATCATCGTCGCGCCGGGCTACACCGACGGCGTGAAGTTCGCCGACGGCAACCCCTACGGCGTGGGACATGTCACGGGTCCGGAGAACCGCAACGAGCTCGACGAGGCCACGCTGGCCGCGCTCGACCATCTCGCGCGCCGCGTGGTCAGCACCGCCGGGCGCCTCGCCTAGAAACACGAAAGTCGGTGCCGTTCACGCAGAACGGCACCGACTTCGCGGGCGAAACTAAGCGGTTTCGGTGATCGGCCGATCGACCCAGCTCATCAGGTCGCGCAGTTTCTTGCCGGTGACCTCGATCGGGTGCTCGGCGTTCTCCTTGCGCAGCTGCTCGAGCTCCTTGTTGCCGCCCTCGACGTTGGCGACCAGCCGCTTGACGAACGTGCCGTCCTGGATGTCCTTGAGGATGTCCTGCATCCGCTTCTTGGTGTCGGCGTCGATGACCCGCGGGCCCGACAGGTAGCCACCGAATTCGGCGGTATCGGACACCGAGTAGTTCATCCGCGCGATGCCGCCCTCGTACATGAGGTCGACGATCAGCTTGAGCTCGTGCAGCACCTCGAAGTAGGCCATCTCCGGGGCGTAGCCCGCCTCGACCATCACCTCGAAACCGGTCTTGACCAATTCCTCGGTGCCGCCGCAGAGCACGGCCTGCTCACCGAACAGGTCGGTCTCGGTCTCCTCCTTGAACGTGGTCTTGATGACGCCGGCCCGGGCGCCGCCGATCGCCTTCGCGTAGGACAGCGCCAGCGCCTCGCCCTCACCCTTGGGGTCCTGATCGACCGCGATCAGGCAGGGCACACCCTTGCCGTCGACGAACTGCCGGCGCACGAGGTGGCCGGGGCCCTTGGGCGCGACCATGCCGATCGTGACGTTGGCGGGCGGCTTGATGAGGCCGAAGTGGATGTTGAGGCCGTGGCCGAAGAACAGCGCGTTGCCGTCTTCGAGGTTCGGCTCGATGTCGTTCTTGAAGATCTCAGCCTGCGCGGTGTCGGGCGCCAGCAGCATGATCACGTCGGCCCACTTGGCCACCTCGGCGGGGGTGTCGACGTCGAGGCCCTGCTCGGTGACCTTCTCCCGAGACTTCGACCCCTCCTTGAGGCCCACCTTCACCTGCACACCGGAGTCGCGCAGGCTCAGCGAGTGCGCGTGCCCCTGGCTGCCGTAGCCGATGACGCCGACCTTGCGACCCTGGATGATCGACAGGTCCGCGTCGTCGTCATAGAACATCTCAACTGCCATTGTCGTGAATCTTCTTTCTACTCTGTGCTTTTCAGCTACTTGGTGCCGATTCCGCGGGGGCCACGCGACAGCGACACCACACCGGACTGGACGATCTCTCGGATACCGTACGGCTCGAGCACGCGCAGCAGCGCCTCGAGCTTGGCCGGGGTTCCGGTGGCCTCGACGGTCAGCGACTCGTTGGACACGTCGACGACCTTGGCGCGGAACAGGTTCACCGCTTCGATGACCTGACCGCGGGTGGTCGCGTCGGCGCGCACCTTGATCAGCGCGATCTCACGCGACACCGCGTTGTCCTCGTCCTGCTCCACGATCTTGATCACGTTGACGAGCTTGTTGAGCTGCTTGGTGATCTGCTCGAGCGGCGAGTCCTCGACGTCGACGACGATCGTCATCCGCGACAGGTCCTTCTGCTCGGTGGCGCCGACGGCCAGCGAGCAGATGTTGTAACCGCGCCGTGAGAACAGCGAAGCGACGCGGGCGAGGACGCCGGGCTTGTCCTCGACCAGCACCGACAGGGTGTGGATGGTGCTCACGCGTGCCCCTCTTCGTTGTCGAACAGCGGGCGGATGCCGCGCGCCGCCTGGATCTCGTCGTTGCTGGTTCCTGCCGCGACCATGGGCCACACCTGGGCGTCGGCACCCACCACGAACTCGATGACCACCGGGCGGTCGTTGATCTCGCGCGCCTGGTTGATCACGTTGGCCACGTCCTCGGCCCGCTCGCACCGCAGCGCGACACATCCCAGCGCCTCGGACAACTTCACGAAGTCGGGGATGCGACGGCTGTGGGTGGCCAGATCGGTCTGGCTGTAGCGCTCCTCGTAGAACAGCGTCTGCCACTGCCGCACCATGCCGAGGTTGCCGTTGTTGATCAGCGCGACCTTGATCGGCACGCCTTCGATGGCGCACGTGGCCAGCTCCTGATTGGTCATCTGGAAACAACCGTCGCCGTCGATCGCCCACACCTCGGTGTCCGGGCACCCCATCTTCGCGCCCATCGCCGCGGGCACCGCGTAGCCCATCGTGCCCAGGCCGCCGGAGTTCAGCCACGTCTTGGGCTTCTCGTATTTGATGAACTGCGCCGCCCACATCTGGTGCTGGCCCACGCCGGCCACGTAGATCGCGTCGGGCCCGGCGATCTTGCCCAGCGTCTCGATCACGTACTCCGGCGACAGGCTGCCGTCGCTCTGCGGGCCGTAGCTCAGCGGATAGGTCGCCTGGATTCCGTTCAGGTACTCCCGCCAGTTGTCCAGTGACGTAGCGCCGAGCCCACTGTCGCGGCGCAGGGCCTCGATCAGATCGGTGATGACCGCCTTCACGTCGCCCACGATCGGCACGTCGGCGTGCCGGTTCTTGCCGATCTCGGCGGGATCAATGTCGGCGTGGATCACCTTGGCTTCGGGGGCGAAGGAATCCAGCTTGCCGGTGACCCGGTCGTCGAAGCGGGTGCCCAGGGCGATCAGCAGGTCGCTGCGCTGCAGCGCGGCCACCGCGGCCACGGTCCCGTGCATGCCGGGCATGCCGAGGTTCTGCGGGTGGCTGTCGGGGAACGCACCCCGCGCCATCAGCGTGGTGACCACCGGGATGCCGGTCAACTCGGCCAGCGCCAGCAGCTCCTCGGACGCCTCGCCGCGGATGACGCCACCGCCGACGTAGAGGACCGGCTTACGGGCGGCTGCGATCAGCTTGGCGGCCTCCCGGATCTGCCGGTTGTGCGGCTTGGTGTTGGGCTTGTAGCCGGGCAGTTCGAACTTCGGCGGCCAGCTGAAGGTGCACTGCCCCTGCAGCACGTCCTTCGGGATGTCCACCAACACCGGTCCCGGTCGGCCACTCGAGGCGATGTGGAACGCCTCGGCGATGACGCGCGCGATGTCGTCGCCGTTGCGCACCAGGAAGTTGTGCTTGGTGACCGGCATCGTGATGCCGGAGATGTCGGCTTCCTGGAAGGCGTCGGTCCCGATGAGGCCACGGCCCACCTGACCGGTGATGGCCACGACGGGGATCGAGTCCATGTAGGCGTCGGCCAGCGGGGTGACCAGGTTGGTGGCGCCCGGGCCCGAGGTGGCCATGCAGACGCCGACCCGGCCGGTGGCGTGGGCGTAGCCGCTGGCGGCATGACCGCCGCCCTGTTCGTGGCGGACCAGCACGTGACGCAGCTTGACCGAGTCGTACAGCGGATCGTAGACAGGCAGCACCGCGCCGCCGGGGATGCCGAAGATCACGTCGACGTCGAGTTCTTCGAGGGCACGGATGACGGCTTGTGCGCCGGTGAGCTGATGGGGCGCAACCTTTTTGGGCTGCGACGGGGTCGGGGCGGCGGCGCGAGTTCCGTTGGCCGGGGTCGGCGGTTGCTCAGGTGCTCGCGTGGTGGGTGCGCTCACGGTGTCCTCTGTGTCCTGTTCGGCCTGGATGGCTTGGGTAGATCTTCTCAAATCGGTGCTGGGGCAACAAAAAACCCCCGTCAGCCGGGTGGCTGAGCGAGGGTTGCGCGTCGATGCGGTGGTGCTATGCCCGGACCAGGGCTAGCGCGGCATCAACGCGCAACCCAATTACTACGAGAGAGCCCGGGATCTGCATAGCTCCTGACGGTAGCCCGCGAACCGGACTTCGGTCAAATTCGCTGCCCGGCGGAGGTGCGATGATGGGCGGCATGGCCTCCCCCGCGTCGTCGCCCGCCCCGGTCGTCATCCGGATCTCCCCGATGGCCCATCTCGCCGTCGCGCTGTTTGCGCTGGCGCTGCTGTCCATCGTGTTCGCCGGGCCCGGCTGGTTCGCGGCGCTGCTGTTGATCCCCGTTCTGCTGTCGGTCGCGGTGGCGCGCTACCGCACGATCGCCGACCGGGACACAGTCACCGTGCGCACCCTGTTCGGCAAGCAGACGATGCGCTGGGACGACATCGACGGGCTGCGGTTCGGCAAGAAGGCGTGGGCGTTGGCACGACGCTCCGACGGCAGCGAGACCCCACTGCCGCCCGTCACGTTCGCGAGCCTGCCGGTGTTGACGGCCGCCAGCGGCGGCCGGGTGCCCAATCCGTACGAGTAGCCGTCAGGCCAACGGGTTGGCGCCGTTGAGCAGCACCCAGATCGCGATGCCGGCGCCGATCCCGAGAACCAGCGCGGCGAAAGAACCGAGGAACGGGCGGCGGGCCCACCCGCGCCCGGCGTCGAGACCGTAGCGGCCGGGTCCGGTCAGGATGATCGCGGCGACGGCCGCCACCAGGACGACCTGGTACTCGTGGCCGTCGGTGAGGAACGCCGACAGCCGGGCATCGTTGTGGGCCTCGATCGCCTCGGCCAGCACCGCATTGATCAGGTAGGCCAGCGCGCCGGCCGCCGCGACCGGGGTGAACAGGCCCAGCACCAGCAGGATGCCCGCCGCGATCTCGCCACCGGTGGCCACGTAGCTCAGAATGTCGGCGTACCGGAACCCGGCCCCGTCGAGGTAGTCGCGGAAACCGCCCAGCCCGGAACCGCCCCACAGCCCGAACATGTTCTGCAGACCGTGCGCCACCAGCAGGACCCCGACCGCGGCGCGCAGCAGCAGCAGGCCGAGATCCTGGGTGCCGCGGCGATCCCGCTCCCGGTGGTCGTCGAGCACACCCACCTCGGTGGGTGCCGCCGTCGTCGACCCGTAGGCGCCGGGGGCCAGGCCCGTGCCCGGCTGCACGTACGGAAGGGGTTCGGCGTCGCCCAGCAGCCCGAATGGCTGCGCGTCGGCCGGTTTGGCCGTGTCGTAGCGCGGGATCGCCGTGGTCTCGAAGTCGCCGCCGTAGTGCGCCGAGGGCAGATCGTCCTCGGGGTCCACCAGACGCGCCGACGCGGGCCGGCCACCCGAGTCGGCGGGCCGCTGCCAGGGTTGTGAGTCATGCGGGCTGGTCACACCTGCCAGGGTAAGTGCTGGCCAGGCCATGGCCGGGAATTCACGCGGCGCGCCCGACCACGTGTTTTCGCTGGGTTTTCGCATCGGCCGCGGCCCGTCCGAGCAGGTGGGCCGGGGCGCCGTGGCGAGCACCGCGCAACCATCCGTAATCTGGCTCGCATGAGTCGACGCCGGTCGTTGCGGGCAGCCGCGGTGGTGGCCAGTGCAGTAGTGCTCGGCATCACCGGCTGTGCGCGCTTCGATTCGGCGCAGTCCCAGCCGTTCACGACGAAGCCTCAGATGGCGCCGGGTCCCACGTCGACACCGCCGCCGCCACCACCCCTGCCCGGTCAGCCGTTTCCCAAGCAGTGCCCGGCGCCAGGGGTGATGCAAGGCTGCCTGGACAGCACCAGCGGCTTGATCATGCTCCCGGACAGTCAGTCCGCGCTGGTCGCCGAGCGGGTCACCGGGGCGGTCAAGCAGGTCGCCACGAAGGCCGAGCCGTTCGTCAAGATGACGATCCCGGTCGACGGCAGCGGCGACGGCGGGCTGATGGACATCGTGCAGTCCCCCACCTATCAGCAGGACCGGCTGACGTACGCCTACATCAGCACCCCCACGGACAACCGGGTGATCCGCATCGCCGACGGTGACGTACCCAAGCCGATCCTGACCGGCATCCCGAAAGGCGCGACCGGCAACACCGGCTCGCTGATCTTCACCAGCCCCACCACGCTCATGGTGCAGACCGGTGACGCGGGCGACCCGGCGCTGGCGGCCGACCCCGGCTCCATGGCCGGCAAGCTGCTGCGCATCGAACAGCCCACCACGGTCAACCAGGCACCCACCACCACCGCGCTGTCCGGTCTGGGCCCCGGCGGTGGAATGTGCATCGACCCGTCGGACGAATCGCTCTACGTCACCGACCGCACGCCGACCGCTGATCGGCTGCAGCGCATCACCAAGGACTCCAAGGTGTCGACCGTGTGGACCTGGCCGGACCGGCCCGGGGTGGCCGGCTGCGCCGCACTCGACGGCACGGTGCTGGTGAACCTCGTCAACACCAAGCAGACCGTCGCGGTACGGATGGCACCTGACACCGGCGCGGTGACCGGGGAGCCGGAGGTCGTGCGCCAGGACCAGCACGGCCACGCCTGGGCGCTGCAGGTCGCCCCCGACGGCAACATCTGGGGCGCGACAGTCAACAAGACCTCCGGGGACGCCGAGAAGCTCGACGACGTGGTGTTCCCGTTGTTCCCGCAGGGCGGCGGCTTCCCGCGGGCCAACGACGAGAAGACCTAGGCGGGCCCCGACCCGGGCAGACGCAAGATCAAGCGGGTGCCGCCCAGCGGACTGTGCTCCAAAGCTGCTGTGCCACCGTGGATTTCGGCCTGCTGAGCGACCAGCGCGAGGCCCAGGCCTGAGCCTGACCGGGACGCAGTCGTCCCCCGGTGGAAGCGCTGGAACACCGTCTGCCGTTCCTCTTCGGGAACGCCGGAGCCGTTGTCGTCCACCGCGATCTCGACCCCGTCGGCCGAACTGATCACACTGAGCTGCACCCGCGTCGCGCCGCCGTGCTTGACGGCGTTGGCGATCGCATTGTCGACCACCAGCCGCAAGCCGGCCGGCATCCCCAGCATCAACACCGTCGTCGACGAGGCCAGCGTGACCTCCAACCCCGGATAGTTGTGCCTGGCGTCGTGGGCGGCGCGATCGAGGAGTTCGGCGACGTCGAGGGGGACGAAGTCGGCGACCGTGGTCAACTCGCCCTGCGCCAGCCGCTCGAGGGCCGCCAGCGTCGCCTCGATGCGAGACTGAGTACGCATCACGTCGCCGATGACCTCGCGGCGTTGCTCGGGCCCGAGGTCCAGGGTCATCAGCACCTCGAGATTGGTGCGCATGGCCGTCAGCGGGGTGCGCAGTTCGTGAGAGGCCACCGCGGCGAAGTCGCGCGCCGATTCCAGCGCCGCCCGCGTCCGCTGCTGTTCGTCACCGATCCGGGCGAGCATGCCCTCAACCGCCTCGGAGATCTCGACGGCCTCCCAGACCCCGCGCACCTGCACCTCGTCCGGGTTGGACTGGGCGTTGATGGCGCGCGCCTGCTGGGCCAACAGCCGGAACGGGTTGACCATGATCAACGCGATCACCCAACCCACCAGCAGTGTCGCCAGGATCACACCGGCGCAGATCCAGAACACCCGCCAGTGCAGCGAGTCGATCCGCGCTTTGGTCTCGGCCAGCGGAGCGCCGAGCGCGATCGAGGCGGTACCGGTGGTGATCGTGCGGATGCGGTATTCGACCCCGCCGATGGTCGCGTCGGCGTACCCCTTGGGCAGCTCCGGCAGGATGATGTCGGGCGGCATCGAGACGACTGCGGAGCCGATTCTTGCGGTGCGCACCAGGCCGCCCTCGGCCGGTTCGGGACCGACCCCGTCCTGCGCGCTGCGCAGCAGCGTGTTGACGTCGCCGAGACTCGACAGCGAGTCCAACCGCCGGTCGAGCTGGTCGTACTGGTCGTTGGTGACGCCCACCCACACCCAGATACCAAGGGTGAGAACGAGGATGATCACCCCGACCTGGGCCAGGATGACGATCGAGCGCAGCGACAGCAGACGCAGCGGGTGCGAGAGCAGGCGCAGAACCAGATCCTGGGCGCGCGTCATCGAGGCGTCAACTGCAGGCGGCCATGACCAGCTCGCGCACGCGAGCCGCGTCCGCCTGCCCCTTGGTCGCCTTCATCACCGCGCCGACGATGGCACCGGCGGCCGCCACCTTGCCGCCGCGGATCTTCTCGGCGATGTCGGGATTGGCGGCCAGCGCCTCGTCGACCGCGGACTGGATCAGCGAGTCGTCGCGCACCACCGCGAGGCCACGGGCCGTCATCACCTCGTCGGGTTCGCCCTCGCCGGCCAGCACTCCCTCGACAACCTGGCGGGCCAGCTTGTTCGACAGCTTGCCGTCGTCGACGAGCTTGACCACCGCGGCCACCTGGGCAGGGGTGATGGGAAGCGCATCGAGTTCCACGCCGTTCTCGTTGGCCTTCTGCACCAGGAAGTTCCCCCACCAGGCGCGCGCGGCGTCGCTGGACGCGCCGTGCTCGACGGTGGCCGTGATCAGATCCAGTGCTCCGATGTTGACCAGATCGCGCATCACCTCATCGGAGATGCCCCAGTCCTGCTGAAGCCGCTTGCGCGCCAACCACGGAAGCTCGGGGATGGTGGCGCGCAACCGCTCGACCAGTTCGTCGCTGGGGGCAACCGGTTCGAGGTCGGGTTCCGGGAAGTACCGGTAATCCTGCGCGGTCTCCTTGCTGCGGCCCGGCGAGGTGTAGCCGTCCTCGTGGAAATGCCGAGTCTCCTGGGTCACCACCCCGCCGGCTTCCAGAACCGCTGCCTGCCTGCGCATCTCGTAGCGGACGGCGACTTCCACGCTCTTGAGCGAGTTGACGTTCTTGGTCTCGGTGCGGGTGCCGAATTCGACCTGTCCGATCGGCTTCAGTGAGAGGTTGGAATCGCAGCGCATCGAACCCTGATCCATACGCACATCGGATACGTCCAAGGCGCGCAACAGGTCCCGCAGCGCGGTGACATACGCCCTGGCGATCTCCGGGGCACGTTCACCGGCACCCTCGATAGGCTTGGTGACGATCTCGATCAGCGGCACGCCGGAGCGGTTGTAATCGGCCAGCGAGGTCGTCGCGCCGGCGATGCGGCCGGTGTCGCTGCCCAGATGGGTCAGCTTGCCGGTGTCCTCCTCCATGTGCGCACGTTCGATCTCGACGCGCCACGTGCTGCCGTCGTCGAGAGGTACGTCGAGGTAGCCGTTGACCGCGATCGGCTCGTCGTACTGGCTGATCTGGTAGTTCTTCGGCTGATCGGGATAGAAGTAGTTCTTCCGGGCGAACCGGCCCCACGGCGCGATCTGACAGTTCAGTGCCAACCCGATGCGGATCGCGGACTCCACGGCGTCGGAGTTGAGCACCGGCAGTGAGCCGGGCAGGCCGAGGCACACCGGGCACACCTGGGTGTTGGGTTCGCCTCCGAAGCGGTTCGGGCAGCCGCAGAACATCTTGGTCTGCGTCGACAGCTCGACGTGTACCTCGAGGCCAAGCACCGGCTCGTAGGTGGCGATGACCCGGTCGTAGTCCTGCAGGGTGTCGACAGACATGGCCCCGATCCTAGTAGGTCACTTTTTCCCCGCGAGCAGACGCGAACTCGAGTGACTCGCCGGGAAATCACTCGAGTTCGCGTCTGTCCCCTGGCTTCGCGGGGGCCCACGCGGAGAAAATGTCAGCCGAAGAACTCCGCGGCGTCGTCGTAGCGGCTCTGGGGCACCAGCTTGAGCTGGCGTACCGCATCGGCAAGCGGCACCCGGCCGATCTCCTGACCCCGCAGCGACACCATCATCCCGAACTCCCCCGCGTGCGCCGCGTCGGCCGCGTTGACCCCGAATCGGGTGGCCAGTACACGGTCATAAGGGGTCGGAGTGCCGCCACGCTGCACATGCCCCAGCACGGTCACCCGCACCTCTTTGTTGATCCGCTTTTCCACCTCGATCGCCAGCTGCTGGGCCACCCCGGTGAACCTCTCGTGACCGAACTCGTCGATACCGCCCGCCCGCAGCTGCATCGAGCCCTCAGCTGGTTTGGCGCCCTCGGCGACCACGCAGATGAAGTGCGAATCTCCGCGCACGAAACGCTGTTTGACCAGCCGGCACACCTCTTCGACGTCGAAGGGTTGCTCGGGGATCAGCGTCATGTGCGCCCCCGACGCCAGGCCTGCGTTCAGCGCGATCCAGCCGGCGTGGCGGCCCATCACCTCGACCAGCATCACGCGCTGATGAGATTCCGCGGTGCTGTGCAACCGGTCGATGGCGTCGGTGGCCACATGCAGCGCGGTGTCGTGGCCGAAAGTGACGTCCGTGCAGTCGATGTCGTTGTCGATCGTCTTGGGGACACCGACGACGGGCACGTTCTCCTCGGACAGCCAGTGCGCGGCGGTCAGCGTGCCCTCTCCGCCGATCGGGATCAGCACGTCGATGCCGTTGTCCTCGAGCGTCTGCTTGATCTGGTCCAGTCCGGCTCGCAGCTTGTCGGGGTTGACCCGTGCCGTGCCCAGCATGGTGCCGCCCTTGGCGAGCAGCCGATCGTTGCGATCGTCATTGCGCAGCTGGATCCGACGGTCTTCGAGCAGGCCGCGCCACCCGTCCTGGAACCCCACCACCGACGAGCCGTACCGCACGTCACAGGTGCGCACCACCGCCCTGATCACCGCATTCAGTCCAGGACAGTCACCGCCGCCGGTCAGTACTCCGATCCGCATGTGACCATCCTCCCCTCTTACAGCGCAGTTGGCAGAGGACCCCGGGCAACTTCGTACGCGGCACCCACCCGGTACAGCCGATCGTCGGCCAGTGCCGGCGCCATGATCTGCAACCCGACCGGCAGGTTGTCGTCGGCCGACAGGCCGGACGGCACCGACATGCCGCAATGGCCGGCCAGATTCAGCGGCAGCGTGCACAGGTCGAACAGGTACATCGACAACGGGTCGTCGACCTTCTCGCCGAGGGCAAACGCCGTAGAAGGTGTAGTCGGTGTCACCAACACGTCGACGCGCTGATATGCCTCGTCGAGGTCGCGCGCGATCAGCGTGCGCACTTTCTGCGCCTGGTTGTAGTAGGCGTCGTAATAGCCGGCCGAGAGTGCGTAAGCGCCGATCATGATGCGGCGCTTGACTTCTGGCCCGAACCCTGCGGCCCGGGTCAGGGCCATCACTTCCTCGGCACTGTGGGTGCCGTCGTCGCCGACGCGCAGGCCGTAACGCATGCCGTCGAACTTCGCGAGGTTCGACGACACCTCCGAGGGCAGGATCAGGTAGTACGCCGGCAGCGAGTAGTCGAAATGCGGGCAGTCCACCTCGCTGATCTCGGCGCCCAGCGCACTCAGTTGGTCGATCGCCGCGGTGAACGAGGCGAGCACGCCGGGCTGGTAGCCCTCACCGCTGCGCAGCTGCTTGACCACACCGATGCGCAACCCGGCGAGATCGCCGGCCGCACCGGCACGTGCCGCGCCGACGACGTCGGGCACCTCGGCGTCGATCGAGGTCGAGTCCTGTGGGTCGTGACCGGCGATGACCTGATGCAGCAGCGCGGTGTCCAGCACGGTGCGGGCACACGGGCCGCCCTGATCGAGCGAGGATGCGCACGCGATCAGGCCGTAGCGGGACACCGTTCCGTACGTCGGTTTCACGCCGACGGTGGCGGTCAGCGCGGCGGGCTGACGGATCGAACCGCCGGTGTCCGACCCGATGGCCAGCGGTGCCTGGAACGCCGCCAGTGCGGCGGCACTTCCGCCGCCGGAACCGCCCGGCACCCGCTCGGTGTCCCACGGGTTGCGGGTGGGCCCGTAGGCCGAGTTCTCGGTGGACGAGCCCATCGCGAACTCGTCCATGTTGGTCTTGCCGAGGATCGGGATGCCGGCGGCGCGCAGCCGCGCGGTCACCGTAGCGTCGTACGGCGAGGTCCACCCCTCGAGGATCTTCGACCCGCAAGTGGTGGGCATGTCGGCGGTGGTGAACACGTCTTTGAGCGCCAGTGGCACCCCCGCCAGCGGTGAGCTCAGCTGCTCGCCGGCGCTGACGGCCTTGTCGACCTCGGCCGCGGCGGCCAGCGCCTGCTCACCCGCGACGTGCAAGAAGGCGTGGTAATCGCCGTCGGTGGCGGCGATCTGGTCCAGACAGGCCTGCGTCGCCTCCACCGACGACACCTCCCCGGCGGCGATCTTGCCGGCCAGCGTCGCCGCGTCGAGCCGAATCAGTTCGGTATCGCTCATTCGGGCTCTCCCAGGATGCGCGGCACCGCGAACCGGCCGTCGACGGCGTTGGGCGCCTGGGCCAGGGCCTGGTCCTGGGTCAAGCAGGGCTGCGGCTGATCGGACCGGAACACGTTCACGCTCCTCAGCGGATTGTCGGTGGCAGCGACGCCGGTGACGTCGACCGCCTGGATCTGACTGACGTGGCCGAGGATGGCGTCGAGCTGACCCGCGAAACTGTCGAGCTCGTCGTCGGTCAAGGCCAGACGGGCCAGCCGCGCCAAGTGCGCTACCTCGTCTCGGGAGATCTGGGACACGACCACGAAGCCTAGTTGACCGTCTCGTCGCAACGAGGCGCCGGCGCTTCCGTCCGAGTCGCCGCTGCGCGGGTGTCCGTGACACAGTGTTGCGCGTGCCGTCGTATCTGCTGCGTGTCGAGCTGGAGGACCGGCCGGGCAGCCTCGGTTCCCTGGCCGTGGCCCTGGGGTCGGTCGGTGCCGACATCTTGTCCCTCGACGTGGTCGAGCGCGCGTCCGGCTACGCCGTCGACGACCTGGTGGTCGAGCTCCCGCCGGGTGCCATGCCCGACATGCTCATCACCGCCGCGGAGAAGATCAACGGCGTCTACGTCGACAGCATCCGGCCCCACACCGGCCTGCTGGAGGCGCATCGCGAGCTCGAGCTGATCGACCATGTGGCCGCCGCGGACGGTAGACGCCGCCGGCTGCAGGTACTCGTCGACGAGGCCCCGAAGGTGCTCAGGGTGGGGTGGTGCACAGTCACCGGGCTGACCGACGACGGGCCGCAGCGGGTGGTCGGCAGTTCGGGCGCCCCGGAGACCCAGGCGGCGCAGACGCCGTGGCTGCCGCTGGACTCAGCGCAAGCGCTGGACGGCCACGCCGACTGGGTGCCGCAGGTGTGGCGCGACATGGACACCACGCTGGCGGCTGCACCGCTGGGCGACAGCCGCACCGCGATCGTGCTCGGCCGCCCCGGCGGGCCGGAGTTCCGGCCCAGCGAGGTCGCCCGACTCGGCTACCTGGCGGGCATCATCGCGACGATCCTGCGCTAGACCTCCACGGCCACGGCGTCCGGGCCACCGTCGAGCAGACGTCGGAACCCGTCCTCATCGAGCACCGGGACGCCGAGTTCGATCGCCTTGTCGTACTTCGACCCCGGCGCGTCACCGGCGACCACATAGGCCGTCTTCTTCGACACCGAACTGGCCGCCTTGCCGCCGCGCGCGATGATGGCCTCTTTCGCATCGTCGCGGCTGAACCCGGTCAGCGAACCGGTGACCACGATCGACAGCCCGTCGAGCGTGCGCTCGATGCTGGCGTCGCGCTCGTCTTCCATCCGCACGCCGGCCGCGCGCCATTTGTCCACGATCGCGCGGTGCCAGTCGACGGTGAACCAGTCGGTCACGGCCGCGGCGATCGTCGGGCCGACGCCCTCGGTGGCGGCGAGCTGTTCCTCCGACGCCGAGGTGATGGCGTCCAGGCTGCCGAACTCGGTGGCCAACGCGCGCGCAGCGGTGGGTCCGACGTGCCGGATGGACAGCGCCACCAGCACCCGCCACAGGGGCTGCGCCTTGGCTTTGTCGAGGTTGGCCAGCAGCCGCTTGCCGTTCGCCGAGACCTGGCCGGCCTTGGTGGTGAACAGCTCGGTGCGCAACAAATCGTCGGCGGTCAGCCCGAAGAGGTCGCCCTCGTCGGTGATGACCCCGGCGTTGAGCAACGCGATGGCCGCCTCGTATCCCAGCCCCTCGATGTCGAAGGCGCCGCGGCCGGCCACATGGAAGACGCGCTCCCGCAATTGCGCCGGACAGGACCGGGAGTTGGGGCAGCGGATGTCGGCGTCCCCTTCTTTGGCCGGCGCCAGCTCGGTGCCGCATTCGGGACAGTGCGTCGGCATCGTGAATTCCCGTTCGGACCCGTCGCGCAGGTCAACCACCGGGCCGAGCACCTCGGGGATGACGTCGCCGGCCTTGCGGATCACCACGGTGTCGCCGATCAGCACGCCTTTGCGTTTGACCTCAGATCCGTTGTGCAACGTGGCAAGCCCGACCGTCGACCCGGCGACCTTGACCGGCTCCATGTAGGCGAACGGTGTCACTCGGCCGGTGCGGCCGACGTTGACCCGGATGTCGAGGAGTTTGGTGGTGGCCTCTTCCGGCGGGTACTTGTACGCCACCGCCCAGCGCGGGGCGCGAGAGGTCGACCCCAGCCGACGCTGCAGCGCCACCTCGTCGACCTTGACCACCACGCCGTCGATCTCGTGTTCCACGTCGTGGCGATGCTCACCCCAGTAGGCGATGCGTTCGGTGGCCGCTGCCAGACCTCTGACCTGCGCGGTGTGTTCGGACACCGGCAGACCCCACGCCCCGAGCGCACGGTAGGCGTCGTGCAGCGTCGCCGGGGTGAAACCTTCGGCATGCCCCAGACCGTGACAGATCATCCGCAACCGGCGCCGCGCGGTCACCGCCGGGTTCTTCTGACGCAGCGAACCGGCGGCGCTGTTGCGCGGATTGGCGAACGGCGGCTTGCCCTCGGCGACCAGACCGGCGTTCAGCTCCTCGAAGTCGGCCACCCGGAAGAAGACTTCGCCACGTACCTCGAGAACTGCGGGGACCGGGAATTCGTCTGTGCCGGTGAGGGTTTCGGGAATGTCGGAAATGGTGCGAGCGTTCAGCGTGACATCCTCACCGGTGCGGCCGTCACCTCGGGTGGCTGCGCGCACCAATCTGCCGTCGCGATAGACCAGCGCCAGTGCCACCCCGTCGATCTTCAACTCGCACAGATAGTGGGCGTCCGGACCGATCTCGCCCGCGATCCGCGCAGCCCACGCGGCCAGCTCTTCGGGGTCGAAGACGTTGTCCAGGCTGAGCATCCGCTCGAGGTGCTCGGCCGGGGTGAAGTCCGTGGCGAAGCCGGCGCCGCCGACGAGCTGGGTGGGCGAGTCGGGGGTGCGTAGCTCGGGGTGCTCCTCCTCGAGTGCCTGCAGGCGGCGGAGCAGGGTGTCGAACTCGGCGTCGGAGATCACCGGCGCATCACGCACGTAGTAGCGGAACTGGTGCTCGCGAACCTCGTCGGCGAGGTCTTGCCATTGCCGGCGCACCTCGGCATCCGGGGCGTCGTCGGCCTGCTCGGCCAGCACTGCCTCGGGATCCGGGGTCGCCTTGGGACTCACTCTGGCAGGCTATCGAAGCGCACCGACAGCGAGAACGAGGCCAGCCCGTCAGGGCTGCTGGCTACGCTCGCAGACATGCCGCATCCGATCATGTTCTCCGAACGCGATCCGCAGCTGGCGCAGGTGCGCGCGATCGCGCTGGCGTTCCCGGGCGCCTTCGAGAAGATCTCGTGGGGCCGGCCGGTGTTCTGCGCGCCGAAGATGTTCGCGGTCTACGGAGGCGCCCAGAAGGGCACCGGCGAACACGTGCCCTTCCCGCACTCGGTGCTGATCAAGGTCGACGACAGTGACCGCCTCGCCCTCGAGCAAGACGACCGCTTCTTCGTCCCCGCCTACCTGGGCCCGTTCGGATGGCTCGGACTCGACCTCTCCACCAACGTGGACAGCGTCGAGGTCGGCGAACTGATCGACGCCTCCTACCGGCTGGTGGCATCGAAGAAATTGATCAGACAGCTCGACGAAGGCCGTCCCGGCGCGGCCCCGGGCATGATTCGATCGGAGACACCATGAGTTTCTCGAGCCCCTTCCCCGAAGTCGACATCCCCACCGCAAGCGTCTACGACTACCTGTTCTCCGGGTTGGCCGGCCCAGACGCCGCGCATCTGGACCGGATCGCGCTGGTCGATTCCACCACCGGCCGGCACACCAGCTATCGCGAGATGGTCGCGCGCATCGACTCTTTCGCCGGCGCACTCGCGGCCCGGGGGCTGGGGGTCGGCGACGTCGTCGGATTGCTGGCACCGAACAGCTCGGCGTTCGCCGTCGCCTTTCACGGCATCCTGCGCGCGGGTGCGACCGCGACGACGATCAACGCGTTGTTCACCGCCAAGGACATCGCCAAACAGCTGACCGATTCCCGGGCGAGCATGTTGATCACCGTGGCAGCGCTGGCGCCGCAGGCCGCCGAAGCCGCCGCGCTCGTCGGGTTGCCCGCAGAGAACCTCGTGGTGCTCGACGGCGCGGGCCGCGCCGCCGACGGCTACCCCAACGCTGTCGAGCTGCTGGACGGCAACGCCCCCGCCCCCGAGGTGACGTTCGCGCCGTCATCGCATCTGGCCGCGCTGCCCTACAGCTCGGGCACGACGGGAAACCCCAAAGGGGTGATGCTGACGCACCGCAACCTGGTCGCCAACGTCGCGCAGATCCGACCGCTGCACGGCATGGTGCCCGACGACGTGGTGTTGGCGGTGCTGCCGTTCTTCCACATCTACGGGATGACGGTGCTGCTCAATGCCGCGCTGCATGCGCGCGCCAGGCTGGTCATCATGCCGAGCTTCGACCTCGGCCAGTTCCTGGGCAACATCGCCGAGCACCGGTGCACGATCGCGTTCATCGCGCCGCCGGTTGCCGTGGCACTGGCCAAGCACCCGATGGTCGACGAGCACGATCTGTCGTCCCTGAAGGTGGTGATGTCCGGAGCGGCTCCGTTGGACGCCGACCTGGGCCGCGCCGTGGCCGAGCGACTGGATTGCCGGGTCGTACAGGGCTACGGGATGAGTGAGCTCAGCCCCGTCAGCCACATCACCCCGTTCGATGCCGGCAAGCACGACATGCACGTCGATGCCCCGCTGAGTTCGGTGGGGTGGACGGTGTCCAACGCGGTGTCCAAGATCGTCGACCCCGAGACCGGCAAGGACATCAACCCGCCGGACGAGGGCCTCAGCGAAACCGGTGAACTGTGGTTCAAGGGCCCGAATGTGATGGCCGGCTATCTGAACAATGCCGACGCCACCCGGGACACGGTCGACGAGGACGGCTGGCTGCACACCGGTGATCTCGCCCAGGTGGACGCCCACGGCTGCGTGTACATCGTCGATCGGCTCAAAGAGCTCATCAAGTACAAGGGCTATCAGGTGCCCCCGGCCGAGCTGGAGGCCGTGCTGCTGGGGCACCCAGATATCGCCGACGCCGCGGTGATCGGGGTGACCAACGACGAGGGCGAAGAGGTCCCCAAGGCCTACGTGGTCAAGCAGGCCGGCGCAGAGCTCACCGAGGCCGACGTCATCGAGTTCGTCGCCGGTCAAGTGGCGCCCTACAAGAAGGTGCGGGCAGTCCAATTCATCGATGCCATACCGAAATCCGCGTCGGGAAAGATCCTGCGCAAGGACCTGCGCACCGCCTGAGCCCTACACGGCTTCGGGGTCCTCGGCCAACCCGTCGGCAACCTTCTGGGCCATCTCGACCGCACGGCGGGCCCATTCGACGGTGGAGCCGGCCAGCCCGCACGCGGGCGTGACGCCCACCTGGTCGCGCAGCACGGTCCGGGGGAAGCCGAGTCGATCGGTGACCGCGGCCACCGTCTTGGCCACCTCCTCCACGTCGGGCCGAGCAGGCGGCGCCTGCGCGGGAACCGCGCCCAGCAGCACCGTCCGCCCCGATTCCAGGAACTCCCCGACCCCGTCGAGATCGGCCGCGGTCAACGCGCGCGCGTCAACTAAGACAGCGTGAATGGTACTGCGGCGCAACAACTCCCACGGAACTTCGGCAGCGCAGCAATGCAGTGCCACCTCACCGCCCACCACGGCGACGATCTCGTCGAGCAGACTGGTGACCACCGACTCGTCGACCGGGTGCACCGGGTTCAGACTGCTCACGCCGGCGAGCCGACCGGCCAGCGCTGCCGGCAGCGTCGGCTCGTCGACCTGAACGACGACCGTCGTCTGCAGCCGCCGCTCCAGCTGCGCTCTGTGCGCGGACACCCCTTCGGCCAGCGACGCGGTCAGATCCCGCACGGCGCCGCTATCGGTGATCGCGCGATGCCCGCCGCCCAGTTCCAGGTGGGCGGCCAGCGTGACCGGCCCGGGTGCCTGAACCTTCACCACCCGATCCCCGCCGCGTAAACCGGCCTTCTCCCAAGCCTCCTCGAGGGCGTCGATGTCCTCGTCGAGCAAGCTCGCGGCGCGACGCGTCGCGGCGCTGCGGCCCGCCGCGATCCGGTAGCCGCGGGGCACGGTGTCCAGGGCGATGTCGACCAGCAGCGCGCCGGCACGGCCGATCATGTCGGCGCCCACGCCGCGGGCGGGCAGCTCGACGAGATGGGGCAACCGGTGCAACTCCCCCACCACCACCTCGGCTGCGTCGCGGGCCGACGCACCCGGCCACGATCCGACCCCTGTCGCGGTGGCGAAAGCACTCACTCGCCCGACGATAGGCGACGCACTACTGTCGGGGCATGACGGGCCGTGTGCTGCTCTGCGCGCTGGCGATCGTCGCGTCCGGTTGCACCCTGACCGTGGCGGGCACGGCCACTCGGCCGGTGCCGGCCCTCGACGAGAACTCTCGGTCGCCGGTCGACGTCGACACCGTGTTGCTCGACCGGCCGCAGATGCAGGCACTCAGCGGTGCCGGTGCCGACCTCACTCCGGTGCCGGGCATGGAAAGCAAAGTGCCGGTGGACATTCCGACCGATGCCGGATTTTTGCCCGACGCCTTCGCGCGGGAGCTGCCGCAGGAGTGCGGGTGGCTGTTCGCCGAGACGCAGGTGTTCGGCCCTGCTGTCGAGGAATTCCACAAGTCCACCTACCAGAACCCGCGACGCGGCGGGCTGCTCTCTCAGGCGGCCGCGGGGTATCCAGACACCGCGACCGCGGCGACCGCGCTGGCCGACCTGACCCGCGACATCGGCGCGTGCGGCAGCAGCGAGCAGGGCGCGGCTCTGGTCGGCGAGGTTGTCACCAGCGCCGATTCGGTGCGCATCCGCCCGGGTTCGTGCGGCCGCGACTATCGGGTGAAATCGGCGGTGATGGTCGAGGTGACGTTCTGCTCGTTCCCCGACTCGGTCCCCGATCTGGTGATGACCAACATCGTCAACAACGTGCCCGGCTGAGGTCCGCCGCCGTCCGGTCTACGGCAACACCGGCGCCGGGTGCGGCAGCGGGTGGGCCCCCTGGGGGCGCAACCCGTCGAAGATGATCGCCAGGTAGCGCCGCCACAGCGCCGGCGACGGATCGGTGACGTTTTCCACGACATGCACCGGAGCGCACATCAGCAGGAAGACGTCGGCTTCGGTGATGTCGGATCGGATGGCCCCGGCCGCACGGGCCCTCGCGACGAGCGCTCCGAGATTCTCGTGGAGTTCATCTCGCGCGCGGACCACACGGGGATCGTTGTCGCTGGCGGTCTGCAAGAACGTCAGGTCGTGTTGACGACGCTGGTCCCCGGCGATGGTGAGGAATTGCAGCAACGCCTCGCCGGCATCAGGCGCGTCGGCGAGTTCCTTTGCAGCGCTGGAATATACGGCCATGTGCTCACACACGATGGAGGCGATCAGATCCTCCTTGGTGGCGAAGTGCCGAAACACGGTGCCCTTGGCCACCCCAGCGGCCGCGGCGATGTCGGCCACCGAGGCGGCCGGCCCCTTCTCGGCGAACACCTTCTCGGCCGCCGCCAACAGCGACGCGCGATTGCGCGTGGCATCGGCGCGCTGCGGACGGTTGGACGGCGACATGGTGGCCAGAATAACAAGTTGACCGATCGGTCATCTTCTGTCACCGTGGAAAAAATGACCATATGGTCATCTTGATTGCGCGGAAAGGAAAACACCTATGCAGATTCACGGCGCCACCGCCCTGGTCACCGGCGCGAACCGCGGCCTCGGGCGCTCTTTCGCGATCGAACTGCTCCGCCGCGGCGCGACGGTGTATGCCACTGCTCGACGGCCGGAACTCGTCGACATCCCCGGCGTCCATGCCCTTCGTCTCGACATCACCGATCAGGCCCAAGTGGACGCGGTGGCCGGCGTCGCCGGTGACGTCGACCTTCTGGTCAACAACGCCGCCGACACCGCGGGCGGCAATCTGATCACGGGTGACCTGCGCGCGATCAGGTCCGTGATGGACACCAATTACCACGGCACCCTGGCGATGATCCGCGCGTTTGCACCGATCCTCGCGCGCAACGGAGGGGGCGCCATCCTCAACGTGCTGTCCGCGGCAGCGTGGACGACCGTCGACGGAAACGCCGCCTACGCCGCCTCGAAGTCGGCCGAGTGGGGCCTGACCAACAACGTGCGCATGGAACTCGCCGCGCAGGGAACGCATGTCGCAGCGCTGATTCCGGGTCTGATCGGCACACAGACGCTCTTCGACTTCGCCGAGCAGCAGGGAATCGTGTTCCCAGACGGCGCCGTTATCGATCCGGCCGACCTCGTCGCCGTGGCTCTCGATGGGCTCGAGGCGGGTGAGGTGGAGATCTTCGACGCGCTCGGCCGCAAGGCCAAGGAGCTACTGTCCGGGCCGCCCACCGATTTTCCGTTCGAGGTGTGATGCGACCCCGCGGGTAACGTGGCGCCGAGGCGAGAAGAGGAGGTCGGGTCATGCCCACTGCCGCCGAACTGATGGTGCAGTGCCTCGAGGCCGAAGGTGTCCGGGTGGTGTTCGGGATCCCCGGCGAGGAGAACATCCGCTTGGTGCGGGCCCTGGCCGGCTCCCGCCAGATCCGCTACGTCCTGGCCCGCCACGAGCAGGCGGCTTCGTTCATGGCCGAAATGTACGGCCGCGTGACCGGTGAACCGTCGGTGGTCTCCGCCACCTTGGGGCCGGGCGCGATCAACATGCAGCTCGGCGTCGCCGACGCCACGACCAACAGCACACCGATGGTGGCGATCTCGGCACAGGTCGGACAGAACCGTCAGTACAAGGAATCGCACCAGTACGTCGACCTGGTGTCGATGTTCGCTCCCATCACCCGGTGGTCCGACGGCGTCCCCACGCCGCTGGCGATCCCGGAGATGTTCCGGAAAGCGTTCAAGCTCGCCGCATCCGAGCGTCCCGCTGCGGTCTACCTCGCCATCCCCGAGAACATCGATGCCGACGAAGCCGACTACGATCTGACACCGTTGCCGCGCAACGTCGTTCGGGCGGAAGCCCCGTCACCGAGTCAGGTGACACGGGCGGCCGATCTGCTGCGCACCGTGCAGCGGCCGGTGATCCTCGCCGGCCACGGCGCCGCCCGCGCCGGCGCAACCGACGCCTTGGTCAGACTGTCGGAGAGTCTGGACGTCCGCGTGGCCAATACGTTTCACGGTAAGGGAGTGATGCCCGACGACCACCCCAACAGCCTGGGCACCATCGGCTTCATGCGGCACGACTACGCGAACTTCGGATTCGACGACGCCGACCTGATCATCGCCGTCGGCTACGAACTGCAGGAGTTCGACCCCGTACGTATCAATCCGGCGGCCGACAAGCGGGTGATCCACGTGCACCGCTTCCCCGCTGAGGTGGATGCCCACTATTCGGTCGACGTCGGCATCGTCGGTGACATCAGCGCCTCACTCGATGCGTTGACCGCGGCGATGTCGGGTCACCGCTACGAGCAGACCTCAGCGCCAGGGGTGGACCTGCTCGCCGAGGAGTTCGCCCGCGGCCAAGCCGACGGGCGCTATCCGCTCGCCCCGCAACGCATCGTCGCAGACACCAGAGCTGCACTCGGCCGCGACGACATCGTGCTCGTCGACACGGGTGCGGCGAAGATGTGGATGGCTCGCCTGTATCCCACCTACGAGCCGAACACCTGCCTGATCTCCAACGGGCTGTCCACGATGGCGTTCGCCCTGCCCGGCGCCCTCGGCGTCAAACTGGCCAGACCCGGCGTCAAGGTGCTCGCGAGCATGGGCGACGGGGCGTTCCTGATGAACAGCCAGGAGATCGAAACCGCCGTGCGCGAAAGCATTCCACTGGTGGTACTGGTGTGGGAGGACAACGGATACGGGCTCATTGAGTGGAAGATGGACATGGAGCTGGGCGCCCACTATCACGTGGGGTTCACCAACCCGGATGTGGTGACCTACGCACAGAGTTTCGGCGCCAACGGTTGTCGCATCGGCAGCGCCGACGAACTCCTGCCGACGTTGCGCGGCGCGCTCGCCTCCGACGGTGTCTCGGTGATCGCGTGTCCGGTCGACTATTCGGAGAACCTGCGCCTCACCGAGCGACTCGGTGAGCTCGACGGCACGCTGTAGCCGACCCGTCAGGTCCGCCTGCAACTGCGCTCGGTATCAGAAGTCAGTGCGCGGCGACGATCGTGGCGCTGCCCAGCACTTCGTCCCCGTCGGAGTCCGGTCGGTAGAGCACCAGCGTCTGCCCCGGCGCCACCCCGCGCAACGGGGTGCGCAGATCGACGACGACGGCTCCGTCACGGACATGGGCGACCGCGTCGGCCGTACCGCCGTGGGCGCGCACCTGCACGGTGCACTCCACCGGGCCGTCGGGAGTGACTCCCGCCGTGAACACCGGTCGCTCCCCGCGCAGCGAAGTCACCTCGAGGTCGGCGGCATCGCCCACGTAGACGGTGGCGGTGTCGGCGTCGATACCGGTGACGTAGCGCGGGCGGCCGTCGGGTCCCGGGCCGGGGATGCCGAGCCCCTTGCGCTGACCGATCGTGAAGCCGTGCACGCCATCGTGTTCGGCCAGCACGGTACCGGCTGTGTCGACCACGGCACCCCGGCGCACGCCAATCCTGGCTCCCAGGAATGCCCTGGTGTCACCGGAGGGGATGAAGCAGATGTCGTGACTGTCAGCTTTGTCGGCGACCGCCAATCCCCGGCGGGCGGCCTCCTCACGGATCTGCGCTTTGGGGGTGTCGCCGATTGGGAACACCGCGTGCCGCAACTGGTCGGCGGTGAGTACCGCCAACACGTAGGACTGGTCCTTGTCATGATCGACGGCGCGACGCAGCCGACCGTCGGACAGCCGGGCGTAGTGGCCGGTGGCCAGAGCGTCGAAACCGAGCGCCAGCGCGCGAGCGGCCAACGCGGAGAACTTGATTCGCTCGTTGCACCGCACACAGGGATTCGGCGTCTCGCCCCTGGCGTAGGACTCCACGAAGTCGTCGATCACGTCTTCTTTGAATCGATCGGCGAAATCCCAGACATAGAACGGGATCTCGAGCACATCGGCCACGCGGCGGGCGTCGCCGGCATCTTCTTTCGAGCAGCACCCGCGTGAGCCGGTGCGCAGGGTGCCCGGCGCCGAGGACAGCGCCAGGTGCACGCCCGTCACGTCATGGCCGGCGTCAACCATCCGCGCCGCCGCCACCGAGGAGTCGACCCCTCCGCTCATCGCAACCAGAACCCGCATGACTATGCCCGCCCCGCCGCACTGGCCAGCGCTGCCTGCCGTGCCCGCGCCACCGCGGCGGGCAGCACGGCGAGCACCGCGTCGATGTCTTCGTCGGTGCTGGTGTGCCCGAGGGAGAATCGCAGTGAGCCGCGTGCGCTGGCCGGGTCGGCCCCCATTGCGGTGAGCACGTGCGACGGCTGCGCCACCCCCGCGGTGCACGCCGACCCCGTGGAACACTCGATTCCCTTGGCATCCAACAGCATCAACAACGAATCACCCTCGCAACCACGGAAGGTGAAGTGCGTGTTGCCTGGCAGCCGGTCGGGACCCGACGCTCCGTTGAGGTCGACGTCGTCGATGGTGGTGAGCACGCCGTCGATCAGCCGGTCCCGCAGCTCGCGCACGCGTGCCGCCGTGGCATCCATCGTCTCGACGGCATCCCGGGCCGCGGCAGCCATGCCGGCCACCCCGGCCACGTCCTGCGTGCCCGACCGGACGTCACGCTCCTGACCACCTCCGTGCAGCTGGGGCACACAGGCCGTGTCGCGACGCAGCAGAAGGGCCCCCGCCCCCGCGGGACCGCCGAACTTGTGCGCGGTCACGCTCATCGCCGACAGCCCGGAGGCAGCGAAGTCGACCGGGACCTGACCGACGGCCTGCACGGCGTCGCTGTGCATCGGGATGCCGAACCCCGCGGCGACTTCGGCCAGCTCGGCGATCGGCATGATCGTGCCGACTTCGTTGTTGGCCCACATCACCGAGATCAGAGCGACATCGGCGGGATCGCCGATCGCGGCGCGCAGGGCATCGGCCGACGCCACGCCGTCGCGATCAACCGGCACCCAGCTGACGTCGGCACCTTCGTGCTCGACCAACCATTCGACCGCGTCGAGGACCGCGTGGTGCTCGACCGGCGTGGTCACGATCCGGCGGCGGGCGGGATCAGCGTCACGGCGAGCCCAGTAGATGCCCTTGACCGCGAGGTTGTCGCTCTCGGTACCCCCTGCGGTGAAGATCACCTCCGAGGGACGGGCGCCGAGCAGACCGGCCAGCGTCTCGCGGGATTCCTCGAGCCGCCGACGCGCCAGCCGGCCCGATCCGTGCAGCGAGGACGCGTTTCCGACGGTGGAGAACGCAGCAGTCATCGCCTCGATGGCAGCCGGGCGCATCGGGGTGGTGGCAGCGTGGTCCAGATAAACCGCGGGCGCAGTCACAACGCTCCACAATAGCCGTGCCCCCCACCTGGCCCGCATTCGCGCGCTCAGGCCACCAGGGCGTGACCCTCTCCGCGAGCCCGAACCTGGAGCGCGGGCGCACCCCGCACAGCGGCTTCGCACCGCGCGGCCAGATCGCGTCGATCCAGTCCTGGCAGCTGAAGCGATTCCACGCGGACGTGCACCACGGTGCGCCGGGCGGTGACGAGCCGACGGATCGACGTGAGCAGGCTGTCATCGCCGATGTAGGCGGCTGCGGTCGACGCCCGGCCGTCGCGGTGGTGGTAGCTCAACCGCAACGGTTGCACCGGCCGGCCAGCATCGATCGCGGCCTGGAACATCGCCGGACGGAACGGCCCATAGGCCAGACCGCACCACGTCGTGCCCTCGGGGAAGGCCACCACGGTGCGTCCGGCACGCAGCCGCTCGGCGACCGCGTGCACCACCTCGGGCAGCCGTCGCAGATTGTCTCGTTCGATGGGGATGACCTTCATCATGCGTGCCAGCGCACCCAGGCCCGGCCAGCTGACCATCTCCGCCTTGGCGACGAACGCGCCAGGCATGACGGCCCCGATCGCGAAGACATCCACCCACGACACATGCCCGCTGACCACCAGCACTCCGGGCACGTTGCGAATCGGGCCGCCCGACACGGTGATTCGGATGCCCAGGCAGCGCAGCACGACGCGGCAGTAGCGGCGCTGCAGGTGCGCCCGGCCCGGCACCGGCACCGCCAGCAGCGGCAGCGTCGGCACGAGCAGCACGGTCAGCGTGGCGCGCAGCGCGACCCGGCAGACGACCGCGGCCCGCCGGCCTCCGGCCGCACCGCCCGCGGAGATGCAGGCTTCCCCGCACGAGGCAGCCGGCAACCAGGCGTGCATGCGGGCACTCATGACGCGGCGCCGGCCGCGGTGGCCGCGCCTGCTGAGCGCAGCCGCCTCAGATACCGGACGTCGGCGCGGCGCTTGTCGAGCAGTGCCGGGAAGTCGCCGACGCCGAAGTCCGGATCGTGGGCGGGTTCTCCGCAGACCTGGGCGCCCAAGCGCAGGTAGCCCCGCATCAGCGCGGGCACGGCCACCCGGGCGGGCGGGGCGATGTCGTCGAGCGCGTGGCCGTCGACGATCACCGGCCGGTACGGGTGAACGGTGAGTTCGTCGGGGGCACGGTGGCGGCGCATCACGAAGTCGCGCACTCCGCGCAGGTGGCTACCGGCCTGCTCCACCCCGGCGGGGTCTACCACCGGCACCGAGACGCACCCGGTCACGTAGTCATAGCCGCTGTGGTCGAGGTAGGCCAGGATTCCGGCCCACATCATCAGCACCACAGCGCCGTTGCGGTGTCCGTCGCGCACCACGGCCCGGCCCATCTCGACCAGGGAGGGCCGCAGCGCGTCGAGCGCCGTGACGTCGAATTCGGTGGCGGTGTACAGACCGCCGGCCGCAATCGCGCCGGGCGGGGGCAGCATGCGGTAGCAGCCGACCAGCTCGCCGGTGCGATCCTCGCGCACCAGCAGGTGATCGCAGTACGCGTCGAAGCGGTCGGCATCACGTCCGCCGGTGGCACCGGCAAGCGCGAACCCGGGCTCGGAGGTGAACACGTCGTGGCGCAACCGCTGAGCCGCCTCGATGGAGTCGTCGTCACTGCACAGCAAGAGTGAGTAGCGAGGCGCCGGCCCGGTCGGCGTCGTCGTGTCGTCAGGGATGTCGTCGGCGGCGATGAGTACAGAAGCAGTGCTCATAGCCAGCACGGTCGCGCAGGCGATCAGCGCGACGGCAAGCGACGCGTGACGTGTTCATGAGCGGTGGGTGACGGTTCGGGTGTGGTGACCACAGAGAGGACACCAAAACGTCGAACGGCCCCCGTCGATGGACGGGGGCCGTTGCGGTGTCTGTCTGCGGGAAGGCGATCAGCCCTTGCGAGCCTTGATGGCCTCGGTCAGCTGCGGGGTGACCTTGAACAGGTCGCCGACGATCCCGAGATCGGCGATCTCGAAGATCGGTGCTTCCTCGTCCTTGTTCACTGCGACGATCGTCTTGGACGTCTGCATGCCGGCGCGGTGCTGGATGGCTCCGGAGATGCCCAGCGCGATGTAGAGCTGCGGGGACACCGTCTTGCCGGTCTGGCCCACCTGGAACTGGCCCGGGTAGTAGCCACTGTCGACGGCCGCGCGGGACGCACCGACGGCACCGCCGAGCGAGTCGGCGAGTTCCTCGACGACCGAGAAGTTGTCGGCGCTGCCGACCCCGCGACCACCGGACACGACGACGGTCGCCTCGGTGAGTTCCGGACGGTCGCCCGCGACCGCGGGCTCGCGCTTGGTGATCTTGGTCGCATTTTCGGCAGGCGCAGGCACCTCGACGTTGACCACTTCACCGGCGCCGTCGGCAGGCGCCGCCTCGATGGAGCCCGGACGCACGGTGATCACCGGGGTGTCACCGACGGCCTCGGCCTCGACGGTGTAGGCGCCACCGAAGATCGAGTGGATGCCCACGCCGCCCTCACGGACCTCGACGACGTCGTTGAGGATGCCGGCTCCGATGCGCGCAGCGAGCCGTCCGGCGATCTCCTTGCCGTCGGCGTTGGAGGCCAGAATGACCGCGGCCGGCGACGCCGACTCGGCCAGTGAGGCCAGCACGTCGACGTACGGGGTGATCAGGTAGTTCTCGGCGTCGTCGGACTCGGCGACGTAGATCTTCGCAGCACCGGCTGCTTTGAGTCCGTCGATGAGCCCCTCGGCGGTGCCGGGCTTGCCCACGACGACGGCGGCGGGCTCCCCCAGTGTCCGGGCGGCGGTGATGAGTTCGGAGGTGACCTTCTTCAGCGCACCTTCAGCGTGCTCGACGAGCACCAGTACTTCAGCCATGAGATTCGTTGCCTCTGAGTCTTTCGGTGTTGGACGGGGGGATTAGACGATTTTCTGAGCGACCAGGTACTCGGCGATCTTCGTGCCGCCGTCGCCCTCGTCGGTGACCTTCTCACCCGCGGTCTTGGGCGGCTTCGGCGTCGACGAGCGCACCTTGGACCCTGCGTTGGCGACTCCGACCTCGTCGGACTCCACACCGATCTCGGCAAGCGTGAGCTTGGTGACTTCCTTCTTCTTGGCGGCCATGATGCCCTTGAAGGACGGGAAGCGCGGCTCGTTGATCTTCTCGTTGACGCTGACCACGGCGGGAAGTGTCGCCTCGAGGGTGAACACGCCGTCGTCGGTCTCACGCTCGCCGGTCACCTTGCCGCCCTCCACGGTCAGCTTGCGCACGTGCGTCAGCTGCGGCAGACCCAGGTACTCGGCGATGATCGCAGGCACGGCGCCACCGGTGCCGTCGGTGGCCTCGTTGCCGGCGATGACCAGCTCGGTGCCCTCGATGGTGCCCAGCGCGCGGGCCAGCGCCCATCCGGTCTGCACCATGTCCGAGCCGTGCAGACCCTCGTCGACGAGGTGCACCGCCTTGTCGGCACCCATGGACAGCGCCTTGCGGATCGCTTCGGTGGCACGCTCGGGGCCGGCTGTGAGGACCGTCACCGTGCTGTCGCCGCCCTCGCGCTCCTTGATCAGCAGCGCCTCTTCGACGGCGCGCTCGTTGATCTCGTCGAGCACGGCGTCAGCGGCCTCACGGTCGAGGGTCCAGTCACCCTCGGACAGCTTGCGCTCGGACCATGTATCGGGGACCTGCTTGATCAGAACCACGATGTTCGTCATGAGTTCGTCCTTCTCGAAGGGGCCGGTGACCGGCCCGCTTTATCACGTTTAAAGCTCTCACCCCCATGTTACCAGCGGGTAACTTAAGGCGGTTCGCAAAAACACCATAGCTGGTCGAAGTTTGCGATCTCGCCCGCCTCGGTGCGACGAACTATTCGTCATCGCTCGGTTACGGGTTAGCCTGCGTTCCGATGAGCACACATGTGACCACCTCTGCGGTTGGGGAGCCGCCCAGCGATGCGAGCACGGCCGCGACCACCACCGCACCCATGGCGCTGACCGGCGAGCGGACCGTGCCCGACGTTGCCGAGGAGAACTACTGGTTCCGTCGCCACGAAGTGGTGTACCGCCACCTCGTCGACCGACTCGCCGACCGCTTCGCCGACGCTGACGTGCTGGAGGCCGGATGTGGTGAGGGCTACGGGGCCGACCTGATCGCCGGTGTCGCGCGCCGGGTGATCGGCCTCGACTACGACGAGTACGCCGTCGCTCACGTCCGGGCGCGCTATCCCCGGGTGGACATGCGCCACGGCAACCTGGCCGAGCTACCGCTTGCCGACGCATCGGTGGACGTCGTCGTCAACTTCCAGGTGATCGAGCACCTCTGGGATCAGGGCCAGTTCGTCGCCGAATGTCGACGGGTGCTGCGGCCCGGCGGACTTCTGCTGATGTCGACGCCCAACCGGATCACCTTCACCCCCGGCCGGGACACCCCGGTCAACCCGTTCCACACCCGCGAGCTCAACGCCGCGGAGCTGACCGAACTCCTCACCGACGCGGGCCTGCGGGTGGACGGCCTGTACGGGGTCTTTCACGGCGCCCGCCTCGGTGAGCTCGACGCACGCCACGGCGGATCGATCATCGACGCCCAGATCACCCGCGCGCTGTCGGATGCGCCGTGGCCGGCAGACCTGCTCGCCGACATCGCGTCCATCACGATCGAGGACTTCGACATCGACCCGGACACCGAGCGCGACATCGACGAGAGCCTCGATCTGGTGGCGATCGCGGTTCGGCCGTGACGTCGGGGCAATCGGCAGCCGAGCCCGTGCCGGGGCTGTTCACCTTCGTGCTGCACACCCACCTGCCGTGGCTGGCCCACCACGGCCGCTGGCCGGTTGGCGAGGAGTGGCTCTACCAGTCGTGGTCGGCGGCCTACCTGCCGCTGGTGCGGGTGCTGCGCACCCTGGCCGCGGAGAACCGGCATCGCTTACTCACCCTCGGTGTCACACCGGTGGTGGCCGCCCAGCTCGACGACCCATACTGCCTGCAGGGCATGCACCACTGGCTGGCCAACTGGCGGCTGCGGGCCCGCGAGGCCGCGACGATGCGTACCCCGACCGGCCCCTCCCCCGCGTCGGCGCCAGAAGCGTTGCGCCGCTTCGGTGCTCGAGAGCAGGCCGAAGCCGACCGGGAGCTGGCCGAATTCGAGACGCTGTGGCGGCACGGTGGCAGCCCGGTGCTGCGTGAGCTGATCGACGGTGAGGTCATCGAACTGCTGGGCGGCCCGCTGGCCCATCCCTTCCAGCCCCTGCTGAACCCCCGGCTGCGCGACTTCGCGCTGCGCGAGGGTCTCGCCGACGCCGACCAACGGTTCGCACACCGGCCGGCGGGCATCTGGGCGCCCGAATGCGCCTACGCCCCCGGTATGGAAAATGATTACGCCGCAGCAGGAGTCGGCCACTTCATGGTCGACGGGCCGTCGCTGCACGGCGATACCGCGCTCGGCCGCCCGGTCGCCGAGTCTGCCGTCGTGGCGTTCGGGCGCGACCTCACCGTCAGTTACCGCGTCTGGTCGCCGCGATCCGGTTACCCCGGCCACGCGGCCTACCGCGACTTCCACACCTACGATCACGCCACCGGGCTCAAACCGGCTCGCGTCACCGGGCGCAACGTGCCCTCGGAACACAAGGCCCCCTACGACCCCGACCGCGCCGCGGCCGCGCTCGACGTCCACGTCGCCGATTTCGTCGAGACGGTGCGCGAGCGGCTGATCAGCGAGAGTGCGCGCATCGGCAGACCCGCCCACGTCATCGCCGCGTTCGACACCGAACTGTTCGGACACTGGTGGTACGAGGGGCCGCAGTGGCTCGAGAAGGTGCTGCGCGCACTGCCCGCCGCCGGTGTTCAGGTCGGCACCCTCTCGGATGCGATGGCCGGCGGTTATGTCGGCCAGCCGGTCGAATTGCCGCCCAGCTCATGGGGTTCCGGCAAGGACTGGCAGGTGTGGTCGGGCGATAAGGTGGCCGACCTGGTGCACCTCAACGCCGAGGTGGTCGACACCGCGCTGAGCACCGTCGACAAGGCCCTGGCGAACTCGGCGGGGCAACGGATGTTTGTGGCCGACCAGATCCTGCGCGAGACCCTGCTGACGGTGTCCAGCGACTGGCCGTTCATGGTGAGCAAGGATTCGGCCGCCGACTACGCCCGCTACCGGGCCCACCTGCACGCCCACGCCACCCGCGAGATCGCCGACGCGCTGGCATCGGGGCGAAACGAGCACGCCGATCGCCTCGCGCAGGGCTGGAACCGCGCCGACGGACTGTTCGGCGCGCTGGATGCCCGCAGACTCCCAAGCGCGTGACGATGAAAGTCCTTCTGGTGTCGTGGGAGTACCCACCGGTGGTCATCGGCGGCCTGGGCCGCCACGTCCACCACCTGGCCACCGAACTGGCCGCCGCCGGCCACGACGTCGTCGTCCTCAGCCGCCGACCGACAGGCACCGACCCCGCGACACATCCGACCACCGACGACCTCAGCGACGGCGTGCGGGTGATTGCCGCCGCGGAAGACCCCCACGAGTTCACCTTCGGCGCCGACATGATGGCCTGGACGCTGGCCATGGGACATGCCATGGTGCGCGCAGGTCTCACGCTCGGCGACTGGCGGCCCGACGTCGTGCACGCACACGACTGGCTGGTCGCCCATCCGGCCATCGCGCTGGCACAGTTCTTCGACGTGCCACTGGTTTCCACCATCCACGCCACCGAGGCCGGCCGGCATTCCGGGTGGGTAACCGGCAGCGTCAGCCGGCAGGTGCATGCCCTGGAGTCGTGGCTGGTGCACGAATCCGATTCGCTGATCACCTGTTCGGCGTCGATGCGCGAGGAGATCACCGCGCTGTTCGGCCCCGGACTCTGCGAGATCGCCGTGATCCGTAACGGAATCGACACCGCTGGTTGGCCTTTCGCGGTGCGCCAGAAGAGGAGCGGACCTGCCGAGCTGCTCTACTTCGGGCGGCTCGAATACGAGAAAGGTGTGCACGACGCCATCGCCGCCCTGCCGCGTATCCGGCGAACCCATCCGGGCACCACGCTGACGATCGCCGGAGACGGCACGCAGCAGGCGTTCCTGACCGAGCAAGCGCGTCGGCATCGCGTGCTCAAGGCGGTCCACTTCGTCGGACTCGTCGACCACGAGAAACTGCTGGCCCTGCTGCACCGCGCCGACGTGGCGGTGCTGCCGTCCCGATACGAGCCGTTCGGCATCGTGGCACTGGAGGCGGCCGCCGCCGGTGCGCCGCTGGTGGTCTCTGCTGCCGGCGGTCTCGGTGAGGCGGTCCGCCACGGCACCACCGGGCAGACGTTCCCCCCGGGTGACGTCGCCGCGCTGGCGGCCGCCGTGCGCGCCGTGCTCGACGCGCCAGAGGCCGCCCAGCGCGCCGCAACGGCCGCGCGTCAGCGTCTCACCTCGGAATTCGCGTGGGAGACCGTCGCCGCGGAGACCGCGCAGGTATACGTGGGCGCCAAACGCGGCGAGCGCCGCCCGCAGCCCCGTCTGCCAATCGCCGAACGGGCGCTGCCCGACCAGGCCGGCTAACGAGCGGCTTTTTTGCGTTCGATATCGGCGAGCGCGGCGGCCAGTTCGGCGCGCTGGGCCGCCGACGTCTCCCAGGACGTCTTGCGGTTCTTGACCACCTTGGCCGGCGCCCCCACCGCGATCGAGTAGTCCGGGACGTCCCCGCGGACCACCGCGTGCGAGCCGAGCACGCACCCGCGCCCGATCGTGGTGTTCCGCAGCACGCTGACCTTGACCCCGACCCAGGTATCCGGGCCGATACGCACCGGACCCTTGATGATCCCCTGGTCCTTGATCGGCAACTCGATGTTGTCCATCCGATGGTCGAAATCGCAGATGTAGCACCAGTCCGCCATCAGCACCGAATCGCCGAGCTCGATGTCGAGGTAGGTGTTGATGACGTTGTCGCGGCCGAGCACGACTTTGTCGCCGATCCGCAGGGAGCCCTCGTGGCAGCGGATGGTGTTCTTGTCGCCGATGTGCACCCACCGGCCGATCTCCATCTGGGACAGCTCTGGGGTGGCCTGGATCTCGACACCCTTGCCGAGGAACACCATGCCACGGGTGATGATGTGCGGGTTGGCCAACTTGAACTTCAGCAGACGCCAGTAGCGGACCAGGTACCACGGGGTGTAGGCGCGGTTGGCCAGCACCCATTTCAGCGACGCCGCCGTGAGGAACTTCGCCTGCCGAGGATCCCGCAGCCGCGATCCACGCCAGCGCTTGTGCAGCGGCGCGCCCCACATCGTCGTCATGGCCGGAAAGCCTACGCGAGCGCATGGGTAGGGAGCGGTTACCCTCACGGGGGCTCTTAGTCCACCAATCAGGTCCACCGCGCCCAGAAGGGATCCCGTGCTCCGGCGAATCATCGTGGCGGTCACCGCCGTGCTCGTCGTGGCCACCGCGGCCGGTTGCGGCAGCACCGATTCCTGGGTCGAGGCCCGCGCCGCCTCGGGCTGGGCCGCCCAGTACGCCGACGCAGCCAACCGGAGCTCGGTCGCGCTGGCGGGCGCCGACACGCTGCGGCTGGAGTGGGTGCGTTCGGTCAAGGGTGAGCTCGCGGCGCAGGTCGCGCTCGGCTCGGGCAACTATCTCGCCGTCAACGCCCAGACGGCCGGCGGCTGCTCATTGATGGTGTGGGAGACCAACAACCGGGCACGCCAACGATGGTGCACCCGGCTCTGGCAGGGCGGCGGCCTGTCCAGCCCCCTTTTCGATGGCTTCGACAACCTCTACGTCGGCCAGCCCGGCGCGGTGCTGTCGTTCCCGCCCACACAGTGGATTCGCTGGCGCCAGCCGGTGATCGGTATGCCGACCACGATGCGCTTCCTGAACCCGGGCCGGTTGTTGGTGGTCACCCACCTCGGCCAGGTACTGGTGTTCGACGCACACCGCGGCACCGTCGCGGGCAGCTCGTTGGACCTGGTGGCTGGCCTGGATCCGCGCGACTCCGAACGCGGCCTGCAGGACTGCCGGCTCGGCGGGCCGGCCTGCCCGGTGGCTGCCGCGCCGGCCTACTCCGACGCCTCGGGCATCATCGTGCTGACGCTGTGGCAGCCCGGCGCCGAGGCGCCCGAGCTGGTGGGCCTGCGCTACCGCCCCGGGCAGACCCCGCTGATCACCCGGGAGTGGACCAGCGACGCCGTCGGTCGCGGCCCTGCGGGTAGCCCCGTGCTCTCACCGGACGGAAACACCGTCTACGTCAACGGCCGCGACGAACAGCTCTGGGCGCTCAACGCCGAGGACGGTTCGGTGAAGTGGTCGCAGCCGCTGAACTATCTCGCGCAGACACCGCCCTCGGTGACGCCGGAGGGGCTCATCGTGGCCGGCGGCGGACCGGGCGCCGCGCTGACCGCGATTCGCGACACCGGCGACGGCCCGGAGCAATTGTGGCGTCGCGACGACACCGCGCCGCTGACGACGAGCAGCGTGGCCGGGGTCGGGTACACCGTCACACCTGACGGCGACGGCATGGCGTTGACGGTGTTCGACCTCGGCGACGGGCACACAGTGCACTCCTACCGGCTCCCGAATGCCACCGGCTGGCCGGTCGGTGTCTCCATCGGCCACGACCGGCGCGTGGTGGCCGCGACCAGCGACGGCCGGGTCTACGGTTTCGCGCCGGCATAGATTCAGCGTTCTTACAGCAACTTCACAGCGTGGAAACCCGGGATCCCGGACAATGGGACGACCGACCGGCGCGAGGACACCACGATCAGGGGGCACGCAGCGCATGTCAGATTTCTTGAGCACCGTCAACGGCTACGTCTGGAGCAACGCGCTCGTCTATCTGTGCCTGGCCGCGGGAGTGTACTTCTCGATCCGCTCCCGCTTCGTCCAGGTCCGGCAGGTGCCGGAGATGATTCGGTTGATGCTCAAGGGCGAGAAGTCGCCGTCGGGGGTGTCGAGCTTCCAGGCGCTCACGATCTCCCTGGCCGGACGCGTCGGCACCGGCAACATCGCCGGGGTCGCCACCGCGATCGCCTTCGGCGGTCCGGGAGCGATGTTCTGGATGTGGCTGGTCGCCTTCCTCGGCGCGTCCACGTCCTATGTCGAATGCACGTTGGGGCAGATCTACAAAGACCGGGACAAGCTCACCGGCGAATATCGCGGCGGCCCGGCCTACTACTTCAGTCGCGCGTTCGCCCACACCGCGGCCGCGCCGGCCATGAAGGTCTACGGTTACGTCTTCGCCGCGGTCACGATCCTGGCGATGGGCCTTCTGCTTCCCAGCGTGCAGTCCAACTCGATGGCTTCGGCGATGAACTCGGCGTGGGGTTTCTCCAAGTGGTGGGTCGCCGTCGGCACGGTCATCATGCTGGCATTCGTCATCATCGGCGGGGTGAAGCGGATCGCGACGTTCGCCTCGATCGTGGTGCCGTTCATGGCGGTGGTCTACATCGTGTTGGCCTTGATCATCGTGCTGATCAACGCCGGCGAGATTCCCGGGGTGCTGAGCCTGATCTTCTCCAGCGCCTTCGGTCTGGACTCCGCCTTCGGCGCCATTCTGGGCGCGGCGGTGATGTGGGGCGTCAAGCGCGGCATCTACTCCAACGAAGCGGGTCAGGGCACCGGACCCCACGCCGCGGCGGCGGCAGAGGTGTCGCATCCGGCCAAGCAAGGGCTCGTCCAGGCGTTCGCGGTCTACATCGACACGCTGTTCATCTGCTCAGCCACCGGCTTCCTCATCCTGTCCACCGGGGCCTACCGCGTATTCGAGGGAGAAAGCGCATCGGGCGCGGTGATCCGCGAAGGCGGCACGGTGCTGGCTCCCGATGCAGAAGTGGGGCCCGCCTACGCCCAGGCGGGCTTCGACACCCTGTGGAACGGTGCCGGATCCAGCTTCATCGCCATCTCGCTGGCGTTCTTCTGCATCACCACGATCATCGCGTACTACTACATGGCCGAGACCAACCTCCGCTTCCTCCTCGGCAGGTTCGCTCCGGTCCAGGTGCCCTTCGTACGCGGCTCGATCGGTTCCAACACCACAATGCTGCTGCAGGCGCTGATCCTGGTCTCGGTGACCATCGGGGCGGTGTCCACGGCGTCGGATGCCTGGGTTCTCGGCGACATCGGCGTCGGGCTGATGGCGTGGCTCAACATCGTCGGCATCATCGTCCTGCAGCAACCGGCGTACAAGGCGTTGTGGGACTACGAGAAGCAGAAGAAGCAGGGCCTCGACCCGGTGTTCGACCCGATCAAGCTCGGGATCACCGGCGCGACGTTCTGGGAGAACTACGATCCGGTCGGCAGCCGCGACGAGCGGTCCAGCGCGACCCTGTGAGCTTTCAGGCCAGCATCGACTCGATCGCCGAGCGGGGCACACTGGCCTGCAGTGCACCGCCGGCGCCGCCCATGATCTGGCCCTGGCCGAAGAAGAAGATGATCGAGTCGTCGGTCAGCGCGAACTCCGAGTACTTGGCCGGGTCGAGCCCGTCGGAGGCGGAGATCGGAGAATCGACTCCGAGTTGACGGGAGATCTGCGATTGCACGATCGGGAAGATCACCTCCAGCGGCCGGGTGTCCGGCTTGAACAGTGACGCGAAGGTGATCGGGGCTTTCTTGGTCACGTCCCAGTTGAATGCCTTGTACCAGGTCTGCGGGTGTGCACCGCCGACGTTCTCGTAGACCTCGAACACGACGCTGCGGGTGCCCCCCTCCGCGGGGCCGGAACGGTACCCGGTGCCCTTGCCGTCGAGGACGTACGGCAGGTTCCACGACCCGGGCATCTCGGCGACGTTGACGAAGCCGTCCCTGGTCTGGGTCAGATAACCGATCAGTGCCTGCTGGTCGGGATAGTCGGCGGGAAACGTGAAGTCCAACGTATAGGTGGGGTTCTCCACGTGCACGCTGCACACCTGCTGCGCATCGACGGTGCCGCCCAGATCGGTGCACGCCGGCTCAGCAGCGGCGGCCGGGATGGCCACCGAGCCGGTCAGGACACCGGCGGCCAGCAGGGCAGCGGCGAGAACGCGCATCGTCAACAGGATCCTCATCGTCGGCGCCGCGATGTGCGGGCGCATGGTGGACTCATCGCCAGGGTACGTGAGCGGTCACCGTGACGGACGGCATATGAATGCCGTTGCCCGGCTTGCCGCTCCAGAACCGAGGCGGGCGACGACGACCGATGCTCGCTCGGTGCCGCGCAGCCGCAACCGGGTGCGCAGCGCGTCGGGGTCGACGTCGACGCCGCGGACCAGGATCTCGACCGCGCCCACCCCGCGCGCCGAAAGCGCCTGGCGCAGGTGGCGTTCGTGGAAGGCGATCTCGTCGAGCACCTCGAACCCCCGCACGTCGGCGGGCAACCGATCACCGGACAGATACGCGATGTCGGGGTCGATCTGCCACAGCCCGTGCCGCTTCGCGTAGTGGCGCACCAGGCCGGCGCGCACGACGGCACCATCGGGGTCGACGAGCCAGCGCCCGGCCGGCGCGACCCCGCAGTCGTCGGGATCGGCATCGGTGACCTGCTCACCGGTGTCGAGCATCGTCGCCCGCCGCCGAGCACCTCCGCTGGTCAGCCCTGATGACCACAGGCAGGCTTCCCGCACGCTGCCGGCCAGCGAGGTGATCTCGATCTCCCCGGTGAAACCCATCTGCTCCACCATCGCGAAATCGATTCCGGGAGCACACTTCACCGCAAACTCGCGCTGAGCCAGCGCGGTGAGCAGTCCGTCGAGCGGCGGCTGGTAGGCGCGCGGGTCGAACCGGCGGGCAGACCCGCTGCGTCGCGCCGGATCTGCGAGCACCACGGCCGCACCGGTCACCGGGTGCAGCGCGTCGGCGCGGCACAGCGCCACCCTGCCTTCGGTGTTGTGCCTGGCCATCGCGAGACGCACGGGGTCGAGGTCGCTGCCGATCACCCGCTCAGCCGTATCGGCAAGTGCGGCAAGCTCGGAACCGATCGAGCAGGTGACGTCGTGCACCACGGCCCCGGTGAGCCGACGCGCCCGATGCGCGGCGACGGGCGCCGCGGTGGCCTGCTGCAGCGCGTCGTCGGTGAACAACCACTCAGCTGCCTGACCGAACTTCACCGCGGCCTTTCGCCGCAGGCGCACGGTCTCCACCAGCACCGCAGCCCGCTCACCGAATTGCGTTCGCGCACTTGCTACATCGGCGACCAGGGTGGCCGCCGTCAGTTCGAGGCGGCTGACCTCGGCGAGTGCCAGCCGTCCGGGCTCGGAGCGCAGGAAGCGCACATCGTCGAGGTCGAACGCTACGACGGCGCGCCGCCCGGCTTGACCCCCGTCACCATCACGTTGTAGAACCAGCCCTTCGGCACGATCTGGCGCCACACGGTGGAATCCATCCACGACAACGTGGTCCAGCTGTTGAACGCGAACTTCGCCCAACCCCAGCCCAGCCGGCCCGGCGGCACAGCGGCTTCGAAGGTGCGGATGGGCCAGCCCAGCATCGCTGCGGTGAATTCCTCACTGGCCGTTCGCACTTCCACAGCGCCGGCGTTGGTGGCCATTCGCTCGAGGTCGCCCGGCTCGAAGGTGTGCAGGTCCACGACCGCCTCGAGCGCCGCAGCCCGCGACGACTCGTCGAGCTCGGCCTGCGGACGTCGCCAGTCGGCGAGCATCGGCAGCTTGGTCACGGTGGTCGCGACCCGCCAGGTCAACGTCGACAGCTCACGGGCGTATCGGTTGCCCACCGTCGTCGGCTCACCGGCGAAAACGAACCGGCCGCCGGGCTTGAGCACCCGCACGACCTCGCGCAGGGACAGCTCGACGTCGGGGATGTGATGGAGCACCGCGTGCCCGACCACCAGATCGAAGGTGTCGTCCGGGTACGGGATGCCCTCGGCGTCGGCGACGCGCCCGTCGATGTCGAGCCCCAGCGACTGGCCGTTGCGGGTGGCCACCTTGACCATGCCGGGCGAGAGGTCGGTCACCGAACCGCGTCGCGCCACGCCGGCCTGGATGAGGTTGAGCAGGAAGAACCCGGTACCGCAGCCCAGCTCCAACGCACGGTCATACGGCAGCTGCCGCTGGACGTCCTCGGGTACCGCCGCGTCGAAGCGGCCACGCGCGTAGTCGACGCAGCGCTGGTCGTAGGAGATCGACCACTTTTCGTCGTAGGTCTCGGCCTCCCAGTCGTGATAGAGCACCTGCGCGAGCTTGGAATCGTGCAGCGCGGCTTCGACCTGCTCCTTCGTCGCGCGCGGCATCGGAGCGGGGTCGGCGACATCGGAATGGGCGCCGGGATCCTTCGTTGTCGTCATGCCGGGCAGCCTAACGCTCCGCCGAGGGTGCCGGTCACGGCCGGTCGAAGGCGCCCTTCGCGTGGGCCAGCACATCGGAGGGATAGTCGAGGAAGCGGCGCGCCCTGGTCAGCGCGGCGTCGTAGACCGCGTCCGGTGCCACCAGCTCGTCGACCAGACCGACCTCGAGGGCTTCTCGCGCATCGACGAACCGACCGGTGAACACCAGGTCTTTGGCCTTGCTCGCTCCGATGGTCGCGGCCAGGCGGTTCGCCGCGCCGTCGGCCGGGACCATTCCGGCCAGGATCTCGGTGGCCCCGAACTTCGCGTTGTCGCCGCTGACGCGCCAGTCGGCGGCCAGGGCCAGGGTCAATCCCGCTCCCAGGGCGTAGCCGGTGACGGCGGCGATCGTCGGTCGTGGCACCTTCGCGAGCGCCTCGACCGCGGCATCGGAGAGCCGCGCGGCCTCGGCGGCCTCGGCGGTGTTCAACGTCTGGCGCTCGGGCATGTCCTCACCGGCGGAGAAGATCTCGTGGCCCCCGTAGACGATGACGGCGGCGAGGTCGGGCCGCTTCCCGAGCGCAGTGGCCGCCTCGGCGATCTCCCGATGCACCTGGCGGGTCAGCGCGTTGGTCGGCGGGCGCGACAGCAGCAGCGTCGCGATCCGGGGCTCGTCCTCGGCGACGTGGACGCCGACGAACTCACTCACGGCTGCGATGCGCCCTCGGTGCGGCCCTTCGGGGCGCGGCGGTTGCGGGCGGCGTTGTAGCGCTCACTGTTGAAGAACTCGATCTCCCAGTTGCCGCCGGGCGTCGTGGTCAGCGACGGCTCCACCGCGACGATCTGCCGTTCGACAGCCAGCACCTCGGGCACCGTGCGCCCGGCCAGGGCGTCGAGCTGGGTCCAGGTCGGCGGGAGCAGGAAGCTGCGGCCCTCGGCGAAGTCGTCGAGCGCGGCCTGCGGGGTGACCCAGTCGGCCTTGTCGGTTTCGGTGTTGTCGCCGTCGGCTCGTTGCCCCTGCGGCAGTGCGCCGACGAAGAAGTACGTGTCGTAACGACGGGTGCGCTCCTCCTTCGGGGTGACCCAGTTGGCCCACGGCCGCAGCAGATCCGAGCGCAGCACCAGTTTCTCGGCGCGCAGGAACTCACCGAACGACAGTTGCTTGCTCTCCAGTGCGGCGCGCTGTTCGCGATACACCGAGGCGTCGTCCACCAGCAGGTCGGGATCGTCGGCCGAACCGGCGAACAGCACACCGGACTCCTCGAACGTCTCCCGGGCCGCGGCGCACACCAGTGCCTCGGCGAGCTCGCGGTCGACCCCGAATCGCTGCGCCCACCAGCTCGGATCAGGCCCGTGCCAGGCGATGTCGGTGTTGCGGTCGCGGTCGTCGACCCCGCCACCAGGGAACACCATCACTCCCGCGACGAAGTCCATCGCCGCATGGCGGCGCATCAGGAAGACCTTGATCCCCTCGGGGGTGTCGCGCACCAGCATCACGGTGGCGGCGGGCCGCGGGACCAGCGGATCGGCGGTGCTCACATCGGATGTCATTGACGCCTCCTGTGCGCGGCCCGGCTGCGCGTGCGGCGCGCGAAGTAGCGGCCGTCGATCAGGTCCAGCGCGATCGATTGGCCGAACGCGGCCGAGAGGTTCTCGGCGGTCAGGACGTCGGACAGCAGACCGGCGTCGACCACGGCGCCCTCCGACAGGATCAGGCAGTGCGAGAAGCCGGGCGGGATCTCCTCGACGTGATGGGTGACCAGCACCATCGCGGGGGCGTCGGGGTCCAGCGCCAGATCGCTGAGCCGGGCGACGAGTTCCTCGCGGCCGCCCAGGTCCAACCCGGCGGCCGGCTCGTCGAGGAGAAGCAGCTCCGGATCGGTCATCAGCGCTCGCGCGATCAGCACCCGTTTGCGTTCGCCTTCGGACAGCGTGCCGTAGGTGCGGTCGGCCAGATGCTCGCCACCGACGCTCTCCAGCATGTCGAGCGCCTGGGCGTAGTCGACGTCGTCGTAACGCTCCCGCCAGCGCCCGAGCACCGCGTAGCCGGCCGACACCACGAGATCACGCACGATCTCGTCGTCGGGCACCCGCTGTGCGAGCGAGGCGCTGCTCAGCCCGATCCGGGCCCGCAACTCGGACATGTCCACCCGTCCGAGTCGCTCACCGAGGATGTGGGCGGTTCCCGACGACGGGTGCTCCATCGCGGCGGCGATCCGCAGCAGCGAGGTCTTCCCCGCGCCGTTGGGGCCGACGATCACCCACCGTTCGTCCAGCTCCACCGACCAGGTGACCGGCCCGACGAGAAGCCGCCCGTTGCGGCGCAGGGTGACCTCGGAGAAGTCGATGAGCAGGTCTTGATCGGCTGCTGGTTCTTCTTCACGGGGGTCGGCTGGCACCCGCCCATCGTAGTCAGCCCGCAGGGTGCGGCCCGCGCGCCTCGACGAGTGGGTCCGCCTCGGCGAGTGCGCCGGCACCGGCCGGTGCAGCCACCGGAGCCCATCCGCTGGCGGCGAGCACGCGCTGCGGGGTGAGCACGACAAACAGCTGCACCAGCGGCCCGATGCCGAACGCGTAGACCACGGTGCCGACACCGACGGTGCCCCCGAGGAGCCAGCCGGCGGTCAGGACCGTCACCTCGATGGTGGTGCGGACCAGGCGCACGGAGCGACCGGTCGCGGTGACGAGTCCGGTCATCAGGCCGTCGCGGGGGCCGGGGCCGAGGCCGGCCCCGATGTAGAGGACCGTGCTCAGTGCGTTGAGCACCACCGCGGCCACCATCAGCGCCGTGCGCGCCGGCAGGGACTGTGGCGCCCCGATGAGTCCCAGCGCGACGTCGACCGTCACGGCGATGACCACGACGTTGGCGATCGTGCCGATCCCGGGACGGTTGCGCAGCGGGATCCAGGCCAGCAGCACCGCCACCCCGACCACCGCTGACGCCGTACCGATCGTCATGCCGGTGCGCAGCGCCAGCCCTTGATGGAAGACGTCCCAGGGGTCCAGTCCCAGACCGGCGCGCACCATCATCGCCATGGAGGTGCCGTAGCCGGTCAGACCGGCAAGCAGCACCGCCCCCCGCGCGACTCCCCTGCCGAACGCGCTGCTCACGCGTGGTCAGGGAAGTGCATGCGGATCGCGTCCAGTTCGGAGCGCATGCGGCGGGCGTCGGCATCGCGCTCGTCGACCGCACCGCCGATCGACGGCGAGTAGTACAGGTCAGCCAACCGGAGAGCCAGTCGAGATATCCAGTGAGTCATGTGGCCATGATCCGGCGCTACTGGCTTGCCTTTCAATAGCCAGTTGGGCAATACTGGCCTCAATGACTGCTTCGATGACCGCCAGATCGCTCGATGTGGACCTACTCTGCCGCGAATTGGGCAACTGGCGTACGTCCAGTCGCAGTGGACCGGCCTACCAGGGGTTGTGCGACGCGATCCGGCTGCTGATCGTCGACGGGCGGGTACCAGTGGGAGCGCGGCTGCCCAGTGAGCGTGCGCTGGCCGAGGCACTGCACGTGTCGCGCACCACGGTGACCGCGGCCTACGCGCAGTTGCGCGAGGACGGGTACCTCAACGCCCGCCAGGGTGCGCGCAGCACGACCGCGCTGCCGATCACGCCGGCGGCGCCGTCGCTGACGATCCCGACCGCCAACCTGGCCGCGGCCACCCTCTCCGCGCCGGCCGCTGTGGTGTCGCAGGCCTACGCCGAGGCTACCGAGCTGGTCACCCCGTATCTGCGCGACATCGGTATCGAGCTGCGTGGGGTGCTGCCGTTGCGCGAGGCGATCGCCGAAAGATATTGCGCCAGAGGGCTTCCCACCGAGCCGGATGAGATCATGGTGACCACCGGCGCGTTGCACGCGATCGGGCTCATCCTCGCCACCTACACCCAGCCCGACGATCGCGTGCTGGTCGAGCAGCCGACGTATCACGGGTGTCTTGCGGCGATGGCCACGCGCGGTCTGCGACCGGTACCGGTGGCGATGACTCCGACCGGCTGGGAACTCGACGCGGTGGATGCCGCCATCCGGCAATTGATGCCGACCCTGGCGTATCTGATTCCCGACAACCACAATCCGACCGGTCTGACCCTTCCGCCGGCGGGACGGCGCCGGCTGGCGCAGATCATCGCTGATACGCGGACGCGCACGATCATCGACGAGACCATCACCGACATGTGGCTCGACGAAGAGGTGCCGGCACCGTTCGCCGCGTCGCTGACCACGGGGCGGGACCTCGTGCTGACCGTCGGTTCGATGTCGAAGTCGTTCTGGGGCGGGCTGCGGATCGGATGGATTCGCGCCGAGCGCACCACCTTGGCGACGGTGGCGGCGCTGCGGCCGGCGGTCGACATGGGCACGCCGGTGTTCGAACAGCTGGCTGCGGCAAGGCTTCTGGCTGCCGAGCAGGAGGTGTTGCCCGAGCGGCGCGAGATTCTGCGGGCGCGCCGGGCGCTGCTGCTGGACTTGCTCGGCGAGCATCTGCCCGACTGGCGACCTGCACCCGGCACGGGCGGGATGTCGGTGTGGGTGCGGCTGCCCGCGCCCATGAGTTCGGCACTGTCGGCGGCCGCGTCGCGGATGGGTCTGGAGATTCCGCCCGGCCCCCGCTTCGGGGTGGACGGCACGCTCGAGCGGTTCATCCGGGTGCCTTACACGTTGCCCGACGACCAGCTGGTGGAGTCGATCACGCTGCTGGCCCGGGCGTGGCGGACAGTGACCGGGTCGGCCCCGGCGGAACCCCCTGCGGTGGTGGTCTGAGTCAGTCCGGGATCTCGACGCGCCGGACCCCGCCGTCGAGGGCGTCAGCGGCTTCGATCTCGCCGCGAGTGATGCCGAGGATGAACAGCACCGTGTCGAGATAAGGGTGACTCAGCGAGGCGTCGGCCACCTCGCGCAGCGCAGGTTTGGCATTGAACGCCACACCGAGCCCGGCCGCGGTCAGCATGTCGATGTCGTTGGCGCCGTCGCCGACCGCCACCGTCTGCTCCATCGGCACACCGAATTGAGCAGCGAAGTCCCGCAAGGCTTTTGCCTTGCCGGGCCGATCCACCACCGTGCCCGTCACCCGACCGGTGAGGACGCCGTCGACGATCTCGAGGTGGTTGGCGGCCACGAAATCCAGCATCAGATCCTCGGCGAGTGGCTCGATCACCTGGCGGAAACCGCCGGAAACCACGCCGCAGTGATAGCCGAGCCGCCGCAGCGTGCGCAAGGTGGTGCGGGCGCCGGGTGTCAACTCGATCTGATCGGCCACCTCGCCGACGACGGCGGCGGGTAGCCCGGCCAGCGTGGCGACCCGCTCGCGCAGTGACTCCTCGAAGTCCAGCTCACCGCGCATCGCGGCCTCGGTGATCTGGGCGACCTTGGCCTCGACGCCGGCTCGAGCGGCCAGCATCTCGATCACCTCACCCTGGATCAACGTGGAGTCGACGTCGAAGACGATCAACCGCTTGGCCCGCCGGGACAGGCTGTAGTCCTCGACAGCGATGTCCACGCTCTCGTCGACGGCCACCCGGGCCAGCACCGCCTGCAGCTCGCGATACCGCCCGGCCGGCACCGACACCCGCAACTCCAAGCCCGTCACGGGATAGTCGGACACGCCGCGGATGAAGTCGATGTTCACCTTGAGTGCTGCGGCCTCGCGGGCCACCACCCCGAAGGCCTTCGCGGTGATCGGGCGACCCAGCACCACGATCGTGTGAGTGGACGGCTCCCGGAGCACGGGCAGCCCGTCACTGCTCTCGATGGTGACCTCGAGCCCGACGCCATGGATCGCAGCCTCGACCTCGGTGTGCAGCTGCGCTTCGGCCACCACCTCCACCGAAGCTGCCACCAACACACCCAGCGTGAGCCGCCCGCGGATCACCACCTGTTCGACGTTGAGGAGCTCGACCCGATGACGGGACAGCACCTCGAACAGCGCGGACGTCACACCCGGTTGGTCGCGACCCGTCACCGTGATCAACAGCGACGCACGGTTGCGCGAGGAACCGGCAGTTACGCTACCGATGCGCGCTCACCCCCGAGTGTCACTCGTGTGCGTGTGCTCAGGTGCGGACGTCGGCTTCGTCGAGCCGCGTCACGTCGCCGTCTTCGGGACCGTGCGCGCGCCCGACGTGAGCTTCGCGCCGCATCCGCTCCACCATGTGGGGGTAGTGCAGCTCGAAGGCAGGCCGCTCGGACCGGATCCGGGGCAGCTCGGTGAAGTTGTGCCGCGGCGGCGGGCAGCTGGTGGCCCACTCCAGGGAGTTGCCGTAACCCCACGGGTCGTCGACCATCACCGGTTCGCCGTAGCGCCAGCTCTTGAAGATGTTCCACAGGAACGGCAGCGTCGACAGACCCAGGATGAACGCCCCGATGGTCGAGACGATGTTCAGCGTGGTGAACCCGTCGCTGGGCAGGTAGTCCGCGTAGCGGCGCGGCATGCCCTCGTCGCCGAGCCAGTGCTGCACCAGGAAGGTGGTGTGGAAGCCGATGAACGTCAACCAGAAGTGCACCTTACCCAGCCGCTCGTCGAGCAGCCGGCCCGTCATCTTCGGGAACCAGAAGTAGATGCCGGCGTACGTCGCGAACACGATGGTGCCGAACAGCACGTAGTGGAAGTGCGCGATCACGAAGTAGCTGTCGGTGACGTGGAAGTCCAGCGGCGGGCTGGCCAGCAGCACACCCGACAGGCCGCCGAGAAGGAACGTGATGATGAAGCCGACCGAGAACAGCATCGGTGTCTCGAACGTCAGCTGGCCCTTCCACATCGTGCCGATCCAGTTGAAGAACTTGATGCCCGTCGGCACCGCGATCAGGAACGTCATGAAGGAGAAGAACGGGAGCAGGACCGCGCCGGTGGCGTACATGTGGTGCGCCCACACGGCCACCGACAGAGCGGCGATGCCCAGGGTGGCGTAGATCAGCGTGGTGTAGCCGAAGATCGGTTTGCGCGAGAACACCGGGAAGATCTCACTGACGATCCCGAAGAACGGCAGCGCGATGATGTACACCTCGGGGTGCCCGAAGAACCAGAACAGGTGCTGCCAGAGCAGCACACCGCCGTTGGCGGGGTCGTAGACATGGGCGCCGAGGTGCCGGTCGGCGGCGAGGCCGAACAGCGCCGCGGTCAGCAGCGGGAAGGCCAGCAGCACCAGGATCGAGGTCACCAGGATGTTCCAGGTGAAGATCGGCATCCGGAACATCGTCATACCCGGGGCGCGCATGCAGACCACCGTGGTGATCATGTTGACCGCGCCGAGGATGGTGCCCAGACCACCGACGGCCAGGCCCATGATCCACAGATCACCGCCTGCGCCGGGTGAGTGGATCGAGTCGGTCAGCGGCGAGTACGCGGTCCAGCCGAAGTCGGCGGCGCCACCCGGGGTGATGAAGCCCGCGATCGCGATCAGCGCACCGAAGAGGAACAGCCAGAACGAGAACGCGTTCAGCCGCGGGAACGCCACGTCGGGGGCGCCGATCTGCAGCGGCAGCACCAGGTTGGCGAACCCGAACACGATCGGCGTCGCGTAGAACAGCAGCATCACCGTGCCGTGCATGGTGAACAGCTGGTTGTACTGCTCGTTGGACAGGAACTGCAGCCCCGGCACCGCGAGTTCGGTGCGGATGAACAGCGCCATCAATCCGCCGATGAGGAAGAACGCGAAGCACGCGACGCAGTACATGATGCCGATCAGCTTGTGATCGGTGGTCGTGATCAGCTTGTAGATCAGGTTGCCCTTGGGCCCGATGCGCGACGGGAACGGACGCCGTGCCTCGAGTTCTCCGATTGGGGGCGCTTCGGCTACCAACTGGTCCTCCAACCTTCCTGACGCACCGGGACGGCACAGTCCTGTCGACAGGCTTCCCGACGATATTCGACCGCAATCGTAACCCCCGGAGCCGACAGAAGGCGGGGTGGTCCTACAAACTGTCGTAATCACGTCAGTGGTGGCGCCCCCGGCGCACGTGACCAGCGTCAAGGGCCGTCCGCGGCGCCGGGTGTTACCGTCTGCGTCGTGTCGGTGGCCGCAGCGTGGACGAGCCGTCATAGCGTGCTTTTCCGGATGCCCGCCATCGCGCTGGGAGCCGCCTTGCTGGCCGGTTGCGGGGCGTCGGATCAGCCGGCCGGGCCTGCGGCGGGACAGACGTCGATCGTCACCAGCACCACCCGCATCGCGAGTGCGGGGGTGCTCGGCAACGATCGTCGGCCGGACGAGTCGTGCGCGCCGGATCCCGCACCGCTCGACGACGGTCCGCCCGAGCGCGAGGTGCGCAACGCCACTGGTCACGCCATCACCCCCCCGATACCGGAGACCACGACGGTCGTCGCCGACCCGCAGCGCATCGTCGCGCTCGCCGGTGACGAGCTCGACGCACTGTGCGCCCTGGGTCTGCAGTCGCGCATCGTCGCCGCGGCCCTGCCTGACGGCTCGGCGGATCAGCCGTCCTATCTCGGTACCGCGATCCACGAGCTACCGGCCGCGGGTAGCCGCACCGAGCCGGACCTGGACGCTGTGCGCGCCGCCCGACCCGATCTGATCCTCGGCTCGGTGGGACTCACTCCCGACGAGCACCCGGCTCTGACGCAGATCGCCCCCACGGTGTTCACCGGTCCGCCCGGCGCGGCGTGGAAAGACGATCTGCGCGCCGTCGGCGCCGCGACAGGCCGGCTCGAGGCGGCCAACCGGCTCATCGAGGACTTCGAGCGCGCAGCGGCTCGAGTCGGCGCCGACAGCGACGCCGTCCACTTCCAGGCCTCGGTGGTGCAGTTCACCGACACCACGATGCGCGTGTTCGGCGTCGACAACTTCCCGGCCAGCGTGCTCGCGGACGTCGGCGTCGACCGTCCTGCCACGCAACGGTTCTCCGACAAGCCCTACGTGGAGGTGGGCATCTCCGACGAGGACCTGGCCGGCTCACCGGACTTCTCGATCGCCGACGGCGACATCGTCTATGTCTCGTTCGCCACCGCCGAGGCGCGGGAACGCGCGCCGAAGGTGATGGACAGCGATGCCTGGAGGAAGTTGTCCGCCAACCGGGACAACCGGGTCTACGCGGTCAACAACGAGGTCTGGCAGACGGGCCAAGGCATCGTGGCCGCCCGCGGCATCATGGCCGACCTGCGGCTGGTCAACGCCCCGATCAACTGATCCGCTGCTGCGCCTGTTGCCCGAACTGGTTGGGTGCCAACGCATCATCGGGCAGCACCAGATCGCCGGAGTCGATGCGGCGTCGCAGGTACGCGAAGGTTTGCGCGGTCTGGGCGAACAGGTGCTCGCCCGCCCGCAGCCCCGGCCGGGGCTCGGCGCCCGGGGTGAGGAACTGCGGAAGCGGGGCCACCCACGTGTCGTAGTCCACGTTGAAGAACAGCGGGAACGAATACCGCTCTTCGCAGACGCGCCGGACGCGATGGCTGGTGGCCACGAACGCACCGTTGGTCCACAGCTCGAGCAGATCGCCGATGTTGACCACGAAGGTCCCTTCCACCGGAGGCACGTCGACCCAGTCGCCCGCACCGTTCTGCACTTCGAGACCCGGCGCCGTCGGTTTGAGCAAGGTGAAGCACTCGTAGTCGGTGTGCGCGCCGATGCCTGGTGCGTCGCTGGCGTCGGGATTGACCGGGTAGTGCACCAGGCGCAGCTGACTCGGCGGTTTGGTGGCGTGCCGGGTGAAGACGTCGGGATCCTCGCCCAGCGCCACCGCGAACGCCCGCAGCAGCCGGTGCCCCACCGCCATCACCGCGTCGTAATAGGCGGTGACCGCCTCGGCGAAACCGGGCACGGCAGGCCAGGTGTTGGGACCGAGCATCGGGTTGCCGGCCACGTGGTCGGGATCGTCGGCAGGCAGGTCCAGCGCGGTGTCGAAGGCCTCTTTGAGGTCCGGTACACCGGTTTCCACGCCCTCCTCCCCCACCGGCACGTAGCCGCGGTGGCAGCGGGACAATCCGATGTAGCTGCGCATCTTCTCTTCGACGGGAAGAGCGAAGAACGTGGTGGCCGCGACCAGGAGCCGGTCGAACAGCGCCTCGTCGATTCCCGACCCGCTGATGTAGAAGAAGCCGATGTCCCGGGCGGCGGCGCCGATCTCGGCCGCGACCCGTTTCCGATCGGCAGGCTCGTCCGAGTTCAGAGCACTGATGTCGATGATCGGTACCGACGTGAAAGGGGTTGCGGTGCTCATGATGTCGTGACTCCTTCTCGAGCAGTGACCGTCCAACACACGCCATCGACCACGATGTGGTCGTCACGGGACAGCAACGCCTGCGTCCGGCTCGCTTGCGCGATCAGTACCCCCGCCGCGCTCGCCCATCCGACCACCTCGCCGACGCGCACCAGGACCGCGCTGCGCTGCGGACCGGCGGACAGGAACAGCGCACCCGCGGGCTCGATGGGCCCGTCGTCGCGGATCCAGTGCTCCTCGTAGGCTTCGTGGACGCCCGTCTCCACGAGTACGCCGGCTTCCCACCGCATTCGGCCGGCGTCCGGCGCTCCCGAGGGCTGGGTGTCGACATCGCGATGCCAGCAGAACACGTCGTCGGTCTGAGAGAGGGTGCCCGCGAACCCTCGGCTGTCCACGTAGCCCGTCGGCCCCTGCAGCCACACCACGTCGGTGGAGGTGTCCGCGACGCCATCGGCGTCCACGAGCAGCACTCGGCGCCAGATTCCGATGCAGTCGGAGGCCGTCACCGACGTGGTCATCGCGCCGCGTCCCAGCGGGCACGGAGGCGGTGCATCCCGGCCGGTGTCGGCATGCCGATCGCGCGGATGCGGGCGATCCCGCCGTCGGGGTAGGCCTGCACCCGCAGCGCGCAGACGTCGTCGACGGCGACCGCGAAGGTGTGTCGCGTGTCGGGAGCCAGGACTGTCCGATCGAGCACCGGGATGTCGAAGGGCACCAATGCCCAGCCGTTGTCGTCGGGCGGGTGGCGGCTCGCGAGCACCGACACCTCACGGGAGGCGTTGAACACGAACCACGATGTGTCGATCTCGAGCCGGCGCACGTCGGCGGACACCGCGAACGACACCATGACCGCGTCATGTGTCTCCGGTCCGACGTCGCGGCGTCTACGGGTCTCCCAGCCGTCGCCCATGCTGCGCGGCCGGTCCGGGCGGATCAGTGCGCACGCGTCCGAATAGAAACTGTCACTGGACCATTCGACGCGGCCACCCTGCTCGAGGCCGGAGACTTCCACGCTGACATCGGCGAAGGCGGCGGGGTCGGGTAGCACCTCGCCGTAGGCACGCAGGCGGGCCACTCCGCCGTCGGATGCGAGTCGTAGCCGCAGGTGTGTCCAGCGACGACGATCCGCCACCGGCAGCAGATTCGTCGAATCCGGTTTCAGCGCAATCCATTCCGTCAACGCGATCCACTGGACATCTGAGGCCCTCGGATCCTCGGTGAGGCCGAGAACGCACGCATCCACCCGGCACGCGGTCGGGTGATTTCCGGAGAAGAAACGGGTGTCGACGTCGACAGTGTGCAGCACTCCCGGCGCACCGAGCCGGATGATGGCCCAGTCACCGGCGGGCCCGGCGTGCCGGCGCGTCTCCCACCCGTCGACCACCTCGCCGCGCAGATCATAGGTGCCGGGCACGAATGCCGGCTCGGCCGGGTCGATGAGACGTTCTTTGACTCCGAACGATTCATCGCTGGCGGCCACGACGCTCCCGCCGAGGACGCGGGAGGCGAGGTCGACGCAGTTCTGCGGGTTCATGACCCGATCCCGAGTGCGGCTGAGAGGGGCCAATGACTTCTCGGGTTGGCCGGCCCCGGTGCGTAGCATCCGGCTTTGCTCGTCGACAGCCCGAGGCCGACGACCGCCTGGGCCAGCGCGACGGCCGCCGCTACGCCGTCGACTGCGGGCACGCCGACCTGCTCCGAGATCGCCGCGGTTACCCCGGCCATGCCCGCGCAGCCGAGGCAGATCACGTCGGCACCGTCCTCGGCCACGGCGCGGGCCGCCTCGTCGACGATGGCTTGGACTGCGCCGCCTGGATCGGCGTCCACCTCTGCGGTGCCGAGACCGCAGGCCCGGACCGAGGCGCAGTGCGCGCCGAGGCCGGCGAGCAGCAACCGGTCCTCGATCGGCGCGATCGAGCGCGCCAGCGTGGTCACCACCGAGAACCGGCGCCCGATCAGATGCGCGACGTGCGCGGCGCATTCGGCGATGTCGAACACGGGAACGGTGAGCATCTCGGCCAGCCCGTCGCGGCCGTGTTCCCCGAACCCGGCGAGCACCACCGCGTCGAAGTCGAACTCCCCCGCCGACTGCAGGGTGGCGACGACATCCATCACCGCGACCGCCGACAGGTAGCTCTCCGCCGCGGAGTCGATGGCACTGGCCCCGAACGGTGCTGTGATGCAGACGATCTCGGTATCAGACTGCGCCGCTGCAGCGGCTGCGGCTGCGATCTCGCTGCTCATCGACTGCGAGGTGTTGGGGTTGAGGACCAGCAGTTTCACGCCGTCACCCCGACGGCCTCGTAGACCGGTCTGCCCTCGACCCAGGTGGCGAGCACACGGCCCCGTAGCGTCATCGTGTCGTAGGGGGTCACGGGGTGCCTGTGCTGAAGGTCCGCTGCCGACACTGGCTCGGTCGCGTCGGGATCGAACGCGCACAGATCGGCCCTGGCGCCGATTGTGATCGCGCCCCGATCGGTCCACCCCGCGAGCCGAGCGGGCCGCTCGGACATCCATCGGCTCAGCTCGACCAGCCCGAAGCCGCGGAGCGCGGCCTGCGACCAGACGGCGCGCGGACTCACCTGCAGTGAGCTGATTCCGCCGAAGGCTGCACCGAAGTCCCCCGCTCCCTTGAGTTCCGGCGCGCACGGTGAATGGTCGGAGACGACCATGTCGAGGGTTCCGTCGGCCAGCGCACGCCACAGCGCGTCGCGGTCGTCACCGGAGCGGATGGGCGGACAGGCGGCGAATTGTGTGCCGCCGGAAGGGATGGCCTCGGCATCGAACGTGAGGTAGTGCGGGCACGTCTCGGCTGTCACGGTGATGCCGGCGGCCTTGGCGTGGGCGATGACGTCGAGCGCGTCTGCGCTCGACACGTGCACCACGTGCAGATGCGCCCCGGTCTCGCGGGCCACTTCGACCACCAGCCTGACCGCGTCCACCTCGGCGGCCGTCGGTCGTGACGCCAAGAACGACCGGTAGGTCGGCCCCGCGGGCCGCGCGCTCCGCGCGAGGACGGCGTGATCTTCGGCATGCACCAGCAGCACCGATCGCAGGGCGGCCACCTCGCGGGCGGCGACCGCGAACTGCGCCGGGGTGAGACGCCCGAAGTGCGGGTTTCCCGAGTCGGCGAGGAAGCACTTGAAGCCCCGCACTCCCGCGTGCGCGAGTGGGTGCAACGCACCGAGATTCCCGGGCACCACCCCGCCCCAATAACCGACGGCGACACACGATCCACGCTGCGCCGCAGCCTCTTTCGCCGCCAGTGCGTCGACCGTCGTGGTCACCGGAATCGAGTCCAACGGCATGTCGACCAGCGTCGTGATGCCGGCGCGGGCGGCGGCGGCGGTCGCCGTGGCGAAGCCCTCCCAGTCGCGCCCAGGCTCGTTGACATGCACGTGGCTGTCGACGAATCCCGGCAGCAGCACCGCGTTCGGCGGCACCGCGACGTCGAGACGGGCCGGGTAGTCGGCGCCGCGCGGTCCGATGTCGACCACCAGCCCGCGCGCGATGGCGATCGCGGCGGGTCGGATCTCGCGGTCGATCAGTACCCGATCGGCGTGCAGCACCAGATCGATCACGGCGCGAACTTCTCCTCGAAGTGGCGCGTCATCTCCGGCCAGACATGGGGATCGTGGCCGGGGATCAGCGGATAACCCTTCTCGTGCGCCAACCTCTTGAGCCGGCGGATGGGTTCCACCGTGTCCTGCGGGTCGACGTCGATGTAGCCGCCGATCGGCAATTCGTGCTCGATGTTCTCGGTCAGGTCGGCCGCATCGAACGCGAAGACATACCCGCCCCCGCCCACCGACTCGTCGAGTTCGACGACGAAGCTCTGGTGGCCCGGGGTGTGCCCGTAGGTGGGGACCGCGGTGATGCCGGGTGCGATCTCGGCCTCGCCGTCGGCCAGCCGCCAGTCGATCGCCGGATCGTCGAAGTCCACCCGGAAGATCGCATGCCGCTCCGGCTCCGGGTGATTCGACAAGCCGTACTCGAGCTCCCGGCGTTGGGCGTGCACCGGCACCCTGCCGGCGAACAGCTTCACCCCACCGGCGTGGTCGACGTGCAGATGGGACAGAGCCACCAGACCGATGTCGTCGACGTCGATCCCGATGTCGGACAACGTTTCCTCGATCGGTTCCCCGGGTCCTGGCAGCACAGGTTGGTATTCCACGCTCGGGAAGTACCGGCGACGCAGGTACGGGTCGCGGATCAACGCGGTGTTGAAACCCGTGTCGAGCAACACCCAGCCACCGTCGCTCTGCAACAGCACCCCGGGTACCGGTTCCCGCAACCGCACATCGTCAGGCGCGCCGTGCACCGAAACCGACTTGGGCAGCTCCTCCCACCCGAGCGTCAGTAACACGATGCGTCGGACGCCGCTGCGGCGCACCAACGTAGCCATCAGCCGACCGACAACGCCGCCAGCCGCAGCGAATTGGGATTGGTGACGACGTGGGCCGCCTCGATGCCCTTGAGCCACGGCTGGGCCACCATGAAGTCCTTGACGTCAGCCATGTTCAACCAGCAACCGGTGCGCACCGCCTCCAGCCCCGCGGTGGAGAACTCGGCGTCCGAACCGGTCGGCAGACCGCGCGCCAGCGCCTCGGTCACCGGTGGCGCCGAGCAGCCCAGGTAGTTCAGGCCGCCGTCGGGGTCCCAGGAGATGTGCCCCCACGTGTACGGCGACGGTGCGTCGGGCCACGCCAGCGCGGTGAACACCTCAGGTGCAGCCTGACCGTCGGTACCGACCCAGCCGTAGATCTCCGAGGTCGGGTAGGCCTGGACCTTGGCGGTCAGGCCGGCCGCTGCGAGTTGGGTCTGCAGCAGGTTACTGATCAACTGGTTGTCCGGGTTGCTGGAGTCGTAGCCGATCGTGATCGCCTTCTGGTCGGCGGGCAGCCCGGCGGCGATGCCCGACAGCACCGAAGGATCGTGCGACACCTCCTGTTTCGCGAACTGCTCGGCCATCATGTTGGTCGGGTAGATCTGGTCGGCGACCTCACCGCGGCCGAAGTACGTCTGCTTGACCACCTCGTCGACGTCGATGGCCTGCAGGAGTGCGGTGCGGTTCTTGGCGTCGGTCAGCATTCCCTTGTGCGGGTTGACGTACAGGTAGTTCGACATCATCGTCGGCAGCGAGTAGTTCGCGTACGACTTGTTGTCGAGATAGGACTGCACCGCAGACGACGGCAGATCGTGCAGGATCGCGGCGAGCTGACCGTTGTTGAACTGCAACTGCTGAGCCGACACGTCGGTGATGACGGGGATCTCGACCTTCTCGAAATACGGCTTGGTGCCCCAGTATCCGGGGTAGGCCTCCAGCGCATAGCGTGACCCCACATCGGCTGCGGTCAGCATGTAGGGGCCGGTGCCGAGATCGTGATTGGTCAGGTACCCCTGGGCGTTGTCGCTGCCCGCGTTCTTGCGCAGCCCTTCGGGGCTGAGCATCCGGGGCCCGTACGGGCACGCCAGGTAATCCAGGAACGCCGAGTTGGGCGCCTTGAGGGTGATCGTCACACCGTAATCACCCTGTGTGGTCACCGATTCCACGTCTTTGACCATGTAGGCGGGGCCCTGGTCGACGGCGATCCTGCGGTCGAAGGACGCCTTGACCGCCGCCGAGGTGAACGGTGTGCCGTCGTGGAAGGTGACCCCTTGGCGCAGTGTGAACGTGAACACCTTGTTGTCCGGGGACGCCGTCCACTCGGTCGCCAGCAACGGCTCCAGTTCGGGCTTGTCGGTGCCGGCCTTGTACTGCAGCAGGCCTTCGTAGGTGTTGGTGGTCAACAGCAGGCCTTGGCCGGCGTAGAAGATGTCCGGGTCCGGCGGCTGCCCGGGGTCCTGCAGGAACGACAGGTGCAAGACCTTGTCGGTCGGCGCGGCGGCGGGTGCGCCGCCGCCGGAATCCGATCCGCCGCAGGCGCTCAACGCCAGTACGGCGACGGCAGCCAGCGCCGCGACGACCCGTCCGCGCATCATCGGGCGGCCCCTTCCAGCACGGGGGTCCCCAGCGCCGCGAACGCGTCGAGGATCTCGTCGGTGGTACGCAACGCGCCTGTCTGCAGGTACTCCATCGCGTCGAGGGCGGCGTCGTGGCGGTACTGCGACGAGCCGCCCACACAGTCGGCCACCACCCGGACGTAGAAGTCGCGCTGATGGGCGTCGGCGAAGGTGTAGTGCACGCAGACGTCGGTCAGACCGCCGATCAGGATCAGTGTCGAGGCTTTCAGTCCCGACAGCACGATCTCGAAATCGGTGCCGATGAAACCGGAATAGCGGCGCTTCACGATGTGGAACTCGTGATTCGGGCCGTCGAGCTCCGGTCGCAGCGTCGGCTCCAGATCGGTGCCCGGTCCGCCTTCGACACAGTGCGGGCCCTCGACGCCGTCGAGCTCCCGGCCGAAATCGATGCCACTGCGTCGGTGCACCTCTTGGAAGAACACGATCGGCACGCCCACGGCGCGCGCCGCAGCCACCAACCGTTGTGCGCGTGCGATCCGTTCCGCGTGCCCCGGCATCACCGGGATGCCGGCCTCGTCGGCGGACATGCCGCCGCCTTCCTGGAAGTCGACGACGACCAGTACAGGATTTCCCACGATGAGTGGCTGTTTGGGCACCTATCCTCCTGATATTGCGATGCGCGGGTCGGCTGCGGCTTGCAGCAGATCCACGACCGTGTTGATGACGACGTAAAGGGCGCCCAGCATGAGCGTGACACCGGCGATGGCGGGAAAGTCGGCGACGGGGATGCTCTGGGCGATGTACTGACCGATTCCGGGCCAGCCGAACACCTGCTCGACCACCAGCACGCCGGAGAACATCAGGCCGACCTGCAACCCCGTCATCGACAGCGCCGCGCCCACACAGTTGCGCAGCACATGCCGAGCGATGATCGCCGGCTCGGACAGCCCCTTGGCGCGGGCGGTGCGGGCGTAATCGCTGTCGATGTCGTCGAGAAGGCTGCTGCGCAGCACCCGGCCGATGGCCACCGCAGGACCGAGCGCGATGACCACGGCAGGCAGCAGCAGGTGGTGCAGTGCGTCCACGGCCACGTCGAACCGGCCGTGCAGCAGGCCGTCGAGTATCAACAGGCCCGTGGGCCCGTCGGGCGGGCCGGCGATCGACGAACGGCCGTTGGCCGGCACCCAACCCAGCGTCTTGTAGAACACCAGCAGGCCGAGGATGCCCAGAAGGAACATCGGTGCCGACGAGCCGGTGAACAGCACAGCACGAAGTATCTGCGCGCCCGGCCAATTCAGCGTCGTGCTGAAGGCGAGCAGGACGGCGAGCACGATGGCGATCGCAAGGCCGCACAACGCCAGTTCCAAGGTGGCGGGGAAGAAGGTGCCGAGATCGGAGAGCACGGCATGCCGAGTCCGGTAGGAGGTACCCAGATCGCCGGTTGCGGCACCGGTCAGATAGTTCCAGAACTGCACGAGGACCGGGTCGTTGAGGCCGAGGGCCTCCCGGCGCGCCGCGACGGCCTGCGCGGAGGCCTGAGCGCCGAGTTGGGCTTTGACCGGGTCCAGCGGCGAGATGTGCTGGAGCAGGAACATCACCCCGGTCAGCGCCACCAAGATGGCGAGCATCGCGCACAGCCGCGTCGTCACGAAGGCCTTCATGCGCGGGCCTTCATCAGGTTGCGCAGACAGTCGCCCGCGATGTTGCCGACCAGGGCCAGCACCAACACCCCGAGACCCGGCATGACCGGAATCCACCACTGCTGCAGGAAGTAACTGAGGTTGCGGGCTGAGTCGGCGCCGAGTTCAGGCGCGGGGGCGGCCTGCCCCAACCCCAGGAAGGACAGCGCGGCCAAGGTCAGGATCAGCGTGCCGATGTCGAGGCTCGCCGCCACCAGGCTGTTGGGCAACGCCCCGGGCAGCAGGTGGCGAACAGCCAATCGAATCGGGTTGACCCCGGCCAACTTTGCGGCCTCCACGTGGGGTCTGGCCGCCAGGCGCGCCACTTCTCCGCGGACGAGCCGGGCGTAGAACGGCCACCACACGATCGAGACCGCGATCAGGGTGTGGACGAATCCCGGTCCGAGCGCGGCGACCACGGCGATCGCCAGCACCGGCGCCGGCAGCGACAGGAACGCGTCGGTGATCCGCATCAGCACGGTGTCCAACCAGCCACCGGCCGCGCCGGCGACCAGGCCGACCAATCCACCGATGAGCAAGCCGACAGCCACCACCACCAGCGCGGCGAACCAGCTCGAGCGGGCCCCGTAGAGCACCCGTGAGAAGATGTCGCGCCCGATGCTGTCGGTGCCGAGCAGAAAGCCGCCCTTACCCGGCGCCTGCAGCGGCATGCCGACCGGGAGCAAGGGATCGTGAGGCGCGAGGACCGGCACCGCGATGGCCACGGCGGTGACGACGAAGATCGCGGTGAACCCGATCCAGTTCAGCAGCGGCAGCATCGACGCGGGCAGGCGCACCAGGCGCAGCGAGCGCCGCGAGCGCACCGCGCTCGCCACCGGGACCGCCATCGCCATCAGTGGGCCTTCCTTTCGATGCAGGCGACACGATGGGCGCTGTCGGGCCGGCCCTCGAGCCGCACATCCAGGCCGGTGTCAGCGCACGCGTCGATCGAGATCGGGCAGCGCGGATGGAAGGCGCAGCCATCCGGCGGCGCCAGCGGACTCGCAGGTTCCCCAGTCAGCGAACGCAATTGGCGACCGAGATCGGGGATCGAGGCGACGAGTGCCTGCGTGTAGGGGTGGGCGGGCCGGCTGATCACCTCATCGGCGTATCCCACCTCGACGATGCGGCCCAGATACATCACCGCGATGCGGTCGGCGACGACGCGGGCCACCGCCAGATCGTGGGTGACGAACAGCACCGACATGTTCAGCGAGCGCCGCAGATCACCGATCAGGTTGAGCACAGAGGCAGCCAACGACACGTCCAGAGCGCTGGTCGGCTCGTCGCACAGCAGCACTGACGGCGGGATCACGGTGGCTCTGGCCAGCGCAACCCGCTGCCGCTGCCCACCGGAGAGCTGCCCGGCGCGGGCGGTGGCGATGTCGCTCGGCAAACCGACGCGCTCGAGAACCTCTGCCACCGCGGCGCGGCGTTGGGCGCGAGAGCCCTTCTTGACCCGCTCGCCGATGATCTCGCCGACCGACAGCCAGGGCGTCAGTGACGCGCCGGCATCCTGGAAGACCATCTGGGGCCGCTGATCACCGGGCAGGTGCACGGTGCCCGACGTCGCCTTTTCCAGGCCGGCGATCACCCGCAACAGCGTCGACTTGCCTGAGCCGCTCTCCCCGACCAGGGCCACCGATTCCCCGTGCCCGACGCGCAACGAAACCCCGCGCAGCGCATGCAGTTTGCCCGCTCCCGTGGTGCGGTCGAGCCACCGGCGCGCGACGGTGAACGTCTTGGTGACGTCGCGCAGCTCGACGGCGAGCGGACCGTCGTCACCGATCGACGACGAGGACCGGGAGGGGTCGGTGACCTCGTCGGCCGGCGGTGCGATCTCAGCGACGCGCTCAGGGGTGCGTAGGCAGGCGCTCACCCGCAGCGGCCCCACCGCGACGGGCTCCGGTGGGGTCTCCTCACAGTCCGGCCCGGCGAGTGCGCAGCGGGGCACGAAGGCACAGCCGGGCAGCGGGTTGGCCGCGCTGGGCACCGACCCTGCCAGCGCGGCCAGCCGGCGGTCCCGTGCGGTGTGCAGCGTCAGGCGCGAGCCGAGGAGGCCGGCGGTGTAGGGGTGTGCCGGGCTGTCGAGAACGTCTGCGGTGGGCCCGATCTCAGCGATCCGCCCGGCATAGAGGACGGCGATGCGATCGGCGATTTGTGCGGCGACGCCGAGATCATGGGTGATCAACACGATGCTGCACCCGATCTCGTCGCGCAGCCGCTGCAGCAGGCTGAGCACCTGCGCCTGCACCGTGACGTCGAGGGCGGTGGTCGGTTCGTCGGCGATGACCAGCTCCGGATCGCCGGCGATCGCGATCGCGATCATCACTCGCTGGCGCAGACCGCCCGACAGTTCGTGCGGGTAGGCGCGCATCCGCGACTGCGGGTCCGGGATGCCGACGGCGGTGAGCAGACGCAATGCCTCAGCGGGACTGCCGGCCACCTCTTCGACCTGCTTGCCGATGCGCATGGTGGGGTTCAGCGAGGTCATCGGATCCTGGAACACCGCGCCCAGATCGAGGCGGCGTACCTTGCGCAGATTCTTGGCGTCGAACCCCGGCATCCCCGGCAGCATGTCCGAGTCCGCCACCCGGACCCGGCCACGAGTTCGCGCACCGTCGGCGAGCAGCCCGAGCATGCTGAAACCGAGCACACTCTTACCCGACCCCGATTCACCGACCAGTCCGACGATTTCGCCCGGCGCGATCGCCAGTGAGACACCCCGCAGGGCATGGACGTCGCGCCCTCTGCGGGAGAACGTGACGTGCAGGTCGGCGACCGTGGCCACCGGAGCACGGGTCGGCGACGCCTCCGGGCCCGTTGCCATGTCGGCGACGGTGGTTGCGGTGGTGCCCACGTGGACTCTCCCGGGGTCGAGGGGTCGGGCGGCGGCAGCTCGTCGGCGTGCTGCGGGCCTGTCGATCGACAGTTTTCTCGGACTGGGCGCCGCATGGGTGTCGCTGACGTAACCAATTGACGGTCGAGGTAACCGATGGGTGACCCGTGTTTCTATCGCGTGACAGATACGAACGCGGGTACCGTTTCGCACCGACGATGAGCAACCATGAAGCCATGCCGCTGACCCGGGCCGGACGACCACGGCTGCAGGCCCAGCGCCGTCCTGGTGTCACCGCTCGCGACGAAATTCTCGATGCCGCAGGCGAATTGTTCACCACCCAGGGCTACGCGGGTACCTCGACACGCCACATCGCCGAATCCGTCGGCATCCGACAGGCGTCGCTCTATCACTACTTCAAGACCAAAGACGACATCCTGTGCGCGCTGCTGAGCCAGACCGTCTCTCCGACGTTGTCCGTCATCCCGATCCTGCGCGAGGCCGAGCCGGCAATGAGCGCAGCCCAACAGCTGCACGCACTGGCCGTCTTCGACGGCAGGCAGTTGCTGAGCGGACGGTGGAATCTCGGCGCGCTCTACCTGCTCCCCGAGTTGCGCGATGCGCGGCTGGAACCGTTCTACTCCGAGCGTGAGCGGCTGCGTCGGCACTACCTCGAGCTGAGCTCGGCGATCCTCGCCGACACCGGAGTCGACCCGGCCGCCGCCGACCTGCCGTTCCGACTGGTCGAGTCGCTGGTGAACATGTGGTCCACGCCCGAGGGAACCGCACGAGCGCAACTGCCCGGCCACGTCGCGGATGCCTGCCTGCGGGTGCTCGGAGTCAGCGACCCCGCGGCCCTGCACACCCGGACTCATGAGGCGCTGACAGCAGCCAACCGGTGACGATTCTCACGGCGCGGTATGCGCATGGATGAATACGGGGCATCCTCGGTGTTGAACTGCACGGCCTGCCCTGCGCAGGCTGTCAAATCGCTGTGAAGACGAAAGAGGATGAGACTTTGACCACCGTATCCGCATACGCCGCGACGTCGGCCACCGAGCCGCTCACGAAGACGACGATCACGCGTCGCGAGGTCGGCCCTCACGACGTCGCATTCGACATCCACTTCGCCGGCATCTGCCATTCCGACATTCACACGGTGAAGGCCGAATGGGGCCAGCCCAACTACCCCGTCGTCCCGGGACACGAGATCGCCGGTGTGGTCACCGAGGTCGGGTCCGAGGTCACCAAGTACAAGGTGGGCGACCACGTCGGCGTCGGCTGCTTCGTCGACTCCTGCCGCGAGTGTGACAACTGCAAGGCGGGCCTCGAACAGTACTGCACCGGCGGTGGCATGGTCGGCACGTACAACGCCGTCGGCCGCGACGGTGAACCCACCCAGGGTGGCTACAGCGGGGCGATCGTCGTCGACGAGAACTACGTGCTGCGCATTCCCGATTCGATCCCGCTCGACAAGGCCGCTCCCCTGCTCTGCGCGGGCATCACGCTGTTCAGCCCGCTGCGCCATTGGGAGGCCGGCCCCGGCAAGAACGTCGCGATCATCGGCCTCGGCGGCCTGGGCCACATGGGCGTCAAGCTGGCCAAGGCGATGGGTGCCCACGTCACCGTGCTGAGCCAGTCGCTGAAGAAGATGGAAGACGGTTTACGCCTCGGCGCCGACGAGTACTACGCCACCAGCGATCGCGATACCTTCGGCAAGCTGCGTGGTCAGTTCGACCTGATCCTCAACACCGTGTCGGCGAACCTGGATCTGGGCGCGTATCTGGGCCTGCTCAAGCGCGACGGAACGCTCGTCGAACTCGGCATGCCCGAGCACGCCATGGAGGTTCCGCCGTTCCCGCTCGCCGGCATGCGCCGCAGCCTGTCCGGCTCGATGATCGGCGGCATCCCCGAGACCCAGGAGATGCTCGACTTCTGCGCCGAGCACGATGTCACCCCGGAGATCGAGGTGATCCAGCCCGAGTACGTCAACGAGGCGTACGAGCGCGTGCTGGCCAGTGATGTGCGCTACCGGTTCGTCATCGACACCGCGACGCTGAGGTAATTCCTCAGTTGGGCCGCTCGCCGAGATCCACCCCGGCGAGCGGCCAACCGGCTGCGGCCAGCCGGGCGGCCACGCGTGCGACGTTCTCCGGACCCGCGTCGTGGTGGGTGACCTCCGAGATGAACTCGGCGATGTGGTCGCGATCAAGTGCCACAGCGGAAGTCGGGTGTTCCGCGGTGATGCGTGCGATGACCTCGTTGATCTGGTCCTCGGTGAGCGGCGTTGCGCGCAGCAACGCGAGCAGCGGCACGCGGTCAGGCCCGGGTACACCACCCGGGTAACCCGCACGCAACCAATTCAGGATCGAATTCAGCAACGCCGTGGCGGTCATGTCTTCAGTCTGGGTCCTGCCGTGTCGTGATGCCATGCCCGAAAGTCACTGTTCATCGCGCAGCCGCGGCGATTCCACCCCGAACGCGGCCTGGGGCCCCGGACCCTGTGTAAACAATGGATTTCTCCGGTTGTCGGGTGGTCTATACAGTGCGACGCTTCGGCCATGGCAACTGACTCCGCCGCCGTCGAACCCGCTGCGCCCGCAGGCTTGAAAAAGGGCGCGATCGGCATGGTCGCGGTGATTTTCATGGCGGTCGCCAACGCGGCGCCGATCACCGCGATGACCGGAAACGTCCCGATCGCCGTCGGTTTCGGCAACGGCCTGGGCGCACCCGCCGGGTTCCTGTTCGCCACCATCGCGCTGACGTTGTTCGCGCTCGGTTACGTGGCAATGGCCAGGCACATCACCACGACTGGCGCGTTCTACGGCTTCATCTCTCACGGTCTCGGGCAGGTGTGGGGCATGGCCAGCGGCTTCCTGGCCACGTTCGCCTACATCGTGTTCGAGGGTTCGTTGATCGGCGGCTGCGCCTACTTCGCCAACGACGCGGTCAATACCATTGTCGGAGTCAACATTCCGTGGCTGGTGTTCGCGATCGCAGCGATCGTGGTCATCGGGGTGCTGTGCCATTTCCATATCAGCCTCACCGCGGCGATCCTGGGCGTGACCCTGGTGTCCGAGGTGCTGATCCTGCTGGGCCTGGCCGTGACCGTGATCGTCAAAGGCGGCGGGCCCGACGGTTTCATGCTCGACCAGACCGTGCTGCTCAACAACGCTTTCGAAAGCCTGCCCGAAGGCGCGTTCGGCACCGCGGCAGCGGCGGGGTCGATGGCGATCGGACTGTTCTTCGCGTTCTGGTCCTGGGTGGGTTTCGAGACCACCGCGGTCTACGGCGAGGAGTCGCGCAACCCGAAGAAGATCATCCCGCGGGCGACGCTCATCGCCGTGATCGGCCTCGGCCTCTTCTATACGTTCATCTCCGCGATGGTGTTGGCCGGCAACGGCGCGAAGACCTCGGTGGAGGCCTCCATCAGCTCCTCTCCCCTCGACCTGTTCTTCAACCTCGTGCAGACCAATCTCGGCGGGTTCCTGCTCGACGTGTACAAGATCCTGCTGGTGATCGGCTCGTTCGCCTGCGCTCTGGCGTTCCACAATGCGGCGTCGCGCTACCTGTTCGCCCTCGGCCGCGAAATCCCGGTCGCCGCGGTCAAATCGACGCTTGGCGCCGCGCACCCGCGGCACGGGTCGCCCTATCTGGCCTCAGCGCTGCAGAGCCTCATAACGTTGGTGATCGTCGTGCTGTTCTTCGTGTTCACCGCCGTGCAGGTGCCCGACGCCAACGGCGTCCCCGTCGACACCCCGTCTCTGGTGCCCTACACCAACATCTACGGCATCCTGGCGCTGATCGGCACCGCGGCGATCCTGCTGGTGCAGGCGATCTGCTCGATCGCGGTGATCTGGTACTTCTGGGTGCGCAAGACGCACCGCGGCAATGTGATCACCACGCTGCTGTGTCCTCTGCTCGGTGGTGTCGCCATGGGTTACGTGGTCTGGTTGCTGTGGGACAACCGGGCTTTCGCGGCCGGGTACGCGGCGAACTCGCTGGTGTTCAAGGACGCGCCGTTCTTCATCGTGGCGGTGTTCGCCATCGGCGTCGGGTACGCGCTGTGGTTGCGCTTCGCGCGGCCGGAGACCTACGCCGAGATCGGACGGACCGTGATGGAAGACAGTCACGAGCGCAGCTGAGCGCGGCCCGCGGCGCGGGTCAGCGCCCGGATCACACTGTTGTGCGCCAGCGTCACCTTGAAACCGTTCTGAATCAACGGTTGTGCCCCCGCCACGGCGACGCGGGCCGCCGCCGCGAACACCTCCGGACCAGGAGCGTGGCCCAGCAGGTGCGCCTCGGCCGCGGGCACCCGCCACGGCGTGGCCGCGACGCCGCCGAGCACCACCGCCGCCGACCGGATGACACCGTCAGTGATGTCGAGGCCCGCGGCCACCGATACCAGCGCGAAGGCGTAACTGTGCCGGTCACGCACCTTGAGATACCACCCGCAGGCACCGAACGCGCTGGGCGGCAGCTCGACACCGGTGATCAGCTCCCCCGGCACCAGGGTGGTGTCGCGCTGCGGCTGGTCGCCGGGCAGGGCGAAGAAGTCGCCGATCGGGATCGCACGCGACCCGGCGGGGCCGGTGACGTGCACGACGGCATCGAGGGCAGCCAACGCCACCGCCATGTCCGACGGGTGTACGGCGATACAGGACTCCGCCGAGGGCGAGGCTCCGAAGATCGCGTGCTCGCGATGGAATCCCGTCACCGCGGCGCACCCCGAGCCGGGATCGCGCTTGTTGCAGACGCTCAGCTCCGGATTCATGAAGTAGGGGGCAGCGGGTGCGCTGCATCAGATTGCCGCCGACCGTCGCCATGTTGCGGATCTGCGTGGTGGCACCACTGAGAATGGCTTGCGAGAGCATCGGATACGACGTTCGCACCAGCGGGTGGTTGGCCACCGCGCTGTTGGACACGCCCGAGCCGACGTGCAGGCCGCCGTCGGCGGTGGGGTGCACCGCGTCGAGGTTCAGGGACCCGACGTCGACGAGCGCGTCGGGGTGTTCCACCCCGGTCTTCATCAGGTCGAGCAGGTTGGTTCCACCGGCATAGAAGCGGGCGCCGCCGGCAGCACGGCCCACGGCGTCGTCGAGCGTCGCGGCGCGGTGGTAGGCGAAGGTCTTCATGACGCCTCGTGCACGCTGGTGATCGCCGCGACGATGTTGGCGTAGGCGCCGCACCGGCAGATGTTGCCCGCCATCCGTTCGCGGATCTCGGCCTCGGTCAACCGTGGTGGGCCCGCGACCACGTCGTCGGCGCTGCCCTCGAACGACGCGGCCGACAGGTCCCCGGCGGCGTACTCGCGCAGCAACGCGCGCGACGAGCACAGCTGCCCGGGCGTGCAGTAGCCACACTGGAACCCGTCGTGGTCGAGGAACGCCTGCTGCAACGGATCCAGGCTGTCGCCGTCGGCAATTCCCTCGACCGTGTGCACGGCGGCGTCGTCGATCGATGCGGCCAAGGTCAGGCAGCTGAGCACTCGCCGGCCGTTCACCTCCACCGTGCACGCACCGCACAGGCCGTGATCGCAACCCTTCTTGGTGCCGGTCAGCGTCAACCGCTCCCGCAGTACGTCGAGCAGCGTCGACCGGATGTCGATGTCGATCTCATGGGGCTTGCCGTTGACGGCGAGCCGAAGGCGATGAGGGGTCACAGCTGTCCTTCCAGGTCGGAAACGAGCAGGTCTTCGAGCGCAATGGGCAAGGTGCGCAATCGTTTTCCGGTGGCATGGTGAATCGCATTGGCGATGGCTGCGGGCACTCCGCAAGCGCCGATCTCTCCGATACCGCGCACGCCGATCGGATCGAGTGCGTGGTCGGGCTGCTCGAGGAACGTGATGTTGAACTCAGGCCGGTCGGCGTGGGTGGGCACGTAGTACTCGCCGATGGGCTGGCCGGTCCTGGGCTCGTGCGGCACTTGCTCGAGCAGCGCCATGCCCACCCCGAAGGTGATGCCGCCCATCACCTGGTTGGCTGCGAGCTTCGGATTGAGCACCCGTCCGCAGTCCATCACCGCGACCCAGCGGGTCACCGTCGCCCGGCCCAGCGCCTCGTCGACCTCGACTTCGCAGAAGTGCGCGCCGAAAGACTGGGACACCGCGCTACCCTCGGATGGGCCCTCGCTGGTCACGGTGAAGCTGAGTTCTGCAGCCAGCTCGGGATCGACGGCGTCGGGGCCGAACTCGCGGGCACCGAGCCGGCGCTTCCACTCCTGTGCCGCGGCGAACACCGCGGACCCGACGGTGGCGGTGGTCTGCGACGCGCCACTGTAAGGCGCGTCAGGGAAGAAGGAGTCACCGGAGGCGAAGCTCACACGATCCAGCGGCAGGCTGATCGTGTCGGCGGCCACCTGCGTCATCACCGTGCGCACCCCGGTGCCGATCTCATGGGTGGCGGCGCTGAACCGCACATGGCCGTCGGGCAGCGTCTGCACTCGGCAGCCCGCAGGCATCCGGCGGCCCGGATACGTGGCCGTCGCCATCCCCCAGCCGATCTGAACTCCGTTGCGCCTCAACGCTCGTGGCGTCATAGGACGTTGATCCCAACCGAATCGGCGCGCCCCGGTCACGTAACACTTCGTCAGATCGGCTGCTGACCAGGGGCGGTCGTTGGTCTGGTCATGATCGGTCACGTGGGCGATCCTCAACTGCACGGGGTCGGTGTTCATCGCGACAGCGAGCTCGTCCATCGCAACCTCGAGAGCGAACAGACCGGGTGCCTCACCGGGACCACGCATGAAGCATGGCGTGGGCTCGTTGATGCGAGCAACTTTGTGCGACACCGTCATCCGCGGTGAGCGGTAGAGAAACCTCGTCGACAGACCGGTGGGCTCACAGAAATGCGCGACCGTCGAGGTCTCGGTCAGCGTGTGGTGTTCGGTGCTCGAGATCATGCCGGCGTCGTCGGCCACCAACGTCACCGTCTGCTCGGTGCGGGGACGGTGGCCGGTCGAGGTGTACATCTGGTCGCGGGTCAGCACCAGCTTGACCGGTCGGCCCACCTCGCGCGCCGCGACCGCGCACAACACCACGTGCATCCACAGGAAGCTCTTGCTGCCGAACGCGCCACCCACCAACGGTGACTGGATGCGAATGCGATCCTCGGCGATCCCCAGATAGGCTGCCAGCGCGCGTCGTTCGCCAGTGATCCACCGGGTGCTGTCACAGATCACGAGGTTCTCACCCTCCCAGCGGGCGATGGTCGCCGACAGCTCGATCGGATAGTGGGTGTTGATCCCCGTGCGGTAGGTGGCCTCGATCCGGGTGCCGGGTGGCTCGTCCGCCGGACCGCGGTGGTCCTGCAGCTTCTCCTCGGTGAGTTTGACGAAGTGGTCCGGCCGGTACACGCCGTGCCGGACGGGGCCCTCGTCCGGGACAGGCGGCTCGGCCAGCACCTGCTGGGCGCTCAGTTGGGCGGGCGCGGCCTCGTAGTCGAAGGTCATCGAAGATGCGGCGTAGGTGGCGTTCTCCGGTGAGTCCGCCACGACCATCGCCAGGTGTTGCCCCACGTACTGGACCGACAGGTCCGACAGCGGCGGGCGGCGTTCGAGTGGCAGATCCCAGGTCATGTCCTCTGGAAGAACCTGCAGGGCAGGGCAATTCAGCGGTGTCAAGACGAAGACGACTCCCGGCGCATCGGTGGCCCGGGCGGTCGCGGCGGCCATCGACTCGGCGGTGACGCGGCCATGCGGAATCGTGGCCTGCACCAGGACCGCGAAAGCAGCATCGTCGACAGCAGTGTCCGCGGTGTAGCGCGCCGCACCCGTCACCTTCTGCACTCCCTCGACCCGCGAGACGGGCTGACCGATCGAACGCGTCATGGCGACCAGTGTTGTGCATCCAGCCCCCGGGCGCGTCGCTGCTGCCCGGACAACCCGCTTACCGCTAGCCCCCAGACCGCACCGACCACGCTCCTGTCACATCAATGTCAAAATGTCTGACCATGGGCGCTCTGAGGGTCGCGATCGCCGACGACGACGTGCTGTTGCGCGAGGGGCTGGCCAGCCTGCTCCAGCGGTCGGGCCTGGAGGTCGTCGGTCAGGCAGGAGACGCGTCAGCTCTCCTCGGGCTGGTCCGCACAGAGAAGCCCGACCTGGTCCTCGTCGACATCCGGATGCCGCCCACCCACACGACGGAGGGGCTCGATGCCGCCCGGGTGATCCGCGAGGAGGCGCCCGAGATCGGCATCGTCGTGCTGTCTGCGCACGTCGACGTCGAACATGCCATGGAGCTGCTCGCCGGCGGCCATGCGATCGGGTACCTGCTGAAGACCCGCGTCACCGATGTCGACGATTTCGTCGACACGGTACAGCGCGTGGCCAACGGCGCGTCGGTGGTCGATCCGGCATTGGTGGCCGAACTGGTCGGCGCGCGCAAGCGCGACGATCCGCTCGCCGCGCTGAGTGCCCGCGAACGTGAAGTGCTCACGCTGATGGCCGAAGGCCTGTCCAACGGCGGAATCGGACGCCGCCTGTGGGTCACCGAAGGCACCGTCGAAAAACACGTCCGCAGCATTCTGACCAAGCTCGACCTGCCCGAGACCGGCGACGACCACCGACGGGTGCGTGCGGTGATCCTCTATCTGGAATCGCGCTGAGGCGCTGTCATGGGGTGCGACCCAGCATGGTCAGCACCGCAGCCGGCGACAACGCCAGCTTGGGCAGGAATCCGAGCGCAGGGCTCGCGTCGATCAGGTCGACGAAATCCTGCTCGTCGTGGGTCGAGGTGAGGATGACCGCGATGCCGGCCAAGCGCTCGGCGACGTCGAAACCGTTGTCGGCGCCCAGATCCACGTCCACCAGGGCGACGTCGGGGTGAAGTTCCTGCGCGCACTGCATGGCCTCGGCGGCGTCGGCCGCCACGCCGACCACCGTGATGCCACCGCGTTCGAGCACCGCACGCGCGGCGTCACGGAAGTCGGCGCTGTCGTCGACGATCAAGCAGCGCGGACCAGTCATACGTCGAGTGTGCCTACGCAATGACCTGTTGGCATTCCCGTTAACGGTAATTCCCGCCATTAGGATCGGACAGTGACGTGGCAAGCCCTCCCCGCCCGATTCATCAGCCTGGTGGTGCGCCCCACCACCCGCCCGGTGTGGGTGGGCATTGTGGTGGCCTGCGCGTTCATCGTCGGCGAGCTGGCCGTGATCAATGCGCTCAAACTGGTCGCCCCTGACAACGCATTCGGTGCCCTGCTGCTGCTCGGCGTCCTGGTGGTGTCCGCGGGTTGGGGTTACGGACTGGCCATCGCGATGTCAATGGTCAGCGCGGTCGTCTACACCAACCTGCACCTCGAGGGGCGCGACAGCCTTGTCCCCGCCGTCGCGGTCTTCCTCACCCTGGCCCTCCTGACCAATCTGCTCGTAGGGCAGGCCCGGGTGCGCGCCGCCGAGGCCGTGCAGCGCCGAAGGGAAGCCGATCTGGCCGCCGCGCTGGCGCGAATCATGTTGCGCGCACCGTCGCTCCAGGACGCCCTCGACGGTGCCGGGCAGCGGCTGGCCCAGGCGTTGGGGCTGCCGTGGGCGACGCTGAGGGTGGGCGAGACGGAGGCGGCCGCCGATCAGACGGCCATTCCGCTGCGCGACGGGACAGCGCAGAGCGGGACGCTGCTGATCCCCCGCGGTGTGCCGCTGGCCTCGGTCGGTAGCGCTCAGCGGATGGTGCCCTCCCTTCAGGCCTTGCTGGCCGCGGCGTGTGACCGCGAGACGATCACCGCCGAACTGGAAGCCAGCCGCCGGGAACTGGAACGTTTCTTCGCGGTCGCGTCGGACCTGCTCTTCCTCGGCGAGGGCGACTACCTGACTCGGGTCAATCCGGCGTTCGAGCGCACCCTCGGCTACTCCGCCGCAGAGCTCGCCGCCCGGCCGCTACCGGACTTCATCCACCCCGACGATCGGGACGCGACGGCCGCGGCGTGGGCGGCGATCCCGCCGACCGACGGGGCCGCCCAGTTCGAGAGCCGGTGTCTGTGCCGCGACGGCGGGGTGCGGTGGTTGGAATGGAACATCGTCTCCGATCGCGGAGTGCTTGTCGGCGGCGCGCGTGACGTCACCGAGCGTCGCCTCGAACAGGATCGACTCCGCGTGGCACGTGCCCAGCAGGCTGCGCTGCGGCGGGTGGCCACCCTGGTGGCCCGGGGCGCGCCGCTGCGCGACGTCTACGACGCCGCAGTCGCCGAGCTCGCGCACAGCCTCGGCGCCCAGCACGTCACTCTGCTGACCTTCGACACCGACGAGGCTGCGGTGGTCCAGGCGACGGTGGACACCACGGGCAACGCGGGTTTTGCTGTCGGAGAACGTCTTTTACTCGACGGGGACAGCATCGCCGCCAGGGTCCGGCGCACCGGCGCACCGGCGCGCATGGCGAGCTACGCCGGAGTCGACGGGTCGATCGCCGCACGGCTGCGGGGCATGAACGTCTCCGAAGGGGCGGGCGCGCCGATCGTCATCGAGGAGTCGGTGCGCGGCGCCCTGGTCGTGGCGGCGCATTCGGCCGAGGGAGTCGTCGAGGCGGCCGAAACGCACATCGGCGACTTCGCCGATCTGATCTCGACGGCGATCGCCAACGCCGAGACACGCTCGGAGCTCAAGGCGTCGCGCGCGCGCCTGGTGGCTGCCGCCGACGAGGCGCGGCGCCGCTTCGAACGGGATCTCCACGATGGCGCCCAGCAGCGGATCGTGTCGCTGAGCCTCGAATTGCGGTCCGCCGAAGCGGCATTGGCGCACGACGATGCGCTGCGCGCGCAGCTGTCGCACGCTGTCGAGGGTCTGGCCGGTCTACACTCGGATCTGCAGGAGCTCTCCCGCGGTCTGCATCCGGCAGTGCTCTCCCGCGGCGGCCTCGGACCGGCGATGCGTAACCTCGCGCGCCGGTCGACGGTCCCGGTCGACCTCACCGTCGACGTTGGCCATCGGCTGCCCGAATCGGTCGAGGTGGCCGCCTATTACGTGGTGGCCGAGGCGTTGACGAACATCGCCAAACACGCCAACGCCGAAGGTGCGACGGTGCAGGTGGAGCTCTTGGACGGCGCCCAAGACGGTGCTCGAGTCGGTGAGGTGCTGCAGCTCTGTGTCTCCGATGACGGCGACGGTGGCGCCGACACTTCCGGCGGCTCGGGTTTGATGGGACTGCGCGACCGCGTGGAGGCGCTGTCGGGCACCATGACCGTGCAGAGCCGCCCCGGCGACGGGACGCAGGTCACGGCCACGATCCCCATCCCGTGACGGGACCGTTTAGAAGTCCCAGTCCTCGTCTTCGGTGTTGACGGCCTTGCCGATCACGTAGCTGCTGCCCGAGCCGGAGAAGAAGTCGTGGTTCTCGTCGGCGTTGGGGCTCAGCGCGGACAGGATGGCCGGGTTCACGTCGGTTTCGTCACGTGGGAACAGCGCTTCGTAGCCGAGGTTCATCAGCGCCTTGTTGGCGTTGTAGCGCAGGAACTTCTTGACGTCCTCGGTCAGCCCGACCTCGTCGTAGAGGTCCTGGGTGTACTCGACCTCGTTGTCGTAGAGCTCGAAGAGCAGCTCGTAGGTGTAGTCCTTGAGTTCCTGGCGGGTCGCCTCGTCGGCCAGCGCCAGCCCTTTCTGGAACTTGTAGCCGATGTAGTAGCCGTGCACGGCCTCGTCGCGGATGATCAGCCGGATCATGTCGGCGGTGTTGGTCAGCTTGGCCCGGCTGCTCCAGTACATCGGCAGGTAGAAGCCCGAGTAGAACAGGAAGCTCTCCAGCAGGGTCGAGGCCACCTTGCGCTTCAGCGGCTCGTCACCCTTGTAGTACTGCATGACGATCTCGGCCTTGCGCTGCAGGTTGGGGTTCTCCTCCGACCAGCGGAACGCGTCGTCGATCTCCGACGTCGAGCACAGCGTCGAGAAGATGTTGGAGTAGCTGCGCGCGTGCACCGACTCCATGAACGCGATGTTGGTGTACACCGCCTCCTCATGCGGCGTCAGCGCGTCGGGGATGAGGCTCACCGCGCCGACGGTGCCCTGGATCGTGTCGAGCAGGGTCAGGCCGGTGAAGACCCGCATCGTCAGCTGCTTTTCGTGAGCGGTGAGCGTGTTCCACGACGGGATGTCGTTGGACACGGGCACCTTCTCGGGCAGCCAGAAATTGCCGGTCAGGCGTTCCCAGACTTCGGCGTCCTTCTCGTCCTGCAGGCGATTCCAGTTGATGGCCGAGACGCGGTCGATCAGTTTGATGCCATCACTCACGAGAACCCCATTCCCACCTGGCTTTTTGCGATGTCGCCGCGGTATCTCCCGCTTCGATGCCAACACTACAACTGGTAGGCGACATCGCCGCGATCTACGAGATGTTGTGTCCGGGCGTGTCGCTGATCGTCACTGTTCACTGCGGTCGACGGTGGAAAATCATGCCGCCGTGGTGCAGCTCGTCGTCGTTGACAAACGTTCCGGACGCGGTGAAGCCGGCGTCGTCCCAGTACTCGATGCGATTACCCGTCACCTCGTATCGCCCGGTGTACGCGCTCTGCCGGTCGCCGCGGGCCTCGTCGTACCGGCCGTCGGGCAACAGCTCCTGTCGAACCTGCCCGTCCGCAGTCACCCACATGCCCACATACGGATGGTCGGCAGCGGGGACAGCCGGCACCCGGTTCAGGAGTTCGTCGAGCGCCAGGAGGTCGAGGTAGGCCGTGACGCGCACGACCCGCTCCTCGCGCAGCGTCATCACCCAGGCGTAATCGTTGACGTACGGTCTGCCGTCGCGGGCCGTCGCGGTGCCCCGCCACAGGGCCACCACGGTGTCGTCGTCGGTGTAGAGCTCCCGCACGTCGGCCCGGATCTCTCCGGCGAGCCGGGACACGATCGGCCCGGCGCCCTCCCGTAGGAAGTGCGACCGACTCGTGTAGGTGGAGGGCTCGGCCGCCCGCGCTACCGTCCAGTGCACGTCGTCGGCAAGGATCGAGTAGAAGGTGTCCGCGCCTCCGACGCCGAGCGCGAAGGCGTCGCGCACCACCTGGGCGTTGCGCTGCTCGCTCCCGTCAGCGCCGGTGCTGCTGCAGCCGACGGCCGCGACCGCCGCCGCGCCGATCACCGATGAGGTCATTCTCGCGCCCCAGCGCGACGTCTTGGAGGTCATGACATCGAACGTAGGAACGCGATCGACATGCCGGCAGGGTGCAGTGCTCCCAGGAACGCGACGTGGGCGTGAAGGGCTCAGGCCACCTGTTCGCGCCGGGTGACGCCCTCGTGCAGAGGCAGGTCGGGGTCGATCCGGATGCCCAGCACCTCGCAGGTGCCGTTGATCGAGCCGATCATGATCGTGGTCAGGTAGTCGACGAACTTCTCGGCCGGCAGCCGGCGCGGCGTGTCCTGCTGGGCGCCGAGCCACCAGTCGGTGGCCGAGGCCGCCGCACCGAACGTGGCGAACGCCGCCAGTTCGAACGCTGCGCCGTCGAGCTCCATCTCCTGCAACTCGTTGCTGAACATGTCGGCCATGGCGAGCGTGATGTCGCGGCCCTCGTTCACCGCACGGATCGCCGACTCGCTTTCGGCGAACCGGCTCTGCATCAGGAACCGGATCACGTTCGGGTGGGCGTCGACCAACCGGACGTACTGCTCGACCGCGCGGCGGATGATCGTGTGGGCCGGGTCGGTCGAAACGTTGATCGACGGAAAGATGGCTGACCACAACATGTCTCGCATGCGCTGGCCGATCGCCTGGAACAGATCCGACTTGTCGGTGAAATGCCGGTAGATCTTCGGCTTTGCGGTGCCGGCCTCCTCGGCGATCTCGCGCAGCGAGACCTCGGGTCCCTGGCGGTCGATCGCCCGGAACGCAGCATCGACGATCTCGGAGCGCACCTTCTTGCGGTGTTCACGCCAGCGTTCACTGCGGGCGTCCACTTTGACGCCCGGCTCGTCGCCTGCGCGCGTTCGCGCCCCTCGTCGCACCCGGCCACTCTACCCGGTGGCCATACCGCTGACCTGCTCAGACCGCTCGACGCGGCACGATCGTCACAGACGCATCATCGTGACCGCGCCGCGCGGCGCGCCGCAGAATCGGTACTATCTCGGGCGACAGCCGCGCAACGAGACGAGAGATATGACGCAGCGATACGACCTGGTCATCGCAGGCGGGGGGCCGTCGGGATCGGCAGCCGCATGGCAGGCCGCCCAGACCGGCGCGAATGTGGTGGTGCTCGACAAGGCCCAGTTCCCACGGGCCAAGCCGTGCGGTGACGGCCTCACCGCCCGCGCGGTGAGCTACCTGCAGAAGATGGGGTTGGCCGACGAGGTGGCCACCTATCACCGGGTCAACCGGGTGACGGTGTACAGCCCCAGCCGCTGGGAGCTGTCGTTCCCCACCCGCCCGGGTATGCCCGACCACGGGCACACCGTCAGCCGGGAACACCTCGACACGACGCTGCTCAAGCACGCCGAATCCGCGGGCGCCGAGGTGCGCCAGGGCGCCGAGGTGGCCGGCCCCGAGCTCGACGCCAATGGGCGCGTCATCGGGGTCGTCCTCAAGAGCGGGGAGAAGGTCTACGGGGACGCGGTGATCGCCGCCGACGGCGCCTACTCCCCCATCAAGCGGGCACTGAAGATCGACTCCGAGTACAACGGTTACTCCGCGATCGCCATCCGCTCGGAGATGCCGGCCAACCGTGCGGACTCCGACAGCCTCGACATCTATCTGAAACTGCAGTTCCAGGGCGACCAGCTGCCTGGTTACGGGTGGGTCTTCCCGATGGGCAACGGTGTGTTCAACATCGGCCTGGGCTACGTCAACAGCTACAAGAACTGGCAGTCGATCAATGCCACCCAGTTCCTCGGCGACTTCTTGCGCACCCTGCCCCGCGAATGGGAGTTGCCGCCCATTGAGGAGCTGAAGAAGAACAAGAGCGTGCGTGCCTGGCGGCTGCCCATGGGATTCACCGCCTGGCCGGCGTGGCGCCCCGGGGTGCTGTTCACCGGCGACTCGCTCGGCGCGGGCAAACCCGCTTCGGGCGCAGGTATCTCGAAGGCGCTGGAATCAGGGCTCGCCGCCGGGGAGTGCGCCATTGCCGCGCTGACCAACGGCGGTCCCGACGACTTCACCAACTACGGTCAGCGCATGGACGCGGCGTGGGGCCGGGAGTACAAGCGCGGCAGGTACTTTCACAAGCTGGCCGGCATCCCCGCGGTCGCCAACACAGGTATCAAGCTGATCGACAACGCCGCATTCCGCGACCGGATGCTCAAGGCGCTGTACAAGAAGGCGCAAGGACCTCAGCACCGCTACTGAGCCACCCCGCCGCACCGTCGGCGCCCCGCCGGGTGTTGGAGTGACAGTCCACGCCCGGCGGTGTGGTGTCGGTGGGCGGCGCTACCGTCGGCGCATGGAGCAACGCATCAGCCTCATCACGCTCGGCGTCGACGATCTCGCGCGGGCCCGCCGCTTTTACGAGGACGGGCTGGGCTGGCAGCCCCGGGATGCCCCAGAAGGGGTGGTGTTCTATCAGCTGCCCGGTATGGCGCTGGCGTTGTTCGGCCGCGCCGATCTCGCCGAGGACGCCCACCACCCCGTCGACGGCCGGTTCAGCGGAATCACCATTGCGATCAACCAGCGCTCCGAAGCCGACGTCGACGCCGTCCTCGAGCAGGCCGTCGCCGCCGGTGCCACACTTCTCAAACCCGCCGAGCGGGTGTTCTGGGGTGGCTACTCCGGCTACTTCGCCGACCCGGATGGGCATGTGTGGGAGGTCGCGCTCAACCCGGCGTGGACGATCAATGAGGACGGCACGCTGACGATCTGACCGTCGAGACTGCGGGGAGTCAGCGGTCGCGGCGGCCCGGCTTTCGCGCGACCTTGCCTGCCGCGGCACGCGCCGCCTGCTTGGCGAGGGTCTTCTCCCGCGCCGTCCGTTTCGGGGCCGGCGGGTTCTGGCCGCGCGACGATCCGGGCTTGCGGCCGCGAACAACGCCGATGAAGTCGTCGACGAGCGCTGTCTGCGGCCCTTCCGGCACGGCGAGCGCGACGGCGCAGGCGGGTGCGTCGGCGATCGGCCGGTAGGTGACGTCGCGGCGATGATGCAACCGGGCCAGGGACTGCGGAACGATCAGCACACCCATGCCCGCGGCCACGAGTTCCATTGCCGCGGAAGTGGTCTCGGGGCGGTGGTCGACCGGGACGCCGGGCGCGTCGGTCCAGTCGACCACGTCGTCGAGTGGCACGATCCGTGGTTCGTCGGCGAGGTCGGCGGCGGTGAGTTCGTCGGCGGCGCTGAGCAAGTGATCGGTGGCGACGACAGCCACGGTGGTTTCGGCGTAGAGCGGTATCACAGCGAGTCCCGAGGTGTCTGTGGGCAATCGCAGCACCGCGACGTCGACGGTGCCGGCCCGTACCGCGCCGGCGGCGTCCGCCGCGGGGATGGTGGTTAGTTCGAGCCGGGACTGTGGGTGACGCTGCGCCCAGTTTCGGGCCCACTTCGCCGGCGTCCCCCCGGGGACGTAGCCGACGGTGAGCGAGGGGGCGTGCACGGCCTCAGGCTACCGATACCCTGAGCGGCATGAGCAGGCCGAATTCGCAGTCCATGAAACCCGCTACGGCGGCGAAGAAGCTGGACGTCTTCCTGCCGGCGACGCCCGAGGACTTCCAGCGCAGCGCCATCACCCGCGACGAGCTCGCCGCGCTGCAGTCCGATCCGCCGCCATGGCTGCAGGAGCTGCGCAAAAACGGTCCGCACCCGAAGAATCTGGTGGCGGCCAAGCTCGGTGTTTCGATCTCCGGGCTGGCCCGCGGCGGTGTCACCGAGGCGCTGACCACCGAGCAGATCGACGCTTTGCTCGCCGACAAGCCGGACTGGCTGGTCGCCGAACGCGAGAGCTACCAGAACGTGCTGCGGGAGGAACGCCGCCTCAAGGCGCTACGGGCCGAGCAGGCCAGTGAGAGCTGACCAGGTGATGCACGGCATGCATTCGCTGCGCGACCGGACGCTCAACAATCGGCTGAGGGCGGCCACCGTCGTCTTCGCGGCGTACACCGTCGTGATGATGCGTCTGGACGATCGGATGCGCGCCGCCGGCGGGCCGGGCATCATCGCGTTCGAATTGGCAGGGACAGCGACCGGGGCCGAGGAGATCATGGCCCGATGGGGCGAGTCTGGTCAACGCGCAGCCCGCCTGTCGATGCGGCTCGACTTCGGATACATGAGTAGCTACGGAATGTTGTTGGCACTACTCGTCGAACGCCGCCGTCGGCGCAGCGGCCACCCTTCGTGGCTGCCCGCAACAGCGGCCGGAGCAGTCGTGTTCGACGCAGTCGAGGGGGTCGCGCTGCTCCGGGTCCTCGATCGGCGGCTCGTCGCCGTCAACGCGGGGCGCGCCCGGGTAGCGGCCTTGGTCAAGTTCGCGATCATCGCACTGACCCTGGGATACAGCCTCTACCCGGCGCGGCCTGGCGTCACAGCATGCAGCTGACGCAACCCTCCACTTCCGTGCCTTCGAGCGCCATCTGCCGCAGCCTGATGTAGTACAGCGTCTTGATGCCCTTGCGCCAGGCGTAGATCTGCGCCTTGTTCACATCGCGCGTGGTGGCGGTGTCCTTGAAGAACAGCGTCAGGCTCAGCCCCTGATCCACGTGCTGAGTCGCCGCGGCGTAGGTGTCGATGATCTTCTCGTAGCCGATCTCGTACGCGTCCTGGTAGTACTCCAGGTTGTCGTTCGTCAGATACGGCGCCGGGTAGTAGACGCGGCCGATCTTGCCTTCCTTGCGGATCTCGATCTTGCTCGCCACCGGGTGGATCGAGCTGGTCGAATGGTTGATGTAGCTGATCGACCCGGTCGGCGGAACCGCCTGCAGGTTCTGGTTGTAGATGCCGTGCTCTTGCACCGACTCCTTCAACCGCTTCCAGTCGTCCTGGTTCGGGATTCGGATGCCGGCATCGGCGAAGATCTTCCGCACCTTGTCGGTGGCCGGCTCCCACACCTGATCGGTGTATTTGTCGAAGAACTCCCCCGACGCGTACTTCGAGCGCTCGAACCCGCCGAATCGGGTGCCCCGTTCGATCGCAATGCGATTCGATGCTCGCAGCGCGTGGTAGAGCACCGTGTAGAAGTACATGTTGGTGAAGTCCACGCCCTCGTCGGACCCATAGAAGATCCGCTCGCGGGCCAGGTATCCGTGCAGGTTCATCTGCCCCAGGCCGATCGCGTGGGATTCGTTGTTGCCCTGCTCGATCGAGGGCACCGACGTGATCGAGGTCTGGTCGCTCACCGCGGTGAGCGCGCGGATCGCCACCTCGATGGTCTGCGCGAAGTCCGGCGAATCCATGGCCTTCGCGATGTTCAGCGATCCGAGGTTGCAGGAGATGTCCTTGCCGACCTTGGCGTACGACAGGTCGTCGTTGAACAACGACGGCGTGGACACCTGCAGGATCTCCGAGCACAGGTTGCTGTGGGTGATCTTGCCGTCGATGGGGTTGGCCCGGTTCACCGTGTCCTCGAACATGATGTACGGGTAACCGGACTCGAACTGCAGCTCGGCCAGGGTCTGGAAGAACTCGCGCGCCTTGATCTTGGTCTTGCGAATCCGCGCGTCGTCGACCATCTCGTAGTACTTCTCGGTGACCGAGATGTCGGCGAATGCCACGCCGTACACGCGCTCGACGTCGTACGGCGAGAACAGGTACATGTCCTCGTTCTTCTTCGCCAGTTCGAAGGTGATGTCCGGGATGACGACACCGAGCGAGAGCGTCTTGATCCGGATCTTCTCGTCGGCGTTCTCGCGCTTGGTGTCGAGGAACCGGTAGATGTCCGGGTGGTGGGCGTGCAGGTACACCGCGCCGGCACCCTGGCGGGCGCCCAGCTGGTTGGCGTAGGAGAACGAGTCCTCGAGCAGCTTCATGATCGGGATGACACCCGAGCTCTGGTTCTCGATGTTCTTGATCGGCGCGCCGTGCTCGCGAATGTTGCTCAGCAGCAACGCAACTCCGCCGCCACGCTTGGACAGCTGCAACGCCGAGTTGATCGAGCGCCCGATCGACTCCATGTTGTCCTCGATGCGCAGCAGGAAACACGACACCGGCTCACCGCGCTGCTTCTTGCCCGAGTTGAGGAACGTCGGGGTGGCCGGCTGGAAGCGGCCGTCCATGATCTCGTCGACCAGCTTCTCGGCCAGCGTCATATCGCCGGAGGCCAGCGTCAGCGCCACCATGACCACGCGGTCCTCGAAGCGCTCGAGGTAACGCTTCCCGTCGAAGGTCTTGAGCGTGTAGGACGTGTAGTACTTGAACGCCCCCAGGAAGGTCGGGAACCGGAACTTCTTGGCGTAGGCGCGGTCGAGCAGCGTCTTGACGAAGTTGCGTGAGTACTGGTCGAGGACCTCGCGCTCGTAGTACTCCTTCTGCACCAGGTAGTCGAGCTTCTCGTCCTGGTTGTGGAAGAAGACGGTGTTCTGGTTGACGTGCTGCAGGAAGTACTCCCGTGCCGCCTGCACGTCCTTGTCGAACTGGATCTTGCCGTCGGCGTCGTACAGGTTGAGCATCGCGTTGAGGGCGTGGTAGTCCATCTCGCCCGGGAGCGCGTGTGCGCCGGTGGTTACAGGTTCTGCAGCTGTGACGGTTGGTGGCACGTCTGGTCCTTCCAGAAGTCTTGTAGTCCTGCGCGAACGGCGAATACGTCGTCCGTCGTTCCCATGAGTTCGAACCTGTACAGAAAGGGGACGCCGCACTTGCGTGACACGACCACCCCGGCGTAGCCGAATTCGGCGCCGAAATTGGTGTTGCCCGCGGCGATGACGCCGCGGATCAACGACCGGTTGTGTTCATCGTTGAGAAACGCGATCACTTGCTTGGGGACGTATCCCCCGCGATCGGGATCGGGTCCATTGGCGTGCCCGCCTCCGTAGGTGGGGAGGACGAGAACGTACGGCTCGTCGACCTGGATGCGTTCCCTCAGCGGGATCCGGATGGCAGGCAGTTCGAGCTTCTGCACGAACCGATGTGTGTTCTCCGACACGCTCGAGAAGTAGACGAGGTTGCTCACGTCTCTGCTCCTCTCGGTCGATGTGTCGGATGGGTCGTCAGATGGGCCTAGGCGGTGACGGCAGATGCGCCGGAGAGCGCCTTGATGCGATCGGGCCGGAAGCCCGACCAGTGCTCGTCACCGGCCACCACCACCGGCGCCTGCAGGTAGCCCAGCGCCATCACGTAGTCACGCGCCTCGGTGTCCAGGCTGATGTCGACGACGTCGTAGGCGACGCCCAGCTTGTCGAGTGCCTTGTAGGTGGCGTTGCACTGGACGCAGGCGGGCTTGGTGTACACGGTGACAGTCATTTACGGGCTCCCTCAGCGAAAAATCTGTTCGACGACCGGTGATTCGTGGTCACTGCGCACCCCATCTGACAACCAGCTGGCCGGGCGATCGACACTCCTTGTTCTCAACGCCGAACCGAGGGAGGACCTTCCCCTCAGCACCCCGTCGAGCACAGATCGCATCGTTGTCGCTCTCCACCCTAAGGCACTAGATGTTGTGCCCAGTCAGTAGAGCACACACAAGATCGTCTTAATAACACGTTTGGAATTTTCCCTGGTCGTCACGGTGTGTCGCCCCCGATTCGGCGTGTCCGAGATCACAACGTCGCCTGCCGGCCGGGCCGAGTGCGCACAACTCCGGTGTATCACCACCCACCGACAACTCCCGCCCAAGACGTCGGACTGTCGCCCCCCGGACAGCAAAAGACATCGCCCGGCCAAGCTGTGCAAAGCCGGGCGATGGCGACGAACGAAGGTCAGCCGATCTCGGCGGCCAGTTTGCCCACGATGTCACGCAGTTTGGCCACCACCTCGGCGTTCTCCCGCGGGTGCTTGCCATCGAGCGATTTCCCGGGAATCGACAGTTCGAGGTCTTCGACCACGCGCGGCCCGGCGATACCGAACGACTTGCGGGTCTCGTCATGCGCCCACACGCCGCCGTACTGGCCGAGCGCGGCTCCCACGACGGCCAGCGGCTTGTCCTTGAGCGCGCCGTTGCCGAACGGCCGCGACAGCCAGTCGATCGCGTTCTTCAGCACACCGGGAATGCTCCCGTTGTATTCGGGGGTGACGACAAGGGCGGCGTCGGCGCGGGCTGCAGCCTCCCGGAGCGCTCGCACGGGTTCAGGCACCGACCCAGGGGTCTCACTGTCGATGTCCTCGTTGTAGAACGGGAGTTCGCCGAGGCGATCGAACCGCTCCAGGGCGACGCCGTCGGGCGCGTTGTCGGCGGCGAGGTCGGCGAGCTGCCGGTTGATCGACTCCTTCCGCAGACTGCCGACCAGAACCAACACCGTGCTATCAGCCATCACGTCTCCTCGTGTCCGTTGAACTCGATCCTTACCGACGATAACCGGACTGCGGTCCGATTAATTCCGGCTGAGTTAAAGTTGCCAGGTGAGTGCCTCTGACGGCCTGACGACGTTGTCGGTCAGCGATTCCGGCCCCCCGGAGCGGGGAGACGCCGCGCGCAATCGCGCGCTGCTGCTGGACGCTGCGCGCCGCTTGGTCGCCCAGCGCGGCGCCGAGGCTGTCACCACCGACGACATCGCCGCTGCTGCGGGAGTGGGGAAGGGCACGCTGTTCCGCCGGTTCGGCAGTCGCGCCGGATTGATGATCGTGCTGCTCGACGAGGACGAGAAAGCCCAGCAGCAGGCGATCCTGTTCGGGCCACCTCCCCTGGGCCCCGGCGCCCCGCCACTGGACCGGTTGATCGCCTACGGTCGCGAACGCCTGGCCTTCGTCAACAGCCATCACGCATTGCTCTCCGATGTGGGTCGCGATCCACAGATGCGTTTCAACGCCCCGATGATGCTGCACCACCGGCACATTCGCGTGCTCCTCGAGGAGGGCGGAACCACCGGCGACCTCGACACCCAGGCGACCGCGCTGCTGGCGCTGCTCGACGCCGACTACGTCCGTCACGAGACCAGCGACCGTGGCCGCACGCTCGACCAGCTGGGCGACGCCTGGGAAACGCTGGCCCGCAAAATCTGCGGAACATGACCGCCGACGGGCAGTCCGACGGGTGGATCCTGCACGTGGACCTGGACCAGTTCCTTGCCTCAGTCGAACTGCAGCGCCGGCCCGATTTGGCCGGACTGCCCGTCATCGTCGGCGGCAACGGCGATCCCACCGAGGCACGCAAGGTGGTCGCCTGCGCGTCCTACGAGGCCCGGGCAGCCGGAGTCCACGCCGGGATGCCGCTGCGCGTGGCGGCACGGCGGTGCCCCGAGGCCACCTTCCTGCCGTCCGACCCCGACGCCTACGACGCCGCCTCCGAGCGGGTGATGACGGCGCTTCGGGATCTCGGCCACCCGGTCGAGGTGTGGGGCTGGGACGAGGCCTACGTCGGAGGCGGTCACCGCGATCCCTTCACGCTCGCCCGGCGCATCCAGGACGCGATCGCCGCCGAAACCGGGTTGACCTGCTCGGTCGGCATCAGCGACAACAAGCAGCGAGCCAAAGTGGCGACCGGCTTCGGAAAACCGGGCGGGATCGCCGCACTGACCGATGACAACTGGATGGCGACGATGGGCGACCGACCCGTGGACGCCCTGTGGGGCGTTGGCCCCAAAACGGCCAAGAAGCTTGCAACGATGGGGATCACGACCGTCGCCGAGTTGGCGGCCACCGATGCCGAGGCGCTCACGGCGGCCTTCGGGCCTACTACGGGGTTGTGGATCCTGCTGCTGGCCAAGGGCGGTGGCGACGCGACAGTCAGCGCGGCGCCGTGGGTCCCGCGCTCTCGCAGTCACGTCGTCACGTTCTCCGAGGATCTCACCGATCCTGCCGACATGGCAGCTGCCGTCACCGATCTCGCGCAGCGCACACTCCAGGAGATCGTCGAGCAGCAGCGCGTGGTGACCCGCGTAGCGGTCACTGTGCGCACGGCGACGTTCTACACCCGCACCAAGATCCGCACCCTACCGGCGCCGACCGTCGACGCCGACACCGTCGACGCGACCGCGCTCGCGCTGCTCGGCGAGTTCGACCTCACGCGGCCGGTGCGGCTGCTGGGTGTCCGCCTGGAGCTCTCGATGACCGACGTGGCACCTGTCGGTGCCGCAGGCTAGCGTCGGTCGGCGATGCTGACCACCGTCGCGGTTCGCGGATACCGCTCACTTCGAGATCTCGTGCTGCCGCTGCGTCAGCTGACCGTCATCACCGGCGCCAACGGCACGGGGAAGTCCTCGCTCTACCGCGCGTTGCGGCTGCTCGCCGATTGCGGTCGCGGTGAGGTGATCGGCTCTTTCGCGCGCGAGGGTGGCGTCGCGTCGGCCACGTGGGCCGGTCCTGAGCATCTCGCCGGTGCGCGACGCACCGGGGCCGCCCAGGGTGGTCCGCGCACCCGCCCGGTGTCGATCGAATTAGGCTATGCCGCTGATGATTTCGGCTATCTGGTGGATTTCGGCCTGCCCCAGGCCATCGAGTCGGCATTCACCCGTGATCCGGAGATCAAACGGGAATTGGTCTTCGCCGGCCCGGTGGCCCGGCCGACCACCACGCTGGTGCGCCGCGTGCGGGGCATGGTCGAGGTGGCCGCCGAGAGCGGCCGCGGCTTCGACGAGCTGTCGCGCAACCTGCCGGCGCACCGCAGTGTGCTCGCCGAATGGGCCGGTGCCGCACCCGAACTGGTGATGGTCCGAGAGCGGTTGCGGGACTGGCGTTTCTACGACGGTTTTCGCGCCGATGCGCACGCTCCGGCCCGGCGACCGCACGTTGGCACCCGCACACCGGTGCTGGCCGACGACGGGTCTGACCTGGCTGCGGCGGTACAGACGATCGTGGAGACCGGCGCCGACGACCTCCATCGCGCCGTCGCCGCCGCGTTCGACGGAGCCACCGTGTCGGTATCGGTCACCGACGGGCTGTTCGATCTCAACGTGCACCAGCGCGGCATGCTCCGGCCGCTGCGCAGCGCGGAAATCTCAGACGGCACACTACGTTTCCTGCTGTGGACGGCCGCGCTGCTGAGTCCCCAGCCGCCCTCTCTGATGGTGCTCAACGAGCCGGAGACCTCACTGCACCCGGACCTCCTCCCCCCGCTGGCCGAACTCATCTCCGCCGCCGCGGCGACGACGCAGGTCGTCGTGGTCACCCATTCCGCAGCGCTACGCGAACGGCTCGACGCAGGGCCGATCGGCTCCGACCACGACGCGTGGGAGATCGAGCTCGTCAAGGACTGGGGTGAGACGAAAATCGACGGCCAGGAGTTGCTGACCACTCCACCATGGGACTGGGGCACACGGTGACCGTCAGCCGCGTCTGGGCGGCGGCCGCAGCGCCCGGGTGAACAACACGTTCACCCGGGTCATCGCGAACGCGTACGGACCCCAGAACGTCCGTTTGGCGAAATAGAGCGCACGGATATCCGGCGAGGTGTACACCAGGAACCTGTTGCGAACCACACCGCGCAAGATCTTGTCCGCCGCCACTTCCGGCGACACCGCATGCCCGCCGAAGCGATCGGTCCACCACTGCACCCGCGGATCCTCACGGTCCACCCCGACGATCTGAACCGATTGCACCAGAGGGGTCTTCACGGCCCCAGGCACCACGACGGACACGCCGATACGGTGGCGGGCCAAATCGAAGCGCAGTACCTCGGAGAGTCCGCGCAGCCCGTACTTGCTGGCCGAGTAGGCCGCATGCCAGGGCAACGCGACCAGGCCCGCCGCAGACGACACGTTGACCAGGTGGCCGCCCCGCCCGGCTGCCATCATCGGCGGTAGGAAGGTCTCGATCACGTGGATCGGCCCCATCAGGTTCACGTCGATCATCGATTTCCAATGTCGGTGGGTGAGCTGATCGACGGTGCCCCACGCCGAGACACCCGCGATGTTCATCACCACGTCCATCGCGCCGTGCTGGGTGTGGATGTCGGCGGCGAACCCGGCCACCGCGTCGTAGTCGGTGATGTCCAGTGCCCGGTGCGCTGCGACGACCCCACCGAGCGCGCGGGCATCGGACACAGTGGCTGATAGCCCCTCGGCGTCGCGGTCGGTCAGATACAGCTCGGCGCCTTGGGCCGCCAGCTTCAGCGCCGTCGCACGTCCGATTCCACTGGCCGCACCGGTGAGCAAGCACCGCTTGCCAGCGAAATGGGCACCGAAGCCATCACCGAATCCCTGCCCCATGGCAGGGACACTACCGGCCGACCGCTACCGGTCCGGCAGGTCAGCTCCGCCCCACAGGCCATAGAGCCACAGGCGCTCGGCGATCTCCGTGGCCCTAGCGGGGTCGGTGCCCCGCCCCACGAACGCGCTGTCCTGCGCCAGCGTCATCGACGTCACCGCGGTCAACGTGCGGACCAGGGCAGGCAGATCGTCGGACACAGGCCGCGCCCCAGAATCCTGCTCGACCAGGCCGACGATCTTGTTGACCACGGTGTCCTGGAAGTCGTCCATGATCTCCCGGATCTGCGCGTCGGAGCTGCGGGCGAGGTTGCACGCACTCATGATCGGGTCGTTGGAGGCAAACACCGCGGCGGCGTACCCGACCATCCGGGTGGCGAACGCCGACGGCGACTCCCCCGGTTCACGCGGGGCGAAGTCGTGGGTGAGCTGGTCCAGCTCGGCCATCACCTCGGCGACGATGACCGCGAGGACCGCGTACTTGGAGTCGAAGTAGAAGTAGAAGCCCGACCGGGCGACCCCAGCGCGCTCGCTGATCGTGCTGACCGACAGGTCCGCGAAGGAGCGCTCCTCGAGCAGCTCGCGTACCGCGGCGACGATGGCCTCCCGCTGGCGGTCGCCGCGGGTACGGCGAGGATCGCTGCTCACGGGATCGGCGGTCATGGCCCTCAACCTTGGCACCAGGGTGCGCGCGACACAAACTCCCCGAAACTTGACAGCCGTCAAGTCGGTCGGCGAGGATGGCCATCAGTGACATCGACCACAGTCACCCTTATTCAGGAGTGCCAAGATGCCGACGATCAGCGCCACTGACTACTGGCTCGACCAGGCCAAACGACGCCTGAAGCCCACCCCCGTGACCATTCCCGGGATGGGTGCGGTCGAGAAGCGCCTCAAGAACAAGCAGTGGGACCGGTTCGTGTTCGCCGAACCGCCTGCGGGCAGCGGGTTGAAGGCCATCAGCGGCGATGCCGGCCTGCCGATCCTGGGCCACATGATCGAGACGTTCCGCGGAGGTCCGGATTTCATCCTGGAGCAGTACCGCCAGCACGGCCCGCTGTTCTACTCGCAGTCGCCGGCCCTGTCCGCGGTGATGGCGTTGGGCCCCGACGCCACCCAGGCCGTGTTCACCAACCGGAACAAAGACTTCTCGCAGCGCGCGTGGGATCCCATCATCGGGCCGTTCTTCGACGGCGGACTGATGCTGCTCGACTTCGAAGAGCACCTCTTCCACCGGCGCATCATGCAGGAGGCGTTCACCCGCACCCGCCTGTCCGGCTACGTCCCCCACGTCGACTCGGTGGCCACGCGCGTGCTCAGCAATGACTGGGTCGCCAACGATCCGCGTTTCCTGTTCTATCCCGCGATCAAGGAGCTGACCCTCGACATCGCCTCCGAGGTGTTCATGGGCCACCCGGCGGGCACCGATCGCGAGCTCGTCACCACCATCAACCAGGCGTTCACCACCACCACCCGCGCGGGCAACGCGATCGTGCGCAAGCCGGTGCCGCCGTTGACGTGGTGGCGCGGCATCAAGGCACGCGAGACGCTGGAACGCTACTTCAAGAGCCGGATCGGCGAGAAGCGCCGCTCGGAGAGCACCGACATGTTCAGTGTGCTGTGCCACTCCCAGGACGAAGAGGGCCGCAGCTTCACCGACGATCAGATCGTCAGCCACATGATCTTCCTGATGATGGCGGCCCACGACACCTCGACTTCGACGATGACCACGATGGCCTACCACCTGGCCGCCAACCCCGAATGGCAGGACCGGTTGCGTGAGGAGTCCCAGCGCATCGGCGAAGGACCGCTCGACATCGAGGCGCTCGAGAAGCTCGAGACCTACGACCTGGTGGTCAATGAGTCACTGCGGATGATGACCCCGCTGCCGTTCAACTTCCGCCAGACCGTCAGGGACACCGAGCTGCTCGGCTACTACATCCCCGCGGACACCGCGGTCGTGACGTGGCCATCGATCAATCACCGGCTGCCCGAGCTGTGGACCGATCCGGAGAAGTTCGATCCGGAGCGCTTCACGGAGCCGCGCAACGAGCACAAGCGGCACCGCTATGCGTTCGCACCGTTCGGCGGCGGCGCGCACAAGTGCATCGGCATGGTGTTCGGCCAGCTGGAGATCAAGACCGTCATGCACCGCCTGCTGACGCGGTACCGCCTCGAGCTCCCGAAGGCCGGTTACACGCCGCGCTACGACTACGGCGGCATGCCGGTGCCGCTCGACGGGATGCCGATCGTGTTGCGTCCCTTGCGCTGAGCGGGCGCCCGTCAGGCCAGGAGCCGGTTGGCGCAGGCCACCACTGCGCGCAGCGCTGACTGCACCGGATCCGGCGACAAGCCCATCGCCCATTCGACACGAGTGCCGTTGGCGCCCTGGATGAACGTCGCGATGTCCGATCCTGCGCTGCGTTGATGAAATGCGGTCATCTCCACGGCGATGCCGCGTTCGTAGAGCATCGCGGTGAGGGCTGCGACGGGTCCGCACGCCGTTGCCCGTGCGGTTCCGATACGGTCCCCCAGCGCCAAAGTGGCCTGGTAGGTCTGTGCCTGCGGGCCGAGCCGGGTCGACGGGCGCTGCGCCTCGGCGCAGGACCACTGGCCCAACCGCACCGGCCCCGTCGACGGCGCGTACTCGGCGACGAACTCCTCGAAGGTGCGGGTGAGCGCGCTCGCACGCAGCGGAGCAGGAACGCGGCCGGTCACCCGGGCGGCGAATGAGGATGCGGTGTCGCAAGTGATCGTGGCGATCGAGGAATTCATGACTGTGCCGGCCTTGAGGTCGAGGAGAGCGACCGACAGACGAGCAACGACCCACAGCGGGGGGTCGGTCTGGATCAGACCCCGCTGCGGGTTGCTACTACGAGTCGCCTCGGCACGTCGGCGATATTAGCCCGGCGCGCCGACAGGCGGCAAGCAACTTTTCACCGGAGTTTGCGGCCATCGCCGGGGCCGGCACGTCAGCGAAATCGGCACGACGAAATTACAGACCGGCAATCCGTGGTGCGGAGACGGCCAGCCGGCAGGCGAAAATACACCTGTATGGTGGCTTGCCGAGCTCCGGCCGAGACTCGCAGCTCATCGCCTCTGTCGCGGTCCCGACGGCGCACTGCGCCAATGAGCGAAGTCGTTTACCCCGGCCGCAAATGGCTAGCTCTTTGCTCGCAGCGACAGTCGCTGCGGCACACCAGGAGGACACACATGCGTAAGGCACTGGCTATCGGCACCACCTCGCTCGCGTTGATGTTCGGCGGCGCAGGAGTGGCGCACGCGACGGAGCTGGCCCCCGCGGCGACGACCACCGTGGCGCAGGACGCCACACAGGACGACGACGGCGACAACACCGGCCTGTGGGGTCTGGCAGGTCTGCTCGGCCTTCTCGGATTGGCGGGGCTCAAGCGACGCAAGGACGTCGACCACCCGACGGCGCGCGGCACGGTGCCTCCGCGCGTCTGAGTCGTCGCAGGAGCCGCACCGAGCCCCGCCAGCGCTGCGGCCTGGCGGGGCTCGTGCACAATGGGCCCAGTGTCAGGCCCCATGTCAGGCCCTATGTCGGTGTCCCAGATGGTCCTGCTGGTCGCGGCAGGCGTCCTCGGCGGTCTGACGGGAAGCATCGCCGGCTTGGCTTCGGTGGCAACCTATCCCGCGCTCCTCGTCGCGGGACTGCCCCCGGTGACGGCGAATGTCACCAACACGGTCGCCCTGGTGTTCAACGGCATCGGGTCGGTGTTGGGGTCACGCCCCGAGCTGGCCGGGCAGCGGCGACGCGTGATGCGGCTCCTGCCCGTGGCGGTCGCCGGCGGAGTGGCCGGCGCTGTGCTGCTGTTGAGCACGCCGGCCGACGGCTTCGAGAAGGTGGTGCCCGTACTGCTCGGTGTCGCCTCGCTGGCGATCCTGGCCCCGGTGCGGCCGCCCTCAGAACCGGTGGGAGGTCGCCCCAACGCCCGCAGGATCGGTCAGGCCCTCGCCGTCGGCGCCATCTGCGTGTACGGCGGCTACTTCGGTGCGGCCGCCGGCGTGTTGTTGCTGGCACTGCTGTTACGTTCCGGCGCAGCGGGTTTGGCGCATGCGAACGCCACCAAGAACGTCGTCCTCGGTGGAGCAAATCTCAGCGCCGCGGTGATCTTCGCGTGCGTCGCGCCGGTGCATTGGACGGCGGTCGCCACGCTCGGACTCGGCTGCCTCGTCGGTTCCCGTCTCGGGCCGGTCGTCGTACGCCACGCACCCTCGGGGGCAATGCGGGTCGCCATCGGAGTGGCCGGCCTGGCGCTGGCGGTCAAGCTCGGCCTCGACGCCTACTGACCGACCACCCCTCACACGAATGCGTTGTCGCCGTGGGTGACCCGGGTACCCAACCGGATCAGGTTCTCCGCCGACGCGTGCAGCCGCTCGCCGGCCTCGGCGCTGGCCCTTCCGGCCAGGTAGCGAGACCACGTGCCCTCGATCACGATGCCCAACTTGAAGCAGGCCATCGCGACGTACCAGTCGAGCCGATCGGTCGACCTGCCGCCGGCGTCACGGTAGGCGCTCAGCACTTCACCGCGACTCGGTAGCCCACCCAGGTCGGCCAGTGCGGCGCCGGCCTGGATCGGGTTCGGCCCGTCTGGCCAGCACACCAGCAGCCATCCCAGATCGAGCAGCGGATCACCGATCGTGCACATCTCCCAGTCGATGAACGCGGCCACCTCGGGGACGTGGCGGCGCAGCAGCACGTTGTTGAGGTGGCAGTCGCCGTGCATGACACCGGGTTCCGCGTCGGGCGGCAGGTTGTCGGAGAGCCACTGGGCCAGCCCCGCGACAGAGGGAAACGACTCGGGGGCGTAGTTCTCGTGGCGATAGCTTTCCAGCAGCCGCATGAACTGCGGAACCTGGCGTGCGACAAACGAACCCGGTCGTTTCAGGGCGGCGAGCGCGCTGCCCTGCCAGGGCACGCGGCCCAGCCGGGCCAGGCTCGCCGCGTACGAGAGACCGACATCGTGGCGCATCCGGGCATCGCGTACATAGGCGTCGTCGATCTCGGTACCGGGGTTGACCCCGTCGATGCACTCCATCAGGTAGAACACCACGCCCAGAACGTCGAGATCGTCGCAGCCGGCGATCAATTCGGGGTGCGGCACCGATGAGCCGGCGAGGGTGTCGAGCACCGCGATCTCGCGGCGCATGGTGTCGTCACTGGTCGGTCTCGGATGCTCGGGCGGGCGACGCAGCACCATCGGCCGGCCGTCGACCGTCAACCGCACGACGATGTTCTGCGACCCGCCGGTCAGCGGCGCGACATCAGCCACTGTCGATCCCAACCCGATCCGGCGAACCCAGGCCTGCAGCGCCTCCACATCGGCGGCGGTCAGCGTCACATCGACTGGCATGACCGCCATGGTGTCAGGTCAATCCAGGATGCGGCGCGCAACGTTGGTGGTGACCAGATCGAGCAGCTCGTCGGAGCGCCCAGCCAGGATGGTGCGGATCGCGTAGAGCGAGAAACCCTTCGCCTGCTCCGCGGTGATAGCCGGGGGGATCGAGAGTTCCTGGCGCGCGGTGACCACATCGACGACGGCCGGCCCGTCGGTGGCGAAGGCATCGGCGAGCGCCTGCTCCAACTGTGCCGGATGCTCCACGCGGCGCCCGAAGATGCCCATCGACTCGGCAACCGCGGCGAAGCTCGGATTGGTCAGGTCGGTGCCGTAGTTGACGATGCCGGCGGCCTTCATCTCCAGTTCGACGAAGTTCAACGACGAATTGTTGAACACCACGAGCTTCACCGGTAGGCGGTTCTGCAGCAACGTGATCAACTCACCGAACAACATCGTCAGCCCCCCGTCGCCGGCCAACGCCACGATCTGGCGGCCCGGCTGGGCGGTCTGCGCGCCGATGGCCAACGGCAACGCGCAGGCCATGGTGCCGTGATTGAACGATCCGATCAGCCGACGGCTGCCGTTCATCTGCAGATAGCGCGCCGCCCACACCACCGGTGAGCCGACGTCGACGGTGAACACCGCATCCGCGGCCGCGAGTCGATTCACAGCGCCGGCAACGTATTCCGGCCGGATCGGGGTGCGATCGCGGTCGTTGTCGGCGAGCTTGTCCAGCGTCGCACGTGTCTTGCGGTAGTGCCGCAGTGAACGTTCCAGATGTGCGGTGTCACTCTTGGGTCGCAGCAGCGGCCTCAGGGCAGACACGGTGTCTTTCACGGTGCCAACCAGACCCAGGTCGATCGGCGTCCGGCGGCCGAGGTGCCTGCCGCGGAGATCGACCTGGATCACCCGCGCGTGATCGGGATAGAACTGCTGATAAGGAAAGTCGGTGCCCAGCATCAGCAGGGTGTCGCACTCCTTGATGGCCTTGTAGCCGGAGGCGAACCCGAGCAACCCGGTCATCCCGACGTCGAACGGGTTGTCGTACTCGATGAACTCCTTGCCGCGCAGCGCGTGCACCACAGGGGCTTTGAGCAGATCCGCCAGTGCAACCAGTTCGTCGTGCGCACCCTCGACGCCGGCCCCGCCCAGGATGGTGACCGCCTGCCCAGCATTGAGCAGATCGGCGGCTTGCCGCAGCGACGCGTCGTCAGGCCGCACCACCGGCGTCGCGGCCCGTACCGGACGGGACTGCCACGCCGTGGAGTCGGCCTTCTGGAGGAAGATCTCGCCGGGCACGACCACGACGGCCACTCCGGATTCCTCGACCGCCGCCCGCATCGCCATGTGCAGGATGCGGGGCAACATGTCCGGGGTACTGACCAGCTCGCAGTAGACACTGCAGTCGCGGAACAACTCCTGCGGATGCGTCTCCTGGAAGTACTCCGAGCCGATCTCGCTTCGCGGGATGTGCGCGGCGATCGCCAATACCGGCACCCGGCTGCGCTGGGCGTCGAAGAGACCGTTGATCAGATGCAGATTGCCGGGGCCGCAGCTGCCCGCGCACACCGCCAGCGCGCCGGTCACCGCCGCATCGGCGGCCGCGGCGAACGCGGCGGTCTCCTCGTGCCGCACGTGTTCCCAGGTGATCTGACCCGAGCGGCGCAGCGCGTCGGTGAACCCGTTGAGGCTGTCCCCCGGCAAGCCGTAAACCCTGCGGACCCCGCTGACGTGCAGAGCTTCGATGACGTGATCGGCGATGGTGGCCACGTTCGGAAACCCTAGTGGTGCCGCCGAGCTCGGGCACACCGTCGATGACACCATTCGGTAAGGGTTGCGCGTTCGCTGCGCCGGTAGGTTGGGCGCCATGACGACGCAGGGCGCCAAGGCCGCCGGCGGTCTCGCTGCCGCCGCGGTGGCCGTCGGGGTGGCCCAGCTGGTCGGCGCGGCGTTCGGCCCGGAGGCCGACGTGCGCACGGCCGTCGGCTCCTCGGTCATCGAACGGACCCCCGGCCCGCTCAAGGAGTGGGCCATCCAGACGTTCGGCACGGCCGACAAACTCTTCCTGACCGTCGCGGTGCTCGTCGTCGTCGCGGCGCTGGCCGTCGTCGCCGGGATCGTCGAGACCCGGCAGCGCCCGTTCGGCAGCGCGTTGATCGTCGCCGCGGGCGCTCTCGGCTGTGCCGCGGTGCTGTCGCGGCCGGGGGCCGGTGCCCTCGACATCGTCCCCACGGTGGCAGGCGCCGTCTGCGGCGTGGCCGTGCTGAGGTTGCTGACGACGCGCCGCTTCGGCGACGAGTCAGTGGGTGACGACGGCGCCGGCCGCGCACCCGATGCCGGCAGACGGCGGTCACTGATCACGCTGGGACTGCTGGCGGCGGGCGCAGCCAGCGGCGTGGCCGGGGTCGTGATCACCCGGCTCGCGTCATCGGTGTCGGGCGACCGCAGCGCGTTCGCGCTCCCCCGCGTCGACACGCCCGCTGCTCCGATCCCCGCCGACGTACAACCGCCGGATATCGCGCTGCCGTCGTTCGTCACCGGCAACGACGAGTTCTACCGGATCGACACCGCGCTGAGCGTGCCGCAGCTGAGCCGCGAGGCGTGGCAGCTGCGGATCCACGGGATGGTCGATCGTGAGGTGACGTTCGACTTCGCCGATCTGGATCGCTTCGAGGTCGTGGAACGCGTGGTGACGCTGACCTGCGTGTCGAATCCGGTGGGCGGCGAATTGATCTCCAACGCGGTGTGGACCGGCTACCGCGTCGCAGACCTGCTCGCCGAGGCCGGCGTGCGCGGTGACGCCGACATGGTGTTGTCGACGTCGGTCGACGGCTGGACCGCGGGCACCCCAGCCGAGGCGCTGACCGCCGACGACGCGCTGCTGGCGATCGGGATGAACGGCCAGCCGCTGCCGATCGAGCACGGCTACCCGGCCCGATTGGTGGTGCCCGGGCTGTACGGCTATGTGTCGGCGACGAAGTGGGTCGTCGACCTCGAGCTCACCCGTTTCGACCGAGCCGAGGCCTACTGGACGAAGTTGGGGTGGGCCGCGCGCGGACCCATCAAGACCGAGTCGCGCATCGACGTTCCGAGGGCGGGCCAGGACGTGACGGCCGGACCGACGCGATTCGGCGGCGTGGCCTGGGCCCAGAGCCGCGGGGTGCGGTCCGTCGAGGTGAAGATGGACGACGGTGACTGGCAGCAGGCCACCCTCGGCGCCGCCTACTCCGGCGAGACCTGGCGGCTGTGGAGTTTCGATTGGCAGGCCGAGCCGGGCTTCCACACGATCACGGTGCGCGCCACCGACAACGACGGCTACACCCAGACACCGGACCGCGCCGACCCGGTACCCGACGGTGCCACCGGGTGGCACTCGATCACGTTCAACGTGAAGTGAGCCGCCTGTCGGACGCTCGTGTCAGGGTGACGGTGTGCCCCTGACCGACGTGCTGTTGAGAGATGTCGCGCAGGCGTCCGCGGACGTGGCGGGCTCGTCGTCGCGGCTGGCGAAGAGCGCGCGCATCGCCGAACTGCTGCGTCAGGCCGGGTCCGAGGCACCCGACGCGGTGTCGGTGGTGGTGTCCTGGTTGTCCGGGGAGCTCACGCAGCGCCAGATCGGGGTCGGTTGGGCCGCGCTGCGCGCACTGCCGGCCCCTGCTGACCAATCGACGCTGACGGTGCATTCGGTGGAGTCGACTTTCAGCCAGATCGGGGCCACCGCGGGCAAGGGTTCGCAAGCACGCCGCACCGAGCTGCTGCGCACGCTGTTCGCCGCGGCCACCGAAGTCGAGCAGATTTTCCTGCGCCGGCTGCTCAGCGGTGAACTCCGCCAGGGTGCGCTCATCGGGGTGATGGTGGACGCGGTCGCCGCGGCCTCCGGTCTCCCGCCGGCGTCGGTGCGCCGGGCTGCGATGCTCGGTGGCGATCTGCCATCGGTGGCCGCCGCCGCGCTCTCGGGTGGGCAGGCAGCGCTCGAACAGTTCACGCTGCGTGTCGGCACCCCCGTCGGCCCGATGCTCGCCCAGACGGCCACCGATGTGGCCGACGCGCTACAGCGCCTCGGCGGCACGGCGGTGTTCGAAGCCAAACTCGACGGTGCGCGGGTGCAGATCCACCGCACAGACGACCGGGTGGCGATCTTCACCCGCAGCCTCGACGACGTCACCGCGCGGCTCCCGGAGGTGGTCGATGCGGTGCTGGCACTCCCGGTCACCGACCTGATCGCCGACGCCGAAGCCATCGCGCTCAAACCGGACGGGCGCCCGCACCGCTTCCAGATCACCGCGTCCCGGTTCGGCCGGCGCGGCACCGTCGGACCGGACGATCAGCGACTGTCGGTGTTCTTCTTCGATCTGCTCCGCGCCGACGGTGTCGATCTTCTGGACCGCCCAGCACACGAGCGTCTGGCCGTCCTGGACGCCATCGCGCCGCGCCATCAGCGGGTCGACCGGCTGGTCACCACCGATTCCGTTGAGGCGCAACGCTTCCTGGACACCACACTGGCCGCCGGGCACGAGGGCGTGATGGCGAAGTCCGCCGACGCCGCCTACGAGGCCGGCCGCCGCGGCGCCGGCTGGTTGAAGATCAAACCGGTACATACCCTCGACCTGGTGGTACTGGCCGTCGAGTGGGGTTCGGGGCGGCGCACCGGCAAGCTGTCGAACATCCATCTCGGCGCGCGAGACGAAGCGAGCGGCGAACTGAAGATGTTGGGCAAGACCTTCAAGGGCATGACCGACGAGATGCTGACCTGGCAGACGCAGCGCTTCCTGGAACTGGCCGACGGTCCGACCGACGGCTACGTCGTGAAGCTGCGGCCCGAACAGGTCGTCGAGATCGCCTTCGACGGCGTCCAGACCTCGACCCGCTACCCCACCGGGATGGCGTTGCGCTTCGCGCGGGTGCTGCGCTACCGCGACGACAAGACCGCCGAGGAAGCCGACACCGTCGCCACCGTGCGAATGTTCCACGAACGTGCCGGCTGAGCACGAGCGCCGACAGAGATAAACCGGGGTTCGGCCGCGAGCCCGGTTCGTCCGGTGCGACGATCGACACGTCAGGGACATACGTCGACAGGGAGGGCTTGGCAGGATCATGGCCACACCGACCGCCGCACCATGGGACCGCATCGAAGAATCCGACGGAGACATCACCTACGTCCGGACCGACAAGGATTTGCCTCCGGTCGCGATCATCGACCGGTCACCGATCACCACCAAACACAAGATCGTTTTCGCGGTGGTGGCCGTACTGGGCGCGCTCGCATGGGCGATGATCGCGTTCTTCCGCGGCGAAACGGTCAACGCGGTCTGGTTCGTCATCGCGGCGGTCTGCACCTACGTGATCGGCTACCGGTTCTACGCACGCCTCATCGAGATGAAGGTGGTGCGGCCGCGCGACGACATCGCTTCGCCCGCAGAGGTTTTCGAGAACGGCACCGACTACCTGCCGACCGACCGACGGGTGCTCTACGGGCACCACTTCGCCGCGATCGCCGGAGCCGGTCCGCTGGTCGGGCCCGTGCTGGCTACCCAGATGGGTTATCTGCCCGGCGCGATCTGGATCATCATCGGCGCGGTGGTCGCCGGCTGCGTGCAGGACTACCTGGTGCTGTCGATCTCCGTACGCCGCCGCGGCCGATCGCTGGGCCAGATGGCCCGTGACGAACTCGGGGTCGTCGGCGGTATCGCGGCGATCGTCGGCGTGCTGGTGATCATGGTGATCCTGCTGGCCGTGCTCGCCCTCGTGGTGGTGGGCGCGCTGGCCGAGAGCCCGTGGGGGGTGTTCTCGATCGCGATGACGATTCCGATCGCGATCTTCATGGGGCTGTATCTGCGGTTTCTGCGGCCCGGCCGGGTCTCCGAGGTGTCGCTGATCGGCGTGGCCCTGCTGTTGCTCGCCGTCGTCTCAGGCGGCTGGGTGGCCGAAACATCGTGGGGCGCCGAGTGGTTCACGCTGTCCAAGGTGGCCCTGTCGTGGTGCATCATCCTCTACGGCCTGGCCGCATCGGTGTTGCCGGTGTGGCTGCTGCTGGCGCCCCGCGACTACCTCTCGACGTTCATGAAGGTCGGCACCATCGCGCTGCTCGCGGTCGGCATCCTGCTGGCCCGCCCCGTCATGGAAGCCCCCGCGATCTCGTCGTTCGCGGCCAGCGGTTCGGGTCCGGTGTTCGCCGGCTCGCTGTTCCCGTTCCTGTTCATCACGATCGCCTGCGGCGCGCTGTCGGGTTTTCACTCACTGATCTCCTCGGGCACCACGCCCAAGCTGCTGGAGAAGGAAAGCCAGATGCGGCTGATCGGCTACGGCGGCATGCTGACCGAGTCGTTCGTCGCGATCATGGCGCTGATCACCGCGGCCATCCTCAACCAGCACCTGTACTTCGCGATGAACGCGCCAACGGCCTCCACGGGCACCACCGCCCAGAGCGCCGCCGACTATGTCAACGGGCTCGGGCTCTCCGGGGGCCCGATCACCGCGCAAGAGATCTCCGAGGCGGCTCGCAGCGTCGGTGAGGAGACGATCGTGTCCCGCACCGGTGGTGCACCGACGTTGGCGTTCGGCATGTCCGAGGTGCTGCACCAGGTGTTCGGCGGCACCGGGCTCAAAGCGTTCTGGTACCACTTCGCGATCATGTTCGAGGCGCTGTTCATCCTGACCACTGTCGACGCCGGCACCCGGGTGGCGCGCTTCATGCTTTCCGACGGGCTGGGCAACCTCGGCGGTCCGTTGAAGAAGCTGCGCAACCCGAGCTGGCGCGTCGGCGCCTGGGCGTGCAGCGTCATCGTCGTCGCCGCCTGGGGTTCCATCCTGCTGATGGGTGTCACCGATCCGCTGGGCGGCATCAACACCCTCTTCCCGCTGTTCGGAATCGCCAACCAGCTACTGGCCGCGATCGCGCTGACCGTCGCGACCGTGGTCGTCATCAAGCGCGGGCTCCTGAAATGGGCCTGGATTCCCGGTATTCCGTTGATGTGGGACCTGGTCGTGACCATGACGGCGTCCTGGCAGAAGATCTTCTCCGGCGATCCGAAGGTGGGGTACTGGACCCAGCACTTCGCCTACCGCAATGCCAAGGAAGCCGGCGAGACCTCCTTCGGCGCCGCCAAGAACGCCGACCAACTCGACGCCGTCATCCGCAACACGTTCATCCAGGGGACGCTATCGATCATCTTCGCCGCGCTCGTGCTCATCGTGTTCGTCGCCGGCGTGTTCGTCGCACTGCGAGCGATCCGCGGGCACGGGGCACCGCTGACCGAGGACGAACCGGTGCCCTCACGCATCTTCGCGCCCTCGGGCATGTTCGCCACCGCCGCCGAGAAGGAGGTGCAGAAGCAGTGGGACGCCTTACCGAAGGACCGCGCCGGGCACTCCGCCACGTCCGCTGGTACTGCCGGTCACTGATGGGTGACAACCATTACCAGCGCTACGTCGAGCACCGGGCCCGGCTGCACGCCGGTGAAGCGGTGATGTCGGAACGCGAATACTGGCGGCACCGCCACGCCGCCGCCGACGCCAACCCTGGCGCGCGCTGCTGCTGAGCCGCGCTTGTCAGTTCTCCGCCGCGCGGTAGGCCGCCACGACCGGCGCCAGCTCGCCGGGTGTGGCACCGTGCATGATCACCGCGTCCGCGCCGTGGTCGAACTCTGCGCGCACCCGCGAGGCGCACTGCTGCGCCGACCCCGTCGCCGACGGCTCCAGCCACGAGTCGGGAATGAGCGTTGCGATGTGCTCGATCTGGTCCGGCGTTGCCTTGTGATCGATGCCACCGGCGATCGACTGCACCACCGCGTCGTCGCGGAACCGTTGCAGCACACCCGGATCCCACTTGTTGGTGCGGACCAGTAGATCGCCGTAACCCTGCAGGTAGGTCGCGAGCCGGGCCACCGTTTTCTTCAGCCGAAGATCTTCGGGCAGGTGGTCCCCGACCGTGGCAAGGCATGACCAGACCCGCACCGCAGACGGGTCGCGGCCGGCCTGCTCGGCGGCGGTCTTCACGGTGGCGACCGCGCGCTGCAACGTCTCAGGGGTGAAGAAGGTGTGCAGGATGACGTCATCGAACGCGCGACCACCCAGCGCCAGCGTCTGCGGGCCGAACGCGACGAGCGCCAGCCGGATGTCCTCGTCGAAGTCGCTGTCGAGATAGAGCACCGGATACTGGCCGATGGGGCCGTCATGCCCGACAATGGCGCCGCCGCGCCACAGCGTGCGCATCACCTGGGCGAAGTCCTCCATCTGTGCGGTCGTCACCGCCGGCACACCGAATCCTTGATAGATGGCCGCGATTCCGCGTCCGATGCCGAGGGTGAACCTCCCGCCGGAGAGACGGTGCATCGTGGTCGCCCAGGACCCGGTGATCAACGGGTGGCGGGTGTTGTGATTGGTCGCCGCCGTTGCGATCTGCATCCGCTCGGTCACCGCGAGTGCCGCCCCGGTCAGCGATGCGGCCTCCTTGACGTTCCACCGTTCGGAGATGAACGCGGTCCCGAAGCCCAGCGCCTCCCCGTGGCGTGCTTCATCGAGCAGGCTTGCCGGACCGTCACCACCGGCACCAGCCAACAGGTAGTAGCCCAACTCATCGAGCACCGGGTCGGTCATGGCACGACCATACAACTGCGCAATGTCTGTTCACTCAAAGAACGGCGCAGTCTAGAGTCCAAGCCATGTCAGAGCCGATCCAATTCACCGTCCCCGGCGCAGCGGACGCCATCGCCGCGGTCATCGGGGACCGCGAATTCATCGTCCAGGGCGACCGACGCTTCACCTACGCCCAGATCGTCGAGCGGTCGAACCGATTGGCCCGGTTCCTCCATGACCTGGGCCTCGGCGTGCACACCGAGCGCTCCGCCCTGCCGGGTCATGAGGTGGGCCAGGACCTGCTCGGGATCTACGCACACAACGGGCCCGAGTACGTCGAGGGGATGCTGGGCGCCTGGCGAGCCCGGGTCGCGCCGTTCAACGTCAACTACCGCTACGTCAAGAGCGAGCTCCAGTACCTGCTCTCGGACGCGGGCGCCACCGCGATGCTCTACCACGCCGCGTTCGCGCCGCGGTTGGCCGAGGTACTGCCGGATCTGCCGTCGCTACGCGTGCTGATCCAGATCGCAGACGACTCCGGCAACGAATTGCTGCCCGGCGCAGTCGATTACGAATCCATCGTGGCCGAGGGACCGGCTGACCCTCCGCCCGTCGAGCCCTCACCGGATGACCTCTACGTGCTCTACACCGGCGGCACCACCGGGATGCCTAAGGGGGTGCTGTGGCGAGCGCACGACATCTTCATGGCGTCGTTCGGGGGGCGCAGTCTGTACACCGGAGAGTCGGCCACCTCCTACGACGACCTGGCCGCGCGATGCGCGGAGTCGCCGGGCACCAAACTCCTGGTGCTGCCGCCGCTGATGCACGGCGCCGCTCAATGGGCCGTCATGACCTCGATGACGATGGGCCAGACGGTGGTGTTCTCCCCGATCACCAGCCACCTCGACGTCGACGATGTGGTGCGCACCATCGAGCGCGAGAAGGTGCTGACGGTGACCGTGGTCGGCGACGCGATGGCACGCCCGCTGGCGGAGGCCTTCGAGCGCACCGACGCCGATCTCTCCTCGCTGGCCGTGGTGGCCAGCGGCGGAGCGCGGCTCACGCCGACCGCCAAGCAGAGACTGATCGACGCCAAGCCGAATCTGATGGTGGTCGACAGCGTGGGCTCCTCCGAGACCGGAGCGCAGATGACGCACATGTCGGCACCGGGTGCGGTGTCGACGGGCACCTTCACGGCCGGGCCCGACACCTTCGTTGCCGCAGAAGATCTCGGGTCTATCCACGAGCCGGGACACGACGGCATCGGGTGGCTCGCCCAGCGCGGCTACGTTCCTCTCGGCTACAAGGGCGATGCGACGAAGACGGCGGCGACATTCCCTGTCATCGACGGTGTGCGGTATTCGGTGCCGGGCGACCGCGCCCGCCACCTCGCCGACGGCGTGATCGAACTGCTCGGCCGCGACTCGGTGACGATCAACTCCGGTGGCGAGAAGATCTTCGCCGAGGAAGTGGAATCTGCGGTCGCTTCACACCCCGCAGTGGCCGACGTCGTCGTGGCGAGCCGGCCCAGTGAGCGCTGGGGACAGGAAGTCGTGGCCGTCGTCGCCCTCGCCGACGGCGCCGAGGCCACCGCGCAGGAGCTGGTCGACCACGCGGCCACCGTGCTCGCGCGCTACAAGTTGCCCAAGGCCGTCGTGTTCCGCCCGGTCATCGAGCGCAGCCCGGCCGGCAAGGCCGACTACCGCTGGGCGCGAGAGCAGGCGATCAGCGGCTGAAACGGCAGCGGTGCGCCGCCTGGATCAGGCGACGCACCGCTGTTGTGACGAGATCAGGCGGCGTCGAGCTCGCAGGTCGAGCCGTCCAGCACGCACAGGTCCTGATCGGCGCCGAGCAGGCCGCCGGACTGCGCGCCCGCGGCACCCAGCAGGTTGACCCGCTGGTTGTCGTTGAAGGGGGTGTAGAAGTCGTAGTTCGCCAACCCCTTCGACGCGTTGTAGATGTTGAACAGCGGGATGGCACCGAAGATGGTGCGCAGCTCGTAGCGCGTCTTGTCGCCGTCCGGGTCGGGCATCGAGTAGTACCCCTCCCCGAACGGGGAGTTCCCCATGTACTTCATGTTGAAGATCGAACCGACCGGCGGCACCTCACCCTTGTCGGTGCCGACCCCGTTGACGGAGTCGTTCACGTCGGTCACCAGGATCGCCTTCGAGTAACCGCGGGAGATGTCCCACTGGGTGCTCACGTCGGCGTCGACGCTGCCGATGTATTCGCCCTTGGCATTGAAGACGTCGAACTGCTGGTAGCCCTGAACGATGACCTCGCGCGGCGGCAGGCCGTTGACCCCGGTGTAGATGAGGTCCGACGTCGGCTTGAAGGTGTAGTCACCCACCGTGTACGAGTCGCGGTCCGGCTCCTCGGAGGCATTGAAGCCCAACGGCAGCTCGTCGACGACCTGACCCTTGCGGGTCTGCGAGATCAGCAGCGTCTTGACGACATCCTTGCCCTCCTGGGGCAGGGAGTAGTACAGCGCGTACTCCGTCTCGTCCTTCCAGTAGATGATGTTGTACACCGATCCGACCGGAGGGATCATCCCGTCTTCGACGCCGGAGGGGCCGTCGACGGAGGTCACGATGATCGCCTGGCTGGTGGTGCCCCAGAAGTCCGACGTCACGGTGGTCACGCCGTCGAAGGTGCCGATCAGAGTGCCGGTCTCGTCGTCGTAGATCCCGAACTTCTGCGTGCCCTGGATCGCGTTGAACAGCGGCTCGTATCCGACGAACCCGGTGAACTCCAGCGTGTCGTCCTGGACCGGCTTGATGTGATAGCCGTTGGTCAGGTAGATCGGCCGGTTGATGCCCTCGTAGTCGGTGAGGAAATCGGCTGCGCTGTAGTTGAGCCGGAACGGATCCGCGTTGAGCGGCAGCGAACCCCATCGAGTGACGTACCGGTAGGACACCACATCGTCGCCTTCTTGGGCGAGCGCGGAGTACACCTGTCCGGCGCGACCGTTGCTCACGATGGCGAAGATCGAACCGTCCGGCGGAATGTCCTTGTTGTCGACACCCTGCTGGTAGCCCTCGGCGACGTTCGTGACGTCGAGGACGACGATCTGCAGCGAGCGGTTACCCGCACCGATGTCGTTGTTCATGGCAACGAGACCATTGATGGTGGCCACCGTTTCGCCCGTCTCGGGATCGACGAGGTCGAAGTCCTGCTTGCCCTGGAGCACGCCCGGGAACGCCGGCACCATCGTGTACTTGCCGTAGAACGAGGTGATCGTCGGCTCGCCCACCGGACGGACCTCGAGGCCGTTCCACACCATCGTCGGATCGCTCGGCTGCGCCTGCGAGTCGAGTTCGCGGCGCGACGCCGCGGCGACCAACCAGGCGAACGGCGAGTTGGCGTTGGGCGCGGCGGGGGTGTTGCCGGTGAACACGTCGAGGAAGCGCTTGAACAGCGTCGCGAGCGGACCCTGAGACACGGTGGTGGTCGACGCCTCGTCGGCATCCGAGGCGACCTCGGCGACCGTGGTGCTGGCGGTGGTCTTCGCGGTCGACACGTTGACCAGTGTCTTCGGGGTCGTGGCCGCTTCGGGGGCGTCGACGGTGATGGTCGACAACAGGCCCTTGAGCCCCTTGGCGGGCTTCGTGGACTTGCTGGGTGCCACGACGTCGTCGTTGCTGTCGACATCGGTGGCGTCGGGGGTCACCGAGCCCGCATCGGCCGGCTTCCACGACCAGCGCGGCTTCTTCGGAGGGGTCTTGACCGCGTCGCCGCTGTCCCCGGCCGCCGGGGTCTCCTCGGCGTCGTCAGACGGCGTGACCGCGGGGTCGGAAGGCTGACCAGCGCTGGTGTCCGGCTTGGGCTTGTGACCGCCGAACAGGTCCGCCCAGACGTTCTTGCGGTCCTTCTTCCCGGTGCCCTTACCGGACTCGGCCTTGTCGCCGCCCTTGGCACCGTCATCGGCGTTCGAGGTGACCTTGGGGGTGTCTTTGGCCGTCTCTTTGGCGGTGCCCTTGTCCGACCCGCCGCCGGCAGTCTGGCCACCCTCCGAGCCTCCGGCCGCGCCGGTCGCTCCGGACGTCGAACCCGTATCCGCGTATGCGGCTCCCTGGCCCGCGAAGACGGCGGCGCCCACACCCAGGGCCACAGCAAGGCCTCCGATGCGACCGACGTAAGAACCAGCGTTCATTGCACTCCCCCAGGGGCTACCAGCGACATGTGACCGAAACTATACAAACTGCGGACCGCTTCCACAGCCCGTTTCCAGCGTTCTCCAGAAAACTTTCACTATTTTGCTGACCGGCGGTCGCCCCCCGGCCGTCTCGCAGTTCCTCAGCCCACCCGCCGGGGCAGGTCGAAGGTGTCGTAGACGTAGGACAGGTCGTTTTGAATCCGCTCCGCGCTCAGACCGAACCGATCCGGCGCGTGCTTGTGCTTGCTCTTGTACGACCGCTGCTTCTCCGCCTGCGCGCGCACCTCGGCCAGGAAGGATTCACTCGGCTCGATCTCGGCGAACTCGCAGATCCGCTCGATTGTCGGCTCCAGGTTGTGGATCAGATCGGGATACCGCACGACACAGAGGTTCTTCTCCGGGATCTTGCCGGAGGTGTACGCGTCGTGGAACACCTTCAGCATCGCGCACGACGCCTGGTACAGGTTCTCCACCCAGCGCTGCTGATCCTCGGCCGAGGTGCGGTTGAACGCGTCGTAGCCGTTCTCCAGCACGCTGGCGATCAGCGACATCCCCGACGGGATGACCTCGACCGGGTCACGGACGATGTAGACGAGCTTGGCGTCGGGGTAGCGTTCGAGCACCTCGTCGAGCCGGAACGTCAGCATGCTCGTCTTGGCGAGGATGCGGCGGTCCTTCTTGTAGTAGAGGTTTCTTCGCCAGAGCTCTTCGTAGTAACGGAAGAACCGTTCCTTCTCCGCGGGCGCTGCGCCGTCGATGCCGAAGGCCTTGCGGGACAGGTCACTGCCCCAGGCGTCCTGCCATGCCAGGAAGTACGCCCAGGCGAACGGCCCGTCGAGGGTGTGAAAAAACCACGCCGGATCGTCGGTCTCGATGCCGCGCAAGCTTGTGTCGTGCACGTCTGACGGGTGGTAGCGCGCCGGGGAGAGCCGGTCCAGCCGCGGCACGATGCGACCGAGCAGCTTGCGCGCGGTGATCGCCGGGAACAACATCTCCCACAGTTCGAACGCGGCCAGTCCGCCGTTGCTCAGCAGGAAGCGGTGCAGGAAAGTCGTGCCGCTGCGCGGATTGCCGATGATGAAGATCGGACGATCGAGCGGCTCGTCCTTGTACCGCGGAAACACGATGCGGTCCAAACCCATGGTCGCCGCGGAGATCCCGCCTCGCACCTGCAAGATCACAAAGGTACCGAGTGGCCGCAGCCACAACCCGAACGTCTTGTTGATGACACGGTAGACGCGCAGGTACCGGTCCATTCAGCCCTCCCACACGGCCGCGGCACCCACGATGGTGAAACCAGCTGCGGCACTTGCCATCACGATCTTGTCGCCCGGCTCCACCGTGCCGTGCTCGAGACGGTATTCGAGAGCGAGTGCCCACGCGGTGCTCGCGGTGTTACCGAACAGCGAATGCGTGTGCACGCAGGCCTGCGGCCGGGCACCCAGCTCGGTGAAGACACGCTCGAGCACTGCCTCGCTGGGCTGATGGAGCGCGTAGTGGTCGATCTCCTCGGAAGACCAGCCGATCTCGCTGAGCATGTCGCGGACCGCAGGCGGTACGTGCACCGAGAGTGCGAACAGTTCTTTCGACTTCGAGGTGAAATGACCGTCGACGGGCGTCTTGCACAGGCCGTAGTGTTCACACAGCGTCTTGTGGAAGATGCCCTCGAGGCGTGCGCTGCCACCGGCCAGCGGTTCCCGGGACACGAGGAGCGCGGCGGCGGCGTTACCCAGCGTGAGCCCGGCGGCGAACACCGCGACGTCCTGCAGCGAGCCCATGTCGTAGGTGATGCGATCGCGCGTGAGCTCACCGGCGCAGATCAGCGCGGTCTTCATCTCCGGATGGAGCGCGAAGTATCCGGCGACCGTGTGCATCGCCTCGATGAGACCGGCGCACGCGCAGGTGACGTCGGTGGCATGCAGCGGGCGGGCGCCGAGTCGGCCCGCGACTTCGGCGGCCGTCGCGGGCTCGAAGTTGTCCCGGGCGATGCCGCCGTAGACCACCAGATCGAGGTCGGTGGCGGCCACGCCATTCTGGTCCAGGCAGGCCTGCGCCGCCTGGGACGCAAACTCGCCCGGGGACAGGGTGGTGCTCTGATCGAGGTAACGGGTCTTGGTGTTGCAGCGATCGAACACGTAGCGGATGGTTTGCTCGACTGCGTCCCACTCCGCGGCGGGACCTGTGAACTGGTCGCGAACGAGGGCGAGCACCTCGTCGTTGTCCATCGCCTTGTCCGGCAGCACCGTGGCCGGCCGTGAGAAGTAAAGAGTTGGAAGCGTCATGAGCCGATCCCCCTGTCGATTGGTGGCGTGATCGTAGCGTGAGCAGGTCATAGGCTATGAGCCACGGGGCGGCTCCGCAATTGCAGCAAACGAAACATAGCGCCTCGCGGCTGCGTCATGGAAGTTACCCTGCCCTTCGACACCTGTCAGCGGTTTGGGGAGATCTACGAAATCGGCACAACCTTCTGCCAGGCCGCTCCTAGCTTGTCCCCCGACGCGGCCCTATATATTGACTACACCGTAATATTTCTACCTGCGCAGAGGTTAGCTGATCGGCGCGATCCCGGGGAGCAAATCGGTCCGGGCGTTTTCCTGCTCATCACGCCCGCTTCATCAGCCAGCAACATTGCGGCGGGCGCCGATAGCCTGCCACTGTGCGCTGGATCGTCGACGGCATGAACGTGATCGGCAGCCGACCCGACGGCTGGTGGCGCGACAGACATGCCGCGATGGTGGCGCTGGTGCACCGGCTGGAGCGATGGGCGCACGCCGACGGCGCCGACGTCACCGTGGTCTTCGAGCAGCCGCCGCGTCCGTCGATCGATTCGGCGGTGATCACCGTCGCTCATGCACCAGCGCCGGCTCCCGATTCCGGCGACGACGAGATCGTGCGGTTGGTGCACGCCGACGAACGTCCTGACGACATCGTTGTCGTCACCTCCGACCGAACGCTTGCCGACCGAGTCCGGTCCGCGCGGGCCACCGTCGTCTCGCCCGAACACTTGAGGGCGCTGCTGGAGCGATGACGTGTGGTCAGACGATCACGCCGCGGCGGGTCAGATGGTCGATCAGCGGCGCCGCACCGGCCGTCAAGTGTTCCGCCATCGCCGCGCGCGCACCGGCCTGGTCGCGCGCGGCGAGTGCATCCAACACGCGACGGTGATGCCGATTCGAGTTCGCCGGCCAGCCTTCGACCGTCGGGAACACAGCCTCGGGCGCGTACCGCGTGATCTGGGACATCAACTGGGCGAGCTTCGGAGACTGGGCGGCCACGTTGATCGCACGGTGGAACTCGTGGTTGAGCCGCACCGCCCGCTCGTCGTCGCCGGCGGCGTACGCCGCCTCGAGGTCGACTTGAACCGCCGACAGCTCGGCCAGGGCTGCATCGGTGATCGCCGCAGCCGCGCGTGCGGCCAGCTCCCCGCCGATGTGAGCCTGCACGTCGGCGACATCGGTGATGTCGCGACCCGTGACCGGCCGGATGACGAAGCCACGGCGCGGCTGCTGCTCGAGCAAGCCCTCGGCCTTGAGCTCGAAAAGCGCCTCACGCACCGGGGTGACACTGATCCCGAGCTCACCGGCGAGTTGATCGAGACGTACGTAGGTTCCCGCGGCGTAGGTCCCGTCGAAGATTCTGCGCCGCACCACGCCCGCCACGTCCTCGGCGAGTTGCGGTCTGCTGGCGAAATCGGGAGCGCTCACCTGATCACACCCGGTAGTCGGCGAGCAGCCGCTTGCTGATGATGCTCTTCTGGATCTCGCTGGTGCCCTCGCCGATCAGCAGGAACGGCGCGTCCCGCATGAGCCGTTCGATCTCGTACTCAGTGGAATAGCCGTAGCCACCGTGGATGCGAAAGCTCTGCTGGGTCACCTCCGCGCACACCTCGCTGGCGAAGTACTTCGCCATGCCGGCCGCGACATCGTTGCGGTCGCCGGAGTCCTTCAACCGCGCCGCGTTGACCATCATCAAGTGCGCCGCTTCCACTTTCGTCGCCATCTCGGCCAGCGTGAAGGCGATAGCCTGGTGCTCGGCGATCGGTTTGCCGAAGGTGCTGCGCTGCTGGGCGTAACGGACCGCGAGTTCGAATGCGCGGATGCCGACCCCGCACGCGCGGGCGGAGACGTTGACGCGACCGACTTCTACGCCGTCCATCATCTGAAAGAACCCCTGCCCGGGCGCCTCGCCGAGGATGTCGGTGGCGTGGGCGCGGTAGCCGTCGAAGATCAGCTCCGTGGTGTCGATGCCCTTGTAGCCGAGCTTGTCGAGCTTGCCGGGGATGGTCAGTCCGGGCGCCACTTCCCCGAAGCCTGCGGGCTTTTCGATCAGGAAGGCGGTGAGGTTGCGGTGTGGGCGTTCTGCACCCTCGTCGGTGCGCACCAGCGCGGCGACCAACGTCGAGCTGGCGCCGTTGGTCAGCCACATCTTCTGGCCGTCGATCGTGTACGTGCCGTCCCCGTTGTCGGCGGCCCTGGTCCGGATCGCCGCCACATCGGAGCCCAGTTCGGGCTCGGACATCGAGAACGCGCCGCGCGTTTCGCCGGTCGCCATGCGCGGCAAGAGGTTACGCTTCTGCGCTTCGGTACCGTGCTGGCGGACCATGTACGCGACGATGAAATGGGTGTTGATCACTCCCGACACGCTCATCCAGCCGCGAGCCAGTTCTTCGACGCACAGCGCGTAGGTCAGCAGTGACTCGCCGAGACCTCCGTACCCCTCGGGAATCATCAGCCCGAACAATCCCATGTCGCGCATGCCGTCGACGATCGCCTGCGGATAGGTATCGGAGTGTTCGAGTTCCTGTGCAGCCGGGATCACTTCCTTGTCGACGAATGTCCGCACGGTCGACACGATCTCGGCCTGGAACTCCGACAGCCCCAGGGTCTGCGCCAATCTGGTCATCGCGTCATCCTTTCGAAGATCGCCGCCAACCCCTGCCCTCCACCGATACACATGGTCACCAAGCCGTATCGGCCGCCGCGGCGGTGCAGCTCGCGGGCCAGCGTGGCGAGCATGCGACCGCCGGTCGCACCGACGGGATGACCCAGGGAGATGCCGGAACCGTGCACGTTGACACGCTCGAAATCATTTGCTGTCAAACCCCATTCGCGGGTACAGGCCAGCGCCTGGGCCGCGAATGCCTCGTTCAACTCGATGAGGTCGATGTCGGCCAGCGTCAGGCCGGCCTTGGCGAGCGCGACGCGGGTCGCTGGTACCGGCCCGATGCCCATCACCTCCGGCCCCACCCCGGCGACCGCCCACGACACCAGCCGGACAAGCGGAGTGAGGCCGAGTTCATCGGCCTTGTCCGCCGTGGTGATCAGACACATCGAGGCGGCATCGTTCTGCCCGCTCGAATTGCCTGCGGTGACCGTCGCTTCCGCATCGGAGGCAGCCAGTATCGGACGTAGTCTGGCGAGCTTGTCCAGCGAGGTGTCGGCCCGCGGGTGCTCGTCGGTGTCGATGACCTCCGCACCGCCGCGAGAATTCACCGTCACCGGGATGATGGTCTCGGCGAGCAGGCCGTCCTTCTGCGCCGCGACGGCGCGCTGGTGCGAGCGCACCGCGAGCTCGTCCTGCTCGACTCGCCCTATCCCGTACTGACGGCGCAGGTTCTCTGCGGTCTCGAGCATGCCGCCGGGCACGGGATGATGCTTGCCGCCCGCCGTGGTCCTCCCCCGAGCGAGCGCGTCGTGCACCGTGACGCCGCTGCGCGCGCCGCCCCAGCGCATGTCGGTGGAGTGGAAAACTGCGTTGCTCATCGACTCCGCCCCGCCCGCGACGACGAGATCGTTGTCACCGCAGGCGATCTGGAGACACGCCTGGATGACCGCTTGCAGACCGGAGCCGCAGCGCCGATCGATCTGCATGCCCGGCACGGTGACGGGCAGGCCGGCGTCGAGGGCGATGACTCGGCCGATGGCCGGCGCTTCCATTGAGGGATAGCAGTGGCCGACGATGACGTCCTCGACCATCTCGGGACGAACTCCGGTACGGGTAAGCAGGCCATGCAGCGCCGCGACGCCAAGGTCGACGGCCGTCAATGCTGCGAACATCCCGCCATAACGGCCGATCGGTGTGCGCACAGGCTCGCAGATCACCGCCTCACGCATCACAGGTGGCGTCCGCCGGTGACTTCGAGGACCGTTCCGGTCATGTAGGAGGACAGATCGCAGGCCAGGAAGAGGGCGACGTTTGCGACCTCGTCGGGCTCGCCGGCACGGCCCATCGGTACCTCGGCCACCTTCGAGTCCCAGATACGTTGCGGCATCGCCTCGGTCATCGCTGACCGGATCAGCCCGGGTTGAATCGCGTTCACCCGCACCCCGAGATAGGCGAGCTCCTTGGCCGCCGCCTTCGTCATCCCGACGATGCCGGCCTTGGCGGCCGAGTAGTTGGTCTGCCCGATCATGCCCACCTTGCCGGAGATCGACGACATGTTCACGATGGCGCCGCGCTTGTTCTCCCGCATCACTGCCGATGCGGCACGCAGCCCGTTCCAGGTGCCCTTCAGGTGCACCGCGATGACCTGATCGAACTGGTCCTCGGTCATCTTGCGCATCGTCGCGTCACGGGTGATACCGGCGTTGTTGACCATCACGTCCAGACCGCCGAAGTGCCCGGCCGCCGCCGCGACCAACGCCTCCACCTGCTCGGCATCGGTCACATCGCAGCGCACCGCGCGGGCCACGTCGGCGCCGCCGAGAGCGTCGGCCGCGGCCTGCGTCGCCTCGAGGTTGACATCGCCGAGCACGACCTGTGCCCCCTCGGCGATGAAACGCCGCGCAATCGCCAGACCCAACCCCTGCGCTCCGCCGGTCACCACAGCGGTCTGCCCACTCAGTACTCCCACTGCCCACATCCTCACGTCGTCGGCCCCTGGCTCGATATCGTATTTCATATACGATCTGCGCAAGCAACCCCGACCGAGGAGACCGATGAGCAGCGCCGAGGTTAGTGACGACGATTTCCGCGAGATCCTCGCGCAGACGCGACACTTCGTCCGGACCGTCGCCGTCCCGCGAGAGCAGGAGATCCTCACCGAGGACCGGGTCCCCGACGACCTTCGCGAGCAGGCGAAGAAGATGGGGTTGTTCGGGTACGCCATCCCCCAGCAATGGGGCGGCCTCGGCTTGGATCTCGCCCAAGATGTCGAACTCGCGATGGAACTGGGCTACACCTCGCTCGCGCTGCGGTCGATGTTCGGCACCAACAACGGGATCGCAGGACAGGTGCTAGTGGGCTATGGCACCGATGAGCAGAAGTCGACCTGGCTGGCGCCCATCGCGTCCGGCGACGTCGTCGCGTCGTTCGCATTGACCGAACCCGGCGCCGGATCCAATCCGTCGGGGCTGCGCACCAAGGCAGTTCGCGATGGCGACCAGTGGATCATCGACGGCGCCAAGCAGTACATCACCAACGCCCCCACCGCCGACGTGTTCATCACGTTCGCCCGCACGCGCCCCGCCGACGAGCACGGGGCCGGCATCGCGGTGTTCCTGGTTCCCGCCGACGCACCAGGGGTCACGGTCGGCACCAAGGACAAGAAGATGGGCCAGGAGGGAGCCTGGACCGCCGACGTGACGTTTTCCGATGTGCGCGTGCCAGGCAGCGCAGTCGTCGGAGGCGCCGAGGACATCGGCTACCGGGCGGCGCTGTCGTCACTGGCCCGCGGGCGGGTGCACATCGCGGCGCTGGCGGTCGGAACGGCGCAACGTGCCTTGGACGAATCGGTGGCCTACGCGTCGACCGCGACGCAGGGCGGCATCCCGATCGGCGAATTCCAGCTGGTGCAGGCAATGCTGGCCGATCAACACACCGGGGTGATGGCCGGCCGGGCGATGGTGCGCGACGCCGCTGCCCAGTGGCTGTCCGGCCAGGACCGTCGACTGGCCCCCTCGGCAGCCAAGTTGTTCTGCACCGAGATGGTGGGTCGGGTGGCCGACCTCGCCGTCCAGATCCACGGCGGTGCCGGGTACATGCGCGACGTACCGGTGGAGCGCATCTACCGCGATGTGCGACTGCTCCGGCTGTACGAGGGCACCAGTGAGATCCAGCGCCTGATCATCGGCGGCGGGCTGGTGAAGGCTGCGAGGGCCGCCGGCCGCTGATCAACCGACGAAACGCACGATCGACTCCGCGATCGCCGCGGGCTTTTCCGAGCCCTCGATCTCCACGGTCACCGCGAGGGCGGCCTGCACGGCGTTGTCGAGCTTGTTGACCGTCGAGATCTGTGCGCGCGCCCTCAGGCGTGCGCCGACCCGTACCGGCGTGATGAATCGGACCTTGTTGTAGCCGTAGTTGATGGCCATCGCCACGTTGTCCACGGTGTAGAGCTGGTGGGTGAAGTACGGAAGCAACGACAGTGTCAGCAGCCCGTGGGCGATCGTCCCGCCGAACGGGCCGCCGGCGGCTCGCTCGGGATCGACGTGGATCCACTGATGGTCCTCGGTCGCCTCGGCGAACCGGTCGACCCGGTCCTGCGTGATCTCCAGCCACTCGGTAGGGCCGAGCTGAGACCCCTCGGCGGCGACGAACTCGGCAAGATCCCTGAACCTCTTCACAGCTGTCTCCTTTGACGCGACCCTTGTGCAGGCCCCTCACAGTGCCACAGCGCGTCCCCAAGACGCCGCGCCGGACGCGCTCCGAGAGAATGACACTCTGTGCCAGAAATTGACTGCCGACGAATGTTGAATAGTCGAATACCGCCTTAATCTTCGTTTCGAGGCTTAAAATGCGCCCATAGCCGGAAATGGCGACAAACCGCCATGCGAATTTCTGTCGTCAACGTCAATAATTCGGTGGAGAAATCCGTCATTTCCCGCCATTTGCAGATTTGGCAAATTGAACTCTGATCGAGAACTTCGAGCCTGGCGCACGGACGGAGCATGACGCGTTCGCGTCGGAGATCCGCAAGCGGCTTCTGCGCAACGTTGAGCCGCCGGAAGGGCACCCAATGGCAAGCCGGGTTGCCGCGGCGCCGCAACCTCCGGCAAAACCGGCTCGTTACTGGACGGTAACCGGGTCGGCGCCAGCGTCGACGCCTGCGCTCCGGCGTCGTAGCCGCACCCCCTCACGTGAAAAGAGCAAAGTCCACGGCCATGTAGGCGAGTTCGGCTCACCGTGCGGTCAACTGTGCCGGATAGTTCGCCGTAGCAATGCTGCGTTGCCCTGACCTGCAGCGACGCTCATCTCGGTCATTGCCGTCGGCCCTTGCGCCGCCATCGTGACCTGATCGTGACCTTTCCGGTAATCAGATTCCGCGGGTGACTTCTCCCCGCTAGCTGGAATTTGGCTGAGTATGAGCGAGATACTCAACAAAGAGCGTGTATTTCCGTGCTCTGCGCATCATCCGCCCCCGCTATTGCGCCGCCTGACGAATGGATCGAAATGACCCATCCCCACTTTGCCTTTGCTGACCTGGACGTCAACCGACTGGACGCCAGTCCGCGGTATTGGGACCCCGCCACCGAATGCACAATCGTCTACGCGCGGCCGTCGACCGAACCTGAGTTATGGTCCGACTTCATCGCTGGGGCGGCCCACAGCTACCAACAGCACGGCGTGGGCGCAGCCATCGACACCGTCGCGTTGCAGCGCGGTGACGACACCGCACTATTCGCCGCATGCGTCAATCAGGCCGGCCGAGTGGTCGGCGGACTGCGCGCAAAGGGGCCCTATCTATCGATCGACGAATGCCATGCGATCGAGGAATGGGCGGGGCAGGACGGGGAGGACGCGGTCCGGAAAATGGTTGCCGACCGCCTCCCGTTCGGGGTGGCCGAGATGAAGACCGCCTGGGTCACCGACGACCCGGAGCAGAGCCGCCGACTCACGACGGCGATCGCCCGCACACCGTTGCACGCGATGGATCTGCTCGGTATCCAGTTCATCGTCGCGACCGCAGCGTCCTACGTGCTCAAGCGGTGGCTCACCTCAGGCGGGGTACTGGCCGCCAAGATCCCCCCTACGCCCTACCCCGACGTGCGCTATCAGACCAGGATCGCGTGGTGGGACCGCCTCACCTTCGCCAACAACGCGCAGCCCCGGCAACTGGCCGCCTTCCTCGCCGACAAGCGGGCCATGACGCCGCAACCCGACTTCGCCGGTGAGCCAGCGATCGCCGCAGCGCCGCGGCGGCTCGGATGAGCCACCCCGTCCACACGGCGTCGGTGCTCGACCTGAGCGACTCCGAAGACGCCGAACGCTGGTCGGCACTGCGCGACGATCCCAGCATCGAGGTGGTCGACACGATCGCTGCGCAGCGCGCAGAGCTGGCCGCCGTACGCCCACCCGTCTCGCCCGACGTCGCCGAGGAGCCCCCGCGCTGGGCTCACTTCCCCTGGCGACGAGTGCTCGCCAGCGTGCTCGGGCCCCAGGGTTACCGCCGGCTGCGGCTCGACCGCAACCGCAACCTCGTCTCCGCCGACGAGTTGGCGAGGCTCGCAGCGCTGCGCGTCGGGGTCGTGGGCCTCAGCGTCGGACACGCGATCGCCCACACTCTGGCCACTCAAGGTTTGTGCGGGGAACTCCGCCTGGCCGATTTCGACACCATCGACGTCTCCAACCTGAACCGGGTGCCCGCCACCCTCCTCGATGTCGGCGTGAACAAGGCGGTGGCGTGCGCCCGACGCATCGCCGAACTGGATCCCTACTTCCCCGTCGTCGTGCAGCAGGACGGGCTGACCGCCGACACCGTGGACGCGTTTCTCGATGGACTCGACGTCCTCGTGGAGGAATGCGACTCGCTGGACGCCAAGGTGCTCGTCCGCAGCGCGGCGCGGGCGCGTGGCATACCGGTGTTGATGGCCACCAGCAGCGGCGGACTGCTGGACGTCGAACGCTTCGACCTCGATCCCGACCGGCCGCTGCTGCACGGGCTGCTCGGCGACCTCGGCGACATGGACGCTGCTGCGCTGGCCAACCTCACCACCAAGGAGAAGGTGCCGCGGGTTCTACGGATCATCGACGCGTCCGGACTGCCGTCGCGGATGGCGGCGTCCCTACTCGAGGTCGGCGCGACGCTGACGACCTGGCCGCAACTGTCCTCCGAGGTCGCCGTCGGCGCCGCCTCGGTGGCAGAGGCGGTGCGGCGCATCGGGCTCGGCGAGCCGTTGGCCTCGGGACGCGTCCGAGTCGACCTACCCGCACTGCTCGATCAGGTCGGCGAACCCCGTCTCGGCCACGGCCCACCCGGGTCCGACGCCCTGCGGGAGGAACCGGCCGCGCCGGCCCTGCCGACCGGGGCGGTCATCGACGTCGTCGCAGCCGCGGCGCGGCGCGCACCGTCGGGCGGCAACACCCAACCGTGGATCGTCGAGAAACGACCCGAGGCACCCGATCGCGCCCTGGCAATTCATCTAGACCCGAACCTCACCTCCGCCATGGACGTCGGATTCCGGGGCAGCGCGGTCGCCGTCGGCGCCGCGACGTTCAATGCGCGGGTGGCGGCAGCGGCACAGGGAGTCGGCGCGCGCGTCGACTTCCGGCTCGGCGACGAGCGCTTCCCGCTCAGCGCCGAGGTGACGCTCGGTGACACCGAACCCGACGGCGCGCTCGCCGGGCTCTACCCGGCGATGCTGGGGCGGGAGACCAATCGACGCCACGGCATCCGCGTCGAGCTCGACGACTCCGTGGTGGCCGAGCTGACCGCAGCCGCGCGACACGAGGGCGCCCGGCTGTCTCTCCTGACCGACCAGCGCGACCTCGAACGCGCGGCCGCGATCCTGTCAGCAGCAGACCGCATCCGGTACCTGACCCCGCACCTGCACGCTCAGATGATCGCCGAGTTGCGCTGGCCCGGGGATCCGTCACCGGACACCGGGATCGAGGTGCGCAGCCTCGATCTCGACCCCGCCGACGTGGTGCTGCTCGACATCCTGCGCCGGGGCGACGTGATGGCACACCTCAGCGCGTGGGATGCCGGAACAGTGCTCGGCGACGACAGTCGCACCAAGGTCGCCGCAGCCGCCGCTGTGGCAATCATCACGGTCGCCGGACACACGCTCACCGACTACGCCCGCGCGGGCGCCGCGGTGGAATCGGTGTGGATACGCGCCCAGCAGCACGGATTAGCTGTGCAGCCCGTTTCGCCGGCCTTCCTGTACGCCGCCGACGACAGTGACTTTGCCGCGCTGGCGCCGCGCTTCGCCGAGACGCTGGCCGACCTGCAATACACTCTCCGAACGTTGGTATCCGCGAATCCCGCTGAGTCACTGGCGTTGGTGCTGAGATTGTCCCGAGCGCCGAAACCGTCGGTGGTGAGCCGGCGTCGCGGCGAGGGGGACAACTCATCACCGAACTGACGCGGAGACGGAGAGAGTCGCTTGCCCGAGAGCCTGGACCTGGTGGTGACATCGGTCGCGACACAACTCATGGGCGCCACGTCAGCGACGGCCAAGGACGTGTGCCAGAACGTCCTCGCCGATCTCGTCGCATACTTCGGTGTCGATGTCAGCTTCCTGCGCCGTAACGATCACACGATCCGCGCGTCGGTGTTGGTGGCCGAGTGGCCCGTGCGGCCGGGCATCCCGGATCCGGATCCGCTGGCCATCGTGTACTTCAAGGACGCCGACCCCGTGTTCGCCATGGCCGAGTACCAGAAGGAGCCCGTGGTCTTCCGCCCGGAGCCGGCCACCGACGATTACCAGCGCACGATCAACGAGGGCCGGCAGGTGGCGGCGACCTCGATGGCGTGCGTGCCGCTGCTCTCCGGCGACGTGACCTCGGGCGTACTGGGCTTCGTCAAGTTCGGAGACCGTGATTGGACCGAGCCTGAGCTCAACGCGCTGAAAGCCATTGCCTCGCTGCTCGCCCAGGTCCAGGCGCGGGTGGACGCCGAAGAGCAGCTTCGCTACCTGGCCGAGCACGACGATCTGACCGGTCTGTTCAATCGGCGAGCGCTGCTGAGTCATCTGGACGGGCGACTGGCCGAGGGCCAGCCCGGGCCGGTGTCGGCGCTGTTCTTCGACCTCGACCGGCTCAAGGCGATCAACGACTATCTGGGCCACACGGCAGGTGATTGGTTCATTCGCGTGCTCGCCGAACGACTCCGCAGGGGCGCGGACGGCAGGAATCTGATCGCCCGACTCGGCGGCGACGAGTTCGTCGTGGTCCCCGCCGACCCGATGGACGCCGAGGCCGCAGAGGCTCTGGCCCTGCGCCTGCAGACAGCACTGCGGGAGCGGGTGTCCATCGACGGCGAGATGCTCACGCGCACCGTGAGCATCGGGGTGGCGCTGGGAGTGCCCGGCCACGACAGCACCTCGGATCTGCTGCGCCGGGCCGACCAGGCGGTGCTGACCGCCAAGAACTCCGGCGGTAATCAGATCGCGGTGTTCACCGACGACATGTCGATGGAGAACGAGTTCCGCAACGACATCGAGCTGCATCTGCAGACCGTGGTCGAAAGCGGTGCACTCCTGCTGCATTACCTGCCCGAAGTCGACATGCGGACCGGTGAGATCGTCGCGATGGAAGCTCTGGTGCGGTGGCAGCATCCGACGCGGGGCCTACTGTCCCCCGATTCGTTCATCGGGGTGGCGGAGTCGATCAACATGGCCGGTGAGCTCGGCCGATGGGTGCTGCGCACGGCGTGTGCCGAGTTCGCCGCCTGGCGGTCCCGCGGCCATGGCACCGAATCCGTGATGCGCATCAACGTCTCGCCCGTCCAGCTGGTCACCGAGGGCTTCGTGGAAACCGTGAAAGGCGCGATGGCCGACCACGGCCTGCCGCGGGGCTCGGTGTGCCTGGAGATCACCGAGACCGTGGTGGTGCAGGACATCGAGACGACCCGCGTCACGCTTGCCGGCCTCAAGGAGGCCGGGGTCCAGGTGGCGATCGACGACTTCGGCACCGGGTACAGCGCGCTGTCGCAGTTGAAATCGCTGCCGGTCGACACTCTCAAGATCGATCGCAGTTTTGTCCGCGAATTGGGCTCCGACCCAGGTGATCTGGCGATCGTGCGAGCGATCATCGCGTTGGCCGAGGCGTTCGGGCTGGAATTGGTCGCCGAGGGAGTGGAGACCGAGGCGGCGGCGCTGACCTTGCTGCGCCACGGCTGCCATCGCGCGCAGGGATTCCTGCTGTCGCGCCCGATCGCCGGCGCGTCGATGGAGTCGCTCTTGGCCAAGGGCCGCATCCCCGTCGATTTCTGACCCGACAGTCGAGCCGCCTCAGCCGTCGACGAGCAGCTCCACCCGGCCGAAACGACTGGCCGTCCTGCCGACCAACGCCAACCGTCCCGGGGTGGCCCGCTCGGCCTGCAACGAGGCGGGGGGCGGCCCGCACAGCAGCACGCCGTGCCGGGCGCGGACGGCCAGCGGGCCGTCCGCGGTCGCGAAGATCACCCCGCTCACCGTGGTGTCCTCGAACACAAGTCGCTCGATGGTGTCGACCGGCTCGGCGACGAGGTTCTGGTCGCGGACCTGCGCCTGTAGCCACGCGTCCATGCCCCCGGGCTCGGTCGACGCCTGTGCGTCGAAGGCGCAGACGTCGACGATGTCGATGGTGTCGCCGTCGGCGGACTGCATCGCCGACGACGGCCAACCGGTGACGCGGGTGTACAGATAGCCCAGCGGCGAAGCGATGCATTCACCTGCCCAGCGACGGAGGCGACCTCCGTCGAATGCCGGCACGGTGCGCTTCTTCCGACCGCTGGGCAGATTCTCATAGGGCTGCACCGCTCGCACCGGGAGCGCGCTCGATTGCTCAGGGAGCTTCTTGACGTCGATGTCGTCGACCAGTGCGGACGCATACGCCGAAGTGGCGGAGTCACCGCCCAGCGTCTCGAACCAGGTGCGTGGGTGACGGCGCGGCGCTGCCATCAGGACGTCGCCGCCGCGGGCGGATGCGGCGACGGCGCACAGAACGCCGGCCGGGCCGACGTCGGTACACACCACGTCGACTTCGTCGTCCCACACCACATCCGGATACACGGTTACTCGCCTCTGGTTTGCCGAAGATTCCGGCTCACTCACATAGTCCTGCTCGTCGCATTGTCCATCTGGGGGCCGGTGTTGCCACAGTTCGCCAACGCGGCCCAGGCAACATTGATCAACGTACCACCGGCGGCTTCGACGGCGCCGCGGCCGAGCCCGGGTGGCCCGCCACCTAACTAACTAGGTTTACCCTCTTGGCATGAACCTGACCTGGTCGCCCGCCGACCTCGCGTTCCGCGACGAGGTGCGCTCCTTCCTCGACGAACGGCTCACCCCGGAGCTCCGCCGCGCCGGCCGGCTGATGACCAGCGTCTACGCCGACCACGACGCCAGCATGCAGTGGCAGCGCATACTGCACGACAAAGGTTGGGCCGCACCTGCCTGGCCGGTCGCCTACGGCGGCTGCGATTGGACGCTGACCCAGCACTACATCTTCAGCAGGGAATCGACGCTGGCCGGCGCGCCCTCGCTGTCGCCGATGGGCATCCGCATGGTCGCGCACGCCATCATCGCGTTCGGCACCGACGCGCAGAAGAACTACTTCCTGCCCCGAATCCTGACCGGAGAGGTGTTCTTCTGCCAGGGCTACTCGGAGCCGGAGGCGGGTTCAGACCTCGCCGCACTGTCAATGGCCGCCCGTGACGACGGCGACCATCTGGTGTGCACCGGCAGCAAGATCTGGACCACCCATGCCCGCGAAGCAAACTGGATGTTCGCGTTGGTGCGCACCACCCGATCCGAGAAGAAGCAGCGGGGCATCACGTTCGTGCTGATCGATCTCACCTCACCGGGTATCGAGATCCGCCCGCTGGTGATGACCTCGGGCGAGGAGGTACAGAACCAGGTGTTCTTCGACGACGTGCGGGTGCCGAAGGGCAATGTCATCGGTGACATCGACGACGGATGGACGGTGGCGAAACACCTGCTCGAGTACGAACGAGGTGGCGGTGCCGCAGCGCCTGGCCTTCAGGTGATGGCCGAGGATATCGCCGCAGTGGCCGCGGATCAACCCGGGCCGGCCGGCGGGCGGCTCCTCGATGACCCCGCGTTCGGCCGCAAGCTCGCCGACGTCCGAATCCGTACCGAGGTGCTCGAGATCCTGGAGTACCAGGTGCTCGCCGTGGTGGCCGCCGGCGGCAATCCCGGCGCCAAGTCGTCGATGCTCAAGGTGCTCAGCACCGAATTGAGCCAGCAGATCACGGAGTTGGCGATGGAGGCGGCCGGCCCGCGCGCGCGGGTGTATCAACCGCACGCCACCTGCCCCGGCGGCCCGATCGCGCACTTCGAGCCGCCTGCAGACGCTTACGTCAGCGGTGCGCCGTGGCAGGCCGTGGCGCCGCTGCGGTATCTCAACGATCGCGCCGGGTCGATCTACGCGGGTAGCAACGAGATCCAACGCAACATTTTGGCCAAAGCGGCTCTGGGACTGTAGAGGGGCGAAGAATGGACTTCACGTTCGACGACGAGCAGGAGTTGCTGCGCACCGGCCTGACGCGGTTCCTCACCACCCGGTACAGCCTCGAGAACAGCCGGGCCGCAGCCAAATCGGGCGTGGGATGGCAACCGGAGATCTGGCGGGCGTTCGCCGAGGAACTGGGCATCCTCGGTGCGGCGCTACCGGAAGACTGCGGTGGCATCGGGGGCGGACCCGTCGAGATGATGCTGATCTGTGAGGCGCTCGGCCACGCGCTGGTGATCGAGCCCTACGTCGACACCGCGGTGGTCGCGGCCGGGTTGCTGCGCCGGGCGGGCGGGGATGTTGCCGGTGCGCTGCTCGGCGACATCGTCTCTGGCACAAGGGTGGTCACCGTGGCGGCCACCGAGCCGACGGCGGGCGAGAACTGGCAGGACGTGTCCACGGTGGCCGACCGCGACGGCGACGGGTGGGTACTGACCGGAGCGAAGATCGTCTCGGCGAGCACGCCGCTGGCCAGTCATGTACTCGTGCCCGCGCGCACATCCGGCGCCCGCGGGGACAGTGCCGGCATCTCCCTGTTCGTCGTCGACATCGCTTCGGCGCCAGAGGGTTTGCAGATGCATCATTATCGGACGGTCGACGACAGGCGCGCCTCCGACCTCACGTTGACGCGGGTGCGGGCCACCGCGCTGCTGGGCGAGGAGGGCGGCGCGTGGCCCTCGATCTCCCAGGCCCGCGACGAGGGCGCGGCAGCGGTCTGCGCCGAGGCTGTCGGCGCGATGCGCAAGGTCCTGGCCGACACCGTCGACTACACCAAGCAACGCAAGCAGTTCGGCCAGCCGATCGGCGCGTTCCAGGTACTGCAGCATCGCATGGTGGACATGTACATGGAGGTCGAACAGGCCGCGGCCGCAACATGTCTGGCGGTGTTGCACCTCGAGGATGACGACGCCACCCGCGCCAGGGCGGTGTCAGCGGCGAAGGTGACCGTCGGGCGGGCCGCCCGCTTCGTCGGCCAGCAGGCGGTCCAGCTGCACGGCGGCATGGGGATGACCGAAGAACTGGCGATCGGCCACTACTTCAAGCGGCTCACCGCACTGCAGTTCGAGTTCGGCTCGACCGACTCCCACATCGATCGGTATGCCGCGCTGACAACCTAGCGGCGGGCGACGATCACCGGGACGCGGGCGGACTGCACCACCTGTGTGCTGACCGACCCGAGCAGCATCCCGGCGAAGCCGCCGCGACCATGGCTTCCGACGACCAGCAACTGGGCGTTGGCACCTTCGGACAGCAGCCGGCGCGCGGGCTGGTCCCGGCAGACCACTCTGCGCACCGTGACATCGGGGTAACGCTCCTGCCAGCCGGCGAGCCGTTCGGCCAGCAGCATGTCTTCCTCGGGCTGCGCCTCGATCCAGGGTTCGTCGGGCAGCTCGTAGCCTGCGTCACTCCAGGTGTGCACCGCGACGAGATCCACACCGCGTCGCGACGCCTCGTCGAAAGCGATCGCCGTGGCGTGCTCGCTGGCCGGGGAGCCGTCGATGCCGACCACCACGGGCGCCTGGTCCGGATGGGGGATGAGCGGATCCTCGTCGCGGATCACGGCGACGGGGCACCGGGCGTGGTGGACCAGACCGGTGCTGACCGAGCCCAACAGCCGGCTCTCCCACTTGCCGAGCCCCCGGTTGCCGACGACGATCATCTCGGCCTCGGCGCTGAGTTCGGAGAGCGCGGCGACGGGTTGACCGGACAGGATCTTCTCGCCGAGCCCGCCCAGCTCATCCCCAGCGGCCGCCCGCGCCACCTCGGCCGAATCGTGGAGAATCTTTCGGGCCGCGTCCTGCTCGTCTTCGAAGTAGCTAGGCGGCAGCGGGACCTGAACCCACGACTGCATGGCCGCCGAGGGCAGCACGTGGGCCAGGGTCAGATGTGCGCGGCGACGACCGGCGTTGCGCGCGGCCCAGTCGACGGCGACCCGGGCCGCCGCGGAACCGTCCACGCAGACCACGAACCCCAACGGAGCGGACGGTTGAGCCATGACGATCGTCTCCTCACCGGGCGGCGCCGTCGCCGCCTGTCGTCTCAACGCTACCGACGCTGATCCCGCGGGTCAGTGGTCCGCGGGTCCTCAGTCGGCAGGACCAAAGTCCTTCCACACAAAGGTCAGCCGCGCTGGAGATCGACCACGAGCGGGCGGTGATCGGAGATCGCCACCGCGGGTGTCCGGCACGCGTGCGCCCGCAGGCCTGGATCGTCGGTCAGAACGTGGTCGAGTTGCTGGGTCGGCACGTCGGCGGGGAAGGTCGCGGCCGTGGCCAGCGCCCGCAGACCGGTGTGGCGCCGTACTGCGGCAGGTGACATGTTCAGGTCGCCGGTCACGATCCGCGGCCAGGGCATCCCCCGGACGTCTCGCAGCAGCCGGCGCAACTGCAGCCGATTCCATCCCGGCACGAACGACAGATGGGTGTTGACCACGGTGAGGTTCCCGAGCGGGGTGTCGAAATGCCCGATCACCGCAGCGCGGGGTTCCTCGTCGATGACCTGCACCCGGTTGGGCGCTCTCAGGTACATGGGAAACCGGAAGGGGATCCGCGGCAGGCGCACCACCTGCCAGTTCGCCGCCGGGTAGCGCGACAGCAGCGCGACGCCGTAGGCCGCCGTCCCGGGTTGCTCCTCCCCCGTCGCGGCCATCCACGTCGCACCGGGCGTTCCCGCGATCGCCGCGACGAAGCGATGACTGCGCGCCCCCATGGCATCGGCGGCGAGCGCGGTCAGATCGGCCAGACCGGACCGCTGCTGCACCGAATCCACTTCCTGCAGGGCGAGGATGTCGGCGTCCAACCCGGCGATGCAGTCGGCGAAGCGGTCCAGATCGACACCCTCCCCCACGGTGCGGCCATGAAGAATGTTGAAGGTCACCAACTTCATGGGTAGTCCACTACCCACCCTGCAGTCGAAACCCACGGTGGTGTGCATGTCCACAGATGATCTCCGCGAAGCGCTGCGGCGCGCCGCGTCGGCGCTCAAAGCCGACGGTCCGCCGTTCGCGCTCGCGGGCAGTTACGCGCTGTGGGCTCACGGCGCACCCGAACCGTCTCACGACGTCGACTTCGTGGTGGCCGAACCGGACACCGAAGCCGCCGCGGCCACTCTGAGCAAAGCGGGTTTCGACATCCGGCGTCCCCCGGAGGATTGGCTGTTCAAAGCGGCACTGAGCGTCGATGGACCCGCGGTCATCGATGTGCTGCATCAGATCAACCGGGTTCCTGTCGATCCCGAGATGATCGCCGGAGCCTCGACACTGGACGTGCTGGCGCTGTCGATGCCCGTGCTGACCCCCGATCAGGTGATGCTGCAGAAATTGCGGTCTCTGCACGAGCACCACTGCGATTTCGCGAAATTGTTTCCTGTGGTGCGGGCCGTCCGCGAGCAGCTCGACTGGGCTGGGCTGAGAGCTCAGACCGCCGACAACCCGTTCGCGGCCACGTTCTTGGATCTGTGCGCCCGGCTGGGGATCGAGACAGATTCTCAGCTGTCGCTCAGTTGAGAACCCTTGTGCCACCGGTACTGTCGACAAGGCCCGGGAAGAAGCGAGGCCACCATGAAGCGTCGCGCACTCACGCTGATCATCGTCGCGCTGCTGTGTTCGGGGTGTCTGGCGCACCGACTCGGCGCTCCGCATGACCCGGCCGCTCCCACCACCGGGCTGACAACCGAGGCCGCCGCCAGATTGGGCATCCCGACGACGGGCACCGTCCTCGCGCTGCCCGGGGCGGATCTGCACCTACGCAACGGCATGGACGAAGAGTTCCGCGGTGTGTTCAGCCGGGCTCCCTACACGATGCGAGTCGTCGATTACCCGCGCAACCTCTCGCTGGACTCGATTCCCGACGGCGTGGTCAACCTCGACACCGCGATCCGCGCCACGCCGGGCACCATCATCGTGCTCGCCTACAGCCAAGGAGCGCAGGTGGCTTCGGAGTGGATGCGCGAGCACGCCCGGGATCCGACGGCCCCGGGTGCTGATCGCCTGACCTTCGTGCTGTTCGGCAATCCGCTGCGCGCCTGCGGCGGCGCCAAGGTGGGCGAACCGACGCGTCGCACGACCGGCCTGGCCACCCCGACCGACACGCCGTGGCACATCGTGGATGTCGCGCGCCGCTACGACGGCTACGCCGACTCACCGACCGACAAGGGCAACTCTGATGCCGTCCGCAACGCCGACCTCGGAAAGCTGTTCATCCACCCGCATTACGAGGGCGTGGATCTCAACGACCCGTCGCTGACGATCTGGCACCGAGGCAACACCACGTTCGTCTTGACCAACGAAGCCCCGATCCTGCGTACGCAACGCGCACAGATCGAGTCGGCGTACCGGCGCAACTGACCTCAGGTGCGCTCGCCATAAACGGGAAGCTCTGTCCCCGTTGCTGTTTGCGCGTATTGACGCATGAGCCGCAGGGCCGTCGAGCGGTCCATCTGCGGGTCCCGCGCCACGATGCGATAGCCCAGATAATCCTCCATCGCCATCAGCGTCATCGCGATATCGGGCGCCGGCGCGGTGAGGGTGAACACGCCCGCGTCGGCACCGGCACCCAACAGATCCCGGTACAGCCCGACCTGGCGGTGATAGATGCCCTGGACGTCGCGGCGCTGGTCGAGTTCGAATCCCGCCGCGAGCACAGCGCGCCAGATGGCCCGCCATTCGGCGTCCTCGACTCCGGTCGGTAGACCCGCCGCGATCGTCATCGCCAGCTGCAGGGACGGGTCGTCGGTCTGCTCGGAGAAGCGGCGGCGCTGTTCGTAGAACCGCACGTCCGAGCGCAGGGCCAACTGGGAGAGCAGCTCGCCCATGTCCTTGAAGTAGTACCGCACCGCATTGGTGGTCAGGCCGAGCTCGGCGGCCACGTCGGCGAGCTTGAGGGTGGCCAGATCGTGGCGCTCGATCAGTGCGATGGCCGCGTCCATGATGTCGGCGCGCCGCTGCGCCTGCGTGTTCGGCCGCCCCATCGCCGCCACCCCCCTCGCTCGAGCTGTGGGGTCGATTCTGCCCTTCCGCTTGCGTGATGCCCGACACGGGCGCATAGTTCTTTTCCAATTCGGAAAACAACGGAGCGTGTCATGAGGGCAAGAGACCTCGGCATCATCATCGGCGACCACCCCACCGGCGCCGCCAACGCCATCACCGACGTGCCGGGGGTGCGCGTCGGGCATGTCACCCTCGATGCCGAGGGGCCGCCCGCCGTACACACCGGCGTCACCGTCGTCGTCCCGCACGACGACATCTGGACCGAGCCGGTGTTCGCCGGCGCGCACCGCCTCAACGGCAGCGGCGAACTCACCGGACTGGAGTGGGTCCGCGAATCCGGCGAGTTGACCACCGCGATCGGGTTGACCAACACCCACAGTGTCGGCGTCGTCCGCGACGCACTGGTCGCCGCGCAAGTGCGCGCCCGGGGCGACGGCCTCTACTGGTCCCTGCCCGTGGTCGGGGAGACCTACGACGGGCTGCTCAACGACATCAACGGATTCCACGTCCGGCCCGAACACGCCCGCGCCGCGCTGGAGAACGCGTCGAGCGCACGGCCCGCGGAGGGCAACGTGGGCGGCGGTACCGGGATGATCTGCCACGGCTTCAAAGGCGGCATCGGCACGTCGTCGCGCGTCACCGAGACCGCGGCAGGCCGATACACCGTCGGCGTTCTGGTGCAAGCCAATCACGGCCGGCGAGAACGGCTGCGCATCAACGGTGTTCCCGTGGGCGAGACGATCGGCCCGGCAGCCGTGCCGCTGCCCGACCTGCCACCGGGCTACGAGCCCGGGTCGGGGTCGATCATCGTGATCGTCGCGACCGACGCGCCGCTGCTCCCCCACCAGTGCACCCGACTCGCGCAGCGCGCCGCGCTGGCCGTGGGCCGCCTCGGCGGCACCGGCGAGCAGTACAGCGGAGACCTCATGGTGGCTTTCTCCACAGGCAACCGCGGTATCCCGCCGTATGCGTGGGACGAGGACGTGAGCACGGCACGTCCGGAGATCGCCGTCCGCATGGTCGCCCCCCAATTGATGACGCGGCTGTTCGATCTCACGATCGAGGCCACCGAGGAGGCCATCGTCAACGCGATGGTCGCCGCCACCACGATGACCGGGCGGCACGGCTTCACCGCCCACGCGATCGACCACGACCTGCTCCGCACCGCCCTGTCGACCCCATCCCCCCAGGAGACCCCGTGACCACCACCTCCACCACCGCCGAATCCCGGCGCTTGAGCGGACATCTCGGCCCCGTCGGCATCGTCTTCATGGTGGTCGCCGCGGCGGCACCGCTGACCGTCATCGGCGGCAACATGCCGCTGGCGATGGGCCTGGGCAACGGCGCCGGCGCACCGGTCGGGTTCGTCATCGCGGCGCTGGTCCTTCTGGTCTTCAGCGTCGGCTTCGTGACGATGACGCCCCACGTCCCCGAAGCCGGTGCCTTCTTCTCCTACGTCACCGTCGGTCTCGGCGAGCGGATGGGCAAGGGCATCGCGGTCGTCGCACTGATTGCCTACACCGCGATCCAGATCGGGATCTACGGATACATCGGCTGGGCCATCGCGGACACCGTCGCGCACTACAACGGCCCCCAGATACCGTGGCCCGTCTATTCTTTCGCGATCTTGGCGATCGTCGCCGTCCTGGGATACCGGCACATCGAACTGAGCGCCAAAGTCCTCGGAGTGGCACTGGCGCTGGAAATCGGCATCGTGGTGATCCTCGACGTCGTGATGATCGCCAAGCCGGGCCCGGCCGGTGTCACGTTCGCCTCCTTCGATCCGTCGGTGTTCACCCAGGGCACCATCGGAATCGCGGTCCTGTTCGCGCTCACCGGGTTCATCGGTTTCGAAGCCACCGCGGTGTTCCGCGACGAGGCGCGGGACCCGGAGCGGACGATCCCGCGCGCCACCTACGCCGCGGTGATCATCATCGGCGCGTTCTACGCGATCACCGTATGGGCGTTCGTGGTGGCACTGGGTCCCGACCAGGTGACCGGCGTGGCGCAGCGGACCCTCGACGGCGAGGGCAACATGCTGCTCGACACCACCGGGGACATGCTCGGCACCGTGGGCCGCGACATCGTCAACGTGCTGCTGCTGAGCAGTCTGTTCGCCTGCGTGCTGTCCTTCCACAACGTGATCGCGCGCTACCAGTTCGTGCTGGCCGGAAAGGGATTGCTGCCGGCCCGGCTGGCCACGGTGCACGACGACCACGCCTCCCCGTCGTTCTCGTCGCTGGTGCAGACCGCCACCGCGGCGATCATCGTCGCGATCCTCGCGGTGCTCGGCATCGATCCGCTGGTGGGTGTGTTCGGTTCGATGGCAGGTGTCGCGACGGTCGGAATGGTGCTGCTGATGCTCACCACGTCGGTCGCCGTGCTGGCGTTCTTCCTGCGCAACCGTGGACACGGCGGTGTGTGGACGACGCGGATCGCCCCCACCCTGGCCGTGCTCGGCCTGCTCGCGAGCCTGTGGCTGGTGCTGTCGAACTTCACGCTGGTGACCGGTGGCAGCGTCACATTGAGCACCGTGCTGGCGGCGATCCCGTTCCTGGGTCTGGTGATCGGTTTCCTGGCCTGGAGTCCGTCGCGGTCATTGGCCTGATCGAGTGCTGCCGTCGGCGGTGGCACCGTCCACGATCATCAGTGCGACGTGCAGTGACGTCATCGACTCTCCGTCGTCGAGGTCGACGCCCAGCGCATCTCGGATCGCGGCCAGACGCTTGTAGAGCGCGGGCCTGCTCATGTGGAGTCGCTCGGCGAGTGCTGCCTTGTTGCCCGCCAGCCGCAGGTACTCCCGCAGCACAGTGAGATTCGGGGGTGTGCCGGGCGACTCCTCGGACAGCAGCGCCCTCAGCTCCGTCTCGGCGAACTGCTGGACACGCCGGTCGTCGCGCAACAGCGACAGCAGCCCACGCAGGCGCACGTCGGCGGCCCGGAAGTAGGGTCGGTCGTGGTCGCCTTGGGCCAGCGCGACTTCGGCGATGTGCGCGGCCTCGGCCAGCCCGGAGACGGCATCGGTGATCTGGTCGGCCGGCGGCCCAAGGGCCAACACCGACGCGGTCGTCCCGTCGACGCGGCGCACCTGGTCGCGCAGCCGGGCACCGAGCGCGGCCAAGGTGGCCTCGACGTCGCGGGAGTTCTTCACCGCCAACACCATCGCGACCTCGGAATCCCCGCGCAGGGAGAACAGACCGGTATGACCCGCGGCGTTCACCGTGTGTGCGACCGCGTCGAGGAACGCGATGGCGCGCCGATGGCCTGCCACCGGATCCGAGGGTTGCGCCGGTCGTTCGGCGCGCACCGTCGCCGGGAAGTACTGCGCAGCCGGCCGCAGTCCCAAAGCCTGGGCCCGCGCGCTCAGTTCCCGTTCGTCGGTGAGGCGTCCCCGCAGGACGTCGTCGATCAGCCCGCTCTGCGCCTGATGCTGCAGCCCGGTGCGGTCCTGCTCGATCATCCTGTGCATGGCCAGCGCCGCGGCGGCCCGCTCGAGCACCATCTTGGCGCGGTGCTCGTCGGCCGGGGCCCGCGGTACGACCAGCCGCCCCCATTGCTGGGTGCGCGGGCCGACACCGGTGACCGCCCACGGCTCAGCGTTGTCGGTGTGGCCGGGGCTGCGGCGGGAGCGCCGTTCCCAGTTGTCCAGCAGATCGGCCGGCATGCCCGTGGACACAGCGATGGCCTGGTGCGAAAGATCCTCCAGCACAACCGGTTCAGTGAGCATCTGGGCCGCCGCGTCGACGATTCCCCTCAGCGAGGCACGCTTCATGCTGAGCTCGGTGAACGTCTCGTGCACGCGGCGATCGAAGGCCACCTCGTCGTATTGTTCAGCGACGATGCGGCGGTGTACGGCTTCGGTGATCTCGACGAAGCGCACGGTGCGATGCAATACGACCAGGGCGAGCGCGAGCTCGTCGGCGATGGCGCCGACACCGGGCGGCAGCGCGGGGATCTGCGTGCCGACCTCGACGATCACACCGAGGGCGCCTGCGTCGGCGAGGCCGCGCAGGTACTTGCGCGGCTGCCGGGCCAGCGCCTTGCCGGTGGTCAGCACCAGCTCGCCGCCCTGGAGCAAACTCGACAGATCGGCGAGGTCGCTGCCGTGCACCCAGCGGATGGTCTCGGTCCATCGCCGGGCGCTGAGCACCTCCGGCTCGCCCTGCTGCACCGCGGGCAGCGCGATCACCTCACCGACAGTCAGCGGCATTGACACAGTGTAGTGTGCTGGCACATTTTGTTGACACTCTGTAGCCGCACTGTCGGGGGGCGTCGCGAGAGACTGCTGTCATGGCTGCGCAGATTTCGCATTGGGTCAACGGCGAGGTGTTCGAGGGTGCATCAGGCGCGTCGGCGCCGGTGACGAATCCCGCGACGGGTCAGGTGACCGGCCAGGTCGCGCTGGCCTCGGTCGACGACGCCCGGGCGGTGATCGACGCCGCCGCGGCGGCGTTCCCCGCCTGGCGCGACACCAGCCTGGCCAAGCGCACCCAGGTGCTGTTCCGGTTCCGGGAGCTGCTCAACGAGCGCAAGGGTGAACTCGCCGAGATCATCACCAGCGAGCACGGCAAGGTCGTGTCCGACGCCCTGGGCGAGGTGGCCCGCGGCCAGGAAGTCGTCGAATTCGCTTGCGGCATCCCCCATCTGCTCAAGGGTGGGTTCACCGAGAACGCCTCGACCAACATCGACGTGCACTCGATCCGTCAGCCGCTCGGCCCGATCGGCATCATCTCGCCGTTCAACTTCCCCGCCATGGTGCCCATGTGGTTCTTCCCCATCGCGATCGCGTGCGGCAACACGGTCGTGCTGAAGCCCTCGGAGAAGGACCCGTCCGCCTCGCTGTGGCTCGCCCGCCTGTGGGCCGAGGCCGGCCTGCCCGCCGGGGTGTTCAACGTCCTGCAGGGCGACAAGACCGCCGTCGACGAACTGCTGACCAACCCGAAGATCAAGAGCGTGTCGTTCGTGGGATCGACGCCGATCGCTCAGTACGTCTATGCCACCGGCACCGCCGCGGGCAAGCGCGTCCAGGCGCTCGGTGGCGCGAAGAACCACGCGGTGATCCTGCCTGACGCCGATCTCGACCTCGCTGCCGACGCGATGGTCAACGCCGGCTTCGGCTCGGCCGGCGAACGCTGCATGGCGATTTCCGCCGCGGTGGCCGTCGGACCCATCGCCGACGATCTGGTTGCCAAGATCGCCGAACGCGCCGCCACCATCAAAACCGGCGACGGCACCCGCGATTCCGATATGGGTCCGTTGGTCACCAAGGCCCATCGCGACAAGGTCGCGTCCTACATCGATGCCGGCGAAAGTGCCGGGGCCAAGGTGGTTCTCGACGGCCGCCAGGTGAAGGCCGACGGCGGGCAGGACGGGTTCTGGCTCGGCCCCACGCTGCTGGACAACGTCACCCCCGACATGACCGTGTACACCGACGAGATCTTCGGCCCGGTCCTGTCGGTCGTTCGTGTCGAGACCTACGACGAAGCACTCCAGCTGATCAACAGCAACCCGTACGGCAACGGCACCGCGATCTTCACCAACGACGGTGGCGCGGCTCGGCGCTTCCAGAACGAGGTGGAGGTCGGCATGGTCGGCATCAACGTGCCGATCCCGGTGCCGATGGCGTACTACAGCTTCGGCGGCTGGAAGGCCTCGCTGTTCGGTGACAGCCACGCCCACGGTATGGACGGGGTGCAGTTCTTCACCCGCCAGAAAGCCATCACCACCCGCTGGCTCGACCCCAGCCACGGTGGCATCAACCTCGGCTTCCCCACCAACTAGATCTCGCGAGCGCGCGCGTCTGCACACGACGGCGTCAGACGTATATTCGCGCGCGCTCGTCCCAACCCAGAGAGCGCAGACAGCACGATGACGTCAACAATGAGCGCCCTGCCCACCGGCGAAGACCTCGACACCGCGATCGCGCGCGGGCAGCGAGCCTACGAACTCGACCGCCAGCACGTCTTCCACTCCTGGTCGGCGCAGGCGCAGATCAACCCGATGACGGTGCTCGCCGCACAGGGCTCGTACGTCTGGGACGGCGAAGGCAACAAGCTGCTCGACTTCTCCTCCCAGCTGGTCAACACCAACATCGGCCACCAGCACCCGAAAGTCGTTGCCGCCATTGCCGATCAGGCTGCAAAGCTGTGCACCATCGCACCCCAGCACGTCAACGACGCACGCTCGGAGGCCGCCCGGCTGATCGCCGACCGCACTCCCGGCGACCTCAATCGGATCTTCTTCACCAACGGCGGCGCCGACGCCGTCGAACACGCGGTGCGGATGGCCCGTTTGCACACCGGCCGCTACAAGGTGCTCTCCCGCTACCGCTCGTATCACGGTGGCACGGAGACCGCGATCAACCTGACCGGCGACCCGCGCCGCTGGCCCAACGACCACGGCAACGCCGGGATCGTGCATTTCACCGGTCCGTTCCTGTACCGGTCGGCCTTCCACGCCGACACCGAGGCGCAGGAGACGGAGCGTGCACTCGAGCACCTGGAGCGTCTGGTGCAGATGGAGGGTCCGTCGACGATCGCGGCGATCATCCTGGAATCGGTGCCGGGTACCGCGGGCATCATGGTGCCGCCGCCTGGGTACATGGCCGGAGTACGCGAGATCTGTGACCGCCACGGCATCGTGTTCATCGCCGACGAGGTGATGGCAGGCTTCGGCCGGACTGGACGCTGGTTCGCCATCGACAACTTCGACGTCGTCCCCGACCTCATCACGTTCGCCAAAGGTGTTACGTCCGGCTATGTTCCGTTGGGCGGCGTCGCGATCAACGATGCGATCTACACGACGTTCGCCGACCGCGCCTACCCGGGCGGGTTGACCTACTCGGGTCACCCGTTGGCCAGCGCCTGCGCTGTGGCGACCATCACCGCGATGGAGGACGAGGGCATGGTGGGCAACGCCGCGCGGATCGGCGCCGACGTGCTGGGGCCGGGGTTGCGGCAGCTGGCTGCCCGGCACCGCAGCGTCGGTGAGGTGCGCGGGCTCGGGGTGTTCTGGGCGATCGAGTTGGTCGCCGACCAGAAGACTCGTGAACCGCTGGCACCCTACGGCGGGTCGAGTCCGGCCATGGCGGCCGTGCTCGCGGCGTGCAAGTCCGGGGGCCTGCTGCCCTTCGCGAACTTCAACCGCATCCACGCGGTTCCGCCGTGCAACGTCACCGACGACGAGGTGGCCGAGGGACTCCGCATTCTCGACGCGGCGCTCGACGTCGCCGACCAGTACGCGAGCTGAGCCGTCATACCGGTTGGGCGAGCACGGAGAGCAACTGGAGCTTCTCGTGGCTTTCGGTGCCCGGCTCGGCGGTGTAGACCAGCAGGGCGTGTGACTGTATCGGGTCAAGCAGCACCTGGCAGTTGAGGTCCAGCCGGCCGAGCTCGCCGTGCTGGTAACGCTTGACCTCTCGCGGTCTGATGCCGACCACGTGTTGGCTCCACAGCTCGCGGAATTCGTCGCTGCGAGCGGTGAGCAGTTCGGCGAGCTGGGCAGCCCGCGACCCCGGACCGCGCAGTCCGAGCACTTCCCGAAGGCCGGAAACGTACATGCGCGAATAGAATTCGTGGTCCTCGGGGGGATGAAGTGTGCGTGCGGCCGGATCGGTGAACCAGCGGTAGCCGATACTGCGCGACGGGCCGGTGTAGCGGCTCAGGTCGCCGACGAGAGCTACGCCGAGCGGTGTCTGCCGAAGCGTCTCCCCCAGCTCGGTGACGATCTCGGCGGGCGTGTCGGCCAGCCGGTCGAAGATGCGCAGCATGCCCGGGCTGATGTGGTCGCCGCCGGCCTCGCGCGCCGGCGGTTCGTGTCCGGCCAACCGGAACAGGTGATCGCGCTCGTCGCGAGAAAGGTGGAGTCCCTGGGCAATCGATGCGATCATCTGCTCCGACGGTTGCGGACCCCGCCCCTGTTCGAGTCGCGAGTAGTAGTCGGTCGACATGTGGCACAGGGCGGCGACTTCTTCGCGCCGCAGACCATGCGTCCGACGACGCTGCCCACGTGGCAATCCCACGTCTTCGGGTTGCAGCGCGCCGCGGCGGCGAACCAGGAAGTCGGCCAGTGCCGCCCGATCGATCATCACGCCATTCTCCCCGTCTCCACCACACCGTAGCCACGGATCGTTGATCCGTGGCTACGGATGCCACGCTCGGGCAACGTCGTTGTCATGACCTTCGAGATGACAATCGCCGACCTCTCAGGCAAGCGAGCCGTGGTGACGGGCGCCAGCGACGGGATCGGACTGCGGATCGCCAGCCGATTGGCCGCGGCAGGCGCCGAAGTGGTGATGCCGGTGCGTAATCCGGACAAGGGCGAGGCCGCGGTGTCGCGGATCCGCCACAGCTGTCCGCAGGCCAAGCTGACGGTGGCACCGCTCGAGCTGTCCTCGCTTGCGTCAGTGTCGGCGTTCGGCGAGGCACTGTGCGCCGACGGCGCGCCGATTCACCTTCTGGTCAACAACGCCGGGGTGATGACTCCACCGGCTCGACAGGTCACTGTCGACGGTTTCGAGTTGCAGTTCGGCACGAATCATCTCGGCCACTTCGCGCTGACGGCCCACCTGATGCCGCTGTTGCGGGCCGGCCGCGCCCGGGTGACCTCGCAGACCAGCATCGCCGCACGACGCGGCACGATCAACTGGGACGATCTCGGCTGGGAACGGTCCTATGACGGCATGGCTGCGTACCGGCAGTCCAAGATCGCCGTCGGGTTGTTCGGTCTCGAGCTGGCCCGGCGCAGCGCCGCAGCGGGCTGGGGCATCACCAGCACCATCGCTCACCCCGGCGTCGCTCCGACCAGCTTGCTCGGGTCGCGGCCCGAGCTCGGGCGAACGCGGGACACGACCGAGGTGCGGTTGATCCGCTGGCTCTCCGCGCGCGGGCTGCTGGTGGGTACCGCGGAGTCGGCCGCACAGCCGGCGCTGATGGCTGCTACGTCGACGGCCGATGGCACGTTCTACGGACCGCAGTGGCCGGGCAACGCGGGCGGGCCACCGGGAGAACAGTCTCTGTGGAAGCCGTTGCGGGACAACGCCGCCGCTGAACGCCTGTGGTCGGTTTCCGAGGAGCTCACCGGGGTCACCTTTGCCTGAGGGCGCCGGCGTCAGACAGTCAGGTGCGTGAACGACAGGTCGGCGCGGTCGCGGACCCACGTGCGGGCTCGGAACACCGGGATGTTGCCCAGAGGCGTGACGATCCATGACCGCTTGATGTCCACTTTGCCGTCCGGCATGACGAACGCGACGGTACCGAAGCCGCCGTTCCCCAAGGACACGACATTGAAGACGGAGCCGACCGGAGGAACATCGCCTGTGGCGGTCCCCGCATCGCCGTCGACGATGTTCGTGACCAGAACTGCCCGGCTATGGATTCCGTACAGATCGCTCTGGGTGGCGACATCGGCGTCGAAGCTGCCGACGCGGGCCCCTGTGGCGTCGTAGACGTCGAACCGCTGGTATCCCTGGTACTGAACTTCCCGGGGTGGAAGACCGTTCACGCCCACCGGTTGCAGTGCAGAGACCGGAACGAGTGTCAGGGCGCGGGTCACCCGAAGTGGTTGTGTCGACGGTGGTTCCGAGGCGTTGATGAAGGTCTTGGGGCTGGTCGTCACCTTCCCCGGAGTGACCTGTTCGACGGTGACGACGTCGCCCGACGGCGACGGCAGCGACGAATACAGGACATAGTGATCGTCGTCATGCGTGTAGACGATGTTGTACACCGAACCGACGGGCGGTGTCTGGCCGTCGGCAGTCCCGACATTCGCACCGTCGTTGGCGGTGACCAGGATCGCCTGCGTGTAGGTGCCCAGGATGTCGGACGTGGTGGTGAAGACACCCTCGAACGTTCCCACCTGGACGCCCGTGGCGTCATAGAGCCCGAACAGCTGACGGCCCTGAATGCTGGTGAAGAACGGCAGGAAACCGCTTGTCGCCGTGAGGGTTTCCCCGAGCGGGTCGACCGGGGCGATGCTGTAACCGTTGGTGAGGCGTACGGGCCTGTTGTCGAACGTGTGGTCGGCGATGCCTGCGGCACCGTCGAACGGCATGGGCAGCCGGACGTCGCCGAACGGCGTCGTGATCTTGAACGAGACCTTGTCTCCAGATGCCGTCGGCATCGCCGAGTACGCCCAACCCACCGGCCCGACCTTGAACGTGGCGATCAGCGAACCGACCGGCGGCACCTGTCCGGGCCCCGTGCCGACGTTGGTTCCGCCGTTGTCGGTGACGAGAAGCGACGTGTAGTTGTAGCCGAGCCCCCGACCGACCAGAGCGTCGAAGTCTCCGACGGAGGTTTTCGTGCGTGGATCGACGATGTCGAATGTCTGGTGCCCCTGGACGAGACTCGGCGCACCGGGCAGGTAATTCCAGCGGGGGTAGAACGCGGTGACCTCTTCCGGGGATTCGGGCACCAGGCTGTAGCCGTTCAGTTTCAGCCGCGGCGGTGGTGGGGTGGCGCTCGGCATGCCGATGTTGAGCACCGACATGGCAGCCCCGAAACCGAGCTGGAGGACGCCCGTCAGTGCGAGAGTCACCACGCCGAGTGGCACGCGGGGCGCGGCGCTGATCTCCGCCCGCTTCATCAAGGGGTTGGGTGTGACGCTGACCGTCGAGGTGTCCGGCGATGCGTCGAGTACCCGGCCGAGTCGGCGGGGTGCCGGCTTGGCGAGCTCAGAAACGATCTTGCGCGAGCGTGTTTCGCGCGGCTCACGGTCAACCGAGAGTCGGCGCAAGCGTGGCTCGGCGATCGATGCCTCGGGGTTGGGCTGATCGTCATCGACCGCGCGGTGTCGGATGCTGGGCCGGTGTCGCTGGGTCGCTTTCGGCGTTGCGGCGTCGTCGCGGTCGCGCGCCGGCCGGAGGCGTAGATGGCCGCGGGCCGGCGACGCGTCACCGGCCGCGGATGCGGCCGCGGATGCGGTCGAATCTGCCGACGAGGAGTCCGGGGCGGCTGCCGCCATCGGTGCGCTCGTCACGATCGCGGCGCCCACTCCCAAGAAGACGGCCAGCGCCCCCACCCGTCCGATACACCAAGAAGCGTTCATCGCGTAGAAATTAGCGGGTCAACGGGTCCGGCGTCACCGGTTCAGTCGGCATTTCTGCGGGTCGCGGGGTTTGCGGCGCGCCGAACTGCCACCAAGGTCGCGAGCCGAGAATTGTCGGTGGTCGAATGTATGTTCGAAGTATGGCTGAGGTGCGGGAGGCGGTGGCGGCGTTGCGCGACGCCGTGGAGGCCGTGCTCGCCGCCGACCTGTCGCTGTCGACCGCTGCCGAGGTGGTGGAGCTGCTCGACGAGCTCGAGACTGCGGACTGCCGCCTGCCCGCGGCCCGGCATCGGGCGTTGGCGCGGTTGCAGGTCGAGACCACCCCGCAGAAGATGGGCGCCAAGAACTGGAAAGACGTCCTCGCTATCCGCTGGCGCCTCAGCGGCTCGGAGGCGCATCGGCGGTTGACCGAGGCGGCGCTGCTGGCCCCGCGGCAACCGGTGACCGGGCCACCACTGCCTCCGGTGTTGCCGGCCACTGCCATCGCCCAAGAGAAGGGACTCATCACCGGCGAGCACGTCACCGAGATCCGCAAAGCCGTGAACAAACTGCCCGGCTTCTGCGACACCGCGACCCGCGAGCAGTTCGAAGTCGAGGTGGTGCGCACCGCAGTCGGGGCCGGTCCGAAAGAGACCCGCGACGCCGCGGACCTGACCCTGTTCCTGCTCGATCAGGACGGCCCTGAACCCGACGACACCGAGCGCACCCGTAAACGTTCGCTCACGAGATCTCGGCAGGGTCGGGACGGGATGACGCAGTGGCGGGCGGATTTGACGCCGGAAGCTGCGGCGGTGTGGGAGGCGATCTTCGCCAAATACGCCGCCCCCGGCATGTGCAACCCCGACGACGACGAACCCTGCACCTCCGGAACCCCGACGCAGGCGCAGATCGACAACGATCACCGCAGCCTGACCCAACGCCAACACGACGCCCTGCTGGCGGTCGGGCGGATCGCGCTGATGAGCGGCGAGCTCGGCCAGTTGAACGGGTTACCGGTGACGGTCATCGTGCGCACCACCCTGCAAGACCTGGAATCGCGCGCCGGGATCGGCACCACCGGTGGCGGAACCCGCCTGCCCATCAAGGACGTGATCCGGATGGGGGCGCACGCCAGCCACTACCTGGCGGTGTTCGACCGCGCCACCGGCTCAGCCCTGGATCTGTTCCGGACGAGACGAGTGGCCTCGGCGGCGCAGCGGATCATGCTCATCAGCCGCGACGGGGGCTGCACCAAACCCGGCTGCCGCGTCGGCGCGTACGGCTGCCAGGTCCACCACGTCACCAACGACTGGGCCGACGGCGGGCTGACCAACATCGACGACCTCGGATTAGCCTGCCCACCGGATAACCGCAGCGTGAAAGACGGCGGCTGGAGCACGTCCATGAACACCCGCCACGACGTCGAATGGACCCCACCACCCGACCTCGACACCGGCCAAACCCGCATCAACACCCACCACACCCCCGAACGACTCCTCCGCCCATCCGACAACGACACCGCAGAAGCGGGGGAACCGTCAGAACCCGGCGGACCCGCACCACCCGACGGGCAAGTGGCCTGACGGCCGCGGACCGGTCACACGGGGGAATCCCGGACGGGCAGAACCCCTCGAAAGTCGTTGCCAATGGCGACGTTCGGAGCGCAACCGCCGTCAGGGATCGCTATTCGGCGGACCGGAAATATGGTTCGACCGTGCCGGTCAGCTTGACGACCATGGGATTTCCGCGGCGATCCCGAGCGGTAGGCACTTCGACGCGCACCCAGCCCTCGTCCACGTTGTACTCGTGAACGTTGGTCCTCTCGACGCCATTGAACCGAATTCCGACATCGCGGCTGAGCACCTCTTCGCTATAGAAGGGGCTGCGCGGATCAATGGAGAGGTGATTCGGCGGGATGTCTGCGTTCTGGTCCTCGGACATGATGGCTTTCGTCGAATGCTGCGTGCGGTACGGGGGCTTGGTTCTCCAAGAACCTACGCGACCCGGTACCCCGGGATTCACATTGGGTTTGGCTCTCCACCACCCACAGTTCTCGACCGGCGGGTCAACAAACAGTTGTAGGCTGCAGGCGTGGGACGGCCGAAGGAATTCGATCCGGCGGTGGCGGTCGATCGAGCCATGGACGTGTTCTGGGGCCAGGGCTACCTCGCCACGACACCGCAACAGCTGGCCGAGCGGCTCGAAATCGCCAAGGGCAGCATGTATCACGCTTTCGGTGGTAAGCGGCAACTGTACGACCTTGCGCTCCGGCGCTACCTCGACATGCGGGTGGAGTCCGTGGGCGCGATGCTCGACAGCCCTGGACCAGCAAAAGAAACTCTGCGTCGGGCGCTCCTGTACCTGGTCCAGACCGACCTGGAGCGACCGGACCGTCGCGGCTGTTTTGCGACGAACAGCGCTATCGAGCTAGGGCGGATCGATGAGGATGCCACTCGTCGGGTGCTCGACTTCTTTGATCGAACCGAAGGGGCTTTCCGTCAGCTGATCGAGCGCGGCCAGCGCGATGGTGACATCAGGACCGACCTCGAGGCCGCAGACGCCGCCAGCATGCTTTTGAGCACAGCTACCGGGTTGCATGTACTGGCGCGCGTCGACTCCGGGCCCGAGCGGCTTCTTCGTGCCGTGGACGCAACTCTCGAACTTCTCTGATCCCCACTGGGAGGGTTGTGCCGCGTTCGGCGCTATTTTAGACTTATAGGTCAAGAATCTGACTGACCCCGGATAGGGTGGACCTCGCATGGACGGCGCTCTGACTCTGACGACTTTCACCGCGCCTCAACGTCGCCTCGAGCCACCCCTCGACGTAACCGCCTTGGAAGAAGGGTGGATGTGGCCGCCGACATCAGCGACCTTGATCGCCGGCGAGAGCGAGGCGGTCTTGGTCGACGCAGTTCCTACCCTCGTGGACGCGCATGCGCTGGCCGACTGGATAGAATCCGCCAGCACCGCACTCACCACAGTCTTCATCACGCACGGCCATCTCGACCATTACCTCGGCGCCACAACGCTTCTCGAACGGTTCCCCGGTGTACGGGTGGTGGCGACCGGAGCCACCGTTCGACACATCGAGAACGAAGTGAGATCCGGCGTTGAGCGGGCTACGTACGCGGCGATGTTCGTCGACGAACTACCGACCACCGTCATTGTGCCGGAGGTCCTGGCCACTGACCGGATAGGACTCGAGGGCCACGACGTGCTCGTCGTGGCCACCGGTCAATCCGACCACGTCGACTCGTCGTACATCCATTTGCCCGAACTCGAAGCCGTCATCGTCGGCGACATCGCCTACAACGACGTGCACTGTGCGCTCATGGGCAGCGATCACGAGAAGCGGCGACAGTGGATTGCCACCCTGGAAAGAGTTCAGGCACGGCACCCGAAGATCGTCGTGGCCGCACATCGGCGCGACGGTTCGCCCGACGATGCTCGTGTCCTGTCCGACACGATCACCTATCTCGAACAGGCTGACCGCCTGCTCGCCGAGGACCCCGGCGCCGCCGAATTCGTCGAGCAGATGCTGACACTGAACCCCACCCGACTCAACACTTCCACCCTGCTGTACGGCGCTGCCGCCCTCGGTCTCAGGTGAGGCTCTCGACGCTCGCGTCGTCATGGTCCCGCATCTGTCAATGATGTTCGCGGACAGAAACATCGGGCTGGATGGCGGCTGTGTGACACCCGTGCCGTGAGTGCACACATAGCGCGGCGCTGTCGAAAAGTGGGCCCTGTGCGCCTTTCCTCGAAACACGTTCACGGCGGTCAGAACATGACTGCTCATACTCCGATCGGATCGCGGAAGTCCCGCTCGAAATCGACGAAACACGGTCGAGATGCTCTGGTCCCACAACGGCACCTCAACGTGGCGTGGCCAAAGTCAGGTAGTGGACTACCTAGGTTTCTCGGAAGAACTTCTGGCAGCGTGCAGCCCAGTAGTAGTCCTTCGGGGGAAGGTTTTCGACCATGTCACACGGATCAACGACTTCGAACGATTTGACCGCGCCGCGCTCGCGCTTTTACCAGGGTCCCTACGGGCGGCTGTTCGACGACCTTGACCCGTGGCGGCCCGTCGATGCTTCCGGCACTCCAATCACCGACAGTCAAGCACTCGAACAGTGGTGCCTCGATGCGGCCAATACGCTCATGGTCGAGTCCGTCGAGGCCGACGGCACGCCCACGCTTCCCCGTGATGTCAACGAAGACGCGATGGACGCCCAGTTCGGATCGGCAATTCCTGCGGGTTACACCTACTTTGGCCAGTTCGTCGACCACGACATCACCTTCGATCCAACCTCGAGCCTGCAGCGCCAAAACGATCCGAACAAATTGCTCAACTTCCGTACCCCTCGACTCGATCTCGACAACCTGTACGGACGCGGCCCCGATGATCAGCCGTATCTCTACGACACTGATCTCCCGTCTACCCAGGCCAAATTCCTGCTGGGAACGATCGATGGGACAACGCTGCATGATCTCCCCCGCAACGCCAAGGGCAGGGCACTGATCGGCGATCCACGTAACGATGAAAACAGCATCGTCAGCCAGTTGCACCTGGCCTTTCTGTCGGCGCACAACATGCTCATCGACAGAGCAGTAGCCGGCGGATTCAGCCACCCATTTGCCGCCGCTCGCACCACGCTGCGCTGGCTGTATCAGTGGGTTGTGTGGCACGACTTCGTCCACCGCATCGTGGACCCCGTCATCCACGGTGTCGCTCTCGAGAAGCAGACTCAACCTGACGGACGAGTCGTCTGGAACCGCGGCATTTCGGATGTCTACGATTGGCGCAATCAGCCGTACATGCCCGTCGAATTCTCCGGCGCTGCCTACCGTTTCGGACATTCGATGGTCCGATCGAAGTACAAGACAAATCTACACCGTGGGTTTACCGACGATCATTTCGTGCCAATCTTCGACAACTCCCCCGGTGCCAGTGGCGACGATTTGCGCGGATTCCGGCCTGTCGGCATCGACAACGCCATTGAGTGGGACTGGTTCCTTCCGATGAAGACATCGGCTGGCGAGTTTCCGCAGTTGGCACATCGAATCGACACCAAACTTACTAACGCATTAGCGTTCCTGCATGAAGGCCCCATCGGCACACCGAACAACGTGCTCGCCTCCCGCAACATCCTGCGCGGAATCCGGCTGGAGCTGCCGAGCGGCCGCGATGTCGCCGTCAAGCTTGGCCTCACCCCCATCGCGCTCACGAGTGCCGAACCAGCATCGCTGTGGTACTACATCCTCAAGGAAGCCGAAATCTTGACCGCAGGAGAGCATCTCGGTCCTGTTGGCTCAATCATCTTGGCCTCGGTCTTTTCAGGCTTACTCGTCGGCGATCCTCAATCATGGATCAATCTCAATCCCGGATGGACACCCGACAGTGATCCACTGCTCAAACCGGGCGAAGACAACAAAGACAGCCCGGGCACATGGGAACTCGCGTCGATCATCAGAGTCGCCGGAGTTCCCACGCAAGGCAGTGACTTCCCGTGAGCTCTGACTGCAGGCGACAGCGACGTGCCGGAACCCATAGCCGTCAGCGGCCTGCACTCGGCTCGAATCCTGTCGCCGTCCGGAAAACCGAAGAGTCGACTACTCGCCGCGCCTTTGGCCACGGTCGCGGAATGGCCGCCTTCGACATGATGAGGGACGATAGATGTTAGGCATCAATCCTCGTAGTTGTTCGCCGCGCAGCGCGTTCGTGTTAGGCGTGTTCGCACCCGTGGTGTCGGTGCTGACGGTCGCCTGCGGAGATAGCGATACGTCGCACGAGCCGACGACGACCGCCGTCACAACGACGCGACACGTCGTTACAACCACTCTTTCGACGGTCACCACCGTCACCACATCTGTCGACCACTCCACATACACCCCTCCGTCGACGACGAGTGGCCAGGCACCCACAACCACGACTTTCACCAGTGCCCCAACGACGGCGTCGACCAGCCCCGCGCCGACCACCACGTCGCCCGAGGCTCCCCCGAGCCGGACGAGCGTCACTTCACCTTCACCTGGCGGATAACGCTGTGAGCGACGACGATCCGCTGCCCAACAGCGTCGACCGGTGGCTAGGCGTTATAGGGCTCGTCATTGCGCCCACGACTCTCGTCAGCGGACTGTGTTACTACTTCGGCTACGTCTCCGCCCGCAAGTCGATGGCCTATCTCGGGATCGACTCGGACGCTGTCGGATTCAGTACACAGGACTACGTCACCAAGAGCGTCGGAGTCTTGTTCGTTCTGATTCTGATTGCCTTGTTAGCGGCAACTACCGTTGGTGGCCTACGCACCGCTATCAGGTGCATGGCCCGCAACGACAGATACCGACGGCCTATGCGGTGCGCCGCGCTGGTGATCGTTGCCGCCGGCGTAACGGTCGTCGCCCGCGGTGCAGCAGGCGTACTCATGCCAACCAGAGTTTGGATTCAGACTGCGTGGGCGACCCCAGCAGCGCTGGGCCTTGGCGCGGCACTCATTCTTTTGGGCATCTGGATCGTTCGCACGCCATGCACCATCACTGCTCCGCTGCCTCCTACGCCGGCCGAGCGCGGGATGGTCATCACGGCCGCCGCAGTGCTTGCGCTGGCCCTCTTCTGGTCGATGAACATCTATGCAACGAAGGCCGGGGAAGTCGAAGGCACCAACATCGCCGGCAACCTATGGTTCAGGGAGTCGACGGTCATTCTCGACACACCTGACCGACTGTCACTGCCGCCCCAATTGGTGAGACAGACCGTGCTGACCCCCGCGGACGGCCTCAGAGGTGAAACATATCGATACGAATGTCTGCGTGTCGTCGCCGTCCGAGACCACCAGTGGGTCCTGTTGCCCGCGAACTGGCGACCGCAATTCGGCTACGCGCTCTTCGTCACTGCGGACGCGACGCACCACATAACACTCAGGACCATCAAGGACGCACCAGAACGGGTCGGCGGTGGGTCCAACGTACGCGAATACTGGCCATGCCCTGAAGTTGTGCCCATCACCACCGGGCCACAAGTTCAGAATCAACTGCTCGGCCTCGACGATCTGCGTCGCGTCGTCGGTACTCCGACACTCCTCGGCATCACGGAATACGCACAAACTCTTCCCGACGCCCAACCTGCGGACTCGAAATGCATTGGTGCAATAGATCCGACCGCGAGGCCGATGACCTCCGACATCGGGTTCGTGGCACGTTACGGCCGCCGCGTCACGGAGCCGTCTCCGCTGAGTGATCGGGTTGACGAGATGGTCGTGCAATTTGACACTCCACATCACGCTGCCGACTACGTCGCAGCCCTGCGAGAGGATTGGAATGCTTGCGCTGGCACAAGTTTGGCGATACAGGGTGACACTAGCGAAATCGCGACGCGTGCCACGTTCGGCGAGCCAGGCGACGGAAACGCCATCCCCGATGACATCGCGGTCCTGCCGTTCGAACTCGAGGGTGCCGATGACCATTCCTGCTCACACGTGGTCGGCGCCAAGTCGAACGTTGCCGCCGACGTCGTCGCATGCGGCGACGCTTCGACCACAAAGGCTGTCGCCGTTGTGAATGCCATACGGCAGCGATTCGTTCAGTAGCCCCGAATCCCGCCCGGTACTCACTCAGGGCCGTTGCGGCGGTCGGCAAGAGGCGCGATGTTCCCAGTCGATGAGTCGATGTGGGCTCAAAAACGGCACCGAGCAGCGCGCGCATCACGAGGACCGCCGGAGGGGCCTCTGGCGATAGCGCCTGGCCGCCTGTTCATACATGTCGATCTTGTCGACTCGCGCCGGCGAAACGGGGTCGTGGGGACGAACCGATTGGTCAATCAGCGTCAACTCGGCGTGCAACTGCGCGATCGCATCCGCACGAAGATGCTTCCACGGCCAGAATGCTCGCGACAAACCGTGGTAGACCATTGTCAACCCGATCAAGAGGATCGCCGCCATGCCGATCCACCACATCAACGACGAGTAGCTGAGCGTTGACTCCAGAAACCGCGGGCCAGTGAAATACCCGACGGCGCAGTAGACGCACGAGATTCCGATGCCCCCGATGATCGCCGGCCATCCTCGCTTCTCGGGCTCGGTCAAGTAACTGTGCGCGATTTTGTTGCTCGTGACGATACGTCGGTGCTGCCTACGTGTTGCATCCAACCCGTACTGCCGGACGCGAACCTGGGCGTACCGTCGGAGCCATTCGGCTTCCACAGTCCCGTCGATCTTTTCGGCAATCTCTAGATCAGTCCTGATGCCGTCAAGGGTCGCGCGGCGGGAGAACCTTCCTTGCGGGATGACCGCGGCCGCGACCGTAGGGATCGCGGCTAGGAAGATGGATACAAGGAGTGTATTCCAGCTCATGACGCGATGCTACGAACGAGGACCGACACCCAAACTCGCGCTGCCACCTGACCGGGATGCGCCGTCCGAGGCCAACGTCGCGCTCCGAAGATCACCGCTGGAGGAGCTCGTGACCATCTGCCTTGTCACGGCGCGGCCTACATCGACACCTGCCTCGAACTCACGACGGACCCTCAGAGGCTCTGTGCCGTCGCGGCGATGACATCCCCGGAAGCCCAACCAGAGGATTTTGGTCGACGTCACAGGTCACCAGTTCAACCCGGAACTGGAACATGTCGCCGGGCCCTCGGAGCGCTACACCGCGGCGAAGAAATCCATAACGCCAAAAAACCACCGCGAGACGCGTGGTTCAGGTTCGAAGAAAAGAGCGCGCGTTGAACAGCTCGCCGCTTTGCGAGACACCCATATGGTGGAGCTAAGGGGATTCGAACCCCTGACCCCCACACTGCCAGTGTGGTGCGCTACCAACTGCGCCATAGCCCCGTCGTGCTCATCGAAGCTACACCACGACATAGGGCCGCTCAAAATCGCAGGTCACGGGCATTCGCCGCCGGCTTCGGGACCCAGCGGTCGCACCTCGGTGCGCTCGCGCGCCACCCGGGGACGCGTCTCCGGGGCGAACACCCAGCCCACGCACGCCACGCCCAAGATCAGGCCGCTCACCAGGAACGCCAACCCATAGGACGTGTACTGCGCGATCAACCCGACCAGCAGTGACCCGCCGATCGCCCCGAAGTCGGCCATCATCTGGAACGTAGCGATCGCCGTCCCGCCGCGCGATTTGCTCCCCACCACGTCGGCCACCGCGGCCTGCTGCGGCGACACGAACACGCCGGTGGCCGCACCGGCGACGTAGGCCGCCGCCAAGAACACCGGCAGCGACGTCGTGTACCCGACCAACGCCGTCGACACCGCCGCCAGGCTGAGCCCGAAGATCAACAGCTTGCGCCGCCCCAGCCGGTCCGACAGATACCCGCTCGGGATGACCACCGAGATGTTGCCGACCGCGAACGCCGTCAGCGCCACTCCGGCAGCACCCGGACCGCGCCCGAGCACCTCCACCACGAACAGCGGCACCAGCGCGATCCGCAGGCCGAACGACGCCCAGCCCGTCGCGAAGTTCGACAGCAGCGCAGCCCGATAGGCCCGATGCCGGAACACCGTGCGGAACGGGACGGGCTCCTCCACATCGTCGTCGGAGCGGGTGATCACCGTCGAATTCCGCAGGCTGACGAACACCACCGTCGCCGCCACCAGCAGCGCCGCACCATAGATCAAGAACGGCGCCGACAACCCCAGCCCGGCGGTGAGGCTGCCGAGGATCGGTCCGCCCACCGAGCCCACCATGAATCCCGACGAGAACAACCCGGCGACCCGCCCACGCGCGTCCGGCGGAGAGATGCGAATCATCAGCCCCAGCGACGACACCGTGAACATCGCCGAGCCGACCCCGCCCAGAGCACGGAAAACCAGCAGCTGCCAATAGGTTCCGGCGAACGCACAGGCCGCCGTCGACACCGCGACGATCAGCAACCCACTGATGTAGACGCGCCGCTCCCCCAGCCGCTGCACCAACATCCCGGCCGGCGGCGCACCCACCAGCCGCATCACCGCGAACGCCGTGATGACGAACGTGGCAGCGCTGATGCTCACCCCGAAGTGCCTGGCGTACTGCGGCAGCACCGGCGCGACCACGCCATAGCCCAGCGCCACCACCACGTTGGCGGCGACCAGTACCCAGACTTCGCGCGGCAGCCGCGACTTCGTCGCGTCCCGACACTCGCCGTCGGCGACCGAACTCACGAAATGACCGCCGACACCACTTCCCGCGCCGCCTCCTGCACCTCGGCGAGATGCTCAGGGCCACGGAACGATTCGGCGTAGATCTTGTACACGTCCTCGGTACCCGACGGTCGCGCCGCGAACCAGGCGTTCTCCGTCGTCACCTTCAGCCCGCCCAGGGATGCGCCGTTGCCCGGCGCGGTGGTCAGCTTCGCGGTGATCGGCTCACCCGCCAGCTCGGTGGCGCTCACCTGCTCCGGCGAGAGCTTGCCCAGCCGTGCCTTCTGTTCCCGATTGGCCGGCGCGTCGATACGCGCATATATTGGCGCACCGTATTTTTCGGCCAGCTCGGCATAACGCTGTGACGGTGTCGATCCCGTCACCGCGAGCATCTCGGACGCGAGCAGCGCCAGGATGATGCCGTCCTTGTCGGTGGTCCACACCGACCCGTCCCGGCGCAGGAACGACGCCCCGGCGCTTTCCTCACCACCGAAACCGATCGTCCCGCCGACCAGCCCGTCTACGAACCACTTGAAGCCCACCGGCACCTCGACCAGCGTGCGCCCCAGCCCGGCCACCACACGGTCGATGATCGACGAACTCACCGCGGTCTTGCCCACCGCCGTGTCGGCGGCCCACTCGGGCCGGTGCGTGAACAGATAGTCGATCGCCACCGCCAGGTAGTGGTTCGGGTTCAGCAGGCCGCCGTCGGGGGTGACGATGCCGTGCCGATCGGAGTCCGCGTCGTTGCCGGTCGCGATCTGATACGAATCGCGGTTCGCAATGAGCGACGCCATCGCGTTCGGGGAACTGCAATCCATCCGGATCTTGCCGTCGGTGTCGAGCGTCATGAACCGCCACGTCGCGTCGACGAGCGGATTGACCACGGTCAACGCGAGGTTGTGCCGTTCGGCGATGGCGCCCCAGTAGTCGACGCTGGCCCCGCCCAGAGGGTCGGCGCCGATGCGGATTCCCTCGGCGGAGATCACGTGCAGGTCGACGACGTTGGGCAGGTCGGCCACGTACGCCTCGAGGTAGTCGTGGCGCGCCACGGTGGTCATGGCCCGCGCCAGCGGCACACGCTTGACCCCCGTGAGCCCGTCGCGCAGCAGCTCGTTGGCGCGCCGAGCAATGGCGCCGGTGGCGTCGGTGTCGGCCGGCCCACCGTTGGGCGGGTTGTACTTGAATCCACCGTCGCGTGGCGGATTGTGCGACGGCGTGACGACGATGCCGTCGGCAAGCGCGGAGTCGCGGCCCCGGTTGTACGACAGGATCGCGTGGCTCACCGCCGGTGTCGGCGTGTAGCGATCGGCCGAATCGATCATCGTCACAACGTCATTGGCGGCCAACACCTCGAGCGCCGACGCCCACGCCGGCTCGGACAGCGCGTGGGTGTCGCGCCCGATGAACAGCGGACCGGTGGTGCCCTGCGCCGCCCGGTATTCGACGATGGCCTGGGTCGTCGCCAGGATGTGCGCCTCGTTGAACGCCGCGTCCAGACTCGAGCCACGGTGCCCCGAGGTGCCGAACGCCACCTGCTGATCGACGTCGTCCGGGTCCGGGATGACCGAGTAGTAGGCCGTCACCACCGAAGCGATGTCGATGAGGTCTTCGGGTTGCGCCGGCTGGCCGGCACGTGGGTTCGCAGCCATGGGTCCGATTCTGCTACGCCACGCGCCCCCATAGAACACTGGACCGGCGCCGAGTCGGCATACTTTCCGCCATGGCCTCAGACCGGCGCGAACTGGCCGCGGTATTCGTCGGTGGCGCCGTCGGCACGCTCGCCCGCGCGGGCCTGGAGGAACTCGCGGCCGGCGACCCCGCGCGGTGGCCGTGGCCCACCTTCACCGTCAACATCGTCGGTGCGTTCCTGCTGGGACTCTTCGTCACCAGACTGCTGGAACGCCTGCCCGTGTCGAGCTACCGGCGCCCCTTCCTGGGCACCGGTGTGTGCGGAGGGCTGACGACGTTCTCCACCATGCAGGTCGAAACCGTCAAGATGCTCGAACACGGGCACTACGGCCTGGCCGCCTCCTATACCGCCGCCAGCGTGGCAGCCGGCCTGATTGCGGTGTACTTCGCCACCGCGCTGGTCCGCCGGGTGCGGATGCGATGATGACCGCGCTGGTGTGGGTCGGTGTCGCGCTGCTGGGCGGTCTGGGCGCGGTCGCCCGCCTCACTGTCGACAAGGCCGTGTCGCGTCGCGTCGGCCGGCCCTTCCCGTTCGGCACGCTCGTGGTCAACCTCAGCGGGGCGTTCCTGCTCGGTGCGCTGGCCGGGTTGGCGCTGCGGCCGCATCTCGCACTGCTGGTCGGCACCGCGTTCGTCGGGTCGTACACGACGTTCTCCACCTGGATGCTGGAAACACAGCGACTGGCCGAGGAACGCCAACTCGCCTCGGCGGCCGCCAACGTCGCCGTCAGCGTCGCGCTGGGCTTGCTCGCCGCCTGGGCCGGACAACGTTTCGGGGCCGCGTTATGACTGAATTACACACTCTGACAGTGTATTTCGCCGAACGACAGCGCAGCGGCAGTCGATTCCTCGCCGATGCGTTGCTGGAGCTGTTCGAACGTGAACGCGTGGCCGCGAGCATCTGCCTGCGCGGCATCGCCGGGTTCGGGACCACCCACGTGCTGCGGACCGACCGCTCGCTGACGCTGTCCGAGGATCCTCCGGTCACCGTGACGGCCGTCGACACTCCAGAGCGGATCGCCGCGCTGGCCGAGGCCGTCGTCGCCCTGTCTGCGCGCGGACTCGTCACCGTCGAGCGATCATGGCTCGCGCCGGACGCCCCACCCAGCGAAGGACCGGTGCGAGTGTCACTCCTGCTGGGCCGCAAGCAACCCGTGGCCGGCGCGCCCGGGTACGCGGCGGTGTGCGACGTGCTGCACAGATGGGGATTCGTCACCGCGGACGTCTTTCTCGGCGTCGACGGCACGGTGTCCGGTCAACGCCGCCGTGCGCGCTTCGTCAGCCGAAACAGCGAAGTACCGATGCTCATCACCGGCACCGGCAGTCGCGCGCAGGCGATGGCCGCGGTCGACGAGCTCTCCGCGCTGCTGGACGGCGCGCTGATCAGCCTCGCCCCCACGCTGGTGTGCAAGGTCGACGGCAGCACCGTCGCCGCGCCACCCGACCACTGGCTGGGCTACAAGCTGACGGTGCACACAAGTGAGGACACCCGTCACGACGGCCGCCCGGTACACCGTGAGCTGATGGCCGACCTACGAGCCAGCGACCATGCCGGCGGCGCCACCACGCTGCGCGGGCTGTGGGGATTTCGCGGCGACCAGCGCCCGCACGGCGACCGCTTCCTGCAGCTCGGGCGCCGCGTCCCGGTGACCACCGTGGTACTCAGTACCGGTGCGACCGTGGCCGCCGACTACGCCGTCATCGACCAGGTGACCGCCGAGCACGGCGTGGTCACCTGCGAGCCGGTGCCGGCGCTGATCGCGGTTCACGACGGCCGCCGCGAGGGCAGGCTGACGCTCGACTGATCAGAGCAGCAGCAACACACCGCCGACGACGAGCGCGGTCACCTTGACCGCTTCGAGGCCGACATAGGCGAGGTGTGCCCGAGAGCGCGGCCCGTCCTCGCCGGCGAGGACGCGGTCAGAACGACGGGTTAGGGCCGGGCGCACCAGCACCAACTGGGCGGCCAGCACCCCGACCGCCATCAGTACGGCACTCAGCGCCGCCACGGGCGTTTCAGAGGCCAGGGAGCCCGCGACCACGGCCACGGCGAGCACCACCTCACAGGCGTTGAGAGCCCGAAACACCAAGCGCCCGATGCCGAGTCCGATGGGCAGCGTGACCCCCGGCGCGCGGAATTTCAGCGGGGCCTCCAGGAAGGAGATCGCCAACACCATGCCGAGCCAGACGAACAGCGCCGCCACCGCGACGGCAGAGCCAGCGTGCACACCGCGAGCCTACGGGTGGCAGGCTGAGCTGATGGAACGCGGCGGCGATCGCCAGGCCGAACTGCAGCGGTGGGCCGACTCCGGCGCCGTGTGGCGGGTGATCGGACGCTCGGCCGACACCGTCACCGTGGCGCTGCTGCGCTGCGACGGCGGTGAGGAAGCGGCCCGCTTCACCAGCTCCGATCCGGCCCTGCTGGCCTACCTGGCCGACCGCGACAGCAGCGAGGACTGACGGAGCTCAGGTGTGAGAGGCCTTTTTGCCGAACGGCAGAACCGAGACCACCCCGACCACCAGCGCGCCGACGATGAGCCCGATCACCGCCGAGGCCGCCGTGTTGACCAGCCAACCGAGGACCCCGCCGATGCCGCCGACGTGGTGCACGGCCTCTTCGGCGTGGTGCACCAGCGAGTAGGGGCCGTGCCAGCCCAGCGTGTCGGTGCCGACGAGGAGAATGTGCCCGCCCACCCACAGCATCGCCGCCGTTCCGACGACGGACAGGAAGCTCAGCAGCTTCGGCATGCCGGCCACCAGCCCGCGGCCGACGCGCTGGACGAAGCCGCTGGAGCGCTGGGTGAGGCTCAGTCCGACGTCGTCCATCTTGACGATGCCGGCCACCACGCCGTAGACCGCGGCGGTGATCACCACCGCAACGACGAGGAGGATGATCAGTCGCGGCCAAAATGACTCAGCAGCAACCTCGTTCAACGCGATCACCATGATCTCGGCTGAGAGGATGAAGTCGGTGCGGATGGCGCCGGCCACCATTTGTTTTTCGGCATCGGGACCCTGGGCGGCCACGGTGCCGTGGTGCTCGTGCCCGAGAAGCCTGCCGAACACCTTTTCTGCACCCTCGTAACAGAGGTAGGTCGCGCCGAGCATGAGGATCGGGGTGAGCAGCCATGGCGCGAACTGACTGAGCAGCAGGGCTGCCGGCAGGATGAACACGATCTTGTTGCGCAGGGAGCCGATGGCGATGCGCTTGATGATCGGCAGCTCCCGCTCGGCGGTGATGCCGTGCACATACTGCGGGGTGACCGCGGTGTCGTCGATGACCACGCCGGCTGCCTTGGCCGTCGCCCGCCCCGCGGCCGCGCCGAGATCGTCGACCGAGGCTGCCGCCAGGCGAGCCAGTGCGGCCACGTCGTCGAGCAGGGCGAACAGTCCCCCGCTCACCGGATACTCCTGATCGCACGTGCGGTCATGGCCGAAGGGTACCCGCAGTGGTTGTCCAGGACTCTCTCAGGCGCGACCGCCGGTCGAGCCATCGGCGCCACCGGCAACACGCGCCAACGGCACCGGCGTCGACGGGCCGTGCCGCCTGTGGAGCGTGTCGCCCGCACCGCGTGATAATCGATCGCCCGCTGTCAGGGCCACGTGCTACTTTGCGCTGAAATCGTCGGAGTCCGGGAGCAGTGCGACGGGGTCTTCGACACGCAGGGGGTGCGACATGCCGAAGTCCGTTCGTCCGTGGCTGACGGTGGCGGTGGCGACCCTCGGCGTCGGCGTGATGCCGGTGGCGTCCACCCAGTCGGTTTCGAAAAGCGAACTGCGCGTAGAGAACACAGCAGCGACGCGGACTGTGACACAGAGCCCGCTGCAGTACTACCCCGAGGTACTGACCCGATCGCTGACCAACGCCGGGCATCTCGCGGGCGAGTACTTCGACGATCCGTTGCCGGTGGTCCGGGCGATCGCCGACAGTCAGCACCGCGCTGTGGTCGGCGTTCTGCGAGCCGCGGCCGAACTGGACCCCGAGGCGTTCGCACACGCCACCTTTTCGGCGATGAACCAGCCGGTGGCCAGTCTGGGGCGCGTGGTCGGCAGCGGAGAACCGTTCCAGACCGGCAGCAGTCTGCTGGTCCGGCTGGCCGTCCCCGCGGCCAGTGGTGTGCTGGCCGGCGGTGCCAGCGCGGCCGAGGTCGTCGACGCGGCGACAGACCTCGATCCCGTCCGCGTCGCCACCGGGCTGGTGAACCTGCCGGCCCGCACCGTGGACGGACTGCTCAACGGGCGGGTTGACGGCCAGCACGACGAGTACTTCGGTTTGCTCGGCTCCGTCGTGGAAGCGCCTGTGAGCGACGAACTCTCGGGCCCGGTCGACTATCTGATCCACTCCCTGCGCGACATCGGCGACATGGTCGCCGCCCCGCCATCGGAGACCACCGCCCTGGCCGAGCCCGCCGCCGCCCCCGATCTGGACGATCCGACACCAGCGGTGCAGGCGGATGCCGGAACCGACGATGCGCCTGCCGACGAGCATCCGACCCGACGAGCCGAGAGCCGCGACGGCGGCGGGCCCTCGGACGACGACAAGCGCACCCCCGCACGGGCCGGGGCAACCGCGCGCCACCGCGATGACGCAGCAGCAACGCCACGCACCCCGCGCCACCCGCGTGGGACCGCCACCGACGGCGCCTCGGCCTAGCGCACTGAGTTTCGAGCCGCACAGGCTCGGGTATCTGCGGAACACCCTTCGACAGATTGGTGGTCCATGAAATCCCATCCGAGGACAGCACTGGCCGTGTTCGGCGGTGCGACACTGCTGGTATTCGCCGTCGGCTGCGGCGGCGGTGACAGCGGCGAGTCGACCAGCACCACCTCGACCACGGAGACCAGCAGCGCCACCACGACGACGCCGGCCAGCACCGCGCCGACGATGACCACCAGTCCGGCCCCCGGCGGGGCCACCGGTGGCGGTGGCGCCGATGGCGGCGGCGGCGCGATCCCCGGCGGCCCGACCGGCGGCGGCGGACCCGATGGTGGCGGCGGCGCCATCCCCGGCGGGCCCACGGGCAGCGGCGGCCCCGGCGGTGGCGGCGGCGCCATCCCCGGCGGCCCGACCGGCAGCGGCGGACCCGCGGGCGGCGGCGGCTCCATCCCCGGCGGACCAACGGGTAGCGGCGGCCCCGGCGGCGGCGGCGGCTGCGTGCCCGGCGTCGGCTGCGTCTCGGTTCCCTGAGCCGGTCGATGACCTCTGCCCAGCCAGCTGTGCTGTTCGACGTCGACGGCACCCTGGTGGATTCGAACTATCTGCACGTCTACGCCTGGATCCGCGCCTTCGACGAAGAAGGCGTACCCGTCGAGGCGTGGCGCATCCACCGGTGCATCGGGATGGACGGCACGACGTTGGTGAAGACCCTGGCCGGTGACGACGCCGGCCAGGGTCAGCTCGACCAGCTCAAGGACCGGCACAGCGCCTTCTACCAGGAGAGCACTCACCTACTCACTCCCCTGCCCGGGGCGCGCGAACTGCTGCGGCGGGTGGCCGATCTCGGTCTCCAGGTGGTGCTGGCCACCTCCGCACCCGAGGACGAATTACGCGTCCTCCGTGAGGTTCTCGACTGCGATGACGTCGTTTCCGCAGTCACGTCGTCCGCCGACGTGGACACCGCCAAGCCCCAACCCGACATCGTCGAGGTCGCGCTGCAGCGAGCCGGCGTCACAGCGGCCGACGCTGTCTTCGTCGGCGACGCGGTGTGGGATTGTGAAGCCGCGCGGCGGGCCGAGCTGACCTCGCTCGGCGTGCTCTCGGGCGGGGTGTCGCGCAGCGAGCTGACGGAAGCCGGAGCTGTCGCGGTGTTCGAGAACGCCGCCGACCTGCTGGCTCATCTGGACAGCACGCCGATCGGCAAGCTCGCCGCTACCTCCTGAGCGCGGCGAGCCTGCGCTGCGACGCGGGACTCGGCACGTGCTGCGGCCACCAGAACCAGCGGCCCAGCATCGTCGCCATCGCCGGCGTCATGAACGACCGCACGATCAAGGTGTCGAACAGCAGCCCCAACGCGATCGTCGTGCCGACCTGGGCCATCACGGCCAAATCGCTGAACGCGAACGAAGCCATCGTGAACGCGAACACCAGCCCCGCCGAGGTGACCACCGACCCGGTGCCCGCCATCGCGCGGATGATGCCGGTCTTCAGACCGCCTTCCTTTTCTTCCTTGAATCGCGACACGAGTAGCAGGTTGTAGTCCGAACCGACGGCGAGCAGCAGGATCACCGACATCGGCAACACCATCCAGTGCAGCTCGAGACCCAGCAGGTGCTGCCAGAGCAGAATCGACAGACCGAACGATGCGCCGAGGGACAGCAGCACGGTGCCGACGATCACCGCCGCGGCGATCGCGCTGCGCGTGATGATCAGCATGATGACGAAAATCAATGTGACAGCTGCGATTCCGGCAATCAACAGGTCGTACTGCGACCCGTCCCTCATGTCCTTGTAAGTGGCCGCGGTCCCGGCGAGGAACACCTTCGACCCTTCCAGCGGCGTGCCCTTGATCGCCTCCTTGGCCGCCGTCTTGATCGGGTCGACCTTGTCGAGTCCTTCGACGGTCGCCGGGTCGCCTTCGTGGCTGATGATGAAGCGCACGGATTTGCCGTCGGGCGAGATGAACTGCTCGATGCCGCGCTGGAAGTCCTTGTTCGTGAACACCTCTGGCGGCAGATAGAACGAATCGTCGTTGCGGGAGTCGTCGAACGCCTCGCCCATCGCCGACGAGTTCTCCTGCTGTGCCGCCATCTGGTCCTGCATGCCCTTTTGCGACTGATACATCGTCAGCATCATCGATTTCATCGACCGCATGGTCTCGATCTGACTGGGCAGCAGCTCAACGAGTTGCGGCATCAGCGTGTCGAGACGTTCGAGGTCGGGGACGATGTTGGCGATGTCGTCGCTCATCGTGTTGATGCCGTCGAGGGTGTCGAACACCGACCGGATGGCCCAGCAGACCGGGATGTTGTAGCAGTGCGGTTCCCAGTAGAAATAGCTGCGCAACGGCCGGATGAAATCGTCGAAGTCGGCGATGTTGTCTCGCAACGTGGCGACGTCGACCGCGGTGTCTTTGGTCTTCAGCACCATCTGATGGGTGGTGTCGCGCATCTGCTGGGTGATGCTGTACATCTTCTGCATCGTGTCGATCGTCTTCTGTATCTCGTCGGCCTGGACGAGCATGTCGGCCATCCGGTCCTGCTGATACTTCTGGTTCAGCTGCGTGAGCGTGCCCTGCATGCTCATCTGGAACGGGATGGTGCTGTGCTTGATCGGCTTTCCATCGGGCCGGGTGATCGTCTGCACGCGCGCGACACCGGGCACCCGGAACAATGCCTTGGCGATCTTGTCGATGACGAGGAAGTCCGCTGGGTTGCGTAGGTCGTGGTCGCTCTGCACCATCAGCAGTTCCGGGTTCATCCGAGCGCTGCCGAAATGGCGGTCGGCCGCGGCGTAGCCGATGTTGGCGGGGATGTCCTCAGGCAGGTAGTTGCGGGCGTCGTAGTTGGTCTTGTAGCCGGGCAGCGTCACCAGGCCGACGAGAGCAAGGGCCAGGGTCGCGGCCAGCACCGGTCCGGGCCACCGCACGACCATCGTGCCGATGCGCCGCCAGCCGCGGGAACTGATGGCCCGCTTAGGGGTGAAGGCGCCGAAGCGGCTCGCGACCACGACCACCGCGGGTCCCAGTGTCATCGCGGCCAACACCGCCACCAGGGTGCCCACCGCGCAGGGCACACCGAGGGAATTGAAGTACGGCAGCCGGGTGAAACTCAGGCACGACATGGCGCCGGCGATCGTCAACCCCGAGCCGAGGATGACGTGAGCGGTGCCGTTGAACATGGTGTAAAACGCCGTCACCCGGTCCTGGCCGGCGCCGAGTGCTTCCTGATAGCGGCCGATCGCGAAGATGGCGTAGTCCGTGCCTGCTGCGATCACCATCAGCACCAGAAGGTTCACCGCGAACGTCGAGAGCCCGATGATGTCGTTGATCGCCAGGAACGCGACGATGCCGCGTGCTGCACCGAGTTCGATGAACACCATGAACAAGATCAGCAGCATCGTCACGACGGACCGGTAGACCAGCAGCAGCATCACCGCGATCACGCCGATCGTGATCAGCGTGACCCGGAAGATGCTCTTGTCGCCGGCATGGTGCTGGTCGGCGATGAGCGGCGCAGGCCCGGTGACGTAGGTCTGCATGCCGGGCGGCGGCGGCGTCGAGTCGATGATCTCGCGCACCGCGGCCACGGATTCGTTGGCCAGCGGCTCACCCTGGTTGCCGTGCAGGTACACCTGCACGTAGGCGGCTTTGCCGTCGGCGCTCTGCGCCCCGGCCGCGGTCAGCGGGTCACTCCAGAAGTCGGCGACGTGCTGGATGTGGGTGGTGTCGGCCTCGAGCTTGTCGATCAGCGTGTCGTAGTAGCGGTGGGCCTCGTCGCCGAGGGGGTGATCACCTTCGAGCACGATCATCGCGGTGCTGTCGGAGTCGAACTCCTCGAAGTTCGCTCCGATCTGTTTCATGGAGATGTACGCGGGACCGTCTTTGGCGGCCAGGCCGACGGTGCGGTCTTCGCCGACCTTCTCCAGCGACGGCACGAACACGTTGGTGGCGACGGTGAGCAGGAGCCAGCCGAGCAGAATGGGCACGGCGAGCGCGCGGATCACCCGCGCCACTCCCGAGTGCTCATTGGCCATCGTGTACCGCCCCCATCAAGCCTGACCTCGCCCATTCCAGGCCCACAACGTGGGGCCGCCCGCGCATCACCCGGCGCGCCGGGAACCCTACAACTAGCCAATCAAAACATTCGCTGTCAATCCGGCAGACGTTACCGGTTCGCCGCTTTGCCCATGCCCGACGCCGGAGAACGTCACCGTTGCGTCCGTAGTGTGGAGTGATGGCGGCGGAGCACTGCGACTGATGCCCGCAGAGCAGCGTGCCGGGGTCGACCTCAGCAACCTCGATCAGCCACTCGCCGAGGAGTCCGGAGCGACCAAGCGCGACCTCGTCGACTATCTCGACGCCGTGGCCGACCGCATCCTGCCCGTCCTGACCGACCGCCCGCTGACGGTGCTGCGCGCGCTGCGCGGCCGCGCCCCGTTCATGCAGAAGAACGTGCCGAAGTACACGCCCGAGTGGGTGCGAACCGTCCCCGTGTGGGCCGAGGCTTCGCACCGGGAGATCTCCTACGCCCTCTGCAACGACCGGCGCACGCTGTTGTGGTTGGCCAACCAGCGCGCGGTCGAATACCACCCCGCGCTGGGTCTGGCCGGGGACGTCCACCACCCCACGCACCTGATCCTCGACCTCGATCCGCCGGACGGCGACGACTTCGCCGCCGTGGTCGCGGTCGCCGGGCTGGTTCGACAGGCACTCCAGGACGAGGGGTTGACGGGCGCGGTGAAGACCAGCGGTTCCCGGGGACTGCACGTGTTCGTCCCTGTCGACGGCACTGCCGCGGCCGACGACGTCGCCGCAGCCACCCGGGCGCTCGCGGCGCGCGCCGAGGCTCTCGATCCGACGATCGCGACCACCGCGTTCATCGTCTCCGATCGTGCCGGCAAAGTGTTCATCGATGCCACCCGCGCCGGCGGGGCCACGGTGGCGGCGGCCTACAGCCCGCGGCTGCGGCCGGGGACACCGGTGTCGTTTCCCGTTGCGTGGTCGGAGTTGGACCGCGTGCATCCGTCGGACTTCACCATCACCACGGCCCTGGCGCAGGTGGGTGGGGGCGATCCGTGGGCAGAGGCGATGCCGGCCGCCCAGCGGTTGCCCACCGAGCTCATCGCCCACGGCAGGACGATCCCGGTCGCCCGAGTCGCGGCGATGCACGAAGGCAAGCGGCGTGCCCGGGCCCGCCGGCAGGCCGGCGGCTGATTCACTCCGCCGGCGCCGCGGCGACCGTGGTGACCTTGACCAGCCCGCTGATCGTCAACACCGACATGAGGACGGGGTTGACGAGCACGTCGATCGAGTCGGCGTGATCGAACAGCACGTTGATGGCGCCGCTGTCCAGATACTCGATGCGGGTGAGGTCGACCCGGACGGGCGTGCCGTCGGCGCCGCTGCGCACCGCGGTGTCGAGGGCCTCGGAGAACTGCGCGACGTTGCTCAGGTCGAGTTCCCCGGCCGCTCTGACCACCGTGGTGCCGTCTTCGCCGGGGCCGGTGTGCAGCCGCAACGGAGTGGCCATCAGCCGATCCTCGTCTGCATGTGCACCGTGGTGCCGGTGGGCTGGGAGTCGATGCGGACATCCTGCATCAACGCCCGCATCAGCCCCAAGCCGCGTCCTCGGTGCAGCGCCGGCGACGCCGCCGGCGGCTTCCAGGAGCCGGTGTCGCGAACGGTCACATCGAGGTGATCGGCGAACGCACTGGCGCGCAGGCTCACCGTTCCCCCCGGATCGTCGCGGTGGCCGTGCTCGATGGCGTTGGCCAGCGCCTCCCCCACCGCGATCAACACATCGAGGGACTGTTCGGAGGTGATGCCTGCACTGTCGAGCCAGCCACGCAGAGCGGCCCGGCTGGGCGCCAGCTCACCCACGTCGGCGCTCATGTCGAGTTCCAGGGGCGACGGCTGGCGATACAGCAGCACGGCCACGTCGTCGTCATAGCCGCCGTCGGGGGCCAGCCCGGTCATGATCATGTCGGCGAGGTCGTCCAGGGCGATGCCACGGTGGGCTCCGACGACGTCGGTGGCCCGCGCGATGCCGTCGTCGATCGATTCGCGGCGCCGCTCGACGAGGCCGTCGGTGTAGAGCAGCAACGTGGCGCGTGGTGGCATGGTGACGCTTGTCTCGGGCCGGGACTCGGCGTACCTGACGCCCAGCGGGGTCGAGCGGGCGCCGTCGAGAAGTTCCGTCGCGCGGTCGGCCCGTACCAAGATAGGCGGCGGATGCCCGGCGCAGGAGTACGTCAGTTCGCCGGTGCCGGGCGTGAGCACAGCGCAGAACGCGGTGGTGCAGCGCGCGCCGGGCAATCGGGCCGCGAAGCGGTCCAGTCCGGAGAGCGCCGCCGCCGGGCTCGGATGCTCGAGCAGCAGCGCCCGGCAGGCGCTGCGCAGCTGCCCCATGACGGTCGCGGCGGCCAACCCGTGCCCGACACAATCGCCCACGATCAATCCGATCCGGCCGTCGTCGAGGTCGACGACGTCGTACCAGTCCCCGCCGACCTGCAGCGGTCGGGTGGCGGGTTCATAGCGCACCGCGAAACCCGTGGACAGCGCCGGTCCCAGGATCGCGTGCTGTAACGCCAGCGCGGTCTCCCGTTGCTGGTCGATCTGGTGCACCCGCTGCAGACCCTGGCCGAGCCGGCCCGCCAGCACCGTGAGCAGGGTGTGGTCCTCGGTGGTGAAGCGGCGCTGTTCGAACAGTTCGATGTAGATCACCAACACGCCGCGGGGGTGTTGCAAGGCCACACCGGCCGACCCGGGCTCAGCCGTCGCAGGGTCGAGCAGGTCGTGGTCGCGGATTGCGGTGACGGCCTGCCGCGTCTGCGGGGGGAGCCTGTCCCAGCCCACACCGCCCTGCCCGATGCCTTCCTCGATGCAGACGACATCCGGTGTGTACGAGAAGGGTTCGACTTCGTGAGCCGGCAGTGTCGCTGCGATCACCCGCCTGGCGTGCCAGACGGCCTGCAATTGCTCGGCAGCGTTACGCACCGCGTCGTCGAGCGTATCTGCTTGCGCCAGAGCGTCACTGAGCGAGGCCAGGGCGGACTCGCGCTGCACCACGTAGTGCTCTGCGGTGACGTCGCGCATCGTTCCCACCGCCACGTTGCGGCCGGTGTCGGGGTCCTCGGCGTGGGTGAACGTCGCTGTGACCCAGAGTCGGTGGCCGTCGCGGTGGGTGACCGGAACCTCGTTGATGGTGCCGTGGGGTTGACCCATCAGGTTGCCGAACGCCTCGGTGACCTCGCGATGGGCGTCGGCGTCGGTGTCGGCCGATGGCCACCACGGGTACATCGGCCGGTACGGCAGCCCCGACGCGTCGAATCCCAAGATGTCGGTGAACGCACCGTTGATCTCGATGACCGCGCCTTCCTCGTCACAGACGAAAAAGGCTTCCTGCAGGGAGTCGACGAGCGCGCTGCGCCACCGCGCGTGGTGATCGCGCAGGCGGGCGAGTTCGACGTTGGTGCGTACCCGGGCCAGCAGTTCGGCGGCGGCGAACGGCTTGACCAGATAGTCGTCCGCCCCTGCCTGCAGACCGCTGATGGACGCCTCCTGCCCGGCACGAGCGGAGAGCAACAGCACCGGTACCGCCACGGTACGGCGGTCGGCGCGCAGCGCGGACACCAACGCGAGTCCGTCGAGGCCTGGCATCATGACGTCGCTGATCACGATTTCCGGCGGATCGGCACGCACCGATTCCAGCGCCCGCACCCCGTCGCTGACCGCCTCGACCTGATAGCCGTCGGACTGCAGCAGCCGGGTCAGATAGTCGCGCATGTCGGCATTGTCGTCGGCGATCAGCACCCGGACCGGCCCCCCTGGCGTCGCGGCAGGCACCAGGGTAGGCGCGGATCGCTGTGTTGCAGAAGCGTTTTCGCCCTCAGCGCCGACATCCCAGCGCATGGCCTCCTCGACGTAGGCGTCCGCCGAGGCGCCGAGGCGCCGCGCCGGCGACGCCGCGATCGCCTCCGCGGGCAGATGCGCCGTGCCGAATGGCAGCCGGATACTGAAGGTGGTGCCGACGCCGTGCGTGCTGTCGGCATCGATGGTGCCGCCGTGCAACTCGACGAGTTCCTTGACCAACGCCAGCCCGATGCCACTGCCCTCGTGTGACCGGGCAGCGACGTTCTCGATCCGGTGGAAGCGCTCGAACAGCCGCGGCATCTCCTCGACCGGCACTCCGACCCCGGTGTCGGACACGGTGATCAAGGCCCGCTCGCCGTCGCGACGGACGGCGACCGAAATCGAGCCCTGGAACGTGAATTTGACCGCGTTGGACAGCAGGTTGAAGACGACCTTCTCCCACATGTCCACGTCGACGTAGACGGGCTCGTCGAGGCTCGCGCAGTCCACCGAGTAGCTCAGCCCGGCCCGCTCCACGGCCGAGCGGAACACGCTCGCCAACTCTGCGGTGGCCGCGCCGATGTCGACGGGCACATAGGTGGCCTGGGCTCTGCCGGCTTCGATGCGTGAGAAGTCGAGCAGCGTGTTCACCAGCTTGGTGAGCCGTAAACCGTTGCGCCACACGACATCGAGTTCCTCACGCGTCGCGGCGTCGACGTCCCCGCGGCGGCGAAGTTCGGCGACGGGATCGAGGATCAGGGTCAGGGGGGTGCGGAACTCATGGCTGATGTTGGAAAAGAAGGTGGTCTTCGCTCGGTCGAGTTCGGCCAGTTCCTCGGCCCGGCGTTGTTGGGCGCGATAGCTGCGGGCCAGGCTGACGCCGGCCGCGATGTGGCCCGCCACCAACGTGACGAAACCGCGGTAGCTCTCGTCGAGAGGCCGATAGCGGTTCAGGCCGGCCACCAGGAAACCCATCGGGGCGCCGCCCTGCTGCAGCAGCGGGCTGATCAACGCCTGCGTGGGCGGCTCTCGCCAGGCACCGGTCGGCATGGGCGGAAAGTCGTCGAGGTCGACCACGACCGTCTCACCGGCCGCAGGCGGGGCGGCAGGCCATATTCCGCCGTGCTGCTCGACGACGGCGGCCGCCGCGGGATGGTCCACCCCGATCCCGCTCGTCCCGGCCAGGTGTGCCGTCCCGTCGGGGTCGAACAGATAGGTCAGAGTGAACGGCAGGTCCCGCAGGTTCTGGCTCAGTTGCCGGTCGACGAACGCCAGGATCTCCGTCTCGGTGCGGGCCACGGAGGGGTCGGACCCCAGATCGCGCAGAGTGGCCATCCGGCGCTCGCCGATGACCTGCACGGTGTCCTCGCTGACCACGCACAACATGCCGACCACGGTGCCGGCGTCGTCGCGCAAGGGACTGTAGGAGAACGTGTGATACGTCTCCTCCGGATAACCGGACCGCTCGAGGAACAGCAGCAAGGCGGCATCCCACGTCGCGTCGCCAGTGGACATCACGTGCTCGATGCGGGGATAGATGTCGGCCCAGATCTCCGCCCAGACTTCTCGCGCGGGCCGGCCGAGCGCCCAGGGGTATTTGCGCGCCAACGTGTCCCGGCGATACGCCTCGTTACAGAAGAAGGTCAGCTCCGGCCCCCACGCCATCCACATCGAGAACCGCGAGGAGAGCAGGATGCTGACGGCGGTCTGCAGGCTCTGCGCCCACCCTTCGGGCTCGCCCAGCGGAGTGGCGGACCAATCGACCAGGGCGAGGTCCCGGCCGATCTCCCCGCCTTCGATGAACAAGCCGGGGGTCGTCACGGCGGACCGGGATCCGCGGCCAACGCCTCGGCGACGGAGGGGTAGGGACGCAGCACGTTATCCAGCTTCGTCACCTCGATCGGGCGGATCACCTCCGGATTGGTGGCAACCACCCGAACGGCGACACCCTCGGCCAGACCGCGTTCATAACAGCTCAGTACGGCGTTCAGACCGGCGCTGCCGAAATACGTCACTTTCACCAGCTCGACGATCAACGTCTTCGCAGGCGCGGTGGCGCCGGCGGACAGACCACGTTCGAGTGCGACGAGGAGCGCGTCGACTGAATTCGAATCGACTTCACCGCGGACGCACACCACCACCGCGTCACCGTCAGCATCCTGTTCGACGTCCAGCTGCCCCACGCACCTTCATATACGCCATCACCGGCCCCACTAACAACACTCACCGTCATCGACGCTGCGGACTCGTGTCGACGCGCTCGTGCACGGTCAGCATCAGATGGTCGAAGTGGCGGCGCAGTCCGGCGTTGTCGACCGCCGCGGTGTGCAGTTCGGCCACCAGCTGCGCCGCCAGCGCCCGCAGTTTCGTGTTGGTCTGCTGCGATCGCCACATCAACAGCTTGAAGGCCTGGTCGGCGTCGACGCCGTAGACCAGCATCAGCGCGCCCTTGGCCTGTTCGATCGCGGCTCTGGCTGCGAACAGATCGGGCAACGACTCGTCGAGCGCCGCGCGCCGTTCTCGGTCGAGGGTTTCGGTCAGGTCGACGTAATATCCTTCGGTGCCGACCACCGCGCCGTCCTGGTCGTAGATCCGGTCGGCGATCACGAGGACATCGTGCTCGACGCCCCGCGTGTCGAGAAAGCGGTGCTTGCTGTTGAACGACCCACCGAAGTGCAGGGCGTGATCCAGTAACTCCTGGACGTGGCGCCGGTCGTCGGGGTGCTTGTGCGACAGCAACAGCTCGGTGGTCGGCGACACCGTACCGGGTTCGTACCCGTGCATGCGCGCGACCTCGTCGGACCACTCCCAGCGTTGCCCGACGAACCAGAAGCGGAAGCCGCCGGCAGGCAGCTCACCTGTCGATGACGAGGGCCGCCCGGAAGCGAAGGTGGGCGCGCGGGAGGAATCCGGCATTGCACCAGTATCCCATCGCGCGTCCGCCGCATCGGGCTTCTATCCAGATGTCATGATCCCGCAACGCATGTCGGGGCCGATTCCGCCGTGTGCGGGCCGAACTCGTGGGCGATCCGGACCACCACGTCGGCGGGGAAGCCGCCACGACGGGCATGCTCTGTGATGGCCTCCTCGTCCTCCGCCTCGTGCACGCAGTAGATCTTGTCCCCGGCGACGTAGCTGGTCACCCAGCGGTACGGGACGCCGAGAGAGTCGACTGCGGCGTTGGACGTGCAGGCGATCGTCGCGAGCTGCTCCTCGGTGAGCTCCGATGCCCCGGGGATGTGTCGTTCGATGAGGAATCTCTGCATGGGTCTCTCCTGTTCGTGGTCTCTTCTGTGCGGCAGGTGCCGGACGCCCTCGACTCTGACCGAGCCGGCCGTCGCGGTCATCGGGGGAACCTCCCTATTTCCGTCCTGTTTCCCCGCATGACGGTCCACGGTTTGTCGATACGATCGGCCGGTGACGCTCACCGGTCGCGAGCGGCAGCACGAGCAGCTCGCGGCCATGCAGGCCAGGGCGCGCGCCGGACATGGCGGCGCGGTGCTGGTCTGCGGAGAGTCGGGCGCGGGCAAGACGACATTCGTCGAGGAGTTCGTCGCTGGAGTCGGTGCGCACACCCGGGTGCTGTGGGGCGCGTGCGATCCCCTGTCCACGCCGCGACCGCTCGGGCCGCTGCACGATGTCGCGCGCGACCTGGGCCCGGCCACGCGCCGGCAACTGGCCGAGGGTCAAGCGCCCTACGACATCTTCGTGTCGATGTTCGACGAACTGCGCAGCCCGCCGGCGATTCTGGTGCTCGACGATCTCCAGTGGGCCGATCAAGCCACCCTCGACCTGTGCCGGTTCCTGCTGCGCCGCGCCGCACAGTCGACCCTGCTGATCGTCGGCATCCTGCGCGACGACGAAGTCGACCTGTCCCACCCGCTGCGCGGACTTCTCGGAGATGTTGCCCGCTCGGCGCACGCGCGCTCGCTCAGCCTTCCCCCTCTGGACGTGGACGCTGTCACCGCCCTGGTGGGTGAGCGGGCCGTCGATCCGGTGTGGCTGCACCGGATCACCGGCGGTAACGCGTTTTTCGTGTGCGAGATGCTCGACCAGGATGCTGCCGACAGCGCCGAGCTGCCGACAACGGTGCGCGATGCGATCCTGGCCCGCACCGCGGCCCTCGACGCCGGTTCCTGGGACCTCCTCCATCTGTTGACCTGCGCCCCGGGCGCAATCCCCGATCAGCTGCTCGTCGCGCTCGGTGTCACGCTGCCTGCCCTACGCGCGGCAGACCGGGCGAAGCTGATCCGCCGCGACGCCCGTGGCGTGGCGTTTCGCCATGACCTGTGCCGGCGCGCCGTCACCGGCGTCCTCCCGCCGGGTGCGGAACCCGGTCTGCACCGCAGATTCGTCGAGGCCCTGCGCACTGTCGCGACGCCGGACCCCGCGGTGCTCACCCACCACGCGCTCGCGGCCGGCGACATGACGCTGGCCGTCGCGGCCGCGGAGGACGCCGGCCGGGCGGCCGCGCGGACCGGGGCGCACACCCAGGCATGTGAGTTCTTCGAACTCGCCCTGCAGCGCGGCGTCAGTATCGACGAGGCCGTCGAGGCAGAGCTGCTCGAGTTGCTCGCCGCCGAGTACTACCTGACCGACCGGCTCGCCGACGCTATCGCCGCCAGCCAGCGAGCCCTTCTGCTGCGCCGCACCCTGGGCGCGTTGGCCGCGGTGAGCGCCAACCATCACGCCCTGGCTGTCTACGAGTGGTACAGCGGCAATCGCGGGGCGGCCGACCAACACGCCACCGACGCAGTCGATACGCTGAAACGCGTTGCGGAGAAACATGATTCGACGCAGCTGTGCCAGCTCGGCCACGGTCTGGCGATGCAGGCCTATCTCGCGGTGCAGGCCAACCGCATCCAAGAAGCTGAGCGCATCCTGCCGCGCGCCCGCGACATCGCCTCGGTTGTCGCCGATTCCGATCTCCTGGCCAGGGTGGAGCTCATCAGCCAGTACTGCGGCATCCTCTCCGGTGAGGCGGGGTCGCGAGACAGGTTGTTGGCGGTGCTCTCAGCGGCGCCGCGGCACATCGATGAGATCTACTCCAGCGGTTACACCAACCTCACCCACTTCGACGTCGAGCAACGGCGTCTCGGCGCGGCGGCGGAGCTTCTGGGCCGCAGCGTTCCCCTCATGGTCGAACACGACCTGCCGATCTGCCGCATGGTCCAGGTCGGTTCCCGCAGCCGCCTGAGTCTGCTCACCGGCGACTGGGACGCGGCGTTGGTCGACACGGAATCAGTGCTGGGATATCCGAGCGCTCCGCTGGCCCGGGTGTGGCCACTACTCATCCGGGGCCTGGTCGCGCTGCGCCGTCACGGCCACGATGGCGGCTCGATCGACCAGGCCTGGGAGCTGGCCGATCGCTTCGGCGAACCGATCCGGATGCTCCCCGTGGCTTCGGCATTCGCCGAGCGCAGCTGGCTCACCGGCCAGCCTGACCCTCGCCTCGAGCAGTGCCGTGTTCTGCTGCGGGACAGTGTTTCTCACACCGGGCTGGAATGGGCGCGCGGCGAGCTCGCCGTATGGCTGCACCGGCTGGGCATGCCGGTGGCCGACACGGCGGGCATCGCCGCGCCTTACGCGGCGCTGCTCGGCGGCCACTTCGACACCGCGGCCGAGGCGTTCGAGGCCCTGTCGACGCCGTACGACGCGGCGCTCGCGCGCTGTGATGCCTCCGATCCGGTGTCGTCCCGTCGTGCGCTCGACACCTTGGATCGGCTGGGCGCCGACGCCGTTGCCGCAAAAGTGCGCGCCGACCTGCGCGCGTCAGGCGTGCCCACCGTCCCTGGACCGCGGCGCACCAGCACGCTGGCCAACCCCGCTGGGCTGACCAGCCGGCAGGTCGACGTGCTGCGCCTGCTCGGCGACGGACTGACCAATGCCGAGCTCGCCGAGCGGCTGTTCCTGTCGGTGAAAACGGTCGACCACCACGTCTCGGCGATCCTCGGCAAGCTGGGCGCGACGAGTCGGCGCGACGCTGTGCGGCGGGCCCAGGAGGCGGGCCTCCTTGCCCGCCCGTCCGCCCCGCAGTAGAACGCTCAGTCGGACGTCTCGCGCGCCCTGGCCCCCTGCCGTCGGGTGACCAGGCGCGCGATGACGTACAGCACCACGCCGACCAACAGCAGGACACCGGCGAACAGCCACACCTGGCCGCTCTGCTGGGTCAGCAGCAGGAGGCACGAACCGACACCGAGCACCGGCACGAATGTCCACACCCGAAAGTGCGGGTGCGCGACCTCGTCGCGCCGCAGCACCAGCACCGCGATGTTGGTCGACAGGAAGACGAACAGCAGCAGCAACACCACGGTCTCGGCCAACGTGGACAGGTCACCGATCAGCGTGAGCACCATCGCCACCGCGGTGGTCGCGACGATTGCCACCCACGGGGTGCGGCGGCGGGGCAACACCCGGGTCAGCACGCCGGGCAGCAGGCCCTGCTCGGCCATGCCGTAGGTCAGCCGGCTGGACATGATCATCGTCAGCAACGCGCCGTTGGCGACGGCGATCAGCGCGATGAGACTGAACACCCAGTCGGGCACCCCCACCCCGGATGCGGCGACGACCGCCAGCAGTGGGCCGGAGGACTGCGAGAGTTCGCCCGCCGGGAGGGCGATCGCGCTGGCCAACCCGACCAGCGCGTACATCACCCCTGCGGTGATGAGCGCGCCGAACAGCGCCCGCGGATACACCCGGCTGGGGTCTTTGATCTCCTCCACGACATTGGCCGAGGTCTCGAAGCCGACGAAGGAGTAGTAGGCGATGATCGCGCCGCCCAGGATCGCCAGCGCCGGGGTCGACCCGTCGGGGAATTCGACGACGCGGCCGACGTCGCCCTGGCCTCGGCCCAGCATCACGGCCACCACGGCGATCACGATCAGCAGGCCGGACAGCTCGATGACCGTCATCACCACGTTGGTTTTCAGCGATTCGCTGATGCCGCGCGCGTTCAGGCACGCCACCAGCACGAGGAACACCAGGGCGGCCGGGACCACGGGCACGTCGACGAACGTCGCGAGGTAGTCGCCGGAGAACGCCAGCGCCAGCCCGGCGGCACTGGTCACCCCGGCGGCGAGCATCGAAAAGCCCACCAGGAACGACAGCAGCGGCTTTCCGAAGGCACGCTCGGCGAACACGGCGGCACCGCCCGCGCGGGGGTACTTGGTGACCAGTTCGGCATACGACCCGGCGGTCAGTAAGGCCAGCACCAACGCAATCACCAGCGGTGCCCACAACACACCGCCCACCTCTTCGGAGAGCACGCCCATCAACGCGTAGATGCCCGCACCGAGGACGTCACCGAGGATGAAGAGGAAGAGCAGTGGGCCGGTGATGCGTCGGGCGAGTTTGTCCGGCGCTGCGGCGTCGGCGCCCCGCGCGGTGTCGGTGTCCGATGACATGAGCTGTCCTTCCTGCCCGGTGACGACCGGCCTGCCCCGCATCTGTACCCGTTGCATCGACATCTAGGCCCGGTGAGCCCGGTCAGGCCGCAGAATGAGCGGATGCGCTTCGGGAACTTCATGGCACCGTTTCACCCCACCGGACAGAATCCGACTCTGGCGATCGAACGCGATCTGGACCTGATCGTGGCGATGGACCGGTTGGGCTTCCACGAGGCGTGGATCGGTGAGCACCACTCCGCGGGATTCGAGATCATCGCCTCCCCAGAGGTCATGATCGGCGTGGCCGCCGAGCGCACCAAGCACATCAAGCTCGGCACCGGCGTCAGCTCGCTGCCGTACCACCACCCGCTGATGCTCGCCGACCGCATGGTGCTGCTCGACCACCTGACCCGCGGCCGGGTGATGCTGGGGTGCGGACCGGGACAACTCACCTCCGACGCGCACATGCTGGGTATACCGGCCGACGCGCAGCGTCCCCGCATGGAGCAGTGTCTCGAGGCGATCATGCGGCTGCTGCGCGGAGAAACCGTGACCATGCACACCGACGGCTTCACACTGCAGGACGCCCGCCTGCAACTGGCGCCCTACAGCCAACCCTGTTTCGACGTCGCGGTCGCGGCCTCCTTCTCCCCCACCGGGCCGCGCGGGGCGGGCAGGCACGGTATCGGGATGCTGTCCATCGCCGCGACCGCCCGGCAGGGCATGGATCTGTTGGCGCAGCATTGGAAGACGTGGGAGGACGTCGCACTCGAGCACGGCCACGTCGCAGACCGGTCCAAGTGGCGCCTCGTGGGACCCATGCATCTGGCCGAAACGCGGGAACAGGCCGAGCGTGACGTCGCGTACGGGATTGCCGAATTCTCACGGTATTTCAGCCACATCCTGCCGGCCGGCCCGGTGCAGGGTGACACCGTCGAAGAGATCATCGAGAACAACCGCGCCACCGGCTTCGCGGTGATCGGCACCCCCGACGACGCGGTCGCCAAGATCGAGGAACTCGTCGAAGCCAGCGACGGCGGATTCGGGGCGTTCCTGCTCTTCGATCATGACTGGGCGGCACCGGCTGCCAAGCTGCGCAGCTATGAACTGTTCGCGCAGTATGTCATTCCGCATTTCACGGGCCAGCTGACCCCACCCGTGGCGTCGCAGGAGTGGGTCACCGCGAGCGGTCGGGAATTCGTGGACCGCGCCGCGCACGCCATCGGCAAGGCGATCGAGGACCACGCCGCCGAGCAACAGGCCAAGCAGTCCCCGGCCGCGCCGTAGTGCCCGACCGGTCAAGCCTGGCAGGAGAACTCATCGAGCAGTGGCGGCTGCGTGCCGACGGGGCGCTCGAGCACAGCCTCGATGCGCTGACCGCGCCCGTGCGCACCGCCGACGGTGCACCGGCCCAACTCAAGATCGGCTCACCGGTGTTCGCCGGCGAGCACCTCGTGCTGCGCCGGTGGGCCGGCAATGGTGCGGTCCGACTGCTCCGCGCGGACCCGCACCGCCACGCGGTTCTCACCGAGCGAACCGGCCCGGACACGCTGCGGACGCTCACCGATACCCAGGCCTGCGAAGTCGTCGCGAAACTTTCTGCGCGACTTCATGTCCCGGCGATGCCCCAACTGGCCTCTGCCACCGACGACCTGCGACGCTGGCTCGCCGATACGGCGAAGCCCTCGGCTGCGGCCGGGGTGCCGCGCCGGCTGGTCGAACAGGCTCAGGCCCTTGCCCGCGACCTGCTCGCCGACGGCGACGAGGTGGTGCTGCACGGCAATCTGCACTTCGCGTCGGTGCGCGCCGCCGACCGCGAACCGTGGCTGGCCGTCGATCCGAAGCCGGTCAACGGCGACCGCAACGACGAGGTGGCGCCGATGCTGACGCATCGCTGGGCCGAGGTCGCCGGGCGGGTCCGCGACGGCATCCGGCAGCGTTTCTGGACGCTGGTCGATGTGGCCGGGCTCGATGAAGACCGGGCCCGGGCCTGGGTGATCGTGCGGATGGTACGTGCCGCGACGCGGGCCGATCGACCCGACGCCGTGACGCGATACCTGGCCATCGCCAAGGCCGTCCAGGACTGAGAGGCTGCTCGGCCGGCGAGTGACGATTCGGTGACCATGCGCCACAGGGCGGCGCAACATACGCGGGCAGGGTATGCCGGAGGGTATGGCTCTCGTCGACAGCAGCGGGTTCGCGCATGTCCGCATCACCGTCAGTGACATCGCGCGCTCCAAGGAGTTCTACGACAGGGTCTTCGGCTGGCCGCTGGCGGTGGACGCATCGTCGATGGCCGACGATCCGGGTGTCGCGGAGTCACCTGAACGGTTCTTCGGCGGCGCGGTGTATCAGACCCCTCAGGGCACGCTGTTCGGGTTGCGGCCGGGCGGTAGCGGTCCGTTCGATGCCACACACACCGGCCTGGATCACGTCAGCTTCGCCGTCACCAACCGCGCGGAACTGGCGGCGGCGCAGAGCGCGCTGGCGGACGCCGGAATTCCTCACGGCGCGATCACGGTGCTGGAGGAGGCGGGGATCGCGATCCTGTCGTTTCAGGATCCCGACGACATCAACATCGAGTTGACCGCTCCGCTGGACTGAGCGGCGTCGCTGCACCTGGGTGGGTGCCTCAGCCAGCCTCAGATGATCGGGTCCTCTCCAGGTCGGAGCAGCCGCATCCACCGATATCCGTAAGGGTTCAACTGCAGATCGATACGTCCCTCTTCGTCGACCGGATACTGCGAGAGGCCGTCGAGCAGATCGACGAGGCTACAGCCGGGCCCCAGCTCGTCCAGGGCGATCGGCACCATCACGGATTCGGCGCCGAAATTGTGCAGCGCCAGCATCAGCCAACCCGACTTCTCCCGACAGACGTGGGCGAGCACCGCCCGATGCGGTTGCTTGACCACCTCGGCGGTCGCCCAGCCGATTTCGGGCTGCTGCCGGTAGGTGTAGATGAGGTCGCGGATGAACCACCAGAAGGAATCGTGGTCGTGGCGTTGGTCGGCGACGTTGACGCGATCGGGCCCGTACAGCCCGTCGGGCTGCGGGCGGGGCAGCCGACGACGGTGCGCGCGGGAGAAGCCCCCGTTCTCGCCGGAGGTCCACTGCATCGGCGTGCGCACCGCGAATCGTCCTGCCACGTCCAGGTTTTCGGCCATGCCGATCTCCTCGCCGTAGAACAGCACCGGCGTGCCCGGTAGGGAGAAGGCCAGTGAATACGCCATGCGCATCCGCCGTTCGTCGCCGCCGAGCATCGACGGGAGCCGGCGCCGCAGCCCTCTGCCGTAGAGCTGCATGTCCGGGTCCGGACCGAACGCGTCGAACACGTCCTGACGCTCGCTGTCGCTGAGCTTGTCGAGGGTCAGTTCGTCGTGGTTGCGCACGAAGTTGGCCCATTGACTGGTGATGTCGAGGACCGGGCGTTGACGCAGCGCCTTCGCGATGGGTCGAGCGTCGCCCCGGGCGAGCGACAGGAAGATGTTCTGCATCCCGATGAAGTCGAACTGCATGTTCAGGCCGTCTCCGTCGGCACCGCCGAAGAACTTCTTCTGCTCCCGGTAGGGGACGTTCACCTCGCCGAGCAGCACAGCGTCACCGAGACGGCGGGTCACGAAGTTGCGCACGTCGCCCAGGTAACGCGTGGGATCGAAGGTGCCCGGATCCCCCGGCGCGCCGTCGTCGGCGAACAGGAAGGGCACTGCATCGACCCGGAACCCCGAGACCCCGAGCGCCAGCCAGAACCCGAGGGTACGCGAAATCTCCTCCTGCACAGCAGGGTTGGCGATGTTCAGATCAGGCTGATGCTTGTAGAAATGGTGCAGGTACCAGTCACCGGTCCTGGGTTCCTGTTCCCAGATGCTGTCCTCCTGATCGGGGAAGACGACGTCCTTCGCGCTCGACGCGGGCTCGGTGGCACTCCACACGTAGTAGTCGCGATACGGGTCGTCCTTGCTGCGTCGCGCGGATCGGAACCACGGATGCGCGTCCGAGGTGTGGTTCATCACGAAGTCGACGACGACTCTGATTCCGACGGAGCGGGCGGTGCGGACCAGTTCGACGAAGTCGCCCAGATTCCCCAGGCGCGGGTCCACCCCGAAGAAGTCGGTGATGTCGTAGCCGTCGTCCTTCCTTGCGGTCGGATAGAACGGCATCAGCCACAGGCAGGTCACGCCGAGGTCGAAGAGGTACTCGATCCGCTCGGTCATCCCCCGGATGTCGCCGCAGCCGTCGCCGTTCCAGTCGTAGAACGTCTCGATGTCGGCGCAGTAGAAGACGGCGTTCTTCCACCAGAGGTCGCCCGTCTCGATCTTTCTCATGCTGACGCCGTCGCCGGTCGCGGGGCGGTGGGTGACAGCTGAGGGAGCACGTGTTCACCGAACGCTTCGACGAAGGGGGCCTGGTGTTGGCCCACGAAGTGTAGATACAGCTCCTCCCAACCCTGATCGATGTACTCCTGGAGCCACTCGGCGTGCTGCTGCAGATCGCTCGACACGCGCACGGCCTCCGCGACCCGGTCGGGGCTCACCACCTCCCCGATGACGTCGAAGGCTTCGACGGTCTCGGTGTCCCAGCAGACCGGTGGGTCGAAGACGTTGGTGCGCCACTGATCGTGCGCGATGGCCGACGCCTCGTTGTCGGTGGGCGCCCAACTGAGGTGGATCTGGAGGCGGGCCGGGCCTCGGCCGCCCGCCTCGCGGTACGCGTCGAGGACCCGCTGGAGCTTGTCGGCGGGCTGGTTGACCGTGATCAGGCCATCCGCCCAGGCGGCGTGGCGCGCCGCGGTCTGCGGGGTCACCGCCGGACCCACCAGGTTTGGTATGGCCTCTGGCAGCGTCCACAGTCGAGCCCGGTTGACGTGGACGAGGCCGTCGTGGGTGACTTCCTCACCGTGTAGCAGTCGACGGATCACCGTGACGCACTCGACCAACCGTTGATCACGAATTTCCTTGCGTGGCCACGCGTCACCGGTGACCCGCTCGTTGGACGCCTCACCGGAGCCCAGCGCAGCCCAGAACCGTCCAGGGAACATCTGCGCCAGCGTCGCGATGGCCTGCGCGACGACAGCGGGGTGATAGCGCTGCCCCGGCGCGTTGACGACGCCGAAGGGAAGACCGGTGGTCGCGAGCGCCGCGCCGAGGAAAGCCCACGCGAAGCCCGACTCGCCCTGTCGTTCGCTCCACGGACTGAAGTGGTCCGAGGACATTCCCGCGGTGAAGCCGCACTCCTCGGCCCGCTGGACGTCGCGTAGAAGTTGTGCAGGATCGATCTGCTCGTGGGAGCAATGAAATCCGATGACGGTCATGCGTGAGTGATTACCCGCATCCGACGCATTTACGTCCACGTCAGTCAAGTCACTCCGTGGTGACCGGCGCCTCCACCAACAGCGACATCCCGTGTAGCGGTGCCATCTCGGTGGCGAAACTGTGCAGATCGTCGACCGTGGCGATCTCGTGCCCGCTGAACATGTCCGACACCACCGCGCCGGGCGGCAGGTGCTCCGACCGCACGGTGCCTGCGATGTGCTCCTGAGCGAAGTTGAGCACCGTGAGCTGAAACCGGCTCTCACCGTCGAGCTCGTGCACCAGCACCAGCATGCCGCGATGCGACACCTCGGGAATGTCGACTTGGCGGCTGGTGGCGACGCCGTAGTGCGAGCGCACTTTCAGGATGGCCTGCAACTGACGGATGAAGCTCGTCTCATCGGCGAGCTGCTCCGGGATGGGCCCATACAGGTTGCGCCCCACCGGCATTCCCGCGGTGGACTGGCGCGCGTTCGGGTTGATGCCCATCAGGTCGTGTGCCCCGCGGTTGATCCACCGGGTGTCGCCCTCGGCGACCAGCTCGGCGACCTGGGAAACCGGCAGCGTCAACATCCCGACCAGATCCCAGCCCGACAGCGCGAACACCCCCGGCTGCAGCGCGTTGAACATCGCGAGCAACAGGTGTGCGCGCCGGATCGGGTCGATGTCGTCGATGTCGTCGAGATCCGTCACACCCAGCGCGGCAGTGACCACCGTTGCTGTGGTGCACGCGATTCCGTTGGTGGTGAATGTTCTGTTGTACGGCGCGCCGGGTCCGGTGAGGTGCTCGGTCAGATCGCTGCGGACGGTCGCGGCGATCTGCTCACCGGTGACCTCCTCACCCCGGAAGGTGTAGACGTCGTCGCGATGCCCGTTCTCCCAGTGCAGGAGTTCGTAGGTCAGCTCGTCGTGGTTCTGCAGGGCGTGCACCAGCGACGCGGGATCGACGCCGAGCTCCAGCGTGGTACGCAGTGTCAGCCGCAGGAACTCGGTGTCGCCGGTGGCCAGGGCGTGGTGGTAGGCCGGCCGGTTGACGAAGTCGTAGGACAGGTCGGCACCGGCTTCGCCGATCTGGCGGATGTCGTCGATGGTGAGGTTGAGCTCCTGGAAGGTGAACCCGCCGACCTTGCGCACCATGCTGGCGATCAGGTGGTTGGCGGCCTCCGACAGTGGATGACCCTCCGACCATGCCGAAGAACCTTCTGCGGCCGCCTTTTCCACACCGAGGAAGCCGTTGGCATCGAGGCGCAGGGCGCCGGTGCCCAGGTCGGCGAGCGAGTGCAAGGCGTCGCCGATGACCAGCCGCATGCCCGCGAACGACGGATCGAGCCAGTTGATCGAGGGTTGACCGTCTTTGAAGTAGTGCAGATACACCCAGCGCCGCTCGACGCCGTCGACACCGGTGACGGGACGGGTGACGCTCCAGTTCGTCTCTTTGACGCCCTCGGCGTAGAAGATGACCCGCTGGAGCCGGCCGATGATGTAGCCGGCCTTGTCCAGCCATTCCTCGGTGGCCGCGTCGATGTTGATCGAGTCGGCGCCGGCCGGCACGTCGGGCAGCTCGTGCCAGTCTCGCGGGTCGATCTCGACCATGTGGTAGATGCCCGGGTAGTCCGCATACTTCATCTCGGCCAACCGGAAATCGGCGCCCTTACCGGTGTGGCCGGGCACGATGTCGTCGATGATCGTGCCGCCGTACCAGGCCGCCGTCGCGCACATCTGCCGGAACTCGTCCTCGGTGCCGAACGCGGGATCGATCTGGGTGCCGATCCGGTCGAAGTGGCCGTCGACGCTGGGCGTGTACTGCCAGCCGGAGATGCCACCCGCGCGCTTGACCGGGCCGGTGTGGATGGCCTCGATGCCGATCTCGGCGAACGCTTTCCACATGTCCTCGCTGGCCATCGCCCGCAGGAACGATTCGTCGGGGCGGGTGATCAGCGACAGCGGGTAGGCGGTGAACCACACCGACGCGGTGTCCACCGCGCCCCGCGGATTCGGCGTCGCGTAGGGGTTCTGCCACATCGAGCCCTGGCCGGAGAACTGCGCGCTGATCTCGTTGGCGTCGGCCAGCATCGACTGCGCGCGTAACCACTCCACGTAGGCGGGGTTGCTGCCGTTGGCCGGGCCGTCCTGGGAGACCGAGCGCCGCACGAACGGCGTCTTGACCCGGGGACGGAACCGCAACGTGCGGGGACGCGCCGGATGAAGGTGCTCGGCGTAGGTGGGCTCGACCGACTCGTGTCCCTCGTCGGTGACCTCCAACTCCGACATGCATGTCCTCCTCATCGGTGGCGTTCGTGCCCGAATGTCCCTGCCCGGTATCCCAGGCCCGTATTGCCACCGCACCGTGGCCGGAAACCGCCGGACCCATACTGTGGCGCGATCGCCAGTGACGACGATACTGGCGGCCGGGGATCGACTCGACGCGACGAAACGGAGTTCCGCACTGACCAGGACGACAGCGGTTCGGATCTGGGCGACGGTCGTCGCGCTGTGCGTGGCCGGCTGCTCATCGGCGCCCGCACCCATCGCCACGCAGCCAACTGCCCCGCCGCCGGCCGTTGCGCACCCGCCTCGGGTGTTGGCAACCGACCCGACGGGACTTGCTTACGGCGTCGTCGCCGACGAACGCGCGCTACGCGACCCGATGGCATCCGAGGCGCTCGTCACGGCTGCCGCCCGACGCCAGCAGGCGGCCTACCGCATACTCGCCCGCCACCCCGAGTGGGATGCCACGGCACGGCCGCGTGTGCCCGCCGAGCTCCGCAGTGCCTACGACCGCAACATCGACGCACGCAGGCAACTCGAGGCCATGGCGCGGCCCCGCGCGACGTTGCCGGCGTGGCGCATCGTCGCACCACGACCGATGGGCGAGCTGATGGGCTACTACCGCGAGGCGCAGGCGGCGTTCGGCGTCGGCTGGAGCGTGCTCGCCGCGATCAACTTCGTTGAGACCGCGTTCGGCCGGGTCGCCGGCGTGAGCACCGCCGGCGCCCAGGGGCCGATGCAGTTCATGCCTGCGACATTCGCCGCCTACGGGGCCGGAGGTGACATCCACGACCCGCGCGACGCGATCATGGCCGCCGGGCGGTACTTGGCGGCCAACGGTTTCGCCCGCGACCGCGACCACGCGCTGTACCGGTACAACAACTCCTGGCAGTACGTCCGCGCGGTCAACGCCTATGCGACGGTGATCGCCGACGACGCGGCCGGGCTGCGCGGCTACTTCCGCTGGGCCGTCTACATCAACACCACCGCCGGCGACGTGGTGCTTCCCGACGACTATTCGGCGACCGAGCCGATCCCGGTCAAGGACTATCGGACCGCCACGCCTGGACGGTGAGAATGGTTGCTAGTCAACCGCTTTGGTGAAGTACACCCGGTGGTACCCCTGGTCGACGCGGCGGTCGACCTCGGTGTATCCGAGGTGGGGGTAGAGAGCCAGGTTCTCTGTCATGGCGGCGTTGGTGTAGAGCCTCACCTCACCGCATCCGCGCTCGCGCGCCCGTTGCTCGGCGACCGCGAGCAATGCACGTCCGTAGCCGCGGCCGTGCTGCTCGGCAGTGACCGCGACGCTGTCGACGAAGACGTGGTCGGGCTCGTCGACGATGACCAGGACGCCGACGATCTGGCCGTTGTTGACGAGGACGTGCGCGTGGTCGGTGGTGTCGACGAGCTTGCCGTAGTCGACGGTCATGGGAGCGGGCGGTCGGCCGATGCGTTGGATGTATGGCGTGTAGGCCGCCGCGACGATGCGCTCGATATCGGGCACGTCAGCGGGCATCGCCGCCCTGATGACGAAGTTCGTGTCGATGCCAAAAGGATAGGGGCCAGGAACATGTCCTGGCCCCTATCCGATGGTGGAGCTGCCGGGAATCGAACCCGGGTCCTACGGCATTCCCTCAAGGCTTCTCCGTGCGCAGTTCGCTACGTCTCTACTCGGATCTCCTGATCACGCGAACGAGTCAGGATGACGATCCCAGTCGCTGTTGGTGTCCCGATGAGTCCCGCGACCGAACTCATCGGTTGATCCCTCTAGATGACGCCAGGGTCCGGGTCGAGGGCGGTCCCGGTCTGACGGACTCACAGTCGCTTAGGCAGCGAGAGCGAAGTCGCGCTGATTGGAATCGGCGCTTAATTGGTTGCAACGACGCTTACGGTGGTCTCTTGCCTGCACCGGCACGCTTCCCTTGATTCGATGCGCGAAGTCGAAACCGTTCAGCCCCTCGCACCCCCGCTGACGATCAGCAGGAAGGTCCATACTACCGGGCTGTCCAACACAAGCCAGCCGATATTCATTCCGCGGCCGGCACCGCATCGTCTCGGCAGTCGTCCCGCAACGCACCGTATTCGGCGACGATGTCGGCGAGTGGCGCGGGCCGGCCGAACAAATGGCCTTGCGCGAGCCGACAGCCCGCAGCCAACACCGTCGATGCCTGGTTCACCGACTCGATGCCCTCGGCGATCACGTCGAGGCCCAGATCGGCGCACAGTCCCACCACCGACCGGTACAGCGTCAGCTCCCGCACCGCCTCCGATCCGACGGCGAGGCTGCGGTCGAGCTTCACGATGCCCACCGGCAACGCGTGCAGGTAGGTCAACGAGTTGTAGCCGGCGCCGAAATCGTCCAGCGCCACGCGGGCTCCCATCGCGGTCAGCCGGTCGATCTGCGCCGCCGCGTCCGCCAGGTCCACGATCGGCAACGTCTCGGTGATCTCGAGGACCAGCCGACCAGGTTCGATCCGACAGTCCGCCAGCGTGCGCGCCACCTGGTCTTCGAACTCGGGGTGGCCCAGGCGGGACGCGCCGATGTTGACGTGGATGTCGACGTCCAGCCCAGTGGCCGCGACCTGCTGGCAGGCCAGCCGCAGCACCAACCCGTCCAACGTGGCGCCCAACCCCGCCGACTCGGCCGCCGCGACGAACGTCTCGGGCGGGATCTGCAGACCATTGGGCGCTGTCCAGCGCGCCAGCGCTTCGAGCGCGACCAACCTCTCGTCGGGAAGTTCGACGATCGGTTGATAGCACAGGTTGAACCCGGCCGGCACCCCACCGGCCGCGGCCCGCAGTGAGGACGGGAAGTCGGCGTGCAGACCGGCCGACGGCTGATAGACCACCGCGGCGTTCTTGCCGAGCCGCTTGCCGGCATACATCGAGATGTCGGCCTGCCGCAGCAGATCATCCGAGCTCAGCGTCGTCGGCCCCGGGCCCGAGTGCACCAGCCCCATGCTCGCGCCCACCCGCAGCGACGAGCCGTGCAGCAAGAACGGATCTCGCAGTGCCACCCGCAGCCGGTCGGCGACCACATCGGCGTCGTCGCGGTCCCCGTCTACGTCCTCACCGGTGTGAATGTCGATCAGGATCGCGAACTCGTCACCGCCGATGCGGGCGAGGGTGTCGTCTTCGGACACGCACTTCTTCAGCCGCTCCCCCACCGCCCGCAACAGTTCGTCGCCCGCAGCGTGTCCGTACCGGTCGTTGACATCCTTGAAGTCGTCGAGGTCGACGAAGATCAGCACGAATTCCCCGTCGTGTACGGCCTGTTCGAGCCGCTCACGGAACAGGAGCCGATTCGGCAGTCCGGTCAGCGCATCGTGGAGAACCTGGTGGGCGAGGCGCCGCTGCACGTCGTAGAGCCGGCGGGTCAGCAGACGCTGCTGCCCCATCGCCACGACCTGGCGCGCAGCCACCAGCACGACCATGGCCACCGTGGTCGCGACCACAACCGGCCCCAGCTCGTGGCCGGTCAGCAGGTGAAACGCCAACAACACCGTGATGCCGAGGAAACCGGAGTACGGCAGGACCAGCTGCGCCCAGTCGATCAGCCGGGAGGGACCCGACGTCGGCGGCGGCGCCGGGTCGCGAGGCCGCATCGACAGCGCGACGAACAGCGGGCCCAGGGCCAGCCCCATCTCGCCCCACAGCGCCGCGCCGGGGAAGCCCACGGTGTCGAAGTAGGCGATCACCCGGTCCGACGCGGCGATCAGCACGATGCCGCTGCCGAGCTGCAGGTAGTTGATGCGGTAGGGGTGTTCGGCGCGGTACACCATCCCAGTCACCGCCGCGATCACCACGACGACGAGCTCAGCGAGCGCGAAGGGAACCTGCACCCCGGCGGTGTCGGCGCGCGGAAACGACGCCGTCGACAGCTTGCCCAAACCGAAGAACACCAGAATCGCGAACGAGGCGGCGGCCACCATCCCGTCCAGAAGCGTCAGCATTGCGGCGTGTTTGAGCGAGCCGTCCTCCGGCACCGCGACCCTGCCCCCGATGAACGCCAGCACCAGGACAGAAGCGAGGCCCAACACCAAGAACAGCCAGTACAGCACCACCCAGACGGGGACCGAATCCGCAGCGGCGAACCACCACGACACCTGGCCGGCCAGGAGGCTGGCGATCGCGCCGACCGCCAGCACCCGCCACCACCGGGCGGTGCCGTGCACGCGCCGCGCCTCGAAGAGGCCGTAGCACACAGCGCCGACAGCGGTACAGCACAGGACGACGGCGGCGACCCGGCGAGCGGCCTGATCACCCCAGGGCGCGAACGCGTTGGCCGCCAACAGCACGGTGGTGGTGACGACCAGTGCGACGCGCACCCGCAAGCCCGTGCGGCCACCTCCTTCGCCCGTCGACACGCGCGCTCGTCTACCCGCGCTGACGGTAGCTAACCAGCGGCGATCAGCGCGACGGAGGCAAACGCGAAAATCATGCCGACGACCTGAGAGCGCGTGACCGATTCGCGCAGAACGGCCACCGCGAGTAACACCGTGGCCGCCGGATACAGCGCGACGAGCACCCCGGTCAGTGACAGCAGCGAGGACTGCAACGCCAGCAGAGTTGCCGTGTTCGCCACCGTGTCGAGCACGCCGGCAAGCACCGCCAACCGTAGCGGGACGCCGCGCACCACCACCAGGTTCGCCGTCAGCGCCGCGGCGATCACCACGATGGCCGTCGCCGCCAACCGACCGAACACCAGCGGCCACAGACCCGCCGCCGGCGGCACCTGATCCAGGATCACGAAATTCATCCCGAACGCCACCCCGGACCCGACCGTCAACCACGCCACCTTGACGGTGAACCGGTGCGGACGGATGTCCCCGTCCAGGTCATCGCCGGCCTGCCGGCTGACCATCACGACGGCCACGAGCGCCACCGCCACGCCGACGAACGCGAGCGCGGTGGGCCGCTCCCCCAGCGCCACCCCGAATCCGACGGGCACGGCCGCGACGAGAACAGAAGTCAGGGGCGACACGACGGAGATGGGGCCCGACCCCAGGGCGGCGTAGAACCACCACACACCGAACGCCTGGCCCACGCCTGCGAACAATCCCCACAGCACGGCAGCCCGGCTGAGCTCGCCGCCCACCGGCACGGCGAGGATCGTCAGCAGGATGAGCGCCAGCGGATAGGACAGGATCACCACCCGCAACGCCGCGACCCGACGCGAGGCCAAGCCGCCGACGAAGTCACTGACGCCGTAGCCCAGCGCAGCGATCAGTGCGCTGAGAACGCCAGTCAGGAGGTCATGCCCTTGACACGACGGCCCAGCTCCCGGGTGACCTCGCGCTCTGCGTCGCGGCGCGCGAGATCCTGCCGCTTGTCATGTGCCTGCTTGCCGCGTGCCAGCGCGAGTTCGACTTTCACCTTGCCGCCGGTGAAGTACAGCGACAGCGGCACCAGCGTCAGGTTGCCGTCGCGCGTCTTGCCCACGAGCGTGTCGATCTCGCGGCGGTGCAGCAGCAGTTTGCGGTTGCGTCGCGGGGCGTGGTTGGTCCAGGTGCCGTGGTGATACTCGGGAATGTGCAGATTGCGCAGCCAGATCTCGCCGTCGTCGACGGTGGCGAACGCGTCGGCCAGCGATGCCTGCCCCTCCCGCAGGCTCTTGACCTCGGTGCCCATCAGCGCCACGCCGGCCTCGAACGTCTCGAGGATGGTGAAGTTGTGGCGCGCTCTGCGATTGGTCGCCACGACCTGGTTGTTGGTGTCCTTGACGCCCTTGGCTTTCTTGGCCATCGCTAGCGCCGCACATACAGGCGCAGGGTGACGTACGCGGTGATCCCCGACATCGCCAAGCCGAGGAGCAGCATCCACGGCGCGCTGTAGTAGAGGACGTCGGCGTAGTCCACCCTGGCGATCAGGTTGGCTTGGTAGAACTGGTCGAGCGCGCTCTCCAGGAACAACGCGCGCACGGCGATCAGCCCGCCGATCGCGATGATCACGCCCACGAACGCCGCCAGCATCGCTTCCAGAAGGAACGGAAGCTGCGTGTACCAGCGGGTGGCTCCGACCAGTCGCATGATGCCGATCTCGGTGCGCCGGGTGTACGCCGCGACCTGGACCATGTTCGCGATCAACAACACCGCACCGATGGCCTGCACCAGGGCCACCGCGAACGCGACGTTGCTGATGCCGTCCAGGACCGCGAAGAGCCGGTCGATCAGCTCCTTCTGGTTCAGCACGTTGAGCACGCCGGGTTGGCCGATCATCGCGTCGTCGAAGTCTTTGTGCTGTTCTGGGTCGTCGAGCTTGACCACGAACGACGCCGGGAAGGCGTCCTTGCCGGCAACGTCCTTGTACTGCGGGAACTTTCGAATTGCGTCGTCGTAGGCCTCGTCACGGTTGAGGAAGCGCACCGAGCGCACGTCGTCGCGGTCCTCGATCGTCTTACGCAGCGCTTTGCACGGGTCGGCATCGCAGGTCGGATCGTTGGCCGAGATGTCATTGGTCAGGAAGACCTGGCTCTCGACCCGGTCGAGGTAGATCGCGCGCGACTGATCGGCGAGCCGGACGACGAGCAGACCGCCGCCGAACAGACCGATCGAGATCGCGGTGGTGAGCACCATCGCGATCGTCATGGTGACGTTGCGGCGAAGTCCGGTCAGGACTTCGTTGACGAGGAAGCCGAAGCGCACTAGCGATCCATTCCGTAGACGCCGCGCTGTTCGTCGCGAACCAGCCGGCCGAGTTCGAGTTCGACGACCCGCTGACGCATGGAGTCGACGATGTGGTGGTCATGGGTGGCCATCAGCACCGTCGTGCCGGTGCGGTTGATCCGCTCGAGCAGATCCATGATGTCCTTGCTGGTCTCCGGATCGAGGTTGCCGGTGGGCTCGTCGGCCAGGAGCACCAGCGGCCGGTTGACGAACGCGCGGGCGATGGCGACCCGCTGCTGCTCACCGCCCGACAGCTCCGCTGGTAGCCGGTTGGCCTTACCGGACAATCCGACCATCTCGAGCACGTCGGGCACCACGCGGTTGATGGTGTCGGCGCGCTTGCCGATCACTTCGAGCGCAAAGGCGACGTTCTCGAACACGGTCTTTTGCTGCAGCAGCCGGAAGTCCTGGAACACGCAGCCGATCACCTGGCGCAAGCCGGGGATGTGCCGCCCGGACAGCTTGTTCACGTGGAACTTCGACACTCGGATGTCGCCGGACGACGGGTGCTCCTCGCCCAACAGCAGACGCATGAACGTGGACTTGCCCGACCCGGACGGGCCGATCAGGAAGACGAACTCACCCTTGTCGATCTTGACCGAGACGTTGTCGAGCGCGGGCCGTGCCGACGACTTGTACTGCTTGGAGACATGGTCGAGGGTGATCATCACGGCACGCCAGTGTAGCGGGGAGGCAGGCCGTCACCGCGGCGCCGCGGGCTCACTGAGGCGGCAACACGGTCGTGATCGCGGGCGCGCCGGGCGGTGCGGCCGTGGTCGGCGCCAGCAGCGGCGGCGCCTGTGTGAACGTCACCGGACCGAGCGGACCTGGGCCGTCAGGATCGATCACAGTCGTGGTGGCACCCCCGGGCGGTGTGGTGCCCGTGCTGGTCGGGGTCGGGTTGCCGTCCGTCGGCGACGGCGACGGAGTCGTCGAGGGCGTCGTCGTGGTCGTCGTGGTCGTGGTGGTGGTGGTCGTCGTCGTCCTGGTGGTCTCGGTGTCGCGGGGTGCCACCTTGGTCCGCGGCACCCATGTGTAGTTGGGGTCCGGCACGAAGCCCGGCGGCACGATCTGCGTCGGATCGACGGGTGTGGTGGTGGCCGCGGGCTGGAACGCCTGGTTCACCCAGAAGAGCGCAATGAACGCGAGGATCAGCGCCGCGGTCGAGGTCCGCATCCGCCCGCCGAAAATGTAATTCGGCCAGGTCTTGTTGTTGCCCGCACGTTTCGGGGCCCACATCCAGTCGAACCATTTCATCGCTGCGGCTCCGACGGTGGCTGGGCCTCTTTGGCGGCGGCCTCATCGGTGCGGGCCGGATGCGGGATGGCCGCGACCACGGGGGACGGCTCCCCGGGCGCGACGATCCCGGCGCGCCGCAGCGCCCGGATCACCAGCACGCGCAGTCGCCGGCCGACTTCGAACTGCTTGCCCGGCAGCGTGCGGGCCACCATCCGCAGGTTCACCGTCTCCAATTCGATGCTCTCGACGCCCATCAGTTGCGGCGCGTCCAACAGCAGGTCCTTGAGTTGCGCGTCGTGAAGGGCCTTGTCGGCGAGGTCGTGCAGGACGTCGTTGACGACGTTCAGATCGGCCGACACCGGCACCGGGATGTCGATCACCGCCCTGGCCCAGTCTTTGGACAGATTCACGGTTTTGACGATCTGCCCGTTGGGGATCGTGAACATCTCCCCCTCCGATGAGCGCAGCCTGGTGACGCGCAGCGTGACGTCCTCGACGGTGCCCTCGGCCGGCGCGGCGATGCCGGCGACCGTCAAAGCGACCAGGTCGCCGAATCCGTACTGCTTCTCGGTGATGATGAAGAAGCCGGACAGTAGATCCTGCACCAGCCGCTGCGCGCCGAAGCCCAGCGCGGCACCGATCACCGCCGCAGGCGCCACCAGCGAGCCGACCGGGATCGCCAAGATGTCGGTGATCTGCACAGCCACCATGACGAACAGCAGGGCCACCGACACCCAGGAGATCACCGACGCCACGGCTTGGCGGTGCTTGGCGCTCTCCGAGCGCACCAGCTGATCGCTCTCCTGGTATTCGGCGTCGATGCGCCGAGTGACGCGCTGGGCGGTCCAGTTGATGAACCGGGCCGCGAGCAGACCCCCGATCAGCAGCAACGCGATCCGCACGCCTCGGTCGAGAATCCACACGCCGATGTCGCCTCGCCAGAAGCCGTGCCAGCGCGAGGCGAGGTCGAAAGCGAGAAGCGTGGTGTTCACGGGTTACTCGTCGTCATCTTTTCTGTTGCGCCACCGGATGCCGGCCTCGAGGAAGCCGTCGATGTCTCCGTCCAGCACCGCTGCTGGATTGCCGACCTCGTATTCGGTGCGCAAATCCTTCACCATCTGGTAGGGGTGCAGCACATAGGAACGCATCTGGTTTCCCCACGAGCTGCCGCTGTCGCTCTTGAGGGCGTCGAGCTCGGCGCGTTCTTCGAGCCGTTTGCGTTCCAGCAGCTTCGCCTGGAGCACGCGCATCGCCGAGACCTTGTTCTGCAGCTGCGATTTCTCGTTCTGGCAGGTGACGACGATACCCGTGGGAATGTGCGTCAACCGCACCGCCGAGTCGGTGGTGTTCACCGACTGACCGCCGGGCCCGCTCGATCGGTAGACGTCGACGCGGACGTCGGCCTCGGGAATGTCGATGTGGTCGGTGGTCTCCGTGACGGGCAGCACCTCGACCTCTGCGAACGACGTCTGTCGGCGGCCCTGGTTGTCGAACGGGCTGATGCGCACCAGCCGGTGCGTGCCCTGCTCGACCGACAGCGTGCCGTAGGCGAACGGAGCGTGCACAGCGAACGTGGCGCTCTTGATACCCGCCTCTTCGGCGTAGGAGGTGTCGTACACCTCGACCGGATACTTGTGCTGCTCGGCCCACCGGATGTACATCCGCATCAGCATCTCGGCCCAGTCGGCGGCGTCCACGCCGCCGGCACCCGAGCGGATGTTGACCAGCGCCTCCCGCTCGTCGTACTCCCCGGACAGCAGCGTGCGGACCTCCAGCGCCTCGATGTCCTCGCGCAACTGCCGCAGCTCGGCATCAGCCTCGGCGATGGCGTTGGTCGCGTCGCTGCCTTCCTCCTCGGCCGCGAGTTCGTAGAGCACCGGCAAGTCCTCGACACGCTGGCGCAGCTCCTCCACGCGCCGCAACTCGTTCTGGGCGTGCGACAAGTCGCTGGTCACCTTCTGCGCGCGCGCCTGGTCATCCCACAGCTTCGGATCAGAGGCGTCCTGCTCCAGATGTGCGATGCGCCCGCGAAGGCCCTCGACGTCGAGAACACGCTCCACCGTGGTGAGCGTGGAGTCGAGGGCGGCGATATCGGCTTGACGGTCAGGATCCACGGGAGTTCAGGGTACCGGTCCGCGCGTTCTCCTCGACCGACGCCGACTGCGTTCTAGCATCGGGAGGCAACCTCGTCCGGCCGCGTCGCGACAGCCCCTTGCGCGCAACCGGGCAGCGACAGAAGGCAGCACACATGCCCCCATTGCGTCCGTACCACGTGGCGATCGTCGGCTCGGGACCGTCCGGGTTCTTCGCAGCAGCCGCCCTGCTGAAGGCTGCAGGGGGTGGTGACGGCAGCCGCGACGACGGCTTCGACGTTCATGTCGACATGCTCGAGATGCTGCCCACGCCCTGGGGCCTGGTGCGCTCCGGTGTGGCGCCCGACCATCCGAAGATCAAGTCGATCTCGGCGCAGTTCGACAAGACCGCCGCCGATCCGCGGTTCCGGTTCTTCGGCAACATCGTCGTCGGCGACCATGTGCAGCCCGCCGAGCTCGCGCAACGCTACGACGCGGTCATCTACGCCAACGGCGCACAATCCGACCGCCCACTGGGCATACCGGGTGAAGACCTGCCGGGCAGCGTCGCAGCCGTCGACTTCGTCGGTTGGTACAACGCGCATCCGCACTTCGAGCAAATGACCCCCGACATCTCGTCGGGGCGCGCGGTCGTGGTGGGCAACGGCAACGTGGCCATCGACGTGGCCCGCATCCTGGTCAGCGATCCCGACCTGCTGGCCGAGACCGACATCGCCGACCACGCGCTGGACTCCCTGCACGCCCGCGGCGTGGAGGAAGTGCTGGTGATCGGCCGGCGGGGGCCGCTGCAAGCGCCCTTCACGACGCTGGAACTGCGCGAGCTCGGCGACCTCGAGGCGCTGGGCGATGTCGACGTGATCATCGACCCGGCCGACTTCGCCGACATCACCGACGACGATCTCGACGCGGCCGGAAAGACCGTGCGCAACAACATCAAGGTGCTGCGCGCCTATGGGGAACGCGAGCCCAAGGGCGCCAAGCGGCGGATCGTGTTCCGCTTTCGTACCTCGCCGATCGAGATCAAGGGCGACGGCAAGGTGGAGTCCATCGTGCTGGGCCGCAATGAGTTGGTGCGCGGCGACGACGGTCGAGTGTCAGCCCGCGACACCGGGGAGCGGGAAGAGGTTCCGGTCCAACTCGTGGTCCGCGCCGTCGGATACCGCGGCGTCCCGATGCCAGGCCTGCCGTTCGACGATCGGTCGGGCACGATCCCGCACACCGACGGGCGCATCGAAGGCAGCCGCAACGAGTACGTGGTCGGCTGGATCAAGCGCGGCCCCACCGGTGTGATCGGAAGCAACAAAAGCGACTCGGCGGATACCGTCAACACCCTGCTCGCTGATCTGCGTGCCGCGGAGCCGGCCGACCTCGGCGACGATCTGGCGATGAATGTGGAGCAGTGGCTGCGGGAACGTCAGCCGAAATTGGTGACCAACGAGCACTGGCGTCTGATCGACGAGTACGAACGCAACGCCGGCCACGGCTCGGGGCGTCCGCGGGTCAAGCTGACGAGCGTGGAGGCGCTACTCCGGATTGGGCACGGGTGACCCGAAGGCCCACTTCTCGGGGTTCTTCGGCGAATACACCACGTCGATGAGCTGCCCCATCGTCGGCCACGCGTTCACGTCGACGATCATCCGGGTGTAGACGGTGTATTCGTTGACGGTCGGACCGTTGATGACGCCGGTGATCGTGACGTACTGCTCGCCGGTCATGTCATCGGGACGCGGACTCACCCCGGTCACCAACAGTGTGCCTGGCACCCAGTCGTTGCCCGCACCGCGCTTGCGCATGATCCACGGTGCCGCGAGGAGCACGATGGCGCCGATGATGAGCAGCATGATCGCGAGTTCGGCCACACCGCCATGGTAGGACTCCACGTATGAGCACCGACTCCCCTGACATCGCCGACGACCTGGCCCTGGCCCTCACGCTGGCAGAGGAAGCCGACGCGCTGACGATGCAGCGCTTCGGCGCCGTGGACCTTCGCGTGGAGACCAAGCCGGACATGACCCCGGCGACCGACGCTGATCTGGACGCGGAGAAGCTGCTGCGCACGCGACTGGCTGAGCATCGCCCCGCCGATTCGGTGTTCGGCGAAGAGTTCGGCGGCACCAAGGAGTTCACGGGCCGGCAGTGGGTGGTCGACCCCATCGACGGCACCAAGAACTTCGTGCGCGGGGTGCCGGTCTGGGCGACGCTGATCGCGCTGCTCGTCGACGGTGTGCCGGAGGTCGGCGTGGTGAGCGCACCGGCGCTGGCGCGGCGGTGGTGGGCCGGCCGCGGCCAAGGCGCATTCACGTCGTTTTCCGGACGTGCCGGCACCACTCGGCCCATCTCGGTGTCGGCCGTCGCCGACCTCGGCGCGGCAAGCCTCTCCTACTCCGACCTGACCACCGGTTGGGACGCCGCACGCTCGACGTTCATCGACCTCACCGAGACCGTCTGGCGCACCCGCGGCTACGGCGATTTCTGGTCCTACTGTCTGGTTGCCGAAGGCGCCGTCGACGTCGCCGTCGAACCGGAGGTGAAGCTGTGGGACCTGGCGCCGCTCGACATCCTGGTCAGGGAGGCCGGCGGCCGGTTCACCGACCTGGCGGCCCGGCCGGGACCGCACGGCGGCAGTGCAGTGGCCACCAACGGGTTGTTGCATGACGCCGTGCTCGCTGCGCTTGTGAAATAGGCAACAATCACCGGAACTTACTCAATAGTCAGTTCCAATACCTTACTCTTGAGTCAGTTGCGCGACTGCGCTTCTCCGATCCCACTGGAGGCAGCTGACCAATGACGAATACCCTGCCGTCCAAGCGAACCGGCCACGAGAGCGGCGTCGGCTTGCAGAAGCACAAGCGGTCTGCGACCGATTTCGGAATCGCGCTGCTCACGCCGCTGCTCGGGCAGGAGTTCCTGGACAAGTACAACCTGCGAGATCCGCTGAACCGCGGCCTCAAGTACGGCGTCAAGCACGCGTTCTCCGCCGCCGGCGCCTCGACGCGGCAGTTCAAGCGAGTGCAGGGCCTCGGCAAGCCCGCCACGCGATTGAAGCCCAGCGGGGCCGACTACTTCGATCTCACGCCCGACGACGACCAGAAGATGATCGTGGAGACCGTCGCGGAGTTCGCCGAGGAGATCCTGCGCCCGGCCGCGCACGACGCCGACGCCGCGGCCACCTATCCCCCGGACCTGATCGCCAAGGCCGCCGAGCTGGGCATCACCGCGGTCAACATCCCGGAGGATTTCGACGGCATCGCCGAGCAGCGCAGCACCGTCACCAACGCGCTGGTGGCCGAAGCCCTGGCGTACGGAGACATGGGCCTGGCCCTGCCGATCCTGGCACCCGGCGGCGTCGCGTCGGCCCTGACCCACTGGGGCAGCGCCGACCAGCAGGCCAGCTACCTGCCGGAATTCGCCGGCGAGAACGTGCCGCAGGCATGCGTCGCGATCGCCGAGCCGCACCCGCTGTTCGATCCGACCGCACTGAAGACCACCGCGGTGCGCACGCCGAGCGGCTACCGGCTCGACGGCGTCAAATCGCTGGTGCCCGCGGCCGCCGACGCCGAGTTGTTCATCATCGCCGCCCAACTGAACGGCAAGCCCGCACTGTTCGTCGTCGAATCCTCCACCAGCGGGGTCACCGTCACCCCCGACCCGAGCATGGGCATCCGCGCGGCCGCGCTGGGCAGAGTGGAACTCGACAAGGTCACCGTGCCGCTGACCGCCCGCCTGGGCGAAGACGTCAGCGAAGCCGAACACGATCAGAACTACTCCGACGCGATCGCGTTGTCGCGGCTGGGCTGGGCGGCACTGGCGGTCGGCACCTCGCACGCCGTGCTCGACTACGTCGTGCCCTACGTCAAAGAACGCGAAGCGTTCGGCGAACCGATCGCCCACCGGCAGTCGGTGGCGTTCATGTGCGCCAACATCGCGATCGAGCTCGACGGCCTGCGCCTGATCACCTGGCGCGGCGCCGCGCGGGCCGAGCAGGGTATGTCTTTCGCCCGCGAAGCCGCGCTGGCCAAGAAGCTGGGCACCGACAAGGGCATGCAGATCGGCCTCGACGGGGTGCAACTGCTGGGCGGCCACGGCTACACCAAGGAACACCCGGTCGAGCGGTGGTATCGCGATCTGCGGGCACTCGGCGTCGCCGAGGGTGTCGTCGTTCTCTAACAGGAGCATTCTCTTCAGAAAGCGGGACGAACATGGCTATCAATCTGGAAATGCCGAAGAAGCTGCAGGCGGTCATCGAGAAGGGCCACCAGGGTGCGGCGGAGATGCTGCGGCCCATCTCGCGCAAATACGACCTGCGTGAGCACGACTACCCCGTCGAGCTCGACACGCTGGCCACCCTCTTCGAGGGCATCTCGGAGGCGAACACGATCTCGTTCGCCGGTGCCGAGGCGTTCAGCAAGGACGGCGACGGGCCCAAGGGAAACATCAACGGCGCCAACATGTCTGCGCTGCTCAACGCGTTGGAGGTGAGCTGGGGCGACGTCGCGTTGCTGCTGTCGGTGCCCTATCAGGGCCTCGGCAACGCCGCGATCTCGAGTGTGGCCACGCCCGAACAGCTGCAGCGGCTGGGAAAGGTGTGGGCCGCGATGGCCATCACGGAGCCGGGGTTCGGCTCGGACTCCGCGGCGGTGTCGACGACGGCCGTCCTCGACGGGGACGAGTACGTCATCAACGGCGAGAAGATCTACGTGACCGCGGGGTCGCGCGCGACCCACATCGTGGTGTGGGCGACGCTGGACAAGTCCAAGGGCCGCGCGGCGATCAAGTCGTTCATCGTGCCGCGCGATCACCCGGGTGTGACGGTGGAGCGGCTCGAGAACAAACTCGGCATCAAGGCCTCCGACACCGCGGCCATCCGGTTCGAGAACGCCCGCATCCCGAAGGACAATCTGTTGGGCAGCCCGGAAATCCAGGTGGACAAGGGTTTTGCGGGAGTGATGGAGACCTTCGACAACACCCGGCCGATCGTCGCGGCGATGGCCGTCGGCGTGGCCCGTGCGGCGTTGGAGGAATTGCGCAAGATCCTCACCGACGCCGGTATCGAGATCTCCTACGACAAGCCCGCCCACGCGCAGAGCGCCGCGGCCGCGGAGTTCCTGCGGATGGAGGCCGACTGGGAGGCCGGCTACCTGCTGACCGTGCGCTCGGCATGGCAGGCCGACAACAAGATCCCGAACTCGAAGGAAGCCTCGATGGGCAAGGCGAAGGCCGCCCGGGTGGGCACCGACATCACCCTGAAGGCCGTCGAGATGGCAGGCACCACAGGCTATTCCGAGCAGACCCTGCTGGAGAAGTGGGCCCGTGACTCGAAGATCCTCGACATCTTCGAGGGCACCCAGCAGATTCAGCAGCTGGTGGTGGCCCGCCGCCTGCTGGGGTTGTCCTCGGCCGAGCTGAAGTAGCTGTTCGGAATCAGAACCCGTCGTGCACGACCACGCGGGTTCGCCCGGTGACGCCGCCGCCGACGATCGTCTTCAGCACGTCGTCGACGCGGCGCACCGGTACGTCGGTGGTGAGCCGAGCGAGATGTCGTGGCTTCAGGTCGGATTCGATCTGTCCCCACACCTCACGGCGACGGCTGATCGGCAGAAGCACGGAGTCGATGCCAGCCAGGGTCACGCCGCGCAGGATGAAGGGCATCACCGTCGCCGGAAGATCAGGAGATCCGGCCAGCCCCGAAATCGCCGCTACACCACCGTATTTCAAAGTGCTCAGGGCGTAGGCCAGCGTGGGGCCACCGACGCAGTCCACCACCGCGGCCCAGTGCGCCTTACCCAGTGCCCGCACCTTCTCGTCGGGTCCGGGCACCCGGTCGATCACCTCCGCAGCACCCAGGTCACGCAGCAGCTCGCGCGCCGCCGACTTACCGGTCGAGGCCACCACCTCATACCCCAGGCCGGCGAGCAGGTCGACGCTGACGCTGCCGACACCGCCGGTGGCACCGGTGACCAACACCGGTCCGTCACCGGGCTGTACGCCGTGTGACTGCAGCGCAGCGACGCTCAACGCCGCCGTGAAGCCCGCTGTGCCGATGGCCGCGGCATCGGCAGGACTCAGTGAGGCCAGCTTGACCAGGTAGTCGGCGGGGTACCGGGCTACCTGGGCGTAGCCGCCGTGCCGCCCGGTGCCGATGTCCTGGCCGTGCGCGAATACCGCGTCGCCGACCGCGAAGTCCGGCGACGTACTCGCGGTGACCGTCCCGGCGACATCGATGCCGGGGATCAACGGGTACCCGCGTGCCACACCGCCTTTCGGCGTGACAGCGAGTGCGTCCTTGTAGTTGACGCTCGAGTACTCCACGTGGATCTCGACGTCGCCGTCAGGCAGGAACGACTCGTCCACCACCTCATGGCGCAGAAGCACGCCGCCCTCGCCGTCCTCGTGCGCCACCATCGCGTTGATCTCGGTCATGACGCCACACTAGCCAGCCGACCTGGTCGAAAACGAGGAAGCCCCCGGCCGTGCGGCCGGGGGCTTCGTCGATCGCTGGTGTGGGTGATTACCCGACGAGGTGCGAAATGAGGTCAGGCTTCATGGCCTGCAGCTCGCGACCCCAGTACGCCCAGTTGTGGGTGCCGTTGTTCGGGAAGTTGAACACGCCGTTCTTACCGCCCGCGGCCACGTAGTTGTCCTGGAACGTCCTGTTCGTCCGGATGGTCAGACCCTCGAGGAACGTGGCGGGCAGGTCGCCGCCACCGAGCTCGTTGGGCTGGCCGTTGCCGCAGTACACCCAGATGCGGGTGTTGTTCGCGACCAGATTCGGGATCTGGACCATCGGGTCGTTGTACTTCCACGCGGGATCGGTCTCGGCGGGACCCCACATGTCGTTGGCCTTGTAGCCACCGGCGTCACCCATCGAGATGTTGATCAGACCGGGCCACCAGCCCTCAGACGGGTTCAGGAAGCCCGACATCGACCCGGCGTAGGTGAACTGACCGGGGTGGTGCGCGGCCAGCACCAGGGAGGCGCTGCCGGCCATCGACAGGCCCACAGCAGCGCTACCGGTGGACTTCACCTGACGCTGCGAAGCGAGGAAGCCCGGCAGCTCCTGGGTCAGGAAGGTCTCCCAGTTGTAGGTCAGGCAGCCGGCCTTGCCGCACGCGGGCTTGTACCAGTTGGAGTAGAAGCTGGACTGGCCGCCGACCGGCATGACCACCGAGATGCCCGAGTCCAGGTACCACTCGAACGCCTGGGTGTTGATGTCCCAGCCGTTGAAGTCGTCCTGCGCACGCAGGCCATCGAGCAGGTAGAGCGCCGGCGAGTTCGGTCCGCCGCTCTGGAACTGAACCTTGATGTCGCGGCCCATCGACGGCGACGGCACCATCAGGTACTCCACCGGCAGGCCCGGCCGGGAGAACGCCCCGGCGGTCGCCGAGCCGCCGGCGAAGCCGATGACACCCGGCAGCAAAATCGCGGCGAATGCGGCGATGCCGAGACGGCGCGCCCAAGGCCCACGAATCCTGTCAAGAATTCTCATACGGTCATTCCATCCATCTTCGGTGTACCGCGCTAGCGGTTCGTCCTGCGGTTTCCCGTGCGGTCGCCGACACCACAGCGATGTCTTCACCGCGTTGTGGCGCCATCCCGAAGATGCCATGACGGCGCGGGATGGGCCGAGAAAAGTTCAGTTGTAGCGGTTGCAGTAAAACATGCGACCCCCAACCGACAAAGCCCGGCCACGGCGAACACGTCCGTTTCCCTCGCCAGACACTACCGACGACGCCGCGGATCCGCGCGCTCAGCCGGTGCTCCGGGCACGCCGCATCGGTAGGCTCCGCGGATGGCGAACGGTGGCGATCACATGCCCAGAGGCCGAAAGAGCGGCACGTTGCGTGACACGCTGACCGTGTTCTTCCGAAGGAACATCGCCAACCCCGTGATGCGGCATCTGCCGTTGCAGACTTTGCTCGAGACCACCGGCCGCACGTCAGGCACTCCGCGCAGGACCCCAGTGGGGGGCCGGCGCATCGGCGACACGTTCTGGTTCGTCTCCGAGTTCGGGGAGAAGTCGCAGTACGTCCGCAACATCAAGGCCGACCCGCGCGTCCGCGTCCGCCTGAAGGGACGCTGGCATCGGGGCACGGCCCACCTCCTGCCCGACGACGACCCGCACGCGCGGATGCGGCAGCTGCCGCGGTTCAACAACCTGGGGGTCCGCACCTTCGGAACCAACCTGCTCACAATTCGGGTCGATCTTCACGACTGATGCTCCACCAGCGCCACCGTTGACCCCGCCCGCAGATGAAAGTAACGTCAGTTTCACTTCTGCGGAGGAGCTGCCATGGAATCGTTCGTGCACCTGCGCAAGGGCGCCGTGCCGAAGAGAATCCACGCCGACCTGGACGGCCTGAAAGACGACGAGCTCGGCCGCGGAGGTTTCACCGGCCGCACCGCCCACCTCTACCGGCGACACGACCCCACGGCATACCGCTCGGTCGGTCCCCTGCGCCCCCTCGACGTCCTCGCCGGCGAGCTGAAGCCCTCCGATGCCGGCGACCCCCTCGGCGGACCTCTGCTGATGTTCTCCAACGACGACTGCCAGGTGCTGCTGTCCCGGCGCAACGACGAGATGCCGTTCTGGATCCGCTACGTCGACGGTGACCTGCTGTGCTTCGTACACGAGGGCTCAGGCGCGCTGGAGACGGAGTTCGGGCCGCTGCGGTATCGGCCGGGCGACTGGGTCTACCTGCCCAAGGCGTGTACCTGGCGGCAGCTGCCCGACGCCCCTGGCACGTGGCTGATGATTCAGGCCACCGACGAGTTCCGGGTACCACCGCCCGGGCAACTCGGCAGACATTTTCCGTTCGACCCGTCACAGGTCGTGATCCCCGACCCCGCGCCGTGCGACGACGACGGGCGCGAGCACTACGAGGTGCGGCTGATGCACTCCCCCGTCGGCGGGGTCGGTACGACGACGCTGCACTACGAACACCATCCGCTCGACGTCGAGGGCTGGCGCGGTGACAACTTCCCGTTCACCTTCAACATCGCCGACTACCACGTGGTGACGTCGAACAGCGTGCACCTGCCCCCGACAGTCCACTTGTTCATGCAGGCCACCGGGGTGTACGTGATGAACTTCCTGCCCAAGCCCGCCGAGGGGGTTCCGGGCACCGAACGCACCCCGTGGTACCACCGCAACGTCGACTTCGACGAGATCGCGTTCTTCCACGGGGGCTCGCTCTACGGCATCCCCATGCCACCTGGGCTCATCTCCCATGCTCCGCAGGGTGTGCACCACGGCGCACCAGAGAAGGCGCGCGAGCGCGCGCGGCGCAAGTTCGACGAGTACCAATCGGTCGACTGGCAGGTCATCGCGATAGACACCCGCAGACGCCTGGCGCCCTCGGCCGAGGTGCTCGCCCACGACCTCGGGCAGCACTAGTGGCGGCCCCGGTCAGGCACGACTACGAACGCATCCCTTATCTCGTTGCCTACCAGAACAATTCGGCTGTCCGCGACGTCTATGGAGGAGTCGCGGAGCTGGTGGTGCTGGAGAGCTACCTGCTCAAGCCGGCGGCGACGTCCGATACCGTGCTGGTGTTCATGCACCCCATCGGGGGCGGCGCATATCTGCCGATGATCAACGCGCTGGCGCGCGCCGGGCATCATGTCATCTACTGCAACAGCCGATTCCGCGGCACCGACTCGGCCCTGTTGATGGAGAAGGTCGTCGAGGACCTCGGGGAGTGCATCAAGGACGCCAAGAACCGTCTGGGTTACCGCAAGGTCGTGCTCGCGGGGTGGAGCGGCGGCGGCTCGCTGTCGGCGTTCTATCAGCAGCAGGCCCAATGCCCGACGGTGACCGCGAGTCCGTCCGGGGACGGACCGGACCTCACGACGCTGGGCCTGATTCCCGCCGACGGCATCATGCTGTTGGCCGCCCACATCAGCCGACACGGCACGCTCACCGAGTGGCTGGACGCCTCGATCCTCGACGAGTCTGATCCCAGCCTGCGCGATCCCGAACTAGATCTCTACGACCCCGCCAACCCGAACCAGCCGCCGTATCCCCCCGAGTTCCTCGACCGCTACCGCGAGGCGCAGATCGCGCGCAACCGTCGCATCACCGCCTGGGTCAAGGAGAAGCTGGCCGAGCTCAAAGCCGCGGGACGGCAGGACGAGGAGTTCGCCTTCGTCGTGCACGGCACCATGGCCGACCCCCGCTGGCTGGATCCGACGGTCGATCCCAACGAACGCGCCCCGGGAACGTGCTATCTGGGCGATCCTGCTGTGGTGAACATGAGCCCGGTCGGGCTGGCGCGGTTCTGCACCCTTCGCAGCTGGCTGTCCCAGTGGAGTTACGACGACGCGCACGGGGACGCGGTGGCCTGTGGACCGGACATCGCCGTGCCCGCTCTGGTGATCGGCAACCTCGCCGACGACGCATGCACACCCAGCCACACCCGGAGGATCTTCGAGGCCATCGGCAATCCCGACAAGGAGATGTACGAAATCGCGGGCGCCAACCACTATTACGCCGGCCCCGACCAGCGGGACAAGCTGCGCGAAGCGGTCGGGATCGTCACCGATTGGCTGCACCGGCACGGGTTTACGGCATGACGCCCGGCGGGCAGGAGCGAAGCGACCCGGGAAAAAGCACCGGCGGGCAGGAGCGAAGCGACCCGGGAATCGCCTGCGCAGGACCGCTGGACGGCGTGCGGGTCGTCGAGGTCGGCACGCTGATCTCCGGACCGTTCGCCGGACGGCTCCTCGGCGACATGGGTGCCGAGGTGATCAAGATCGAGCCGCCGGGCGCCCCGGACCCTCTGCGCACCTGGGGGCAGGCCGAACTCGACGGGCACCACTTCTTCTGGACCGTGCATGCGCGCAACAAGAAGGCGGTGACGCTGAACCTGCGCGTGCCGCGGGGCCGTGAACTGTTCCTCGAACTGATCGAACGCAGCGACATCGTGGTGGAGAACTTCCGGCCCGGCACACTGGAGAAGTGGGACCTCGGGTATGACGTTCTGCGCGAACGCAATCGGGGCATCATTCTGGTCAGGGTCTCGGGCTACGGACAGACGGGCCCGGATGCGCACAAGGCCGGCTATGCCTCGGTCGCCGAGGCGGCCAGCGGACTGCGGCACATGAACGGCTTTCCCGGCGGGCCTCCCCCGCGCCTGGCCCTGTCGCTGGGCGACAGTCTGGCCGGAATGTTCGCCGCCCAGGGGGCGCTGGCCGCGCTGTATCGCCGAACGGTGACCGGCGAAGGGCAGATCGTCGACGCCGCGCTGACCGAATCATGCCTCGCCGTGCAGGAATCCACGATCCCCGACTACGACGTGGGCGGCGTCGTGCGGGGCCCGTCGGGGACGCGCCTGGAAGGCATCGCCCCGTCCAACATCTATCCGACCGCTGACGGCAGCTGGGTGGTCATCGCGGCCAACCAGGACACCGTGTTCCGGCGGCTGTGTCAGGCGATGGATCGACCCGAGCTGGCCACCGACGAGCGGTTCGCCACCCACGTGGCTCGGGGTCGCAACCAGGACGAGCTCGACGCCATCATCGGCGCCTGGGCAGCGGAGCGAGAACCCGGGGACATCATCGCCACGCTGTCGGCCGCCGGGGTTATCAGCGGCCCGATCAACACCGTCGCCGAGGTGGTCGACGACCCCCAGTTGCAGGCGCGCGGCATGATCGCCGACCACTGGGACGAGCGCATCGGCCGCAACGTGAAAGGACCAGGGGTCGTTCCGCTGCTCTCGCACACCCCGGGCACGATCCGCAGCGCCGGGCCGGCGCGGACCGGCCAGCACAACGACGAGATCTACCGAGATCTGCTGGGCCACAGCGACGCCGAGCTCGACGACCTGCGCAACGAGGGAGTGCTGTGACGAACCTGCCTGCGCATGTCACGATCCGGGACGTCTCGCTGCGCGACGGGCTGCAAATCGAGGCACCGATCCCGTTGGCCGCCAAACTCGAACTGCTCGCGGCCATCGCCGCCACCGGGGTGCACGAGATGGAGGCCACTGCGTTCGTCTCACCGTCGAAGGTGCCTGCGCTGGCCGACGCCGCCGCGCTGGCCGAGCACCTCGGCGACTTCCCCGACATCGAGTTCTCCGCGCTGGTGGCCAGCCCCACCGGAGCACGGCGAGCGATCGCCGCAGGGTTGCGCTCCATCGAGTACGTGGTGTCGGCCGCCGACGGACACAGCCGCGCCAACGTCGGCCGCACCTCGGCAGAGGCAGCCGCCGCGATCCCGGAGATCGTCGTGATCGCCCACGAGGACGGTGCCACCGTGGAGGTCATCGTCGCGACCGCGTGGGACTGCCCGTTCGACGGGCCCACGCCGGCACACCGGGTGACCGACGTGGTCACCGCGGCGGTCGAGGCCGACGCGGATCGACTCGCGATCGCCGACACCATCGGCACCGCCACCCCTCGCCGGGTCACCGAACTGATCGCCCTGGTGCGTCCGCGGATCGGCGACCGCCCGCTCGGCGCCCACTTCCACAACACCCGGGGCACGGGGTTGGCCAGCGCGTACGCCGCGGTACAGGCAGGGGTGCAGCGCCTCGACGCCTCCGTTGGTGGGCTGGGCGGCTGTCCGTTCGCGCCCGGCGCCAGCGGCAACATCGCCGTCGAGGACCTGGTGTATCTGCTTCGGGACTGCGGCGTCGGTGTCGATGTCGATCTGGAGGCCGCCATCGCCGCGGCGCGGGTGGCCCAAGACGTGGTCGGCCACCAGCTCCCCAGTGCTCTGCTGCGGGCCGGCGACCGGATCCTGGGTTGACCGCGTGGCACCGCGCCCGTCAGAACTGAGCGCCAAAGGTCGTCAGACGCGGCTGGCGATCGAGCAGGCGGCCCGGAAATTGTTCGCCGAGCGCGGTTTTCACGGGACCACACTGGGTGATATCACGTCGGCGGCGGGCCGGTCCACCGCGGTGTTCTACCGGTACTTCACCGACAAGGAAGACCTGCTGGCCGATCTCGCGGAATCCTTCCTGCACGAGGTGGTGACACCGTCAGGGCTGAGCGTGCCGCTGCCTCACTCCCCCGACGACGAGACGTTCTTCACCACTGTCGTCACCGGCTACTGGACCATGTTCACCCAGAACATCGGCATCATGATCGCGGTCGCACAACTGGCGGCCACCCAGCCGCGATTCGCCGCCGTGCAGAACGAGTTCCGCCGCTTCGGTATCGACATCGTCGCCGCATCCGTGCGTCGCGCCCAGGAGCAGGGTTTCGCCGCGGACTTGAATCCCGAGCACACCGCAGCGGCCATCGCGCTGCTGTTCGAGAACTTCACCACGGTGTTCGTCGGGAACACCGGCACGGGCATCGGCATCACGATGACCGATGACGATGCCATCACCACGCTGTCGCAGATCTGGAAGAAGACGCTCTACGGGCACTAGCAAGGAGATCATCGTGGATTTCAGCCTCCCCGAACACCTTCCGGCACTTCTCGCCGAGATGGACGCCTTCATCGACGCCGAGATCAAACCCCTGGAGCGCAAGCACATCCAGTACTTCGACCACCGGCGCGAGTACGCGCGCACCGACTGGGACAACGGCGGTGTGCCGCGCCGCGAGTGGGAAGACCTACTCGACGAGATGCGCCGGCGTGCCGACGCGGCCGGATGGCTGCGGTACGGGTTGCCGGCCCAGTTCGGCGGGCGCGGCGGCAGCAACATCGACATGGCAGTCATCCGGGAACATCTGGCCCACAGGGGTCTCGGACTGCACAACGACCTGCAGGACGAGTCGTCGATCGTCGGGAACTTCCCTCAGGTCATCATGATGGACCGCTTCGGCACCGACGAGCAGAAGGCGGCGTGGACCGAGGCGTTGATCACCGGTGAGCGGTCGATGGCATTCGGACTGACCGAACCGAATCACGGCTCCGACGCCACCTGGTTGGAGACGACCGCAGTCCCCGATGGCGACAGCTGGGTCATCAACGGCGCCAAACGCTGGAACACCGGCGTACACCGGGCCACCCACGATCTGATCTTCGCACGGACCTCGGGTGAGCCGGGCCAGGCCCGGGGCATCACGGCGTTCCTGGTACCCACCGACTCCCCCGGGTTCTCGGTGCCCTACTACTGGTGGACGTTCAACATGCCCACCGATCACGGCGAGGTCGTGCTCGACAACGTCCGGGTAGCCGGCGACGCAGTTCTCGGAGAAGTCGGGCGCGGCCTCGACGTCGGGCAGACCTTCCTGCACGAGAACAGGATTCGGCAAGCTGCCAGCAGCCTGGGCGCAGCCCAGTACTGCATCGATCGCGCGGTCGACTACGCCAACAACCGGTCGGTGTTCGGCAAGCCGCTGGCCGTCAACCAGGCGGTGCAGTGGCCACTGGTGGAACTGCACACCGAAGCGCAGATGGTGCGCCTGCTGGTGTACTACGCGGCCAGTCAGCTCGACGCCAACCATCACATGGAGGTCTCCGACAAGGTGTCGATGGCCAACTATCGTGCCAACCGGCTGGTGTGCGAGGCCGCCGACCGCGCGATGCAGGTGCACGGCGGGGTCGGCTACAGCAGGCACGAACCGTTCGAGCACATCTACCGCCACCACCGCCGTTACCGCATCACCGAGGGCGCCGAGGAGATCCAGATTCGTCGCGTTGCCCAGCGGCTCTTCGGATTCGGCCGCCAGTGAACCTCTCGGGTCGGCTCGGCCACCTGCTGAGGCCGCTGCTCGGCGAGGTGGCGATCGAGAATCTGACGCGGCTGACCGGTGGCGCCAGCCGGACGACATGGGCGTTCGATGCCGTCGGCGACACCCGGCGAGCCTTGATCCTGCGCACCGGCGCGCCCGACGACATCCATGCCGGCATGGAGCTCGAGGCGAAGGTGCAGCAGCGCGCGGCGGCCGCCGGCGCGCCCGTACCCCATGTCCTGACCGCGAGCGATTCATCGGCCGACGTCGGCAACCCCTACCTGATCTGTGCTGCGATACCCGGTGAGACCATCGTGCGGCGGATCTTTCGAGATCTCGACGAGGTAGGACGAGCCCGCCTGCTGCACCAGTGCGCCGGGGCTTTGGCCGCGATCCACCGGGCCGACGTCGATGACGTCGGGTTGAGCGCACCCGACGACCTGGCCGGCTGGCGTGCCCGGCTCGACGAGATCGGCGACACCACAGCCACTTTCGAATGGACGTTTCGACGGCTGGCCGACGAGCGGCCCGACCCGTCCCCGCTGGGCTTGGTGCACGGCGACTTCCGGATGGGCAACCTGATCGTCGACGACGACGGCCTGGCAGCGGTGCTGGATTGGGAACTGACCCACATCGGGGAGAGGTATGAGGACCTCGCCTGGTTCTGCATTCGCGCGTGGCGATTCGGAGCCGCGGAGTCGCTCGGCGCAGGAGGCCTCGGTGGCGTCGAGACGTTCCTTCGGGCATACGAGGACGCCGCGGCCGTCGAGGTGAATCGATCGGCGTTCCGGTGGTGGTTGACGGTGGCCACGCTGCGGTGGGGAGTGATCTGCCGGCACCAAGCCGAGCGCCACCTGTCCGGCGAGTCGCCGTCAGTTGAGCTCGCCGCCATCGGGCGGCGGGTCAGCGAGACCGAGTGGGATCTGCTGGACCTGCTGTCGGGCCGGGGGCCGGCATGAGTATGCGACCCACCGCCGCCGAACTCGTCGCCGCGGTGGCGGATTTCCTGGACAACGAGGTGCGCGCGTCGTGCGACGGGCAGGTCGGCTTTCACGCCCGCGTGGCGGCCAATGTGCTGCGGATCGTCGAGCGCGAATTACGCGATGACACAGAAGGTTCGACACGCAGCGCGTTGTCGCGCCTGGGGTTTGCCGACGAAGCTGAGTTGGCCCACGCCATCCGCGCCGGCGAACTGGACGACCGGCCCGACGAGGTCATGTCCTGCCTGCGGCTGCTGGTCGAGCATCGGCTGTCGATAGATCATCCCGGCTACGCCGAGGGGTGACGCCCGACAGCGGGTGGATAAAGCGATCGACACGCGAAGAGCCGGCCCGTTAACCTCCGGCATGGACATCGACGCCGCGGCGTTCGCCGAGAACTGGGTTGACGCATGGAACGCGCACGACGTGGAGGCAGTCCTTGCGCATTTCGACGACGACGTCGTGTTCACCTCGCCCGTCGCGGCCCGGCTACTGCCCGCCACCGGGGGGCGGATCCACGGCAAAGACGCCTTGCGCGACTACTGGGTCCTCGCGCTGGGCAAGCTCCCGGATCTGCATTTCACTGTCGAAGCCGTCTACACCGGCATCGACACCATCGTGATCAACTACCGCAACCAGCGCGGTGCTCTCGTCAACGAAATACTGCGTTTCGCCGGCGGTGTCGTCGTCGAAGGACACGGCACCTACCTCACGCCGAGCCCTGCCTAGCTGCCAGCAGCGTCACTCCGTCGCCGTACAGATCGGCCTGTACGTGGGCGGCCCGTCCCGTTATGGCAAGCAGGAGGCTTTCGGCGGTGCCGCGGACCTGCGGGCCCCGGCCGGCCGACCAGTCGATGTCCGTGGCGACGAGCCGAATGCCGCGGGTGCGCCGAGCTCCTGCGATGACCGGGCTGACGCGGGCGTAGTTCAGCGACACGCGCAGGTGATCTTCCGGGATGCTCCAGTGCAGGCCGAGGGGTCGGCGGACATCTTGGTGATGCACCAGGCACTCGATGAGCGCGACGCGACCGCCGTAGAGCGCTCCGGCGCCGGTCGGTTCGATTCCGCGGCGCATCATGGCGACGAGGGCAGGCGGGTCTGCAGACGTCATCGCGGCAAGCCCCCGCGCGTTCAGTCGATCGACTCGGCCCCATGCTCGGACCATGTTCACGGCGAGCTGGGTTGTGGTCTGGCCCAGGTAGGCAACGGTATGGGCCACGACGTCGCGCACACACCACCCGTCACAGAGACTCGGCGCGAGCCACTGCCCGGCATTCAGCCCTGCCAGCGTGTCCGCGAAGTCGGCACGTGCACGCATCGCCAGCAATCGGACCGCGGTCATGTCGTCATTGTTCACCAACGATCCGAGGCGCCCCGCGCACCGATCGGTGCGTCGAACCCCCTCGCGGACGAGCGCGCCGGGGCTACCATCGCGGCCATGGTGCTGCCCACGTCACCGCCCCATCCGGTCACCCTGCGTGTGCTGGTCTACAGCGACAACCCGCGGACGCGTGAGCAGGTGCGGCTCGCGCTCGGAAAGCGGGTGCACCCCGAACTGCCCGAACTCAGTTACCTCGAGGTGGCTACCGGCCCGATGGTGATCAAGCAGATGGACGCCGGCGGGTTCGATCTGGCGATCCTCGACGGCGAGGCCACCCCGGTCGGCGGCATGGGAATCGCCAAACAGCTCAAGGACGAGGTGGCCGACTGCCCTCCGGTACTGGTGCTGACCGGACGCCCCGACGACGCCTGGCTCGCCAACTGGTCGCGCGCCGAAGCAGCAGTCCCCCATCCCATCGATCCGATCCGCCTCGGCGACGCCGTCGTGTCGCTCTTACGGCCGCGTCACTGAGCTAGCGCGCGGGATCGCGCTGTCACACAGGCATTTTCGGAGCACGACGAGATCGCGGTAGGACGCCTATAGCGATACTAATGAAAATGTGTGGCTTGGATCGCTATCGGGGCTAGGGTGTGTGGTAGCTCACATCGACAGCCCGCGAGGAGCTCCTACGCAGCATGAGCCTGTACACGCCGATCCTGGTGCTTGGTGCGATCGCTGCCGTGTTCGCCGTTGGTTCGGTGGGCATCGCGGTACTCATCGGTCCGCGCCGCTACAACCGCGCCAAGCTCGAGGCCTACGAATGCGGCATCGAGCCGATGGACGCCGACGATCCCGCCGCGGCGGCCACCGCTCAGCGCTTCCCCATCCGCTACTACCTGACCGCGATGCTGTTCATCGTCTTCGACATCGAGATCGTGTTCCTGTACCCGTGGGCGGTCGCGTTCGACAGCCTGGGGCTGTTCGCGCTGGTCGAGATGCTGCTGTTCATGATCATCGTCTTCGTCGCCTACGCCTACGTGTGGCGCAGAGGAGGCCTGCAATGGGACTAGAGGAACGGCTGCCCGGCGGCATCCTGCTGTCCACCGTGGAGAAGGTCGCGGGCTACGTCCGCAAGGGTTCGCTGTGGCCGGCGACCTTCGGGCTGGCCTGCTGCGCAATCGAGATGATGGCGACCGCGGGGCCGCGCTTCGACATCTCGCGGTTCGGCATGGAACGGTTCTCCGCGACGCCCCGGCAGGCCGATCTCATGATCGTCGCCGGCCGGGTCAGTCAGAAGATGGCTCCGGTGTTGCGGCAGATCTACGACCAGATGGCCGAACCGAAATGGGTGCTGGCCATGGGCGTGTGCGCGTCATCGGGCGGGATGTTCAACAACTACGCGGTGGTGCAGGGCGTCGACCATGTCGTGCCGGTCGACATCTATCTTCCCGGCTGCCCACCCCGGCCGGAGATGCTGCTGAACGCGATTCTCAAGCTGCACGACAAGATTCAGCAGATGCCTCTCGGCGTCAATCGCGAGGAGGCGATCAGGGAGGCCGAGCAGGCCGCATTGGCTGTGCCGCCGACCATCGAACTGAAGGGTCTGCTGAGGTGAGCGCCGACGGCACCGACCCCGAGGTCATCGGCGTGCGGCGCGGCATGTTCGGCGCAAAGGGCAGCGGCGACACCTCGGGCTACGGTCGGCTGGTCCGGCCGGTGGCGCTGCCGGGCAGCACGCCGCGGCCCTACGGCAGCTACTTCGACGACGTCGTGGACGCGTTGACGGCCGCTTTGGGCGACGAGGCGACGGCCGAGGCAATCGAGCGGGTGGTGGTGTATCGCGGTGAGCTGACCGTGGAAGTGCACCGGGACCGGCTGATCGCGGTCGCCCAGGCGTTGCGGGACGACCCGGCGTTGCGGTTCGAGCTCTGCCTGGGTGTGAGCGGGGTGCACTACCCCGCCGACACCGGCCGGGAACTGCACGCCGCGTATCCGCTGATGTCGATCACCCACAACCGGCGCATTCGTGTGGAAGTGGCTGTATCCGAGGAAGATCCGCACATCCCGTCGCTGTTCTCGGTCTATCCCACCACCGACTGGCACGAGCGGGAGACCTACGATTTCTTCGGCATCGTCTTCGACGGCCATCCCTCGCTGACCAGGATCGAGATGCCCGACGACTGGGTCGGCCATCCACAACGCAAGGACTACCCGCTGGGCGGTATCCCGGTGGAGTACCACGGCGCGCAGATCCCTCCGCCCGACGAGCGGAGGGCCTACAACTGATGACCACCTCAGAGCGCCGCCCCGAGCGGGTGGTCGTCGTCGGCGGCCAGGACTGGGACCAGGTCGTCACCGCGGCGCGTCAGAATGCCGCTGACCACGCCGGTGAACGCATTGTCGTCAACATGGGGCCCCAGCACCCGTCGACGCACGGCGTGCTGCGCCTGATCCTCGAGATCGAGGGCGAGACGATCGTCGAGGCCCGCTGCGGGATCGGCTATTTGCACACCGGCATCGAGAAGAACCTCGAGTTCCGCACGTGGACACAGGGTGTCACGTTCGTCACCCGGATGGACTACCTGTCCCCGTTCTTCAACGAAACCGTCTACTGCCTGGGCGTGGAGAAGCTCCTCGATGTCACCGACGCGATCCCCGAACGGGCCTCGGTGATCCGGGTGATGATGATGGAACTCAACCGCATCTCGAGCCATCTGGTCGCGCTGGCCACGGGCGGCATGGAACTCGGTGCGATGACGGCGATGTTCCTCGGGTTCCGGGAGCGCGAACTCATCCTGTCGGTGTTCGAGACGATCACCGGACTGCGCATGAACCACGCCTACATCCGGCCGGGGGGTGTAGCGGCCGACCTGCCCGAAGAGGCCATGCCGCAGCTGCACGAGCTGATGACGCTGCTCCCAGAACGGTTGCGCGACCTGGAGAATCTGCTCAACGAGAACTACATCTGGAAGGCACGCACTCTCGGCGTCGGCTACCTCGATCTGACCGGGTGCATGGCGCTGGGCATCACCGGACCGGTGTTGCGTTCGACCGGGTTACCCCACGACCTGCGCAAGGCGCAACCGTATTGCGGCTACGAGACCTACGACTTCGACGTCATCACCGATGATCGTTGTGATTCCTACGGCCGCTATCTGATTCGGGTCAAGGAGATGCGCGAGTCGCTCAAGATCGTCGAGCAGTGTATCGAGCGGCTCGACCGACTGGCCGGCGCGCCGGTGATGATCGACGACAAGAAGCTCGCATGGCCGGCCGACCTGAAAGTGGGACCGGACGGCCTGGGCAATTCCCCCGAGCACATCGCGAAGATCATGGGGCGATCGATGGAGGGCCTCATCCATCACTTCAAGATCGTCACCGAAGGCTTCCGGGTGCCCGCTGGGCAGGTGTACACCGCGGTGGAGTCACCCCGCGGTGAACTCGGGGTGCACATGGTCTCCGATGGGGGAACCCGACCCTATCGCGTGCATTACCGCGACCCGTCGTTCACGAATCTGCAAGCGGTGGCGGCGATGTGCGAGGGCGGAATGGTTGCCGACGCGATCGCGGCGGTGGCGTCGATCGATCCGGTGATGGGCGGGGTTGATCGGTGATGAGCGCTTGCGCGAAGAACAGACGGTCGATGAGCGCTTGCGCGAAGAACAGACGGTCGATGAGCGCTTGCGCGAAGAACAGACGGTCGATGAGCGCTTGCGCGAAGAACAGACGGTCGATGAGCGCTTGCGCGAAGAGACGAGGGCAGGGATGAGTGTCTTTCTCGAGCTCGGGCAGCGGCCCGACGAACCCGGGCCACCGATCCACGGTCCGGCGACCTATCCGGCCGACGTCACGGCGCGGCTCGGCGACGATGCGGCCGGGATCGTCGCGCGCTACCCCGACAAGCGGTCGGCGCTGCTGCCGCTGCTGCACCTGGTGCAGGCCGAGGACGGGTATCTCACTCCTGCCGGGATCGGTTTCTGTGCAGCACAATTGGACCTCACGGCAGCCGAGGTGACGGCCGTCGCCACGTTCTACTCGATGTACCGCCGCACGCCGACCGGGGACTATCTGGTGGGTGTGTGCACCAACACGCTCTGCGCGGTGATGGGCGGCGACGCGATCCTGGACACACTGCAAGAGCATCTCGGCATCCACGCCGGGCAGAGCACGTCGGACGGCCGCATCACCCTCGAGCACGTCGAATGCAACGCCGCGTGCGACTACGCCCCGGTGGTGATGGTGAATTGGGAGTTCTTCGACAACCAGACGCCGTCGTCGGCGCGCGATCTCGTCGATGCGCTGCAGGCGGGGCAGCAGCCAACGCCGTCGCGCAGCGGGTCGCTGTGCACGTTCCGCGAGACCGCGAGAATCCTTGCCGGCGTTGACCTTCCCGAAGGTGTTGACGACGGTGCGAGCGTGGGAGCGGCGACCTTGGCCGGGTTGCGGATTGCCCGTGAGCGCGACATGAGCGCCCCGGACGCCGATGCGCCTGCCACCGACAGCACCGCCGAGCCCCCGGGCCACGAACAGGCCGAAGCAACCGAGGCCGTCAAGGACCAGCCCGCACCTGCGCCGTCGGCCGAGGTCCCGGCCCGCGGCCGCAGCGAAGACACCGATCCCTCCACGACGGACAGCCCATGACGCCACTGACGCCGGTACTGAGCAGCTTCTGGGACGAACCGCAGCCGTGGACCATGGAAACCTATCGCCGCCACGGCGGCTATGAGGCGCTCACCCGTGCCCTGTCGATGGCTCCGGACGACGTCATCACCGTGGTCAAGGACTCGGGTCTGCGCGGACGTGGCGGCGCGGGCTTTCCGACGGGCACCAAATGGTCGTTCATCCCCCAGGGCGACGAGGGCGCGGCCGCCAAGCCGCACTATCTGGTGATCAACGCCGACGAGTCGGAACCCGGCACGTGCAAAGACATGCCGCTGATGCTGAGCGCCCCGCACTTCCTGGTCGAGGGCGCCATCATCGCCGCGTACGCGATCCGCGCCCACCACGCGTTCATCTACCTGCGCGGCGAGGTGGTTCCAGTGTTGCGCCGGCTGCAGGCCGCGGTCGCGGAGGCGTACGCGGCCGGTTATCTGGGCACCGACATCGCGGGGTCCGGTTTCGATCTGGAGCTCGTGGTGCACGCCGGTGCCGGCGCGTACATCTGCGGCGAGGAGACCGCGCTGCTGGACTCGCTGGAGGGGCGGCGCGGTCAGCCGCGGCTGCGGCCGCCGTTCCCGGCCGTCGCGGGCCTGTATGCCTGCCCGACCGTGGTCAACAACGTCGAGTCGATCGCAAGTGTGCCGCCGATCCTGCGCAACGGCGTGGACTGGTTCCGGTCGATGGGCTCGGAGAAGTCGCCCGGCTTCACGCTGTATTCGCTGTCCGGCCATGTCACCACGCCGGGCCAATACGAAGCGCCCCTGGGCATCACGCTGCGGGAACTGCTCGACTACGCCGGCGGGGTGCGGGCCGGTCACGACCTGAAGTTCTGGACTCCGGGCGGATCGTCGACACCCCTGCTGACCGCCGAACACCTAGACGTGCCCCTCGATTACGAAGGGATGGCCGGGGTCGGCTCGATGCTCGGCACCAAGGCCCTGCAGATCTTCGACGACACCACGTGTGTGGTGCGTGCGGTTCGGCGCTGGACGCAGTTCTACGCACACGAGTCGTGCGGCAAGTGCACCCCGTGCCGCGAGGGCACGTACTGGTTGGCGCAGATCTACGAGCGCCTGGAGACCGGTCGGGGCACCGAAGAAGATCTCGGCAAGCTGCTCGACATCTCCGACAACATCTTCGGCAAGTCGTTCTGCGCCCTGGGCGACGGCGCGGCAAGCCCGATCTTGTCCTCCCTCAAGCACTTCCGCGGCGAGTACGAGGCCCACCTCGGTGGTGCGGGGTGTCCATTCGATCCGTATGCCTCGATGTTGGCCGCCCCGGAAGGAGTCGGCGCATGACCGGGATTTCCTTGCGCGAGCAGACGCGAACTCGAGTGGACACGCCGCGAAATGCTCGAGTTCGCGTCTGCTCGCCGGAGAAAGGGGTGGGTGCATGACGCTGGCCGAGCACAGTCACGACGCCCCGGCGGTCGAGATGGTCACCCTCACCATCGACGGGGTCGAGGTCAGCGTGCCCAAGGGCACGTTGGTGATCCGCGCCGCCGAGCTGATGGGCGTACAGATCCCGCGCTTCTGCGACCATCCACTGCTCGATCCCGTCGGCGCGTGCCGGCAGTGCCTTGTCGAGGTCGAAGGGCAGCGCAAACCGTTGGCCTCGTGTACCACCACGGTCTCCCCCGACATGGTGGTGCGCACCCAGGTCACCTCCGAAGCGGCGGACAAGGCGCAGCACGGGGTGATGGAACTCCTGTTGATCAACCACCCGCTGGACTGCCCGATCTGCGACAAGGGCGGCGAGTGCCCACTGCAGAACCAGGCGATGTCGCACGGCCGCAGCGAAACTCGCTTCGAAGACGTGAAGCGGACCTTCCCCAAGCCGATCGCGATCTCCTCTCAGGTGTTGCTCGATCGTGAGCGCTGCGTGCTCTGCGCGCGCTGCACACGGTTCTCCGACCAGATCGCCGGCGACCGATTCATCGACCTGCTGGAGCGCGGGGCCAGCCAACAGGTCGGCATCGCGACCGGCGAACCGTTCCAGTCGTACTTCTCCGGCAACACCGTGCAGATCTGTCCGGTGGGCGCGCTGACGGGTACCGCGTACCGGTTCCGGGCTCGACCCTTCGACCTGGTGTCCAGCCCGAGCGTCTGCGAACACTGCGCCTCGGGCTGCGCCCAGCGCACCGACCACCGTCGCGGAAAGGTGATGCGCCGCCTCGCCGGCGACGATCCGGAGGTCAACGAGGAGTGGAACTGCGACAAGGGCCGCTGGGCGTTCACCTACGCCACGGTCGGTGATCGCCTCACCACACCGCTGATCCGCGAGGACGGTGTCCTGCGGCCCGCATCCTGGTCAGAAGCGCTCAGTACGGCAGCTACGCGGCTCGCCGCGGTCAGCGGGCGCGCCGGCGTGCTCGTCGGGGGCCGCTGCACGGCCGAAGACGCCTACGCCTACTCAAAGTTTGCCCGAATCGTGTTGGGCACCAACGACATCGACTTTCGGGCCCGCCCGCACAGCGATGAGGAGGCAGCGTTTCTCGGCGCCCACGTCGCGGGTCGGCCGATGACCGTCACCTACTCCGACCTGGAGAGTGCGCCTGCCGTGCTGCTCGTCGGCTTCGAACCCGAGGACGAGTCACCGATCGTGTTCCTGCGGTTACGCAAAGCCGTGCGCAAGCGTGGGTTGCGGGTGCTGTCGGTGGCACCCTTGGCTTCGCGGGGCCTGCGGAAGCTGTCCGGGGAACTGGTGCCCGCCGTTCCCGGCGCCGAGGCCGCCGCGGTCGACGGGCTGGCCGACAACGCCCTGCTCTCCATGCCGGGCGCGCTGATCCTGGTCGGCGAACGGCTCGCCACGGCACCGGGTGCATTGTCGGCCGCGGCGCGACTGGCGTCGACGACAGGGGCGCGATTGGCGTGGATACCCCGCCGTGCCGGGGACCGCGGCGCAGTGGAAGCCGGTGCCCTGCCCACCCTGCTGCCCGGCGGCCGTCCCGTACACGACGATGCCGCCCGGACGGCCATGGCGCAGGAGTGGCACGTCGACGCACTGCCGGCGCAGCCGGGGCGCGACACCAGCGGCATCCTGGCCGCAGCCGCAACCGGTGACCTCGACGCACTGCTGATCGGCGGTGTCGACCTCGACGATCTGCCCGACCCGGCGGCCGCCCGCGCGGCGCTCGACGCGGCACCGTTCGTGGTGAGCCTGGAACTGCGTCACAGCGCCGTCACCGACCGCGCCGACGTGGTGTTCCCGGTTGCGCCGGTCGTGGAGAAAGCTGGCTCCTTCCTCAACTGGGAGGGCCGGATTCGACCCTTCGAACCGTCACTGCACACCAACGCGCTCTCCGACCTTCGGGTGCTCGGCTTCCTGGCCGACGAGGTCGGCATCGACCTGGGGGCCTCCTCGCCGGTGGCCGTGGCCGAGGATCGGGCCCGGGTGGGCCTCTGGTCGGGAGCGCGTGAGGTCACCCACCGCCCCGCTGTGCCGCCGCCGCCGCCGACGCCGGGGCCAGGCCAGGCCGTCCTGGCGACCTGGCGGCTCCTGCTCGACCAGGGTCGGCTGCAAGACGGCGAACCGCACCTCGCCGGCACTGCGCATGCTGCGGTGGCGCGCATGTCGGCGGCGACCGCTGCCGGGATCGGCGCCGAAGCGGGGGATCCGGTGGCCGTGTCCACCGAGCACGGCTCGATCACGGTGCCGCTGACCGTCACCGAGATGGCCGACGGCGTGGTCTGGGTGCCGACGAACTCGCCGGGCTGCGCGGTGCACGCGACGCTGGGCGTGACGTCGGGGGCACTGGTGACCATCGGGCGGGAGGAGCAGTGACGCCGACGACGACCTACCCCGATCCCACACTGTTCGGCCACGATCCGTGGTGGCTGATCCTGGCCAAAGCCCTGGGTGTCTTCGTGTTCCTGGTGCTGACAGTGCTCGTCGCGATCCTGTTGGAACGAAAGATCCTGGGGCGCATGCAGATGCGACTGGGGCCGAACAGGGTGGGTCCGCACGGGCTGCTGCAGTCGCTGGCCGACGGGGTCAAACTCGCACTCAAGGAAGGCCTCATCCCGGCCGGCGTGGACAAGTGGATCTACCTTGCGGCTCCGGTCATCTCGGTGATCCCGGCGTTCATGGCGTTCGCGGTCATCCCCCTGGGCGGTGAGATATCGGTCTTCGGCCACCGCACCGCGCTGCAGCTGACCGACCTGCCGGTCGCGGTGCTCTACATCCTCGCCGTCACCTCGATCGGGGTGTACGGGATCGTGCTCGCCGGCTGGGCGTCGGGTTCGGTCTACCCCCTGCTGGGCGGGCTGCGCTCGTCGGCGCAGGTGGTGTCGTACGAGATCGCGATGGCCTTGTCGTTCGCGGCGGTGTTCATCTACTCGGGGACCATGTCGACCTCGGGCATCGTCGCCGCGCAGAACGACACGTGGTTCGTGTTCTTGCTGCTGCCGTCCTTCCTGGTCTACCTGACCTCGATGGTGGGCGAAACCAACCGCGCTCCCTTCGATCTGCCCGAAGCCGAAGGCGAACTCGTCGGCGGCTTCCACACCGAGTACTCGTCGCTGAAGTTCGCGATGTTCATGCTCGCCGAATACGTGAACATGACGACGGTGTCGGCGTTGGCCACCACCCTGTTCCTCGGCGGCTGGCATGCCCCGTGGCCGCTGAGCCTGTGGGACGGCGCCAACACCGGCTGGTGGCCGCTGCTGTGGTTCACCGCCAAGGTGTGGGTGTTCCTGTTCGTGTTCATGTGGCTGCGCGCGACCCTGCCACGCCTGCGCTACGACCAGTTCATGGCGCTGGGCTGGAAGATTCTCATCCCGGTGTCGTTGGCGTGGATCATGGTCGTCGCCGTGACCCGTTCCCTCGGCGAGGAGGGCCTACCGACCTGGGTGACCGCGCTGATCGGGCTCGGCGCGGTGGTGTCGGCCGCCGCGATCGCGTCCGCATGGCGGTCCCGGCGCGCGGGCCGCAGCCAAGCTCCCCCTTTCCCTGTCCCCCCGGCGGTGGCCGGCGCCTTCCCGGTGCCCCCGCTGCCGCAGAAGGAGCGTGCAGATGCCTAGGTTCCTCGACGCGATCGCAGGATTCGCCGTCACCTTCGGGGCGATGTTCAAAAAGCCCGTCACCGAGGAGTATCCGGAGAAACCCGGCCCGGTTGCCAAGCGTTATCACGGTCGCCACCAGCTCAACCGGTACGCCGACGGGCTCGAAAAGTGCATCGGCTGCGAGCTGTGCGCCTGGGCCTGCCCCGCCGACGCGATCTACGTCGAAGGCGCCGACAACACTGACGCGCAACGGTTCTCCCCCGGCGAGCGCTACGGCCGGGTCTACCAGATCAACTATCTGCGCTGCATCGGCTGCGGGCTGTGCATCGAAGCATGCCCGACCCGCGCGCTGACGATGACCAACGATTACGAGATGGCCGACGACAACCGGTCCGACCTCATCTACGGCAAGGACAAGCTGCTCGCACCGCTGAGCCCCGGCATGGAGGCACCGCCGCACGCGATGGCGCCGGGCAGTACCGACGACGACTACTACCTGGGCCATATCAAGCCACTGGACGCGCGGTGAGGAGCCGACATGGGTGAGGCGGTGCTGTTCTGGGTCCTCGGCGCGGTCGCCGTGCTCGGTGCGCTCGGTGTCGTCTCGGCGCCCAAGGCGGTGTATTCGGCGATCTCCCTGGCGGTCACGATGATCGCGCTCGCCGTGCTCTACATCGCCCAAGACGCCCCGTTCCTCGGCGTCGTGCAGGTGGTCGTCTACACCGGCGCAGTGATGATGCTCTTCCTTTTCGTGCTGATGCTGATCGGGGTGGATTCCTCGGAATCTTTGGTGGAAACGTTGCGCGGGCAACGCGTCGCGGCGATCGCGGTCGGCGTCGGCTTCGGGGTGCTGCTGATCGCCGGGATCGGCACGGTGTCGACGAGCGGATTCACCGGCTTGGGGCAAGCGAACGCGAACGGCAACGTCGAAGGTCTTGCCGCACTGATCTTCACCAAGTACCTGTGGGCCTTCGAACTGACCGGCGCGCTGCTCATCACCGCCGCGCTGGGCGCGATGGTGCTGGCCCACCGGGAACGCTTCGAGCATCGCAAAACCCAGCGGGAGCTCGCGATCGAGCGGTTCGCCCCGGGCGGGCACCCCACCACGCTGCCCAATCCGGGGGTCTACGCGCGACACAACGCCGTCGACGTGCCCGCCCGGCTGCCCGACGGACGCGCCTCGGAGCTGTCGGTCAGCGCGATCCTGCAGATACGCCCGGTGCCCGGCGACGACGAACCGACCGAACCGAAGCACGGAAGCCTGGGTGCGCGATGAGCCCCGCCAACTATCTGTATCTCTCGGCGTTGCTGTTCACGATCGGCGCAGCCGGTGTGCTGTTGCGCCGCAATGCGATCGTCATGTTCATGTGCGTGGAACTGATGCTCAACGCCGCCAATCTGGCGTTCGTCGCGTTCTCCCGCATCCACGGCACCCTCGACGGGCAGGTGGTGGCGTTCTTCACGATGGTGGTGGCCGCCTGCGAGGTGGTGATCGGGTTGGCGATCATCATGACGATCTTCCGGACCCGACGGTCGGCCAATGTGGACGACGCCAGCCTGCTGAGGAACTGATGTGACACTTCCGGTCTGGCTGCTCATCGCGCTCCCGTTGGCCGGCGCGGCGGTGCTGTTGCTCGGCGGCCGGCGCACCGACCGGTGGGGGCACCTGCTGGGGGCGGCCGCGGCGCTGGCGTCGTTCGCCTGTGCCGCGTCGTTGTTCGTCACCATGCTCGGTCGTGACACCGAACAGCGAGCGGTGCACGAGACGTTGTTCAGCTGGGTGCCGGTGGGCGGGCTGCAGGTGGACTTCGGCCTGCAGCTCGACCAGCTGTCAATGTGCTTCGCGTTGTTGGTCACGGGCGTGGGTTCGCTGATCCACATCTATTCGATCGGGTACATGGCCGAAGACCCGAACCGCAGGCGATTCTTTGCCTATCTCAACCTGTTCCTGTCGGCGATGCTGCTGCTGGTGCTGGCCGACAACTATCTCGGTCTCTACATGGGCTGGGAGGGCGTGGGTCTGGCCTCCTATCTGCTCATCGGGTTCTGGTCGCACAAGCCCTCGGCCGCCACCGCGGCCAAGAAGGCCTTCGTGGTCAACCGTGTCGGTGACATCGGCCTCGCGGTGGCACTGATGGTGATGTTCTCCGCCCTGGGCGCCGTGTCCTTCGAGGCCGTGTTCAGCGCCGCACCGCAACTGGGCGAAGGCACGCTGACGGCGATCGGCCTGATGCTGCTGCTCGCCGCGTGCGGCAAGTCGGCGCAGGTGCCGCTGCAGTCCTGGCTCGGCGATGCGATGGAGGGTCCCACCCCGGTGTCGGCGTTGATCCACGCCGCCACGATGGTCACCGCCGGGGTGTACCTGATCGTGCGGTCGGCCCCGGTGTACGACCTCGCGCCACACGCGCAGACCGCGGTCGTGGTCGTCGGCGCGGTCACCCTGCTGTTCGGCGCGATCATCGGCTGCGCGAAGGACGACATCAAGAAGGCGCTCGCGGCGTCGACGATGAGCCAGATCGGTTACATGGTGCTGGCCGCCGGCCTCGGCCCGGCCGGCTACGCATTCGCGATCATGCACCTGCTCACCCACGGCTTCTTCAAGGCGGGCCTGTTCCTGGGCGCCGGCTCGGTCATGCATGCGATGGACGACGAGGTGAACATGCGCCGCTACGGCGGTCTGCGCAAGGCTCTGCCAATCACGTTCGTGACGTTCGGCCTGGGCTATCTCGCGATCATCGGCATTCCGCCGCTGGCCGGGTTCTTCTCCAAGGACGGCATCATCGAGGCAGCTCTCGGCGCAGGCGGCGCCAAAGGCGTGATCCTGGGCGCAGCAACAATTCTCGGTGCCGGCATCACGGCGTTCTACATGACACGGGTGATGTTGATGACGTTCTTCGGGGAAAAGCGTTGGGCCGAAAACACCCACCCACACGAGGCGCCCGCGGTGATGACGTGGCCGATGATCCTGCTCGCCGTCGGGTCGGTGACCGCGGGCGGCGCGCTGGCCATCGGCGGCACGCTGGAGCACTGGCTGGAACCGGTCGTCGGCGCGCACGAGGCGCACCATGTGCTGCCGGTGTGGGTGGTGACCGTGGTGGTGCTGGCTGTCGTCGCCGTCGGCATCGCCGTCGCCTACCGGATGTACGGCACCCGGGCCGTGCCCGATGAGGCGCCGACGGGCACGGCGCTGACCGTCGCCGCCCGTCGAGACCTCTACGGCGACGCCTTCAACGAACGCGTGCTGATGGTGCCGGGCGCGCAACTGACCAGGGGGCTCACCGAATTGGACGACGAGGTGGTCGACGGCGCCGCCGGTGGCCTGGCCGCGACGATCGGCCGGGTCTCCGACGCGCTGCGCGGCATGCAGACGGGCTTCGCTCGGTCCTACGCGCTGTCGATGCTCGCCGGCGCGACGTTCGTCGTCGCCCTGATCCTGGCGGTGAACCTGTGGTGACGGCACCGTGGCTGACCGTCCTGTGGGCAGTGCCGATGGTGGGCGCGGTGGCGGTCATGCTGCTGCCCGCCGCGGCACGATCGCTGGCGAAGTGGGTCGGACTCGCGGTGGCGCTGGTGGTGCTGGCGGTGGCCGCCGTCGTCGCGGTCGGCTTCCAACCCGGCGGTGACCAGTTCCAGTTCGTCGAGAACTACCGCTGGATACCATCTTTCGGCACCGGATACATTCTCGGCGTCGACGGCATCGCCCTGGCTCTGGTGGTGCTGACCGCGGTGCTGGTGCCCCTGCTGATCGTCGCCGGGTGGAACGATGCCGGGGATCGGGTCAGCTGGGGCGGTCGCTCGGTGCACATCTACGTCGCGCTGACCCTGGCCGTCGAGGGCATGGTGCTGATCTCCCTGGTCTCGCTGGACATCCTGCTGTTCTACGTGTTCTTCGAGGCGATGCTGATCCCGATGTACTTCCTGATCGGCGGTTTCGGCGGCCGCGAGCGCAGCCGGGCCGCGGTGAAGTTCTTGCTGTACAACCTCTTCGGCGGACTGATCATGCTCGCCGCGGTCGTCGGTCTCTACGTGGCGACCGCCTCGAGTGACGCGTTCGACGCCGGCACCTTCGACCTGCGGGAGATCGTCGCCGCGGTCGCCGCCGGCGACTTCGTGATGAACCCGGTCATCATGCACCTGCTGTTCGGCGGCTTCATGTTCGCGTTCGCGATCAAGGCCCCGCTGTGGCCGCTGCACCGCTGGTTGCCCGACGCGGCCGTCGAAGCGACTCCGGCGAGCGCGGTGCTCATGATGGCGATCATGGACAAGGTCGGCACGTTCGGCATGATCCGGTACTGCCTGACTCTGTTCCCTGACTCCGCCACCTATTTCAGCCCGCTGATCATCACGTTGGCGGTCATCGGCATCATCTACGGCGCCGTCGTCGCGATCGGTCAGACCGATGTGATGAGGCTGATCGCCTATACGTCCATCTCGCACTTCGGCTTCATCATCCTGGGCATCTTCGTGATGACCAGCCAGGGTCAGGCCGGGTCCACGCTGTACATGGTGAACCACGGCATCTCGACCGCGGCACTGTTCCTGATCGCCGGATTCCTGGTGTCGCGCCGGGGGTCCCGCCTCATCAGCTCCTACGGCGGTGTGCAGAAGGTGGCACCGGTGCTCGCCGGCACCTTCCTGGTCGCCGGTCTGGCCACCCTGTCGCTGCCGGGCCTGGCGCCATTCATCAGTGAATTCCTGGTGCTGATCGGAACTTTCACCCGCTACCCGGTGTTCGGCGTCCTGGCGGCCAGCGCGCTCGTGCTCTCGGCGATCTACATCCTCTGGACGTATCAGCGGATGATGACCGGGCCGACCCCGGAGGCGCTGACTCAGGGCGAATCCCGCCTGACCGACCTGCGGCCCCGCGAACTCGTCGTCGTCGCACCGCTGATCGCCCTGCTGCTGGTTCTCGGGGTGTATCCCAAGCCTGCGCTCGATGTCATCGATCCCGCGGTGACGCACACGCTCACGACGATCGACCGGCCGGATCCGGTACCGAGGATGGCGGAAGGACCGGTGCGATGAACATGCCCACTCCGTCGGTCGAGTACAGCCTCATCGCGCCGATGCTGATCGTCTTCGGCGCGGCCGTGCTGGGCGTCCTGCTGGAAGCGGTGCTGCCGCGCCAACACCGCTATCGCACCCAGATCGCCCTCACCCTGGTGGCGCTGCTCGCCGCGTTCGTCGCGGTGGTGCTGGTGGCACGAGACATCGGCGGCGGCAACGGGTTTCCCGCGGTGATGGGTGCGGTGTCGATCGACAAACCGGCGTTGTTCCTGCAGGGCACCATTCTGCTGGTGGCCGTACTGGGTGTGCTGCTGATCGGTGAGCGTCGGATCGCGCTGCCGGATCGGGCCGAGCAGCACGACGGTTTGGATGCGTTCACCCCGCAGGCCTCGGCGGTGGCCGGCAGTGTCGCCGAGAAGCAGGCCACCGCAGCGGGTGTCGTCCAGACCGAGGTCTTCCCGTTGACGATGTTCGCCGTCGGCGGCATGCTGCTGTTCCCGGCGGCCGATGACCTGCTGACGATGTTCATCGCGCTGGAGGTGCTGTCGCTGCCGCTGTACCTGCTGTGCGGGCTGGCGCGCCGGCGGCGATTGCTGTCCCAGGAGTCGTCGCTGAAATACTTCCTGCTGGGGGCGTTCTCGTCGGCGTTCTTCCTCTACGGTGCGGCGATGCTGTACGGGTACGCCGGCACCCTGTCCCTGCCCGGAATCGCCGACGCGGTGGCTTCGGATCGGGGCACGCCGTCGCTGGCGCTGGTCGGCATCGCTCTGCTGCTGGTCGGGGTGTTGTTCAAAGTCGGTGCGGTGCCGTTCCATTCGTGGATTCCCGACGTGTATCAGGGTGCGCCGACACCGATCACCGCGTTCATGGCGGCAGCCACCAAGGTCGCCGCCTTCGGCGCGATGCTGCGGTTGTTCTCCGTGGCGCTGCCCGGCCTGCACGACGATTGGCGTCCGGTGCTGTGGGCCGTCGCGATCGCCACGATGGCCGTGGGCACCATCACCGCCGTCACGCAGAACGACGTGAAGCGCATCCTGGCGTACTCCGCGGTTGCGCACAGCGGGTTCATCCTCACCGGCGTGGTGGCCGGTACCGAGTCCGGATTGTCCGCCACGTTGTTCTACCTCTTCGCGTACGGGTTCTCCACGGTGGGCGCGTTCGCGGTGGTCGGTCTGGTCCGCGATGCCGACGGCGAGGAGGACACCGCGCTGGCGCGCTGGGCCGGGCTGGGCAAACGTTATCCCCTGTTGGGCATCGTGTTCTCACTGTTCCTGCTCGCGTTCGCCGGGATCCCGCTGACCAGCGGCTTCGTCAGCAAGTTCGCGGTGTTCAAAGCCGCCGGTGAAGGCGGGGCGATTCCGTTGGTGGTGGTCGGTGTGATCGCCAGCGCGATCGCGGCCTATTTCTACGTGCGGGTGATCGTGTTGATGTTCTTCACCGACCGGCCCGACGACGCACCCACGGTGGTGGTGCCCAGCGTGCTGACGACGGGCGTCGTCGCGGTGACCGCGATCGTGACGTTCCTGCTGGGCGCGCTACCCCAACCGCTCCTCGATGTGGTTGACGCGGCGGGCCGTTTCCTGCCCTGACGGGCGCGAGCGCGCGCGGTACTACGTGACGACTCCGTGCAGCAGGATCGAGGTCGTACTATCGACCCACGCCGGGCTCGCGAGATAGTCGGGCGACTGCAGCAACGCCAACATCGTGGCCCCGCCGATCAGATGGACCAATCCGTCGGGGTCGACGTCTGCGCGCACCTCACCACGGTTCACCGCGTCGCGCAGCCGCGCGCGGACTGCATCGAACAGGCCCGTGAACCGGGCACTGACCCGGCCGAGCAGCGCCGGGTCGGCCGACACGTCGGAGATCAACCCGGGTAGCGCGGCGGCCACCACCGGACTGGTGAACACGTCGCGCGCGGCGGCCACCATCGCCCGCAGGTCGGCGGCGATGTCCCCTGGCGGGGTCTCGATGGCCGTCGGCGTCACCGGGAACACCGCCTCGTGGATGAGTTCGGCCTTGCTGGACCAGCGTCGGTACAGCGCGGTCTTGGTGGTGCCCGCGCGCTCGGCGACAGCCGCCATCGTCACGTTGGGATAACCGATTTCGACAAGGAGGTCCGCGGTGGCACGCAATATGGCAGCGTCGATGCGCGGGTCGCGCGGACGTCCGGCGCTCGGGGGCTTGTCAGCCGAGGGCAGGTCTGCTTTCATAACGCTACCCACCGTAACGTATTGGTGGTGCCACGGCATCGGATCCGTGGCGGGAAGGACATTCTCGTGCCCAGCCACAACGGCAGTGACAACGGCGCCGGCCCCGCAGTCGAGGACGTCGACCGACTCCAGCGGTCCAGCCGCGACATGGCCGATGTGCCGGCCCGGCTGTCGCACTGGTTGTCGACGGTGCTGCCCAACACCGCACCCGAGATCACCGTCGACAGCGGTATCGACGCCAACGGCATGTCCTCGGAAACCATTCTGCTGGCAGGCCGCTGGGTGCAGGGCGGCACCCCGGTCGAGCAGCGCTGGGTCGCCCGAGTCGCTCCCGCCGAAGCCGACGTTCCGGTGTTCGAGCATTACCGGCTCGATCATCAGCACGAAGTGATCCGGCTGGTCGGCGAGCTGACCGACGTCCCGGTGCCGCAGGTGCGGTGGCTCGAACCGTCCGGCGACGTGCTGGGCCGGCCGTTCTTTCTGATGGATCGCGTCGACGGGATCGTGCCGCCCGACGTCATGCCCTACACCTTCGGTGACAACTGGCTTTTCGACGCCGACCCGACCGAGCAACGCCGCCTGCAGGACGAGACCGTCGCAGTGCTGGCGAAACTGCATTCGATTCCACACGCGCAGCAGACATTCGGGTTCTTACAGGACGTCGATCCGCCCGGCGAGACCGCGCTGCACCGGCACTTCGGGTGGCTGAAGAACTGGTATCGGTTCAGCGTGCCCGACATCGGCCGCGCACCGCTGGTCGAGCGTGCGCTGGCGTGGCTCGAGCAGCATTTCCCCGACGACGTGGCGGCCACCGAACCGGTTCTGGCGTGGGGAGATTCGCGCATCGGCAACGTGATTTACCGTGACTTCTCCCCCGTCGCGGTGCTCGATTGGGAGATGGCCACCGTCGGGCCCCGCGAGCTCGACGTCGCATGGCTCGGGTTCGCGCACATGGTGTTCCAAGAACTCACCAAGCTCGCCGGCCTGCCGGGAATGCCGGACTTCCTGGCCGAGGACGACATTCGCGCCACCTATCGGGAGCTGACCGGTGTGGAGGTGGGCGACCTGCGCTGGTTCTACGTGTACTCCGCGGTGGTGTGGTGCTGCGTGTTCATGCGGACCGGGGCGCGGCGCGTGCACTTCGGCGAGATCGAGAAACCCACCGACGTCGAATCGCTTTTCTACCACGCGTCACTGCTGAAGAAGCTGTTAGGAGAGACCGACTGATGCTCGGACCGATGGACGAATACCCGGTACACCAGGTTCCGCAGCCGATCGCGTGGCCGGGCTCGTCGGACCGCAATTTCTATGACCGGTCGTATTTCAACGCCCATGACCGCACCGGCGAGATCTTCGTCATCACCGGCATCGGCTATTACCCCAATCTCGGGGTCAAGGATGCCTTCGTTCTCATCAGGCGCGGCGATACCCAGACCGCGGTGCACCTGTCCGATGCCATCGACCAGGACAGGCTCAACCAGAACGTGGGCGCCTACCGCGTCGAGGTGATCGAGCCGCTGCACAAGCTGCGCATCGTCTGCGACGACACCGAGGGCATCGCCGTCGATCTCACCTGGGAGGGGCTGTTCGACGTCGTCCAGGAGCAGCCGCACATCATGCGACGCGGCAACCGAATCACATTGGATGCGCAGCGGTTTGCACAGGTGGGCACCTGGAGTGGGCAGCTGTCGATCGACGGTGAGGACATCGCGGTCGACCCGGCCCGCTGGATCGGCACCCGGGATCGCTCGTGGGGTATCCGGCCGGTCGGTGAGGCCGAGCCGCCGGGACGCCCCGACGACCCACCGTTCGAGGGCATGTGGTGGCTCTATGTGCCGATGGCCTTCGACGACTTCGGGATCGTGGTCATCATCCAGGAGGATCCGCAGGGCTTCCGCTCACTCAACGACTGCACCCGCATCTGGAAGGACGGCCAGGTCGAGCAGCTCGGCTGGCCGCGCGTGAAGATCCACTATCGCTCCGGCACCCGCATCCCGACCGGTGCCACCATCGAGGCGACCGCATCCGACGGCACGGCACTGCATGTCGACGTGGAGTCGAAGCTGCCGGTGCCGATCCATGTCGGTGGCGGCTACGGCGGTGACTCCGATTGGCTGCACGGCATGTGGAAAGGCGAGCGCTTCACCGAGCGGCTGACCTACGACATGACCGATCCGGCGATCGTCGGCCGGGCCGGCTTCGGCGTGATCGACCACGTCGGCCGGGCGGTGTGCCGGGACGCCGCGGGCGCCGAGCGCGAGGGCTGGGGCCTGTTCGAGCACGGCGCGCTGGGCCGCCACGACCCCTCGGGCTTCGCCGACTGGTTCACCGTCGCGCCCTGAAACCGCGTGCCGAGGCTGCACTCAGCGCGCTGCTGATCGCGAAAACCCCGCGCGGAAAACAGTTTCGGCGAGAAGCCTCAGGCCGGGTGTGGTTCGCGGACCGCCGCGCGGCCGAACACCATCGATTCCTCGATGCGGTCGAAGCGGTGGTCGATGACGTCGAGCGCGTAGTTGTGCCGCACATTCCACGGCCGCCGGGTGCCCGAGCGAGGCAGCGCGTGCGGTGCGCGCTTGATGTAGCCGGCCTCCAGGTCGAACGTCGGCTTCTCCGTGATCGGGGCATCCCCGCGGTGCGGATAGGCATGCGTGTAACCGTGCGTGCGCATGTAGGCCATCAGCTTTGCGAAGGCCTTCGCGGTCATGTCGGCTCGCAGCGTCCACGAGGCATTCGTGTAACCGATGCACCACGCCATGTTGGGCAGGTCCTCGAGCAGGTATTCCTTGTAGACGAACCGGTCGGTGGGCTTCACCTCGGCACCGTCGACGAACACCTGGATGCCCCCGAGCGCCTGCAACTGCAGACCGGTCGCGGTGACGATGACGTCGGCATCCAGGTGGCGCCCGGAGTGCAACACGATGCCGGTCTCGTCGACGTGGTCGATGGTGTCGGTGACGACCTCTGCCCGGCCCCGTTTGATCTGCTCGAACAGGTCGTGGTCGAGCACCAGACACATCCGCTGGTCCCACGGGTTGTATCTCGGCTTGAAGTGCACGTCGACGTCGTAGCCGGGCGGCAGCGCGGCGGTGGTGCGGTTGCGGATCAACCAGCGCCCGAACCGGGGCGCCTTGCGGAACATGAAATAGGTCAACACGTGGAACATCGCGTTGCGGAACCGCACCACCGCGTGCGACAACCGCCGCGGCAGCACCTTCCGGATGGCGTCGACCATCGGATCGATGCGAGCCATCGACATCATGTAAGTGGGTGAGCGCTGCAACATCGTGACGTGGGCGGCCTTCTCGCTGAGCGCCGGGATGAGGCTGATCGCGGTGGCGCCGCTGCCGATCACCACCACTCGCTTACCGGCGAGGTCGGTGTCCTCCGGCCAGAACTGCGGATGGATCACCTGCCCGCCGAAGGTGTCCAGGCCGGCGATGTCGGGCCGGTAGGGATCGTCGTAGCTGTAGTAACCCGTGCCGCAAAAGAGGAACCGACCGCGGAACACACGCTCCTGACCGTCGTGCACGGCCCGCACCGTCCAGGTGTCGCTGTTCGAGTCCCACTCGACCGACGTCACGTGGGTGTCGAACTCGATGTGCTGGTCGATGCCGTGCTTGCGTGCGGTCTCGGCCAGGTACTCGCGGATGTGTTCGCCGTCGGCCACGTTCTCCCGTCTGGTCCACGGCTCCCACGGGAAGGAGAGCGTGAAGATGTCGCTGTCGGAACGGATTCCCGGGTACCGGAACAGGTCCCAAGTACCGCCGATACGGGAGCGTCGCTCCAGAATCGTGTAGCGCACCCCGGGGTTGCGTTCCTGAATCCGATAGGCGGCGCCGATGCCCGAGATGCCGGCACCGATGATCACGACGTCCGAGAAGTCCTCCACCCGCACCCTCCTGTGGTCCGCTGGCGTACCACCACTGTAGAGATCCAGGCCACACCGTGGCGGCGATCCCGCCAATCAGATGTCTGCCATCTCGGACAACCACGCGCCGGCCGGTATCCATGATGGACATGTACCGCGGGGGCCGCGGTGTCTACCGTGGGACAGTGAGCGCATACGTGCCCGGGCGTCGCGACCCCTTGAGACCGGACGGAGTCCCTCATGACCACCACCGCACCCGCTGCGAAGAAGAGCACCTACGCGCCGCTGGAGCTGTTCGACGTCGCGCGCCTGCTCGACGACGAGGAGCGTGAGATCGCGGCGACCGTGCGCAAGTTCGTCGACACCACGCTGCGGCCCGAGGTCGGGAACTGGTTCGAGTCGGCGACCCTGCCCAAAGAGCTGGCCAAGGAATTCGGCTCCCTGGGCTTGCTGGGCATGCACCTCGAGGGCTACGGCTGCGCGGGCACCAACGCGGTGAGCTACGGGCTGGCATGCATGGAGTTGGAGGCCGGCGACAGCGGGTTCCGCAGCTTCGTCTCGGTGCAGGGCTCGCTGTCGATGTTCTCGATTCACCGATACGGGTCCGAAGAGCAGAAGAACGAGTGGCTACCCAAGCTCGCCACCGGGGAGGCCGTCGGCTGCTTCGGCCTGACCGAACCGGACTTCGGCTCCAACCCGGCCGGAATGCGCACCCGGGCCCGTCGCGACGGCTCTGACTGGGTGCTCACCGGCACCAAGATGTGGATCACCAACGGCAACCTCGCCGACGTCGCGACCGTGTGGGCGCAGACCGACGACGGTATCCGTGGCTTCCTGGTGCCCACCGACACCCCGGGGTTCACCGCCAACGCCATCCACCGCAAGCTGTCGCTGCGTGCGTCGGTGACCTCGGAGCTGGTGCTCGACGAGGTCCGGCTGCCCGCGTCAGCGCAACTCCCCGACGCCATCGGCCTCGGCGCGCCGCTGTCCTGCCTCAACGAGGCCCGGTTCGGCATCGTCTTCGGCTCCCTCGGTGCCGCCCGCGACAGCCTGGAAACCACGATCGCCTACGCCCAGTCCCGCGACGTCTTCGACAAGCCGCTGTCGAGCTACCAGCTCACCCAGGAGAAGCTCGCCAACATGACGGTGGAACTCGGCAAGGGCATGCTGCTGGCCCTGCACCTCGGCCGGATCAAAGACAGCGACGGGGTCCGCCCCGAACAGATCAGCCTGGGCAAGCTCAACAACGTGCGCGAGGCCTTGGCGATCGCGCGGGAGTGCCGAACCCTGTTGGGCGGCAGCGGGATCACGCTGGAGTACTCGCCCCTGCGGCACGCCAACAACCTGGAGTCGGTGCTCACCTACGAAGGCACGTCGGAGATGCATCTGCTGTCGATCGGCAAGGCGCTCACCGGGCACGCCGCGTTCAGGTCATGACCGCCGCGATCCGACACCTGATCGCCGGTCAGTGGGTGCCCGGCCGCGGCGAGACGATCCACAGCCGCAACCCGACCCGGCCGGACGTGGTGGTGGCCGAAGGCGGTGGCGCGCTCGCCTCCGACGTCGACGCGTCGGTCGCCGCCGCCGTCGATGCCGTCGCGGCGTGGGCGGGCACCCCGATCCACCAGCGCGGCGCCGTGCTGCTGGCCGCCGCCGACATCGTCGAGCGTCATGCCCCCGCATGGGGTGTCGAACTGGCCGCCGAGGAAGGCAAGACCAAAGCCGAGGGGATCGGCGAAGTGCGCCGCGCGGCACAGATCCTGCGCTACTACGGCAACGAAGGCGACCGCCAGGGCGGCGAGATCTATGCTTCCCCGCGCGCCGGTGAACAGATCCTCGTGACGCGCAAACCGGTCGGCGTCGTCGCCGTCATCACCCCGTTCAACTTCCCCATCGCGATCCCGGCGTGGAAGATCGCGCCCGCGTTGGTGTTCGGCAACACGGTGGTGTGGAAGCCCGCCAGCACCGTGCCGTTGCTGGCGCTTCGCCTCGCTGAAGCGCTGACCTCTGCCGGGCTGCCTGCCGGCGTGCTCAACCTGCTCGTCGGCGGGTCGGAGATCGGCGACGCCCTGGTGCACCACCGACGAGTCGACGCGGTCACGTTCACCGGTTCCACCGCGGTGGGGCGGCGGATCGCCGCGGCAGCCGCCGCGCGCGGCGTGCCGGCACAGGCCGAGATGGGCGGCAAGAATGCCGCGGTGGTGCTCGACGACGCCGACGTCGGCCTGGCACTGGAGCAGGTGATGCTCGGCGCGTTCCGCTCGACCGGCCAGAAATGCACCGCCACCTCGCGACTGATCGTCACCGCAGGTATCGCCGACCGTTTCCTCGACGCGCTGTGCGAACGCGCCGCGGCGCTGCGGGTGGGTGATCCCACCGACGACTCCACCGAGATGGGGCCGGTGATCAGTTCGGCTGCCCAACAGAGCATTTCGGCCGGGATCGCGACGGCTGCCGAGCAGGGCGCCACCGTGCTGGCCGGGGGGACACCCTATGCCGATGACCGCGCCGCGGGGTACTTCGTCGCACCCACCGTCCTCGAACTCGGCGCCGGTGACGCCGACCTGTGGACAGAGGAGTTGTTCGGACCGGTACTGGCCGTCAGGCGGGCCGCCGACGCCGAGCACGCCTTCGCGCTGGCCAACGACAGCGAGTTCGGGCTGTCGGCGGCCGTGTTCACGCAAGACCTCACCCGCGCACTGCGGGCCATCGAGTGCATCGATGTCGGTGTGCTGCACGTCAATTCCGAGTCGGCGGGCGCCGATCCGCACGTGCCCTTCGGCGGGGCGAAGAAGAGCGGGCTGGGGCCCAAGGAGCAGGGCGTCGCCGCCAGGGACTTCTTCACCCACACCACCACCGTGTACCTGCGCGGCGGAAGGCCGGTCGCGTGACCGGCGGCGCACTGGACGGCCTCGTCGTCGTCGACTTCAGTCGGGTACTGGCCGGACCCTACGCGACGATGATGCTCGGCGACTTCGGCGCCGAGGTCATCAAGGTCGAACGCCCGCACACCGGGGACGACACCCGCCACTGGGGCCCTCCCCACGACTCCGCCGGCGTGGCAACCTATTTCAACGCCGTCAACCGGAACAAGCGGTCCGTCGCGCTGGATCTCACCGACCCCGCCGACCTCGAGCGCACACGCGAACTGGTGGCTGGCGCAGACATCGTGGTGGAGAACTTCCGCACCGGCACCATGGAGAAACTGGGCCTGGGTTACGACGACGTGCGGGCGGTGCGCCCGGATGTCATCTACTGCTCGATCACCGGCTTCGGGCGCGCCGGCGGTGCCGACCTGCCCGGGTACGACCTGCTGGTGCAGGCCGTCGGCGGGTTGATGAGCGTCACCGGTACCGAACCGGGGGATCCCACCAAGGTGGGAGTGGCATTGGTCGACGTGCTGGCCGGGTTGCACGCGCTGAGCGGGATTCTCGCTGCCCTGGCTCACCGGGACCGCACCGGCGAGGGCCAGCGGGTGGACACCAACCTGCTGTCAGTCCTGCTGTCGTCGCTGGTCAACCAGGCGTCGGGATACCTCGGCGCCGGCGTGGTGCCGGGCATGATGGGTAATCGCCACCCCAGCATCACGCCGTACCAGACCTTCGACACCGCCGACCGACCGATCGCGGTCGCCGTCGGCAACGACAAGCAGTTCCGCGCGTTCAGCGCGGCGCTCGGCCGAGCGGAGTGGGGCGAGGACCCCCGATTCGCCACCAACCCGGCCCGGGTGCAGAACCGAGAAGTGCTGTGCGGGTTGATCGAGACCGAGATGCGCCGCTGCGGCGCCGACCACTGGTATGACGAACTGACCGCCGCGGGGGTGCCGGCCGGGCCGATCAACGACATCGCCGAGGCGTTCGCGTTCGCCCGCAGACTGGGTATCGAGGCCACGGTGGCAATGCCCGACGGGGGCCCACCGCAGGTCGCCAATCCGATCACGTTGTCGGCGACGCCCATACGCTACCGCTCAGGACCGCCGAGGCTCGGTGGAGCCTGAGGTCGTCGCATCCGGTCGGTCGGACAGCAGCTGCCTGGCCCTGATCGCGAGCCACAACCGCACCCGTGTATCGGCGTCGTCCAGGTCGTCTCCGAGCAGATCGGCGATGCGCCGCATCCGGTGCCGCAACGTGTGGCGGTGCACGCCGGTCGCGGCCGCGGCAGCCTCGAGGTGGCCGTTGTGCTGCAGGAACGCACCCAACGTCATCACCAACTCGGCGGTGAGCGGAGCCAAAGGTGTTGCCAGCAGACCTAATTCGGCCTCGCTGCGGCCGGCCAGGAGAACACCCAACGGGCCCAGGTCGGCATACTCGGCCAGGCCCGCGCCACCGCCGTGACAGGCAAGGCGTGCCTGCTCCAAGCCAACGGCTATGTCGCCCACGCGGACCGGGGCGCTCACGCCGCCGGTGGGCACCCGCTGCAGTCCGGCGCCGAGCTCCCCGAGGCGGGACCGGACGGCCGCGGGTGCCACGATCGCCAGGTCCTGGCCGGTCGGGGCCATCAGATACGGACCTGTGGCGGCGAGCCGCCGGCTCCAGTCCCGCTGCGCGGCCAGCATCGGTCCCACCTCGGTGAGCAGCGCCACGACCACCTCGGCCTGCGGCTCGAAGCCGAAGTACCGCAGTACACCGTCGTCGACCAGCCCCGAGCCCTCGAGCAACGCGTATGTGACGGCGGTGCGCAAACGCTGTTCGGCCTCGACGACGCCGGCCGGTTTCTCCAGCGCGATCGAGATCAACGACACCGCGTGAGCTACCAGCAGCCGATCCGCGTTGGACAGCGGAGCGGCCGATCTCACCGCCAGTCGACCTCGAACTGGTTGTGCAGCAGAGAGATTCGTAACCGTGACGAAGCCGTCGGCGTCGCCGGCGACATAGGCGCCGCGCCGCGACATGGGACCGGTGACCGCGGCGAGCAGCCGGGCCCGCAGCGGTCCTGCGGCGGCCAGCACGTTGAGGTCTGCTCCGATCACCACCACGGTGGCAGCCAGCCGGTCGGCCAGCGCGTCGACTACCCCGGGCACGCCGCCCTTCACTGTCGCCCGGGCGAGCACCTCCTGGCCGTCCACCACCTGCTGCACGGCGCGCAGCTCGTCGTCGGCGAGCGCGTCGATGACGGCGCGGGTGATCGCGATGAACGGTGTCGACGGGGGTACCTCGAGCACCGGCAGGCCCGCACGGTCACCGGCGTCGAGCACTCCGTCCGGGATCTCGGTCAACGTGGTGCCGGTGTCGACCGCCAAGGCGGCGCTGCCCGCGGCGATCAGCCGCAGCACATAGGCCGACTGCGCCTCGGCGTCCGTGCCGATGTTGATGCCCGTGGTCATCACGAGTTCACCGCCGGACAGGTAGGGCGTCGGGTCGGCCAGTTCGATCGCGTGCGCCCAGGCAATGGGCCGGTCCGCGGCGGATGCGCCCGCCACCACCCGTAGCCCGAGACGGTCGACCCCCGCCAGTTCTCGCACGGTGATCGCCACGGCCGCAGTCTCTTTCGGGTGAGTCAGCGCGTCGCGCCGACGGTCAGCGCATCGACGATCTGGCTGAGCACCTCGACCGGGATCGGGCTGGGTTGATACAGACAGATGCGGTCGGCGACGCCGACGGCGCGGTCGCGGATGTGCGCGGCGATGTCGGCGGGCGTGCCGCAGGCGGCGATGGTGTGCAGGATGTCGTCGTCGATCAGCTGGCCCATGTCAGCCCAGCGCCCCTGCTTGGACAGTGCGTTGAGTTCAGGCTGCAGATCGCCCCAGCCGTGCGTGTCGAGCACCGGCCGGTAGGCGGGGGTGGATCCGTAGAACGCCAGCAGCCGCCGCGCGGACGCATGGCCCGGGTCGGATTCGGCGTCGGAGACGATGATCTCCGGCACGATCGCCAGATCCTCGCGACGGCGTCCGGCCGCCGCCAGGCCGGCTTCCACGTTGGGCAGCGTGACCTCGGTGAGAAACCGTTTCGACCCGAACGGCATCACCAGCAACCCGTCGGCGGTCTCGGCGACCATGCGGGTCAACCGCGGCCCGAGGGCGCCCACATAGATGGGGATCGGCGCGAAGTCGGCCGGCGGGCTGAAGGTCGGCGTCATCAGCGTGTGCCGGTAGAACTCGCCCCGGTAGGCCAGCCGCTCGCCGGTGCGCCACGTCTCGAAGATGGCCCGCAGCGCGCCGATCAGATCACGCATCCGCTCCACCGGCCTGTCGAAGTCGGCGCCGAAACGCTTCTCGATCTGGGTACGGATCTGGGTGCCCAGCCCCAGCGTGAACCGCCCGCCGGTGAGCAGCTGATGGTCGACGGCCTGATGAGCAAGGTGAATGGGATTGCGGGGGAACGCGATTGCGACGTTGGTCATGAGGTCGAGGCCCCCGACCGAGGCGGCCAGGGTCAACGGGGTGAACACGTCGTGCGGGCCCTCGAAGGTGAACACCCCGCTCGCACCCGCTTCTCGCAGCGCCGCCGCCCGTTGCGCCGCACCGACCGGACTCATCAGCGCCGTCATCACCTGCACAAGGGGCGACCTTAGCGCGACTCCCGCGCTCAAATCGTCGCTACGCGACGACGAGCACGCGAGAATCAGTCCATGGCAGACGTGATCATCGTGGGAGCCGGCTTCGCCGGACTGTCGGCGGCGCGGGAACTGACCCGCCTCGGGCGCGACGTCGTGGTGGTCGAGGGCCGCGACCGCGTGGGCGGCCGCTCGTACACCGGCGAGGTCGGCGGCGTACCCGTCGACCTGGGCGCGACCTTCGTCGGACCGACGCAGGACGCGGTGCTGGCGCTGGCCCGTGAACTGGGCTGCGACACCGTACCCACCTACAGCCGGGGCAAGAACCTGATCCGGTGGCGTGGCCGGGTCCGCACCTACCGCAGCACGATCCCCCGGCTGTCGATGCTCGAGCTGCTCGACGTCTCCCGCATCCAGTGGCGATTCGACCGGATCAGCCGCAAGGTGTCGGTCGCCGACCCGTGGTCGTCCCCCATCGCCGAGGAGCTCGATGCGTTGACTTTGGAACGGTGGCTGCGCTCGATGCACGCCGGCGCCTCGACGCGCGACCTGATGGCGATCGTGGCGCGGGTGACGTGGGGGTGCGAGCCGGACGCGGTGTCGATGTTGCACGCCGTGCGCTACGTGAAGGCCGCCGGCGGGCTCGACCGCATGCTCGACGTCAAGGGCGGGGCCCAACAGGACCGCTTCCTGGCCGGCACGCAGCAGATCGCGGTGCGGATGGCCGACCAGCTCGGCGAGCGCGTCGTGCTCGGCGCCCCGGTGCGACGCATCGAGCGCCGCGCCGGTGCCTTGACCGTGGTGTCCGACCGCGGCGAATTCACCGGCGCCACCGTCATCGTCGCGACACCCCCCGAGCATCGCGCCGCGATCACGTTCGATCCTGCGCTGCCCGACCACTACGAGGCGCTCGCCCGGCACTGGCCCCAGGGCCACCTCAGCAAGGCCTACGCCGCCTACGAGCGGCCGTTCTGGCGCGAGGACGGCTACTCGGGGGAAGCGCTGTCCGACGAGGGCCCGGTGTTCATCACCTTCGATGTGAGCCCGAGCGATGACGGACCAGGGGTCTTGCTGGGCTTCACCGACGCCCGCCTGTTCGACCCGCTGCCACCCGAGCAGCGCCGCGAGGTGGCGCTGTCGAATTTCGCCACCCTGTTCGGCGACGCTGCGGCGCACCCGGTGGACTACCTCGACCATTGTTGGGGCGCAGAAGAATTCGCAGCAGGCGGTCCGACGGCCGCGGTACCGCCCGGGTCTTGGACGGCCTACGGCCGATGGCTGCGGTCTCCGGTCGACGGCATCTTCTGGGCCGGCACAGAGACCGCCGACACGTGGCCGGGATTTCTCGACGGTGCGGTGCGCTCGGGCCAGCGCGCCGCCGCCGAGGCGGATCAGGAACTGACGCGGCGCGCCTGAGAATCGTCGATCAGCCAGCGGAGTTGTTCGTTGACGCGGGCAGGCTGCTCGAGGATCGCGCAGTGGCCGCCAGGCAGTTCGACGAAGCGGGCCAGGTTCGGCGCCGTCGCCGCGATACGCCGTGACGAAACCATCGGCAGCAGGCGGTCTTTCGTGCTGCCGATGACGACCGTCGGGACGGTCAGGTTCTTCAAACTGATGTGCTGGGGCCCCATGTGGTCGACCAGCGCCCGCGCCCAGCCACCCCGACCTGCCGGTGGAGTGGTGTTGAACAGCTCGAACACGAAGTCGCCCACCGCCGATTCCGCGTCGCGGCCCACCGCGATCATCTGCAGGAACCGTCGGTTGGGTCTGTCGACGAGGCGGGTCAGCGGGGCCCCCCCGAACGTCTTGAGCAGCGTGCCCGCCGCGCGCACCCGCGCCTCGGCCAACGACGGCGGCACCGGCAACAGGTTCACGTGCCGCAGCAGGTCACCGGTCGTGGTGTTGATCAGCGCCGCCGCGTCTGCGTATTCGGCCACCCGGTGCGGATAGCGCTCGGCCCAGGACGTGATCGCGATACCTCCCATGGAGTGCCCGGCGATCACGGCGCGCTCGCCGGGGGCGAGCGTCGCGCTGAGCACCGCGTCGAGGTCACCGGCGAGATGATCGATGCTGTAGCCGCCGCGTCGCGGTGGCACCCCGCTGCGGCCGTGGCCCCGGTGATCGAAGGCGATGACGCGGTGGTCCCGGGCCAGGTCGGCGATCTGGTAGGCCCACACCCGCAGCGAACAGGTGATGCCGTGGACCAGCACCACCGGCCGACCGTCCCGCGGCCCGAACACTTCGGTGTGAAGGCGAACGCCGTCGCGCGAGCGCACGTCGACGATGCGGCCGGCCGGCAGGTCGCGGGCGGGCGCAAAGCACGTCCCCCGCATCCGGCCCGCGCTGCGTACTGCCATGCCTGCTCCTCGGTTGCGTCGTTGCATCCGGCGAATACTGCCGTGTGACTGTACCGCCGCGACCCCGACACCCCGGTGCGGTTGAGTGCTGTTCAATGGTCGGCATGCGCGCAATCCACATCCGAAGTCTGGACGGTCCCGGCGCCGCCACCCTGGTCGACGTCGATGAGCCGGCCGCCGGCGAGGACACCGTGATCGTCGACGTGTACGCCGCTGGTGTCGCCTTCCCCGATGCGCTGCAATCCCGCGGCCTCTACCAGTACAAGCCGGACCTGCCCTTCATCCCCGGCGCGGAACTCGCGGGGGTGGTGCGCAGCGCGCCGGCGAGCGCGCACGTGCAACCCGGCGACCGGGTCGCCGGATTGACCATGCTGTCCGGTGCGATGGCCGAAGTCGTTGCGCTGCAACCGGAACGGGTGTTCAAGCTCCCGGATGCGGTGTCCTTCGAGGCCGGCGCGGGTCTGCTGTTCAACGACTTGACGGTGCACTTTGCGCTGCGTGAGCGTGGACGGTTGCGCGACGGCGACACCGTCCTCGTGCACGGCGCCGCCGGCGGCATCGGCACCTCGACGCTGCGCCTGGCGCCCGCCTTCGGCGCGGCGCGAACCATTGCGGTGGTCAGCAGCGAGGCCAAGGCCGAGGTGGCCCGCGCGGCCGGCGCGTCGGACGTGGTGCTCGCCGACGGCTTCAAGGATGCGGTGAAGGAGCTGACCGGCGGACGCGGGGTGGACATCGTGCTCGACCCGGTGGGGGGTGACCGCTTCACCGACTCCCTGCGGTCACTGGCCCCCGGTGGCCGGCTGTTGGTCGTCGGCTTCACCGGCGGTGACATCCCGACGGTCAAGGTCAACCGGTTGCTGCTCAACAACGTCGACGCCGTCGGTGTCGGCTGGGGTGCGTGGACGATGACGCATCCGGGCTACCTCGCCGAGCAGTGGGCCGAGCTCGCGCCGTTGCTGGCATCCGGCGCGGTGCCGGCCCCGCAGCCGGAGGTCTATCCCATGGAGCGGGCTGCCGACGCCATCGCATCGTTGGAGAACCGGACCGCGCGCGGCAAGGTCGTCCTCTCGCTGCGCTGACCCGGCTGCCGCGGCGCGAACCGAAGCCCTTTGCGCCTCCCTTTGCCCACTGCGATAGTAGAAGCCATGGCATCTGCTCGGAGAGGATCGCCCGCCGATCCGCAGGTTGCTGGTTTCCTGAGTGCGGCAGCACAGCGACCGACCGCACTGGTCATCGAGGGTGAGGCCGGGATCGGGAAGACCACGCTGTGGCTCTCCCTGGTCGAGCAGGCCCGCGCCGACGGCTTCCAAGTGCTGAGTGCACGAGTCGGGCAGGCGGAATCGGTGATGGCGTTCGCCGCGCTGGCCGACCTACTCGCCGACGTCGGGGAGGAGACCTTCGCCGAGCTGCCGCCGCTGCAGCGGCTCGCGCTCGACCGGGTGCTCCTGCGCGCGGGCGCCGACGGCCCGACGACCGATCACCGCGTGGTGGCCGCCGCCTTCGTCGCAGTTCTGCACGCGCTCGCCGACGCCGGCCCGGTGCTGATCGCCGTCGACGACGCGCAGTGGCTGGATACCTCGAGCCGCACCGCGATCGCCTTCGCGGTGCGGCGCGTGCGCGGCCGGTTCGGCATCCTGCTCAGCGAGCGCTGCCGTCCCGGCGAAGGCACCGCGACGACGTGGGTCACGGTGGACAGACCCGACGGCGTGCACCGAACAGCGGTGCGCCCGCTGGACAGCGCGGCGCTTCACGCGCTGATCTCCGACCGCATGGGCCGCACGTTCGCCCGTCCGACGATCTTGCGCATCGCCGACATCTCCGGCGGCAATCCGTTCTTCGCGTTGGAGCTGGCCCGCGCGTTCGACGAAGGTCACGCCGTCACCGAACGGGCCCTGCCGCCCACCCTCAACGAGGTGGTGCGTACCCGCATCGGCACCCTCGACCAGGCGATGCGCGGATTCTTGCTCAGCGTGGCCTGCCTGGCCGACGCACGGGTGGACCTGCTGGCGCACGCCAACGACATGACAGATGACGAAGTCACCGATCTCGTCGAGCGTGCCGAAGCGGCAGGCATCCTGACCCTGCAGGGCAACCAGGTCCGGTTCAGCCATCCCCTGCTGGCCAACGGGGTCTACACCGACGCCGGCGCGCCGGCACGTCGGGCGATGCACCGTCGGCTGGCAGCCACGGTCACGATCCCCGAAGTGCGCGCCCGGCACCTCGCGTTGGCCTCGGCCACCGGGACCGAGGAGATCTTCACCGCGTTGGACGCGGCGGCGGATACCGCTCGAGCCCGGGGTGCTCCCGCGGCGGCGGCGGAGCTTGTCGATCTGGCGATCGGACTGGGCGGGGACACCACGATGCGGCGGCTGAAGTCCGCCGAGAACCACTTCCTGGCCGGCAATGTCACCCGCGCCGGTGAACTGCTCACGGGCATCGGGTCGGGCGAGCCGGAGATCGTGCGTGCGCTCATCGCCAGCCTGCTCGCCACCGTACTCATGTACCAGAACGAGCACCGCGAGGCGGTGGAACTGCTGCGTGGCGCCGTGGACGACGCCGCAGGCAACGTGGCCGTCCTGGTGCAGCTTCTTCTGCGGCTGTCGTTCGCGCTCAACAACATCGGTGAGCCTGACGATGCCCGCCGGCACGGCCGTGACGCAGTGAAACTGGCCGAGGAACTCGGTGTGCCCGCGATCATCAGCACCGCGCTGGCATGGTCGGTCTACATCGACTTCCAGAACGGGCGCGGCCTCGACGAGCGTGCTCTGCGCCGCGCGCTGGAGTGTTACGACAGTGCGTTCGACGTCCCGATCATCTTCCGCGCCCCACTGGTGCACGCGCTGACGCTGTCCTGGACGGGTCGGCTGCAGCAGGCCCACGAGCAGTTCACCGCGCTGCGCGTCGTGTGCGCGGAGCGCGGCGCCGAGAGCGACATGATGGCGATCGCGGGCTTTCTCGCGATGAACCACATCTGGCGCGGTCAGTTCACCGCGGCCGCGGCCGAGGCGGCCGAAGCCGTCGAGCGCGCCGAACAACTCGGCGGTGACGATGTCCTGATCATCCCGCTGACCGTGCGGTCGGTGGTGTCGTCGTTCACCGGTGACGAGGACGACGCCCGCACCGACGCAGCGCGTGTGCTCGCGGCCACCCGGGGCCGCACCGCCTCCCACATCGCCGACTGGCCCGGTATGGCGCTGTGCTTCCTCGAGGAGTCCCTGGGCCGGCATCGGGAAGCGCTGGCAGCCCTGGACATGTCGTTTCTCGCCGAACCCGGCCTGTCGACCGAAATCGCTTACGGCTGGCATCTCCCCGATGTCGTCGAGGCGATGGTCGCCGTGGGCCGCATCGACGAGGCCGACCGGTTGACCGCCGCACTCGAACGTGACGGCATCGAGTACAACCGCGGATGGATGAAGGCGGTGGGTACCCGGTGCCGTGCCATCGTGCTCGCCGCCGCCGGCTCAGTGCCGGCGGCCGAACAGACCGCGCACCGGGCACTGGCCGAGCACGACCGGCTGCCGATGCCCTTCGAACGCGCCCGTACCCAACTGGTGCTCGGCCAGCTGCAGCGCAGACTGCGGCAAAAGCAGCTCGCCGCAACGACGTTGACCGAGGCGCTGGAGACGTTCGAGCGGCTGGGCACACCGCTGTGGGCGCGCCGCGCCCGCGCCGAGTTGGCCCGCACCGTGGTGGCACCGTCAGACGATCTCACCGCGCTGACACCGTCGGAGCGCCGAGTGGCCGAGATGGCCGCCTCCGGCGCGACGAACAAGAACATCGCGGCCGCGATGTTCATCAGCGCCAAGACCGTTGAGCACAACCTCACCCGGGTCTACCGCAAATTGGGTATCACCTCGCGGGCCGAGTTGGGCAGGCGGATGGACCGCGACTAGGTGATCCAGTCGGGCTGGGCCTCGACGTCGACGGCGGAGAAGTCCTTGTGCGCGAGTCCGGCGGTCGTGCCACCGTCGACGACGAATTCCGACCCGGTCGAGTAGCTCGATTCGTCACTGGCCAGATAGACGACGAGATTGCTCACCTCGGCGGGTTGGGCGATGCGGCCCAACGCGGTGGTGAAGATGTCCTCGGGCACCCAGTCGGCCATCGGCGTCTTCACCAACCCCGGATGCACCGAGTTCACCCGGATGCCGAACGGCCCGAGTTCCAGCGCCGTCGACTTGGTCAGTCCGCGCACGGCGAATTTGGTGGCGGTGTAACCGTGACAGGCGACCGTGCCTGCCATCCCCTCGATCGAGGAGATGTTGATGATCGACCCACGGCCGGCGGCCTTCATCGGCCCGGCGGCGGCGCGGATGCCGAGGAACACCCCCGTCAGGTTGATGTCGAGGATGCGCTGCCATTCGGCCATGTCGTAGTCCTCGATCGTTCCGATGTTGAGGATGCCCGCGTTGTTGACGAGTACGTCGAGAGAGCCGAAGGCGTCCTGGGCGGTGGCCACCGCCGCTTGCCAGTCGCCCGGATCGGTGACGTCGAGGTGTACGTAGCGGGCGTCGGCGCCGAGCTCTTCAGCCACCCGTCGACCGTCGTCGTCGAGGAGGTCCCCGCACACCACCTTGGCGCCGTGGGCCACCATCGCCCGGGCGTGCGACGCTCCCATCCCCCGGGCGGCGCCACTGATGAGCGCGACTTTGCCGGCCAACCGAGCTGTCATGTTGTCTCCTGCCTGGGCGGTGTACCGGTGAGCACCATACAGACCGGACGGAGTGGATGGTCGTGATTCACCGCGACCGCCGAACTCGGGCAGCCGGCGCACCCGGTCGGCCATACTGTGCCGATGAACGGGCTTGCGGGAAAAGGGATTCTGGTCACCGGTGCCGCCTCGGGCATCGGGGAAGCCACCGTGCGGCGGCTGAGCGCCGAAGGAGCCAGCGTCGTCGGGCTGGATCTGGCCGCCCGACCCACCGGCGCCCCGACCGCCGCCGAGTACATACGCGGCGATGTACTCGACGCCGCGGCCCTCGATGACGCGGTGCGCTGCGTCGTCGATCGAGCCGGACGCCTCGACGGCGTCGTGCACTCCGCGGGCGTGGGCGGCGGCGGCCCGATCCACCTCCTGCCCGACGAGGAGTGGGACCGCGTCGTCGACGTGAACCTGAAAGGCACGTTCATGGTGCTGCGCGCTGCGCTGACTCAGATGACCGGCCAGGAACGGGTCGACGGTGAACGTGGCGCGGTCGTGACGTTGTCGAGCGTCGAGGGCATCGAGGGCACCGCGGGTGGCAGCGCCTACAACGCATCCAAGGGCGGGGTGGTCCTGCTCAGCAAGAACGCAGCAATCGACTACGGGCCGAGCGGGATTCGCGTCAACGCGATATGTCCCGGCTTCATCGAGACACCGCTGTTCGACGCCGTGATGGGCACCGAGGGCATGGCGGTCCCACGGGAGGGCGTACGCCACGAGCACAAGCTGCGCCGCTTCGGCCGTCCCGACGAGGTCGCCGCCGTCGCGGCGTTCCTTCTGTCGGCGGACGCGAGCTTCGTCAGCGGGCAGGCGATCGCGGTGGACGGCGGTTACACCGCCGGGCGTGACCACCAGGTGACCGAGCTGATGGGTCTCGGCGAGCGATGAGCCCGGCCGATCACCACACCACAGCGACCGCGGCCGCGGCCAGCGCCAGCGCGCCCACGGAGAAGAACAGCGGGCGCGGCACCGGCTGCCCGGTGCGCCGCTGACGGGCGTTGCTCATCCCCAGCACGCCCCCGAGGACGACGAGGATCACCAGCTTCACGCCGATCTTCGGATAGTTCAACTCGATTCCGGCAGGCCACGGCGCCGCCAGCGCGAGCCCGGTGAGCAGCGAGACCAGCAGGCCGTAGTCCATGACCCGCGTGGTGGTGAACCGACGGGCGGCCGCTTCGGCGACCCAGCATCCGAACGTGATCGCGAAACCGATCAGATGCAGCAATACCACTACAGAGCGTAGTACTTCCATGCGGTGAGGCTACAACAGCGGACGCAGACGCATCCGGCGATCAAGGCTGCGGCGGGCCACCCGGGACCAGATAGCAATTGGTGCCACCGATGCCCAACACGTAGACCGTGTCGCACCGCTGAAAGCTACCGTCCGGCCCGGGCGCCGAATCACAACGGCCACCGCCATTTCCGAACACCACTGCATTGCTGCACGGCTGCGCCGCCGCCGGGCCTGCGGCCACCAGTCCGGCACTCGCCAGAGCTGTCGCAGCCCCCGCGATCAACCATTTCTTCGTCATGTCGTGTCCCCCTTCCTCAGTTCCGCGCACCGCCGCGGACCTGCCGGAGGACTGACTCATGCGCCCGACCTCCGGCACATGACTTCTCGATTGTGCGCCCGCGCAGCCACGTTGCGCAGGCGATTTTCGTCACGCTTTTCGTCAGTGCACCCGCAGACCGAATTCGTTGCGCCGAACGGACACCACCCGTTACGCTACGCAACGTTGCGATATGACGTGAGGGGGTTCGGTGACGGAGACGGTGCACAGTGCCCGCCGGTTCGACACGTCAACCGAGGACATCGCCGCGGCACTCACCGAAGTCAGCATCCCGGCGCTTCTGCTGTCGATGGTGCACCTGACCGGCGACCCCCGGTTCATCCGCGACTTCGCGCAGGCCGGCCTGTTCCTCAACGAGATCCAAGGTTTCATGAGCGAAGAGGACAAGGCCCGCGCGCGGGAGGCAGCGCTGCCCGCGATCGTCGACTACCGGGACCGCGGTTGCCCACCCCTGCCGCCGTTACCTGCCGAACTGGTCAAGGAGATGCTCGACTGGGCGGCCTGCGAACCCGTCGACGACGCCAACATCCCCCTCGTCCTGGAAGAACTGGATCTCGAAGGCACCGATCCACGCCGTCCCGACCCCGTCGATCCGCACCGTGCCGCCGGACGGAAAGTGCTGGTGATCGGCTGCGGCGAATCGGGCATTCTGGCCGGAATCCGATTGCAACAGGCCGGCATCGACTTCGAGATCATCGAGAAGAACGCCGGCCCTGGTGGAACGTGGTGGGAGAACCGCTATCCCGGCGCACGCGTCGACGTGGCCAACCACCTGTACTCCTACAGCTTCGAACCCGGCACGCACTGGGAACACTTCTTCGCCGAGCAACCCGAACTCGCGCGGTATTTCGCCGACGTGATGCATCGGCACGGCCTGCACGACCATGTGCGGTGGAACACCGAGGTGCAGTCTGCCCGCTGGGATGACGCCAGTGCGACCTGGCGTGTCGACGTGCAGACCGCCGAGGGCACGCAAACTCTGACCGCGGACGCGGTGGTCACCGCGGTCGGGCAGCTCAACCGACCGGCGCTCCCCGCTCTGCCCGGCCGAGAGTCGTTTGCGGGGCCGTCTTTTCATTCGGCCCGTTGGGACCACGGTGTGGACCTCACGGATCGTCGGGTCGCGCTCGTCGGAGCCGGCGCCAGCGGTTTCCAGATCGCGCCCGCGATCGCGGACAGGGTGGCGCAGCTGACCGTCTTCCAGCGCACCGCGCAGTGGATGTTCCCGAACCCGATGTACCACGATCCGGTGCCCGACGGTGCGCGCTGGGCGCTGGAGAACCTGCCGTGCTACGCCCGCTGGTACCGGTTCCTGCTGTTCTGGCCCGGCGCCGATAAGGGTCTGGACGCCGCCCGCGTCGACCCGAGCTATGCCGATCAGCAGCATGCGGTCAGCGAGGTCAACGCGTTGGCGCGCATGATGTTCACCGAGTGGATCACCTCGCAGGTCGGTGACGACGAGGACCTCCTGGCCCGGGTACTGCCCGACTATCCGGCCACCGCCAAGCGAACCCTGCAGGACAACGGGAGCTGGCTCAGTACCCTGAAGCGGCCGAACGTCACCTTGGTCCGCACCCCACTACAAGAGGTGACACCCCGGGGCGTCGTGACCGTCGACGGCACCGTCCACGACGCCGATGTGATCGTCTACGCCACCGGCTTTCAGGCCACTGACCTACTGGCGCCCATGCTGGTCACCGGCCGGGACGGCGTAGATCTGCACGAGGTATGGGGTCAGCGTCCGCACGCCTACCTCGGCATCACGGTCCCCGGCTTTCCGAACTTCTTCATGATGTACGGGCCGGGAACGCATCTGGCGCACGGCGGCAGCCTGATCCTGCACTCGGAGCTGCAGATGCGCTACATCAACGCCTGTCTCGCCCATTTGATGGGCCGGGGTGCCCGTGCGATGGAGCCCCTCCCCGAACCCACGCGACAGTGGCACCGGCGCACGCAGGAACGCATCACGGCGACGGTGTGGGCGCACCCGGCCGTCGAACACTCGTACTTCAAGACGAGTACCGGGGAGATCCACACGGTCAGCCCATGGCGGCTCTGCGAATACCACGACGCAGTGGCCGAACCCGACTTCGACCACTTCCGGTTCGACGGGACGCTCTGAGGTGCGGGCAGTCGTCGTCGACCCGGACGGCACCATCCGGGTCGAGGATCGTCCCGACCCGGTGTTGCCCGGACCCGACGGCGCCCTCGTCGAGGTGACGGCGACGTCGATCTGCGGGTCGGACCTGCATTTCCTCGAAGGGCACTATCCCCTCAGCGAGCCGGTGTCGATCGGCCACGAGGCGGTGGGCATCGTGGCCGAAGTCGGCTCGCAGGTCAGCGGTTTCGCCGTCGGCGATCGGGTGCTGGTGTCCTCGGTGGCAGGCTGCGGGCACTGCGCGGGGTGCGCTACTTCCGATCCGGTGCGCTGCGTCTCGGGCCCTCAGATCTTCGGCGCGGGGGTGCTCGGCGGCGCGCAGGCCGACCTGCTCGCCGTGCCCGCCGCCGATTTCCAGCTGCTGCGCATCCCGGACGGCATCGACACCGAGGCGGCACTGCTGCTCACCGACAACCTCGCCACCGGATGGGCGGCGGCCAAGCGGGCGGACATCCCGATCGGCGGCACGGTCGCGGTCATCGGCGCGGGCGCCGTCGGCCAGTGCGCCGTCCGGAGCGCGTTGTTTCTAGGTGCTGCAACAGTTTTCGCGATCGACCCGGTGGAATCACGGCGCGACCGGGCCGCGCTGGCCGGCGCCATCCCGGCGCCGGCGCCCGCCGCGGCCACCGTGCTGGAGGCGACGAACGGGCTCGGCGCGGACGCGGTGATCGACGCGGTCGCCACCGATGCCTCACTCGACGATGCGCTGGCCTCCGTCCGCGTCGGCGGCACGGTGTCGGTGGTCGGCGTCCACGATCTGGCGCCCTACCCGTTCCCGGCACTTCTGGGCTTGGTGCGCAGTCTGACGATCAGACTGACGACGGCGCCGGTGCAACAGACATGGCCGGAACTGATTCCGTTGCTGCGCGCCGGCCGCCTCGACGTCAGCGGGATCTTCACCGCTACTTTGCCGTTGACCGATGCCCCCGCCGGCTACGAGGCGGCGATGTCGCGGTCCGCAGGTCACGTGAAAATCCGACTGACGCCCTGAGAATCAGCGCAGCGGCACACTCCACCGCAGCCGGGTACCGCCGCCCTCGGCGGCCTCGAGCGTCAACACACCGCCCGCATCGGCGGCCCGCTGACGCAGATTGGTCAAGCCGGAGCCGGTGACGTCCCCGGTGATGCCCCGGCCGTTGTCGACGACCTCGATGCTCAGATCGTCATCGGCGACGACGGTGATCGCCAGTGACGTCGCGTCGGCATGCCGGACCGCGTTGCTGACGGCCTCCCGTACCACCGCTTCGGCATGATCGGCGAGGCCGGCATCGACGACCGACAGCGGACCCGAGTACTGCACCGTGGTGCGAATTCTCGGCGTCGCGAACTGCGCGATCGCCTCGTCGAGCCGCTGCCGCAGCCGGGTGATGCCCGACTGGCCGCCGTGGAGGTCGAAGATCGCGGTACGAATCTCCTGGATCACCTGCTGCAGATCGTCGACGCATTCGGTCAGCCGCTGCTGTACCTCGGGGGTACGGGCCCGCGGGATCGTGCCCTGCAGCGCCAATCCGACGGCGAAGAGCCGCTGGATCACATGGTCGTGCAGATCGCGGGCGATGCGGTCGCGATCCGAGAGCACGTCGAGCTGACGCAGCCTGCGCTGCGTGGTGGCCAACTGCCAGGCCAACGCCGCCTGATCGACGAACGCGGCCATCATGTCCAGTTCCCCGGCATTGAACGGAGGAACACCGGACGGGCGCATCGCGATGAGCACGCCCGCGACGGTGTCGGTGGCGCGAATCGGCAACGCGAGCGCCGGTCCGGCCGCGGTGTATCCGGGCGCCAACTGCAGGGAATCGAACCGGCCAGGGCTCTGGTCGAGGAAAACCCTGCCGATATCGGTGCCCGACACCGGGATCGCCTGCAGCTCCGTCGCGGGTCCCGATCCGGTGGTGGCGACGACGATGAGATCGTCGACCTCCCCGACCGGCTCGTCGAGGTCGGCCCGGACCGCGACGATCGTCGCGTCGGCACCGCTGAGTGTGCGTGTCTCCTCAGCCACCAGGCGGAAGACCGCGGCCGGATCGGTGCCCGACAGCAACTCGGTGCCGATGTCGCGGGTGGCCTCGATCCAGGACTGCCGGATCTTGGACTGTTCGTAGAGCCGGGCGTTGTCGATCGCGATGCCAGCTGCCGCCGCCAGCGCCTGCACCAACACCTCGTCGTCCTCGCTGAACGGCTGCCCGTCTGCCTTCTCGGTGAGATACAGGTTGCCGAACACCTCGTCGCGAATGCGGACCGGAACGCCGAGGAAGGTCTTCATCGGCGGATGATTCGCCGGAAAGCCCACCGACGCCGCATGGTGGGAGATGTTGTCCAGCCGGATCGGCTTGGGATCGTCGAGCAGCACCCCGAGCACGCCCCGCCCCTCGGGAAGATGGCCGATCAGCTCGCGGGCTTCCTCGTCGATGCCTTCGTAGATGAACTCCACGAGCTCGTGGTCGTAACCGCGCACCCCCAGGGCGCCGTAGCGGGCGTCGACCAGGTCGATCGCGGTGTGCACGATCGTTTTCAGCGTCTCGTCGAGTTCCAGCCCGGACGTCACCACGAGCATCGCTTCGACCAGGCCGTCGAGCCGGTCCCGGCCCTCCACGATCTGCTCGACGCGGTCCTGCACCTCGGTCAGCAGTTCCCGCAGGCGAAGCTGCGACAGCGTGTCCCGCAGCGGGCGCGCACCGTGATCCTTTTTGGGTCTCCCCCCAGTACTCACGTCACCATTTTGTCAGTGATCGCAAGTCCGGTGGGCCGGGTTATCTGATAGCGGAGAGCGATTTCTTGTTGGAGGCAGTGTTGACCTGCTCGAAAAACGGTTCCACGTCCGCGGCGGCGAAGGCGGCCGTGCCCGGGGTGCGCAGCTTGGCGGCCGCGGCGGCGATCCCGAGGCGCACCGCGGCGCTCAGTGCCCAGCCCCGGCCCAATCCGACGGCAATGCCCGCGACCATGGCGTCACCGGCGCCGACGCCGCTGACGGGATGCAGTGAAGGGGCTGGGACATGCTCGCTCCCCGCGGTGGTCGTCAGGACGGCGCCCTGAGGCCCGAGGGACACCACGACGGCCTCGGCGAGCCCACGATCGATCAGTTCGCGCGCGGCCTCGACTTGCTCGGCGTGGCTGGTCAGCGGGCGACCGACGCATTCACGGAGTTCACGCACGCTGGGTTTGAGCAGATACACCCCCGACGTCACCTGGGTCAGCGCATCGACCGACGTGTCGAGGATCAGCCGCGCGCCCACCTGTCCACAGAGGTCCGCCACGCGCTGGTAGAAGTCTGGCGGCACGCCCGGCGGCAGGCTTCCGCTGGCCACCACAAGCGGAGCCGAGACAACGGAACCGTCCGTCGCCGGCGGGATCATCCTTCGCAGGGTGTCCAGGCACAGCGCCCACTCCTCGGACGTCACGGTCGGGCCGGGGAGCACGAACCGATACTGGAGATCGCCGGAGCGGTCGTTGACCGTGAAGCTCTCCCGCGTCGCGCCGCCGATGGGCACACGGATGTACGCCGCATGCGATGCGTCGAGGAGGTCGACCAGCCGCTCACCGGTCGAACCGCCCGCGGCGAAGACGGCCGTCACGTCGCCGCCGAGAGCGCAGGCGAAGCGCGCGACGTTGATGCCACCCCCGCCGGCGTCATACCGCACGTCGTGGCAGCGGACTTTGTCGGTCGGCCGCACCTCGGGGGCATCGGCCGTGATGTCGAGGGCAGGGTTCATCGTCAGCGTGACGATCGGCGCGCCACTCATAGCCCGGTCGGGTACGTTTCCGGATTCTCGCCGGCCACCCAGACGCTGGTCACCTCGAGCGGTTCCAACGCCGTCGTCCTGTCGATGTGGATGACCGCATCGAACTGGTCGCCCGGCCGGACGTGGTAGTAGTGGCTCTGCCGCTCGGTGTCCGGCCGGTAGATCACGCCGATCGCCCGGCTGAGCCGGACCGCGTCCAGCGGTTCGGCGGCGGCACGGCTGATGGCTGCCGAGACCAGGAACGCGGGCTCGGCGACCTCGTGGAACAGCTCTTCGACACTGCCGACCAGAGCCGGCCGCACGACCTTGCGCTCGGCAATGCCACCCCACTCACTGGCGGCCGTGACGGTTCCGGTGTACGTGGTGAAGCCGATCAACCGACAGCTGTCGCCATGGGTTTCTCGTACGAGTTGTCCGAGGGTGAGTTGTCCGTCGGAGCCGACTTCGGTGGCGCGGGCGTCGCCCACATGAGAGTTGTGCGCCCACACGACGATTCGCGCAGGCTCTGAGCCGTTGTGGCGGTCCAGATGGGTGAGCAGCGCGTCGAGGGTGTGCGCCATGTGCTGGTCGCGCAGGTTCCAGGAGGTGACGCGGCCGCCGAACATCGCCCGGTAGTACATCTCGGCGTTGCGGACCGTCACGGCATTCTGCCGGGCGTAGAACAGCTCGTCCTCGGCCAACAGTCCGTCTCGACGCGCGTATTCCAACGCGTTGCGCTGCAATTCCACGAGCTGGTCGACCGCCTGGCGCTCGCACGACAATCCGGCACCGAAGGCGGCGGCGAACCCGTACGCCTGACCATCGTCGGCGCCGGTGTGGTCGAAGCACGCGTACCGCTCTCGGGCGCGGTCAGCGGCCGCCGGGTCGACATCGTCCAGGTAACGAATCACCTCGCGCATCGACCGGTGCAGGCTGTAGAGATCCAAGCCGTAGAAGCCTGCCTGTCGGCCACCTGCGGCCCGCAAGCCGCCGTTGTGGGCGTGCAGCCACTCCACGAACTCAGCGACCACGGTGTTGCGCCACATCCAGGCCGGGAAGCGCTCGAACCCGCTCAGCGCCTGGTCGGCCGACAGGTCGCCGCCTTGCCCACGGACGTAGCGGTTCACGCGGTAGGCGTCCGGCCAGTCGGCTTCGGCAGCCACCGCGCAGAAGCCCTTCTCCTCGATCAACCACTTCGTGATCTCAGCTCGGGCTCGGTAGAACTCGTGGGTGCCGTGGGAACTCTCGCCGATCAGCACGATGCGTGCGTCGCCGATGATCTCGTCCAGTGCCTCACGCGGCGGCACCCCCGACGGCGCATCCACCGCGCACCGCCGCAGTGTCTCTGCGGCGCTCTCGGCCAACCGAATTGATGATGTGCGTACCCCGACAGTCGGGGTGGCCAGCAGTTGACGCACCTCGTCGTCGCTGACCTGACTGAAATCCCAGAACGACTCGCCCACCGCGAGGAACGGCGTTGGCATCGACGCGCACACCACGTCGTCGACGATGGCGGCGAATTCACGGCAGGTGGACTCCGGCGCGGCAGGGACGGCGATGACGATCTCGGCGGGATCCATCTCACGCAGCGCCTGCACCGCGGCCAGCATGCTGGCCCCGGTCGCCAGCCCGTCGTCGACGAGGATCACCGTGTGACCTGCCAGTTCCAGCGGGGGCCTACCTCCGCGGTAGGCCGCCTCGCGCCGGATCAGTTCGCGGCCCTCGCGTTCGGCGACGTCGCGCAACTGCTGCGGTGACACCGCCAGTGCGCGCACGACGTCATCGTTCACCACCACGCGGCCGCCACTGGCCAGCGCGCCCATCGCGAATTCCTCGCGACCCGGCGCGCCCAGTTTCCGCACGATGAGTGTGTCGAGCCGAACACCCAGTGCCGCAGCGATTTCCCACGCCACCGGGACGCCGCCGCGTGCCAAGCCCAGTACCAGGACGTCCTCTCTGCCGCGGTACGCGCCCAGCAGGCCGGCCAGCACGCGCCCGGCCTCCCGCCGGTCACGGAACATCCGGCGGGGCGACCCATCCGTCCTTCGTCGCGTCGTTGTCATCGTGGTACTCCGTTCGGTGGCTTCGTCCCATCCGATCACGGCACGAGCGCACCTGATAGGGACCGAAGTCACCCGGCGCACCGTGCTCGCCGGACTACGGGTGTTCGGGGTCTCGACCTGGTTCCGCGCCGAAGAGGAAGTGCCGGCCCGTGACGCTCAGCGGCCGGATTCGGACGTAATGCGACTTCGCCGTCGACGTCCACGGAAGGAGTTGCGCGGCTTCGGCTTCGGCGATCTCCTCGTCGCTGCGCAACGAGCGCGCAGTTCCTTTGACGATCACGCTCCACCCGTCCGCGACGGTGTGGTCATCTGCTTCGAACAGCACCGTGCTGTTGATCGCGGCGCTCACCAGCTTGGTGCCCTCGGCGGTGCGGAACAGGATCGAGCGGTTCTGCACGGCGAAGTTCACCGGGAAGATGGCCGGGTTTCCGTCCACGCTGGTCACCAGTCGTCCGAGCGAGACGCTCGACAGGTTTTTCCAGCAGTCCGACTCGGGAAGTACCGAAACAGGCGCAGTGTCTTGGGACATAGCCAACGCTAACCTCGCCGTGGAAACCAGCGATGCGGCCCAAAGTCACTCATTTCGGGGACCCCGAGCACTCGACGGGTACCACGAATGCAACTGCGGCAGCAGCGCGTTCTTCTTGAAGTGGTGCTCGGTCATCCTGCTGAGGATGTCGTCGAGTACCACGACCGCCTCCTCGACATGGGGGCCCTTGTTCAGCATGACGCACTCGGCGCGCTCCCCCATCGCGGCATCGCTGATCTCCGCGCGCGACGGTAACCCGCTCTTGGCGAGCTGCTCGAGCACCTGAGTCGCCCAGATCACCGGGAGGTGCGCCGCCTCGCACAACCACAGGATCTCCTCCTGCAGTTCGGCCAGCCGCTCGTAGCCCGCCTCCACTGCGAGGTCACCGCGCGCGATCATCACCCCGAGCGATGGTCGGCGCATCGCGACGGCCAGAAGATCGGGTAACCGTTCGAACGCACGCCGTGTCTCGATCTTGAGGACCACGCCGATGCCGTGCCCGCCGAGTCGCTCTAGCGCATCGTGAAGTTGCAGCACATCGGACGGATCCTGGACGATCGACATCTCCACCACATCGGCGATCTCGACGACGGTGGCCAGGTCGTCGATGTCCTTGGCGGTCAACGCCGGCACCGGCAGCACCGTGTCGGGCACGTTGATTCCTTTGCCCGCACGCAGTTTCGAGCCGGTCGGGGCGGCCCTATCGATCCGCACCTGCAGCGTGTCCGAGGTTGCCGCGACGATGGTGGCGCCGATGCGGCCGTCGTCGAAGAAGACACGCTCCCCGGCACGCGCGTACGTGAAGACGTCGGGCAGCGTGCAACCGATCCGCCCGCCGTCTGGTGGCACAGGCGCGCAATCCTTGACCACCTCCAGCGTGTCACCGGGCCGCAGCACCAAATACTGCTCGCGTGCTGGCAGCGGGCCGATCTCTATCGGATCGTCGGCCCCATCCACCCGCACCACCGTCCCGGTGGTCAGGTACACCGTGCGGTCCACGCAGACCACTGCGCCCCGACGTTCGGCGAGGTCGGTCACGGTCAACGTCCGCTTGGCACCGCGGGTGTCCCGGACGGTGAGTACGTCCCCGATTCGTCGCCGTGCCAGCCACTCGCCCGACACCGGCACTGCCGTCATGTCCGGTTCCGGCACGGGCGTCGCCTCGTCGGTGAACCAGGCGCGAGCCGGCGCGACGACGCGCCCGAACGCGTCCCGGTGCGGTCGCAGCTTGACCACCGCAGGACCCGGCATGAGGGGCCCGGTGCGCAACTTGGGCCCGGCCAGGTCCATCGCGATCCGGCAGCTCGAGCCCGTCGCAGCGCTCGCGACACGCACGTGTTCGGCCATGGCGCGCCAGGCAGCGGCGTCGTCGTGGGCGCAGTTGATCCGGGCGACGTCCATGCCGCGCAGCACCAGACGCTCGACCAGAGCAGCGTCAACGGCCGCTTCGGACGGCAGCGTGACCATGATGCGGGTATCCCGGGCCGCGGGCGCCGGCCCGAGCAGCGCCGCGGTGCGGGTGGCCAGCAGTTCACGGCCCTGTTCGGCGCCCACCACCGAGGGCGCGGGGGGACACCAGGATTCGTCGAGCATTGCCAGCAGAGCCGCACGCACGAGACGGAGGGTCGCTTCGACATGGGGTTCGCTGCGGCCCAGCGAGGACAGCCCGAACCGGGCCAGCCGGTGCTGGAGGGCACGCAGATCCAGGCCCCGGATCGCCCAGTAGTGCGCCAGGTTTCGCACACTGGGCTGGTACGCGGTCGCCGCGGCATCGATGCGCTCCGACCACTGCATCTCGGCGTCCTCCAGCCGCTCGAGCAGCTGGTCGAGTCGCGCGACCAGACGCGCTAATTCAGCCTCGGTGTCACCACCGGCCGCCCACCCCGATTCGCGAGACACCGACACGGCACCCACGGTATCGGCAACCGGTTACCGACCGATGAACACCGGTGAGGACTTTCGGCCCCTGATCGACAGGACCGAGGCACTGGTCATCGATCCCCTCGGTGGCGCACGATGGCGACATGGATGTGGCGGTGATCGACGCCGCGGGGTTGGCGCAGCTCGTGCGCGTCCTGCAGGAGGCGGGATACCGCGTCGTGGGGCCGACGCTGTCCGGCAACGCGATCGTGCTGGAGGAACTCCGCAGCGCCGACGACCTGCCCGCCGGGTGGGGCGTCGACGTCGCACCGGGGCAGTACCGGTTGCGCAGACGCGACGACGACGCCGTGTTCGGCCATTCGGCGGGCCCGCAGTCCTGGAAACAGTTCCTGCATCCCGCGCGGCAGAAGGTGTGGTCGTCGGACGCAGACGAGCCGCAGGAGCCGGCCCGCTATGCGTTCCTCGGTGTACGGGGGTGTGACCTGGCCGCGATCGCGACCCTCAACGGCGTGCTCGGCGCGGGTGCTCATCCCGACGAGAACTTCGCCGGCCGGCTGGGACGGGCCTTCGTCGTCGCGGTCAACTGCACCGAACCCGGGGGGCTGTGCTTCTGCGCCTCCATGGGCACCGGGCCGGCGGCCGGGCCGGGGTATGACCTGGCTCTGACCGAGCGGACCGGCCCGGGCGGTCGGCGCTATGTCGTCGACGTCGGCAGTGCGGCCGGCGCCGACGTGCTGCGCCGGCTGGCACACCGCGCACCCGAAAGCAGCGAAATCAACTGCGCCCGAGGCGATGTCGCCGAGGCCGCGCAGCACATGGGTCGGCAGATGCCCGACGGTGATCTGCGGGAACTGCTGATCGAGGCGCGGGAGTCACCGCACTGGGACGAGGTGGCGTCACGCTGCCTGACGTGTGGCAATTGCACCATGGTGTGCCCCACCTGCTTCTGCACCAACGCCGAGGACGTCACCGACCTCACCGGTACCCACGCCGAGCGATGGATGTCGTGGGCGTCCTGCTTCGAGTTCGAGTTCACCTTCGTCCACGAGGGCAGCGTCCGGCAGTCCGGATCGTCGCGCTACCGGCACTGGCTGACCCACAAACTCGGCACCTGGCACGACCAGTTCGGCACCTCCGGCTGTGTCGGATGCGGACGCTGTATCGCGTGGTGCCCCACCGGCATCGACATCACCGAGGAGATGGCGACCTTCGCCGAGGGGCCCGGCGATGACTGACACCGTCACCGTCGCACCCGGCCCGACGATGGCGCCGGTCCCCTACCGCGTGGTGAGCCGAACAGTGGAGAACCGGGATTCGACGACGTTACGCCTGGCCCCCGTCGACCACGCGCTGCCCGTGCCCGCCCCCGGCGAGTTCATGATGATGTACGCGTTCGGGGTCGGCGAGGTGGCGATCTCGGTCAGCGGGGTGCCCGAATCCGCGGACCCCACGATCACCCACACCGTGCGCGCCGTCGGTGCGGTGAGTCGGAGACTGCACGACGCCGAACCCGGCACGGTGATCGGTTTGCGCGGTCCGTTCGGGACGAGTTGGGGCGTGCAGGACGCGGTGCATCGCGACCTGGTGATCGTCGCGGGAGGCGTGGGGCTGGCGCCCCTGCGCCCGGTGGTGCTCGCCGCGCTCGATCACCGCGAGGACTTCGGCCGGGTCACCCTGATCGCCGGCGCCCGCACGCGGGACGACTTCCTGTTCACGGCCGAACTCGACGACTGGGCGCGCCGCGACGACATCGACGTCCACCTCACCGTCGACGTCCCTGTGCAGGGCTGGCCGGGTGAGGTCGGCTTCGTCACCGAAGCCCTGCGCCGGCTACCGGTGCGCCCCGCGCTGACCACCGCGTTCCTGTGCGGACCGGAGGTGATGATGCGCAACAGCGCCATCGAGCTGATCCGGAAAGGTTTGCGCAGCAACGATATCCGCGTCTCGCTCGAACGTAACATGCAGTGCGGAGTCGGCTGGTGCGGCCACTGCCAGCTCGGACCGCTGTTGCTGTGCCGGGACGGACCGGTGGTCGGCTACGACGTCGCCGAACCGCTGCTGCAGATCAGGGAGTTGTAGATGAGCGTTCCCACCCTGGCTGTCTGGAAGTTCGCGTCATGCGACGGCTGTCAGCTGACGCTGCTCGACTGCGAGGACGAGCTAATGACCCTCGCGGCCCAGGTGCAGATCGCCACCTTCCTCGAGGCGTCCAGCGCAATCGTGGCGGGCCCCTATGACGTCTCGCTGGTCGAGGGGTCGATCACCACCCCCGTCGACGAGCGACGGATCGCCGAGATTCGGGCGCAGTCACGGATTCTGGTCGCTATCGGCGCGTGCGCCACCGGGGGCGGCATCCAGGCGCTGCGCAACTTCGCCGACATCGACGAGTTCACCTCGGTGGTCTACGCGCGACCGGAGTACATCGACACGCTGGCCACCTCCACGCCGGCCTCCGCGCACGTGCAGGTCGATTACCAGCTGCAGGGCTGTCCGATCGACCGGGGGCAACTGCTGGAGACGCTCGCCGCGCTGCTCGTCGGCCGAAAACCGCGGCTGCCCGCGAAGACCGTGTGCACCGAGTGCAAGGCGCGGGGGGTGACGTGCGTGGTCGTCGCCGATCAGACGCCCTGCCTCGGACCGGTCACCCACGCTGGCTGCGGCGCGCTGTGCCCGTCGTTCTCCCGCGGCTGCTACGGCTGCTTCGGCCCGGCGGCCACTCCCAACAGTGCCGCACTGATCCCGCTGCTGCACCGCGACGGCATGTCGAGCGGCGACGTGGAGCGGGTCTTCACCACCTTCAACGCCCCGCGGTTCGCCGCGCAACGGAACGACGCATGAGCGGGCCGGTCGGTCGGGAGACCCGGACGCTGACCGTCGGCGCGCTGACGCGGGTGGAAGGTGAAGGGGCGCTGAACGTCACGCTGACCGACGGCGTGGTCGACCATGTCGAACTCAACATCTACGAGGCCCCGCGGTTCTTCGAGGCGTTCCTGCGGGGCAGGTCCTACACCGAGCCACCCGACATCACCGCCCGGGTGTGCGGTATCTGCCCGGTCGCCTATCAGGTCAGCGCCTGCAACGCTATCGAGGACGCGTGCGGGGTGACGATCGACCCGCAGCTGGTGGCGCTGCGACGGTTGCTGTACTGCGGGGAGTGGATCCACAGCCACGCCCTGCACATCTTCCTGCTGCACCTGCCAGACTTCCTCGGCTACCCCGACGTGGTCACGATGGCCGCCGACCACCGTGAACTGGTGGAGCGCGGGCTGGCGCTGAAGAAGGTCGGTAACCGGCTGATGGAGCAGATCGGTGGCCGCGCAATCCATCCGGTCAACGTCAAGCTCGGCGGGTTCTACTCAACGCCGACACCGGCGCAGTTGCGGCCGGTGGCCGAGATGCTGCGCCGCGCGATCGACGATGCGCTGTACACCGTCGCGCGCACCGCACGGCTCGACTTCCCCGACGCCGAGTTCGACCACGAGTTCCTGGCCCTGACCGATCCCGATCGCTATCCCATCGAGAACGGCACCATCGCCCGCAGTGCCGGTCAGCCCTTCGCGGTACGCGAGTTCCCCGACCATGTCGTCGAATCCCAGGTCAGGCACTCCACAGCCCTGCAGGCGACGCTCGACGGTGGCCGCTACCTCACCGGCCCGCTGGCGCGGTACTCGCTGAACTCGGCCCGCCTGTCCCCGCTGGCCGCGCAGGCGGCCGCCGACGCAGGCCTCGGCCCGGTGTGCCGGAACCCGTTCCGCAGCATCGTCGTCCGCGCCGTCGAGGTGCTGTACGCGGTCGAGGAGGCACTGCGGCTCATCGAGAACTACGAGGTGCCGCCGCGGCCATCGGTCGACGTCCCGGTCCGCGCCGGGGTCGGCCACGGTGTCAGCGAGGCGCCGCGCGGTCTGCTGTACCACCGCTACGAGATCGACGACGACGGGCTGGTCCGCGCGGCGACGATGGTGCCGCCCACCACGCAGAACCAGGCCGCGATCGAGCACGAGATGGCACTTCTGGTCGGGGCCAACCTGACGCTCGACGACGCCGCGCTGACCGCCCTGTGCGAGCGGTCGATCCGCAACCACGACCCGTGCATCTCGTGTTCGGCGCACTTCTTGAAGCTCACCATCGTCCGCCTATGAGCGCTTGCGCGAAGAGCAGAAGGCACCGATGAGCGCTTGCGCGAAGAGCAGACAGCCCGATGAGCGCTTGCGCGAAGAGCAGACAGCCCGATGAGCGCTTGCGCGAAGAGCAGACAGCATCCATGAGCGCCGTCGTCATCGGGCTCGGCAACGACTTTCGCCGCGACGACGGGATCGGACCGGCCGTCGCCGCCGCGGTACGCGACCTCGGCCTGCCGGACGTGGTGGTCCACATCGGCGCCCGCGACACTGGGGAGCTGCTCGATGCCTGGGCCGACGCCGAGGTGGCCGTGATCGTCGACGCCGCCGCCGGACCGGGTGCGCGCCCCGGCCGCCTCCGACGGTGGACACCCGACCACACCGACCGAGCCATGACGTTGAGTTCTCATGCAGTGGAACCTTTTTCGGCCTATGCGCTCGGCGTGGCCCTGGGCCGTGTCCCGCGGAGGGTGGTCGTGCTCAGCGTCGACGTCGTCGACGTCGGCCACGGTGTCGGCCTGTCCCCTGCCCTCGCAGCCGCACTGCCCGCGGCGGTCGCGGCGGTGGTGGCCGAGATCGAGTGGCGGGGACCTACGCCTCGAGATCAGGGACCAAAGACTCCTCAGCCCTCGGTGTGACGCTCCTAACGTCTTCAGCCACAGGGTGGCAGTTGCCGCCCTGCAGACCGGATGTGGGAGACGACGATGTCACAGTCCGTAATTCCAGGCCCCGCCGCGCCGACCCGACCGCCCGCTGTCACCGCGGGCCTGGGACTGGCCGCCCTGACCGCGTTGGTCGTCGGATCGATGATCGGCAGCGGCATCTTCGCGCTACCGTCACAGATGGCGGGCAGCGCCGCGCCCGGTCCCCTCATCATCGGCTGGGCGGTCACCGGCGTCGGCATGCTGATGCTGGCGTTCGTGTTCCAGACCCTCGCGACGCGTAAACCCGACGTCGATGGCGGTGTATACGGTTACGCACGAGCAGGTTTCGGCAACTACATCGGCTTCACGTCGGCGTTCGGATACTGGATGTCGGCGTGGGTGGGCAACGTCGCCTACCTGGTGCTGCTGTTCTCGACACTCGGCTACTTCTTCCCCGTCTTTGCAGGTGGGGCCACGGTGGCCGCCATCATCGGGGCGTCGATCGTGTTGTGGACCGTGCACGCGATGACGCTGCGCGGTGTCCAGACGGCCGCATTCGTCAACGTGGTGGTGACCGTGGCCAAGGTCGTGCCGATCCTCGTGTTCATCGTGATCGCCGCCGTCGGCTTCAAGGCAGGGCTGTTCACCGCCGATTTCTGGGGTAGGACCACCCAGATCGACGGAGCGCCGCTGGGCGACACCATGACTCAGGTCAAGAACATGATGCTGGTGACGGTGTGGGTGTTCATCGGCATCGAGGGCGCCGCGGTCTACTCACAGCGCGCCGCCAGGCGCGACGATGTCGGCCGGGCCACCGTGCTGGGCTTCCTCGGGGTGCTCGCCCTTCTGCTGTTGGTCAACCTGCTGTCCTACGGACTGATGGCCCAGGCCGAACTGGCCGGCGTGCCCGATCCCTCGATGGCCGGTGTGCTGGAGAACGAGGTCGGCAGTTGGGGTTCGGCGTTCATCTCGATCGGCTTGGTCGTCTCTCTGCTGGGCGCATTGATCGCCTGGGTGCTGCTGTGCGTCGAGATCCTGCGGCTGCCGGCGCTGGAGAACGTGATGCCCAAGGCACTGGCCAAGGAGAACCGGCACGGAGCCCCGGCCACTGCGCTGTGGCTGACCAACCTGTGCGTGCAGGCGCTGTTGCTGTGGACGCTGGCCAACGAGAGCACCTACACCAACCTGATCTACCTGGCGACGTCGCTGATCCTGCTGCCCTACCTGTGGTCGGCGGCCTACCAGGTGCTGCTCGCGGTGCGCGGCGAAACCTACGAGGCAGGCCGGGGGCGTATGCGCGACCTCGCCGTGGGAGCGATCGCGCTGGCCTACGCGGTGTGGCTGGTCTACGCCGGCGGCTGGCAGTACGTGCTGATGGCCGCGGTGTTCTATCTCGTCGGCACGGCGCTCTACGTGTGGGCCCGCAGGGAGAGCAAGCTGCCGGTGTTCACGCGGGCCGAGCTGGCTGTGGTGGGCGTGGTGGCGGCGACGTCGGTGCTCGCTCTCGCGCTGCTGGCCACCGGACACCTGGCCGTGCTGTGAACGCCCCATCGAGCCTGGGGGTCTGGTCAGAGGCCGGGACGCTACGCCGCGTACTGGTGTGCGCGCCCGGGCTCGCCCACCAGCGCCTCACCCCGCAGAACTGCGCCGAGCTGCTCTTCGACGACGTGATCTGGCTGCAGCAGGCCCGCCGCGACCACTTCGACTTCGTCGCGAAGATGCAAGACCACGGCGTCGAGGTCCTCGAACTGCAGGACCTGCTCGCCGAGGTGATGGCCATCCCGGAGGCAAGGGCGTGGGTGCTCGATCGCAATGTCACCGACGATCTCGTGGGTCTGGGCCTGCACCAGGCTGTTCGCTCATGGTTGGCGGAGATGCCGTCAGATCGGCTGGCGGAGTTACTGATCGGCGGGATCTCCTATCAGGACGTGCCCGACGAGGTGGGCGGCGATTTCCTGACCGCCTTCCGCGAGCTCGACCCTGCGGGGTTCGTGCTGCGCCCGCTGCCCAACACCCAGTTCATGCGCGACAACAGTGCGTGGATCTTCGGCGGGGTGACGCTCAACCCGATGTACTGGCCGGCGCGCCGGCAGGAGACACTACTGACTACCGCCGTCTACACATTCCACCCGGCCTTCGCCGACGAGAAATTCGACATCTGGCTTGGCGACCCGGAAACCGTTGCTCGCGATCATGGTTCGGCAACGCTCGAGGGCGGCGACGTCATGCCGGTCGGGAAGGGCACCGTGGTGATCGGCATGGGCGAGCGATCCTCGCACCAGGCCATCACCCAGGTCGCCCGCAATCTGTTCGCGGCGGGCGCGGCGGAGCGGGTGATCGTCGCGAGCCTGCCGAAGTCGCGCGCGGCGATGCACCTCGACACGGTGTTCACGTTCTGCGACTACGACCTCGTCACCGCCTACGCGCCCATCGTGGACGGCATCGTGCCGTTCAGCCTGCGTCCCGACGACCGCTCGCCGTCGGGTCTGGACATCCGGCGGGAACGCAAGGGCCTCGTCGACACCATCGGCGAGGCCGTCGGTGTCGAGTTCCGGGTCGTCACGACCGCAGGCGACGTGTACGGCGTGCAACGCGAGCAGTGGGACGACGGCAACAACGTCGTGGCCCTGCGGCCGGGAGTGGTCATCGGCTACGACCGCAACATCTTGACGAACACCGCACTGCGCAAGGCCGGGGTGGAGGTCGTGACGATCACCGCCAGCGAACTCGGCCGTGGCCGGGGCGGCGGCCGGTGCATGACCTGCCCCATCGCGCGCGACCCGCTCTACACCTGACCTGCGACCAGAAGGACCGACCGTGGCATTCAACAACCGGAATCGCAGTCTGCTCAGCCTCATTCACCACAGTGAGCGCGACCTGCACTATCTGCTGGATCTCTCACGCGACCTGAAGCGCGCCAGGTATTCGGGGCTGTCGCGACCCAGCCTGGCGGGCAAGAACATCGCGCTGATCTTCGAGAAGACGTCGACACGCACGCGCTGTGCGTTCGAGGTGGCAGCCCACGACGAGGGCGCCCATGTGACCTACATCGACCCGACGTCGTCGCAGATCGGCCATAAGGAGTCGATGAAAGACACCGCTCGGGTGTTGGGCCGGATGTACGACGCGATCGAGTACCGCGGCGCCAGCCAGTCGACGGTGGAAGAGCTCGCGGAGTATGCCGGTGTGCCGGTGTTCAACGGCCTCACCGACGAGTTCCATCCCACCCAGATGCTCGCCGATGTGCTGACGATGAGTGAGCACTGTCCAAAACCCCTCACGGACATCTCTTTTGCCTTCGTGGGTGACGGCAGGAACAACGTCGCCAATTCACTGCTGCTGGTGGGCGCCAAGCTGGGCATGGATGTGCGCATCGGCGCGCCGCAGGAGCTGATGCCGCACGCCGATCACGTGTCGCTCTGCGAAGGGTTCGCGACGTCCTCCGGCGCATCGGTGACCCTCACCGACGACCCCGTCAAGGCGGTCAGCGGCGTGGATTTCATCTACACCGATGTCTGGGTGTCGATGGGGGAACCCCTCGACACGTGGGGGCGGCGCATCGAGCTGCTGCTGCCGTTCCAGGTCAACAGCGCCCTGATGGCCGCCACCGGCAACCCGCGTGTCAAGTTCATGCACTGCCTGCCGGCGTTCCACAACTGCGAGACCACGCTGGGCGCCCAGATCGCCGAGCAGTATCCGAACCTGCGCAACGGAATCGAGGTCACCGAGGACGTGTTCGAGAGCCCGGCGAACATCGCCTTCGAGCAGGCCGAGAACCGCATGCACACGATCAAAGCGGTGCTCGTCTCGGCGTTGAGCTGAGCACGCACTGATGCGCATCGTGATCGCGCTCGGCGGCAACGCGCTGCTGCGCCGCGGCCAGCCGATGACTGCCGAGAACCAACGCGCGAACATCGCCGCCGCTGCCGAGCGCATCGCGGCGGTCGCGCCCGGCAACCAGATCGTCGTCGCCCACGGCAACGGGCCGCAGGTCGGCCTGCTGGCGTTGCAGGCAGCCGCCTATCACGACGTGGAGCCTTATCCGCTCGACGTGCTGGGCGCCCAGACCGAGGCGATGATCGGGTACGTGATCGAGCAGGAGCTCGGCAACGTCCTGCCACCGGATCAGTCGTTGGCGACCGTGCTGACGATGATCGAGGTCGACCCCGGCGACCCGGCTTTCGCGCACCCCACCAAGCCGATCGGCCCGGTCTACGACCGCGCCACCGCCGAGCGACTCGCCGCGACCGGTGGGTGGACCATCGCCGCCGACGGAGATCTGTTCCGCCGGGTCGTGCCGAGCCCGAAGCCTCAGCGCATCTTCGAGATCGGGCCGATCCGCACGCTCGTCGAACACGGGACCGTCGTGATCTGCGCCGGCGGCGGAGGCATCCCGACGATGTACGGCGCCGACGGAACCCTGCAGGGCGTGGAGGCCGTCATCGACAAGGACCTGGCCTCCGCGCTGCTCGCCGAGCAGCTCGCCGCCGACCTGCTCGTCATCGCCACCGACGTCGACGGGGTGTACACCGGATGGGGAACCCCGCAGCAGACGCGGCTGGGGCGAGTGATGCCCGACGACCTCGAGGGCGAGGACTTCGCGGCCGGGTCGATGGGCCCCAAGGTCGACGCCGCGTGCGGATTCGTCCGTGCCACCGGCCACGACGCGGTCATCGGCGCGCTGACCGACATCGTCGGCATCGTCGAAGGCACCGCGGGAACCCGCGTGACGCCGTCGTAGCGTCGGCGAGTGTGCGCTGCGGTACGCCCGCAGCGGCGAGCCGCGCATGACATCGCACAGTCGGCGCACCTGGCGTCGCGGTCACTGATCGAATTCGACCGTTCCGCCGGCCAACAGCGTCTGCTGCACCCCCCTGCACTCCACCAGCACGGGCGGCGCGTCGCCGGGCTCCGCGGATAGCCGCGCACTGCGCCCGCTGACGCTCAGCCGCAGCCGATGACCGCGATAGCGGACCGTGAATCCTAGGCGGCCAAGCTTTTTGGGCCACAACGGCCCCAGCACGATCCGATCACCACGAATCTCCAACCCGGTGAAGCACCGCTGCAGCAGATCGATGCTGCCGGTCATCGCCGCCAGATGGATGCCCTCGGCGGTGGTGCCCTGCTGGATGTCTGTCACGTCGGAAGCCAGTGCCTGCGCGAAGTACTCCATGGCCTGCGCGCGATTGCCGCGGGCCAGCACCCAGGCGTGGACGACGGCGCTCAGCGTCGACCCGTGGGAGGTACGGGCGTGGTAGTAGTCGATGGTCCGCGGAATCTGGTCGGGGGTGAACCGGTAACCGAGCCGGTCGAAGAGCTCGTAGAGTTCGTCGGCGGAGAACAGATAGAACAGCATCAACGCGTCGGCCTGTTTGGAGACCTTGTAGTTGTTGGGGCTGTCGTTCTCGGCTTCGAGGATGCGGTCGAGCCGTTGCATGTTCGCATAGCGGGCGCGGTATCCCGCCCAGTCGAGCTCCAGCAGCTTCTCATACCCTTCGAACTGGCTGATCACCCCGTCGTGGAACGGCACGAACATCCGCCTGCTGACGTCATCCCAGCGCGCGAGTTCGTCGTCGTCGATGCCGAGACTTTCCAGAAGGGCCAGCCGGTAGTACATCGGAACGGCTTCGAGGGCTTCGAGCGTGCGGGCGATGACCCACACGGCCAAGACGTTGCTGTAGGCGTTGTTGTCGATGCCTTCGCCCCCTGAGCCGCCCGGATAGCCGGAGTGGAATTCGTCGGGGCCGATCACGCCGCGGATCACAAAGCGCTGCCGGTCGTCGTCGAACTCGGCGAGGCTGACCCAGAACCGGCTGATCTCGGCCAGCATCTCCGCGCCGTAGTCGATGAGGAAGCCGATGTCGCCGGTGACCTGATAGTGCTGCCACACGTTGTAGGCGATGGCCAGGCCGATGTGGTGAGCCCGGGCACTGGCGTCGGGAATCCACCGACCGGACTTGGGATTCAAGTGCAGACGCTGGCTTTCCTCCCGGCCGTCACTGCCCGACTGCCAGGGGAACATCGCGCCGACATGACCGGCCGCCAGCGCCGCCCGGCGGGCCTCGGGCAGCCGACGGTAGCGGTACATCAGCAGCGAGCGCGTCACTTTCGGCAACCGCAGGTTCGTCACCGGGAACACGAACAGCTCGTCCCAGAAGACGTGCCCGCGGTACGCCTCGCCGTGCAGCCCTCGAGCGGGCACTCCGACGTCGAGGTCGGCGGTGTGCGGTGACAGCGTCTGCAGCAGGTGCAGCTGGTGCAGACGCACGATCCGCAGCAGGGCGGCGTCGCGGCCCATCTCGATGGTGAAGCGTTCCCACAGGTGCGCCCACGCCATCCGGTGGCCGTGTTCGAGCGTCGCGAAGCCGCCGGCGCGCTGCAGTTCTCGCTCCGCGGCGACGACGGGCCCAGAGATACCGTGGTCGCGGCTGGTGAACACGCAGACCACCTTCTCCAGCGTGGCCTGCTGCCCGGCGTGCACCTGCGCGACGAGCCGGTGTCCGATGCGGGTGTCCTCGGTGAGTGTGTTTCTCTCGACTCCTGTGCTGTCCTCAGCCACGCGCAGCGTGTTGCGCATCGCGACCGCGATGCCGATCCCCGACTCAACCGTCTCCGTGGCCAGCAGCACCGAGTCCCTCGACAGTTCGTGCCGGCCGACGACGTCGAGGTGCCGTGAGGCCAGGTCGCGGTACCGGTCCACCCCCCGGTTGGCCACCCCGCCGTCCACGACGGACTCGAATTCGATTCGGCCTGACCAGTTCCGCGCCTCCACCGTGGTCGTCAGCGCCGCGACATGCGGTTGGTGCATGGCGACGAACCTCTTCTGAGTCACCCGGACGTCACGGCCGTCGGCGTCGGTGAAGGAGAACTCCCGCGACAGCGTGGCCCGCCGCAGGTCCAGGGTGACCAGATAGGAGGAGACGTCGACGTCGTCGATACCGAACCACGGTCCGCCGTCGATGCGGAAAGTCACCGGCAGCCAGTTCGGCAGATTCACCAGACTCTCGTTGTCGATCGTCATCCCATCGATCGTGTCGGTGAGGCGGTTGTACACCCCTGCCACGTAGGTGCCCGGATAGTGCCACTGCCCCGCATCGCATTCGGGCGCTGCGCCGCGCACCGCGAGGTACCCGTTACCCGTGGTGCACAGGGCCTCCCGGAGCTTTTCGTCCTCGCGCCGGTATCCGCCGAACGTCATCGTCCACGGATCGTCGAGGGTGTCGCGCTCGGCGGTGAGCTGCTCGACGATCTTTTCCAGGAACTCGCAGACCGCCTCGGGGTCCAGGAGCGTGAACCGTGCGGCCGACCGTCGGTCCCCTGTCTCGGCGCTGCGCACGGCGATCCCGATGCCGTTGTGCCGGACCGCGTCGAAGCCGTCTTCATCGGTCAGGTCGTCGCCGACATACAAGGGAAGCAACAGATCTGGGCCGTCGACACGCTCGAGAATCCAGTCGATCGTCCTGCCTTTGCCCCACTCGACGTCAGGGCGTAGCTCGATGACCTTGCGCCCGCCGGTCACCCGGAGATGGTGCCGTTGCCCGACGAGCCGGACCGCTGCCATCACCTCGTCGATGCGACCTGCCGCTACGGCGCGGTAGTGCACCGCGATCGAGAACTTCTTGTCCTCGATGAGGATCCCTTCCACGGAGGCCAGCCGCTGATGAAGATCGTTGCCGGCGGCCTGCAGCACACGCACCGCCGCCACACCGGCCTCGTTCTCGTGGCGCGTCCCGTCGGGCGCGACCAACTCGAACCCGTGACTGCCCGCGTACCACAGCCCCGGCACCCCGACGCGGTCGCGGATGTCGGTCAGCGCACGCCCGCTGATGATCGCGACGGGGCACAGCGCGGCGAGCGCGGCGAGCACCTTGTCGGCGCCCGGCACCAGCGTGGCCGCGGCCGGTTCGCCGACGATCTCGGACAGCGTCCCGTCGTAATCGAGCATGACGACCGGCTGCCGCGTCTCCAACAGTCCAGCGAACTCGCCGTAGGACTGCAGGGCATCCGCCAGCTCCGACGTACGTCGGAAGCTGTCGCGCACGGACACCGCGACCAGGTCGGTGACCACGACGTCGGCCCCGCTGCGGCGCAGCGCGTCACCGTGGCCGGTGTAGTCGAGCCCGATCACCAGCCCGAACCCGCCGTTGCGGCCCGCGGCGACGCCGACCTCGGTGGTCTCCACGACAACGCAACGACCAGGATGCACCCCCAACCGGCGCGCCGTCTCGAGGAGCAGCTCGTCCGCGGCGACGTCGTCGACACGTGCGGCGAACACGCCGGAAAGGCCCGCGTCGGCCAGCACGCCGTCGGCGTCTGGTAGGTGGGAATACACCGCCGCGGCGATATCGTCGGCGGCGAGCCTGCGGACGAACTCGACCGTCGGCTCCGCCACGCCTACGCCGTCGAGGTCGATGATCACTGCGTCGTGGTAGCGGGGGTCCACGAACACCGGCAACGCCATGCTCACACTCCTCACACCCGAAACCCCATGGGATCGACTCGGCGGTGGCGCGGGAAAGGGCAGGAAGTCCCTCGTTGGGCTTCCAGGGACCTTCTGCCCTCGGTATTCGTGACCTTCGGCGCGGCGGCGTGGCCCTCGGACGATACGCGGGCCCGGCCCGAGCGCACAGGCTGTAGGCATGGCTGCTCCACGCGAAGACAGATATGTGCGCGGGATCTCTACGCTCAGGATCGCCGACGCCGAGGAGGCGGGCGGCAAGGGCGCGAACATGGGCGAAATGGTCGCCGCCGCACTGCCCGTACCCCCCGGCTTCGTGCTGCTGCGCGACTGCTACCGCGATTCGATGCGCGCCGGCGGCGTCGATGCCGAGTTGAGCGCGCTGCACCGGGAGGCGCTCGAGACGGTCGCCGACACCGGCGCGCTCACCGAGCGCTGCGAGCGGATGCAGGGCCTGGTCCACAAGGCCGGCATCACCGATCCGGTGCGCCGGCTGGTCCTCGACGCCTACCGGGCGCTGGGGCCGAATGCGACTGTCGCAGTGCGATCGTCGGCCACCGGCGAAGACGGCGCGGACGCGTCGTTTGCGGGGATGAACGCGACTTTGACCAATGTCAGCGGTGAGGACGGACTCATCGACGCGGTGACGCGCTGCTGGATGTCGCTGTTCAGTCCGCGCGTCATCACCTACCGCGCCAGCCGCGGCTTCACCGCTGACCCGGCGATGGCGGTCGTCGTCCAGCTGATGGTCGACTCCGAGAAGGCCGGGGTGGCGTTCACCGCCGACCCCAGCACCGGAGCTCAAGACCGGGTCGTCATCGAAGGCGCCTTCGGTCTGGGCGAGGTCGTGGTCTCCGGGGAGGTCGAGCCCGACACCTACCTCGTCGCCAAGGACACGCTTGTCCCACTCGACATCCGGCTCGGGCACAAGGCGTTCAAGATCGTCCGCGGCGCCGACGGCAGCGACGCCACCATCGAACTCACTGCGGCCGATGCGGATTCGCGGGTGTTGTCCGACGACGAACTGCGCACCATCGCTGAATTGGCGATCGCCACCGAGCGGCACAACGGCTGCCCCCAGGACACGGAGTGGGCGATTGCCGGCGGTAAGACGTATCTGGTGCAGGCCCGCCCCATCACCACACTCGGCCACACCACCCCGGCCGCGGCTCAGCCGCACGTGTCGCTGGCCCGCGGGCTGGCTGCGGCCCCGGGGACCGCATCGGGCCGAGTCAGGGTGTTGCAGACGCCTGACGAGGGCCACCGGCTCGAGGAGGGGGAGATCCTCGTCGCGCAGATGACCAATCCGGATTGGCTGCCGACGATCCGCCGGGCGGCCGCGCTGGTCACCGACACCGGAGGCATGACGTGCCACGCCGCGATCGTGGCTCGCGAACTCGGGGTGCCCTGTGTGGTCGGCACCCGCACTGCGACCCGTGACCTGCATGACGGCACGGTGGTCACCGTCGACGGGGCCCGAGGCGAGGTCGTCTCGGGACGGAGAGATTCCACGCCGACGGTGTCGGTCACGGACCGCAGTGCACCGGCTCCGGTCGTCAGCGAGGTGACCGGCACCCGCGTGTACGTCAACCTCGCGATGCCCGAGTCTGCCGAAGCCATTGCGGCGCAACCTGTCGACGGCGTCGGGCTGCTGCGCGCGGAGTTCATGCTGACCGAAGCGCTCGGTGGCCGCCATCCGCGCGATCTGATCGCGCACGGCGAGCAGAACACCCTGGTCGAGAAGATGGTCGCATCGATCGGGCGGATCGCGACGGCGTTCGGAACGCGACCGGTGGTCTACCGCGCTACGGACTTCCGCAGCAATGAATTCCGCGGGCTGGTGGGTGGCGAGGCGTATGAGCCTGTCGAGCACAACCCGATGATCGGATACCGCGGCTGCTATCGCTACGTCTGCGAACCCGACCTGTTCGCGCTCGAGCTCGAGGCGCTCGCGCGCGTGCGTGAGCAGTCACCCAACGTCACGCTGATGATCCCGTTCGTGCGCACCCGCTGGGAGCTCGAGGCGTGCCTGGAGCTCGTCGACGCCAGCCCCCTGGGACGTCAGCGAGGCCTGCACCGCTGGGTCATGGCCGAAGTGCCCTCGGTGGTGCACTGGCTGCCCGAGTACATCGGGATGGGGGTTGACGGCGTGTCCATCGGCAGCAACGACCTCACCCAATTGGTGCTCGGCGTCGACCGTGACTCCGACGTGTGCGCCGAGCTGTTCGACGAGTCGGATCCGGCGGTACTCGACGCGATCGGTCAGATCGTCGGCACCGCAAGGAGAATGGGTATCACGTCCTCGCTGTGCGGTCAGGCACCGTCGACCAATCCGGCGTTCGCCGAACATCTGGTCCGGATGGGCATCACCTCGGTGTCGGTCAATCCCGACGCCGCCGCGTCGGCACGACGGGTGATCGCCGCGGCCGAACGACGGATCATGCTCGAAGCCGCGCGGTGACCAGCACGCTGCCGGCCACCGCCCGTTCCCGTGACACCGTCGCGGCAGCACCCGTCAGCGAGGTGCTGGCCGCGCTCGCCACCTCATGGGAGGGGCTGACGACCGAGGAGGCGCAGGCCCGCGCCGCGGCCGTCGGGGCCAACGTGGTCCGCACCCACCGGGTGAGTGCCGTGGCGGTGTTGCGCCGCCAATTCCGCAACGCCGTGCTCGGGCTGCTGGCCGCGACCGCTGTGCTGTCCTACTTCCTCGGCGACAGCACGCAGGCGGTGATCATCGGCGTCATCCTGGTGGTCAGCGTCGGTCTGGGCTTCGTCAACGAATACCGCGCCGAACGCGCTGCCGCCGCACTGCATTCCGGCATTCACCACACTGCGGTGGTGCGGCGCGATGGCCGCTTCCGCCGCGTCGACGTCGGTGAGCTGGTGCCCGGCGACGTGATCACCCTCTCGCTCGGCGAGCTGGTTCCCGCCGACGTGCGACTCATCGACGTCACGGGGCTGGAATGCAACGAGAGCATCCTCACGGGGGAATCAGCGGCTGCGGAGAAGACCGCCGACTCGCTGCCCGCCGGTACGGCCGTCGCCGACGCCCGCAACCTCGCCTACATGGGCACCGTGGTCAGCGCCGGTGCGGCCACCGCAGTCGTGTACGCGACGGGCGCCAACGCCGAGTTCGGCCGCATCGCCGTGGGATTGGGGGAACGTCAGCCAGAGACCGAGTTCCAGGCGGGTCTGCGCCGCTTCTCCTACCTGCTGTTGCGGGTGGCCATGGTGCTGACCGTCGTCATCATCGTCACCAATCTGCTTCTGGGTCGCCCGCCGATCGACTCGGCGCTGTTCGGCCTCGCCATCGCCGTGGGCATCACGCCCCAGCTGCTGCCCGCCGTGGTGAGCACCAGCCTGGCGACCGGCTCGCGGCGTCTGGCGGCGTGCAAGGTGCTGGTGAAGCGGCTGATCTGCATCGAGGACCTCGGCGACATCGACGTCCTGATCACCGACAAGACCGGAACGCTGACCCAGGGCCACGTCGAATTCATCGAAGCGATCGACCCTGCCGGCGCCCCCAGTGCCGGCGTGCTCCGCACCGGACTGCTGGCCACCGATCTCGACCCGGCCGTCGGCGGCGACAGTGCCAACGATCTGGATGCCGCGCTCTGGGCGGGCCGGGCACCCGTCACCGGGGTGCGGCGCCTGGCCACCCTGCCGTTCGATCACACCCGCCGCGCCACCTCAGCTCTGATCGACGACGACGGCAGCCGCGTGCTGGTCGTGAAAGGTGCCCCCGAGCAGGTGATGCTGCGCTGCACGGATCTTCCCGCCGCCGCATCGCACACGCTGTCCGAGTTGTTCGCCGCGGGCCTGCGGGTGGTCGCGGTGGCCACCCGGCCAGCCCCCGAGCTGACCCACATCTGTGCAGCCGACGAGACCGGTTTGCACTTGGCGGGATTCATCGTGTTCGCCGACAATCCGAAGCCTGCCGCCCGCGACTCGCTGACCCGCCTCGCGGCGCTCGGCATCGAAGTCAAGATCGCCACCGGGGACAACGCCGCTGTCGCCGAGAGGGTGTGCGCGGATCTGGGCCTGGTGACCAAGGGCACGATCACCGGTGCGCAGTTGGACCAGATCGACGATGCCGACCTGGACACCGTGACCCAGAACCACACGATCTTCGCGCGGATCTCCCCTACCCAGAAGGCACGGATCGTCGCATCACTGCGACACACCGGACGCTCCGTCGGCTTCCTCGGCGACGGCGTCAACGACGCGTTGGCGCTGCACTCCGCCGATGTCGGCATCTCGGTGGACACCGCGACCGACGTGGCCAAGGACGCCGCCGACGTCGTGCTGCTGGAGAAGGACCTCGGAGTGCTGGCGACCGGAGTGGCGGAGGGCCGGCGCATCTTCGCCAACACCATCAAGTACGTATTGATGGGCACGTCGAGCAACTTCGGCAACATGTTCAGCGCCGCCGCGGCGTCGGCCGTCCTGCCCTTCCTGCCCATGCTGCCCGGCCAGATCCTGCTCAACAACCTGCTCTACGACACCTCGCAGCTGGCGATCCCCGCCGACCGCGTCGACGAGGAACAGCTGCACGCGCCCGCGCACTGGAACATCGCGTTCATCCGGCGGTTCATGCTGACCTTCGGCCCGGTCAGTTCGCTGTTCGACTTCCTCACCTTCGGCCTGATGCTCGGCGTCCTGCATGCGGGACCGGTCGAATTCCGTACGGGCTGGTTCGTCGAATCACTGGCGACGCAGACGCTGATCATCTTCGCGATCCGCACCCGCAAGGTGCCGTTCTTCGGCAGCAGACCCGCCGGGCTGCTGATGGCCACCACGGGGGCGGTGATCGCCGTCGGCATCGGGCTCACCGTCTCCCCCGTGGCTGCACGGCTCGGATTCACCCCGCTGCCGTGGCAGTTCTTCGCGGCTCTGGTGGCGCTGACGATCGGCTACCTGGTTCTCGTCGACGTCACCAAGTCGGTCTTCTACGCCGAACCGATGCAGGTATCCGGCCAGCCGCACCGCACGCGCGGCAGGGTTCACCGCATTCACCGTCGCGCCGCGCGGTTCAGCCACCCATATCGGCTGCCACCGGCGGCATCGTGATGACCGCCCTTCGCGCGCGGTGGCGCCGGCATCTGGAACCGGCGCTCACGGTGACGACCGTCGGGGCGCTCGGATGCGGTGGAATCGCCTGGATCGCCGGCCAACAGCAGGTAGCCCACGGGTGCTGGATCGCCGGTACCGTGGCTGCGCTGGCCCCGGCCCTGTGGTGGGTCATTGCGACACTGCGCCACGGCAGGGCCGGAGTGGACGTCATCGCCGTGCTGTCCCTGCTCGGCACACTGGCGGTCGGCGAGTATCTCGCTGGAGCGTTGATCGCGGTGATGCTGGCCGGTGGCCGCGCGCTCGAGGCGGCGGCCCAGCGCCGCGCCTCGGCCGACCTGCAGGCGTTACTGGCACACGCACCGCGCTCCGCCCGACGTCGCGTCGGTGAGACGGTGACCACGGTGCCGCTCGAGGACGTCGTCGTCGACGACGTGCTGATCGTGCGCCCGGGCGAGGTCGTGCCGGTCGATGGTCGGGTCACCGGAGCGGTCGCCGTCCTGGACGAGTCCGTGCTCACGGGTGAGCCGCTCCACGTCGAGCACCCGGTCGGCGAGATGGTCCGCAGCGGTGCCGTCAACGCCGGGGGTGCATTCGAGCTGCGTGCGACCGCCGCGGCTGCGGACAGCACCTACGCCGGTATCGTCCGGCTCGCCCGAGAGGCCGGCGCGGAGAGCGCACCCATCATTCGACTCGCCGACCGGCTTGCCGCGTGGTTCCTCCCGGTCACGCTGATCAGCGCCGGCGCGGCGTGGTGGTTGAGCGGCTCGGCGGCGCGGGCCGTCGCCGTGCTCGTCGTCGCCACCCCCTGCCCGCTGTTGCTCGCCGCTCCGGTCGCGATCGTGTCGGGCCTGTCCCGGGCCTCCCGGCGTGGAGTGGTGATCCGCAGTGGCGGTGCCTTGGAAAGCCTGGGCCGCGCAACCACTCTCGTGCTCGACAAGACCGGCACCCTGACCCAGGGGCGACCCACTGTGCTCGACATCTCGACCGCGCCTGGGTACCGGGCGACCGACGTGCTGGCGATGGCCGCCTCGGTGGACCAGATGTCGTCGCACGTGCTGGCCGAATCCATCGTCGCGGAGGCACTGGCTCGGGGACTGGCCTTGAAGCTGCCGGCGGGCGTCACCGAGGAGCCCGGCCGCGGCGCCACCGCGAGCGTCGACGACCGCAGTGTGTACGTGGGCAAGGTGGACTCCGACGTCCTCACCGAGGCCTGGGCCAGGGCCGCATCGAACCGCGCCCGACTGGACTCGGCGGCGATCGCCTGGGTGTGCGTAGACGGTGCAACGGTCGGCGCGATTCTGCTGCGGGACCCTCTGCGCCGAGATGCACCACGCACCATCCGGAGGCTGCGCGCAGCCGGGCTGACGCGCCTGGTGATGCTGACCGGCGACCGTCCCGATCCCGCCCGGGAGGTCGGCGCCGTTCTCGGACTCGACGAGGTCTACGCCCAGCAGAGCCCCGCCGACAAGGTCGCCGCAGTCCGCAGCGAACGCGAGTCCGCCACCACCATCATGGTGGGCGATGGCGTCAACGATGCGCCCGCGCTGGCGGCCGCGACGGTCGGCGTCGCGATGGGAGCGCGTGGGGCGACCGCGTCGTCGGAGGCCGCCGACATCGTGCTCACCACCAATCGACTCGACCGGCTGGCCGATGCCATGGACATCGCCCGCTGGTCTCGGCGGATCGCCGTGCAGAGTGCGACCGTCGGAATGGCGTTGTCCGGGTTCGCGATGGCAGCGGCGGCCGTCGGCTGGCTGCCGCCCGCGTGGGGAGCACTGTTGCAGGAGGGCATCGACATCGCGGTGATCCTCAACGCGTTGCGCGCGCTCGGCGCCGACCCCGCCACGCAGGTCGACCTACCGAGGGACACCGGGGAACTGTTGCGTCGCTTCGCCTCCGAGCATGACCAGTTGCGCGAGGCGATCGGCTTGCTGCGCGAGGCGGCCGACCAGCTCGTCACCGGTGATCCTGCAGCACTGCCCACACTGGTCCGCGCCCATGCGTTCCTGACCGAGCGGCTGCTGCCCCACGAACTCGCCGAGGAGACACAGCTGTACCCGGCGCTGGCCCGTCCACTAGGCGGCGGCGAAGCCACCGCGACGATGAGCCGCACCCACGCCGAGATCCAGCGGCTGTCCGACCGCATCGGAACCCACGTCGCGCTCGCCCGCGACGCCGACGGCATTGCCCCCGACCAGACCGAGGACCTGCTCGCCTGCCTGTACGGGCTGTACGCCCTGTTGCGGCTGCATTTCCTGCAGGAGGAGGAGAACTACTTCACGCTCGCCGGCGATCAATGACCGGTGCCGGAATTCCTGGCTGCCCCTGTCGCCGTGCTGACCGGTGCACGGCCGGCAGCAGCGGCGAGAGTGTCCACCGCTGATTCGATGCCCCGGGCAAGCTGATCGACGTCCGATGCGGCGTCGAAATCCCCCAGGATGCCGAAGACCAATTCGTCGGCGTAGCTGACTATTGCCACACCGGTGCGTAACCGCAACGCGATGGGAGGTACCGGCAGAACCCGGACGACGTTGCGCCCCATGATGGTCAATCGCTCGCGCGGGCCCGGCACGTTGGTCGCCAGGGTGACGATGCCGCGTTGCGGCAGCCTGGTCAACGCGCGTACCGCCCACGCCGTCACGGGGAACGGCACGAGGTTGGACACGGCGACGAAGATGCCTCCCGCTTCCCGCTGCCCGCTGCCCTTGGCTCGGGACAGCCGGCGATGCACGGCCTGTAACTGCTCGACCGGATCGTCCTTGTCGGCGGGCAGGGCGGGAAGCATCAGCGACACCCGGTTGTCGGTGCGGTCCGCGGCGTCTGACGATCGCATCGACACCGGAACCAGGGTGCGCAGGGACGTGCGTTGAGGCGTCTCGCCCCGGCGCTGCAGCGCTGCGCGGTAACTGCTCGTGATGGCGGCCAGCGCCACGTCGTTGATCGTGACGTCGAATGAATCACAGATTCTGGCAACGTCTTCCAACTTCACCGCCGCCGCGCTGAACCGTCGCATGGTCGAGACGGGGCCGTTGAGAGACGACGACTCGGCGGGCCGCAGGATGCCGCTGGTGACCTGGAGCGCTCCGCCGACCGCCAACGCCGAGAGCCGTGTCGCCGCGGTCGCCGCCCGCCACATGCCTCCGGCCCACCGCACCGGGTTGAGACCAAGACCGGACAGAGGGAACGGCGAGCCCGCCGGTTGCTTGGCCGCGCGGATGTCGGTGTCGTAACCGGATGCGTCGGTGGTGTCGCCGAACTTGGTGAACAGGTGCATCGTGGCGATGCCGTCGGCAATGCAATGGTGGATCTTGATCAGCACTGCCCATCTGCCCTCACTGAGCCCCTCGACGACCCAGCATTCCCACAGCGGACGGTCCCGGTCGAGTCGGCGCTCCATCACTTCGGCGACGAAGCGATGCAGGGCCGTGTCATCACCGGGGCTCGGCAGCGCTGCCCGGCGCACGTGGTGGGACAGATCGAAGTCAGGATCGTCTTCCCACTCGGGCGGGCCGAGATCGAGTAGGTGGGTGCGCAGGACCTGCCGGAAGCGCGGGATGTCGCCGACACGGTCGGCGACCTCTGCGATGAGCGCGTCGATATCGGGCATCGGGCCCTCGATGATGGACAGCCCACCCACGGCCAGGCTGACGTGGCGGTCGGAATCCTCGGCTTCGAGAAAGCTCGCGTCCAGGTTCGTCAGATGCTCCATCCCATCACTGTGCGCCGGGGCCGAAGAGGACGGGAAGGGGCCGATGTCCCTTGCCACCGGGACGAATCGCCCTACTCCCCGGCCGCGCTGCGCTCGTGGCACGGGTGGGTGACGTGCCACCGCGAGACTCCCCTGCGAGGGGGTTCTCACGCCGAAGCGCAGCACCGCCGCTGCGCTTCGGCGACTGAGTCCTCCACCGGGCGTGTGGTGTCGAGGCGATGCGCCTGCGGCCAGTCCTCGACGGCGCCGCCCAGCGCCGTGGCGATCTCCGGTGTGGCATCCGAGGCCGACGGTCCTCGCTGCGCGATCCGCTGCACCGCGGACGCGACCGGGGCACCGCATACGAATTCGGTGACTTCGGACTTGGTTTCCCGTGCGATGTCACGCGCGCGCTGACGATGTGCACCATCGCGCCAGGTTCCGTCGAGGATCACCGGCCAACCCAGCTCCAGCGATTCGCGGGCACGCCGCAGCACCTCGTCATACACCGCGGCGACCTGAGCGGGCGCGTAGAGCCCGGCGTTCAGCTCTCCGGCCTGACCAGCGAGCGCCCCTGCATCCCGCAGCTGTCGGCGGACCTCGTCGGTGGAGATCACCCGCGCCCCGATGCGGCCGGCGAGCGCCTGCGCGACGGTGGTCTTGCCCGTCCCCGGTCCACCGCCGATCACGACGAGGTGAACACTGCCGGCACGCACGTGGCGTAATGCGATCGCGAGGTGACGCTGCGCGTCCACCGCCGCCTCACTGTGGCCCTGGGTGATTCGCACGCAATCGACCTTGGCGCGGACCACGGCCCGGTATGCGACACAGAAGTCGGCCAACGAGCGCGGAGCCGGATCGGCCGCCTCGCCGCGGTAGCTGTCGAGGAACCGCTCGGCGAGATCGACCCGGCCGCAGAACTCCAGATCCATCGCCAGGAACGCGGCGTCGTCGAGGCCGTCCACGAAACGTAACCGGTCGTCGAATTCCAGACAGTCGAGGAGGACGGGACCGTCCGGCATGCAGAAGATGTCGTCTGCCAACAGATCGCCATGGCCGTCGACAACGCGGCGCGCAGCGATTCGTTGCGCGAACAGCGGACCCCGCCCACCGATGAATGTCATTGCCCGCGTTGTGATCTCGTCGACAGCACGGATGCTGAGAACAGACCCCGCATGCCTGCGCAATTCGGTGAGGTTCTCCTCCCAGCGCGCAGCAGTGGCCGCGGCGGTTGCCTCCGCGTCGATCGTAGGCCCGCGGACGGCGCAGCGATGGAAACCCGCCAGCAGGACCGCGATCCGCGCCAGGTCCGCGTCTACGGACTCTCCGTCGCGGACCAGCGTGGCCAGCCGCGCCGCGTCGGGGTAGCGCCGCATCACGACGACCGGTTCGCGCTGCCCGCCCGGGGCCTGGAAATAGCCGATGCCGTCGTAACTTCCTGGGGCCAACCGGCGGTTCAGCATCAACTCGCGGCGACATGCGGCCTCACGGTGGGCCACGGTGGTGAAGTCGCAGAAATCGGTGCGCACCGCCTTCTTGGCCTTGAACGCACGACCCCCGAGCAGCGTGACCACGCCGGTGTGGGTCTCGTGCACCTCCGCGCACAGATTGCCGGGAGCGGTCCACGGTTCGGGCACGCTGCCGTGCCCGCTGGCGACATCCGTCATGCCCTCTACTGTGCCGACCGATGCACCGAAGCGGCAGTGCCGGAGGGCCCACCCGTGAGGACCATTGACCCTGGTCATGATGTCCGCGCCGAGCGACGCTGGGATCGAGGAACGGAGGGTGCACATGCGTGACACCGGCGTGGACCATGAAGTGATCAGCGATGCGGTGTGGCTGGCCTGCCGCGCGCCGTCGTTGTACAACAGCCAGCCGTGGCGCTGGGTCGTCGATACGGCCGGTGTCGAACTCTTCGCCGACCCGGACCGGGCTCCGACGCGCACCGACACCAGTGGGCGGGAGGTCCTGCTTGCCTGCGGGGCCGTTCTCGACCACTTCCGGGTGGCGATGGCGGCCGCGGGGTGGACCACCTACGTCGATACCTTCCCCAACCCCAACAATCTCGATCACGTCGCGACGATCGGATGTGACCGCATGGATTTCGTCACCGACGGACACCGCGAACGCGCCGACGCCATTCTGCGTCGTCGCAGCGATCGGTTGCCGATGCTCGCTCCCACACAGTGGGCCGCCGCACGTGAGCGGTTCGCCGCGCACGGGGGCCGCGACGTGCGCGTCGACGCCCTGCCGCGTGCGTCGCGCCGAGAGCTGGCGCAAGCGTCGGCCCTGACGGCGTCCGCACGCCTCTACGACTCGTCCTATCACGCCGAACTCCTGGGCTGGACAGCCGATGTGGTTGTGGCCGAAGGTATTCCCGCCAGCTCCCTGGTCACTGCAGGCGAGAACGACCGCGTGGACATCGGCCGGCGATTCCCCACGGTCGGGCATCACGATCGACGCACCGAGATCGCCGAGGACCAGGCTGAAGTCGTGGCGCTGTCCACCTTCGACGACGCTCGTCACAGCGTGCTGCGGTGCGGCGAGGCGCTGTCGGCAGTGCTGCTGGACGCGACGATGGCGGGCCTGGCTACATGCCCGCTGACCCACATCACCGAGGTGCCCGCCAGTCGGGAGATCATCGCGGGACTGATCGGAGGTCGCGCTTTACCGCAGGTCCTGGTTCGGGTGGGGGTGGCCCCCGGTGACGAGGAACTCGTGCCCCCGACACCACGTCGTCCTCTCGACGACGTCCTCGAGTTCCGGGGGTGAACGATGTCCACCCCAGCTGCCATCGTCGTCGGCATCGACGGTTCACGCTCGGCCACGGAGGCCGCTGTCTGGGCGGTCGACGAAGCCGTGAGCCGGGACATTCCGCTGCGGCTGGTGTTTGCGCTGTCACCGGACGAAACCGTGCACCGTCTCCTCGACGCGGAAAGCGCCCTGCAGTCGGTGCGCGCGCGGCTGGAGGCGACGGAGCAGCACGTCACGCTGGAGGCCGAGATCGTTCGCGACTCCGCGGTGCGGGCCCTGCGCGCTGCGTCACGGGAGGCACAGATGCTGTGTGTCGGGTCACTCGGCCTTACCCACGGCGGGCTGACCCGGGTGGGCTCCACTGCGGCCGCGCTGGCCAACTCGGCAGACTGTCCGGTGGCGATCATCCACTCTGCTGGATACGAATCAGGCTGCGTTGTCGTCGAATTCGACGACAGATCGGCCTCCGAGTCAGTGCTGCGGTGTGGCGTGGCCGAGGCGCTACTGAGGCGCCGGGCGCTACGCGTGGTGACCACCTGGCCGTCGCGCTACACCGACATACACGATGCCAACGCCGTCGCCGACGGCAATCGCAGGGCGCGGCGGGGACTCGACCGCCGACTGGCCGGCTTGCGTGCCCGCCACCCCGAACTCGACATCCAAGCCGTCGCGATACCGGGCAACTTCGTCAACTACATCGCCCGGCACGTCAGTTCGATCCGGCTGGCGGTGGTACCCCATGAGCGTGCCGAGGCCATCGGTGAGTTGGTCGGTCCACGCAGGCCGAGCATGCCGTCGGACCTCGCATTCAATGTTCTGGTATGTGAGCAGCCGGCTCATGGCCGTACCAGCAGCAGCGAGCAATTCGGGTAGCCGAGAATCGGATGGCAGTTCGGCATCGTCATGGTGGGAAGTGCCTGCGCATCGGCGCCCCCGACGACGGCGAGTCCGATGCCATCGTCGTGATCTGCCTCGCGCCCGTACTGTCGGCCGGAACCGGCCGCGACGATGTCCACGTGGACATCTGGATAGCGTCGCACCCAGCTGTCGGTCCGACGGTCGATCTGCCGGACCCCGCGTCGCCGTAACCGGCCCTCGTGCATGGCCAGGTGGACGACGTCGTCGTTGCCGGCCTCGTCGGAGAGCACCACCGAGATCGGTCCGTCGGTGTGCGGCGTGCCGTCTGGCCTGCTGCGGATGACCGCGACCGGGCAAGCCGACCCACGCGCCAGCGCGGCCGCGATGTGCCCGATCAACGGTTCGGCCGGGGAGCGGCGCGGTCGCGCGCCGATGCAGATCATCGCCGCGTCGTGCGATTCCCGGACCAGGACGTCATCGGGCCGGCCCACGACACAGACACGTTCTACGACAACGCTTTCAGCACTCATGCGGGCAGCATCCTCTGCGCTGAGCAGTACCGCATCAGCGCTGCCGTCGGCGCCTGGGTCGGGTGCCACCGCGTGCACGATCCGCAACGGCGCATCGCGGTCCACGGCTTCGACAGCCGCCCAACTGACGGCGTTCAAAGCGGCGTGCGAGCCGTCGACACCGACGACGACGGCGCGGGAGTTCGAGGGCGGCACGCTATCGGACATGGTTCAGGCGTTGTTGTTGGTTCGGCCGTCGTTGTCGGCAAGGCCGCGCAGGTCACGATCCCACTCCGCATAGCGACCGCGGTCGAGTCGCATCCGCACGATCGCCCACCCGCCGACGGCAACCCCGACCACCGTGAACCACAACGACACGGCGGCGATCACCGCTTGCACGGCCGCGTCCCTGTCGGACAGCGGCGCGGCGCGGCGCTCGCCGGTCGAGTCGACCCAGATCGTCAGGTGATCGCCGGCGTTCATCTTGGCTGTGCGCACCTCGTCGGTGTGTGTGATGCCGTTGAACTGCCACTGGATGGGTGAGAGGTAGGGATTGTCGTACGCCTGCGCGGTCACCCGGCTGTCACCGGTCACAGTCGCCTCGACCTGCTGTCGCTCGGCGCGCTGCGCCGCGAAGGTGTGCGAAAGGCTGTCGTGGACAGCGGTGCCCACCGCTCCGACCAGCGGTACGGAAAACAACGCCACCACAACGATCAACAACAGGGATGCGGCCTCGACGCGGTCACTGGAGCGTACGAGCGGGTGGTGCATCAGCAGACGTCGTATCCAGACGCTGAAGGTGTTGGTGTACATGGTGCCTCCGAATCCCGCTACTGGAACAGTCCGCCGTCGAGCCGGGTCACGACCTGCTCCAGCGGCAGGCGCGGCGTGTCCGGCAGTGGGTCGGCGTGGGTAGGTGCCCACCCGATGCGCAGCAGCATCTGTGCGTAGCCTTCCGACCCGAATACGTCATGCCCCAACGCAACCCGGACGTCGGGGATCTCCAGCGGTCCGGTGATCGGACAGGTCGCCAGACCGGCGACGGTCGCGGTGAGCAGCACCACGCTGGTCGCCTCCCCGGCACGCAACTGCGACAGCCGGTCGTCGGCGACGGTCCCCAACGCGATGACCGCGGCGTTGTCCTCGGCGGGTTCGGCCTCGGCCGGCTGTTCGAGCACCGCACCGGCGAAAGTGCGCGCGGGAATCACCGCTGCAGGGTCGGGGCGCGGCGCGCTGCGTGCGGGCACACCCGCGGTGGACGCGTACCGACCACTCCAGGTGGTCAATTCGGTCAGGTAGCCGATGTCGTTGTTGCGCCGCCACTCGGCTTCCGTCACTCGACGCTTCAAAGTGCTCAGCTCGTCGAACCTGCGCAGCATCACGCCCGCCCGGGCAGCGCGCGCCCCCATCATCGCGATGTCGCTCTGAGGCACAGGCCAGCAGCTGTAGTTGCGCCGATCTGTGCGGCGCCGTGGAATGGCCGCCGCCAGAGCGATGTCCACCTCGGTCGCCGGATACCGATGAAGTTCCACGGCAGCGAGGTGATCGGGCTCAGCGGGGTTGGGCAATCGGTGGATCTTGGCCTGCCAGCCCAGTGCGGCCAGCGCGATCTGTGCGTGGTTCAGCGTCGCTCCGCAACTGAGCATCAGGTCCCGGGCGTCCGGATCGGTATGTGGAAGTGCCCGGTCGGGATTTGCGTACAGATGAAAGCTGCTCCGGCCCACTCGCCAGTCCCACGGTTGAGAGTTGTGCACCGACGGAGCGCGCACGGCCAGCGCAAGCGCCGACCGTAACGTCTCGCGGTCCGGAAAGTTCGAACTCATCGGGTCAAGCCCCTATCGGGTGTATCTGGCTGGTCAGTGCTCACGGTCGTCGGGCGATGATGACCGGGATACGCGCCGCGTGGGCGACGGTCCAGCTCACCGACCCGAGAAGGACGCCCGCGAACCCACCCCGACCGTGACTACCGACGACGAGCAGCTGCGCGTGCCGCGATTCCTCGAGAAGGTGATGTGCCGGGTTGTCCTGACCGACGATGCGCCGGACCGTGACGTCGGGGTAGCGCTCGCACCAGCCGGCCAACCGTTGAGCCAGTTCCTCGTCGGCCTGCGCCGCCAGACCTTCACGGGCCACGTCGACATAGAAGTCGCCGCTGTTCATCCAGGTGTGGATCGCCACCAGATCCACTCCTCGCCGAGACGCCTCGTCGAACGCCATCGCGGTCGCGAGTTCACTGGCCGGCGAACCGTCGATGCCGACCGCCACCGGCGCGTCGTTGCGGTAGAGCACCGGCTCCTCCTCGTGCACGATCACCACGGGGCAGCGCGCATGATGGGCCAACGCGGAACTCGTCGAGCCGAGGAGCATCCCGGTCACCCCACCGAGCCCGCGGCAACCCACGACCATCATCTCGGCGTCCTTGCTCAAGTCGATCAACGTGGGCATCTTCGGCCCGGATAGCACCCGCTGCTCCACCCGGATCGGCCGGGATTCGGCCAACGCGTCGGTGACCACGGATCGCGCGTCGGCGATCACCTGGGCAGCCTGCCGGTCGAGTTCTGCCAGAACCTCGGAATTGAGCTGCAGGTCGGGCCAGAAACCGATCTCCTCGTACGGCGGTACGTGCACGATGGTCAGCGGGAGCTTCCGCAGGGACGCATCACGGGCCGCCCATCCGGCTGCCGCGCGCGATGCGGCAGAACCGTCCACCGCGACGACGATTCCGTAATGCCCGGTGCTCGACGTCATGTCGTCCTCCTCGAAAGTGACACTGTTCCGATCGTGTACTCGAACGCTAAGCCGCCGGCCAGAGGTGTTCTCGGGGCGTTGGTCATCTACCCAGTGCCGAAAGACCCCACTTGCCGCCGTCCTATCCGGCGGGGGTGATCAAGCCGTAGTGACCGTCGTAGCGGAGGTAGAGCACTGCGGCCCGACCGGCGGCGGCGTCGATGAAGAACAGGAACGGAAGGCCGATCAAGCGCATCCGCTCGGGGGCGTCCTGCTCGCGCAGACACGGAGCCGGGTGCGGACTGATGGTGACGGGTTGCTCGAACGGCGCGAGCTCGCCGGCCACCGACGGAGAAACCAGCGCGAGACGGTAGCCGCTCCCCTCACTGCGGTAGAGCACGCCGACTGTGCCCGAACCCTTCTCGGTGAACAGGTGAAAGTCGTAGTCCAACAGCTCCATCTCGGCGACGGCGTCGTCGATGGTGCAGGGCGTCATGGCGTAGCTCTTGTGACGAATGATCCGCGGGTCCGTGACGGCGTGCTGATTCGGCCGCAGCCGTGATTCGTGCCGCCACACAAGTGGTCCGGCAGCCCTGTCGCCCCGGCGGACCGCGAAATGTTCGGCCACGTGCTCGAGCCGGCGGCGGAGTTTGGCCTCGAGCAGATCCACGGCCTCGGTGGCCGTGGCGGCGTGCACCTGGGCGCGGATCACCCGGCCGTTGACATCGAGGTTGGCTTGCGCGACGACCGGCGATTCGACGGCAGGGTCGTGATGCCGGGTCAGTCGCACGCGGGCGGAGAGCACCGGGCGGTGCGAGAGCCGACCCAGCTCGCCGATCTTCTTGCGAGCGTAGTCAGCTGCGCCAGGAAGGTCACCACGAGTACTGACGGCAACATCGATCACGGCGGGGGTCTGGACTGCGTTGTTCATACCTCCTTGCTACGTCGCGAAGACTCGCGCAGTTAGGGTCGTAAGTCCCGTGATCGGTCGCTACTCAACCCGTCGGATGTCCGGGTAGCCGGCACAGCCGACGCAGCGCAGCCAGGCCGTCCGGTGTGCCTGGCCAGTGCCGTTCCAGCGCCGCTGCTCCGGCTCGGCGTGCCACATACCGCAGGACCAGCGCGACGAGGATCGCGTCGTCGGCGTATCCGACCACGGGCAGGAAGTCAGGGACGACGTCGACCGGCAGCGCGAGATAGGCGGTGGTGGCACGATGTCGGGAAGCAGCCGCACGGCATCAGCGAGCCGGACGCCGTCGGGCTTCATCAGCCACATGGTCGGCACCAGGGCCACCCACAGCAAAGTCAGCCCGCCCACGAGGGCCACCGGGATCGACCACCACCCCGTCTGCGCGGTCAACGTCATCGCGGCGGCCCGACGCCCAGTGCGCGGGCGGCCGCGGTGGCCACCGCCCCAGCCAGCCGGGCGATCGGCGGGCTGCCGGGGGTGTGCACGGCATTGGACAGCACCACCACGTAGGAATCCGAACCAGGGTCCAGCCACAGCGACGTACCGGTGAACCCGGTGTGCCCGAAACTGCCCACCGGGAAGAGGGATCCACGCGACCCGGAGTATCCGGTGTCGATGTCCCACCCGAGACCGCGCGTCGCGTGGACCGGGCCGGGGGCGCTCGGCCGATACGGTGTGGTCATCATCTGCAGCGTCGCCTGCTGGAGCGGAAAAGTGCTGGGCCGCCCCGCGAGTCTGTCCAGCAGGGCCTGGGCGAAGAGTCCGACGTCGTGTGCGGTGGAGAACACACCGGCGTGGCCGGCCACCCCGCCCATGCGGCGCGCGGTGGGATCGTCGACGACACCGCGCATCAGCCGACCGAAATGCGGGTTCGTGCGCGGCCGGCCCTCGACATCGGTGCGCGTCGGTGCGACGCGGGCCAGCAGCGAGGCGTTGTGGGCCACCGGTGCACTCGAGGGCAGATAGCGCGTTTGCGTCATCCCCAACGGGGCGAACACGTTTCCTCGTACGTACGCATCCTCCGGCGCACCGGTGACCGCCTCGATCAGCGCGCCGAGGAGGATGAAGTTGATGTCGGAGTAGCGAAAACCCGAGCCGGGTTCTGATTCCAGCGGCGCCGTCAGTGCCCGTCGCACACCTTCGGCTTTGTCTGCGTTCGCCAGTCCCCACGGGTCGTCGAGGTTCACGTCACCTGGCAGTCCGGACGTGTGGGTCAAGAGTGCGCGGACGGTGACCGCAGTGCGGCGTGGATCCCGGGTGACGTTGAATGCAGGCAGGTACGTCTGGACCGGTTCGTCGAGGCGCACCTCGCCGCGCTCACAGAGCTGCATGACCGCCGTCGCGGTGGCGAGGACCTTGGTCAGTGATGCGACGTCGAAGATGGTGTTTTCTGTCATCACCTCGGCCGGTGTGGGGACGCCGTCGATCCCCGGCTCGCCGGCCGGCTTGCGCACCCCGAAGGCCCGGCGCAACACGATGTCGCCGCGGTGACCGACCAGGACGACGGCGCCGGGCAGACGGTGGGCCGCGATAGCCGTCGTCATCACGGCCGACACCTCGGGAATGTCGCCGACGGGCGCGGGAACAGGCTGCGCGCGGACGGGCGCCGCGTGGGGGTGCAGCAGCGCAGCGGCGCGGGCGTCCACCCCCGGCGGGGACGGCGCCGCGAGCGTGACGACCGCGCCCGTGATCACCGCCGCAGTGCGCGCCCAGCGCCTCGCGGAGGTGGTGGTGGGACCGGAGGGCACCCATCGAGGGTGCCAACGCGCTCGCTGTCGAGCAAGGCGCGCGGTCGGCAGCCCTACCGCTCGGGCTCGGCGGTGTCGACGTCGATGACCTCGGCCAGACCGCTGACCCGCAGTGTCGTCGTCAACAGCGTCGGCGCGAGGAGAGCGGAGATGGCGTCGGCCGCGACGTACAACGCATTGATCGCGGCACTGTCCAGATAACCGACGGCGGTGAGGTCGACGGTCAACGACGCGCCTGCACGCGTCGCCTCGGCGGCGGCGTCGCCCAGCGCCTGCCGGAAGGCGCCGATGTTGCTGAGGTCGATCTCCCCCGCCGCGATCAGACGCAGGCACCCCTCGCTGGCGGCCACGTCGAACGAGAGCTGAGTCGGCATCAGTGAATCCTCGCGGAGAGTTGGACGGTGGTCCCTGCGTCATCGTGATCGACGGTGATGTCGTCCATCAACAGACGCATCAAAGCCACCCCGCGACCGCGCACCGGGTCCGGCACCGCCTCGGGGACCTTCCAGTCACCGGTGTCGCTGATCGTCACACGGATCCGACCTGCTGCAGCGATCGCCCGCAACGCGACGGTCCCGCCCGGGCGGTCGCGATGGCCGTGTTCGATGGCGTTGGCCACGGCTTCGCCCGTGGCGACGAGGATGTCGACGACCTGATCTGCGCCCACGCCCGCGCGCTGCAACCAGTCGCGCAATGCGGTGCGCACACGTGCGAGATGTTCGGCATGGGCAGGGAATGTCAGCTCCAGCGGCGCAGTGGCTCGGTAGAGCAGCACCACGACGTCGTCCTGGTAGCCACCCTCGGGGGCCATCCCGGTCATGACGGTGTCCACCAGGTCGCCCAGCGGCAGGTCTCGATGCTCACGGACCACGTCCAGGGCCCCGAAGAGTCCATCGTCCAGTGTTTTTCCGCGGCGCTCGACCAAGCCGTCGGTATACAACATCAGCGTCGCGCCGCCGGGTACCAGCGCACGCGCCTCCGGGCGGGGATGGCCGGTGCGGATACCCAACGCAATGGTGTGGCCGCCGTCCAGCACGTCGACAGCGCCATCGGCGTCGATCAGAACCGGCGGCGGGTGCCCGGCGCTGGAGTACACCAGTTCTCCTGTGTCGACGTCGAGGATCGCGCACACCGCGGTAGTGCATTGCGCGCCGGGAAGGCGCGCCGCGAACCGATCCAGCCGCGACAACACAGCGGCTGGACTCGGATTGTCGAAAAGTAGTGCCCGACAGGCGCTTCGGATTTGACCCATGATGGTGGCTGCGGTCAACCCGTGGCCCACGCAGTCACCGACAATCAGCGCGATGCGGCCGTCGTCGAGGTCGACGACGTCGTACCAGTCCCCGCCCACCTGCAGGGGGCGGCTCGCGGCCTGGTAGCGCACCTCGAAGCCCCGCGGCAGATGAGCCGGGCCGAGAATCGCATGCTGAAGTGCCAGTGCGGTTTCCCGCTGCTGATCGACCTGGTGCACCCGGTGCAACCCCTGGCTCAGCCGGCCCGCCAGCACCGTCATCAGAGTCTGGTCCTCCAGCGTGAAAATGCGCGCGCCGGACAGCTCGATCCGCACCACGAGCACTCCGTCAGGGTGCTGGATGGCCACCGCGGCCACGCCCGGCTGGGGCATCACCGGGGTGAGGAGGTCAGCACTGCGGATCTCTCGAAGCTGGTCCTGCACCTCAGGGGACAGGTCAGACCACCCGATCGGATCGGTACAGGTCACCATTCGGGGCTCGGCGTCGAAGCCATCGTCGGCGAAGGTCACCGCCATCACCTGCCGGGCGCGCCACAGTCTGCGCAATTCGTCAACCGCCGCTTTGAGTGCGTCGTCGACCGTCTCCGCCTGTGCCAGTTCACGATTGAGCGCGTGTTCGCGGCTCGCTGCCAGGGCGAGCGCGAGCGCGGCGTGCCGCGCGAAATCGCTGACGAGCTCGAGATAGTCGTCGCCGAAGGGAGGTTGGTGCGGGCGGCGGGCGACCGCGATCACGCCGAGCACCGTGTCGTCGGCCATCAGCGGCATCACGATCGCCGACCGCTCCCCCACGTCGGTGAATCCCTCGATCGGGTACTGGAAGGAGTCGGTGATCAACGGCAGCCCTCGGCGCGCAACGCCGCCGGTGGTGGAGCCGTCCATCGGGACTTGCCGGCCGATCACCTCGGCTGCGTACCGGCCGGCAGTGGCCGCGACGACGAGCGTCGCCACGTGGTCGGCGGGGAGGCCGGGTTCGCTGGGAACGAGCAGGATCGCCTGCTCAGCGTCGGCCAGTTCCAGCGCGAGATCGACGATCAACTGCAGCGGACCGGTCTGCGGATCCCCGGAGAGCAATGCGGTGGTGATCTCGCGGCTGGCCTTGGTCCACTTCGCCGCTTCCCGTTCCCGCTCGAAGAGCCGTGCGTTGTCGATCGCCGACGCGGCTGCGGTGGCCATCGCCCGCACCGCGGCATCCTGAAGGTCGGAGAACGAGCGGCCCGGTTCGTCGTGCAGCAGGTACAACGTGCCGAATTGATTGTCCCGCACCATGATCGCTACCGCCAACAACGCGTGCAGCGGCTCACCGGAGATCTGCAGATCGAGGTATTCGTTGTGCTGAGCCACATCGTCGAGCCGCAGTCCGTCGTCGACGGCGAGAAGATCGAGCCGCCGGAGTACATCCTGGTGAGTGTCCTGATCGAATCCTTCGCAGACGAATGTGGTGCCAGCTCCGTCGGTTCCGCCGACACCGAGCACTCCGTACCGGGCTCCGCTGAGCTCGACGGCGGCACTGACGATACGGCGCAGAGTGACTGCGAGGTCGAGGTCGGAGCCGATCCCGACGATCACGCGCACCAGCTGCGCGGCGTCGTCGCGTGCAGCGACGAGTTCACGCCTGGTGCTCATCGGCTCCCGTTCTCGAACTGCCCTGCCATCGGGCCCACCGTACCCACTACAAACGCCGCGAAACCCGCAGGACGGGCGCACCGGCGCGGTCGAATTCCGGTCACGTCAACGGCACAGCTGCTCGACCAGCAGCGCGATACGCTGCGCGTCCCGGTCGGGACGCAGCCGGTCGGCTCGGCCGAGCGCGACCAGTCCGTGCAGCGCCGCCCACCACACCTCGGTGAGGTCGTCAGCGTCCCGCCCGGCCGCCACGGCGGCGACCGCACCGCGCAGTTGGCCGAAGGCTGACGTCAGCGAGGCGGGCGTGTCCTCGGCGGCGAAGCGCAGCGTGGTGGCCCGAGTGAACATCGCGTCGTAGACTGCCGGATGAGCGCGGGCGAACTCTAGGTAGCACTGCGCGATTCGGGTCAGCACGTCGCGCGCCTCCCCGCCGGCCGCGCGGGCGTCAGCGATCACCTCGGCGAGTTCGCCGAAACCGTCGACGGCGACGGCTTCTGCGATCTGGTCCATGCCGTGAAAGTGCTTGTACAGCACCGGTTGGCTGTATTCGATCTCGTGGGACAGCCGCCGCGTGGTGACCGCATCCCAACCCTCGGCCTCGGCGAGCGCGCGGGCGGTGCGGACGATCAGTTGCCGCCGCGCCGCCCGTTCCCGTTCCCGGCGGTCCTCGATGGCCATGGCGCACCGTACCATGGCTAGCCGAACTAGCGCCGCTACTCTCAGGGGTTCGGTTGTATGTTGACGTGGTGATGACCGGATGACGGTTCAGCTGGCGACCGCTCTGCGCATGGTTGCCGCCGCGCACGCCGAAGCCGAACGGCAGTCGATTCTCGTCTCCGCGGCAGTAGTCGATGCCGGCGGACATCTCGTCGCTTTCGGTCGGATGGACGGCGCCGAGATCGCCGGCCCGGTGTTGGCTGTGGACAAGGCGTTCACCGCGGTCGCGAACCGGATCGCCACCTCGGAGCTCGCTCGACTGGCCGCGCCGGGCGGCGAGCTGTTCGGGTTGCAGGCCAACGCCGGCGGTCGTTTCGTGATCTTCGGTGGCGGGGTGCCCATTTCAGTCGACGGGACCGTGGTGGGCGGTATCGGCGTCAGCGGTGCGAGCGCGACCCAGGATGAGGAGTGTGCAATGGCGGGTCTGGCATGCCTGAGGTAACGGTGCTCGTCACCGGCGGCTTCGGACTCGTCGGCAGCGCCACGGTGAGGCGGCTACACGAGATCGGCCACACCGTGGTGATCGCCGACCTCGATGTTCCGGCCAACCGCAAAGCGGCGGCGGCGCTGCCCCCGGGGGTGACCGTGCAGTGGACGGACCTCACGTCGCGCGAACAGGCCGAGCGACTGGTCGCCGAGGTGGCGCCGGACGCCATCATTCACCTTGCCGCCATCATCCCGCCGATGATCTACACCAATCGCGCCTTGGCCCGCAGGGTCAACGTCGACGCGACCCGCACCCTTGTGGAAGTGGCGCAGGCGCAGCCGAATCCGCCGCGCTTCGTGCAGGCGTCGAGCAATGCGGTGTTCGGTGCGCGTAATCCGCACCGGTCGACTCCCCCGCTGACCGCCGATATGCCGATGCGGCACTCCGATCTCTACAGCGCCCACAAGGCCGAGGCGGAGGCGATCGTGCGCGCGTCGTCGCTGCCGTGGGTGGTGCTGCGCCTCGGCGGGGTGCTGAGCACCGATCCGAAGGCGATCACGCTCAACCCGTTGGCGCTGCGCTTCGAAAGTGCCCTGCCCAGCGACGGCCGGTTGCACACCGTGGACGTGCGGGACGTGGCGTGGGCGTTCGCGGCGGCCACCACCGCCGACGTCGTGGGAGAGATCCTGTTGATCGCCGGTGACGATTCGCACCGGCGGCTGCAAAGTGACGTGGGCCTGGCCTTCTCCGAGGCACGCGGACTCAGAGGTGGCCTGCCCGTCGGGCGGAAAGGCAACCCCGACAGCGACGCCGACTGGTTCGTCACCGACTGGATGGACACCACCCGCGCGCAGGAAGCCCTGTCGTTCCAACACCATTCGTGGCACGACATGCTCGCCGAGGCACGTCGACAGGCGGGTCCGTCGCGCTACCTGCTGTCCGTGCTCGCTCCTCTGGTACGGGCAGTGTTGAAAAGGCGGTCGGCGTACTGGAAGCAGCCGGGGCGGTACGCGGATCTGTGGGCGGCGATCGGTCGCACCATCGGTGACCCATCGCCGGACACCTGATTCGGACCTCTCCGGTGCCGAACTGATCGAAGGCCTCGATGAAAGCCGCCGGGACCAGGCGGTTCGAGGCGACTTCCACACGCTGCGGTGTTGAGCGATCTCATCGGCCACGTCCAGTCCTGCGACGACGTCGGTGTGACCGCGTTGCAGAGCCCGGAAAGCATCTTCGGACGACATCACATATGTGTCAGCAGCGAGTGCACCGTGCGCAAGATCATGTGGGCAAGCTCGCTGAGCACCGTGTCGTCGAGGCGGTACCTTCTCAACGCGAGACAAGCTGGCACACCGCCGACGCCATTTCTGGTGCTCATCAGCAGGCCTTGAGACATCGCCTCCAGCTCTTCCCTTCCAGACCGCATCGTATTGACGAGAACGCTTGATTTGAGCGCTGCGAGGCGTAACCGTATCGCCATGGCTTCATTCAAGGTCCGGCCGTGCGGGCGGACCGATCGAGCCAGCTATGCACAGTGCGGTCCACGACGGCGGACTCGCCAACTGGCAGTCATTCGTCGATACGGCGTTCCGCACGCCCCGCTCTCTGGTGTCACACCTCAGTCAGGGCGCCGGAGGCGCGTGTGAGTGCCGATGAGTCGCACCGCCAGGCGGCTCACGAGATCAGCAGGGCAAAACATGACTATTGCCGCATGCTGGACGAGCGAAACTGGGCTGGACTCGCGGCTCTGATGACAGACGACATGGAATTCGGTTTCAGTGACGAGAACAGCACTCCATCGATGACAACCGGGCGGTCGGAAACTCTGAGGCTGCTGCGGTCCATGGTGGCCGGATCGACGACCACTCATCGAGTGGCCCATCCGCAGTTCAGTTTCGACGGCACCAAGGCAGAGGTCGACTGGTCGATGACCTGCACCACTGTTTTCGACGACGGCGCTGCGATCACCGGCCACGGCCGTTACCTCGAGCGCTGGCACACCGACGGCACGGCGTGGAAGCTCGCGTCGATGACCCTTTCCGACTTCTGCACCGACCCTGAAGTGCCCGACGAGCTCAGGTGATCGCCGCGATCGATCCCGTCTTCATGAACGAATTGGCACACGGTGGACTCAAGGACTCTGGCACCGCGCTGGGCCGGCTCGTCAACGAGAATACCGAAGGCACCGTGACCGACGATGAACTCTTCTCGTTCGCGATGCTGCTGCTGGCCGCCGGCAATGAGACCACGACCAACCTGTTGGGCGGCATGTTCGACACGTTTACCCGAAATCCAGAGCAGTACCGAATCATTCGCGAGAACCCGAATCTGTTTCCGATGGCGGTCGAAGAACAGCTGCGATACTCGACGCCGATACAACACTTGTATCGCAACACGGTCCAGGATTACGCCGTGGGCGGTGTCACCATTCCCGCCGGCTCACGCGTCTTGATGTCCTTTGGAGCCGCGAACTGCGACCCCAGCGTTTTCGACAACCCCGATGACTACGTCGCCGACCGCAATCCGCGGATGCATGTGGCATTCGGTTACGGCGCACACATGTGTATCGGAGCGCCGTTGGCCCGACTGGAAGCGCAGGCGGTTCTGCGCGAACTCGTCGAAAACGTCGCTCGCGTCGAAGCTCTCGGCGATACGACGTGGTCGGCCAACGCTTCCCTGCGAGGTCAGGTACACCTTCGCGTGAAGTTGCACACGCGGGAGTAGTCGAGCACGAGTCCGGCGCCGCGGTTAGTTCTCGAAGGCCGGCTTCAGGAATCGCTGCACCAGCGCTCGCTCGGAGGCCGCGTCCCCACCAGGCGCGACGAGCAGAGAGAGGAATACCCGTACCGTCCACTGCGCCGCTTCTGCGTCGTTCCGGCACGATCCCGTCAGAGTGCTGGCATGCTCGGCCAGCAACGGCGATCCGATCAGCCACGTCGACACACTGGGCCGCGCCAAGGCCTTGATCATCACGCCCCCCACCACATCGGTGCGGACTTCTTGGAGAGCCACCAGCACTGCCTCCACCGCACGCTCGCTTCCGGTCATTCCGACCACACGCCGCCGAACAGCCGCAGTCACGCGATCGGCCGCGGCGGCGAGCACGCCGTTGCGAATCGCAGTTTTGCCGCCCACGTGGCGATAGATCGTCGCCCGAGAGCAATGCGCCTCAGTGGCAAGTGCATCCAGGTCCAGCCCGTCCCATCCATAGCGGCCGATGAGTACAGCTGCAGCATCGAGAATGCGTCTGCGCGCCACTGAGTGTCGATCTCCGACAAGCCAGTCGTCGCTCGACATCAGTTCGACCTCCGCCGCCACCCGGAGCCCGATCTCAGATTGAGACGCGTCGAGCGGCAGATGGGTGCGTATGGCCAGTTCAGAACGCCGAAATGAGACACAAGCACCCTCCCGGAGTTTTCGACCATCTCGTCTTTGGTGGTTTCGTTGACGACTTTGCAGCGCAGGCACCACATTAGAGCGATGACGGTCAAGGAGGGCCAACTCGGCATGGAGTTGTTCGCCGAGGAATCCATCCAAGACCCGTACCCGCTGTACAAGCGGATGCTGGACACGGGTCCGGTCCATGCGATCGCCGACTCCGGGTTCTTTGCCGTGTGCGGCCGCGACGCCATCAACGACGTCATCTCACGGCACGACGTGTTCTCGTCGAATCTCACCGCAACGATGACGCTGGACGCCGACGGCTCGGTCAAACCTTTCGAGATGGAGGGCCTCGGCGGTGAGACGCACGCCCTGGCCACCGCTGATGACCCCATCCATGCCGCCCATCGCAAGCTGCTGCTGCCGCAACTGGCAGCCCGTCGCGTCCGGCAACTCGAGACGTTCGTCGAGGCGACCGCGCAGCGGCTCTGGGACGAATACGCCAGCAGCGGTCGCGTCGAGTGGATGAGTGCGGTAGCCAACCGACTTCCTATGATGATCGTGGGGCGGCTCATCGGAGTGCCCGACGACGACATCGAGCAACTCATGAGATGGGGATACTCGAGCACGCAGTTACTCGAGGGCATCGTCAGCCCGACACAACTCGAAGCCGCTGGCGTCGCGGTCATGGAGCTGAGCAACTACATCAACGATCGCTTCGTCGATGCTGCCGAGCACAATAGGGACACGCTTCTGGGGGATTTGGCGACAGCCTGTGCCAAGGGCGAGGTCGGCGACATTCCAGCCCGCGTCATCATGATCACTCTGTTCAGCGCGGGTGGTGAATCGACAGCATCGCTCATCGGCTCCGCGGCATACATTCTGGCGACCAAGCCCGACGTGCAAAGTGCACTTCGCGCAGACCCCGACCTGGTCGGTGCCTTCATCGAAGAGGTGCTGCGGTACGAGCCGCCTTTCCGCGGACACTACCGACACGTACTGGAGGACACGGCCCTTGCCGGTGTCGAACTGCCCGCGCACTCACGACTGCTTCTGTTGTGGGGAGCCGCCAATCGCGATCCTTCACATTTTGCCGAACCGAACGAGTTCCAGCTCGACCGTAATACCAAGACGCACTTGAGTTTCGGCAAAGGCGCACACTTCTGCGTGGGCGCCTCCTTGGCCCGGATGGAGGCCAAGGTCGTCCTGACCACCCTCCTCGACCGCAGTTCTTGGATATCGGCAGCCGAGGTGGGACGGTGGCTGCCCAGCCTGCTGGTACGCCGACTCGATCGCCTCGATCTCCGCATCACCCCGAACGCATATGCTTGACGGCGGTCGACGTCTGCGAGTCCGCATAGCAGCCGTGATGTCGGCCGCCGTGGTCTGCGCCATGGTGGCGCTCACCTACCTCTCCTACACCGCGGCCTTCACCCCGGTGGACACCGTCACAGTCGTTTCAGAGCGCGCCGGCCTGGTGATGGACCCGGACGCCAAAGTCAAGTACCTGGGCGTGACGGTGGGGAAGGTCGAATCCATCGACTACCAACGGGATTCCGCGCGGCTCACGCTCAAGGTGCAGAGTGGCCAACTGAGCTACATACCGTCGAACGTGACGGTGCGCATCGCAAGCAACACTGTGTTCGGCGCCAAATCGGTCGACTTCCTGCTTCCCGATCAGCCCTCCACCCGGTCGTTACCGCCCAACGCCACCCTCCACAGCTCCGAGGTGGCGGTGGAGATCAACACTCTCTTCGAGTCTCTGGTCAACACACTGCACAAAATCGATCCCGTCAACCTGAACGCGACGCTGACCGCCGTCACCGAGGGCTTACGCAACAACGGCGCCGGGCTCGGCGGGACGATCGCTGGCCTGACGAGGTACATGCAGCGGCTCAATCCCGAACTACCAACACTTCAACGCGATTTCCAAAGACTGTCCAAGGTAGCTGATACCTACTCGGCCGCCACTCCGGACCTTCTCACCACACTGGGCAACGTCCCCGCCATCTCCGGCACAATCGTGGACAAACAGCGGGATCTGACAGCGACGTTACTGGCCGCCACTGGTTTCGCCAGTGCCGGTACCGAGGTCTTCGGTCCGGCGGAGAACGACCTCGTCGCCGCCATCGAGCGCCTGCGCGCGCCGCTGAAGGTTCTTGGCGACTACTCCCCTGAATTCGGGTGTCTCATCGATGCTTTGGCCGATGCGCAGCGAAAGTTCGGACCGACAATCGGCGGCACAGTCCCCGGGCTTTTCCTGAGCGCCAATTTCAAGCCTGGTTCCCCCCCGTACACCTACCCGGAGAGTCTGCCGATCGTCAACGCATCGGGTGGGCCGAACTGTCGCGGTCTGCCCAACTTTCCGTCCAAGCAAGGCAGCGGATCGTGGTACCACGCGCCGTTTCTGGTCACTGACAACGCCTACATCCCCTACGAGCCGAACACCGAGCTGCAGTTCGACGCACCCAACACGCTGCAGTTCCTGTTCAACGGCGCCTACGCCCAACGGAGTGACTTCTGATGCGGACGTCACGGGTGGGCCTCAAGGTCGCGGTGTTCAGTACCGCCATGATCCTGGTGCTCGGGGTGTTGATAGTGACATTCGGTCAGTTCCGATTCGGGTCGACCGTGTCATATCGCGCTGAGTTCGACTCCGTAGCACGGCTGAGGACGGGCCAGGACGTGCGTATCGCCGGCATCCCGGTCGGCACCGTGAACGATATCGTCATCGACGGAGATCACGTCGATGTCGAGTTCGATCTCGACCGGCAATATCAGCTGTACACATCGACGCGTGCTCTCATTCGCTACGAGAACCTGGTCGGTGATCGCTTTCTGGAAATCACCACCGGCCCAGGCACTCTCGAGAAGCTCCCTGAGGGTGCGACCATCCCGCGTACGAACACCGAGCCGGCGCTCGACCTCGACGCACTGCTCGGCGGCCTGCGACCGGTGTTGAAGGGCCTCGACGCGGGCAAGGTCAACGAGGTCAGCAATGCCGTGATCGAACTACTCCAGGGCAAAGGTGGCGACCTGGCCGAAGTGCTCTCCGACACCGGGGCCTTCACCCAGACGTTGGCGGCGCGCGATGAACTGATCGGCGAGGTCATCTCCAACGTCAAGACTGTCCTGAGTACGTTGGACGACAAGAACGGCCAACTCGACACCAGTGTCGACCAGCTCCAGCAGCTGATCATGACACTCAGTGAAGGGCGCGACCCGGTCGCCGGGGCAACACCCCCGCTGGCGTCCGCCCAAGCTGATCTCACCGAATTGCTCACCGCCGCACGACGTCCCATCCAGGGGATCCTCGAAAACGCCCGACCGCTGGCCACGGTTCTCGACGATCGCAAACAGGAACTCAACGCCTCGATCGAGCCGCTGGCCGAGGACTATCTCAAACTCAATGCCCTTGGCGCCTACGGCGCGTTCTTCAACATCTACTTCTGCCAACTGAAGTTCAAGGTCAACGGTCCCGCCGGAAGCGACCTCCTGATCCCGGCGATCGCTCCGCCCGACCCGAACAAAGGACGGTGCTCGCGTGCCACGTAGACAGCGGACAATCACCGGTCCGCTCAGAACGGGCGTATTGGGGATCGCCCTGGTGGCCTGCTTGGTCCTGGTCTCGTTCGGCTACACCGGGTTGCCGTTCTACCCGCAAGGCAAGACCTACACCGCCTACTTCCTCAACGCCGCGGGCATCACCCCTGGTAACGACGTTCAGATCTATGGCTACCCGGTCGGTGAAGTGAAGACGGTGCAGTTGGTCAACCGCTCGGCACAGGTCCAGTTCACCGTCGACCGCGACGTTGCGGTGGGAGATCAAAGTCTGGTGGCCATCAAGACCGACACGGTCCTGGGTCAGCGTGCCCTTGTGGTCACGCCACGCGGCGCGGGCTCCGTCACCACGATTCCCTTGGGCCGCACCACAACCCCGTACACACTCAACAACGCGCTGCAGGATCTCGGGCGCAACGTCGGAGATCTGGACAAAGCGACGTTCGTCGAGGCGTTGCAGACGCTCACCGACACGATGCACGACGCGACCCCACAACTGCGCAACGCCCTGACCGGAATCACTGAGCTGTCTCGAACTGTCAATGTACGGGACGAAGAGATCGGCGAGCTGCTGACGCATGCGCGCTCGGTCTCCACGGCTCTGGCTACCCGATCCGAGCAGATCAACAAGCTGATCACCGACGGGAACCAACTGTTCGCCGCGCTTGACGGGCAACGCCAGGCCATCAAATCTCTAGTGACTGGAATCGAGGGCGTGTCTCGTCAGATCTCGGGGTTCGTCGCCGACAATCGACGCGAGTTCGGTCCGGCACTGCAGAAGCTGAATCTCGTGTTGGACAACCTGAATCAGCGGCGTGAGCACATCGGCGCGGCACTCGAGCGACTGCCGGGATACGCGACTGCTCTGGGGGAGGTCGTGGGTTCTGCTCCGGGCTTTCAAGCGAACATCTACGGCGTCCCCGAACCGACCCTGTCCGCCGCGTTGTTGGACACCTACTTCCAGCCGGGCAAGCTCCCAGACGCCCTAGCTGACATGCTCCGTGGCTTCACCTCGGAGCGCACCGTCATCAGGCCGAAATCGCCATGAGAGAGGAAAAGCTCGTGACGATGCTTCGGACTGCGCGCCCCCTCCTCGCGCTGAGCCTCGTCGGCATACTGGCCTGTGCCGTGTTCGTCGTATGGCCCCGCACCCAGCCACTGACCATCACCGCCGAGTTCTCCTCCACCGTCGGACTCTATCCCGGCGACCAGGTCAAGATCGCCGGCGTACCGGTGGGCACGGTGGAGGCGATTCAACCGGGGCCTGAACACACCAAAGTAACCCTGAGCGTCGAGTCGGGCGCACCCGTCCCCGCCGATGTTGCGGCGCTGCTCGTCGCGCCCAATCTGGTGGCGGCGCGGTTCATCGAACTCGCTCCCGTCTACGAGGACGGACCGACGCTGGCCAGCGGGGCGGAGATCCCCGATGACCGCACCGCGGTGCCCATCGAATGGGATCAGGTCAAAGACGAGCTGACCAACCTGAGCCGCCAACTCGGTCCGCAACCACCGTCTGTCCAAGGTCCGCTGACGCGTTTCGTCAACCAGGCCGCAGATACCTTCGCCGGTAACGGCGATACCTTTCGGCAAGCGGTACGCGAACTGTCACAAACCGCAGGCCGACTCGGCGACTCCCGCGAAGACTTGTTCGAAACGATCAAGAATCTGCACACGTTGGTCGACGCTCTTTCGGCGAGCAACGAACAGATCGTCCAGTTCTCCACCCACGTGGCCTCCGTGACGCAGGTACTCGCCGACAGCTCGAGCAACCTCGACATTGCCCTCGGTACACTCTCGCAGGCTCTGCGCGACGTGCGGACCCTGCTCGGCGACAACAACGCTGCCCTCATCGGTCAGGTCGACCGTCTCGCTCAGTTCACGACACTGCTGACAGAACACAGTGACGACATCGAACAGGTGCTACACGTGGCGCCCAACGGGCTCGCCAACTTCTACAACATCTACGACCCTGCGCAAGGTTCGGTCAACGGCATCCTGAACCTGCCGAACTTCGCCAACCCGGTCCAGTTCGTCTGCGGCGGGATGGTCGAATCCGGCGGCACCGCTGACTATTACAAGCGAGCCGAGATCTGCCGTCAACGCATGGCGCCGGTGTTCAAACGCCTGCAGATGAACTTTCCCCCGATCCTGTTCCACCCGATCAACAGCATCACCGCCTACAAGGGCCAGGTCATCTATGACACCCCCGAGACCAAGGCCAAAGCCCAGACTCCGATCTCAGAACTGCAGTGGATGCCGTTGCCCGGAGTCACGCCCCCGGTGATACCGCCCGGTTCCGACCCAGCCGCGCTGCTCGTCCCCCCGGCCCCGGCACCCCCCGCCGCGGACGGAGCCCGATGAACACGTCAACACCGAGGCGCCTTCGCCTCATTGCGCGCCGCGCACCTGCCGTGGCGACGAGCGCGCTCATGCTCACCGCCTGCCAGTTCGGCGGCTTGAACTCGATCGACATGCCCGGCACCAAGGGCCACGGGCAAGGCTCCTTCACCATCACCGTGGAGCTACCCGATGTGGCCACCCTGCCCCAGAATTCGCCGGTGCTCGTCGACGACGTGACCGTCGGTAGCGTTTCGGGGATGCGACCGGTGCAGCGCGCCGACGGTACGTTCTACGCCGCACTCGCCGTGTCGTTGCAACGCGGCGTCGACCTGCCCGCCAACGCGGTCGCCACCGTCGGACAGACCTCACTCCTGGGTTCCCGGCATCTGGCTCTGTCGGCGCCCACGCGGGAGGCACCCACCGGGTCCCTGGCCAACGGCAGTGTGGTCACCGTCGATCGCGGTTCCCGCTCCCCCTCCACCGAAGAAGTTCTGTCGTCACTCGGGGTCGTTGTCAACAACGGCAACCTCGGTGCACTGCAGGACATCACCGACGAGCTCTACTCCGCGGTCGCAGGGCGGTCGGGGCAGTTCGCGGCCTTCCTGCCGCGGCTGGCCGAGCTCACCGCCTCGGTCCGCAACCAGACCGCGGACGTGATTGCCGCCGGCGAATCACTCGACCGCTTCGCCGGCCAGCTGGCACGCGGCAACGACAAACTGGCCCGCGCACTCGATTCCCTTCCAGCCGCGCTCAAGGTGCTCAATGCCAACGGCCGCAACCTCGTCGACGCTTTCGCCGCGCTGCGGCAATTCGCGTCCATCGCGTCGCGGATCTTGGCGCAGACCAAGGATGACTTCGCTGCGGATCTCAAGGACGCTTACGCGATCGTCAAACCCCTGACCGACCACGCCGACGAGCTCATCGAGGCACTGCCGATCCTCGTCACCTATCCCCTTCCACAGACGGGAATCAAGCAGGCGGTCCGCGGCGACTTCTTGAATGTCTTCATCACCCTCGACCTGACCCTGCGCCGGTTCGGCGAGAATCTCTTCACCACCTCGCCACTGGACCCCAACATGAAACACCTCAGCGAGGTGGTGAACCCGCCGGATTTCCTCACCGGTTCCATGGCCAACCTGTCGGGCCAAGCCGCCGATCCTTTCAAGATTCCGCCACGGCCGACGAGTGCCAGCGGTGGTGGTTGAGCCGTGCTGACCCGTCTGGTGCGCTGGCAGCTCACCATCTTCGCTCTCGTCACCGTCTTCGCCGTGACTGTCGTCGCGGTAGGGTACCTCCGGCTCCCCGCGTTCTTCGGCTACGGCACGTATCACGTCACAGTGAACCTCACCGCCAGCGGCGGGCTCTACCAGAATGCCAACGTCACCTATCGCGGAACGACCATCGGTCACGTCGCGGCGGTCTCCTTGGCTCGCGGCAACAGTGTCGACGCCCGCCTGCAACTCGACAGCGACACATCAGTACCCGCCAACGTATCCGCGGCCGTGCGCAGCATGTCGGCCATCGGCGAGCAGTACGTCGATCTGATCCCACCGCCCCAGCCGTCGGCCGAACCGTTACGCGACGGAACCCGAATCGACCAAGACCGCACCTCGTTGCCAGGTGATGTAGCCACCCTCCTGCACGAGGCCGAGTCGCTGGTGGACTCCCTGCAACAGAGCAGACTGCGCGACCTGTTGCGCGAAACCTTCCGAGCCTTCGATGGATCCGGGCCTGAACTCGCACGCCTGCTGGAATCATCGAGGCTTCTCGTCGACGAGGCCAACGCACACACCGATGAGACCACCGCGCTGATACGACAGAGCGAACCCTTCCTCGACGCGCAGATCAGGGCCGGCTCAGACATCGGCGCCGTATCCGACGGGTTGGCCCGGCTCACCACCCAACTTCGCGACGCCGACCAAGGCGTGCGCTCCGTGCTGGAGACCGCCCCGGGCGCAGCTGATATCGCCACCGCCACCGTCGACGGCATCAGGCCGACCTTCCCTGTGCTTGCGGCCAATCTGGCGAACTTCGGGCGAATCGGGGTGATCTACAACAAATCGATCGAGCAGGTGCTCGTCATCTTCCCGGCGCTGACCGCTGCGCTCCTGACCGTGGCGCAGGGCGTGCCCGCCGACGAAGGCGCCAAGGCCGACTTCAAGTTCAACGTCGCCGATCCGCCGCCTTGCCTAACGGGGTTCATTCCCCCCACCCAGCAGCGCAGCCCCGCCGACGAAACGCTGCGCGACCTTCCCCGCGACATGTATTGCAAAGTGCCGCAGAACGACCCGACTTCGGTGCGCGGAGCACGGAACTATCCGTGCCAGGAGTTCCCCGGTAAGCGTGCGCCCACGATCCAGCTGTGCCGCGACCCAGCCGGTTACGTGCCGATCGGTAGCAACCCTTGGCGCGGGCCACCGATCCCAGTGGGCACACCGATGTCACCCGAGAACGCCGGGCAGAACGTGTTGCCCATGAACAAGTATCCCTACATTCCGCCCCAGGCGGATTACGATCCCGGGCCGCCGGTCGTACACCTCCCACCCGGAGTTCCGCCCGGGCCGGGGCCTGCGTTGACCGCCCCCTATCCCAAAGAGGGCCCGCCGGTCACCACCGGTCCGCCGCCACCGCCACTGCCGTTCCAGGCACCGCCAGAACAGCAGGTTCCGCCCTACGGGCGGCCGCCTGCGGAAGCACCAGCACCGATGAGCAATGCGACGACGACCTACGACGCGGACACCGGTCAGTATCAGGACCCCAACGGCGGCGGCATCGGCGTCTTCGCCTCCGGCGCCACCCGACGCATTCAGAGCGAGAACTGGGTGGACCTGATGATGTATCCGAAAGTGTTGCAGCCCTGACGGGCCGGCGATGACTGCTGCGCAGATGCCTGCCCGACGAAGGAAGGGGATGACGAAAGATCACTGGACTGACCGCGACATTCCCGATCAGAACGGACGAGTCCCCGGTCGGACCTTCGCGGACTTCCCCGGCATGGATCGGCGTCGGATGTCTCGAGGGACTTTTTCGAGCGGCAGTGCCGCGCCGTGCACATTGCATTCACCGTTGACACGCGAAGGAGCGCAAATGAGTAAAGTACCGAGCCGCGCAGCGCGTTTGGCTCACGCCGCGCAGCATGCCGAACTGTGGAATGCGGGTGAGAAGGAGAAGTGGGTCGCGTCGTGGCGCACGATCGCACCCGCTCAGGTCCGGATGTACGACCCTGTGGGCACCGAAGAAAAGCACGGTTTCGACACCGCCACCTCCGAAGCGTTCGACATGTTCCAATCCATCCTGAAGATCAGGATGATCACCGTTCAGGTCAACGGGAACGAGATGGCGTGGGTGTGTGAGAACACCTTTGGCACCGAACCCAACGTCGGCACCGCCTACAGCATCGAAACCTTCGCCTGGGAAGACAACGGCGATCTGCTGATCAAGACCTACTACCCCATGCCGGAATCCGTCGGCGACGATGCCGATCCGTACGAGCATCTTCTGGGTGGTGCATGACAGCGGGGTTCAGTCCGCCGTCTGCAAGTAGGCGACCAGCGCGTTGGTCAGCCCGCGACGCGCAAGATCGAGGTCTGCGTAGGAACCGAGTTGGCGCTCCGAGACCAGGCCGCGCATCGCGCCTGGGATCAACGTAGCGACCTCACGAACGCGCTCCGGATCGGCGCCGAGGTCCTCGAAAGCGCTGCGGCAGATCTCCAACCATGATTGACCCCAGGAATGCAGTTCGGCCGCGGTCCGCGGGTACAACCGCTCGAGTTCTGCATGATCGCGAGGGAGAGCCGCACGCAAGTTCTCGATGGCCCGTGAATCTGGCGAATCCAGACCCTCGAACAGGGTGTCGATGATGCCGGCGACGCGTTCGCTCAGGGAGGTGTCAACACCGATCGAGGCAAACACGTCGGCGCGACGTTCAGCCGTGCGATGGAGCACGGCGGCCCAGAATCCGTCGGCATCGCCGAATTGGTACTGCACCGCACCCCACGTCGCGCCGATGTCCTTGGCGATCCGATTGGCAGATACGGATCCCGGGTCGCCCGAGGCCAGCGATTTCAGCGCGGCTTCGAGCATGTTCTCGCGGGTTGCCTGGCCGCGCCGATTCGGGCGACGCGCCGGCGTCGAGGCCTCGGCCGTGTCGGTCATCGCTCGAGGATAGCCCGCTGCGGACCTTTTCATAAAGGGCCCTATGCAACTTTCATTGATTGTTCTATGCTTCCGACATGGCCAAGCCGCCCCTTTCCATGAAGCCGACCGGCTGGTTCCAGGTTGCCTGGTCCGACGAGGTGGGAATCGGTGACGTGCACACGATGAAGTACTTCGGCCAGGAGATGGTTGCCTGGCGCTCGGAGTCCGGTCAGGTCACCGTGATGAACGCCTACTGCGAGCATCTCGGCGCGCACCTCGGCTTCGGCGGCACCGTCCACGGCGAGGTGTTGCAGTGCCCCTTTCACGGTTGGCAATGGAACCAGCAGGGCCGTAACGTCTGCATCCCGTACGAGAGCCGACCGAACCGCGGACGTCGCATCAAGACCTACCCGGTGACCGAGCGCAACGCATCGATCTACATCTGGCATGACACCGAGGACCGCGAGCCGTTCTTCGACGCTCCCGATGTGTTCGCCAGTTTCGAAGACGGCAGCAGCGAGGCGGATTACTACCCGCAGCAGAGGTTGTTCGAGCAGGGCCGCGAGATGCACCCACAGTACGTACTCGAAAACGGCGTGGATTTCGCCCATTTCAAGTATGTGCACGGGACGCCGATCAACCCGATCTTCACCCGGCACGACTTCGACGACCCGGTGTCCTACGTCGATTTCACCATCACCTTCGAGGGCGACGACGGCCAACAGATCGAGGACGTCAACAGCGGCGTGGAGGCGATCAACGGTGGCCTGGGCATCGCGGTGACCAAGAGTTGGGGAATGATCGACAACCGCACGATCTCGGCGATCACCCCTGTCGACGAACGCACTTCCGACATCCGGTTCATGGTCTACATCGGACGCCCCAAGGGCGAGGTGCGCAATCCTGACCGGGCTCGCACCAAGGCCCAGGAGTTCGGCAACGAAGTCATCCGGCAGTTCTGCCAAGACATCCACATCTGGTCCCACCAGCGCTACTCCGATCCGCCCGCGCTGGCCAGCTCGGAAATCGACGGATTCACCGCGATCCGCAATTGGGCGATGAAGTTCTACCCCGACGGCAAAGGTGGCAGTGCCGCGCAACTGGCTGCCCGATCCACGGACTGACCGACTCACAACGTAAAGAAGGGCTTTCGATGACGATCAAGGTTTTCCAGGTTGCGACCGGCAACGTCGGCTCCGAGATGATCAAGCGGATCGCTGACCAGCCGGATTTGGAACTCGTTGGTGTGCATTGCTATTCGCCGGACAAGATCGGCAAGGACGCCGGCGAACTCGCCGGCATCGCGCCAAACGGTGTGATCGCCACCGGCACCGTCGAGGAGATCATCGCGGCCAAGCCCGACGTGCTGACTTTCCACGGCGTGTTTCCCGACGAGGATCTCTACGTCAAGGTGCTCGAGGCCGGCATCGACATCGTCACCACCGCCGACTGGATCACCGGCTTCCACCGGGACACCAATCACCCGCACCATTCGGGGAAGCCCGTCACTCAGTTGCTCCAAGAGGCATGCGAGAAGGGCGGTTCCACGTTCTACGGCACGGGGATGAACCCGGGCCTCAATCAGATTCTCGGGGTGGTGTGCTCGGCCGACGTCGCCGAAATCGAGAACGTCACCACGATCGAGTCCGTCGACGTGTCGTGCCATCACTCCAAGGACACCTGGATCGAGGTCGGTTACGGCCTCCCCATCGATGATCCTTCCATCCCGGGCAAGTTGCGGAAATACACCGAGGTGTTCGCCGACTCGGTCTACATGATGGCCGACTGCTTCGGGTTGGAACTCGACGAGGTGGCCTTCGAATACGAGCTCGGCGCCTGCACCAAGGACGTCGACCTGGGTTGGTACCAGCTGCCCAACGGCTCCCTCGGAGCCAACTACATCAAGTACGTCGGCACCGTCGACGGCGTGCCGCGGGTCGAGACCCACCTCGAATGGCAGATGACCCCGCACACCGAACCCAGCTGGGATATCAAGGGCTGCTACATCACCCAGATCAAGGGCGACCCCAACATCTACAACAAACACATGATCTTCCCCAAACCCGGTGTCGACCTGTCCAACCCCGACAACTTCGCCTCCATCGGCATGACGGTCACCGGTATGCCGGCACTCAATGCCATCAAGTCCGTGGTCGCTGCGCCACCCGGAATCATCACGAGCGCCGACCTTCCGTTGCGCGGCTTCGCCGGACGATTCAAGCTCTGACAGGTCATCGATGTCTGCTGGCGGTCAGCGCACACTCCGGGTGGCGCAATGGACCACGGGCAACGTCGCCGTGGAGGCCGTCAAAGCGGTGTTGGCACGGCCCGACCTCAGTCTGGTCGGCGCCTTCGCGTACTCGCCGGCCAAGGTCGGTGTCGACGTCGGCAGCCTCTGCGGTCTCGGCCGGTCACTGGGCGTCAACGCCACCGACGATGTGGACGCCTTGTTGGCGCTCGACCTGGACTGCGTGATCTACACGCCGCTACGGTTCGCCAGCCCCGAGGTGCAGAAGGTTCTGCGGGCCGGCGTCAACATCGTGACCAGCGCAGAGTTCCTCACCGGGCGAAACCTGCCCGAGAGTGAGCGCGCCGCCGTCGAGACCGCGGCCCGCGAGGGCGGCGCCACGATCTTCGGCAGCGGCATGAACCCCGGATTCGCCCAGATGATGGCTGCGGTCTCGAGTGGCATCTGCACCCGGGTCCGCAGGGCCTCGATGACCGAGTCTGTGGACGTGTCCTCATTCGTCGGGGACGCGAACTTCCAAGCGGTCGGGTGGGGCCGGCCACGGGACGATCCGGGCCACGCCGAGGACGTGGCCAAGGGCACCGCGGTGTTCGCCGAGGCGGTGGACCTGTTCGCACAACTGATGGGCATCGACGTCGACGAGATCGATTGCCGCGTCGAGTTCGCGCACACCACCGAAGATGTGGTCGCCGACGGCGTGTTGCTCCCCAAGGGGCACGTCGGCGGGATGGATGTCAGCTGGTACGGCGCCGTCGACGGCATGGAGGTGCTGACGGTCGATCAGCGGTGGATCGCCACCGAGTCGCTCGATCCGCCTTGGCGCGTCGAGCATGGGTACCGCATCCAGATCGTCGGCGACCCGACGGTGAACGTCAAGATCGACCTGATGCCCACCGACGAGGACCTCGCCGATCTCAGCGTCGAACGGATGCGTGGTATCGGTTTGCGCATCACCGCATCTCCGCTGGTCAACGCAATCCCTGCGGTGTGCGCGGCGCCACCTGGGATTGCGACCTACGCCAGTTTGCCGGTTGTCGCCGCTCGGCTGGAAACCGACGCTCGTCGGTGAATCCGCTGAACGACAGCGCGACTTCGAAATGAGGGGCTCGGTGACTCCCTGAGTGACCAGTCCCGGCACCTCGCGTGCGAGCTACTACCCACGATCGCCCATCTACGCAGCTCAGCGTGGTAGGCCACCGTTGCGCTCTGGCCTGGTTTGGACGTGGAACCTGCGGGTAGGACGGCTGAGGTGCTACGGGCAGCAGCGACTCATGAGCAGCGCGGCTGGGCAAGCACACTGTCGAGAAGCGGCGGTAGGAGATGAACAATTCTCGAGCAATAGAACAGCCCGTGGCCTCCACGTCGAATGGAGCTGGCGCAGGGCCGGGCCCGTTGGCCGCCCTGGCCATGCTGACTTTCGAGATGCCGGACGCGGCAACCGTTCTCGCCGAGGCAGTGGCAGCGGTACCCCGGCTGGGACCCTGCCGGTTTGAGGCCGTATACCGGCGCGTCGACGACTCATGGGATCGACTGCCCCCGAACCTGGACCATCGAATAGACATGGATCAGCTCGTCACCGACTGTCGCGGGAACGGTTCTGTGGAGATACCCGGCCGTCAGTGGGGTTGGGCGTTTCCCCTTAAGCACCGCAACGTCGTCCAGGGCACACTCATCGTCAGCTGCGCCGATCACCCGTCGAGCGAGCACATCCACATGCTGATGGTGCTCGCCAACCAAGCGGGAGCTGCGCTGGCTTGCGCTGCCCTTCACCGCCGTGACAAACGATCCACCGAAGAACTGGCGAAAGTAACCGATGAACTGGCCACCGCGCGTCGACAGCTGCGGAACCGGTCGTTCGTCCACGAGACCATAGAAGCCGCCCTGGGCAGTGGTGGGGGCGAGCAAGCGATCACCGACGCTCTTCATGAGTTGACGGGACTGGCCATCGCTCTCGAAGATCGATTCGGCAATCTTCGGTGCTGGTCCGGCCCCGGACAGCCGACGCCCTATCCGAAAGAAGACCCGCAACGGCGTCAGCGCCATCTCGCCGTCCTGGCTGCCCGCCGCGGTCCCGTGCGCATGAAGGATCGCGTCGCCGTCGTCTTGGCGCCTCGCGGTGAACAGCTCGGCGTCCTCGCGATCATCGACCCTCATATCATCGTGACCGATGACGACATCTTCGCCTTGCACTTTGCCTGCACGCTGCTCGGCTACGAGTTGTCTCATCAGCGCAGCCTCGTCGAGCTCGAAGAGAGTGTTCGCCGGGAACTCTTCGAAGATCTCCTCGCCGGGACCAACGACGACGGCGCCATGGCGAGAGCAGAAGCGCTGGGACACGACCTTCGGCGTCCGCAGTACGTGATCGTCGCGCACAGTTCGGCCGGCCCCGACTCCCTCGCGGCCGCGGCTGCCCGCGCGGCCGCTGTCTTGCGCCTCCCCTCGATTCGCGGACGAAGAGGCCAACTGATCGTCCTACTCGCCGCGAGTCGCCCCGACCCACGAGCGCTTCACCGCACGCTGAGCGAGTTCCTGAGCCCGGCGACATGCGCCATCGGAATCGGATCGCGGTGTGATGCACCGTCTGATATCCCGCAGTCATTCACCGAGGCGCAACGAGCACTCAACGTGCGGCTCCATTCCGCGGCGCCATCGGGCGCTTCCGCGTTCGAAGAGCTGGGGTTCTACCGACTCATCGACGCCGCTCACACCCGCGGCGCCGTCGAGGATTTCGTCCGCGAATGGCTGGGCACGCTTCTCGACTACGACTCGGCCAAGAAGTCAGAACTCGTCTTCACGCTGAGCAAGCACCTCGAAAGCGGCGGCAACTACGACGAATCCGCCAAAGCGCTGCACATCCACCGCAGCACGCTGCGATACCGGCTGGCCCGCATCAGTGAGCTCACTGGCTACGACCTACGCAACGTCGACATCCGATTCAATCTCCACGCCGCTACCAGGGCGTGGCGTTTCCTCCACGTCGAGCCCGCCCGACATCCTGAGACAGGCGAAACATCCGCGGCGCGCTCCCCGATCGCGACCGATGCATCGGTTCGGATCTCCAAATGGTCAGCGGGTTAATCCGATACGGCTACTATCGCCCACCGATACGACCACCCCCATCGCTTTTGGTTCCGACGGGTCGATGTCTGCGCCTCCGCACGAATCCACCATTGCGCTATGAGAATCGACGCCTATGTCCTTTTGGTGGCCGGTGGTCCGAGTTCGATCCCACTACGTTCCCTCGCCCGGTGCCCTATCCGACCTCGTGCTCTCCACAAGCGTGGGCGTCTGAGGCTCCCCGATTACTCCTGAGAAGCTTGCTGCGATTCAATCCCGACGTTCCGCAAGGGACCCTTCGAATTTGCCCCGCGCTGCCGCACCGCCTGCTGCCGCCGCGGGTGGAAGGCATGCCGCTGGCGGGAGCACGCATCGACATCGCGGTGGATGCCAAGACGATCGATGAGCCGCTGCGCTCCGTCCCGCGAGGCCCAAACCATGGTGGCACTGGACCAGCGCACCGCCGGGGAGCGTACACAGGATGTGTCAGATCACAGTTATACCCGACACGAGTCACCGGTTCGAACGGTCACCGTGCTGTGCGATCCCGAGGCGGCGTGCACAGGGGTTGCGTTGCTCCGCGCTGAGGCTAGGCCACCTTTCGGATCGACTGGCGGGCCCGCAGAGGCGTCGCCAGCGCGGCAGCTGCTGCACCGACAAGTGCTGCGGCCGAAGGCTTCGGCGACCACCGCAATGCGGCCACGGCCCAGCCAATCGGCTTGTCCAGAGCCGGATCCGAGTCCGTAGCGTTGGGCACCGCCTGTAGTTGGCTCGTCCCTTTGGCGAAGGCGTCCAGCATGGCGGGAACAAAGGCCCGCAAATCCTGTGGTCCTCGGCTCGTGACCAGGTTGCGATCCCGCACGAGTTCACGGTCGAGCCATGTCGCGCCGGCATTGACCAGATCGTCGCGAATGCCGGGCCAGGACGTCAACGTGCGTCCGGTGAGCAACCCGGCCGACGCCAGCACCCACGGGCCGTGGCACAGCGTGGCGATCGGCTTTCCGCTGTGGTCGAACGCGCGCACGAAATCCCTTGCGGCGGCCGATTGCCGCAAGAGATCCGGGTTGATGAAGCCGCCGGGGAGGAGCAATCCGTCGTAGGAATCCGGGTCGGCGTGGGTGACCACCTTGTCGACCCCGACCCGGGTGGCGGGCATGTGGAGGTTCACCCCCCGGATCCGGCCTTTCCGCAGCGACACGATCTCGACCTTCGCGCCGGACAACTGCAGAGCCCGTAACGGGATCACCAGCTCGACCTTTTCAAAACCGTCCGCGGCCAGCACCGCGACTTTTCGCCCCGAAAGGCGTCGTGACTGTGACATTGTTCTCCTGTCAAATGGCATACGTCATTGATGTTTTCGATTTGTCAACGTCTTCTGCGACCGAGCAGGCGGTTGCGCCACAGTCGATCGCCGCAACCCTCGGGGAATGTTGCCGCAAACACCATGCCCACGCGTGGTGATCATCGGTCGCGAGCCCGCTGCACGGCTCTACTTGCGGCGCCGGAACACTTTCCGCACCAGGTAGATACCGAGGACCCAGGGGCCGGCGACGAGAATCGGATCGATCCACATGTGCTTGACGTCGACGCGCTTGCGGCCGAACCGGGACTTGATGCCGTTGTGAGTGAACTCAGCCTTGACGCCCGTCTCGGTGATCGGGTTGTCGGGACGCAAGGTGAGGAGCGATCGGACGTGGTGCTCGGCCGCGTCGACCCGATCGGCGTACAGCAGAATCATCCAGTGCGCGGCGCGGCCCTCGCTGAATTTCTTGTAGGCGAACTTGCGGAGCGCTCCCGCTAGGCCGCTCGGTGGCTGCGCCGTACCGAACACCGGAGTAAGGAACCGATGTTCGACCGACCGCTCGCGAGGCCACTTCTCGGGCTGACGCTCCGGGAAGTCCCAATGGGCGCCTGTGTCGAGGAACTTCAACTTGGGCACCGAGGGTCGATCCGCCTTGTCGAGGTCGGCGCCCCATCCGGGAATGCGCTCCCGGAGAGTCTCACTGCCCGGTATCGGTGGATGGTCGGCGGTGTAGGCGGGCACTCGTGGCGATGTCTGAGTCATGGCAGTTCTCCCTGGGTTCGATCAGTTGTGGTTGACGACGACGACGGGCTTGATGATGTTGTCCAGCTTCGACGAGAAGATGTGATAGCCCTCGGCAATGTGCTCGAGCGGAATGCGGTGCGTGACAATGTCGTTCGGCTTGATGTACCCGTTCTGAATGTGCGACCACAGCCGGGGCCACTGCCGCTTCACCGGGCATTGGTTGGTGTGGATGGTCAGACCCTTGTTCATCGCGTCACCGAATTTCACCGCGCTGAACATCGGTCCGTAGGCGCCGACCACCGAGATGGTGCCGCCCTTGCGTACCGAGTCGATGGCCCAGTTCAGCGCGATCGGAGAGCCGCCCTGCATCTTCAACTTCGCGGTGGTGACGTGCTGGAGCAGGTTGCCGTCAGCTTCGGCGCCGACCGCGTCGATGGCGACGTCGGCACCGAGGAAGTCGGTGGCTTTCTTCATCTGCAGCACGATGTCGCCGTACTCGCCGAAGTTGTAGGTCTCGGCGTGGGCGAACGTGCGTGCCTTCTCCAGTCGGTGCTCCAAGTGGTCGATGACGATGACGCGACCTGCTCCCATCAGCCAAGAGCTCTTCGCCGCGTACAGGCCGACAGGCCCCGCCCCGAACACGATCACGGTGTCTCCTTCGACGATGTCGCCGAGCTGCGCGCCGAAGTAGCCCGTCGAGAGGGCATCGGTGCACAGCAGAGCGTCTTCGGCCTCCATCCAGTCCGGAATCACCGATGGGCCGACGTCGGCGAACGGTACCCGGACGAACTCGGCCTGACCTCCGTCGTACCCACCGCAGGTGTGTGAGTAGCCGTAGATCCCGCCTACCGCGGTGGCGTTCGGATTCACGTTGTGACAGTTCGAGTAAAGACCCCTGGCGCAGAAGTAACACGACCCGCAGTAGACGTTGAACGGCACCATCACCCGGTCCCCCGGCTGAATGTTTTGCACGGAGGACCCCACCGTCTCCACCACCCCGATAAATTCGTGCCCGAAGGTGTGCCCGATCCGGGTGTCAGGCATCAAGCCGTGGTAGAGGTGCAGGTCCGATCCACAGATGGCGGCCAGCTCCACCCGGACGATCGCGTCGTTGGGGTGCTCGATGGCCGGGATGTCCTTCTCCTCGATGCGGACCTTGTACGGGCCTCGGTATGTCATTGCTTTCATTGCGCCTCCAGAGGGATCGATGTTGGCGCGCCACATACCCGGCGCCGATGCGGGAAAACCGATCTTCGGTGGCTAAAAACACCGCGCGAAGTTGACCTCGCGGGACCTAGACGGGTGCCGGATTGGAGGTCACTCGACCGCGGGGCGGCGATCGACGCCCTGGCGGCCCGGTTTGGTCCTGCTCTCAAGCGGCTCAGCCGGCGGTCGTTTCCCCGACCGCAAGGGGGCGCCGAAGCCGGCCGAGCGGCCGTCAAGGCTGATCAGCACGGCCTCGCCCGGCGCCCGCACTGTGGGTGGGTCAAGCGGCGTGGAGACGCTCGGATGGGATGACGGGGCAAGCCTAACAACGGACAAATGTCCTGCTGGTGGATCATCGCGTTGGGCAGACCGATGGCGCCCCCGGAGACACCATGTAGCCGCGTGGAATCGATCCGAAAACCCTGTCTCGCTGACTATCTCGAAGAGCTTGCCGGAACGCATGTTCATCCGGGCTAAGGTCGAGTAGTGGACTCCTTCGGCGCGGGGAGGTGACTCTTCGGCCACGTTGCAGCACGATTGACCTTGATCACGCTAGAAACGCATCGAGGGGTTCTGCCATGACGGGACTTGGGAGATGTCCTACATGACCGAGCAAGCTGCCCCGAGCCGGCTGTGGGGCGTTACCGCACTATCCGGCTGCCGCGCGAGCCCACGATGACTCGGCGAAGCCTCGCGCGCGTCGTCGCCTTACCCGCGATCTTCATCGCGGTCCTTGCACTCGTGCTCACGAGTTGCCCGGCCAACCGCGACGGCATGCCCGGACAGCTGTCGAGCGCCAAAGACGAGACCCAATCAGCTACGCGGTCGGCGGTGATGGCGCTCGACCTGTGGCAACGGGACCGCTCGACGCGCCAGCTCGTCGGTGTTCAGCTCGCCGACGCGCGCGACGAGGTGACAAAAGCGTATGAGGGCATCACCGTCCTCAAAGCCGAGGACCCCAACGACCTTGCGCGGCAGGAACTGTTGACACAGTCGATGACAGACATCATCGCCACCCTCAATCAGGCCAACGCCGCAGTGCGTGCGCTTTCTCGAAGTCGCGATCCCGCAGAACTGCGCAGCATCCTCATCGAAGCCGACAAGGCTTTAGAACGCGACTACCGCTGATGAAGAAGATCTTCGCGGTCGCGCTCGGTGTTCTCACCGCCATCGGCGGCTTCCTCGACATCGGCGACCTGGTGACCAACGCCGTGGTGGGCTCGCGGTTCGGGCTCGGTCTCGCATGGGTCGTTCCGGTCGGCGTCATCGGTATCTGCCTCTACGCCCACATGGCCGGGCGTGTGGCAGCCGTGAGCGGCCACGCCACCTTCGAGATCATCCGCGAACGCCTCGGCCCCCGCGTCGCGGCGGCCAATCTCGGTGCGTCGTTTCTCATCAACCTGATGACCGTCACCGCCGAAATCGGCGGTGTCGCGTTGGCGCTGCAGCTGGCGACCGACGTCGGACCGCTGTTGTGGATACCGGTGGCTGCCTTCGCGGTCTGGATAGTCATCTGGCGAGTCAAGTTCTCGGTCATGGAGAACGTGACCGGTGTCCTCGGACTCTGCCTCATCGTCTTTGCGGTGAGCGTGTTCCTCCTCCAGCCCAGCTGGACCGATCTCGCCGGCCAGGCACTTGCCCCGGTCATCCCGGACGCCGAGTCCGCGGCAACGTACTGGTATTTCGCCATCGCCCTCTTCGGCGCGGCGATGACCCCGTATGAGGTCTTCTTCTTCTCCTCCGGAGCGATCGAAGAGCGTTGGACCGTCGAAGATCTCGGCAAGTCCCGGTTGAACGTCTTGATCGGATTCCCTCTCGGCGGGCTGCTGTCCATCGCGATCGCCGCGTGCGCCGCCATTGTTCTGATGCCCGCTCAGATCGAGGTGACCTCGCTGTCCCAGATCACCATGCCGGTTGTCGAGGCCGGCGGAAAGCTTGCGCTCGCCTTCGTCATCGTCGGCATCGTGGCCGCAACGTTCGGCGCGGCGTTGGAGACCACGCTGTCGTCGGGCTACACCGTCGCCCAGTACTTCGGCTGGGCCTGGGGAAAATTCCGCAGACCTGCGGAGGCCGCACGCTTCCACACCGTGATGCTGGTTGCCATCATCGTCTGCAGCGCGGTGCTGTTCACCGGCGTCGATCCCATTCTGGTCACCGAATATTCCGTCGTGTTCTCGGCCATCGCGCTGCCCTTGACCTATCTGCCCATCCTGATCGTCGCCAACGACCCCGGGTACATGGGCGACTACGTCAACGGTCGAATCGTCAACGTCATGGCGTCCATCTACCTCGTCATCATCCTGGCCGCCTCCCTGGCGGCCATTCCCCTCATGATCGTCACCGGAGCAGGCCAATGAGAAACCGTGGCAACAACTTCCCTGAAGCCCCCCGGCCCGCAGGAGCTCACCTGCTCGACGCCCGGCTACATCTACTCGATCGCCAGCTCCTCGACGCCGACGGAGAGCCCGTCGGCATCATCGACGACCTCGAGATCGATGACGACGCCCGCGAGGACCCCCACGAAAACCCACAGGTGACCGCGATCCTCACCGGTCAGGTCCTGTTCACCCGAGTGTTCGGCGGCCAGCCGCCGAGATCCCAACTGGCGGCCCTGCCGTGGCGATCTGTCGCCAAAATCGACACGTCGATCCATCTGCGGCGCGGGGCGGAGCTTGCAGACAGGCTGTGGGTCGAACGCTGGTTGTGCAGCAACATCATTGGCCGCATTCCGGGAGGACGCCATGCAACTCAGTGAACTTCTCGGCCTGGCCGTCCAAGACTCCACAGGCCAGCGGTTAGGAACCGTGATCGATGTGCGCCTGGCAGTCGACGGCGCGCTGGACGACCGTCCCGGTCCTCCCCGACTCTTCGGCGTCGTCATCAGTCCGCGGACACGATCGTCTTTTCTCGGCTACGAGCGATCACAGCTCCGCCAGCCGGCGGCACTGGCCGCGCTGTTGCGCTGGCGCCATCGGGGAACATTCCTAGCGCTGTGGAACGACCTCAACGCCGTGAACGCCGACGGCATCACGATGCGGCAGGACTACCGCCGCTATTCAGCAATCCTGCAGACCAGTTGAGTGCCCCAGATCAGCGGATGACCCGTATGCATGAGAACGGCCCCGGGGTGTCCTCCGAGAACCGTTTCACACCTCCACGTCAGCGTCAGCGCATCTCCAAGCCGGCCACGGATACGCCCACTCAGCGTCGAACCGGCAACGCGGATGCGCGCCCGCCGGCGGGCGAAGCCAGCGCTCCCGGCCCGTATTTCTGCGAGATCAGTGTCCATGGATCGGCGAATGCCCCTCGGCGCTCGATTCGACGTTGGAAGGCGAGCTGTGCGCGCAGCCCGGCACGCAGCACGGGGCTGAACGACCGGGTCAGCATGCGTCGACGTCCGAAGCTTCTGGCCATCCAGTCGGTCGTCTCGGCCCACCGATGCCGTTGAAACTGGAGCAACGACTGCGCCTCGGCGGTGTCGAACCATCCGGTGAAAGCCCAACCACGCTCGTCCGCCCTGTCCCCGGGTAGGCTGGCCGATCGGCCCAGCGGACCCACCCCGAACGCCGTGAGGAGATCGTCTTCGAAGTCGCGATGGATGTGCAGGTGTGAATCGTCTCCGCCGATGAGTAGTACCCTGCCCGTCACCTCCTGCCTACGATCGACCGCATTCGCGAAAGCCAGTCCGACGTCGCGGGCGTCTACGCTGTGCATCCGGTTGTCCCCCGGCGTGGCGCGTAGCAGCAATCGGTAGTCGGGGTTGGCGTTGGCGACGGCGGCGGGCGACATCACGCCCGCAAGACGCAGAATCGACCAAGGCATATCACTTTCGGTGATCACCATCTCGGCCAGAACTTTGTCCTCACCGTATTGATCGACCGGATTCACCGCTGTAAGGGCGGTGATGCGCTCGGGGTGAAGGTACGGATTGATTGACCCATATACGGATGCGCTGGATGCGAACACCATCAGCGGTTTGAGCGGCATCGTGGCAGCGGCGTCGACGAGATTGCGGGTTCCTTCGACGTTGATTCGACGCGCACGGATCGGGTCCCGATAGGACGCGGGCGCGAACATCGCCGCCAGGTGCACGATCGCGTTCGGATTGTGTTCACGATGCAGATGGCGGATCGACTCCCGATCGAGGAGATCAACGTGCGCCGGCACCAATTGGCCCGGATCGCCGGCAGCAGCGAGCTGCCGCGCTGCTTTCTCGGTGCCATCGTTGCGAAGATCCACCGCCACGACTTTGAGACCACGTTGAAGCAGCAGGCGCGTGCAGAAGGTGCCAATCTGACCGAAAGCCCCCGTCACGAGGACCGTCCGGAGCGCGTCCTGGTCACTGGTGATCATACGGCTGTCAACTCCTCCTGCGGCAGCACAATACAGAATAGTTCTTCTGGAAAATACCAGACGCCTCGAGGGAGACGCCCAAAGCCCGAAGAGGGTGCTGTCCGCTGCTCTCACTCCAAAGAACTCTCAATATCGGGGCTGAACAGCCTCTGTTGCTAAAGTAGTTTCGTTCGCAGTCAAAATGGCTTTACAATTGTTTATGCAGAACGGCACTTCTGCTTTGAGTGCTCATCGGACGGTGAGGTGGCTCCCCGTGAACATGGCAATCTGTTCCGACATCCGCTCCAGACCTACGGACTTCGGCGTCCATTGGTGGTGGATCTGCCACTGCGTGCCCTCTCACTCGACTGGTACTTGTCGCAGACCCGTTTTCGCGGACCAGAAAGGCCTTCGGGGCAACATGACGACGACCTCACTCCCGCGGGGACCACGGCTACCCCGTGCCCTCCAGACTGCCCTGATGCTTTACGCGGGGGGCTGGTACGTGCGCACCTGCCGCAGGTTCTACGGTCCGACATTCACCCTCAGAGCAGCGACTTTGGGCACCATGGTGTATCTCAGCGACCCGGCCGACATCAAGACGGTCTTCGCCGGGAGCCCGCACATTTTTCATGCGGGCGAAGCCAATTCGATGCTCAAGGGTTTGCTGGGCGAGTCTTCTGTCCTTCTCGCCGACGGTGATGGCCATCGCCTTCGAAGACGTCTCATGCTCGCACCGTTCACTCGAGAGGCCGTGGAGCAGCAGGCCGATGTGATCGCCGAAGTCGCGGCTGAGCGAATCTCCGAATGGCCCGTGAAACAGTCGTTCGCCGCCGCACCGCACATGTCTGCGATCACCCTCGAGGTCATCCTGCGAACTGTGATCGGCGCCAGCAATCCGCGGCGACTGGCGGCACTGCGGGAGGTCATGCCGCGGCTGCTCGACGTCAGCGCCGTGGACATGCTCGCGGTCGCCGACCCGCGGCTGTTGCGTCACCGTCCCTGGCGCAGACTGCGCGCTGCGATCACCGAGGCGGACGGGTTGCTCTACGCCGAGATCGCCGATCACCGCGCTGATCCCGACCTGTCGACTCGCTCCGACGCCCTGGCCAGGCTGATGACGGCAACCGACGAGAACGGGCGCGGTATGAGCGACGCCGAACTGCGCGACCAACTGATGACCCTTCTGGTAGCCGGACACGACACCACGGCCACAGGATTGTGCTGGGCACTCGAAAGACTCACTCGCGATTCGGTGCTCCTGGACAAAGCCGCGCGAGCCGCTATCGACGGTGACGACGCCTTCCTCGACGCCGTCGTCGCGGAAACGCTGCGAGTGCGGCCAGTGGTATTCGACGTCGGGCGAGTCCTGAAGCAACCAATGATGCTCGCGGGTCACCTCCTACCCGCGGGCGTGATGGTCGTCCCCGGAATGGTCTTGGTGCACAGCGATCCGCGGCTGTACCCCGACCCCGCGCGGTTCGATCCCGTCCGCATGCTCGAATCGTCGCCGAGCCCATCGACGTATCTGCCCTTCGGAGGCGGCAACAGACGCTGTCTCGGAGCGACGTTCGCCTCAGTCGAATTCCGCATCGTGTTGTCAGAGATCCTGCGTCGCGTCGAGCTCCAGCCCACGACGGACCCCGGCGAGCGCAGTCGTCTGAGGCACGTCGTTTTCGTGCCGCATCGGGGCGCCAGGATCACTGTCAGGGCGCGGCGAAAAGGGCTCCCCGGAGCCGCCGAGGGAAGCTATGCCGAGGTGCGCACTGACTGAACGGAATCCCACGGAATTCACCGTCGGGGCTGGCCGCCGCGCGGGTCTGGTGGGTCGAGCGACCGAGGCATGCCCGGCCTAACCCGGAAGCGACGATGGGTTCGTCATCGACTGGATGGACACCGGACGCGCGCAGGGGCGCCGCGCTCAAGCGCCCATCTGCGTACGTGAGGAATTGCGGCCTACACGACGGATGCACCCGATCGGCCGGATGGCGTGGTCTGTGCCGAACCGTGCTTCCCCTTCAATCATTGCTGCCGGCAGGGCGTCAGCTGCATCTGCGGAGTCCGCCGGGCTCGCATTGCAGTGGGTAGCGCTGCACTGGTACGGCTAGCGGCGCGGTGTAGGTGAGGGTGAAGGTGTCCTTGGTCAGATTGGGTTGTGATGATTCGCAGGAGCGGCCGTGTGATACGGACACCTCGCCGTGCAGCGTTGTTCCGTCGAATCGGTAGGTGGTGAGCACGGAGGCAGTTGTGCCGTCGGGGCAAGTGATGCCCATGTAGTTGTCATCAATGAACAGCCACTGGTCCCCACTGAGCTTGGCCCGTCCGCTGCGTCCCGTGGAGGCCTTGATATTGAGGCTGCATCCGATGGGGAGGTCCAGTGGCTCGCGGAGGTCGCCGACGATCGGGACGCAGCTCGGCCATATTTCCCATGTCGCGGTCTCACCGTTTGATGCGCTGTAGCTGTAGATCCCCTGCGGCACTGTGTCCGCCGACGCAGAGGCTGCCGGTGCAGCAACGTAGACGCCGGTGAAGGCCGCACTCAAGACCGAGACCGCTACGGCTTGGCGTGACAGCCGACGGCGGATGCGGTGACTCTGGGGAGCTGCTGCGGGCAGGCTGGGCGGTCGTTCGCCACGGGTGCTTGCTCGTTCGTGGACCACCATGGGGGCTCCTGGTGAGGTGTGGGTCAGAGGTGGCCAGATAGTCACGGGGCCAAATCAGCGGTGCGCGCGACATCGGATCGAGGCGTGTCGGCTCCGATCCGATGTCGCGGTCAGCGCCGCTACCGCGTCCGGGTGGCAGCCGTCGGCTGACTGCCTACGGAAGTCATTTGTGTTGCGGCGTTTTCGAGGGCTTGACGGCGATAGAGGTAGCCGATTTGCTGGGCGACCAACGGCAGCAAGACGACAGGAGCAATGAACCAGGCCATGTTGTCGTAGATGAAGATGATGACGATGTCCCAGAATCCCTTGCGGACGTTAGCGAACCCGTTCCGCACTTCAGCCATGTAGTAGACGACGAAGATGGTCAGCATCGCTGACATCGAGGCAAAGCTCAGCCACTGCAGGCGGATGCGTTGGGCGATGTCGCCATTGCCGGCCTTTCGGATTCTCCAGCCGGCGAACAGAAGCACAAGGGATAGCCCGACGACGGTGAGTTCCATGCCGTAGAGCGCGGGATCGCTCTTGAGGTAGCGGGTGTCCACCTGGTTGTAGAAATAGAAGAAGTATCCCCAGCGGTCCTCCGCGGTGAGGTCCATCTTGCCGAAGGCGTCGAGAATGAGCCACGGTAGTTCCCAGGTGATTTCGCTGCCGAATGCGGCGATAAAGCACCAGATCATCTGGAACTCGTTGGCCTTCTCCAGCTTTGTCCGATTCTCGCCGGGGGCTTCCACCCACCACGCCGTGGCCAACGCGACGTAGAACGGGGTGACGAAGAACAGCGATCCGATCCAGGCGGTGGCCGGCGAATTCGGCAGGACGCCGGTTCCTACACCGACCACGAAGAAGATGGCGCTCACGGTCATCACGGCGGTGCATAACTGGTAGATACGCATGCGCCGTTGCGCCATCGGCCGAGTGAAGTCATGGTGTTCGAGCACTGTGGACTGTCCTTCCCTTGAGGCCGGGCGCGCCTCGCGCCGGGCAAATGCCGATAGTCGTGGCTCGACCCGGCGGCCATCGTCGCGTTCCGTGCCGTAGCAGAGGCGAAGCAGAAGCAGAACGACGGTTCTGCAAAGCTAGCACCGATCCTGTCAAGGAGGCAATAGTCGACTGCATGGCAGCGCGCCCAGGGTTCTAAGCGGCGAGCGTCGAAGATGCGGGATCGGGCATCATTTCGCGTCAGCGTTCGCTGCGTGTCGACCCGATTGCGTCTTGTCCGCGTCACCTGCCGGGTGGAAGTACTGATCTCCAGGTCAGAATATTCATTCTTGAGAAGTTGATACTGGTCGCACCTGTTGGCTATCAATCTCGTTGACATCTGTCGATCCGACCAGCTCCGGCCGTCAAGTGCGCGACCAGCGATCCGCGAAGATCACCTCGTGCCCCTCGCCTTGGATCAGCGCCGGACACTACCAACGCAGCGGGGGTCGACACCCTCTGCTGCGGCGTTCCGACGGACAATGGAGCGGCCGACCACGCGATGGTGTGGTCCCCTCATTCCTTGTCGGCTTCGGGGACGGCCGCGGGTGGGAGCCAAGCGCGTCAGAGCGTTTCGACCGGCATCTCCATCGCTGGTGCGTAGACCCCGCCGTCGATCTCGAAAACTTTGCCGGTGACCCACGAAGAGGCATCGGAGGCAAGGAACAACGCAGCAGCGGCGATGTCTTCTACCTCGCCCATCCGCTTCAAAGGAGTGCCGTCTGCGAACAGCTTCTCCACCTCGGGGTCGGCGACGAAGATTTTGACGGCCTCGGTCTTGACGCCCCCGACCGCGATCGCGTTGATGCGTATTCGCGGTGCCCACTCCTTGGCGACCACGCGAGTCAGATGGTTCAGGGCCGCCTTGCCCGCGCAGTAGGCCGTGTAATGCGGCACCACCATCTGGCTGGCACGCGAGGAGATGTTGACGATCGATCCCCGACCGACCGACTTCAGCATCACTGGCATAGCCAGCTTCATCAGGGCAAAGGACTGAATGGCGTTTATCTGAAACGCTTCTGCCAGGTACTCGGCCGACATGTCCTTCGCGAGCACGGGAGGAGATCCGCCGACGTTGTTGACGAGCACGTCGAGACGTCCGAACCGCTCGACCGCTGCGGCTACCATGCGCTCGCGGTCGTCGGGGTCGAGGACGTCGCCCCGCACGGCCACCCCACGCCGGCCGTACTTCTCGATCTCGGCCACGGTGGAGTCGAGGTCGGCCTGCGTGCGGGCCGAGCACACGACGTCAGCACCCGCTTGCGCCAGACCGATGGCGATGCCGCGACCGATACCCTGGCCGGCACCGGTGACGATGGCGACGGAGTCGGTCAGCCGAAACCGGTCGAGTAGGTGCATCGACTGTCTCCTCTGCTCGCAGTTGCAGAATACAGATTCTGCAAGGACGTTACCACCGTGCCGCGCCAGGTGACAACGGTCCGTCGTGTATCGCCCTGAGCCAAGGTTTCATCTCGTTGTGCACAGAGGTGAGACACCCGCGAAGTGCGAAATCATCATTTCGCTCTGTGTAGAGAGCTACTCTTGCGTGGTGCCCGGCGGACACGGCGGTGTGCACAGCATGATGCCTACCCGACAGTGGATTTCGGCGTCGCGCGATTCACCACGACGAGGAAGGGTCGACCCGTGACCAATCCAGTGCCCCGCCGTTCGGCGATGGACCGCACCCGCGACCTTCTGGGGGCGGGCGTGAACCTGACGCTCACCGATCAGGGGTATGCCGACCTGCTCGGTGACCACGAGCCTCCCACTACACGACTGATTCAGCGTTTGATGCGGACCGACGTCTACTCGAGCATCTATCAGGCCGGGCGCAAGGTGATGCGAAGGTTCGTAGATTCCGCATCGTCCCGGCAGATCGATGACCGAACCAGAATCGTGTCTTCGCTGCGGCTGGCTGCCGGCGCAACCGTTGTCGATATCGGTTGTGGCCCAGGTATCTTCACTAGCTTGTTCGCGGCGGAGGTCGGCGAGGGAGGCTTGGCGGTCGGCGTGGACGCGTCCCATCAGATGCTGCGCGTTGCCGGCGTAGATCACCCCGGGCCCAATATCGCGTATCTTCGTGGCGACGCCGAGAACCTGCCGTTCCGCGATCACAGTGTCGACGCCGCCGCATGTCTGGCAGCGCTGTACCTCATCAACGATCCGTTCAGAGCGCTCGATGAGATGGCTCGAATCCTGAAGCCGGGCGGCCGGATAGCGATCCTGACCAGCCTGGCGCCCGGCGGCAGCCGCGATGACCTACGCAGCAGAGCCGTCGAGTCCTTCAGCGGTTGCCGGATGTTCGGCCGTAACGAGATCGTCGACCATTTGCGGGGTCGCGGTTTCACCGAGATAGATCAGCATGCAGGCGGATTGGCTCAAACCGTTGCCGCCACCAGAACGGGAACATACCGATGAGCGGAAGCGCCGAGTAGCGCTCACGACAGCGCGTGTGGGACACCGGATCGGGGGCCGGAGGGGCTCGTGATCGGCAGATCCATCGAGGAGACCAATCGGCCGCCTTCGCATACGCGTACATACGGAATCGCGTTGACCAGCCGCATGGCGGTAGCCAGCATTCCGTGATCGCCAGCAGATTCCTCGTCGCCGAATGTCAGTTCGCAGATCATGCCCGGTTCGCCGTCGATGATCACCCGATACGTCCCGTCCCGCGCAGCCGACGGCCAGTCCGGCGCCAGATCCGGGGCCATCCGGTTGATGTGTTCGATCACGATGGCGTCCCGGCCGTTCACGACCCCGATGGTCTCCATGCGGATAGCTCCGCACGTGCCAGCAGCAATACGTCCGGATGCCACGTCCAGAGCCCGCGGCGTTTCGCGACGCTCATAGGTTTCGCGGATGCAGTCGAGCTTCAGCCCCAACGCAGCCGCGGCGTATTGCACAGGCGGGCCCCACGTCATCGTCTGCACTCCGCCGAGCTGCATGATCGGGGTCTCATCCAGCGGCTTTCCGAATCCGAACACGTCACACATGAGGAAGCTGTTCTCGTAGGTATCGTAGTCGAATATCTCCTGCGTACGAACAGAATTCACGGTGGCCGACATCGTCGACAGCAGTGCCACCAGATGGTCGCCCACAAATCCGGGCTCCAGACCCGATGCATACAAGGTGGATTCACCGGCGGTCGCCGCCGCCGTGAGTTCATCGATCAGCGCGGCGTCCGCGGCAGGTGGGTACATCAGCCAGGGTGAGCTGACGGTGATCACGTCCACGCCGGCGCGCAGCAACGCTAGGTAGACCGGCATGTTGACGGCGTCGAGCTCCGGACCGCTGGCGGTGTAAACGACGATATCCGGACGAGCAGCGAGGACGTCGTCGAGCGTCGCCGATGTCGTCACCCCCACGACGTCGCCGCCGATGAACTCACCGACGTCGCGCCCCACCTTTTCGGGCGAGTGGACCCAGACTGCCACCAGGTCCATGTCATCGCGGCCCACAACGCGCTCGATAGCCAGCTTGCCGATGGCGCCCGTTGACCACACCGCTACTCGAACGGGCGACCCCGCAGCAGTACTCATCTGGAGCTCCTCAACCTAGAAGGCGCCTGCGACAATGTCCAAAACAGAACGGAAATTCTGTGCAAGACGCTAACATGACAGCACAATCCACGACAATGACCCGGAAACCCCCCTTGTCAGCAGTATTCCGCCTCTGAACGACCGGGGGCCGCGACCCCTGTCTGTCAGAACTCATATTCTGGTCACGGCGTGCTGAATGGCGACCCGTCGGGTTTTGCCGCATGGCGCGCGGGCCGGAAAGAAGGAGGCGCGATGACTGCCCCGACCCAGCTGCCTTTCATACCCGCACACCCACTTGATCTGCCGCATAACCTTGCTGCCTTGCAGTCGTCGGGTCCGATGCACCGTGTGATGACCCCTGGCGGCGACGAGGCCTGGTACGTCACCGGTTACCACCTGCTGCGCCAACTCTTCGACGAACCACGGTTAGGTCGGACCCACCCCACCCCTGAGACGGCCGCGCGCGGCTCTGCATCGGTGTTCCTCAGTCCGCTGGGGGGTTTCGAGACCGAAGCCCAGGACCACGCCCGGGCCCGACAACTCATGACTCCTCATTTCGCGCCCAGGCATCTCAAGACGTTGTCCGCAATGGTCGACAGAGTCGCAGCCGAAGCGATCGACACCCTGCAAGAGCACGGTCAACCCGCCGATCTACAAGAGCACGTTGCTGAGCCGGTGCCCATCGTGGTGATCTGCGAGTTGCTCGGCGTGCCGTTCGAGGACCGCGAGCAGTTCTGTGCGTGGGTCGCCGACGTGGGCTCGGTGAGCGATCGAGTCCGATCGGAAACCGGACTGATGGAACTGCTCAACTACGGCATGGGGTTGGTCGCGCGTAAACGCACGCACCCGGCGGACGATGTCATCTCCCGCCTCTGCGCGACCGATGGCGTCGATGATTTCGAAGTCGCGAACATCTCGATGCAATTGCTGTTCGCAGGCCATGAGACCACTGTCGTCACCATTGGACTGGGAGCCCTGCAATTGCTGAGCCAAAGGGATCAATGGCAAGCCCTAGTCGATCACCCCGAGCGGATGCCACGGGCCGTGGAGGAAATCCTGCGGGCCGGTCAACCCGGTGGGCTGGCCTTACCGCGATGGGCGAAGGAGGATTTCGAGATCGAGGGTGTCACGATCACAAGGGGCGAACTCGTCATGCTCGACATCACCTCGGCCAACCACGATCCGGCCGCTTTTAACGATCCCTTGCGAATTGACATCGAACGCAAGGAAAACATGCACGTCACCTTCGGCTACGGTCCGCGATACTGTGTGGGCGCAGCACTTGCGCGCATGGAGCTCAAAGCGGTGTTCGGCCAGCTCGTCTCCAAGCTGCCCACCCTGCGGCTGGCTGTGGAGCCCGAACAGGTCGGTGTTCGGACCGACGCCATAGCCAGCGGTGTGGACGTGTTGCCCGTGAGTTGGTGAGGCCCCAGCACCTCAGGTGGCGAACACGCTCGCGAGGAATGTGCGTTGATCGGCCAGCACGCCGTCGAAGCACGTACCACCGGGCCAGACGTCGAAGTGGTCGGCATCGTATCGGCGCACCTCTGCACCGCATTTGGCGGCCGCGGCGGCAGCGGAGTGCGGTGGCGCGCTGCGGTCCCGATCACCGATCTGGATCAAAACAGGGCAGCGAATGCTGGCAGCGACCCGAACCGGCCGGTAGCGCAAGAGCTCGAAACCTATCCTGGCATCGATTTCGTTGCGCCAGGTAGGCCCAGCGAGTGAGGTGTACCGCGCATAGGCGTCGCCAAGATTGATGGCGCCGTCTTGGCCAGGCGGCCCGACGATCGGGATGTTCACAGGGTCACCGCCACGCGCCACCGAGTTCCGGCTCCTGACTCCGGCAAGGGTGCAGCGGACCATCGACGACAACGTTCCGTAACGCAGCGCGAGAACTGCTGCGGCCCAGCCGTCCACCAGAGGTGTCACAGCGATCACGCCAGCGACGTCGCCACGTTGGCCGGCGACCGAGAGCACATGGCCGCCGGCCAGCGACACCCCCCACAAGACAACGCGGGACCCATCGACGCCGGGCAGCAGACGCGCGGCTTCGACAGCCGCGTTCAAGTCCTCGATCTGACCGCGCATGGACACCGATTGGCGAGGTTCGCCCTCGGAGGTACCGAACCCGCGATAGTCGAAGGCGAGTGCGTCAACCCCTGCCGCGCAGAGGTTCTCCGCGAACTGCCGTAGCCCGGTGTCGACCGTTCCACCGACACCGTGTGCGATCACCACCACAGGCCGGCCCGCCGGCCCGACAAGCCCGTCGTGGACAGCCGACATGTGCCAGCCCCTGCACACCAGGCCCGCCGAACCGAACTCGACCTCGGTGACCATCACAGGTGCAGCATCACGACGATGCCGCCGCGGTGGTCCGCTTGAGCTTTTTCCCCCAGACTCCGGTGTAGAGCGGCATGTCCAGATAGCTTCGCAGGCCGGGCTCCGCAGCGCACAGTGCGGGAATCGCATTGACGGCGTTCATGGCGGTGCCAATGATGCCGTCCTTCATGTGCTGGGTCGGGTCCATGTCTGCGGTGCGACTCAACCGCATCTCCATCTCCAGGCTGGGTTGGCCGGCGATCTCGATGCGATGCACACCGTCGGCCTCGGCGTACTCGGCGGCGAGGTCGGGTTGTAGGCCAGGCGCCACCCACCACGTGATGTTCATGGCTATCACGGTCTCGTCGCCGGACTTGTATTCCCAGCGCGCCTTCTGCCCGGCGATGGTGCCCGCCTCAAATGTCATCGCCGGACATTCCACCCGATTGGGGGTGACGGCGTAGTCGATGCTCACAACACGGTCAGTGATCTCGAAACCCATTGCATCCGAGACGATGTCGAGCGCATCATACAAGAAGCCGTCGAACATCTCCGCGAACACCGGACGCTCGATGGTGCCATTGGTGTCCGGTGTTTGCCCCCAGCCGAGCATGACGAAGAACGCCTCGGACGGATAGTGCGACAAGTCAGCAGCCTCGAACATCTCGACGCGGTCGACGGTGCTGTTCACTGACCCCAGCAGCATGGGAAACGCCGTGACGAAACCGGGGTTGTAGCCACCGCCGAACAACGAGGCGCCGCCCTTCTGCGCCGCCGCCTCGATGCGCGCCCTGGCGTCGGGCATGCCAAGGCTTCCCAGGTAATCACCACGAAAAAAGTTCGACGTGGTCACGACGTTGATTCCCGCCTCGAGGAAACGGACCATCAACTCGAGGTCGGGCAGGATCGGGGTGTAGCAGATGCAGTCCGGTTTCAGGGCGATAATCGCATCGACGTCATCGGTGGCGAGAATGCCCGTCGCCTCACCGCTTCCGCAGAGTGTGCCCGCGTCGACGCCCACCTTGTCCGGACTGAAGGCATACACACCCACCAGTTCGAGATCGGGTCTGCGTGAGATCACGTCGAGAGCGACCGCTCCGACATTTCCGGTCGTCCACTGCACCACTCGAAGCACTGCATTCCTCCTACCAAGGTCAGGTTGCATCACGTCCCAGCCATAAGACCCTCCCAGGGTACGCAGAATTGTCGTTCTGCGTAGATGAATACCGATGTGAATCACCCGCAGACCTCTTGCGCTACGACGGCGCGTGCTGGCTCGCCTTCTTTCTGGTCTTCGACGACAAGTTCAGAAACAGGAGGTAGCGCCGCGGCGGCGCACGAGGTCGTCACATTGTCCGCTAGGCTGGCTTGGCGAAGCGTTCTGTTGAGAAGAAGGAAGGTTCTGCGATGGCTGCCAAAGCCGTGGGGGCACCCAGCATCCGCGACGCGCGGCGCCAGATGTATCGCCAACAGATACTGATCGCCGCGGAATACGAATTCGCCCGATCCGGCTTCACTGACGCCAAGGTCAGCGCCATCGCCGCGGCCGCCGACGTCTCCTTGGCCACGGTGTACAAGAACTTCACCGGCAAAGACGAGATCTGGGACGTCCTGAATGCTCAGCGGATGAACGAGCTGGTCGACGCCGTTCGCGTGGCGTCGGCGACGGCGACATCGCACTTGGAGCGCATACTCATCGGGGCGCGGGCCGAAGTCGAGTTCTTCGCTGCCAATCCGAACTACTTGGCTCTTCACGTCAAGGAGGGATTGAGCTGGGCCACTGCGATGAACGGAGGCGATGCGGGTCGCGGCGGGCAGCGCATGACATGGCGGGTCGGCCTCGACATGCTCACCCAAGGGGTCCAGACCGCCATGGATGCAGGTGAACTTCGGCCCACGAAGCCAACGATCGTGGCCGGGCTCATCATCTCCGCATTGCAGGTCTGGTTGACCGATTGGTTCGTCAGCGGTCGGTCCCGGCCCGCAACAGAGGTCGCCGATGAGTTCGTGGACTACCTTCAGGCCGCACTACTTCGCCCGAGCACCGTCTCCAAACGCACCTGACCCCACTCGGCCCGCGTGACGCGAGCCGTCCACCATGAGGACCTCATGCCTGACAACGCTCGTTCCGAGGGCATCACGCTGCCTTCACGCACAGCTCCGAGTTCCGAGTTCCCCTCCTACGAGCCCGTCACCGCCAGTGCGGAGTTCGCCAACTTCATGGAGTCGATGCGGCAGTTCCAGAACCTGGTCAGCTCGAGCAATCCGAACGACGACATCTGGCGCGCAGCCACCGACCACCTCACCGCGATCAATGAGATGCTGGGTTCCCATCAAGCCGCTGAAGGCCGCCCGCCCGCGGGCAGAGCACTGGAATTGCCGGGCATGGGTAATCCACTGCTGCCGGCATGGCAGATCAGTCACGCCGCAACCGACGGGACCACACTCAAGGGGCAGTTCGGACGCTTCTATCTCGGCGCCAACAAGATCGTCTTCGGCGGGGTCCTACCGCTGTTGTTCGATTGGGGGTTCGCCATTGCGCTGACTGCTGCGGGCCGCCCGATGAGCCGTACCGCCTACCTCAACGTCGATTACCGCAAGCCTGCGCCCATTGACACCGATCTCATCGTCCATGCACGTGTCGACCGAGTCGATGACCGCAAGACCACACTCGCCGCAGAACTCATCGACACCGATGGAACCGTCCTCGCCGAAGCCGAAACACTGATGATCGGGCTGCAGGCTCACCACCGCTGAACGCGCCGGAAGGGATTCGAGCCCCGAGACCGGGCGGGCCATCTCGGCGTCGACGCCGACGGCGCCCCAGTCACGATCGGCGACGGCCGCTTAGGGCACAGCGAGGGCGAAATCTGTGGCGCAGGGGACGGCGCGATGAATGTGACGCTGGATCGTTGGTCGCCTCAGCGCGATGTCCGCCAGGCGCGCAAGCCGCTATGCCGTTTGCGGTTAGCAGTCGTCAACTGCGGTTCGGCGAGAGAAATTTCCTAGAGCTTTCTACCCGAGTCGCATCGGTAGGGGGGGACGCACACTCGTGCACTGAACTGCGGGTCTGATGCTCCTGGTTGGTTATCCGGAGAGGTTGAAGTTGCCGTTGGAGCCGTAAACCGACAGTGACACCAGCAGTGTCACCGACACCACCACGATCAGCGAGGTGCGCACCGCGTTGCCGACCGCAACACCCACCCCCGACGGCCCGCCGGAGGCGAAGTAGCCGAAGTAGGTGTGCACCAACAAGATCGCCAGCGCCATCAGGATCGCCTGCAGGAATGACCACAGCAGGTCGATGGGGTTCAAGAACGTGTCGAAATAGTGGGCGTACAACCCGCTGGACTGGCCCAGCAGGAACGTTGTGGTGAACTGGCTGGCGACGAACGACAGGATCACCGCGATCGCGTACAGCGGGGTGACGGCCACCATTCCGGCGGCGATCCGCGTCGACACCAGATACGGCACCGGCGGGATTCCCATCGACTCCAGCGCATCGATCTCTTCGTTGATCCGCATCGCCCCCAGTTGTGCGGTCACCCCGGCCCCGAACGTGGCGGCCAGACCGATCCCGGCCACCACCGGTGCCGCGATACGGACGTTGATGAACGCCGACAGGAATCCCGTCAACGCCTCGATCCCGATATTGCCCAGCGAGCTGTACCCCTGGATGGCCAACACCCCGCCGGTGGCCAGGGTCAGGAAACCGACGATGACGACCGTGCCGCCAATCATCGCCAATGTGCCTGCTCCCATGGAGATCTCGGCGATCAGCCGAATCCATTCCTTACGGAAGTGCACCGCCGCATAGGGCACCCCACGCAGCGCACGCCCGTAGAACAACAGGTGATCACCCAGCCCGGCCAACCCGTTGACCGGGCGACGGGCATAGCCGACCAGCCGCGGGAACCGCGACCGCAACACCGCTACCGTGCTCATAGCCGCCTACTTCGCCGTCATCTGGATGCCGATCGCGGTCACCACGACATTGATCACGAAAAGCGCCATGAAGGCATACACGACCGTCTCGTTGACCGCGTTACCGACCGCTTTCGCACCGCCGCCGCTGATCGTCAAGCCGCGGTAGCAAGCCACCAGTCCGGCGATCAGCCCGAACAGCGCCGCCTTGACACACGAGATGACCACCTCGGGCACCCCGGTGAGCAACGTGATCCCCGCCGCGAACGCCCCGGGGTTGACGTCCTGGACGAACACCGAGAACACGTAACCCCCAACGATCCCGATGATCACCACCAGACTGTTGAGCAGCAACGCCACCAACCCCGACGCCAGCATCCGTGGCGTCACCAACCGCTGCACCGGGTTGATGCCCAGTACCTCCATCGCGTCGATTTCCTCGCGGATCGTGCGCGACCCCAGATCAGCACACATCGCCGTAGCCCCGGCGCCGGCCACGATCAACACCGTCACCAACGGCCCCAGCTGCGTCACCGCACCGAACGCCGCACCCGCCCCCGACAAATCAGCCGCGCCCAACTCCCGCAACAGGATATTCAGAATGAACGACACCAGCGTCGTGAACGGAATCGCCACCAACAACGTCGGCGCCATCGACACCCGCGCCACGAACCACGACTGCTCCACGAACTCTCGCCACTGGAACGGCCGCCGGAAAATAAACCCGACCGCGTCCATGCCCATCGCGAACAGGCCACCGATCGCCTGCATCGCACCCGAAAGCCCGCCCGGTAGCGACAACCCGGTCGACCACCGATCCGGACCCTTAACGGCCATGCCCCTGAACGGTGAGTACTGCCTCGATGGCCACCATTGACCCTCCCATAACCGGACCTCCGCCGACGCAAAGTATCAGAACCGGCGTTCTGAGGAGAACTATTGAGGGCCGTATCCATTACAGCCACTCACACCTGCTCTATGCGAACATGACGGCCACAGCAAGCGGTAGTTCGGGCTTTCCGTCGAAGTGCTTGTCGGCGACCATGCCTGATGCTACCGTCCGGATGCAGAATCCTGGTTCTGAGCAAGTGAACGTCCGCGTGCAACATCTGACAAGGAGGTCAATCCCATGACCTCTTCGGGGTTGCCACCTGCCGGTATGACGTCATGAGCGCCGATCGTCTGCGTGTCGTCGTCGGCGCGACGGCCTCGCTGGCCGTCATCGCTGTCATCGCGGTGTCGGTCGGTCTCTTCAACGGCGCATTCACGAGAACGTTTCCCTTGACGGTGATCTCAACGCGCGCCGGGCTGGTGATGAACCCCGACGCGAAGGTCAAGTTCCACGGTGTACCGATCGGGCACGTCACGTCGATCGAGCCGCTGCCGGACGGCCGGGCCGCGCTGCATCTTGGTATCGATCCGGATCAGGTACATCTCCTTCCGCAGAACATCGAAGCGAACATCGCGTCATCGACGGTGTTCGGCGCCAAGTTCGTCCAACTCACCGCTCCGGCTCGGCCGGCATCGACAACGGTCCATGCCGGCCAGACACTGCGCGGCGATCACGTGACCGTGGAGCTGAATACGGTCTTCGAACAACTCACCCGCGTGCTTCACGCCATCGAGCCGGTCAAGCTCAACGAAACACTCGGGGCCCTGTCGAAGGCGCTCAACGGGAGGGGCAAGCGAGTCGGTGCATCGCTGACCGACCTGGAGCGGGTCCTCGGCGAGCTCGAACCGGGCCTGGCGAACCTCTCGCATGTGTTCGAGGACTTGCCGACAGTTCTCAATAGTTACGCCGACGCCGCGCCGAATCTGGTCGAAGTCGCCGACGCCACCAGCACCATCAGCCGCACCGTGGTGGATTCGCAAAACGACCTTGACGAATTTCTGGTCAGCACAACTGGTTTGGCCACGGTGGGTCAAGAAGTTCTCGCCGCGAATGAACAACCCTTGGCAGACACCCTCCGGTTACTGGTCCCCACCACCGATCTTCTCAACCAGTATCACCACACCATCAACTGCGCTGTCGAGGGGATACTTCCCGTCGCGACCACCCCGCCCCTGGCGGAGCCAGGCGTCGTCGTCTCCTCAGGATTGACATTGGGCATCGAGCGATATCGGTACCCGTCGAATCTGCCCAAGGTCGCCGCCACCGGCGATCCCACGTGTCTCGGTTTGCCGCGCATTCCCATGAACAGCAGCTCGAAATTCCTGGTCGCCGATGTCGGGGCCAATCCATCGCAGTACGGCAACCAAGGAATCGTTCTCAACTCCGACCTGCTCAAGCAGCTGATGTTCGGACCCATTGACGGGCCACCACGGAACACCGCTCAAGTAGGGCAGCCAGGATGAGAGCCACGTCGGTGAAGCTTGCGGTTTTCGCGGTAGTTCTGTCGGTACTGACCGCCAGTCTGTTCCTGGTCTTCAGCCAGTACCGGGGTGGAAGCACCAACACGTACACCGCCGTGTTCAGCGACGCCTCGCGATTGAGATCGGGAGACTCAGTGCGAGTGGCCGGAGTCCGGGTCGGCACCGTCGACGACGTCACACTCAACCGCGACCAGTCGGTCGTGGTCAGTTTCGACGCGGACCGCAAAGTTGTCCTGACAACCGGGACCCGCGCGTCGATCCGGTATCTCAATCTGGTGGGCGACCGATATCTCGAACTCTCCGATGCGCCAGGCTCGACGCGGGTGATTCCGCCTGGCGGCCAGATTCCCCTCGACCGCACAGCTCCGGCGTTGGACCTCGATCTGTTATTGGGTGGCCTCAAGCCCGTCATCCAAGGCCTCAACCCGCGCGACGTCAACGCCCTGACCGGCGCGCTGATCGAAGTCTTCCAAGGCCAGAGCGACACCGTCGGCTCAATCTTCTCCCGGCTGTCATCGTTCACCGATGAGCTTGCGGGCAATTCTGCGACCATCGAGCAGACGATCAGCCGTCTCAACATCGTCGTCGGTACCTTGACCCGGCAGAAGGGCCAGTTCTCCGGCGCGGTCGACCGACTGCAGCAGTTGATCGGCGAGCTGTCAGCACAGCGCGATCCGATCGGCGATTCCATCGCCGCCCTCGACCAGGGCACTGCCTCGATAGCCGACTTGCTCAGCCAGGCCCGTCCGCCTTTGAAGGGTACGGTCGACCAACTCAATCGCCTGGCGCCGTTGCTGGACTCGGACAAGGGCCGCATCGACGGCGCCCTACAGAAGGCGCCCAACAACTATCGGAAGCTGGTCCGCCTCGGCGCTTACGGCAGTTTCGTCAACTACTACATCTGCGCGATAGCCGTCCGCGTATCGGATCTCGAAGGACGCACCGCGGTGTTCCCTTGGATCCGACAGGAAAACGGAAGGTGCGCTGACGGCTGATGCTGAAATACCGTGGCACACAGCTTATTCGGGCTGGGTTCATCGGGGTCGTGGTAGCTGTTCTGATCATTGCCATCGGCCTGCAGTCCGAGCGGCTGCGAGCGTGGGCAGTCTCTGTGCGACACCAAGCAGCGTTCGCCGAGGCCGGTGGCCTCGCTGCGGGCGACGATGTCACCGTCTCAGGGATCAAGGTCGGCACGGTCACCGATGTGTCGTTGCGCCGCGGTCTGGCTATCGTAGCGTTCACCACCGACGGGAACGTTTTCATCGGCGAGGACAGCACCGCCGCGATCCGCACCGGCAACCTGCTCGGCGCGCGGGTGCTCACCGTCACATCGCGGGGTGACAGAGCGCTGCCGGTCGATGAAATCATCCCGGCCAGCCGCACGTCGTCACCGTATTCCCTCACCGAAGCGCTCGGTGAACTCACGGCAAACACGTCTGCCACGGACACCGAGACACTGAACCAGTCCCTCGACACGCTGTCGACGACGATCGACCGTCTCGCCCCCCAACTCGGTCCGACTTTCGACGGCCTGAGCCAACTCTCCAGAGCGCTCAACGATCGCAACCGAGACCTTCGCGCTCTCCTCGGCGGCGCGTCGGATCTCACCGGAATCCTCGCCGCCCGTGGCAATCAGATCAACACCCTGATCCTCAACGCCGATGATCTCTTCGCCGTTCTCAACGAGCAGCGCGAGGCCTTGGTGGGCCTGCTGGCCAACACCACCGCGCTGTCGCAGGAGTTGTCGGGGATCATCCACGACAACGAGGCCGCACTCAAACCCACCCTCGAACGCCTGAATTCGGTGACAGCCATGCTGCAGAAGAACCGCGACAACATCGCCAAGGCGCTGCCAGGACTCTCGAAGTTCCTCATCACTCAGGGCGAGACGGTGGCCAACGGTTTCTACTACAACGCATATCTTCCCAATCTCATGCCTGCCGGGGTGCTGCAACCCTTCCTGGACTACGCATTCGGATTCCGACGCGGACAGAATGCCGGACAACCCCCCGACAACGCCGGGCCTCGCGCCGAACTCCAATTCCCCCGCAACGGCATTCCGATAGGGCCGCGATGAACCGACAACTCATGAGGCGACTGCTCGCGGCCGCATTGGCGGCGACGACCGTCCTCGGGGCCGTGGTGCTGATCCGTGGGACGCTCTTCGCACCTCTGCGTATCAGCGCCGAATTCAGCAGTGCAACAGCCATCTATCCTGGCGACGAGGTGCGCGTCGCCGGTGTCCGAGTCGGCTCGGTAACGTCATTGCAACCGCACGGCAGCACCGTCCGCGTGGCTATGGACGTAGACCACGGCGTCGAGATCCCCGCCGACGCCCGCGCCGTTATCGTGACACAGAATCTGATCTCCGCACGTTACGTACAACTGACCCCGGCCTTCACCGGCGCTGGGCCACAGATGGGTGCAGGCGCGGTCATCCCGCGGGAGCGCACGGCAATCCCTGTCGAATGGGATGAGGTCAAAGAACAACTCACCCGGCTCGCCACCCAACTCGGACCCACCGGCGCATCATCGACAACGTCGCTTGCTCGCGTGATCGACAGCTCGGCCGCCGCAATGGACGGTAACGGCGCGAAACTGCGCACCGCACTCGGTCAACTCGCGGCTGCCGCGCGCATCTTCGCCGAGGGAAGCGGAGACGTCGGACAGACGATCAAGAACCTCGAATCGTTCGTCGATGCCATCGACCAGAGCGGTGCCCAAATTGTGTCCTTTGAAGGCCACTTGGCCACCTTGACCAGCGTCGTCAACGACAATCGCACCAACCTCGACCAAGCCTTGACCTCGTTGGCGCAGGTCGTCGACGAGGTGCAGCGGTTCGTCGCGGACACTCGCGGACAGACGTCTGAGCAGGTGCAACGCTTGGCAGACGTGACGCAGAACCTCGCGGATCACCGCCGCGACATCAAACAAATCCTCCACGTCGCACCCAACGCAATCGCCAATGCCTACAACATCTACAACCCCGACACCGGCTCCGCCCTCGGCTCCATCGTCACGTCCAATTTTTCGAACCCGCTCCAATTAATCTGCGGTGCAATCGGTTCAGTTCAGAACGCCACAGCGCCGGAAACTGCGAAATTGTGCGCCGACTACCTTGGACCCGCTCTTCGACTGCTCAATTTCAACAACATTCCGCTACCGATCAACCCGTATCTCATGAAGTCGGCCAGCCCGGACAACATCATCTACGCCGATCCAAGCCTGGCGCCGGGTGGAGCGGGCGCCTCACCCCCGCCACCCGAGATTCCCCCAGCAGGTTCGGCCTACCCGCAGCCCACCGACGGGCCACCAGCACCCTTCTCGGGGCTGCCGCAACTGCTGCTCCCGGCCGAGCAACCACCCACCACCCCCCCGACGACTGCGCTTCCCCCTACGGTGGCGCCCGCGATCCCACCCTCAGGTTCATGAGCAGCAGCCGCAAACGTCTCGCCGTAGCCGCCGCGATGATGTGCGCCCCAATGCTGATGACCAGCTGCGCCTTTCAAGGCATCACCTCGCTTCCGCTGCCCGGAACCGTGGGACGCGGTCCCGGCGCCGACACCTATCACGTGGAACTCAACAGTGTCTCGTCCCTGGAACCCAATGCACCAGTGTTGATCGGGGACGTCGTCGTGGGGAGCATCCGCAGGATCGATGTCGACGGCTGGCATGCCGACGTCGAGATTTCCCTGCGGCACGGAGTCCCGGTGGCCGGAAACGCCACGGCCTCGGTCGGGCAGACAAGTGTTCTGGGTTCCCAGCACCTCGCGCTCGACCCACCGCTCGGCCAGCCGGCGGTCGGAGTGCTCCCACCCGGCGCGACCCTGGCGCTCGACAGGGCATCCACCTATCCGACCACCGAGCAGACGTTGTCCTCGTTGGCGGCCGTGGTGAACGGCGGCGGTCTGGGTCAGATCGGTGATGTCGTACACAATGCGAATGCCGCGCTCAGCGGTCGAGCAGGTGAGATCCGTTCTCTGCTCCAGCGACTCGACACCTTCGTCGCCACCCTCGACGCCCAACGCGGCAACATCGTCGCATCGCTTGATGCCCTCAACCGCCTGGCATCCACGCTGGCTGACGAGAATGCCACGGTACAGCGTGCCTTGACCGACATCCCACCCGCGTTGGATGTGTTGATCCGAGAAAGACCGCATCTCACAACGGCTCTCGACAAGCTGGGGGCCTTCAGCCTCACTGCACGATCTGTAGTGGAGCAGACACAACAGGACTTGGTACAGAACCTGCGGAATCTCGAGCCCGCGATCCGTGCCCTCGCCGATGTCGGCCCACTTCTCGATACTGCATTGGCGGGAGCGACGGTCTTCCCGTACACCCAGAACCTCATCGACCGCGGCGTCAAAGGCGACTACATCAATCTGTTCGCAACCTTCGACCTCACCGTCCCCCGCATGAAGCGCACGCTGTTCCTCGGGACCCGATGGGGCCAACCCAATGCACCGCTCACCCCAGCGCCCGGCGACCCACCAGCACTGAATTACACCTACGAACCCTTGGCAACCCCCGTCGCGCCGACGCCTCCGGCCGCAGCGGGCGGCGCGCCGGCACCCCAGACTGAGCAACCTCTCCTGCCTGTGACGCCGTCATCGCACGGTGCGGCCCCGGCGGCACCGCCGACGCCCGCAGCGGCAGCGCCGATCTTCGCTGGACCGTATTCAGGGGAACACACGGGCGCCGGTCCAGAAGGGCAGCCATGATCACCCGATTCATCCGAGTCCAACTGATCATCTTCACGATTGCCTCGGTCGTCGCAATCGCCGCCATGGCGCTGAACTACCTGCGGGTGCCGACCTTCCTGGGGGTGGGCAAGATCTCGGTCAGCCTCGACCTGCCCGCCAGTGGGGGCTTGTATCGCTTCGCGAACGTCACCTACCGGGGAGTGCAAATCGGCAAAGTCGTCGACGTGCGAGCGACCGCGCAGGGTGCCACAGCTGAGCTCTCGCTCGACACCTCGCCGAACATCCCTGCCGATCTACACGCTGCTGTGCGCAGCGTCTCCGCCGTCGGCGAGCAGTACGTCGACTTGCAACCGCGGACGGACACAGCGCCTTACCTCCGCGACGGATCGGTCATTCCGGTCGACCGCACATCGGTACCCCAGGAAGTCGGCCCGATGCTCGACCAGGTCAACGCCCTCGTGCAGAGCATCCCCAAGGGTCGTCTGCACGACCTGCTCGACGAATCCTTCGCGGCGCTCAATGGCGCCGGCGACGACTTCGGGTCGCTACTCGACTCGTCGTCCACTGTCATGCACGAACTGGAGCAGCATCGTAGCGACCTCCGCAGTCTGGCCGACAAGAGCGGTGCCCTCGTCGACTCGCAAGTCACCGCCGCGGACTCCTTGAGGATCTGGAGCCGAAGCACGGCCGGAATCACCCGCCAGGTCGTCGACAACGATCCTCAGGTACGCGCCATCCTGCGCACCGGCCCGTCAGCAGTGCGGGAAGTCACGGCGCTGCTCGACAGCGTCAAACCGACGCTCCCCATCCTCCTGGCCAATCTCACGACGCTCGGTCAGGTGGGAATGGTCTACCACCCCTCGCTCCAGCAGCTGTTGGTTCTTCTACCGCCTTACGTCTCGTTTACACAGTCTGCCGCCGGGTTCAGCAACTCGACCGGTTCTCCGTTGGGCGACTTCAGTTTGACCGTAGGCGACCCTCCCCCGTGCACCGTGGGTTTTCTTCCTCCGTCGTCATGGCGCAACCCGGCCGACACCACCGATATCGACACCCCCGACGGGCTGTACTGCAAGCTCCCACAGGATTCGCCGATAGCTGTTCGCGGTGTCCGCAACTTCCCGTGCATGGGCAAACCGGGCAAACGAGCCCCTACCGTCGACATCTGTGAGAGCGACCAGCCTTTCCGCCCCTTAGCCGCACGCCAGCACTCGTTGGGTCCCTCCCCTCTCGATCCGAATCTCCTCGCCCAGGGCATCCCACCCGACGATCGAGTCACGCTGGACGAGAACATCCGCCTACCGCTGGGTGAACCGCCGCCTGCGCCTCCGCCCCCACCCGCCGACATGCCGGAACCGACACCTCACACTCCGTCAGCCAGTGCGCCGGCTCGGTCTCCTGATGGTGAGACCCGTCCGAACGCAGCTGTCGCCGCAGCGCAATACGATCCCCGCACCGGGCGATACGCGGGGACCGACGGCAAGCTCTACACCGACACCAGCCTGAGACAGCCGGCGATACAGTGGCAGCAACTGGTGCTGCCGGGGTAGCTCGGTCAGGAAATTCTGACCAGCGTCAACGGCATGCGAACGACGACTGAGCGATTCACACCGCACGCGCCGGTGAGGCCAGTCGTGATCGACTCTCCCGCCCACGTCGGGGATCCCACTGTCATGAATCCTTCGTTCCCTGCGGGATAGAAGCGCAGTACCTGTTGTGCCGGCACCGGGGAACCGTCAGGGCACGCGTACCACGCGGGGAGATCACGCTTGAGGAACCAGAGCCCGCTCGTGTTGGAGATGTCTGCGCTCCACCCCTGGTCACTATGCACCTTCCCGTGACAGTCAAGGGGATTCACACAGCTCGACGTGACGGTCCAGGTGCTCTGGACCACAGCCTCGTCGTGGTACACCTCGTTGGTCTTCGCCCACTCCCCGTTCTCGGTGACATGAAAGACCCCGTTCATCGCCCCCATGTCGCGGGTAGTCGTGTCGTCTGGTTGGGCAGCACCCGTTGCAGCGCAGCATATTCCGACCGACGCGATCGCCATTGACAAGCAGGCGAAGAAGCTGCCGCGCAAGAAGTTGTCGCGCCGACGAGAAACTTGGGAGGCCACCCGCCGACCATATCAATGGTAGAACCTCGATTCTGAGCTTCCACTGGATGGCCACTTGGTCCAGACAGACTCGCGCCCCTTACGGCGAAGAAGCCGATCAAAGCGCCTGCTGCACCGAAGATATTGACATGTCCGCACTCACGGGAAGCGACCGTGAGCTACATCCGCTCTCAGAAACGGCAGAACTATCATTTCGCACGTGCGACACTGTGCCGATGCGTTGCCATATTGCGTTGGTGGTGGCCGCTGTCATGGTGCCTGCTGCCATGGCCGGTGCGACGACAGCCGAGGCGCAGCCCCCACCGCGCCCCGGTGAGTGCAACTATCCCAACTGCACGCCGGGTATCACTCCTCACATCGTGCTCGGTTCATACTGCAACAACGTCACGTATTACGTTTTCGGGGTGACCGATTGGGGTCGCCTGGTCTTCTGCGGGTCGCCGCGCCGTTACGAGCCACGCTGGTTCCGTTCACCGGAAATGCGTGGTGTGAAAAACCTGGGCGACCTGTGCACCGCCCAGGAGGGGGAGGTGGCCCAGGCGCCGGACGGTCTGTTCCTGTCATGCGTCGTCCGCAACGGGCGAGCGTCCTGGGAGCGTGGTGACCTCTGAGATCTTTGTTTTCCGGCCTACCAGGTACGAATCGAGCAGAGCGCTCCTCTGAGTCCCTTAGCGGTCCTGACCACGACGTCGTCGACTCTCAGCTCGCAGACAAAGCCCGGCTCGGCCAGCGGCACGTCCAGCGCGTCGGGCTGACCGACCACAACCATTGCCCACTCATTCGGGTCGGCCAACATCACCTCACGAACCCAGGCTCTACCGGGACCGAGATCGGCCTCGACATTCGGGCTGAACTCATACGGGTTGTGGCTGTAATCGGCCCAATTCGGCGGGTCGACCTCGCGGTAATAGATCTCGGCGTTGGCGATGTCCTGGCTGGCACCGATCAAATAGCGCACCCGGTGCAGCGTCGGTTGCGCACCGGCCACCGGTGCGGGGACAGCGCCAGAGAAAGTCGTCGCTGCGACAACAACCACCGAAAATGCTTTCGCCGAGCGCATTTGGGAAGTGTATGAGGCATTCGTCCATCCCGAGTGGCTTTCGGGCGGTCAAAACAGTTCCGATCACCCCCGTCCCACGGGCGGCGCGACTATCCGCGGCGGTTATCCTCTCCGTATTCCAGAATCGCCATTCTTTGCATGCTGGTGCCGAAGGTCGAGTCAGGAGGTCGCGATGCCGTCTCTGAGGCGTACGCCGCCGTCTAGTGGCGAACCCCGCCGTGGCGCAGAATCTGTCTCTCCGATGGATCCCGTCGCGGCCCGAGATCTGGCGGAAGAGGCCGAAGCTCAAGCAGCCGAGGCCGAGGCAAGAGCGGTGGCCGCCGCAGCGCGGGCTCGTGCGCTGCGATTGCGGCGTGAGGCCGAAGAAGCGCAGCTGGCGGCAGACCTTCCCGAGAGCACTGCACTTGACGTCGACGACGCCGAGGACAATCGCCGCCTCGAGGACGAGTCCGCAGACGATGCCCCGCCGGTCGATGCCCTCGCCCCGTCACCGAGACGCGGTCCCCGGCGGCGCTGGACCGTTGTGGCTGCGTCGCTCGTGGTCGTCGCCACGCTGGCCCTTCTCGGGCTGAGTGGGTTCTTCCTGTACCACCATCGGCAAGCGGACACAGAGCATCAGCTTGCCGCGGAGTACTCCGCGGCGGGCCGACAGAGCGTCGTCACGCTCATGTCACTGGATTTCTCGAAAGCCCAAGACGACGTGCAGCGCATCATCGACAACTCGACGGGGACATTCAAGGACGATTTCGAGTCCCAGGCCAAGGATTTCGTGAAGGTGGCCCAAGAATCCAAGGTCGTCACCGAGGTGACGGTCAGTTCCTCGGCGGTGCAAGAAATGGACCACGACTCCGCGGTGGTGCTCGTCGCCGCCTCGTCACGGGTCACCAATGCCGCAGGCGCCAAACAGGAGCCGCGTAATTGGCGTTTGAGCGTCAATCTGCAGCGAGAGGGCGAACGGATCAAGATGTCGAAAGTGGAGTTCGTGCCGTGAGCGCCGAGACTGACACCGATGCAGGCGAACCGCACGAGCTCGAGTCGGCCGCCACCGATGTCGTCTCCGCCGATGAAGACAGCGAGGAGCCAATTGGCGCAATCCCCAATGGACTTCGCTCGCAGCGCACCTGGCGAACAGCTCTGCTCGCCGGGGTCCTCGCCACCCTGCTGGCCGCGTCGGCGGGACTCGCCGGATGGCTGTACCTGAACCAGTACCGTCCCGATCAGCAGACCGACCCGGCCGCGCAGAAAGCGGTTCTCGACGCGGCCACCACAGGCACCGTGGCGCTGCTGTCGTACTCGCCCGACTCCCTCGACAAAGACTTCGCCGCCGCCAAAGCCCGCCTCACCGGCTCCTTCCTCACGTACTACACGGACTTCACCGAAAAAATCGTCACCCCGGCAGCCACACAGAAATCGGTCAAAACGGCGGCGTCGGTAGTGCGTGCGGCAGTGTCGCAGATGCAGCCGGACAACGCCGAGGTGCTGGTGTTCATCAACCAGGACACCACCAGCAAAGAAAACCCCGACGGCGCCTTCGCCGCCAGCAGCGTTCGAGTCGGGCTGACCAAAGTCGACGGCACCTGGCTGATCGACGCATTCGACCCGGTCTGACCTCGCCGTTCTGACCATGGACGTTGGTGACGGCGTGGGGAGGGACACGGCGAAGACCTCTTGAGTGAAGTGCGAACTACCGAGGATCGCACCAACTCACCGCGGAGACTTCGTGGTTCACCGTAACGCCCCTTGTCCGAAACCGGTCGTCTGCGCTGGCTCGTTTCATCGTCGAAGGGCGCTCACAGTCGGAGGTCGCGCGCGGTTACTCGCAGAGCTGGATCTCCCGACTGATCAAGCGCTACACACTCGCCCCCACCGGGCACTACCAATCCACCGGCGCCCCCCAAAGGCCCCAAACGGAAAAAACCGCGGACCTAACGTAGGTCCGCGGCTATTCCGATGTCCTGCGACATCACACTAGTAGCGGGGACAGGATTCGAACCTGCGACCTCTGGGTTATGAGCCCAGCGAGCTACCGAGCTGCTCCACCCCGCGACGGGTGAACGCTAGGTTACCGGGGCCGTCGCTGCGGCTCCAAATCGCCTGCTCAGGCGCACTCGCGGCCCGCGATCGCGCGCCCATGGACGCAACTCTCGGGGTATTGACGCCGTGACACGCTCGCTGCCGAAAGAGCCTCACTTCGCAGTGCGGACCACCTGGCCGGTCGCCAGCACGCCTGCGGGGTCGTAGCGCTCGGCCAGGGCCGCGAGCCAGTGCAGCGTGTCCTCGCTGTAGACCCGCGCCGGACGGGCCGGGTCATAGGACGGCGCGAAGTTGGGCATCTGCCCACCCGTCGACCACGGTGCGACGGCCGTGACCACCGCGGCGGCATGCTCGGCGACCATGGCGGCGATCTCGGGCAGAGCCAGTCCGATCGTCGCCAACGAGAACGCCACGTTGCGATGGCAGAACGCGCTGCGGTGCCTGGGTTCCCGCGCCAGCGCCCCGCCCAGCATCCGCAGCTCCACGATCACCTGGGGCGAACCCGACCCGGGGCCCGCAGTCGCCAACAGCGCATCGACGGCTTCGGGCGTCAGCTGCGTGAGCAGTGCCTGGTTCTCTGTGACCGGCATCGGATCCACCGGATCACCGTGCACCGCACCGATGGCCGCGTACGGCATCATGCCCACCGTGTCCATCAGCACAGAGGCGCTCGCCCGCATCGGCGCCAACAGCCGCTCGGCTTCAGCCACATCGCCCAGCGCGGTGTAGCGCACCGCCACGGTCATCTTGCCCGCCAACGGTTCCGGTACCCCGGGCAGCGGCGGCAACTGCTGAATCGCCAGCGACGTGTTCACCGTGTCGGGCAGGCCAACACACCATGCCGCCCACGCGTGCAGCACCTCGCGCGCATCTGCACCGTCGAAAAAGACTGCACCGCCGTAGAACTCGGCAATCGGGAGCAGATCGATCTCCACTGCGGTCACGATGCCCAGCGTCGCCTTGCCGCCGCGCAGACCCCAGAACAGATCGGCGTTCTCGTCCGGCGTCGCGCGCAGCACCCGCCCCTCCCCCGTGACCACGTCGAACGCCCGCACATGGTCCGACGACAGTCCCACGGTGCGCACCAGCGGCCCGATTCCGCCGCCGGTGAGGAAACCCACCACACCCACCCCGGGCGCCGATCCGCACAACGGCGCCAGACCGTGCGGCGTCGCGGCGTCCAGCACGTCCTGCCACCGCGCGCCCGCCCCGACGCGGGCGGTGCGGTTCAGGACATCGACGGTGCAGTGCTTCATCGCGGCGGTCGACACCAGGATGGTGTCCGGGCCGACCCCGAGGGCACCATGTCCGGTCGCCTGCACGGTGACCGTGAACCCGTGCGCCGCGGCGAAGCGCACGGTGCCGGCCACGTCCTCCGGCGAGGTCGCCAGGACCACCGCAGCGGGTGTCACGTGGGCGGCCACGTTCCACGGCACGCAGCGCTCGTAACCCGGCTCGTCCGGCAGCGCGACATGTGTGGCGACGTGGTCGCGCAGCGCGCGCAGCACGTCATCCCGCGTCACGTCGGTGGAGGTCGTCATCGGAGTCCTTTCGTCAAGCCCTGGTGGCGCAGTCAGCATGGCCAATGGGGCTTGGCGGCCGCTTGGTGCAAGTCGCCAAGAAAAATCCAAGCGTCAGTATCAGGCCTGGACCGCGCGCTCGCCGACCTCAAGCCAGGGCGCGGGCCGACCAGGCGACGCCGAGCATGCCGGCGCCCTCCGCGTCGGCGGCCAGCGCCTCGGCCGCCGCGGCGCGCTGCGGCGACGGGTCCGCCAGCTCGCACTCCAGGAGCCGGCAGCGCAGCAGCGTCGGCGCGCCGCCTGTCCGCTCGGCCAGCGCGCGAGCCGTCGCCAGATCCGCCCGCGCGGCATCGGGGTCACCGAGCGCGGCGTGCAGGCGGGCGGTGGCCAGCGCCACCGGACCGGCCAGCCCGACCTGCCCGATGACCGCGATGCCTTCGCGGTGGGGCGTCAACTGTGCCAGCAGCGGCTCGGCGTACTCGGTCATACCGTGGTCGGCCGCCAGGTGCGCCAGCAGCGTCTGATGCCCGAGCGTCGTCCAGATGTGGCCGCGATCAGCGGTCTCGGCCCAGGCGTTCAACATCGCCACAGCCTCGTCTCGCACCTCGGGGCTCGGATTCATCGTCAGGAGCGCGGCGCGCACCACGCCGACCATGCCCTGGCCGCCGGTGGCGGTGCTAGCCCGCAATTCGGCCCAACTGGGGTCGAGCGCGCCGCCGGTCTCGCGCAACAGTGACGCCGTGGCCAGCAACCCGCTGCCCGCCTCGTAGAGTTCCGTCTGCTCGTGCACGTGGGCAGCGGTGGCGTGATGGCGCCGCGCCTCGGCGAAATCGCCCGTCCACATCGCGAGCACCGCCTCCATCCAGCGCAACTGGGCCCGCAGCACCGGCAGCTGCAGCTCCTCGCTGCCCGCGATCCCTGCCCGCAGATGAGCGCGGGTGCCCGCGACGTCACCGAGGTACATCGCCGCCATCGTCGCCACCGAGTGCGCGATCACCGCGTCCTCTCGAGATCGACTGTGCTGCAAGCGTTCCAGCTGGCGCACCCAGTTCAGGATCTGTTCGCTCAGACTGCTCACGCCGGAGTAGGTGATGAGCCGGCCGATGAGCACGTCAGCGAGCACATCGGTGTCGCCGGTCTGCTCGGCCACCCGCTCGGCACGCTCCAGCAGATCGACCGCCACGTCCGGATCAGGGTGGTAGCAGTGTCCGACCGCCAGCGCAGGCAGCACCCGTGCCGCGGCAGCAGGGTCGTCGGCGGCAAGCGTGGCCGCCTCCGACAGCAGAGCCAACAACTCACCGGGGTCGCGTCCTGGCGCCAGCCACGGCCAACCACCGCTGGCGCGCAGCAGCGCGCTGGCCACCCGCCCGGCCGTCGCGGCGCGCCCGGTACGTAAGGCCTCTCCCAGATAGCGCTGCACACTGTCCAGCACCAGCTGGCCGCGGCCGGCCCGCGAATGTGCCTCCAGCAGCTCGACGGTCAGCGCGTCGCGCTCTGCGTCGTCGCGCGCATGCGCAGGCAACCGGTCATAGGCATCCAGTGCCGCCTGCCACCATCGCGCGGCGATATCCGAACTCCATTGCGCCGTCGCCTGTTCGGCTGCCAGCCGGCATGCCCGCACCACGACCGCCGGCTCCACCAGCGGCTGGGCGGCGATCAGGTGCTGTGCCCGCCGCGACGGCGCGTCGGGTTCGGCACTGTCGGCCAGGACGTCGGCGATCTTGGCGTGCAACCGCTGTCGGCGCAACGCGGGGATGCCCGCCAGCAGTTGGTCGCGCAGCAGGCCGTGGGCGAACTCGTAGCCGTCGCTGGCGTGCGCGGCGATGATGATGCGTTCGTCGGCGGCCTCGTCGAGATAGTCGGCCAGGGTGTCCAGATCCAGCCGGGTGGCCTCGGCGAGCACCGGCACGGCGGGGGCATCGATGACGTCGCCGATCACCGCAGCGGTGCGCAGCACCGCCATCACCGCGGGGTCGAGCACGGCCAGCCGGCGATCGAGCACCGACCGCACCGCCCGCGGTATCTCGTTGGCGGAGCGTTCGGCCCGGGGCAGCCGGGCGTATTCGGAGACGAAGAACGGGTTGCCGCCGGTGCGCGCGGCCAGCTCGGCCGCCTCGTCAGCCGTCACAGCGTCCTCGGCCACCACATTGGCCAGCGCCGCAACGTCTTCCGATGACAGCGCCGGAACCGCGATGTGCCGGTTGTCCTCCCCGCGCGCCACCGTGCTCAGCAACCGCGACACCTCCGCCGCATGTTCCCCGTCGCGCACGGTCAGCACCACCAGCACGCGGTGATCGCGCAGTGCGCTCGCGATGTAGGCCAGGCAGCTCGCTGAGGCGGTATCTGCCCACTGCACGTCGTCGACCACCACCGTCAGCAGCCGCGGTGCTGCCTCGAGTAGTGACTGAACCCGCTCGTAGACAAGGAACCTCGCCGTGTCGGGATCGGCATGCGCAGGCACCTGCAAGACGTCGTCGGGATCGCCGCCCAGCGCGCGGACCAGCTGGCGCATCGGCCACCACGGCGGGGTGGCCTGCTCGTCGGGGCAATTCACCCACACGACATCACCGCCACCGGAGGTGGCCAGCGCGGCGACCTCCTCGGCGAGCCGGGTCTTTCCGATACCCGGCGGACCCGAGAGCACCAACCACCGCGTCGCCCCCGCAGACGCCCGGGCCAACACCTCACCGGCCCGCGACAGCTCCCTGTGCCGGCCGACCAAGGGCGACCTGGCGGGGACCTCGCCGTCTGGCGCACTCTCCCGGCTGGTGGGTGCGGGCACCGGGATCGTCGCCGCGCCAGTCCATTCCGCGGCGCGTGGCCAGCCGGCCAGCTCGGGCGCCTGCCGCAACACCGCGGTCTGCAGGTCCCGCAGCTCAGGTCCTGGCTCCAAACCCAGTTCGTCGTCGAGGCGGTGCGCGTGGCGGGTGTAGGCGTCCAGCGCCTCGGCCGTGCGGCCGGCTCGGTACAGCGCGAGCATCTGCAGCCGGCAGCCGCGATCGGCGAACGGGTCCAGCGCGCGCAGCGCCGCCGCCTCGGTCACGGCGGCGGCCACCTTGCCGAGCGCCAGCAGCGCGACCACCTTGTGCGCCACGCACTCGATGCGCATCTCCGCGACCCGGGCGGCATCGTCGCGCAACCACGGCGCATCGGCCATGTCGTCGAGCAGCCCCCCGTGGATCAGCCCCAACGCGGCGTCGGCCGCAGCGGCCGCCTGCTCCCAGTCCTCGGCTTCGATCGCCGCCCCGGCCCGCTGATAGGACCCTGAAAACACCGTCAGGTCAATGCTGTTCGGGTCGACGTCGAGGAGGTAACCAGGCGCGCGCCGCACGATCGGCTGCGACACCGAGCTAGCCATCTGCGTCTCCGCCGATGCACCCCGCAGAGCACGGCGCAGGTTCGAGATGTAGGCCTGCAGGCTCGCCGTCGCGCTCGCCGGTATGTCATCGCCCCACACCGCATCGACGAGGCGGTCCACCGACACCACCCGGCCCGCGGCCAGCGCCAGCATCGCCAACACGACCCGCTGCTTGGGCGGGCCGATGTCGATCACGGTGCCCCCGTCGACCACCTGCAGGGGACCGAGCAACCGATACTGCACCGGCGGACGGCGTTACGGGGCCGACTGGTATTCGCTCATCGCATCGTCGAGGCGTTGCAGCGCCTCGCCGTACTGCGCGAAGTCACCGCTGCGCTGGGCCTCCCGCACCGCGTCCAGGGCGGTGTTGATCTCCTGCAGCGCAGCAGTTTTTGCCGCGGACAGCTGCGACGGACCCGTCGGCGGTACCGCCACCGGAACTTCCGGCCGGTTCTGCGGGGTCTGGCCCTGCTGGTTCGGCGGCGCCGCTGCGGGCGGCTGGTTGGCACCCGGTGGCCGCGACTGCGGTTGCGCCGCCGGGCTGTCCGCGGTGGGCGCCGGACCCGTCGCCGTGGCATCGGCACCCGGACCGAACAGATCGGTCAGGGCGTCACGCACCGTCGGGCCGTAGCCGATCTTGTCGTTGTACATCATCGCCACCCGGATCAGGCGCGGGTAGGACGACGCCGCATCGCTGGCGCCCGGCGACGCGTACACCGGTGCCACATACAGCAATCCGCCCTGCCCCAAGGGCAGCGTCAGCAGGTTGCCCCACCGGATGCGGTTCTGGTTGTCACGACCGATGACACCGAGGTCCTGGCTGACCGCGGTATCCGTACTGATCGCGTTGAACGCCAGCTTCGGGCCGTTGACCTGACCGGGGATGGTGAGCACCGTGATCTTGCCGTAGCTGTCCGGATCGGAACTGGCGCTGATGTAGGCCGCGAGGAAGTCACGACGGAACCTGTTCATCGCACTGGTCAGCTGGAACGATGTCGAATTGTTGTTCTCAGCAAGGTTTTTGGCCACGATGTAGTACGGCGGCTGGTAGCTGCTGGCGGTCGGGTTCGGATCCAGCGGCACATCCCAGAAGTCCGACGTCGAGAAGAACGTCACCGGATCGTCGACGTGGTACTTGGCCAGCAGCGCGCGCTGCACCTTGAACAGATCCTCGGGATAGCGCAGGTGCTGTTGCAGTTCCGGGCTGATCTCGCTCTTGGGCTTGATCGTGCCGGGGAACACCTTCTCCCAGGCCTGCAGCACCGGGTCGGCCTCGTCCTGCGCGTACAGCGTGACAGTGCCGTCGTAGGCGTCGACGGTGGCCTTGACCGAGTTGCGGATATAGGAGACCTGCTTGTCCGGCTGCAGCCGGTTCAGCGCGACCTCGTTGGAATCGGTGGTCGCCGACGACAGCGACATCAACTCCGAATACGGGTAGTTGTCGAGTGTGGTGTAGCCGTCGACGATCCACACCATGCGCTTGTTGACGATCGCCGGATACGTGGTGGTGTCGGTGGTCAGCCACGGCGCGACGGCCTTGACCCGCTCGGACGGATCGCGCTTGAACAGGATCTTGCTGTTGCTGTTGATGACGTTGGAGAACAGGAAGTTCCGTTCGGCGAACTTGGCCGCGAACACGCTGCGGTTGAACCAGTTCCCCAGCGGCACACCGCCTGCACCGGTGTAGGTGTAGTTGCGGGTGTCGGTGTTGGTCTCGTAGTCGTATTCGCGGTCGGCACCGTTCTTGCCGACGATCGCGTAGTCGGCGGAGGTGCTGGCGATCACCGGGCCGAAGTAGATCCGCGGCTGATCCAGCGGAGCAGGTCCGGGTGAGATGACCTCACCGTTGGCGCCGACCACGCTGGCGAGGAACTCCGGGTAGCCGCCGTTCTGGTTCGGATCGTTGGCCACGCCGCGCACGGTATTGGCCGGGGAAGCGATGAATCCGTTGCCGTGGGTGAACACGGTGTGCCGGTTGATCCAGTCGCGCTGGTTGTCGATCAGCCGGTCGGGATTGAGCTCCCGCGCGGCCACCACGTAATCGCGCAGGTTGCCGTCGGCATCGGGATAGCGATCCATGTTCAGTTGATCGGCGAAGTAGTAGAAGTTCTTGCCCTGCTGGAACTGCGTGAACGCGGGGGCGACGATGTTCGGATCCAGCACGCGGATGTTGGAGGTGGTGGCACGGTCGGCGGCGACCTGCTGCGCGGTGGCCGGCGCGTTGCCCGGGTAGTCGCGGTAGGTGACCGTGTCCTCCTGCAGGCCATACGCCTGGCGGGTGGCCGCGATGCTGCGGCTGATGTATTCGCTTTCCTTCTGCGCGGCGTTGGGGCGCACGCTGATCTGCTCGACCACCAGCGGCCAGCCCGCACCCACGATCAGAGACGACAGCAGCAGCAGCACCACACCGATCGCCGGGATGCGCAGGTCACGCAGCACGATCGCGGAGAACACCGCGGCGGCGCAGATGACCGCGATGGCCATCAGGATCAATTTGGCGGGCAGCACCGCGTTGATGTCGGTGTAGCCGGCGCCGGTGAACGGCTTCCCGCCGCGAGTGTGGCTGAGCAGCTCGTACCGGTCGAACCAGTAGGCCACCGCCTTGAGCAGCATCAGGACGCCGATCAGCGTGATCAGCTGGATACGCGCGGCGCGGGACAGCGCGCCGGTGCGGCCCGAGAGACGAATCCCGCCGAACAGGTAGTGGCCCAACAGGTTCGCGATGAACGCCAGGAACGTCGCGACGAACAGATAGGACAGCACCAGCCGGTAGAACGGCAGGTCGAAGGCATAGAAGCCGAGGTCGATGCCGAATTGCGGGTCGGCGATCCCGAAGGCGCCGCCGTGCAGGAACAGCTGCACCTGCTCCCAATAGCTCTGCGCGACGAAGCCGGAGAGCAGTCCGATGAAGGCGGGCACCCCGATGCCGACCAGCCGCAGCCGCGACATCACCGCGGTGCGATACCGCGCGATCGGATCGTTGGGGCCCGCGGTCGGGACGAACACCGGGCGGGTGCGGTAGGCCAGTGCGAGCGCGGCGAACACGATGCCGCCGATCAGCACACCGACGATGAGGAAGATCAGCAGCCGGGTGACGATCTGGGTGGTGAACACCGAGCGGTAACCGAGCTCGCCGAACCAGAGCCAGTCCACATAGGTGTCGACCAGCCGGGGGCCGATCAGCAACAGCAGGACCACCACCAGCGCGATGGCGATCAGAAACCTGCTTCGTCGCGTCAGCTTCGGCATTCTCGCCGCCGGCCGCATACTCACTCGACTACTCCGCTCTCGGATGTTCCCAGCAGTTGTCCAGTCACTCTACTGATCGGGTCGACCGACCCGGTTCAGCAGCGAGGAGGTTCGCCACCAGCGGAAAGGGTCCGCAGTCCGTCGATCGCGTTGGCGAGGGTGTCGACCTTGATCAGCTCGATGCCTTTCTCGTCGGTCGACGTCGCCTCGTCGCAGTTGTCGGCGGGCACCAGGAACACCGAGGCGCCGGCCTCTTTGGCCGCGACGATCTTGTGCATGATGCCGCCGATCGGGCCCACCTCGCCGTCCCCGGTGATGGTCCCGGTGCCGGCCACGAACTTGCCGTCGTTGAGGTCGCCGGTGGTCAGCTTGTCGACCACCGCGAGGCTGAACATCAGGCCCGCCGACGGACCGCCGATGTTGGCCAGGTTGAAGTCGATGCTGAACGGCGCCCACGGAGCGTCGAGCACGTTGACCCCCAGGACACCGTGCGAGCGGTCCGGTTTGGACCCCAGCGTGATCTCGGCGATGCCGGCGGGAGCGTTCTTGCGTCGGTAGTCGACGACCATCGTCTGGCCGGGCTTGGAGGCCTGCACGATCTTGCTGAACTCGTCGAGGTTGGCCACGGGTGTGTTGTTGACCGCATCGATCGCGTCACCCGCCTGCAGCTTGCCCTTCGAGGGCCCCTGCTCGTCGATGCTCTGCACCGTGATCGCCATCGGATACTTCAGGTAGGACAGCGCGGCGTATTCGGCGCTGTCCTCGGAGTTCCGGAAATCGGTGGTGTTCGCCTCGTCGATCTCTTCCCGGGACTTGTCGGGCGGATAGACGAGTTCACGAGGGATGAGCTGGTCGCGTCCGGATGCCCAGAAGATCAGGGCCTGGCCCAGGGTGAGGCCGTCCATCTGCGACACGGTCGTCATGTTGAGGTGCCCGCTGGTGGGCTTCACGTCGGTGCCCTCGATGTCGACGACTTCCTTACCGTCCACCTCACCGAGGGTGTTGAACGTCGGCCCCGGCCCGAGCGAGACGTAAGGAACCGTCACCGTGGTCGCGAGCACGCCGAACGCGATGATCGGCACGAGCGCCACGAGCAGGGTGGCAATCCTCCTGTTCACGCGTTCACAGTAGAGGTCAGCGGCAGGTTCACTCTCAGCGTGACCCGCGTGCCCGCACCGGGGCGCCGCGATGAGTACCGTTGGGGGCATGGCTGACCTGCCTTTCGGCTTCTCCTCCGGGGACGACCCTGAGCGCGACAAACGCAAGAACGACCCGGGATCGGGTTCGGGTCCCGGCGATCCGTTCGGCGGCGCATTCCCGGGCGGTCAGTTCGACATGTCGCAGCTCGGGCAGATCTTCTCCACGCTCGGCGAGATGTTCAGCGGAACCGGGAAGGCCGGCGGCTCCGGCCCGGTGAACTACGACCTGGCCCGGCAGCTGGCGTCGAACTCGATCGGCTTCGTGGCACCCGTGTCCGAGCAGACCACGTCGGCGATCAACGATGCGGTCCGGCTGGCCGAGACGTGGCTCGACGGCGTCACCCCCTTGCCTGCGGGCACCACGCGGGCGGTGGCGTGGACACCCACCGACTGGATCGACAACACGATGGCGACCTGGAAACGGTTGTGTGACCCCGTGGCCGACCAGCTGTCGACGGTGTGGGCCCAAGCCCTCCCGGAGGAGGCCAAGGCGATGGCCGGCCCCCTGCTGGCGATGATGTCGCAGATGAGCGGTATGGCGTTCGGCTCCCAGCTGGGCCAGGCGCTCGGCACGCTGTCCAAGGAGGTGCTGACCTCCACCGACATCGGTCTGCCGCTGGGCCCCAAGGGGGTTGCGGCGCTGATGCCCGAGGCCATCGAGACGCTGGCCGAGGGGCTCGAGCAGCCGCGCAGCGAGGTCGTCACGTTCCTGGCCGCGCGCGAAGCCGCGCATCACCGGCTCTTCAGCCACGTCCCGTGGCTCTCGGCGCAGCTGCTCAACGCCGTGGAGGCCTTCGCCAAGGGCACGAAGATCGACATGAGCGGGATCGAGGAGTTCGCGCGCGACTTCAACCCGGCCTCGCTGACCGACCCGTCGCAGATGGAACAGCTGCTCAACCAGGGCATCTTCGAACCGAAGGCCACCCCGGAGCAGACCGCCGCGCTGGAACGGCTGGAGACGATGCTCGCCCTGATCGAGGGGTGGGTGCAGACCGTGGTGTCCAGCGCGCTGGGTGACCGGATTCCCGGGACGGTCGCGCTGTCGGAGATGTTGCGGCGCCGCCGCGCCAGCGGAGGGCCGGCCGAGCAGACGTTCGCGACGCTCGTCGGCCTGGAACTGCGGCCGCGCAAGATGCGCGAAGCCGCCGCGTTGTGGGAGAAGCTGACCGACGCCGTGGGCGCCGACGCCCGCGACGGCGTCTGGGCCCACCCCGATCTGTTGCCCAGCTCGGCCGACCTCGACGAGCCGGCCAGCTTCATCGACCGGATGATCGGCGGGGACACCAGCGACCTCGACAGCGCGATCGAAGCGGCGCTCGCCGAAGGCGACAAGGATCAGGACCCGCCGCGCGACGCCTGACGCCTGTGGATAACTCGGCTCGGCAGTGAGCCGGCGTGACACTGTCGTCGCATGACCCGCTATGCGCTGGACTCGGCCACCCCCGTACTGTCCCGCCCGGACGGCACCGTGCAGGTCGGCTGGGATCCGCGCCGAGCCATCGTCGTAACTCCACCACCCGGACTGGCTCCACCGGTCCTCGCTGAGCTGCTGCGCGCCCTCCAAGCCGCAGCGACCGTGCCCGAGCTTCAGCACCTGGCCGCCGGACACGGCGCCGACGCATCCGTCGTCACCGACCTGGTCACCCACCTCGTCGACTCCGGCCTGCTCACCACCACGGCACCGTCTCCGGCCCGGGCCGCCTCGGTCCGGGTACACGGCGAAGGCCCGCTGTCGGACCTGATCACCTCGACACTCGCCGGCTCCGGAGTGCGAGTGACCTCCAGCAGCATGGTGCACGCCTCGGCGCCCGGAGCGGACCTCGCGGTGCTGACCGACTACCTGGTGGCCGACCCCCGCGTGGCGCGCGACCTGCACGAGGCCGCCGTCCCCCACCTGGCGGTTCGGGTCCGCGACGGCACCGGACTGATCGGCCCCCTCGTCATCCCCGGCGTGACGAGCTGCTTGCGCTGTGCCGACCTGCATCGCAGCGACAAAGATCCCGCCTGGGCCGCGGTGGCCACCCAGCTGTCCCGCACGGTGGGCACGGCCGACCGCGCGACTGTGCTGGCCACCGCAGGACTCGCCTTGAGGGAGATTGCCCACATCCTGCGCGTCGTGCGCGCCGGCAGCGGCCCACCCGCCTCGGCCCCGGCAACTGTGGACACCACGCTGGAATTCGACCTGAACACCGGCTCGCTGACCGCGCGCCGGTGGTCGCCGCACCCCGACTGCTCATGCTGAGTGCGTCCGCCGTGGCGAAATCCACGGTGGGAAGTTCAGGTTGGTGGTGGATGATGGTCTGGTGAGTGACATCAAACGGGGTCGCGCCGCACGCAACGCCAAGCTGGCAACTCTGCCCGTAGGCATGGCCGGTCGTGCAGCGCTGGGCTTCGGCAAACGGCTGACCGGCAAGTCGAAGGACGAGGTCAACGCCGAGTTGATGGACAAGGCCGCCCAGCAACTGTTCACCGTGCTCGGCGAACTCAAGGGCGGCGCAATGAAAGTCGGCCAGGCCCTGTCGGTGATGGAAGCCGCCATTCCCGAGCAGTACGGCAAGCCCTACCGCGAGGCGCTGACGAAGTTGCAGCGCGAAGCTCCGCCGCTGCCTGCGGCCAAAGTGCACCGGGTACTCGACCAGCAGCTCGGCACCAAGTGGCGCGACAGGTTCCAGTCGTTCGACGACAAGTCGGTGGCCTCGGCGAGCATCGGCCAGGTCCACAAAGCGGTGTGGAGTGACGGCCGCGATGTCGCCGTCAAGATCCAGTACCCAGGCGCTGACGAGGCGCTGCGCGCAGACCTGAAGACCATGCAGCGCATGGTCTCCGTGCTCAAGCAGCTCAGCCCCGGCGCCGACGTGCAGGGCGTGGTGGACGAGCTGATCGAACGCACCGAGATGGAGCTGGACTACCGGCTCGAAGCCGACAACCAGCGCGCCTTCGCCAAGGCCTACGCCGGGGATCCGCATTTCGTGGTGCCCAACGTGGTGGCCAGCGCCCCCAAGGTGGTGATCCAGGAATGGATCGAGGGCATTCCGCTCTCGCACATCATCCGCGAGGGCACCCAGGAGCAGCGCGATCTGATGGCCACCCGGCTGTTCGAGTTCTGCAATGACGCCCCGACCCGCCTCGGGATGGTGCACGGCGACGCCCACCCCGGCAACTTCATGCTGATGCCCGAGAACAAGATGGGTGTCATCGACTTCGGCGCGGTCGCGCCGATGCCCGGCGGTTGGCCGGTGGAGCTCGGCCAGATCATGCGCTATGCGTTGGACAAGAACTACGACAAGCTGCTGCCCACGATGGAGAAGGCTGGATTCATCCAGAAGGGCCAGCAGGTGTCCACCCGCGAGATCGACGAGATGCTCAAGCAGTACGTCGAACCACTGGAAGTTCCGGAGTTCCACTACACCCGCAAGTGGTTGCAGCGGATGACGACGCTGGAACTGGACAAGGCGGCCGGACAGATCAAGGCCGCCCGGCAGATGGACATCCCACCCAAGTTGGCGATTCCGATGCGGGTCATCGCATCGATCGTGGCGATCTCCTGCCAGCTCGATGCGCACGTGCCGACCCTGAGCATCGCCGAACGAACGGTGCCCGGCTTCGCCGACCCCGACGCGGTGTAGCGCCGGGGTCGGTCGAAAATCACGCCGCCACAGGATCTTTGGCGTCCTTGCGCGGACGGCCGCGGGGCCGCTTACGCGCGATGACGGTGCCGCGTTCGAAGATCTCGCCGCCCCACACACCCCACGGCTCCTGCCGTTCCAGCGCCGCGGTCAAGCACTCCCGCCGGAACGGGCAGTCTCCGCACAGCGCCTTGGCGCGCTCGAGATCACGCGGGTCCTCGGCGAACCACAAATCGGGGTCCTCGACATGACACGGCACCGCTGGCTTCGATCTCTCACATGTCAGGGAAGACATGTCCGGTCCTCTGCTTCCTGGTCGTTGTTGGTCGTCTTGTCATCAGCTGCTCGGGGATCGGTAACCAGGTCTTCAAAAGACGAAGGCCACGGATCCGGTGACGGGTCCGTGGCCTGGGGGGCGGTCGAGGCTCTACCTAATGGAAGCCCCTCACGGACGCGGCAGCCGTGCCGGCGGCAGCGCGGCGCTTACGCGCGGCGGCGGTGGGAATGGCGGGTGCACCGTGCATCTCGACGGATGCATACGAGGACCACGGCATGCCGGCTACGGCGTGAAAAACGTGATTGCTGATCATGATCGCGGCACCCTCCTCTCGCACGCAGACGTTCGTGTGTTGCTTCGAGGCTAGACGGTATCAGGAAAACTTCTCAACACATTTTTGACCTGCGCTTTTGGCGCGATCTTTACGACTTCTGGCGCTCTCGGACCAGTGCGAGCACGTCGGAGCCGTACTGCTCGAGCTTGCGGGCACCGATGCCGGGGATCGCGACCAGTGCGGCGTCGTCACCCGGAAGCGCTTCGGCAATAGCGATCAGCGTGTTGTCGGTGAACACCACGAAGGCCGGCACGCTCATCTCCTTCGAGATGCGCAGCCGCCAGTCCTTCAGCTGCGCCAGCAACTGCTCGTCGATGTCGGAGGGACAACTCTCGCAGCGGCGCAGCATGATCGCTGCCGAAGCGGTGAGCGGGGCGTTGCACACCCGGCACCTCGGCGCGGGGCCGCGGGGCTTACGCGGCCGGCTGGGCCCGTCCTCGCGCTGCGACTGCGGGGCTATGCCGTTGAGGAAGCGCGACGGTTTGCGCCCCTGACGGCCACCCGGCGTACGCGCCAGCGCCCAGCTGAGCGCCAAATACACTCGCGCCCTTGTGATTCCGACGTAGAGGAGGCGACGTTCCTCCTCGACCGGTTCGCTGTCGGCGCCGTGGGAGAGCGCGTGGGAGATCGGCAGGGTGCCGTCGGCCAGACCGACGAGGAACACCGCGTCCCATTCCAGGCCTTTCGCGGCGTGCAGCGACGCCAGCGTGACGCCCTGCACGACCGGTGGATGCCGGGAATCGGCGCGCTGGCGCAGCTCAGCCAGCAGCGTGCGCAGGTCCAGCTGCGGGCGTTGGGCCACCTCGTCGTCGACGAGATCGGCCAACGCGGACAACGCTTCCCAGCGGTCCCGTGCGCGGGTACCGGCCGGTGGTTCGGCGGTCAACCCCAGCGGCTCGAGTGCCGCCCGGACCACTTCGGGCAGTGGCTCCTGGGCGTCCCGCTCGGCGGCTCGCTGCAGTGCCAGCAGCGCCTGGCGCACCTCCTGGCGACTGAAAAAGCCCTCACCGCCGCGGACCTGGAACGGGATACCGGCCTCGGTGAGCGCCTCCTCGTACACCTCCGACTGCGCGTTGATGCGGTAGAGCACCGCGATCTCGGCGGGAGCGGTGCCGTTGTCGACGAGCTTCTTGATGCTGCGCGCCACTGCGGCGGCCTCGGCGACCTCGTCGGGATACTCGTTGAACGTCGGATTCGGGCCCGGCGCACGCTGGCCGACCAGATGCAGCCGGCTACCGGCCATGCGACCCCGCGCCGCGGCGATGACCCGGTTGGCCAGCGACACCACCTGCGGCGTCGACCGGTAGTCGCGTTCCAGCCGGACCACGGTGGCGTCGGGAAAGCGGCGCGAGAAATCGAGCAGGTAGCGCGGCGACGCGCCGGTGAACGAGTAGATGGTCTGGTTGGCATCGCCGACGACGGTCAGATCGTCACGGTTGCCGAGCCACGCGTCGAGCACCCGCTGCTGCAGCGGCGTCACGTCCTGGTACTCGTCGACCACGAAACAGCGGTAGCGGTCGCGGAACTCCTGCGCGACCGCGGCGTCGTTCTCGATCGCGGCGGCGGTGTGCAGCAGCAGATCGTCGAAATCGAGCAGCATGAGGTCGTTGCCGCGCGCCTTGAGCGCCTCGTAGCCGGCGTAGGCGGCGGCGATCTTCGCCGCGTCGAACGGGATGTCGCGGCCCGACTGCGCGACCGTCGCCGCATAGTCCTCGGGGCTGATCAGCGACGCCTTCGCCCACTCGATCTCCCCCGCCAGGTCGCGCACGTTGTCGGTGCCGGTGGGCAACCCGGTGCGGTTGGCGGCCTGGGCGACGACGGCGAACTTCGAGTCGAGCAGCTGCCAATCCGTGCTGCCGACGACGCGGGGCCAGAAATAGGCGAGTTGGCGGCGCGCTGCGGCGTGGAAGGTCTGCGCCTGCACCGAGCCGGTCCCGGTCCCGTCGTCGAGGCTGCGCAACCGGGCCCGCATCTCCCCCGCTGCGCGCTGGGTGAACGTCACCGCCAGCACCTGCCCGGGGGCGACGTGTCCGGCCGTCACCAGGTGTGCGATGCGTCGGGTGATGGTGCGGGTCTTGCCGGTGCCGGCGCCGGCGAGCACGCACACCGGCCCGCGCGGCGCGAGCACCGCTTCACGCTGCTCCTCGTCGAGGTCACCGAGCAGCTGGTCGCGCGAGGCCGTCGGGGACATGGCGACCATCATGTCAGCGCGGCCCGACAATCGCGGGCTGCGCCGGGGCATGTTCGGCGGGTCGGCTACGTTGAAGGCCTTATGAGCTCTGACGACACTGCCGCAGTGACCATGTACACGACGTCATGGTGTGGTTACTGCGTCCGCCTGAAGAAGATGTTGAAGAACGAGGGCATCTCGTTCACCGAGGTCAACATCGAAGAGGATCCGGCCGCGGCGGAGTTCGTCGGTTCGGTCAACGGCGGCAATCACGTGGTGCCGACAGTGAAGTTCGCCGACGGCTCGACGCTGACCAATCCCAGCGGCGCGCAGGTCAAGGCGAAACTCGCCGGCTGAGCCTCAGTCCTGGGCCGCCCAGGATTCGATGATCTCCCGGGCGATCGAGATGGAACCGGGCAGCAAGAGCCGCGACCCGCTCTGCGAACTCCAATCGCCCTGATCGAGGGCCTCGCGGATCTCTGCGCGGGTGAACCAGTCGGCCTCGGCGATCTCGCCGTCGTTGAACGCGAATGGTTGCTCGGGGTCGGCGAGCGCATGAAAACCGACCATCAGCGAGCGGGGGAACGGCCACGGCTGGGAGCCGAGGTATTCGACGTTGGTCACCGTCAGCCCGACTTCTTCGGCGATCTCGCGCACCACGCACGATTCGAAGGACTCCCCGGCCTCGACGAAGCCGGCCAGGATGGAGAACAGCCGGGGCGGCCACACCGTCTGACGGGCCAGTACGGCGCGGTCGTGGCCGTCGTGCACCAGGCAGATCACCGCAGGGTCGATGCGCGGGAACTCTTCGTGACCGGTGACGGTGTTCACCCGTGACCAGCCGGCCTTGACCGGTCTCGTCGGCGCGCCGTCGACGGGACTGAACCGGGCGTTGTCGTGCCAGTTCAGCAGCGCGGTGGCGGTCGCGACGAGTTGGGCGCTCACGTCGTCGAAGACGTCACCGGTGCGGCGCAAGTCGAGCACATGGACGTCGGCGTCCGGGTCGTCGGGGGGTTGCAGCTCCGACCGCACCGCCCACACGTGGCGCCCGTCGTCGAGGCGGCCCAGGAACACGGCGTCCTCGGGCGGCGCGTCGGCGGCGTCTTCGGCGTCGGCGGCGCGATGCAGCACCGCCTTGCCGTCGGCGATCAACACCTGGTTGCGACGGTCGACGCGCAGCAGCAGCGCATCGGGCCAGCCGGCGATCGCTGCGTCGATGTCGGTGCGCAACGTGTCGGCACGGTCTGCGCCGACGCGGGAGAGCAGGGGAACGTTGCGGAGCCGAAAGGTCATCGGCGGGCCTCGAAACCGACGCAATGGCGGCCGCGTCCCGCAGTCTCGCGCCCAAACGTCGGTTCGGGCGCGGGGGGCCGAGGGGTCATCGCTCGGCGTCCGCGGACCGGATGTAGAGCAGCCGGTCGCCGAGCTCCAGCGCGTCGACCTCCGGGTCGTCGACCCGGATCAGCTTGCCGTTGCGCACCACCCCGAGCACGATGTCGGCCTGATGCCGCGGCGAGCCGCCCGCTTCCTTGGGCGTGACTTCCCGTTCGGCGATCGCGAATCCCGCGTCTGGGGTGAGGAGGTCCTCCATCACTTCCACGACGCTGGGGGTTTGCACCGCGATGCCCAGCAACCGGCCCGCGGTCTCGGAGGTGACCACGGTGGAGTCCGCGCCGGACTGCTTGAGCAGATGCTGGTTCTCCGCTTCGCGGACCGCGGCGATGATCTTGGCGTTGGGCGCCAGCTCGCGTGCGGTCAGGGTGACGAGCACGGCGGTGTCGTCCCGGTTGGTGGCCACGATGATCGACTTGGCGTGCTGGGCGCTGGCCAGCCGCAGCACCTCGGAGTCGGTGGCGCTGCCGCGCACGGTGACCAGCCCGGCGCTCTTGGCGCGCTCGAGGGCGGCGACGTCTTCGTCCACGACAACGATGTCCGCGGGCGCGACCTCGTCACCGACCATCGCCGCCGCGGCGGTGCGACCCTTGGTGCCGTAGCCGACGATGATGATGTGGTTGCGCACTCTGCTCCTCCAGCGCTGGATTTGGTAGACCTGGCGCGACTGCGTGGTGAGGGTCTCGACGGTGGTGCCGATCAGCACGATCAGGAACGCCACCCGTAGCGGCGTGATCACCAGGACGTTGACCAGCCGAGCCGACGGAGTGATCGGCGTGATGTCGCCGTAGCCGGTGGTCGACAGGGACACCGTCGCGTAGTAGAGGCAGTCGAGGAACGACAGCGGGTTCTCTTGGGAGTCCCGGTAACCGTCGCGATCGAGGTACACGATGAACACCGCAGCGAACAGCGCGGCGAGCGCGTAGATGACGCGGGACGTGATGCGCCGTGACGGGCTGACGAGGGAGGTGGGGATCTGCACCCGGTCGGTCAGCGCGTGCACCGGCTGATCGGCCAGCGACTGATCGAACCGACGCAGGCGCCGGCGCAGCGCGCCCTCAGCCACGGGGGCCAGTCACGATGTGAGGCTGTCGCACCAGCACAATGTAATCATGACCTCCACTCCGGCTGCAGTGCAGCAGTTCGCGTCGTCATCGCGCGGCACCAAAATGGGCATTTGGCTGATCGGAATGGGGATCCTGCACTTTGCTGCCCCCAAACCATTCGACTCGATCGTCCCTGAGGAACTGCCCGGCACTCAGCGGTTCTACACGCTGGCGTCGGGAGTCGCCGAGATCGGCGTGGGCGGCCTGCTGGTCGCCCCCGCAACCCGCCGCCTCGGCGCACTCGCCGCGATCGCATTGTTCGTCGGGGTGTTCCCCGGCAACGTGAACATGGTGCGGCTGTGGAAGAACAAGCCCCTGCCGATGCGTCTGATCGCGATCGCGCGGCTGCCCCTGCAGGTGCCGATGGTCACCCAGGCGCTGAAGGTGTACCGCGAGAGCTGAGCTCACGCTGCATCGGTATCGGCGGGCGCGTCCGGGTCGGCGAGCAGCGCGGCGAGTTCGTCGGCGTCGGGCAGTGTTTCCGGAGTGACGGTGCGCCCGGACCGGACGTAGTGGAACGCCGCGCGCACCGACGACAGCGAAACGCCCTGCAGCCGAGCCCACGCCAGTCGGTACACGGCGAGCTGAATGGCGTTGTGCTGCAACTCCTCCTGCGTGGCAGGCGGGTCTCCCGTCTTCCAGTCCAGCACGGTCACCCCGCCGTCGTCGTCGGCGAAGACCGCGTCGATGCGACCGCGCACCACCCGACCACCGAGCATCATGTCGAAAGGCACCTCGACGTCGATGGGGGTACGCGCCGCCCACTGGGACAGTGCGAACGCGGCCTGCAGGTCTTCGAGTTCGCCGCGGTCGTGCCGGCCGGCGTCCACCGCGCCGGGCAGATCGTCGAGATCGAAGAGCTTCTCGGCCTGGTAGTAGCGTTGCACCCATTCGTGAAACACCGTGCCCAGCAACGCTTGCGCGGCGGGCTGGCGCGGCAGTCGCCGGTGAAGGCGTCGCGCCGCGGCGTCAGGGTCCCGTCGCACATCGACCATCGCGCTGACCGACACCTGCATCGGCAGCGGGGGAACCACGCTCTGCCCGCCACGCTCCCGCTCAGCCAGCAGCGCGTCGACGTCGGCGACCCAGCCGTGATCGTCATCGCCAGAAGCCACCTCCAACTCCCCCGCCATCGCCGCAGACACCATCGCGGCGCCGTGCTGCACGTTCGTGCGCCGCCCGGCCAGCGGATCGACCGGCCACATCGCCTCGACCACTCGACCTCGCAGCGGATTGGACTCCCCGTCGGCGGGCGCATCTGCCCAGAAGTCGACTTCGCCGCACGGAGTCCCGGCCTCTGCCGCGGCGTCGATCGCGTCCTTGAGTTCGGTGAGAAACGTCGACGGCCCACGAGGCTTGGACTCTGTGGCGCCCCAATGGTGACCGGACACCAGCAGGGTGTGTTCGGCGCGGGTGAGTGCGACGTAGAGAAGCCGCCGCTCCTCGTCGGTGCGCCGTTGATCCAGGCTGCGCTTGTGATCAGAAATGGTGTCCGACAGCGACTTCCGATCGTTGACCCGGGAGGTGTCGAGGACAGGAACGCCAAGCTCGGACACCGCTGCGCAGTCTCCCCGCAACAGCGGCGGCAGATCGGCGGCATCGGTGAGCCAGGTCCGCGGCGACGCCGTCGACGGGAACACCCGGCCGACCAGATGCGGCACCGCGACGATCTGCCATTCCAACCCCTTGGCTGCGTGCACCGTCAGGATCTGCACACGGTCTTGGGCGACGGTGATCTCCGCGGGCGCCAGACCGTTCTCGACTTTTTCGGCCACGTCGAGGTATGCCAGCAGCCCGCGAACCGATGCACCCGACCGGTTGGCGAAGTCGGCCACCACGTCGCTGAATGCGTCGAGATGCTCGGTGCCCGACCAGCCTGCCGACACCGGGCGTGCGGCCCTGGCTTCGGCGTCCACCCCGAGCACCCGCCGGACCTCGGCGACGAGCTCGGGCAGCGCGCCGTCGAGGTGCGCCCGCAGCGCGGTGAGCTCGCGACCCAGGTCCGCGATGCGGGCATAGCCGTCGGGCGAATATGCCGCGGCGGGACCGGGATCGCAGACGGCGTCGGCCAGGCACGCGGTATCCGCTTCGGGGCCGAGCTGAGAGACGATGTGCTCGGAGGTGCCACGTTCGGCGGTCGGTGCATCGTCGAGCGCCATCGCGCGACGCCAGAGTGCGACCAGGTCGGCGGCACCGAGCCGCCATCGCGGTCCGGTGAGCACCCGCACCGCTGCGGCTCCTGCGGTGGGTTCGGCGGTCAGCCGCAGCATCGCCACCACGTCCGCGACCTCCGGCACCGCCAGGAGGCCGGCCAGCCCCACCACCTCGACCGCGATGCCCTGGCGCGTCAGCGCTTCGGCCATCGGTGCGGCGTCGGCGTTGCGGCGCACCAACACCGCTGCTGTCGGCGCGACGCCCGTCGCGGCCGCCTGCGCCCGGTAGGCCCCCGCGACCTGCTCGGCGACCCACACCCGTTCGGCCTCCACGTCGGCCAGAAGCGCACACCGCACGCGTCCGGCTGCGGCGTCGGGCCGCGGCAGCAGCGGGCGCACCGACACCGAGCGACGCCGCGCCTCCGTGGACACCTCGTTGGCCAGATGAAGCACCTCGGGGGGATTGCGCCAACTGGTGCGCAACTCCAGGGTGGGCGCGGGCGTGCCGTCGCGAAGCGGGAAGTCGGTGGTGAACCGCGGCAGATTGGTGGCCGACGCTCCGCGCCACCCGTAAATCGACTGGATGGGATCACCCACAGCGGTGAGCGCCAGCCCGTCGTCGACCCCGTTGCCGAACAGCGACGTCAACGCCACGCGCTGCGCATGCCCGGTGTCCTGGTATTCGTCGAGCAGCACCACGCGGTAGCGCTGGCGGAGCTGCTCGCCCACCTGGGGGAATTGCGACGCCAGGCGGGCCGCGGCGCTCATCTGCGTACCGAAGTCGACCACGCGCTCATCGCGCATGCGCTGGTGCAGCGCATCGATGAGCGGGACCAGCGCGCTGCGTTCGGTCTGAGTCGCGAGCATCCGTAACAACCACTGGCTGGGCCCGCGGTCCCGCTGGTACGGGCCCGCGGGCAACGTGTGCACCAGCTGTTCGAGCTCGACGTGGGTGTCACGCAGCGACGCGGTGTCCACCAGGTGTTCGGAGAGCTGACCGGCCAGCCGCAGCACCATCGCGGTGATCGCCGCCGGCGATTTCTCGGTGTCCAACGGCCCGGGATGCTCGCACACCACGCGAAAAGCCAACTGCCACAACTCCGTCTCGCCGAGCAGGCGCACATCCGGTTCCACGGGCAGCAGCAGCCCGTGTTCGCGCAGCAGCGTGCCGGCGAATGCGTGGTAGGTGCTCACCGTGACCGGATCGTCGACGAGGCCGGCGGCGCCGGGAATCGTCAGCCCCGCACCGGCCAGGCGAGCGAGCCGAGTGCGCACGCGCCGAAGCAGCTGCCCGGCCGCCTTGCGGGTGAAGGTGAGACCCAGCACTTCCCCGGGTGTGGCGAAGCCGTTGGCCACCAGCCACACGACCCGCGCCGCCATGGTCTCGGTCTTGCCCGCCCCGGCGCCGGCGATGACGACCAGCGGGCCGGGCGGCGCGCAGATGACGGCGGCCTGCTCCTCGGTGGGCGGGAAAAGACCCAGGGCGTCGGCTAATTCGGCCGGGCTGTAGCGGGCTGTCATCGATCCTCACTCGTCGTCTGCCGGGCCGGGCACTGCGCCGCCACCGGGCAGTGCGCACATCCGTCGTTGATCCGGGCGACGAACTGCGGACCCTGCGTCGCTGCGGCGGCCTCGCTCACCTGCGCGCGCCACTGCTCGTGGGCTTCGGGGGTGAGCGCGTCCTGTTCACGTTCGGTCGCGCTGCCGCCGCTGGTTTTGCCGAGGTACACCAGGCGGCCGCCACCCGGTTCGGCGCTCTCGGCCAGCAGACCTTCGGCGACGGCCAGCTGGTACATCGCGAGCTGCGCGTGGGCCTGGGCGTCGTCTTTGGTGGCCGGGCTCTTACCGGTCTTGATGTCGACCACGACGAGCCTGCCCTCGCCGTCGCGTTCCAGGCGGTCCAGCCGACCGCGCACCCGCACCGCGGGATGGTCGCCCTCGCCGGCCACCACCTCCCCGTCGACGGCGATCTCGGTGCCCACCTCGGTGAAGCGGTTCCGTGTGTCGGCGCGCCAGCGCGTGAACGTGCTCAGCATCTCCTGGTGGCGCGCGAGTTCGTTGTCCGCGTGCCATTGGGCGTCGAAGGGCAGCGCGGCCCAGATCTGGTCGAGTTCGGTGTGCAGCTGAGCCTCCGAGGTGGCCGGCTCAGCCACCAGCGCATGGACCAGCGAACCCAGCGCCGAGCGCACGTCGCGCACCGCACCGCCGCCGTGCCGTTCCAACAACCACCGCAGCGGGCAGTCCAGCAGGGTTTGCACGGTCGACGGGGACAGCGTGACGGCCTGCCCGTCGCCGTCCCACAGCGGCGCCTGGCTGGACACCTCGCGCATGCCATACCACGAGTCCGGCGCGGCCCCGTACACGCCCGCATCCGCCAGACGCGCCAATTGTGCTGCGGCGCAAGCCCGCTCGACGTCGTAAACGTCGGTTGCGGGGGCGCACACCACGGACCGCAGCCGCCCCACCACGGCGGTCGAGGCGAGGATCCGCGGCGCGCGAACCGGCACCTCCACCTCGGCGGGAGAACCCGTTGCCACTGCTGCGAGCTCGTGGCAGAACGGCGATGGCAACAGGGCGGCGTCGCCGCTGTCGCTGTCGACGGCGGTGACCAGGAGCCGATGGCGCGCGCGGCCCACGGCCGCGATGAGCAGACGTCGCTCTTCGGCGAGCAGGGGTGCGCGCCCGGACAGGGTGCGCTCGGCGGGATCTGCGACGCCGTCGAGAATGTCGACGAGCTGCTGGGTGCCCAGCACCCCGCCGCGCGCAGAAACGTTGGGCCACAACCCTTCCTGGAGGCCGGCGATCACGACGAGGTCCCACTCGCGGCCCAGCGCCGCGTGCGCGCTGAGCACCGCGACCGCATCGGCCACTCGCCCGTCTTGGGATGGAGTCGGCGGCAGTGTCAACCCCGCGACGTGGTCGACCAGGCCGCGCAACGACGTCCCGGCGGTCCGCTCCACGTGCTGCTCGGCGACGTCGAACAGCGCGGTGACCGCGTCCAGATCGCGGTCGGCCTGTTCACCGACCGGCCCGCCCCGCTCGCTGGCAGCCAGCCAACGCCGTTGCAGGCCGCTCCGATTCCAGGCCTGCCACAGCGTGTATCGCGGATCGTCGGTGCGCCGGGCGCTGTCCCGCGCCGCGGTCAGCACGGTGCGCACCCGCCGCAGCGCGCGGCCCAGATCGTCGGGCAGGGCCTCACCGCCGCCGGCGGATCTGTCACCGCCGTCGCGCAGCGCCGCCACCAGAAGCTCGCCGAAATCGGCGGCAGGGTCGCCGGCGCGCCGCCGCAACGCGCGTCGCAACTGACGCAGCGACACCGGGTCCACCCGTCCGATCGGTCCCGTCACCAACTCCAACGCACGCTCGGTGGTCAGCCCGTCAGCCGTCGCCTCCAACACCGTCAGCAGCGCCCGGACTGCCGGTACCGCGGCCAGAGGTACGTCGCTCTGCAGCCCGTCGACCGGAACTCCGGCCGCGCTCAGTGCGCGCGCCAGCGCAGGCCCCATCCGAGGCACCGAGCGCACGATCACCGCCATGTTCGCCCAGGGGATCCCGTCGATCAGATGGGCGCGCCGCAACGCGTCGGCGATGAGAGCGCACTCGGCGTGCGGTGACGCGGCGACACGCACCGTCACCGACCCCGCCTCGTCCGCGCCGGCCAGCTCCTGGGTGCTGTCGGTGCCCGGCAGTCGGCGGGTGAGCCTCTCGATGGCCCGCGCCACCGGCACCGAACACCGGTGTGACTGCGTCAGCGTGATCGCCGGACCCTCGCCGCGCAGCAACGCCGGGTCTGCTCCGCGATAACCGAACACGGTCTGAGTGGGATCACCGGCGATCACGGTGAGTTCGGCGCCTGCCGCGAGGACCTGCACGAGCCGCGCGGCCTGCGGGTCGAGGTGCTGGGCATCGTCGACGAGCAGCAGCGCCACCCGCGCCCGTTCGGCGGCCAGCAAGTCGGCATCGGCAGCCAGCGCCTCGAGGGCGGCGCCGACGAGCTCGGCAGCTCCCAACGCGGGCACCGTGGCCTGCGGGGCCGCCATGCCCACCGCGGCACGGAGCAACATGACCTGCTCGTAGACCTGCGCGAACCGGCCGGCGGCCTGCCATTCGGGGCGCTGCGCCAGCCGACCGATACGTTGCAGCGCAACCGGATCCACCCCACGCTCACTGCAGCGAGCCATCAGGTCCCGCAGCTCGGTGGCGAAACCGACCGTGGCCAGCGCCGGCCGCAGCCGCTGCGGCCACCGCACTGGCGACGCGTCACCGTCTTCGATGTCTCCGGCGAGGAGTTCGCGGATGATCCCGTCCTGTTCGGCACTGGTGATCAGCCGCGGCGGCGCGCCGCCAGAGCGCTGCGCGGCCAGCCGGAGCACCGCGAACGCGTAGGAGTGCACTGTCCGCACCAACGGTTCGCGGATGACGGTCTGCTCCCCCGCCGCAAGGACCCTTGCGGTGATCGTCGCGCGGGCTTGGGCACTCAACCTGGACGAGCCGGTGAGCAGCAGAACCGATTCCGCGTCGCGGCCGGCGGCCAGGTGGGCCGAAGCGGTCTCGACCAGCGCCGTCGTCTTGCCCGTCCCCGGGCCGCCGAGCAACCGCACGGTGCCCCGCAACCCGGGACGGGTCAAGGCCTCGATGGTCAACCCGGTGGTCACCTCGGTGTGCGGCGCAGACATGGACGCACTACACCACGAGGGTCCGACAAGTAGCCCTCGCTGGTGTGCCGACCGGCATCGATGGCAGCATCGTGGGGTGACCGAACTGTTGTGCACGTACCGATTCGGACCGTCATCCCGCGCGCGGGTGCTGGCGATCCACGGCCTGACCGGACACGGCAAGCGGTGGGAGACGCTGTTCGACCGGCACCTGCCCGAGGTGGCGGTCCTCGCGCCGGATCTCCTGGGGCACGGCAGGTCGTCCTGGGACGCGCCGTGGTCGATCGAGGCCAACGTCAGCGCACTCGCTGCACTCCTCGACAGCGAGGGCGGCGACCCTGTGGTGGTGGCGGGCCATTCGTTCGGTGGCGCTGTGGCGTTGAATCTGGCTGCGGCACGGCCGGACCTGGTCTCAGGTCTGGTACTGCTCGATCCGGCGGTGGCGCTGGACGGGCGGTGGATGCGCGAGGTGGCCGACGACATGTACGCCTCGCCGGACTACACCGACCGCGCCGAGGCTCGCAACGAGAAGACCGGGGGCTCCTGGGGCGAGGTCGAGCCGGCCGAACTCGACCGTGAACTCGACGAGCACCTGGTGGATCTGCCGAACGGCCGCGTCGGTTGGCGGATCAGCATTCCGGCGATGCTGGCCTACTGGAGCGAGCTCACCAGGCCGGTACCCGTGCCGCGCGACGGCACCCCCACCACACTGGTGCGCGCCCTGCGCACCGAGCCGCCGTACGCCACCGATGAGCTGATCGACGCGCTCGATGCCGGCCTGGGCCCCAATCTGACTGTGCTGGAATGGGATTGTGACCACATGGTGCCGTTGGCCAAACCCGCCGAGACGGCCGCGCTGATCAGCGACCAGCTGGGCTGACGTGGCGGCGATCACCGACGCGCAGGTCGAAGCGGTCCGCGCCCTGGTGGCTGCCGTCCCCTCCGGTTCCGTGACCACCTACGGCGACCTCGCCGCGGCGGCGGATCTGTCCAGCCCACGCATCGTGGCATGGATCATGCGCACCGATTCGTCGGATCTGCCGTGGCATCGGGTGATTCGGGCGTCCGGCCGCCCCGCGCCACATCTGGCGACGCGTCAGCTCGCCCGACTGCGCGCCGAAGGGGTGCTGGCCGTCGACGGCCGGATCGCGCTGGCGGAGTATCGGCACACGTTCTAGCTCACCCAGCGAGAAAGCACGGCTGTGCTGAGCGACATTTCACGACCCGGAACGCTATTCCGCGGCTGCGGGAGTCGGTCACACCGCGAGGCGAACCAGCGCGGCGGTCCGCGCCAGCCCCGGGAAAGCAGCGGCCGTCGACCGCGGGTGCAGCGCATGCACCGCAAGGCGGAAAATCAAGGCGCGCAACAGCATCTGCGGCCACTCCGGCAGAGCGTCCCACCGCTCGATCAGTGCATCGTCGGCTTCCCCCCACGACAGGGCGTCGACGACCACCACACCGGCCGCCCAGGCCGGCGGCCGCCAGTAGGGCGTGATGTCGGTGATACCCGGCGCCGCCGTCCCGGCGAAAAGCACTGTCCCGTAAAGGTCTCCGTGCACCAGTTGGCTCGGACTCTTCGTCGGCCTGCGGAGCGTGGCGAGTTGATTGATCAGCTCGACCGACTTCTGACCGTCCGCGGTGCCGGGAGCCACCCGGGCACCCGGTGGCAGCGAATGCAGAGGGCGTTCCTCCCAGGCGGCCCGGTCGGCGGCGATGAACACGTCGACGTCGGCCCACGGCGCAACGGGTGGCTGAGTGAGGAACCGCGGCCGTTCCAACTTGGCGGTGGCCTCGTGCAGCCGCACAGCTGCGGAGACCACCTCGTCGTGGCGCGGTTCGGGCGTACCAGCGACATAGGTGTCGGCCCGCCAGCCCGCGACGACGTATCGCCCGTCGGTGGAGCGCACCGGCCGCGCCAACCGGATGCCGTCGACGAACAGCGTCTCCCGAACCTTCGCCGACCAGGCGGCGCGAGCATGATCGGCCACCATCGACAGCACGACCTCACCACAGCGCCAGCCGCCCTCCCAGCTGGAGCCGAGCGGCACCGGCTGCACTCCGGACAGCCCGAAGGCCGTGAGGACATGCTCGGGTGGGCGCTCGAAGGTCACCGCCTCAGCGTAATTGCCGCGACCGCCAACCCCGCGTTAGTACATCACCATGTCGGGTTCGAGTTGCTTGCCCCAGGCCACGATTCCCCCCTGGACGTGCATCGCATCGGAGAATCCGGCCTTCTTCACGATCGCCAGCACCTCAGCGGAGCGCACCCCGGTCTTGCAGTAGAACACCGGCGTGCGGTCCACAGTCAGCTTGGACAGCGCTTCACCGGATTCGAATGCACCCTTGGGGATCAGCTGCGCGCCCTCGATGTGGTTGATGTCCCACTCGACGGGTTCGCGAACGTCGATCAACGCCAACGGTTTCCCTGAGTCGAGTAGCTCGGCCAACTCGCGCGGCGTGATCGTCGATTCGGCAGCGGCTTCGGCGGCGGCCTCGGACACCACCCCGCAGAACTCCTCGTAGTCGATGAGCTCGGTGATCTTCGGTGTGGCCGGATCTTTGCGGATCTTGATCGTCCGGTAGGTCATGTCCAGCGCGTCGTACACCATCAACCGGCCCAGCAGGGGCTCACCGATACCGGTGATCAGCTTGATCGCTTCGGTGCCCATCACCGAGGCGATCGAGGCGCACAGGATGCCCAGCACCCCGCCCTCGGCGCAGGAGGGCACCATTCCCGGTGGCGGCGGCTCGGGATAGAGGTCCCGGTAGTTCAAGCCGAGACCGTCAGGGGCGTCCTCCCAGAACACCGACACCTGACCTTCGAAACGGTAGATCGACCCCCACACGTACGGCTTGCCGGCGAGCACGGCGGCATCGTTGACCAGGTAGCGGGTCGCGAAGTTGTCGGTCCCGTCGAGAATCAAGTCGTACTGGCTGAAGATGTCGACGGCGTTCTCCGGCTCCAGGCGCACCTCGTGCAACACCACGTTGACCAGCGGGTTGACCTCGAGGATGGAGTCCCTGGCGCTCTCGGCCTTCGAGCGGCCGATGTCGGACTGGCCGTGGATGATCTGGCGCTGCAGGTTGGACTCGTCGACCACGTCGAACTCGACGATGCCGATCGTGCCCACTCCGGCGGCCGCGAGATACAGCAGCGTCGGCGAGCCGAGGCCGCCGGCACCGATCACCAGCACACGAGCGTTCTTCAGGCGCTTCTGCCCGTCCAGACCGAGGTCGGGAATGATGAGGTGACGGCTGTAGCGGGCGACCTCGTCGCGGGTCAATTCGGCGGCTGGCTCGACCAGCGGTGGCAGCGGTGAAGACACCGGACTCTCCTTGGTTGGCTTACGACACCCATCTCAACAGGTAGAGGGTGCAACAGCAACGACGCCCCAACGCTTCCCGGGTCGGTTCAGGCGATCGGGTACGGCCACGGGTTGAACCGGCAGGTCTTCCCGTCGGCGGTGACGGTGCCGGGGTCGAACCGCGCGGCATCGTTGTTGCTGGTCGAGAACGTCTGCTGCATCATCACCGGCGCGAGCTCGCCGTTGGCGGCGCACTGCTCGTGCCGGGGATAGCCGATCGCATGGCCGACCTCGTGGTTGATCACGTACTGCCGGTAGGAACCGATGTCACCCTGGAACGGCACCGCGCCGCGCACCCAGCGTGCCTCGTTGATGAAGACGCGCGGCTGGCCTTCGTAGGCTGGGTTGTAGCAGGAGGCCTCGAGCTGGATGTCGTACCCGCAGCCCTCCCGCACGGTCATCGGAGAGGTCAGCGACACCCGGAAATCGGGCTGCACGCCGGACGCGTCGTCGACGCGGACGAAGCCGAATTGCGGATTGTGGGTCCAGCTCTTGGGATTGGCCAGTGTTTCGCTGACCATCCGGGCGAAGCCGTCGTCACCGCCGAAGGATGTGGTGTCGACGCCGTCTTCGACCTCGACGGTGTAAGTGAACACCTTGCTGGTGCCCTGCCCGACTTGCGGGGTGGTGCCGGGAACGACGTGCCAGGTGCGCGCTGCGGCCTCGGTGAACGCACCGCCCTCGGGCAAGATGCCCGTCGGCAGGTTCGCGTCGAATTGCGTGAGCCCCTTCGGCGGGGCACCGACGATGGCCGTACTCGCCATGCCGATCGTCGGCGGGCCCTGCACCGGCCCCTCCTCGGCGACGGGCGGAGCCACGCTGGCGCCCGTGATGGTCTGGTAGAGGACGACGGCGGTCAACACGACGAGCAAGGGCAGCGCGTAGGCGCGCCACCCGTAGGTGGAGACGAAGCGGCCCAGCCACGTCTGCTTGCGCCAGCGCTGATGGTCGTCGCGGTTGGACCGGGCGCGACCGGAATCCTCGGCCAGCGGATCACGCTGGGCGCGGAGGGGCTCGCGCCATTCGTCGCGGAGCACGGGAACGCGACCGTTCCCGCGATGCCCCGGGTCGTAGGTCACCGACACAGGATGACACAGGTTGCGTAGAGGTCGCCCCCGGCGCGCCTGCCGCCGGGTCCACGTCCTCCCAGCTGCCCGCAGCCGACGGTAGTAATGTCAGCCGGAACCGAACTCACGACGGCAGATCCGCCGGCAGTAGAACTCGAGGTCCTGATGAGCGAACTCGCCCGAACGGCGCAACGGCGCGGTGGGCAGCCGGCCAGCGGTACGGGGTCGCCCACTCCCAGCGCAGCCCGGCGCGGCAACCGTCTTCCCCGCGACGAGCGCCGCGGGCAGTTGTTGATCGCTGCGAGCGAAGTCTTCGTGGACCGCGGGTACCACGCCGCCGGCATGGATGAGATCGCCGAGCGTGCGGGTGTCAGCAAACCCGTGCTGTACCAGCACTTCACCTCGAAGGTGGAGTTGTATCTCGCGGTGCTGCAGCGTCACGTCGACAATCTCGTGTCCGGGGTCCGTCAGGCGCTGCGCACGACGACCGACAACCGGCAGCGCGTGCGCGCCGCGGTCGAGGCGTTCTTCGACTTCATCGAGCACGACAGTCAGGGCTATCGGCTGATCTTCGAAAACGACTACGTCACCGAGCCGCAGGTGGCCGCGCAGGTGAAGGTGGCCACCGAGGCGTGCACCGACGCGGTGTTCGACCTGATCAGCCACGACTCGGGACTCGAGCCGCACCGCGCGCGGATGATCGCCGTCGGCCTGGTCAGCATCAGCGTCGACTCGGCGCGCTACTGGCTCAACAACGAACGCCCGATCGCCAAGGACGACGCGGTCGAGGGGACCGTCGCGTTCATCTGGGGCGGGCTGTCCCACGTCCCCCTGACGAGGTCCTGACTCGGCCGGCCTCAGCCGGCCGTGCGGGTCACTTCCGAGCCCACCGTGCCCACGCCGAATCCCACGCGGCGCGCGTCGGCGGCGCCGATCTCGACGTAGGCGATGCGTGCCGCCTGCACCAGGTAGCGCCGGCCCTTCTCGTCGGTGAGGGCCAGCACGCCCGAGCCCGCCTCCAGCGCGTCGGTGACCAGTTTCTCCACCTCGGCCGGCGTCTGCGCGCTGTTGATGGTCAGCTCACGCGGGCTGTCGGTGACACCGATCTTGACCTCCACAGTGGAACCCTTCTGTCGTCGGATCTCTCCCCAGGAGGCTAGTGGACAGCGCCCCCGGCGCGCGTGCCCGGGACCTACGCGGTCAGCGAACGCCGGCCGTAGGCAACGGCGCAGCGACCGAACCGAGTCCCGACCGTGACCGCCACACCAGGCGCGCCAGCCTCACCCGTCACGTCTGTCTTCGTAGCATCGGCCCCGCAACGCCGAAGCAACGACTGGGACAGCTGGATGAACAGGCCATACACCGCACACTCGCCGTACGCCCTGACGCCGACCGAGCGCATCCGTAGCCCGCGCGGACACGGGCGCTACGACCGGGACCGCGGCCGTTACGGCGACACCGACGTCGACGACTACAGCGCAGACCTGGACACCGACGTCTATCCGCCCCACCGAGACGGCGATGATCTCGACGACTACGACGCGGACTATGACGACTACGCCGACTACGACGAGGCGCGCATCGACCGGCGCTGGATGTGGATCGCCGGGGTGGCCGGAGCTGTCCTGTTCGTCGCCGTGATCATGGCCAGCATGATCCTCGGCGGCGGGGACAGCGGTTCGGTGTCGGCGACCGTCGCCTCAGAAGCGACCCCCGACACCAGCACCACCTCGGCACCCGAACCGTCGGCCACGCCGCGGGTGGCGGCTCCCGCCCCGCCCGCACAGCCGTCTCTGCCCGCCGAGACGGTGACCACGATCTCCCCGACGCCGACCCCGAGCGCCCAACTGCCGGTGCCCGCCCCTGGTGCCCCGCTCCTGCCCGCACCGCAGGCCGCTCCCCCGCCGCCGTCGGCGGCCCCCGGCACGGTCACCTACCGCATCACCGGGACCAAGGGGCTCCTCGACCTGGTCACCGTCATCTACACCGACGCCCAGGGGGCACTGCAGACCGACGTCAACGTCGCGCTGCCCTGGTCCAAGACGATCACGCTGGACCCCGGCGTGACGCTCAGTTCGGTCACGGGGACCAGCGTCACGGGTCAGCTCAACTGCGAGGTGCTCGACGCGAACGGCGCGGTGATCGCCGCGCAGAACGGCAACTCGATCATCACCAACTGCACCCGCTGACCCGCGTCAGGCCAGGCCCAGCTCCTGCATCCGGGCGCTGTGGGTCTGTTGCAGCCGGTCGAAGAACTCGGTGATCTGCGACAGCCCGCCGGCCGACATCACCAGGTCGACCAGCTCGTCGTGATCGGCGAGGACGTACTGCGCCTGGGTGATCGCCTCTCCCAGCAGCCGACGCGACCACAGCGCCAGCCGGTGGCGCTGACGGTCGCTGGCTGTGACCGCATCGCGCACCTCGGCCACCACGAACTGTGAGTGGCCGGTCTCCGAGAGCACGGACCGGATGACCGCGGCGACCGCCTCGGGCATCGCGTCGGCGATCTCGAGGTAGAAGTCAGCCGCCAGTGCGTCACCGACATAGGTCTTGACCAAGGCCTCGAGCCAGGTACTGGGCGTGGTGAGGCGGTGATAGTTCTCCAGCGCGGATGCGTAGCGCGTCATCGCCGGCACCACGTCGACCCCGCGACGTTCGAGCTCGTCGCGCAGCACCTCGTAGTGGTTCATCTCCGCGGCGGCCATGCTGGCCATGTTGATCCGGCCGCGCAGGTTCGGCGCCATCCGCGCCTCCTCGGTCAGCCGGTAGAACGCCGCGACCTCGCCATATGCGAGCAAAGCGAACAGTTCGACGACGCCAGGATGGTCGGCCGCCAGCGCCGCGGCCGCGGCGCTGGACTGCGCAGGCCGAGCGGATGCAGAGGCCGCCGGCGGCGTGGAAGTCATGGGTGCAACTGTAGACGGCAGCGACGAATGTGACTGAGCACCAGCCGACCAGCTAGCATGGAACATGGTGTCGGCGGTTCGGCCGACCGATCGATCCAGGTCAGGGCTGGCGTGTGACACGCCGCAGGCACCGTGGCAATGTGCGTGCACAGTCTTGAGTTGCCGCCGGCCCGCCCCGAGCGAGCTGGGCCCGGAGCGAAGTTCACTTCTCAACTCGTGCGCGCGTGGAAACGCATGAGATGACAAGTGAAAGGTCTCTCCCTCTATGACACCCGTTACCCCGCATCCCACTCCGACGTTCGCCGAGCTGGGGGTGCGCGACGAGATCGTGCGCGCCCTCGCCGAGAACGGCATCGAACACGCCTTCGCGATCCAGGAGCTGACGCTGCCGCTGGCCCTGGCCGGCGACGATCTGATCGGCCAGGCCCGCACCGGCATGGGCAAGACCTTCGCGTTCGGCGTGCCTCTGCTGCACCGGATCACCACCGACACCGAGCGGCCCCTGACCGGTATCCCCCGCGCCTTGGTCGTCGTCCCCACCCGTGAGCTGTGCATCCAGGTCTACGAGGACCTGGTCGGCGCCTCCAAGTACCTGATGGCGGACGAGTCGCGCAAGCTGACCGTCACCGCGATCTACGGCGGCCGCCCCTACGAGCCCCAGATCGAGGCCCTGCAGAAGGGTGTCGACGTCGTGGTCGGCACGCCGGGCCGGCTGCTCGACCTCGCCCAGCAGGGGCACCTGCAGCTCGGCGGGCTCTCCACGCTGGTGCTCGACGAGGCCGACGAGATGCTCGACCTCGGCTTCCTGCCCGACATCGAGCGCATCCTCAAGCAGATCCCCGAGCAGCGTCAGGCGATGCTGTTCTCGGCCACCATGCCCGACCCGATCATCACGCTGGCCCGCACGTTCATGACGCAGCCGACGCACATCCGTGCCGAGGCCCCGCATTCGGCAGCCACCCACGACACCACGCAGCAGTTCGCCTACCGGGCGCACGCGCTGGACAAGGTCGAGATGGTCAGCCGCATCCTGCAGGCCGAGGGCCGCGGCGCGACGATGATCTTCACCCGCACCAAGCGCACCGCCCAGAAGGTCGCCGACGAACTCGCCGAGCGCGGCTTCAAGGTGGGCGCCGTGCACGGCGACCTGGGGCAGGGCGCGCGCGAGAAGGCGCTCAAGGCGTTCCGTACCGGTGACGTCGACGTGCTCGTCGCGACCGACGTCGCCGCTCGCGGCATCGACATCGACGACATCACCCACGTCATCAACTTCCAGATCCCCGAGGACGAGCAGTCCTACGTGCACCGCATCGGCCGTACCGGGCGTGCGGGCAAGACCGGCATCGCCGTGACACTGGTCGACTGGGACGAGCTGCCGCGCTGGGCGATGATCGACAAGGCGCTCGGGCTGGAGACCCCCGATCCCGCCGAGACGTATTCGAGCTCGCCCCACCTGTACGAAGAGCTGAACATCCCGGCCGACGCCGGCGGCTCGATCGGCAGGCCCACCCGCAGCAGCGACAAGCCCAAGCGGGAACCGCGCGAGCGCACCGAACGGCCCGCCAGCAACCGCAGCCGGCGTCGCACCCGCGGCGGCCAGCCGGTCGGGGCTCACCCCGAGACGGCTGAGCAGTCCGTCGCGGCCGACGGTGAGGCGCAGACAGCCGAGACCGGCGAGGCCACCCGGGCCCCGCGGCGGCGCCGTCGGCGCCGGCCGAACAAGGCCGCGGCCGCCAACTAGCGGCAGATGGTCAGACCCGAGCGCCGCACCCGCGCAGATGTGGTGGCGGCCGTGGCGATCGCCGCCGTCATCGCACTCGTCGCCGCGATCGTGTGGTGGACCAGCGACGCCAGGGCGACGATCAGCACCCCCGCCGCGGCGCCGGTGCCGGCGCTCAAACCCGCGGCCGCGGTGCCCACGACGCTGCGCGAAGTGTGGTCGGCGCCCAGCGCACGGACCAGCCAGCCGCTGGTCGTGGCGGGCGCCGTGGTCACCGGCGACGGCCGCACCATGGCCGGCCGCGACCCGGCCACCGGCGACAGCCTGTGGAGCTATGCCCGTGACCTCGATCTGTGCGGGGTCACGTGGGTCTACGACTACGCGGTGGCCGTCTACCCGGATGTCCGGGGATGCGGGCAGGTCAGCGCCGTCGACGCCAGCACCGGCAAGCGCGGACCGACGCGGACCAGTTACGCCGACAAGCAGGTCACCCTGTCGGGCGACGGCACCACCGTGCTGTCCGCCGGGGACACCCGGCTGGAGATGTGGCGTTCGGACCTGGTGCGGATGCTCAGCTACGGTGCGCTCGACGCGCCGCTGAATCCCGGCAAGCCGGCCTCCCCGCGGTGCCGCTTCACCTCGGCGGCGGCCAGTTCGTCGGCGGTGTCGGTGCTCGAAGCGTGCCCCGACCAGCCCGACCTGCGGCTGACCCTGCTGCGACCGTCCGACGAAGAGGACACTCCTGAGCTCAAGTACGTTCCGCAGAAGGGGGTCGCCGACGGCACCGGCGCGCGCGTGGTGGCGGTGTCGGACACCACCACGGCGCTCTATGTTCCCACCCCCAAGCCGCGGCTGGACATCGTCGACGAAACCGGCGCCACCGTCGACAGCACCGTGGTGGCCGGTGCACCGTCGGCCGACGCGACGATGTCCCGCGTCGGCGACCTGATCACCTGGTGGACCGGCGACGCGGTGATGGTGTTCTCGGCGGCCGGCTTCAAGTACCGCTACACCGTCGCCGCGTCAGGCCCGAACGCGCCGGTGGGACCTGCGACGATCATGGCCGGCCGGCTCCTCGTGCCGGTCACCACCGGCTACGACGTCTTCGACCCGGTGAGCGGCGCCGGCGAGCGCCACATCGCGCTCCAGCGGCCCCCGGTGCGCGGGCCGGTGGTGCCGGCGGTGGCCGGGTCGATGCTGTTGGAGCAACGGGGCGACGAGGTCGTCGGCCTTTCGGGCTAGGGGCGACGATCAAGCGGCGAGGAACAAGCCGCGTTGTGGGGCCCGAACTAGAGCTCGGGGGTGAACGTCGCCAGGGCTTTGCCGTTCTTCCAGTGCTTGATCAGCGACTCGGCGAACTCCCGGTAGGCGACCGCGCCCTTGTTCTTGCGACCCGTCAGCACCGACGACCCCGACGCGCTGGCTTCGGCGAAGCGCACGGTGCGCGGGATCGGCGGGGCGAGCACCGGCAGCCCGTAGCGGTCGGCGACGTCGAACAGCACGTCGCGGCTGTGGGTGGTGCGGGAGTCGTAGAGCGTGGGCAGAGCGCCCAGCAGCTTCAGATCGGCGTTGGTGATCTGCTGCACGTCGTTGATGGTGCGGAGGAATTGCCCCACGCCGCGGTGCGCCAGCGTCTCGCACTGCAGCGGCACCACGACTTCGTCGGCCGCGGTGAGACCGTTGAGGGTCAGCACGCCGAGCGAGGGCGGGCAGTCGATGATCACCACGTCGAAACGGTCGGCCAGCTTCGCCAGCGCGCGCTTGAGCGCGTACTCCCGGCCGGCGCGCATCAGCAGCATTGCCTCGGCACCAGCCAGGTCGATGTTGGCCGGCAGCAGGGTCATCCCCTCGGCGGTGTCGACCAGCGCGGCGTCGGGCTCGACATCGCCCAGCAGGACCTCGTGCACCGAGACTGCGAGCTTGTCCGGATCCTGGCCCAGCGAGAACGTCAGACAGCCCTGCGGGTCGAGATCGACGAGCAGTACCCGCTTGCCCAGCTCGACCATCGCCGCGCCCAGCGACGCCACCGTCGTCGTCTTGGCGACCCCACCCTTTTGATTGGCGACCGCAAGTACCCGCGTCACGGTTCCCATCTTGGCACGCCCTCGCGCCACCGCGCCGTTCGGTGGTCCTGCTCGTGCGGCAGAATCGCAGCGTGGCCCTTCTGCAACACCGGCTGATCCTGCTCCGCCACGGCGAGACCGAATGGTCGAAATCCGGTAAGCACACCGGACGCACTGAGCTCGAACTCACCGAGCACGGGCGCACGCAGGCCGCGGCCGCCGCCGAGACCGTGGCTCGATTGCAGCTGGCCGACCCCTATGTGATCAGCAGTCCGCGGGTGCGCGCCCGCACCACCGCCGAGCTCGCGGGGCTTCACATCGACGAGGTCAATCCCCTGATCAGCGAGTGGGACTACGGCGACTACGAGGGCACCACCACCGAGGAGATCCGCAAGGCAGTGCCGAACTGGTTGGTGTGGACCCACGGCTGTCCGGGCGGTGAGACGACCGCTCAGGTCTGTGAGCGCGCCGACCGGGCAATCGCGGTGGCACTCGAGCACATGCAGACCCGCGACGTGGTGTTCGTCGGGCACGGCCACTTCTCGCGCGCAGTCATCACCCGCTGGATCGAACAGCCCGTCTACGAAGGCATCCGGTTCGCGATGCCGGCCGTGTCGATCGCGGTGTGCGGTTTCGAGCACGGGGTGCGTCAACTCAGCTCGCTCGGTCTGACCGGACGTCCCGATCCGGCCGTGTCCACGTGACCCGTGAGCCGACGTTCGTCCTCGCCGGGTCCGACGAGGTCGTGGTCGCCGACGGTGTGCACACCGCCTTCCCCCGGATCGCCGACGCACGGGCGGCGCTCGCGTCGCACAGCGCACCCGTCATCGTCGGTGCGCTGCCGTTCGACCTGAGCCAGCCGGCTGCGCTGATGAGGCCGCAGACGATCCGGTTCACCCCCGAGTTGCCGTCGTGGCCGTTGCGTGAACTCCCGCCGGCGCGCATCACGTCGACGACACCGGATGCCGAGGAACACCGTCGCCGTGTCACCGCCGCCGTGGCGCGGCTCGCCGACCCGGCCACCGCACTCCGCAAGGTGGTGCTGGCCCGGGCGTTGACGGTGAGCGCCGACGGGCCGATGGATGCGCGCACACTGCTGTACCGGCTCGCCGGCAATGACGCGCAGGCTGCCAAATACCTCGTCGATCTCTCCGCAGCGGGCGAGGGTCACTCCGGCACGGCTTTGATCGGGGCGAGCCCGGAACTGTTGGTGGCACGCCGGGGCCAGCAGGTCACCTGCCGGCCGTTCGCGGGTTCGGCACCACGGCTTGACGATCCCGAACAGGATGCCGAAAGCGGTGCAGCACTTGCGAATTCGGCAAAGAATCGGCATGAGCACCAACTCGTGGTGGATGCGTTGCGCGAGGCCCTCGACCCGCTGTGCACCGACTTGCAGATCGCCGAGGAGCCGCAGCTGACCAAGACCGCCGCGGTGTGGCACCTCTACACGCCGATCACTGGGCGGCTGCGCGAATCGTCGACCACGGCGCTGGATCTCGCGGTCGCCCTGCACCCGACGCCGGCCGTCGGCGGTTCGCCGACCGCGGCGGCCATGGAATTGATCACCGAACTCGAAGGTGACCGCGGCTTCTACGCCGGCGCGGTGGGCTGGTGCGATCAACGCGGCGACGGTCGATGGGTGGTGTCCATCCGATGCGCGGAGCTGTCCGCCGACCGTCGCTCGGCGGTGGCCCACTCGGGCGGCGGCATCGTGGCCGAATCCGATCCTGACGACGAACTGGCCGAGACCACAACCAAATTCAAGACGATACTGGCAGCGTTGGGAGTGCGCGATGACTGAGCTGATCCGCGCGGCGCGTCCGGGTGACGAGGTCGAGTTGACCGCGATGATCCACGAGCTGGCCGCGTTCGAACACGCCTCGGCGGAATGCACCGTCACCGAAACCAGCCTCGGGACAGCACTTTTCGGCGACAATCCGGTGGTCTACGGTCTGATCGCCGAGGTCGACGGGCAGGCTGCGGGCGGCGCGCTGTGGTTCCGCAACTTCTCCACCTGGGACGGCGTGGCCGGTGTCTACCTCGAAGACCTGTTCGTCCGTCCGGCATTCCGCAGGCGGGGGCTGGCGCGCCGGTTGTTGGCGACCCTGGCCCGCGAATGCGTCGACCACGGCTACACCCGACTCACCTGGGCGGTGCTGGACTGGAACACCAACGCGATCGCCCTCTACGACGCGGTGGGCGGGCGACCTCAGAGCGAATGGATCACCTACCGGGTGTCCGGCCCTGAGCTCTCTGCACTGGCATCCGAATCCGCCTGAGTGAACCAAGCCAACCCCGCGGGGCTGAAGAGCAAGGCCAGCACTGCGATCGACGCGGCAGCCACCACCACCGCATAGCCGAGGCGGCCGGAGCTGTAGACGTACCAGGCCACACCGAGCAGCACGAGGTTGGCGAACACCGCGATGCCGCGGCCCCACCGCCGACCGGTCATCAGGGCCCAGCCCGCCGCGGCGACGGCCGAGCCCATGATCGCGAACCACACCGCGGTGCCGTAGCCGCTGATCGCATCCTCGTGGTGTCCGGCGGCTTCCCGTATGACCAGCACAACGGCCGTCACCAACGCGAGCGCACCCTGCACCGCGGCGATCCCGCCGGCTACGCGCACCGGTACCGGCGTCACGGGGCGAGCCTGTCCGCCAGGTAGTGAACGGCCATCTCGTAGCCGAGAGGACCGGCGCCGGCGACCACCATGTCGGCGACGGCAGACACGTAGGAGTGGTGCCGAAACGGTTCGCGCGCATGGATATTGCTCAAATGCACCTCGGCGACCGGCAGCCCGACCGAGCGCAACGCATCGGCGATCGCCACCGAGGTGTGGCTGTAGGCCGCCGGGTTGATCACGATCCCCACGCAATCCTCGCGGGCAGCCTGGATGGCGTCGACGAGTTCGCCCTCGTGGTTGCTCTGTACCGCCCGCACCCGCAGATCGTGTTCGGCGGCCACCTCGCTCACCTTGGCCTCGATCTGGGCCAACGTGGTCGATCCGTACACCTCGGGCTGCCGGGTTCCGAGCAGGTTCAGGTTCGGCCCGTTGAGCAGGAGCAATCGACGTGCGGTCACGCAGGTACGGTACCGCCACCGGGCGGGGCGCCGGCTCACAGCGCGCAGCGCGTTCACAGCAGACCGTTAGGCTCACCCATCGTGCGTGCCGTGCTGATCGTGAACCCGAACGCGACGTCGACGACGCCGGCGGGCCGCGACCTGCTGGCCCACGCGTTGGAAAGCCGGACCACGCTGAGCGTCGCCCACACCGATCACCGTGGCCATGCCATCGAGATCGCCGCGGAAGCGGCGCGCAGTGGTGTCGACGTGGTGATCGTGCACGGTGGGGACGGCACGGTGAACGAGGTCGTCAACGGAATCCTCGGTGAGTTGGGGCCGAGCAACCGGGGCCCGGCCGTCGGCGTCGTGCCCGGCGGCTCGGCCAATGTGTTCGCTCGCGCCCTCGGCATCAGCCCCGATCCGCTCGAGGCCACCAACCAGCTCGTCGATCTGCTCTCGGAATACCGGCGCACCCGTTCGTGGCGGCGCATCGGCCTGATGGACTGCGGGGAGCGCTGGGGCGTGTTCACCGCGGGGATGGGAGTCGACGGTGCCGTCGTCGCCGCCGTGGAAGAGCAGCGCGCCAAGGGACGCAAGGTCACCGCGTCGCGCTACATCCGGGTAGCGATCCGGGAGGTGCTGGCCAGCGCGCGCGAGGAGCCGACGCTCACGCTGCACCTGCCCGGCCGCGAACCCATCACCGGCGTTCACTTCGCGTTCGTGTCGAACTCCAGTCCGTGGACCTATGCCAACGCCCGCCCGGTGTGGACGAATCCCGGCACCACGTTCGAGACCGGCCTGGGCGTTTTCGCGACCACCAGCATGAACGTGTGGGCCAATCTCGGCCTGGTCCGCCAGATGCTGTCGCGCAAACCGAAGCTGACGGCCAAGCATCTGGTGCGCGACGACGACCTGCCCTCGCTGACGGTGACCAGTGACGCACCGGTGGCGTGCCAGATCGACGGAGATTTCGTCGGAGCGCGCGAAAAGATGTCGTTCACCGCGGTTCCCGACGCCCTCGCCGTGGTCGCGCCCCCGCCGAGCACGCACTCCTGACGGGGCTGACCTGCGCAGGAATGGACTGGGAGCCAGTTCACAGGCCAGAACAAGGGCGCAGGTGGGTTAACAGTAGTACAACGGGGTAGAGGGCTGGATAACGGTCCGACGTAGTGAGATAGCCCACGTGTTAACGAACTGCTATTGACATCTGTTCAGCCTGTGAAAGCATCGGATGCAACAGCGCAGAAACATTTGGAGCGCTTGCGTTAACAGCCGAAGTAAAGCTCGTGCGCTTCGCTGCGCACACGATAAGGAGTGGAACACATGGATTGGCGCCACAAGGCGGTCTGTCGCGACGAGGATCCGGAACTGTTCTTCCCGGTGGGGAACAGCGGCCCGGCCCTCGCGCAGATCGCTGACGCGAAGCTCGTGTGCAACCGGTGCCCCGTCACCGCGGAGTGCCTGAGCTGGGCTTTGGACTCCGGCCAGGATGCCGGCGTCTGGGGTGGCATGAGCGAGGACGAGCGTCGCGCGCTCAAGCGTCGCAATGCGCGGACGAAGGCTCGCTCGGGCGTCTGAGTAGATCGCGGAATTACTGGTGACGGCCCCGACGAAAGTCGGGGCCGTAACTATGTGAACTGAATTACACGCCAGCTATCCGAATTGCGAACACGAGAATTGTCGTGGTCTGCACCGCTCAGAATTGACTGGTACGGCCGCGGCGTCCGATAGGCACCCGCAGCACGACATCGGTTCCCCCGTCCGGCACGTCGTGCATTCCCAGCGATCCGTCGAGTTCGGCCGACACCAGCGTCCGCACGATCTGCAACCCGAGTCGGTCGGACTTCTCCAGGCTGAAGCCTGAGGGCAATCCGCGCCCGTCGTCGTGTACAACCACGTCGAGCCAGCGCGCCGACCGCTCCGCCCGGATCGTCACGCAGCCGGTGGCGGTCGTGCTGTCGAATGCGTGCTCGATGGCGTTCTGCACCAGCTCGGTGATCACCATGATCAGCGCGGTCGCCCGGTCGGCGTCGAGCACACCCAATTCCCCCACCCGGTTGATCCGGATCGGCGAATCCACCGTGGCGACGTCGTTCATGATCGGCAGGATGCGGTCGATGACCTCGTCCAGGTTCACCTCTTCGTCGACCGACATCGACAGGGCGTCGTGCACCAGCGCGATCGACGACACCCGGCGCACCGACTCGATCAGCGCTTCGCGACCCTCGATGTTGGTCGTGCGGCGGGCCTGTAACCGCAGCAGGGCGGCGACGGTCTGCAAGTTGTTCTTCACCCGGTGATGGATCTCCCGGATCGTCGCGTCCTTGGACAGCAGCGCCCGGTCGCGGCGTTTGACCTCGGTGACGTCGCGGATCAGCACCGCCGCCCCGACGGCCGCACCGTGGGCCAGCAGCGGCAGCGTGCGCAGCAGCACCGCAGCGCCGCCGGCGTCGACCTCCATGCGCATGCTGGACCCCCCGGCGAGGGAGTCTCGGATGTGGTTGGCCAGTTCCTGCGCCTCGAAGGGGTCAGAGATCAGCGGCCGGGTCACGGCGACGAGGTTGTGCCCCTCGAGCTCGGCCGTCAGCCCCATGCGGTGATAGGCCGATATCGCGTTCGGACTCGCGAAGGTGACCACCCCGGCCGGATCGAGCCGGATGAAGCCGTCGCCGACGCGGGGACTCGAGCGTGACATCGCCAGGTCGCCGACGTTCGGAAAGGTCCCTTCCGACAGCATCAGCAGCAGGTCGGCGGAGCAGTCCACGTAAGCAGCCTCCAGCGGGCTCGCCTGCCGCGGCGCCAGGGAAGTCTGATGGGTCAGGACGGCGACGACGTCGGAGCCGTGCCTGACGGGGACGACCTCGACGTTCAGGCCGGGTGAACCGTCGGTGCCTTCGATCGTGGACCGCCCGATGGCGCCCGAGTCGAATGCCGTCGCGATCATCGGCACTTTCTCGGTCTCGGCGATGGTGCCGACGGCGTCGGCCAGCAGGACGGTGGGCGCGGTGTTGGGCCTGACCTGGGCCACGCACACCACCCGGCCGTCGTCGCGGCGCACCCACATGAGGAAGTCCGCGAACGACAGGTCGGCCAGAAGTTGCCACTCGCCGACGACGGCGTGCAGGTGATCGACGGCGTTCCCGGGTAGGACCGTGTGCTCGGCGAGCAGGTCACCGAGAGTGGACATGGCTCGCGGGCTAGCTGATGACGGCGATGAGGTCGCCGGCCTGGATCACGTCGCCGACCGAGACGCTGACCTTGCTCACCGTGCCGGCGACCTCGGCGAGCACCGGAATCTCCATCTTCATCGACTCGAGCAGCACCAGGGTGTCGCCTTCGCCGATCTGATCGCCCTCGCTGACCACGACCTCGAGCACACTGGCCACGATTTCCGCGCGAACGTCCTCGGCCATCTTCAACCCCACTCATCCCACCGGCGTCTTGTCCGGTCTATCGAACCACACCCCTTCTGGATCTGGACTGTGGACAGACCATCAACGGGCCCATGAGAGAATGTCTGCAATCAGTCGAGCAATTCGGAGGTAGATGATGGCCAAGCGGGGCCGCAAGAAGCGCGATCGGAAGCACAGCAAGGCCAATCACGGCAAGCGACCCAACTGCGGGTCGAAGTCAGTGCGCTGACCGCTCGAAGCAACGAAAAACCGCCCGGACTTCCTTGTGAAGCCGGGCGGTTTTGCGTTGGCTGGAGGTTGCGGGGCTCAGCCGCCCCGGATGATCGTGGTCTGGCTGATCTGGATGCGCAGCCGTTCCCGCAGGCTTTCCGGCGCCCGCTCGCCGCTGCACTTGGTGGCGATCAACCGCTTGATCTTCTCCTCGATGCCGTAATGACGCAGGCAGGTCGGGCACTCTTCCAGGTGCTGACGCAGCTTGTCGCGGGTCTCGACGGTGCACTCTCCGTCGAGCAGCGTCCACACCTCGGCGATCACCGCGGCACACTCGGGGTGCTCGGGGTCGATCGGACCGATGGGCGGGGTCCAGCGCTCTTCGTCGGAAGCGCCCTGCGTGCCACTCATGACGTGACCTCCTGCGTTGCCTCGGCCTGCTGGCCTCGAATGAAGCCGCGGTCGCGGGCCACATCAGCCAACAACTCGCGCAATTGGCGCCTGCCGCGGTGTAGTCGCGACATCACCGTCCCTATCGGCGTATCCATGATCTCGGCGATCTCCTTGTAGGGGAAACCCTCCACATCGGCGTAATAGACAGCCATCCGGAATTCTTCGGGTAGCGCCTGCAGGGCTTCCTTGATCTCACTGTCGGGCAGCATCTCCAGCGCCTCCACCTCGGCGGACCGCAGCCCCGTCGAGGAGTGCTCGGCGTTGGCCGCCAGCTGCCAGTCGGTGATCTCCTCGGTCGGGTACTCCGACGGCTGGCGCTGCTTCTTGCGGTAGCTGTTGATGTAGGTGTTGGTCAGGATCCGGTACAGCCACGCCTTGAGGTTGGTGCCCGCCCTGAAGGAGCGGAACCCGGCGTAGGCCTTGACCATGGTTTCCTGCAGCAGGTCCTCGGCGTCGGCGGGATTGCGCGTCATCCGCAGAGCGCCGCCGTACAGCTGATCGAGCAGCGGGATCGCGTCCCGCTCGAAGCGAGCGGTCAGCTCGGCGTCGGTCTCGTCCGCCGCCGGCTTGATGTCTGGATCGAGGGTGGCTTCGCTTGCCAACCCGTCGGTGTCGGTCATCCTCAGGAACACCGTCCCTTCTGTTGCGGCACCATCGAGCAGGTCCGGTGAGCGCACCAGACGCAACGGAGCCTCCACGGCCAACGTTGGCACCATCTATCCCCTTCTGTTGATCCTAGAGGTCACGACCGACGACTTCTGCTCGCTGGCCCAACACCAGCACAGCTGTCCGAGATCAACAGCGTCGGCGGCGGCGCTGTTCCCGGTGGTGTTCGGACCGCGCCGTACGCTGTGCCGGTGGCCCGCGCAGCGACACCGGCGATCGCAGCCCTGATGGCGGCCGGGGTGCCGCACACCGTGCTGACGTACCGGCACGATCCCCGCACGGAAGCTTTCGGTGACGAGGCGGTCGAGGAGCTAGCGGGTGACGGGGTGGTGGCCGAACAGATCTTCAAGACGTTGGTCGTCGCGCTGCCGACGGGCCTCGGGGTCGCGGTGCTGCCGGTGCCGGAGAAGCTGTCGCTGAAGTCCGCCGCGGCCGCGCTGGGAGCGGCCAAGGCGACCATGGCGGATCCGGCCGCCGCGCAGCGCTCCACCGGCTACGTCGTGGGCGGGATCTCCCCGCTGGGGCAGCGCAAGCCGCTGCCGACAGTCGTGGACTCTTCGGCGCTGCGGTGGGATCGGGTGCTGTGCAGTGCCGGTAAGCGCGGCCTGGACGTCGCGCTGGCTCCGGCGGATCTGATCCGACTGACCAACGCGGTCACCGCCGAGATCACCGCGCTCTAGGGTGAAGCCCATGTCACTCGCGGGAAAAACGATGTTCATCTCAGGAGCCAGCCGCGGAATCGGGCTGGCGATCGCCAAACGGGTCGCCTCCGACGGCGCCAACATCGCGCTGGTCGCCAAGACTGCCGAACCGCACCCGAAGCTGCCGGGCACCATCTACACCGCGGCCAAAGAAATCGAGGAGGTCGGCGGGCAGGCTCTGCCGATCGTCGGCGACGTCCGCGACGGTGATTCGGTGGCGGCAGCGGTCGCCGCCGCGGTCGAGCAGTTCGGCGGCATCGACATCTGCGTCAACAACGCCTCGGCGATCAACCTCGGCTCGATCGAGGATGTGCCGCTCAAGCGGTTCGATCTGATGAACGGCATCCAGGTACGGGGCACCTACGCGGTGTCGCAGGCCTGCATCCCGCACATGAAAGGCCGCGAGAATCCGCACATCCTGACGCTGTCCCCGCCGGTGCTGCTGGAGCCCAAGTGGCTCACGCCGACGCCGTACATGATGGCGAAGTTCGGAATGACTTTGTGCGCATTAGGGATTGCCGAGGAGATGCGCGAGGCCGGTATCGCGTCGAACACGCTGTGGCCGCGCACGATGGTGGCCACCGCCGCGGTGCAGAACCTCCTCGGCGGCGATGAGTCCATGAAGCGTTCGCGCAAGCCGGAGGTGTACTCCGATGCGGCCTACGCCGTGTTGACCAAGCCGTCGAGCTACACCGGCCACACGCTGCTCTGCGAAGACGTGCTGCTGGAGTCGGGCGTCACCGATCTCTCGGTCTACGACTGCGTGCCCGGATCGGATCTGGGCGTGGACTTCTGGGTCGACTCGGCGAACCCGCCCGGCTACACGCAGCCCTGAGTCTTCCTCCGGCGGCAGGGGCGGGGGGCGGCGCTTGGCGTAGGGACCCGATCAGCGGCACAACGTGGCACGCTGGTCTGCGTGTCCTCGTCATCGATCTGGTCCGCGGGGCGCTATGACTCCGTCGGACAACGCATCGCCTCCATCGCCGAACACGTCGTCGACGCTGCCGCACGGCGACGCCCGCTGTCGGACGCGACCGTGGTCGACCTGGCTTGCGGCACCGGCAGCGCCGCGATGGCGGCCGACACGCGGGGCGCGCAGGTCACCGGCGTCGACGTCACACCCGAACTGATCGATCTGGCCAGGCAGCGGGCGCCCCATATCAACTGGACCGTCGGTGACGCCGCCGATACCGGGCTGCCCTCACAGTCGTTCGACGTCGCCGTGTCCAGCATGGGGATCATCTTCGTCGAGCCGGACCGGCAGGTCACCGAGATCGTTCGGATTCTCAAACCCGAAGGCATACTGGCATTTTCGTCGTGGGTGCGGGCCGGGAACAACCCTCTGTTCGATCCGGTGGTCGAGGTCCTGGGCGCGCCCGCGACGGCGGACTTCAGCCCCGATCAGTGGGGCGACGAGACCATCGTCACCGATCGACTGAGTCCGCACTTCACCGACCTTCGGTTCGATCGGGGCGACCATCGTTGGGAGTTCGCGTCGGTGCCCGACGCCGTGGACTGGCTGCAGACCGAATCACCGCTGCATGTCGCGACGTTCGCCCGCGCCGGTGCCGCCCGCCAGGAGCTGGCCGCGGCATTCGCCGCGGCGCTGCAACAGCACGCCGAGCCGTCGGGCGTGGTGTCGTTCACCTCGCCCTATGTGGTGGTCAGCGCGGTCTACCGCGCCTCGTAGAGGATGCCCCGGCCGATCGCCTCGCGGACCACCGGCAGCGCGGCGGCGGCCAGCGCATCGGCGTCGACGCCGTGATGGGCGGCCAGCAGCTCGATCAGCATGCCGAGCGGCACTTCGCCGCGGCACCCCGCGAACAGCGCCCGCGACACCTCGTCGACGCCGATGACCGCGCCGGGTCCACCGGGGCGGCGGACGGCGGCACCGACGGTCTGCCAACCGTCCGGCCCGGGCAGTGACTGCTCGTCGAGGAACACCGGCGCCGTGGTCAACCTCGTCGCGAGCAGCCGGTCGTCGCTGGTCTGGTGCAGGTATTCGCGCCGGGCGAAGAACGCCTCCACCTCGGGTCCGGTCAGCTGCTCGTCGGCGCCGGTGATCTCCTCGAGTATCTGCTCAGCCGGCCGGTTGTCACCGCGGCGGGGCGCGCGCACCACGACCATGCCCATGCCCACACCGGCGATGCCTTCGGCGTCGAACCAGTCCAGCCAGCGTCCGCCGCGCCGCGCCGCCTCTTCGGGCAGTTCGCCCGCGTCCGACGTCCACAACGAGACGTAGCTGATCGGATCGGCGAATTCCCGTTGCACCACCCACGCGTGCAGGCCGCTGCCGTCGAGCCAGCCCCGCACCCGCTCGCGCCAGTCCTGGCCGTCACGCACAATCCAGTTCGCCATGATCTGCGCGGTGCCGCCGGGCTCCAGGTGCTCGCCGACCTGACGGATCATGTTCTCGCACAGCGCGTCTCCCACCATGCCGGAGTCGCGGTAGATGTAATCGAGGTCGCCCACGCCCACCACGAACGGCGGATTGGAGACCACGAGGTCGAACCGCTCCCCCGCGACGGGTTCGAACAGGCTGCCGGCCCGCAGGTCCCACGACATGCCGTTGAGCCGGGCCGTTGCCGCTGCCAGCGCGAGCGCGCGCTCGTTGGTGTCGGTGGCGACGACCTCGTCGCAGTGACCCGCAAGGTGGAGCGCCTGGATGCCGCATCCGGTGCCGACGTCGAGCGCACGGCCGACGTGCGGACGAATCACGGCGTGCGCCAACGAGATCGACGCACCACCGATGCCGAGGACGTGATCGCGACGCACGGGGCCGGGGCGCAGCGCCGCGTCCTGGTCGGACACGACGAGGAAATCGCGTGCGCCGTCGCTGTGCGGCCGGATGTCCAGCACCGCCCGAACGGTGTCCGCGGCGGCGGGTTGCACGACCCCGGCGGCGATCAGTGCGTCCACGCCGGTTGCCGGGAACGCCTGCGCCACGCGGTCGCGGGGCTCGTCAGCTCCGAGGAGAAACAGGCGCACCAGCGTGGCCAGCGGCTGGGCGGCGGCGGGCGCGTGGTCGGTGGCCCGCAACGCCGACCACCACAAGCCCCGGCTGAACGCTCCCCCGGCGTCGGCGCCGAGCAGAGCTGCGACCCCGTCGGTGGTGTACTGCGCGGCCGCCACGTCTGCGGCGAGCGCGTCGAGCACCGCCGGATCGGTCAGCGGCATGCTCACAGCAGGGTGCCCTGCTCGGCCTGCGGCTCGACGGGCTCGATCAACTCTGGACCGTTGTTGCGGACGCTGTTGACCAGACGCGACACCTCACGAACAGCGATCCGGTCCAGGTCGCCGTGGCCGCGCAGCAAGCCCTCGTCGATCGGGGCGTCGGGATCGAGCCAGTGATCCCAATCGCCGGCACTGATCGTCAACGGCATGCGGTCGTGGATCTCGGCGAGTGGACCGGCCGCATCCGTGGTGATGATCGTGCAGCTCAGCAGCGGTGGTGCGTCCTTCGGTGCGCCCTTGGGCCGCCACGACGACCACAGCCCCGCCATGAACAGCGGTTCCCCGTCGACCGCATGCATGAAGAACGGCGTCTTGGCACCCTTCTGCCCCTGCCACTCGTACCAGCCGTCCATCGGCACCAGGCACCGCTTGGCCTTGGCGGAGCTCCGGAACGCCGGCGAGCTGGTGACCTTGTCGGAGCGGGCGTTGATCAGCAGCGGGCCCTTGGTGTCCGGGGCGCCGCTGTCGGTGGACTTGGCCCACGGCGGCACCAGACCCCAGCGCATCAGCCGCACCCGGCGCGTCGATTCGTCGTCAGGGTCGGTGTGCCGCTTCACGACAGTGGCCACCGTGGTCGTGGGAGCGACGTTGTAGTTCGGCGCCGGCGGCTCCTTCAGCTGGGAGGTGGCCTCGTCGATGGCCTTGATCTTCTCGGCCAGCAGCGCCGGATCGGTGGTCACCGCGAATCGCCCGCACATGGTCCCCATGGTGGCAGAAACCAGCGACAGGTCAGGATGGACCACAATGAACCCTGTGAGCACTTGGCCGGCACCGTCGACCGCGACCCCTGTCCACGCCACCGTGACGGTGCCCGGCTCGAAGTCGCAGACCAATCGCGCCCTGGTGCTGGCTGCACTCGCCGCGGCCGACGGCGGCACCTCGACCGTCTCCGGGGCGTTGCGCAGCCGCGACACCGACCTGATGATCGCTGCGCTGCAGGCACTCGGGCTCCAGGTCGAGGCGTCTGCCGCCGACGACACCGCGCTGACGGTCAGCGGCGCGCTGGCCCCCCGGCCCGGCACCCGCATCGACTGCGGGCTGGCAGGCACGGTGCTGCGCTTCCTGCCGCCTGTCGCGGCGCTGAGTACCGAGTCGGTGACCTTCGACGGCGACGAACAGGCGCGGGCCCGCCCGATCGCCCCGCTGCTCGACGGGCTGCGTGGGCTCGGCGTTGGCGTCGACGGCACCGGTCTGCCGTTCGAGGTGCGCGGCGCGGGAGCCGTGCGCGGCGGCACCGTGGAGATCGACGCGTCAGGATCGTCGCAGTTCGTCTCCGGACTGCTGTTGTCCGGCGCCGCGTTCGACGAGGGCCTCACGATCGTGCACACCGGTACCGAGGTGCCCTCGGCTCCGCACATCGCGATGACCGTGGCGATGCTGCGCGAGGCCGGGGTGACCGTCGACGACACCACCGCGAATCGATGGCGGGTCTCGCACGGGCCGATCGCCGCCCACGACTGGGCGATCGAGCCGGACCTGTCCAACTCCGTGCCGTTCCTGGCCGCCGCCGTGGTGAGCGGTGGCAGCGTCCGGGTGACCGGGTGGCCCGATGTCAGCGTCCAGCCGGCTCAGGCGATTCTGTCGATACTGAAGGACTTCGGCGCGGTCGCGCGCCGCGGCGACTCCTACCTCGAGGTGCAGGGCACCGCCACCTACGACGGCGTCGACGTCGACCTGCGCGCCGTCGGCGAGCTGGCCCCTTCGGTCGCGGCGATGGCCGCACTGGCCACCCCAGGATCGGTGAGCCACCTACGCGGCATCGCGCACCTACGCGGGCACGAGACGGACCGGTTGGCGGCGTTGCGCACCGAGATCAACCGGATCGGCGGTCAGTGCGAAGAGACCGACGACGGACTGACGATCACCGCGCAACCCATGCACGCCGGCGTGTGGCAGTCCTACGCCGACCACCGGATGGCCACCGCCGGCGCGATCATCGGGCTGCGCGTGCCCGGCATCGAGGTGGAGAACATCGGCACCACCGCCAAGACGCTGCCAGACTTTCCGCAGCTGTGGGCCGACATGCTGGCCGGCCAGAACGACATCACGGCCGGCCTTTGAGTCGACGCGAGTACGACGAGTCCGACGTCCGGGTCCGGCCCGGTCGCGGCTCGCGGCCGCGGACCAAGACCCGACCCGACCATGCCGACGCCCGCCACGCCATGGTCGTCACCGTCGACCGGGGCCGGTGGGGTTGTGTGCTCGACGGCGATCCCGACCGGCCGGTCACCGCGATGCGGGCCCGCGAGCTGGGCCGCACCCCGATCGTCGTCGGGGACGACGTCGACGTCGTCGGTGATCTGTCGGGCCGCACCGATACGTTGGCGCGCATCGTGCGGCGGGCAGAGCGGCGGACGGTGTTGCGCCGGACATCCGATGACACCGATCCGACTGAGCGGGTCGTCGTCGCCAATGCCGATCAGCTTCTGATCGTGGTGGCGCTGGCCGATCCGCCGCCGCGCACCGGGCTGGTCGAGCGGGCGCTGATCGCGGCCTACGCCGGCGGCCTGACCCCGATCCTGTGCCTGACCAAGACCGACCTCGCCCCGCCCGAGCCGTTCGCCGCGCAGTTCGCCGGTCTGGACCTGACGATCGCGACCGCTGGCCGGGCAGACGCCCTGGAGTCGGTGCAGGCCCTGCTCGCCGACAAAGTGACGGTGCTGCTCGGACACTCCGGGGTGGGCAAGTCGACGTTGGTGAATCGCCTTGTGCCCGAAGCGGAACGGGCCACCGGCGCCGTCACCGACATCGGACGCGGCAGGCACACGTCGACCCAGTCGGTGGCGCTACCGCTGGCCGCCGGGGGGTGGGTGATCGATACGCCGGGTATCCGGTCGTTCGGCCTGGCCCACATTGCCCCCGACGACGTCGTGATGGCCTTCTCCGATCTGGCGGACGCCATCGAGGACTGCCCACGCGGCTGCGGACACATGGGCCCGCCCGCAGACCCGGAGTGCGCGCTGGACGCGCTGTCCGGCCCGGCCGCCGACCGCGTCGCCGCGGCGCGCCGCCTGTTGGCGGTCCTGCGAGAAGCCTGAGTCTTTTCGCCCTGCGATCGCGCAGGGTTTGCCGCCCCCTTCCCGCGGATACGCTGCCCCGCGAAGGAGGAAAGCATTGTGACTCAAGTACCCACCATCACGTTGAACAACGGCGCGACAATCCCCCAGCTGGGATTCGGCGTCTACCAGATCCCGCCCGAGGACACCGCCGACGCGGTGAAGACGGCACTCGACATCGGCTATCGCCACATCGACACCGCGGAGATGTACCAGAACGAGAAGGGTGTCGGCGAGGGCATCCGCAACGCCGGCGTCGATCGCGGCGAGGTGTTCGTCACCAGCAAGCTGAACAACGGGTTCCACAAACCCGATGACGCACGACGGGCCTTCGACAAGACGCTGTCGGAACTCGGTTTCGATTACGTCGACCTGTTTCTGATCCACTGGCCGCTGCCCACGCTCTACGACGGTGACTACGTGTCGACGTGGAAGACGTTGGAGGAGTTCGCCAAAGACGGCCGAGCGCGAAGCATCGGCGTCTCGAATTTCCAGGTGGAGCATCTCGAGCGGCTGGCCGCGGAGACGGACACGGTGCCTGCTGTCAATCAGATCGAGGTGCACCCGTACTTCACCAACGAGCGGGTGCGTGCCTACGGCACCGAGCACGGCATCGCGACCGAGGCCTGGTCGCCGATCGCGCAGGGCAAGGTGCTCGACGATCCGGTGATCACGCGCATCGCGGATCAGGTCGGCAAGACTCCGGCCCAGGTGGTGCTGCGGTGGCACATCCAGCGCGGCGACATCGTGTTCCCGAAGTCGGTGACCGAGCAGCGCATCAAGGACAACTTCGCGCTGTTCGATTTCGAGCTCGGAAATGAAGACTTACAAGCGATCTCGGCGTTGGACAAGGGCGAGGACGGCCGCACCGGGCCCAACCCGGACACGTTCGACTACGTGCCCTAGTCGCCTCACATGCGCGAGCAGACACAAACTCGAGCTACGCCGCGGCGTGTCACTCGAGTTTGTGTCTGCTCGCCAGGAGAATCAGGCAGCCATGTCTCGACGCTCGAGGGCCGCTGCCTTGCGGGCACGTCGACGCGCTCGGACCGCGGCGATCGAAGACTTCAAGCCACGCCGCTCCGTCGGATCCAGGTCGACGAACATCCGCTCGCTACGGGTCTCGGGCGCGTCGTCGGCGGTGTCCCTCAAAAACCGGTCGGGCAGTGACAGTTTCGCGATCGTGCGCCACGATTTGCCGTACTGCATCAGGAACGAGCCCGTCGTGTACGGCAGGTCGTACTTGTCGCAGATCTCCCGAACCCGCACCGAGATCTCGTAATAGCGGTTGCTCGGCAGGTCCGGGAACAGGTGGTGTTCGATCTGGTGGCACAGGTTGCCGCTCATGAAGCGCAGCACCGGGCCGTTCTCGAAGTTCGCGCTGCCCAGCATCTGACGCAGGTACCACTCGCCGCGGGTCTCCCCGATCATGTCGGTCTTGGTGAATTTCTCTGCGCCGTCCGGGAAGTGGCCGCAGAAGATCACTGCGTTGGCCCACACGTTGCGGATGACGTTGGCCATCGCGTTGGCCTTCAGCGTGGACGTGAACGACGCGCGCGGCGACAGTGACGTCAGCGCCGGATAGGCCACATAGTCCTTGGCCACCTGATGGCCGGCCTTGACGCCGAACTCCTTGATGCGCACCATCGTGGCCTTGCGATCGTCGCGACCCTTGAAGATCTTGCCCAGCTCGAGGTGCTGAAGGCCGACGCCCCACTCGAACGCCACACACAGCAGGGTGTTGAAGAAAAGATTGCCCAGATTCATGGGCGTCCAGCGCTGATCGCGGGTCACGCGGATGACGCCGTAGCCCACGTCGTCGTCCATGCCCAGGATGTTCGTGTACTTGTGGTGCATGAAGTTGTGAGTGAAACGCCAATGCTTGGACGCGCCGCTCATGTCCCACTCCCACGACGAGGAGTGGATCTCGGGATCGTTCATCCAATCCCACTGGCCGTGCATGACGTTGTGGCCGATCTCCATGTTCTCGACGATCTTGGCCACACCCAGCGTCGTCGCGCCGGCCCACCAGTACGCGCGCTTGGAGCTACCGGCCAGCAGAAGGCGGCCGGCGACTTCCAGGGCACGCTGAAAAGCAATCGTGCGGCGGATGTAGCGCGCGTCGCGCGCCCCGCGGGAGTCTTCGATGTCCTGCCTGATCGCGTCGAGCTCACGCGTGAGGCCTTCGATGTCCGCGTCGGACAGATGCGCGAACTCGGGTACGTCGGTTATTGCCATGGGTTCCACCCTCCTCTCGCTACCTACGCTAGCGTAACCTACGAATCCGTAGGTTACTAGCCGGTAAAGGTCACACGTCGAGTACGCAGTCGCCGGATGCCGCCGAGATGCAGGTCTGCACCCGACTGCCGGGTTCGTGCTCGACGCCGGTCCTCAAGTCCTTCACATGCCCGTCGAGCAGACCGACGACACACGATTGACAGATGCCCATTCGGCAGCCGAAGGGCATCTGGATACCCGCCGCTTCGCCGGCATCCATCAGCGAGGTCGCGCCGTCGACCACGACCTCTTTCCCGGCCCGGGCGAATGCGACAGTGCCCCCGCTGCCGTGGCTGGTTCGCGCGACCGCGAATCGCTCGAGGTGCAACCGGTCGGCGAGCCCTTCATCCGCCCAGGTGCGCTCCGCCGCTTCCAGCATTGCGGCGGGCCCACACGCCCACGTCTGCCGATCACGCCAGTCCGGCACCACCTCGTCGAGGCGGGACAGATCGAGTCGGCCCTCAGTACGGGTTGCCCGCAAAATCAGGCGGTAATCACTGTGTCGGTAGGCCATCGCCGAGAGTTCTTCGGCGAACAGTACGTCGGCCGCGGTGGGTGCGGAGTGCACGTGCACCACGTTCCCGAGCTGACCCCGGCGGCTCAGGGTGCGCAGCATCGAGATCACGGGCGTGATGCCCGAGCCCGCGGTCAGGAAGAGCACCGACGCCGGGGCCGGGTCCGGCATCACGAAATTGCCTTGCGGCGCAGCCAATCTGACGATCGTGCCGGGTTCGACGCCACCGACGAGGTGGGTGGACAGGAAGCCCTCGGGCATCGCCTTGACGGTGATCGTGATGGTGCGCGAGCCCTTGCTGGTGACGGGGCTGCTGGTCAGCGAATAGGACCGCCACCGCCATCGCCCGTCGACCAGCAGGCCGATGCCGATGTACTGACCGGCCTGGTAGTCGAAGGAAAAGCCCCAACCCGGCTTGATGACGAGGGTGGCCGAATCTTCGGTCTCACGCCGCACCTCGAGCACGCGGCCGCGCAGTTCGCGCGCCGACCACAGCGGGTTGGCCAGCTTCAGATAGTCGTCGGGCAGCAGTGGCGTGGTGATGCGGCCCGCGACGGTGCGCAGAAAGTGCAGACCGGGCCGCTCTTTCGCCCCGGCGACGGACGGCCGCACCGTGTCGGCGACCTTGGCCGTCGTTTTGATCGTGGTCTTGGCCATGGGAGCTCCTGCCGGATCGCTGTTGCTCAACCTACGGTACCGTAACTTACGGAGCCGTAGCCAGCCCCTCACAGCAGCTCGAGAAGGAAAGGCAGCTCCTGCGCCGCGTACCAGGCCAGATCGTGGTCCTGCGCGTCCCCCACCGTCAGCTCGGCGTCCTCGTCACCGAGGTCCGCCTCGTCGACGGCGGCCACGGCGGCCGCCACCGCCGACTCGGCGGCGGCATTGTCGACGTACGCGGCGATCACCTGGGGCAGTGCGATCTCGCCCGCCACGCGCACCACCGCATCGTCGAGGTCGGGTCGCAGCGTGACGTCGTCGGCGTCGACTTCGAGAACGGCGCGCCGGCTCGGCAGCGCACTGTCGCCCTCCTCGCCGAGCAACCGCAACGACGCCAGCGCGGCATCGCGGAGCGCGACGTCGGCCAATTCGTCCTCGTCACCCTCGGCGTAGGCCTCCCGCAACGTGGGTGTCACCGCGAACGCGGTGCCGTTGACGGGACGGAGAGTTCCGTCGGCCACCAGCCGCTGCAGCATGGCCAGGGTCGCGGGGACAAAGACGCGCACTCCGCCGAGCGTAGTGGCAAGCGCCTGCCCTACGGCGCCGACGGAGTCGTCGGTGAGTCTGCGCCGTCGTCGCGGTTGGGGTGTCTCTCGACCGGGATTCTGAAGTCGTCGCCGTGCTGGGTCACCCCGGCGACCACCGCGCTGTTGACCACTTCCGCGGCGTACTCGCGGCGCAGGATCTTCGGATCGCGGCGGAGGTCCTTGAGCAGGGCCACGGCCATCGCGACCATCACCAGCAGGAACGGCAGCGCGGCGATGATCGTGATGGTCTGCAGGCCGGTCAGGGCGTCCTCGCCGCCCACCAGCAGCATGACCGCCGCGACGGCACCGGTGGCCACGCCCCAGAAGATCACGGTGCCCCGGCTCGGGTGAATCGTGCCCTTCTGCGACAGCGAGCCCATCACGATCGACGCGGCGTCAGCACCGGAGACGAAGAAGATGGCGACCAGGATCATCACCACGACGCTGGCGATGATCGCGATCGGATACTGGTCGAGCAGCGTGAACAACTGGTTTTCGACCGCGCCTTCACCGGCGAGGTCGGTTCCGTTCTGCTGCACGTTGATCGCCGCGCCGCCGAAGATCGCGAACCAGACCAGCGAGACCAGGCTCGGCACGACCAGCACACCGGCGACGAACTGACGAATGGTGCGGCCCCGCGAGATTCGGGCGATGAACATACCGACGAACGGCGTCCACGACACCCACCATGCCCAGTAGAAGATCGTCCACGACTGCAGCCAGGTGTTGACCGCGCTTCCCTCGGCACCGGTACGCGCCGACATCATGTTGAGGTCGGCGAAATAGCTCCCGAGCGAGGTCGGCAGCAGATTGAGGATGAAAACCGTTGGGCCGACCACGAAGACGAAGGCGGCCAGCAGCACGGCAAGCACCATGTTGATGTTCGACAGCCACTGGATACCCCGCGACACCCCGGACACGGCCGACAGCACGAAGCACACGGTGAGCACCGTGATGATCACGATCAGAATCCTGTTTCCGGTCTGGCCGATCCCTGCCACGATCTGCAGGCCGCTGCGAATCTGCAACGCGCCCAACCCTAGTGACGCGGCCGATCCGAACAGCGTGGCAAAGATCGCCAGCATGTCGATGACCTTGCCCCACGAGCCGTTGGCCCGTGATCCGAGCAGCGGCTCGAATGCCGAACTGATGAGCTGCAGTCTGCCTTTGCGATAGACGCCGTAGGCAATCGCCAGTCCGACGACGGCGTAGATCGCCCATGGGTGCAGCGTCCAATGGAACAGCGTGGTGGCCAACGCGTTCTGCACGGCCTCGGGGTTGCCTTCGGGGCCGGTGCCGGGCGGCGGTGTGGTGAAGTGCGACAGCGGCTCTGCGACACCGAAGAACATCAGACCGATGCCCATGCCTGCGCTGAACATCATCGCGACCCAGGAGATCCCGTTGAACTCCGGCGGTTCGTCATCCCGGCCCAGCGGAATGGTGCCGTACCGGCCCAGGGCCAGGTACAGCACGAAGACGACGAACCCGGTGCTGGTCAGCACGAACAGCCAGCCGGTCTTGTCCATCACCCAGGTCAGCGCGGACGCCGACGCGCTGGCCAAGGTGTCGGTGCTGACGAATCCCCAGGCCAGAAACGCGAGGGCGATGACGGCGGTGACCCCGAAGACCACCCAATCGATGCCGCGCGACCGGGTGATGTGCGCTTCCTCGACGGGCACCTCGAGCACCGGGTGCACGACGGGAATCGGCCCGGTGTCTGTGGAGTCCCTACCGCCGGCAACGCCCGTGGCCAGTTCGTCTTCAGAGGTCGACATTCGCATCATTCGACTCCGCCTGGCAGCACTCGTCAAATCCCCGGCGGTTACCGAGCGGCCTCCACGAGTTCGTCGAGCGCCTCTCGCATCAGGTCGGGCAGCATGTCGACGTCGCTCATGGCGTCCCGGTCGGCGTTGATGCCGAAGTACAGCGTGCCGTTGTAGGAAGTCACACCGATCGCCAGCGCCTGGTTGTGCAGCAGCGGCGGCACGGAGTACGTCTCGAGCAGTTTGGTGCCGGCAATGTACATCTGCTTCTGGGCGCCGGGCGCGTTGGTGATGAGCAGATTGAACTGCCGGGCCGAGAAGCTGGTCGCCACCCGGATCCCCATCGCGTGCAGGGTCGGCGGCGCAAAACCCGACAGCGTGATGATGCTGCGCGCGTCGACAAGGCTGCCCGCGGTGGGGTGCGACTCGGTGGCATGGGCGATCTGCGACAGCCGCACGACCGCGTTGCCTTCGCCGACGGGCAGGTCGATCAGAAACGGCGCCACCTCGCCGATCGCCTGCCCCGCACTCGCCGAGTCGGCCTCGGTGTCCGGGTAGACCGACATCGGCGCCATCGCACGCACCGTGGTGGTCGCCGTGACGGGTTCCCCGCGCGAGAGCAACCAGTTACGCAGAGCACCGGCGACGACGGCGAGCACCACGTCGTTGACGTCGCAGTCGTACCGCGCGCGCACCAGCCGAAACTCCTCGAGGCCGGCCGAGGCCACCGAGAATCGCCGGTTGCGGGACACCGTGGTGTTCAGCGGGCTGCTGGGCGCGGTGCCGCGGGCCACGATGCGGGCGACGTCGGCGGCGCGCCGCCCGAGGTCCACGAGCTGGCCGGTGTTCGTCACTGCCTCGGCGAGCGCGGAGCGCATCGCGGCCGCCTGCTGGGTGGGGCGAGCGATCCATTCGCCCACGGCGCCGAGCAGCAGCTGCCGATCGGTGGGCTCCCGGGCCGGAATCCAGATGTCCTCGTCGAACTCTGGCTGCTTCTGGGTGCGATCGGCGATGACATGCCCGATCTCCAGCGCCGACATGCCGTTGACCAGTGCCTGGTGCGATTTCGTGTAGATCGCGAGGCGGTTCTTCGACAGGCCTTCGACCAGGTACATCTCCCACAGCGGCCGGGATCTGTCCAACGGGCGGGAGCCCAGCCGGGCGATCAGCTCGTGCAGCTGTGCGTCGCTGCCCGGCGACGGCAGCGCCGAGCGGCGAATGTGATAGGTGATGTCGAAGTCGCGGTCGTCGATCCACACGGGCCGGGCCAGCCCGAAGCTGACCTCGCGGACCTTCTGCCGGTAGCGCGGGATCTGCGGCAGGCGATGTTCGACGGTGGCGAGCAGTGTCTCGTAGCTCAGGCCGTTGCGCGGTTTGCGCACGATCTGCAGGGATCCGACGTACATCGGGGTGGCGGAGCTCTCCAGCCGGAAGAACGAGGCATCCGACGACGACAACCTGGTCACCACTGCGCCGCCGCCTCCTCCCTGTGCACGCGCGAGACGCCTCACGGTATCGGCACGGCCGCGGGACGCGCATAACGGGTGCATCGAGGGGTCGGTGGGGCGTGTCATCATCGACAGGTCTGCCACTCTCCAGCAGACGCGCCATCCTCGCCGACAGCTGGAGAACCGTCATGACCTCAGCGTCTCTTTCGCCCCTGACCTGGATCACTGCGCCGGTGATCGACTACGAGCCCGCCCCGCACCCGCTGGGCCAGCCGTGTCCGACACCGTCGGGGTCCGCCCTGCACCGTGCTCGTGACCATGCCCGTGCGCACCGGAGTGCGCCGCGTGAGACGCCGCCCCCGAAGTCGGCCGTGACGTTCGCCGAGGCCGCGCTGCTGTTGGTGATCGAGGTGATCGACCGGCGGCGGCCGATCGCCCAACTCCGTCCGCTGATGCCGCCGGCGCTGATCGACCGGGTCCTGGTCCGCGCCCGCGTCGCGCACACGGGCAGCGCGACCCTGCACCGGGTTCGGGTCCGCGCAGTGCACACGGGCGCCGACGAGACGACGGCGGCCGAGGTGTTCGCGTCGTTCAGTCGTTCCGGCCGCGTCCACGCGATCGCCGCGCGCATCGAGCGCCACCGCGAGACGTGGCGGATGGTGGCGCTGCAGATCGGCTAGCGGCTGATCAACGACGCCGCGCGTGCCGGCCCGACTTCTGGGCCCGCGCCGCCTCGCGGCGTTCGCGACGCGTTGTGCCGCCGCCGGGCTTGGTGGTGCCCCCACCGCCGCCGGACCGCTTGACTTCTGCCGACCCGTCTTCAGACGGCCCGGTGTAGACCAGCGGTGGCTGCCCGTTGCCATCGATTCCCTTGGTGCGCAACGGGTTCGGCCGCTCTTTGGTGGCGACCGCACCCTGGGCGCCCTGCTCGGCAGCGGCTGCGGCGGCGAAATCGGCGAGCCCGGGCGGCGCCGCTACCGGCGCGACGGCCGGCTGTGGCGCGGCCTCGACCTGCACGTTGAACAGGAAGCCGACGGACTCCTCCTTCATGCCGTCGAGCATGCCGATGAACATGTCGTAGCCCTCGCGCGCGTACTCGACCTCGGGACGCTGCTGGGCCAGCCCACGCAGGCCGATGCCCTCGCGCAGGTAGTCCATCTCGTAGAGGTGTTCACGCCATTTGCGGTCGAGCACGTTGAGCAGCACGTTGCGCTCCAGCTGCCGCATCGCCCCCTCACCGGCGAGCGATTCGATCTCGGCCTCGCGCTCGGCGTAGGCACGCTCGGCGTCGGCGATCAGCGCGTCGAGCAGTTCCTTGCGGGTCAGCTCACCGGGCTCGCCGACGGCGTCGGAGTCGATCAGGTCGTTGTGGTCGATGCCGACCGGGTAGAGCTGACGCAGGCTCTCCCACAGTTTCTCCAGGTCCCAGTCCTCGGAATAGCCCTCGGCGGTGGCGCCGTCGACGTAGGCGGTGATCACGTCGACGAGCATGGTGTGGGCCTGCTCGGCGAGATTCTCACCTTCCAGGATGCGGCGGCGCTCGGCGTAGATGACCTTGCGCTGCTGGTTCATCACCTCGTCGTACTTGAGCACTTCCTTGCGGATGTCGAAGTTCTGCTGCTCGACCTGCGTCTGCGCGCTCTTGATGGCGCGGGAGACCATCTTGGCCTCGATCGGCACGTCGTCGGGCAGGTTCAGCCGGGTCAGCAGGGTTTCCAGCGTCGCGCCGTTGAAGCGGCGCATCAGCTCGTCGGCCAGCGACAGGTAGAAGCGGGACTCGCCGGGGTCGCCCTGGCGGCCCGACCGGCCGCGCAGCTGGTTGTCGATGCGACGGGACTCGTGGCGTTCGGTGCCGAGCACGTAGAGCCCGCCCGCGGCGACGACGTCCTTGGCTTCGGCAGCGACCTGCGCCTTGACCGCGGGAAGCTCCTCGTGCCAGGCCGCTTCGTACTCGTCGGGGGTCTCGACCGGGTCGAGGCCGCGCTGACGCAGCTGCCGGTCCAGCAGGTAGTCGACGTTGCCGCCGAGCACGATGTCGGTGCCGCGACCGGCCATGTTGGTGGCCACGGTGACCGCGCCGATCCGCCCGGCCTCGGCGATGATGCCGGCTTCTTGCTCGTGGTACTTGGCGTTGAGCACGTTGTGCGGAATGCGGCGCTTCTCGAACTGGCGCGCGAGGAACTCCGAGCGCTCCACGCTCGTCGTGCCGATCAGCACCGGTTGGCCCTTCTCATAGCGCTCGGTGACGTCGTCGACGACCGCGATGAACTTGGCTTCCTCGGTCTTGTAGATCAGGTCGGACTGGTCGGTGCGGATCATCGGCTTGTTCGTCGGGATCGGCACGACGCCCAGCTTGTAGATCTCGTGTAGCTCGGCGGCCTCGGTCTCGGCCGTACCGGTCATGCCGGCGAGCTTGTCGTACATCCGGAAGTAGTTCTGCAGGGTCACGGTCGCGACGGTCTGGTTCTCCGCCTTGATCTCGACGTGCTCCTTGGCCTCGATGGCCTGGTGCAGACCCTCGTTGTAGCGGCGACCGACCAGCATGCGGCCGGTGAACTCGTCGACGATGAGCACCTCGCCGTCGCGCACGATGTAGTGCTTGTCGCGCTCGAAGAGCTCCTTGGCCTTGAGCGCGTTGTTGAGGTAGCTGACCAGCGGCGAGTTCGCCGCTTCGTACAGGTTCTCGATGCCGAGCTGGTCTTCGACGAACGCGACGCCGGCCTCGTGCACGCCGACGGTGCGCTTCTTCAGGTCGACCTCGTAGTGGGTGTCCTTCTCCATCAGAGGGGCCAGCCGGGCGAACTCGGTGTACCAGTTCGAACCGCCCTCCACTGGGCCGGAGATGATCAGCGGCGTGCGGGCCTCGTCGATGAGGATCGAGTCGACCTCGTCGACGATCGCGTAGTGGTGGCCGCGCTGCACGCAGTCTTCGAGGCGCAGCGCCATGTTGTCGCGCAGGTAGTCGAAGCCGAACTCGACGTTGGTGCCGTAGGTGATGTCGGCGGCGTACGCGGTGCGGCGCTCTTCGGGAGACAGCTGGGAGAGGATCACGCCGACGTCGAGGCCGAGGAAGCGGTGGACGCGGCCCATCTGCTCGGCGTCGCGCTTGGCCAGGTAGTCGTTGACGGTGACGATGTGCACGCCTTTGCCGGTCAGCGCGTTGAGGTAGGCCGGCAGCACGGCGGTCAGCGTCTTGCCCTCGCCGGTCTTCATCTCGGCGACGTTGCCGAAGTGCAGGGCGGCGCCGCCCATCACCTGGACGTCGAAGTGGCGCTGGTTGAGCACCCGCCAGGCCGCCTCGCGGGCCACGGCGAACGCCTCGGGCAGCAGGTCGTCGAGGTCTTCGCCGTCGGCCAGCCGGGCCTTGAAGGCGGCGGTCTTGGCTCTCAGCTCGGCGTCGGAGAGCTTCTCGACGTCGTCGGACAGGGTGTTGACGTAGTCAGCCACCCCCGTGAGGCGCTTGACCATGCGGCCTTCGCCGAGACGGAGCAACTTCGAGAGCACGCTGTATAACCTCTTGCGTCGATGGATGCGTCACGCGTTGGACGTTCCCATCGTACGGGGCGAACCCGGCGCGCCCGGCAACCGCGAGGGTGCTCGAGCGCGCCGGATCAGCTCAGGCCAGGCGAATCAAGCCGTAGTCGTAGGCATGGCGTCGGTACACCACGCAGGGTCGGTCGCTCTCCTTGTCGTGGAAAAGGAAGAAGTCGTGGCCGACAAGTTCCATTTCGTAGAGCGCGTCGTCGACGGTCATCGGGGTGGCCGGGTGCTCCTTGGTGCGCACGATCCGGCCGGGTTCGTGGTCGTCGAGCGTGTCGGTCTGCGGAGGGGCCGGCTCCGTCGGCATCGCGAACGCGGCGTCGAGACGCTCGAGCGCGGTGGCTTCGTGCAGCGACTCCGGCCGCTTGTCGCCGTAGTGGATCTTGCGCCGGTCCTTGCTCTTGCGCAGCCGGGCTTCGAGTTTGCTGACAGCCGCTTCGAAGGCGGCGTAGAAGCTGTCGGCGCAGGCCTCACCGCGGACCACGGGGCCGCGACCCTTCGCGGTGATCTCCACATGCTGACAGTTCTTGCGTTGACGTCGGTTCTTCTCGTGGTCGAGTTCGACGTCGAAGAGGTAGATGGTGCGGTCGAATCGTTCCAGGCGTGACAACTTCTCGGCGACGAAGACGCGGAAGTGGTCGGGGACCTCGACGTTGCGACCGGTCACCACCACCTCGGCGCCAGACGTCGGGTCGGACGCTCCTGTCGCGTCGGGGTCCATCACCATCGTGCTGTCGGAGTCCACGGAATTTACTGACATGCTTGGCAACTCGATTCTCTCTCGCGGATGCACGTCGTGCGTGCCTGCTGATGAAGAAATCGCGCCGACGGGGCATATCGGGTTGGCGCCACTCGCCGGTGCAAGGTGTCGACTACTCACCTCCTACCGCTGGGCGCGATACCGGCGTCTCGTGTCTGAGCGCCGCCGTGAGATGTTCACGGATGGTTGTTGTCGAAGGTAGTCGCTGTTCATGTGTTCGTGCCACTGATTCGACCGACCTGTTTTCAGTTCTTCACGGCAGTTTGATGTCCGGGTAACGCCGTCGGTCATGCGTGCGCGACCACGAGGACGGCGACGATGGCGACACCGAGTGTTTGCAGGACGCGGGTCGACTCCGTGGCGGTGGCCCCGGTGGTGACGATGTCGTCGACGAGGACGGCATCACCGGTGATCCCGGCGATGCCACGCGTGGGCCGGATGCGCCCGGCGATGTTGGATTGGCGGGCGGCGCTGGACAAGCCGACGGAGTCACGGGTGAACGGGGCCAGGCGCAGAGACGGTGCGATGGTGACGCCGGGCAATCCCCTGGCCGCGTGAGTAGCGAGGCGGGTGACGGGGTCGCCGCCGCGGCGGCGTGCGGACGTGCGCCGCGTCGGGGCGGGCACCAGCGTGAGCGGGGTGTCGAGCAGACCCCAGGTCAGCAGATGGACCACGGCGGCGGCCAGGGCCTGCCCGAGCGGGTCGAGCAGATCGGTGCGGCCGCGTTCCTTGGCGGCCACGACCGCCTGGCGGCGCGCCCCGGCGTAGCGGCCCAGGGAGAACACGGGCACGCCGGGGTCCAGCCGCGGCGTGACCAGGTGGGGTTCGTCGGGCCGGACCGCGAGTTCCTCCGCGCACGCCGTGCACCACGCGGTCGCGGGTGCACCGCAGCCGCCGCACTGCTGTGGCAGGACGAGATCGAGCACGCCGCCACTATGGCCGCCCCCTCCGACACGTCCCGGTCCCACGCCGCGGAATTGGGGGCACCTCCTGCTCGCGGGGGATGTTCCGGGTCGTGATCACCGGGCTTCTACAGCCATGGCTTCTCACTGGCGTCCGGACAATTGGCGCGCAGGCCCCCGCGCCAGAGCCGGTAACTTCTGGTGCGAGACCGGTGGGCCTGCGGGAGAGGCAGGCCCCACCGGTCTATCCCTGAACGATCGAATCCCCCTGCACCCGGATCGTTACCGGCTCCAGGGGTTTCTTGGCCGGACCGTTGACGACAGCCCCGTCGAGGCTGAATTTGCTTCCGTGGCAAGGACAGTCGATGGTGCCGTCGGCGACGTTGTTCACCAGGCACCCCGAATGCGTGCACACCGCCGAGAACGCCTTGAAGTCGCCTGCGGTCGGCTGGGTGACGACGGTCTTGCCGACGATCACCCCGGAGCCCACCGGGACGTCGCCGGTTTTCGTCAGGGGTTCGGAAGAAGCCTCACCCGAGTCACCCGAAGCGGCCGACGAAGACGACGAGGACTCCCCCTCGGGAGAATCCGACCCGCCAGCACATGCCGCCAGCGCGACCGCGGCCACGCCCACCCCCGCACCGGCGAGCACTGTCTTGCGCGGCACCTCGATGTTGTTGATGTCCATGCCAACCCTTCTCTCGCTGATCTGTCAGCCCGGCAGCACCGGCAAGGCCCCCGGTGCCATGAGCGGACGAACCTCGGCCCACGACGGGTCGCCTTCGGCACCCGATCCGGACAGCTGGAGCACGCCGCGCTCGTCGGCGACATAGACCACCGACGGATTGGCGGCGACCGTGGTGACCGGCATCAGCAGGTTGCGGCTGGGCCCGTCGGAGTTGACCCCGTCGAGATTGACGTAGGACACCGGGTGCTGGGGGTCGGTGCGGCTGACCACGATGTCGTCGCCGGTGCGCCAGCCCAGCGACACCACGGTGTCGCCCAGCCCGTAGCCGAGCCGGCGCGGATAGGTCAGCGCGTATCCGCCGCCGGGGGTCTGCTCGACGCCGGCGAGGATCACGTGCCGGTCGATGACCATCGCGGCGCGCGTGCCGTCCCGCGAAAGCTGCAGTTCGGTGATGACGCCGGGGAACCGGCCGGACACCAGGGTGGCGTCGACGGGGATGCGGGCGGGCTGGCCGGACGCATCCTGGATGACGCGCACCACGTTGACGCCGTCGACGACGACCCAGATCGCGTCGTCGAGTGCCCAGCTGGGCCGGCTCAGGTTGCGACCGTCCATGGCCTGGGCGGCGTTGCCGCCCAGAGGGCCCACCCACAGCGAGGACGCCATGTCGGGGGCGCCGGGCCGCAACGTGACGATCGAGGCGACCTCCTGCCCGCTGCGCGACAGCGACGCCGCGGTCTGGCCGGGCATGGAGCCGAACGACCCCGGCACCCGCGGGGCACGCTGGCCGTCGAGCGAAACCAGGGAGCCGCCGACGAGGGCGTGCAGACCGGCGGCAGCGCCATCGGCGGCACCGGGATCGGTGGCCGCGACGTCGCCGGTGTCCCACCCGTCGGCGAACCGGTCGTCGAGGGCGGCGCCGTCGGCGTTGATGACGTAGGGCCCGTTGATCCCGGCCCGCGACAGTGTCCAGATCAGTTGCGCGGCAAGCAGTTGTCGGCTGTGTGGGTCGGTGGTGGACAGGTTCTCCAGGTCGATGCGCGCCCCGCCGTAGCCGCGCCCGACGCCGGTCTTGCCGCCGTCGGCACGCGTCACCGGCCCGCGTAGTCGTAGCGGCGCGCCGAGCAGGTTGCGGACCGTCTTCTCCATCTCCGGGCGCGGCCCGGCGATCAGCTTGCTGACCAATTCGGTTGCCAGCTGGTCGGTTTCGGAGACGGCGACATAGCGCGGGTCGGGTACGACGGTCTTACCGGTCGGGTCGGCGAAATACAGGGTGCTGCGCTTGTAGGTGGCCTGGAACTGCTGCCAGTCCAGGAACACGCCGTTGGGGAGCCGGTCGATGCGCCAGCCCCCGGGTGTCTTGATCAGTTCGATCGGCCCGGGGTCGGGCAGCGCCCCCTCCCCTGTCTCGAACACCCCCATGTCGGACAGCGAGCCGAGGATGTCGGCGCGCATGCTGACCGAAACTCGTTCCGGTGTCCGGGTTTCGACGAACACCACGTTGTCGATCAGCAGCGCGCTGCCCGCGTCGTCCCACCCGCTGGAGGCTGATTCGGTGAGGAACTGCCGGGCCGCGAGGTGCCGGCTAGCCGGATCGGCGGTGGCTTTGAGGAATTCGCGCAGCAGCACGTCAGGGTCCATGCCGGGCGTGGGCTTGGGCAGGCTGGGCGGCGCGGGGCGGTCCACGGTGCCGATCGCCTGCGGTGAGGAGGAGCTCGGCACGCCGGCGCAGCCGGCCAGGACCAGGATGAGCACTGTCAGCAGCGCCCCGAGCGCGCGCGTCACACGCTCTCCCCGGCAGGCTCACGGCGGCGGGTCGGCACCCCTGCCGGCTCCCCGATCGGTTTGACCGGCAGCGGGCTGCTGGTCACCTTGTGCCCGCGCACCAGCGGCAGCGTCAGCCGGAAGCAGGCGCCCTTGCCCGGCTCCCCCCACGCTTCCAACCGGCCCTGGTGCAGCCGCGCGTCTTCGATGCTGATCGCCAGGCCCAGGCCGGTGCCGCCCGAGCGGCGCACCCGCGACGGGTCGGCCCGCCAGAACCGGCTGAACACCAGCTTCTCCTCGCCGGGCCGCAGGCCCACGCCGTAGTCGCGGACGGTGACCGCGACGGTGTCGGCATCGGCGGCCATCCGGATGCGCACGGGTTTGCGTTCGGCGTGGTCGATGGCGTTGGCGATGAGGTTGCGCAGGATGCGTTCGACGCGGCGCGGGTCGACTTCGGCGATGATCTCGTCGCCGGGCAGGTCGACCATCATGTCGACCGACGCCTCCTCGGCCAGATGCCCGACGTTGTCGAGCGCGCTGCGCACGATCGAGCGCAGGTCGACCGACTCGACGGCGAGTTCGGCGACGCCCGCGTCGTGGCGGGAGATCTCGAGCAGGTCGTTGAGCAGTGACTCGAAGCGGTCGAGTTCGTTGACCATCAGCTCGGTGGAGCGCCGCAGCGCCGGGTCCAACTCCTCCGCGTGGTCGTGGATGAGGTCAGCCGCCATGCGCACCGTGGTCAGCGGGGTGCGCAGCTCGTGGCTGACGTCAGAGGTGAAGCGCCGCTGCAGGTTTCCGAACTCCTCGAGCTGGGTGATCTGCCGCTGCAGGCTCTCGGCCATGTCGTTGAACGACACGGCCAGCCGCGCCATGTCGTCCTCGCCGCGCACCGGCATGCGTTCACTCAGGTGACCTTCGGCGAACCGTTCGGCGGTGCGCGACGCCGACCGCACCGGCAACACGATCTGGCGAGCCACCAGCAACGCGATCGCGGCGAGCAGGCCGAGCAGCACCACCCCACCAGTGGCCATGGTGCCGCGCACCAGCGCGATCGTGGACTGTTCGTTGTTCAGCGGGAAGATCAGGTACAGCTCGAGATTGGTCACCGCGGACGTCGACGAGGCCGTCGGGCTGCCGATCACCAGCGCCGGACCGGAGAAGCCGTCGGTGTGCACGGTGGCGTACTGGTAGCTGACCTGTCCGGCTTTGACGAAGTCTCGCAACGAGTTCGGGATCTGGTCGATGGGTCCGGCGGCGGTCGCTGCGCGCGGGCCGTCGCCGGGCACGATCAGCACGGCGTCGAAGGTGCCGGCCAGCCCCGCCCCGGCGTCGGCCTTGCGGTCGATCAGGGTGTTGCGGGCCAGCTGCAGGCTGCTGTCGAGTGACCGGGTTTCCTCGCCGCCGACGATGCCGCTGACGGTGGTGCGGGCGCGTTCGATCTCCTCGGTCGCGGCGCCGACCTTCACTTCCAGAATGCGGTCGGTGATCTGGCTGGTCAACACAAAGCCGAGCACCAGGATGACGGCAAGGGAGAGCCCCAGCGTCAGCGTGACCACCCGCAACTGAAGCGAGCGACGCCAGGCCAGACTCACGGCCCGACCCAGCACCCCCAGACCGCGGACCAGCGGGGCCGACCGACGGTGGATGCGCCGTCTGGAACCGAAGATCATGGGCGGCGGATCACGGAGGTCCGGCCTTGTATCCCACTCCTCGAACGGTCAGCACCACCTGCGGGTTCTCCGGGTCTTTCTCGACCTTGGCCCGCAGTCGCTGCACATGCACGTTCACCAAACGGGTGTCGGCGGGGTGGCGGTAACCCCACACCTGTTCGAGCAGCACATCACGAGTAAACACCTGACGAGGTTTGCGTGCCAGCGCCACCAGCAGGTCGAACTCCAGCGGGGTCAGCGAGATCTGCTCACCCTGCCGGGTGACCTTGTGCGCGGGGACGTCGATGTCGACGTCGGCGATCGAGAGCATCTCGGCGGGCTCGTCCTCGTTGCGACGCAGCCGGGCCCGCACGCGCGCCACCAGCTCCTTCGGCTTGAAGGGCTTCATGACGTAGTCGTCGGCACCCGATTCCAGCCCGAGCACCACGTCGACGGTGTCGGTCTTGGCCGTCAGCATCACGATCGGCACTCCGGAGTCGGCGCGCAGCACCCGGCACACGTCGATGCCGTTCATGCCGGGCAGCATCAGGTCCAGCAGCACAAGATCGGGTCGCAGTTCACGCACGGCGGTGAGCGCCTGGGTGCCGTCCCCGATCACCGCGGTGTCGAAACCCTCGCCGCGCAGCACGATGGTGAGCATCTCGGCCAGCGATGGGTCGTCATCGACGACCAGGATCCTTTGCCTCATGGTGTCCATGGTGTCACCGATGCGCGATAAACCCCGGTTACCACACGGGCGTTTCGCGCCCCAACCGCCCCGGAGGTCAGGCGCAGGCGGCCAAGATGTCGCGCTGCTGACTGATCGACTGCAGCACCTCGTAGCCGATCTGGCGCGCGCTGGCCATCACCGGGTTGCGCTCGAGCCCGGTTGCGGCCGGGTCGTCGTCGCACACCCGGCCCAGCGAAGCACTTCCGGCCAGAGCCGCCAGGGCCGCCCTGGCCTCGTCGTCGGCGTCGCAGTCGGCGGCCAGTGCAAGCACCAGGTGTTTGCGTGAGAACTCTGCTCCGTCAGCGTCTTTGACGACGGGGTTGGTCCACCAGTGCTCGAACGGGATGCGCGAGCCGCGGTCGATGTGTTCACCGTCGCGGGTGCGGATCGGCGCGGGCGGGTACATCCCCAGCTTCGGCACGAACTCGCCGCAGCGCTGCGACCCGGTGCGGATCTTCATCAGGGTCAGACACGCCGCGGACTCGGCGGTCTTCGGGTTGACCACACCGGCGGTGTCGACCCAGGTGAACAGCTGCCGCACGCCCAGCTCGTCGATCAACGCGCGCGTCGAGGCGGTGCCGTGCACCAGGCGGCCGATGTGGCGGGCGACCTCACGCGCCTCGACCAGCCGCCCTTGGTCGAACCGCTCCCCCGCGGTCTTGAGCGCGCCGACCAGCTCGTCCACGCGCGCCATCATGTCGGCCTGTACCCGAGTGCGAACGACCATCGATCCCCCTTGTCGTGTGTCGCTGAGCGACTCCCCGACCGGAGCGTACGTCGGCCGCGCGGTTTCGTCTCGCTAACCGGTTTCGCCGAGCAACCGCTCGGCCAGTGTCGCGGCGTCGACGTCGGGCGGCACCACCGCCCACGGACCGCCCCATCCGGCTGCGGCGAGTTCGGCGTAGACGGCGCCGGTGCGGCGCTGCAGACCGTCGTCGCGTTCGTAGGCGTCGCGCGTGCGGTCGGCGTCGGCGGCCTCCCGGCTGGCAGCGCGTTGGGCGGCCAGCTCGGTCGGCACGTCGAGCAGCACCTGCAGGTGAGGTGTCGGCAGCTTCAGCCGGCCGTACTCGAGGTCGTGGATCCAGGCCACCATGTCGCCGCCGGCGCCCTGGTGCATGCGGGCGGCACTGTAGGCGGCGTTGGAGGCGACGTAGCGGTCGAGGATCACCACCGAATACGCCGAGGTGAGGTGGTCGATCTCGGCGCGAGCGCCGGCGCGGTCCATCGCGAAGAGCACGGCCATCGCGTAGACGGAGTCGGCGAGGTCGCCGTGCCGGCCGTGCAGCGCCTCGGCAGCCAGATCGGCGGGCACCGACACCCCGTAGCGCGGGAACGCCAGGTTCGCCACCGAGTGACCGTTTGCTTCGAACGCTGACCGCAACCCGTTGGTCAAGGTTCGCTTCCCCGCGCCGTCGACGCCTTCGATGACGATGAGCACGAGGTGAGCGTAATCCAGTGCGGCACCCCGGCCGAAGGTGATAGGCATGCTCCATGCGGGGTCAGAGCAATGTCGCAACGGTAGCTGGGTGCGCCGTGGCAGCAGGGGTGGGTGCGGCGGCACTGCTGGGGTTGGGGTGCGGTGTCGCCGCTGCCGACGACGACACGGGGACGAGCACAGCCACCCACAGCCAGCTCAGCAAGTCGGCCGAGCGGGACACCGCTCCGCGGCTGCGCACCCGGCTCGCCGAGAGCAAGCGCGACACCGACAAGACGTCCACACGCCTGTTCACGCCCAGGAAGCGTCAGACCGCAACGTCGGATGCCGAGGAGCCGGCCGTTCCGGAGGTTGCCGCGCCGCTGCTGCCGTTGAGCGTCGCCACGCGCCGTGACCGGATCCGCGACATCACCGAGGGCCCGCAGACCGTCGTCACCGGACCGCCCTCGCTCGCGGACCGGCTGATCCTTCGGACGCTGCAGAAGCTGCGTGCCGAGGATTCCGACATCCTCGACGGGGACGGCGGCAATGTCACCTACACCAGCCCGCCGAAGTGGGTCACCGGCCGCGTCACGGTCACCGAAAGCACGTACAGCGGCATGAAAGTCGTGACGATGGCGCCGAAACGGAAGCCCACCGGCGAGTACGTGCTCGCCTTGCACGGCGGCGGGTTCGTCGCCGAGGCCAACATCCTCAACTGGGCCGACTATGCGGCGATGGCCCGTCAGACCGGCGCGACCGTCGTGGTGCCGATCTACCCGCTGGCCCCGCCGAAAGGCAACGCCACGGTGGAGGGCTTGGTGCCGCCGATGGCGGACTACGTGTCGATGATGATCGCCGAGCACGGCGCCGAGAACGTGGCGCTGTACGGCGATTCCGCGGGCGGCACGTACGCGATGCTGGTGGCGCAGGAGTTGGTGCGCCGCTGCCGGGCCGACGCGCAGTGCGACCCCGACGAGGACCAGCCGTCGCGGATGGTGCTGATCTCGCCGGTGCTGCATCTGACGCTGTCGGGGCCGATCGTCGACGACATCGACGATCCGATCATCCCGCCCCGCACGCCCCCGGCTCCCGGTGGCGGCCTGAATCCCGATGACCCCCACATCAATCCGATCATGGTCGAGGATCTGACCGGGTTGCCGCCGACGGCGATCTACGTCGGAACCATGGAGCGGCCCTACCCCGGTGACCTGATGTTCCGCGACAAGCTGCTCGCCCAGGATCCGGAGGCGAACTTCACGGTGGTGATCGGCGACGGGCAGATGCACGATTGGGCGTTGGGCGGGATCTTCGTCAATTCCCAAGCGCGGCAGTGGCGTCCGACGATCTACCAGCAGCTCGGCCTGGTCTAGTCGAGGGTGTAGGACTGCAGCACCACGGTGTCACGGGGCGGGTCGAGGAAGACCCGCGTGCTCATCCGCCCGGGCGAGAACGCCATGTTCAGCTCCACCCCGGTGCGGAACGGCCCGGGAGGCACCTCGGCGGCGAGCACTTTCTGCACCGCTGGCCGGTGTGTCGACGGCTCTGAATCATGCTGTTGCAGAAGCGATTCCATGGTCTGCCGGGTGACGGTCACGACGGCGTCGATCCACACCGCCGTCGCCCGCGACGCCTCCCCTGCGTTGTCCCACCGGATCCACGACGCCGAGACCGGGGCGCCGAGGGCGGGAAAGGTGCGGGCGAGTTCGCCGGTGTCGTGCCGGACCACCATGGCCGGTCGCGTGGTGGTGCTCGGCGGCGGCTCCGCTGCCGGCTGCTGTGCACACGCGGCCAGCGCCGAGACACACACCGTGACACCGAACAGGGCGCGCGCGCCGACACTGAAGGTCGCCGCGCGCGCCCGATCCGTCATGTCAGTAGCGGTAGTGCTCCGGCTTGTACGGGCCTTCGACGTCGACACCGATGTACTCGGCCTGATCCTTGGTGAGCTTGGTCAGCGATCCGCCGAGTGCCTCGACGTGGATGCGCGCGACCTTCTCGTCGAGGTGCTTGGCCAGCCGGTAGACCTCGTTGTCGTACTCGTCGTTCTTGGTCCACAGTTCGATCTGGGCGATCACCTGGTTGGAGAAGCTGTTGCTCATCACGAACGAGGGGTGCCCGGTGGCATTGCCCAGGTTGAGCAGTCGGCCCTCCGAGAGCACGATGATCGACTTGCCGTTGTCGAAGATCCACTGGTCGACCTGCGGCTTGATGTTCAGCCGGGTGGCGCCCGAGCGCTCGAGGGCGGCCATGTCGATTTCGTTGTCGAAGTGGCCGATGTTGCCCAGGATCGCCTGGTCCTTCATCGCCTTCATGTGCTCGAGGGTGATGATGTCCTTGTTGCCGGTCGAGGTGATCACGATGTCGGCCTCGCCGATCGCCTCCTCGACGGTGCGCACGTCGAAGCCGTCCATCAGCGCCTGCAGCGCGTTGATCGGGTCGATCTCGGTGACCGCGACGCGAGCGCCCTGGCCGGCCAGCGACTCCGCGCAACCCTTGCCGACGTCACCGTAACCGCAGATCAGCACCTTCTTGCCGCCGATCAGCACGTCGGTGCCGCGGTTGATGCCGTCGATCAGCGAGTGCCGGGTGCCGTACTTGTTGTCGAACTTGCTCTTGGTCACCGAGTCGTTGACGTTGATGGCGGGGAACGCCAGCTCGCCGGCGGCGGCGAACTGGTACAGCCGCAGCACACCGGTCGTGGTCTCCTCGGTGACACCCTTGACCGACTCGGCGATCTTGGTCCACTTGCCCTTGTCGGTCTCGAACCGCGTACGCAGCAGGTTCAGGAACACCTTGTACTCGGCGGAGTCGTCGTCCTCGGCGGGCGGCACGACGCCGGCCTTCTCGAACTGGGCGCCGCGCAGCACCAGCATGGTGGCGTCACCGCCGTCGTCGAGGATCATGTTCGCCGGCTCGCCCTCCCAGGTGAGCATCTGCTCGGCGGCCCACCAGTACTCCTCGAGCGTCTCGCCCTTCCACGCGAACACCGGGGTGCCCTGGGGCTCCTCGGGGGTGCCGTGCGGTCCGACGACGATCGCGGCGGCGGCGTGGTCCTGGGTGGAGAAGATGTTGCAGCTGGCCCAGCGGACTTCGGCGCCGAGGCTGGTCAGCGTTTCGATCAGCACAGCGGTCTGGACGGTCATGTGCAGCGAGCCGGAGATCCGGGCGCCCTTGAGCGGCTGGACGTCGGCGTACTCGCGGCGCAGCGCCATCAGGCCGGGCATCTCGTGCTCGGCGAGCCGGATCTCCTTGCGGCCGAATTCGGCCAGCGACAGGTCGGCGACCTTGAAGTCGATGCCGTTGCGGACGTCTGCGGTCAGTGTCGGTGCAGTCATATAGAGCCCCTTTTTATTTCGTCACTTTGCCTCGAGAGCGCACCATCGTGCGCCGGCGACACACTCAGCCTGCGGGCTCGCGGGACAGGCGCAGTTCCTTGCACGGACGCGCACTGCCAGCCGAGAGGTATCCACAACACCCTAGCGGGCGCAGAACGGCGTCTTCAATTCGCCCTGTTCGACGGCGGGCGCCCACCGGGCCCGACGAGCCCGGCGCAGACGGTCGTGCGGGTCGGCCGCGTCGGCATCGGCGGTGACCGGATCGCTACCCCGTCTCGATGACGCCGTAGCGCTCGGCGAACGGCGTCATCAAGCGGGCGAGGTCGCGCGCGACATCGTGATCGGCTTCGGGCGGCATCGAGATGTAGCTCATCGCGAGCCGGACGATCGCTCGGGCCAGCACGCCGGCGTCTTCTTCGCTGCAGCGCACCCAGCTGGTCATGAACAGCTGGGTCAGACGTGCCGAGCAGTGCGTGATGATCGGTGCGCTGTCGGTCGTGATGATCTGCAGCAGATCGGGTTTGGAGGTTCCGGTCAGCAGCGAGATCACCAGCGGGTCGGCGGCCGACTCGGTGAAGAAGTCGCGGAAGCCCTGCAGGAACGCCGCGTACACGTCGCCTTCGTTGGCGGCGATCGCATTCTGGATCTGGCCGACGAGCCGGTCCGCCAGCCGCAGCGCATAGCCTTGGGCCAGGCCCTGGCGGGAACCGAATTCGTTGTAGATGGTCTGGCGGCTGATGCCGGCGGCCTTGGCGACATCGCTCAGGGTGATCGCCGACCAGTCGCGGGTGAGCAGCAGCTCGCGCATCCCGTCGAGGATGGAGTCGCGCAGCAGGACGCGCGACGCCTCGGCGTAGGTGATGCGCTTGTCGGCAGAACCGCTCACACGCGCGACTGTATCGGTCACCCCGGTCCCGTGAGCGCGCGTGTCTGCACGCTCGTGGCCGGTGTGTCGCGTGCCGGAGCGCACGCTCGCCGGCCACGAGGGCGCGCTCACGGCCGCACGACCTCGACCATGTCGAAGTCCGACTTCGCCGCGCCGCAATCCGGGCAGCTCCAGTCGTCGGGGATGTCGTCCCACCGGGTGCCCGGGGCGATGCCGTCCTCGGGCCAGCCCTTGGCCTCGTCGTACTCGAATCCACACTGCACGCACACATACAGCTTGAAGTCAGTCATCGGGTCACTCCCATCGGTTCGAAATCGATCTTCTCGCGGACTGCGCAGTCGGGACAGCACCAGTCGTCGGGGACGTCGTCCCATGCCGTGCCCGCCGGAAAGCCTTCCCGCGGAGCACCTTTGGCCTCGTCGTAGACGTAGTCACAGCCGGGGCAGGTGTAGGAAGCCATCAGGCGCTCTCCTTCTGGCCGTACCGGGCGCGCATCCGCGGATGGATGTTGGCGCGGCTCACGTCGCCGTCGTAGTGCGCGATCACCCGGTGGTCCATCACCTTGCGCCACAGCGGCGGGAAGTACGTCAGCGCGATCATCGACGCGTAGCCGCTGGGCAGATTCGGCGCCTCGGCCATGCTGCGCAACGTCTGGTAGCGCCGGGTCGGATTGGCGTGGTGGTCGCTGTGCCGCTGCAGGTGGTACAGGAACAGGTTGGTCACGATGTGGTCGGAATTCCAGCTGTGTACCGGTGCGCAGCGCTCATAGCGGCCGTTGGCGGTCTTCTGCCGCAGCAGACCGTAGTGCTCGAGGTAGTTCACCGTCTCGAGCAGCGTGAAGCCGAACACCGCCGAGATCACGATGTACGGGATCAGCCCGACACCGAAGACGGCGATCAGGACGCCGTAGAACACCACCGACATCGCCCACGCGTTGAGCACGTCGTTGGACCAGTGCCACGTGCTCTTGCCGGCCCGCTCGAGACGCTTGGCCTCCAGCTCCCATGCCGAGCGCAAGCTGCCGAAGACGCTGCGCGGCAAGAACTCCCAGAACGTCTCGCCGAGGCGCGCCGACGCCGGGTCCTCGGGGGTCGCGACGCGCACGTGGTGGCCGCGGTTGTGCTCGATGTAGAAGTGGCCGTAGCAGGTCTGCGCCAACGTGATCTTGCTGAGCCACCGCTCCAGCGAGTCCTTCTTGTGCCCCATCTCGTGAGCGGTGTTGATGCCCACGCCGCCGAGCACACCCACCGACAGCGCCAGCCCGATCTTCGCCGGCCACGGCAGCCCGCCGTCGAAGCCGAGCCAGCTCAGGTCCGACGCCGTGAACAGGTAGGCGCCGAGGATGACGCTCGCGTACTGGAACGGGATGTAGATGTAGGTGCAGTAGCGGTAGTACTTGTCGTTCTCCAGCCGCTCCATCACCTCATCGGGCGGGTTCTGGCCGTCGGGGCCGAACTTCAGGTCCAGGGCGGGCAGCAGGACGTACAGCAGGATCGGCCCGATCCACAGCGGCACCTGCGCCGCGCCGTGCCAGCCCCAGTGGTTGAACGCCCACACCAGCGGCAGCATGACGAACAGCGCCGTCGGCGCGATCAACCCCATCAGCCACAGGTAGCGCTTCTTGTCGCGCCATTCCCCGACGTCCGGGCTCTGGGAGCTTCCGTGCAGTTCCTGTGTGGTCACCCGAGTGCCTCCTCGCTGTGAGTGCGATCACCGATCGGGATTGACTATAAGCGCTATTTTGTCGCCTGTCTATACACGAGTCGCTGTTTTGTAAAGAACACTCATGCCGCGAGCGCTAGGGGTACCGCCCGCTTGCGGAAGAAAGGAGAATCAGCCCCGGCGGGCCACCAGCGAATGCCGCCGGCCGTAGAGGAAGTAGACGGCCACGCCGATCGCCATCCAGATCAGGAACCGGATCCACGTCAGCCCCGTCAGGTTCAGCATCAGCCACACGCACGCGATGATCGAAAGCGCGGGCAGCACCGGCACCCACGGCGTCTTGAACCCGCGGGGCAGATCGGGCCGGGTGCGGCGCAGCACCAGCACACCGGCCGACACCAGCACGAACGCAAACAGCGTGCCGATGTTCACCATCTCCTCGAGCTTGCCGATCGGGAACACGGTCGCGGTGATCGCGACGATGACGCCGACGATCAGCGTGATCCGCACCGGGGTGCCGTGCTGGCCGGTCTTGGCCAGCCCGCGGGGCAGCAGACCGTCGCGCGACATCGCGAACAGCACGCGCGTCTGACCCAGCACCAGCACGATCACCACGGTCGTCAGCCCGGCCAGTGCGCCGATCGAGATCACCTTGGCCGCCCAGTTGACGCCGTTGAGCGCGAATGCAGTGGCAAGGTTCTGCGTCTCGGCGCCGCGCAACTCCTTGTAGCTCACCATGCCGGAGAGCACGACCGACACCGCGACGTAGAGCACGGTGACGATGCCGAGCGAGGCGAGGATGCCGCGCGGCACGTCGCGCTGCGGGTTCTTGGTCTCCTCGGCGGTGGTGGCGACGATGTCGAACCCGATGAACGCGAAGAACACGATCGACGCGCCCGCCAGCACGCCGTAGAGCCCATAGTGGCTCCCTTCGGCGCCGGTCAGCAGCGAGAAGAGGGACTGCTCGGTGCCCGAGCCGCCGCCCCCGCTCTCGGTGGGCGGCACGAACGGCGTGAAGTTCTGGGTCTTGATGTAGAACGCGCCGACGATCACGACCAGCAGCACGACGGCGACCTTGACCGCGGTGATCGCGAGGCTGACACCGGCCGACAGCTTCGTCCCGTAGGCCAGGATCGCGGTGACGAACGCGATGATCACCAGGGCGCCCCAATCCAGTTCCAGCCCACCGACATTCGCTACGCCGCCGCCGAAGCCGAAGACGGTGCCCAGGTAACTCGACCAGCCCTTGGCGACGACGGCCGCGGCCACGGCGAACTCCAGGATCAGATCCCAGCCGATGATCCAGGCGACGAACTCGCCGAACGTCGCATAGGAGAACGTGTAGGCGCTGCCGGCCACCGGCACCGTGGAGGCGAATTCGGCGTAGCACAGTGCCGCGAGGCCGCAGGCGATGGCGGCGATGACGAACGACAGCGAGATCGCCGGGCCGGTCAGGTTGGCCGCGGTGGACGCGGTGATCGTGAAGATGCCTGCCCCGATCACCACCGAGACGCCGAAGACCGTCAGATCCCACCAGGTCAGGTCTTTGCGAAGCCGGGTGTCGGGCTCGTCGGTATCGGCGATCGACTGTTCGACCGACTTGGTCCGCCGCTTCGTGGTCGCCTGCGCTGCCGAGTCCTGCGTCATCAACGTCCTCGTTTCGTCATCGCTTCTGCGGGAATGTACCCACTACCCCTCATAAAATGACCCTCAATGGCACCACTTATGACACGAACCCATGCGATCGTCATCGGCGCCAGCCTCGGCGGGCTGTGCGCGGCCAAGGTGCTCTCCGAGAGTTTCGAGCGAGTCACGCTCTTCGAGCGCGATATTCTGCCCGACGGCCCCGCCAACCGGCCCGCGGTTCCCCAGGGCCGCCACGTGCACCTGCTGATGGCGCGGGGCGCCAGAGAATTCGAGGCGCTGTTCCCCGGCCTGCTCGACGACATGGTCGCCGCCGGTGTCCCGATCCTGGAGAACCGGCCCGATTGCATCCACTTCGGTGCAGCCGGTCATGTCCTGGGCACACAGCACCGGCTGCAGAACGAGTTCACCGCCTATGTGCCGAGCCGACCCCACTTGGAGTGGCAGATCCGCCGCCGCGTGCTGGAGTTACCCAACGTCACGCTGGTCAACGACAGCGTCGACGAACCGGTGTACGACGGCCGCCGCGTCACCGGAGTCACGGTGGCCGGCGCGACCGTCGACGCCGACCTGGTGATCGACGCCACCGGGCGCGGCACCCGACTACCGGTGTGGTTGGCGCAGTGGGGGTTTGCGCGGCCGGAGGAAGAAACCGTCGACGTGGGCATCGGCTATGCCACCCATCAGGTCCGCATACCTGACGGGCTGATCGCCGAGAAGGTCGTGGTCGCCGGCGCGTCGCGCGAGCAGCCGCTGGGTCTCGGCATGCTCTACTACGAGGACGGCACCTGGGGACTGACCACGTTCGGCATCGCAAAAGTGCCGCCGCCGGGCGACTTCGAGGGGATGTGCGCGCTGGCCGACCAGATTCTGCCGGCACACGTCAGCGCTGCGCTGCGGCAGGGCGAGCCCCTCGGCGAGGTGGCGTTCCACAAGTATCCGACCAGCCGCTGGCGGCGCTACGACAAGCTCGACCGGATGCCGGAGGGCATCCTGCCGTTCGGCGATGCGGTGGCGAGCTTCAATCCGACGTTCGGCCAGGGTATGACGATGACCTCGCTGCAGGCGGCTCATCTCCGACGGGCGTTGAGCGATCCCGGCGAGAGCCTGGCGGCCACGTTCACCGCAGCGACGACGAAGACGACGTGGCCGGTGTGGACGATGAACGCGATCGGCGACCTGGTGCTGCATCGGGCGGAAGGTCCGATGCGCTGGTGGTACCGCCCGGTCGGCTCGCTGTTCGACCAGTTCCTCGGCGCCGCGGAAACCGATCCCGTTCTGGCCGAGTGGTTTCTGCGCCGATTCAGCCTCCTCGACAACCTCTACATGGTGCCGTCGGCGAAGCTGGTCGGCCGCACCGTACGTCACAACATGAGATTGTGGGCCGCCGAGAGGAAGGCTAGAGGCCGACGGTCACGCGGAACAGGCGTGTCGGCTCCTGCGACATCAGCCTGATCGGGCCGTCGTCGGCGGCCACCCATGCCGCGGCGCCGCGCTGCAAGGTCACCGCCGACGCCTTGGCGTGCACCGTCGCTGCACCCTGGGTGCACAGCAGGATCTGCGGGCCCTCGTGGCGGGTTGGTGCGTCGATCTCGTGGCCGAGGAGTTCGCCGTCGACGGTCAGCACGGACACCGCGAATTCGGGTGCGGGCGTGGGGTAGACGAGTTCGGCGCCGTCGCGCACCGGCTCGGGTGAGACGATGACGTCGACGGCCGGGGTGAAGTCGAGCACGCGCAACAGTTCCGGGACGTCGACGTGTTTGGGCGTGAGGCCGCCGCGAAGGACGTTGTCGGAGTTGGCCATCACCTCGACGCCGACCCCCTGCAGGTAGGCATGGAGGTTGCCGGCGGGCAGGTAGATCGCCTCGCCGGGCTGCAGCGAGAGCCGGTTCAACAGCATCGACGCGAGCACGCCGGCATCGCCGGGATACCGTTCCCCGAGCTCCAACACCGTCTTGGCTTCGCGGGCGAAGTCCTGCTCGCCCGAACGCAGATAGTTGATCGCACCGTCGAGCACCGCGGGCACCAGCACGTCGAGGTCGGGCTGGGGGAACGTGATCCACGTCGTGAACAGCGCCCGCAGCCCGTCGGCGTCGGACTGCCCCGACAGCAGATTGATGAACGGGTCGAGTTCTGCGACGCCGAGCGCGCGCATCAACGTGACCGACCGGGCAGCCGGGGCGAACCCGGCGAGCGCCTCGAACGGGCTGAGCGCGACGATGATCTCCGGCTTGTGGCTGCGGTCCCGGTAGTTACGGGTGGGCGCGGTGATGGGGATCCCCATCCGGTCCTCCCGGGAGAAGCCCTCGATCGCCTGCTCGGTGCTGGGGTGCGCCTGCAGTGACAGGGGCTCGTCGGCGGCGAGCACCTTGACCAGGAACGGCAGCGAGTCACCGAACCGGCCCCGAACCACCTGTCCCAGTTCGCCTTCCGGGTCTGCGCGCAGCGCGTCGAGCAGCGAGCGGTCCCCGTCGTCGGTTTGTAGGTGGGCCGGGTCGCCGGGGTGAGCCCCGAACCACAGCTCGGCCTCCGGATGTGGAGTGGGGCTGGGCGCCCCGGTGAATTCAGCTATTGCGGTCCGCGAACCCCATGCGTAGGTCCGCACCGCTCCCCTGAGCAGATGCACTCGCCTCAACCTCGAATCAGGCGTTGGTAGACGGCCGCCATCTCCAGGCGGACCGCCATCAACGCCAGTTGTTGCTCGGGTCGGCTGGTGCCGGGCATCGTTTTTGAGCCAGGCCCCTCCTCCCCGACTCCCCCGAGTTCCGGTACGTCGTTGGCACTGAGCACGGACACGTCGTCGAAACCGCGCAGTCGCGCCGACACGGCGGGCCGGTCCTCGTCCGAGGTCAGCACGATCGTGCGCGCACGTTGCGGTACCGGCCCGTCGAGTTCCTCGTCGTGAAAGATCGACACCTCACTGGAGGCGCGTCCCCAGCCCGAACCCAGTGCCACCAGCACATCGGCCAGCCCCACCGCGGCCACCGTCTCCTGGGCCACCCGCAGCATCACCGTGCAGGCGTGCCGAGCCAGCGTCAGCGTGGCCGGAGAGTCCCCGGCGAACACCACATCGCGGTCGAGCATCCGCTGGCTCAGTTCCTTGGCAGGGTTGGTGAAAAGCTCACGCGCAGCGCTGTTTCGGAACGCTTCGGCATCGAGATCGTCGGCCAGAGCGGCGAGGTCTACCCGCACACCCGGCGCGATCACCTGGAGCGCGGCCAGTCCGGCGGCCAGATAGCGCGCCAGCGTGAAGTCGTCGGGCACGGGCAGCCGCGGCGGCAGCGCCACCGACCGGCCGGCCGTGGCGTCACGCAGTGGCCCCTCGTAGGGCGCGACGACGACGACGCGCGCGCCGCGGCGCACAGCTGTCGCAGCGGCCGTCACCAGTGCCGGGTCCGCGGGGTCGTCGCCGGCGACGATCAGCACGTCGAGTGCGCCGATCCAGGGCGGCGCCTCGGTGGCCACCACGATGGGGGCGGACAGAGAGCCGCCGAGCACCGCGGCGAGCATCGACCCGGCGGTCGCAGCGGTTCCCCGGCCGGCCACCCACACCACGGTGCGCGGCGGCGCATCGGAGCGCACGGAATCGAGGTCACCTTCGTCGAGCGCCGACGCGGTGGCCCGCACCTGCGCACCGGCCATCGACGCGGCGCGCAGCAGCCCGTGCCGATCCGCGGCCAGCAGGCCTTCGGTGTCGTCGAGGTCGACGACGGCGGTGGCCGTCACGTGAATTCCCCTGCTCCCGCGGTGATCAGCGCGCCGATCTCGTCGATCAACGCCGACACCTCCTCGGGTGTGCGGGCCTCGACGTTGAGCCGCAGCAGCGGTTCGGTGTTCGACATCCGCAGGTTGAACCAGCTGCCTTCGCCGAGATCTACGGTGACGCCGTCGAGGTGATCCATGGCGTGTACCCGAGAGCCGAAGGCGGCCAGCACGGCGTCGACGACGGCGGGCGCGTCGGTGACGGTGTAGTTGATCTCGCCGGACGATTCGTAGCGCTCGTAGTCGGCCATCATCTCCGACAGCGGGCGGTCCTGTTCGCCGAGCGCAGCCAGTACGTGCAGTGCGGCCAACATGCCGGAGTCCGCGCCCCAGAAGTCACGGAAGTAGTAGTGCGCGGAGTGTTCGCCGCCGAAGATCGCACCGGTTTCGGCCATCAGCGCCTTGATGTAGGAGTGCCCGACCCGCGCGCGCACCGGAGTGCCGCCACGCTCGGCGATGAGTTCGGGCACCGCGCGGGAGGTGATCAGGTTGTGGATCACCGTCGCGCCGATCTCGCGGGTCAGCTCCCGCGCGGCCACCAGCGCCGTGACGGCCGACGGGGACACCGCCCTGCCGCGTTCGTCGACGACGAAACAGCGGTCGGCGTCGCCGTCGAACGCCAGACCGATGTCGGCTCCTGTGTCGAGGACGAACTTTTGCAGGTCGACGAGGTTGGCCGGGTCCAGCGGGTTGGCCTCGTGGTTGGGGAACGTGCCGTCGAGTTCGAAGTACAGCGGCGACAGCGTGATCGCCGAGATCGGGCCCAACACCCCGGGAGTGGTGTGGCCGGCCATGCCGTTGCCGGCGTCGACGGCGACCTTCAGCGGGCGCAGTGCACTGATGTCGACCAGGGAACGCAGGAAATCGCCGTAGTCGGCGAGCACGTCGCGGTCAGAAGCCGTGCCGCGCGGCCCGTCGTAGTCGGGGACGCCGGCGATCACCTCTTGAGCGACGGTGGCCAAGCCTGTTTCGCGCCCGACGGGTTTGGCGCCGGCCCGGCACAGTTTGATGCCGTTGTAGGCCGCGGGATTGTGGCTCGCGGTGAACATCGCGCCCGGGCAGTCCATCAGACCGGAAGCGAAATACAGCTGGTCAGTCGACGCGAGGCCGATGCGAACCACGTCGAGCCCCTGCGCCAGCACGCCCTCGGCGAACGCGGCGGAGAGCACCGGGGAGCTCTCGCGCATGTCATGGCCGATGACCACCTGACTTGCCCCCTCGCGCACCAGGCGGGCGAAGGCGGCACCGACGTCGTAGACGAACTGCTCGTCGATCTCCTCGCCCACGAGTCCACGCACGTCATAGGCCTTGATGACGCGCTGTACCGCCTCGGCGGGCCGGGACATGGGGGCTCCTCACGCTGACGGGCTGACCGGTGCTGCCAGCCTAGCTGCCGCGAACCGTGCACACGGCTGTCACCGTCGGACTCCCAGCAGTTCGCGAGTCAGTCCGGGGGGTCGGGCAGCACCCGCAGATGCCCGCGCCGGCGGCCGTTGGGCTCGGGTCGGCGCACGGGCGGAGCCATCAGAGCGCCACTCTGGGTGCCGGTGACCGGATCGGTGAAGCCGGTGAAACCGGCGACCGGTCCCGCCGGCGCGTCGCGCCCTTCGCGCACCGCGTCGGCCAACGCCACGAGGTCGTCGTCGTCTGGATGGGTCGGCAGCGGGCCGGCGTGGCGGACCAATTCCCAGCCGCGGGGGGCGGTGATGCGCCCGGCGTGCATGACGCACAGATCCCAGGAATGCGGCTCGGAGACGGTGGCCAGCGGGCCGACGACAGCGGTCGAGTCCGAGTAGACGAACGTGAGCGTCGCGACCGCGTAGTGCGGGCAGCCTGGACGGCAGCAGCGACGGGGAACATTCACGAACGGAAGGTTACTGTCTGTGTTCGTCCCCGCGGCGGCGGACACGCGAGCCGCGGGGGGCCCGAAGCCCAACCGTTACGATCTTTTTCGTGACCGGGCGCAACCACCGAGGGTCCCGGCGGGGCCGGGGGATGCGGGGACCGCTGCTGCCGCCCACCGTTCCGGGCTGGCGCAGCCGCGCTGAGCGTTTCGACATGGCGGTGCTGGAGGCCTACGAGCCGATCGAGCGGCGGTGGCACGAGCGGGTGGCCACGCTGGACGTCGCGGTCGACGAGATCCCGCGGCTGGCACCCAAGGATCCGGACAGCGTGCAGTGGCCGCCTGAGGTCGTCGCCGATGGACCGATCGCGCTGGCGAGACTGATACCCGCCGGGGTGGACGTTCGCGGCAACTCGACGAGAGCGCGAATCGTGTTGTTCCGCAAGCCGATCGAGCGACGGGCGAAGGACACCGTCGAGCTGACCGACTTGCTGCATGAGCTACTGGTGGCTCAGGTGGCCACCTATCTGGGCGTCGAGCCGTCCGTCATCGATCCCTCGATCGACGACGACTAGCGCCTCGATGACTACTAGTGCCTAGATGATGCCGCGCTTGATGCGGCGGCGCTCCCGCTCGGACAGTCCACCCCAGATGCCGAAGCGCTCGTCGTGGGCCAGGGCGTACTCGAGGCAGGCGTCGCGCACCTCGCAGCCCTGGCAGATGCGCTTGGCTTCGCGGGTCGAGCCGCCCTTCTCCGGGAAGAAGGCCTCGGGGTCGGTCTGCGCGCACAACGCGCGCTCCTGCCACTGGTCTTCCTCAGTTGCCAGCTCGTCGTCGATCGGGTCGGGCACCACACTCAATTGTGGGCGTCCCCCGATGCTCGCTGCCACCGGACCGGTCTGGATGTGCGGTGCACTTCCTACCGAGCCGAGGAGCCTGCTGTCGAAATGAACCGAGTTGCCGAAATCGGCCTGTTCATAAGCCATGTTCCCCTCCTCCACAGGTCTCGTAGATCCGTTGTATGCCAGCCCCACTATTGCTCTGTGTGGCCACCCAATTCGAACAAGTGATCGAATCTCGGTCTGCGACACCGGAACCGGCCGGAGAACCGCGAATGACACTGGTGTGATTACACACGCGTTAGCTGCATCGGTCAAGCGCTGGAACAGGAATTCATACCATTCCGTGACCCGTTTACGGCGCGTCGCGTTGTGGCGTGTCTATCACGTTGCCGATCCGAGGCCCTCCCGGGCGCGGGCCGCACCGGCGTAGGCCTAGTCTCGGTCGGTGTGAAGGTCACTGTTCTCGTCGGCGGTGTGGGTGGTGCGCGCTTCCTCCTGGGTGTCCAACATCTCCTGGGCTTGGGGCAGTTCAGCACTCACGATACCGATGAGCATGATGTGACTGCTGTGGTCAATGTGGGCGATGACGCGTGGATGTTCGGCGTGCGCATCTGCCCCGACCTCGACACCTGCATGTACACCCTGGGCGGGGGCATCGACCCCGAACGCGGCTGGGGCCACCGCAACGAAACCTGGCACGCCAAAGAGGAACTCGCCGCCTACGGTGTGCAACCCGACTGGTTCGGCCTGGGCGACCGCGATCTGGCCACCCACCTGGTGCGCACGCAGATGCTGCGCGCGGGGTACCCGCTCTCGCAAGTGACCGAGGCGCTGTGCGCCCGCTGGAACCCTGGAGCGCGGCTGCTGCCGGCCAGTGATGATCGCAGCGAAACCCACGTGGTGATCACCGATCCAGAAGACGGTGAGAAGAAGGCGATCCACTTCCAGGAGTGGTGGGTGCGGTATCGCGCCCAGGTGCCCACCGACAGTTTCGCGTTCGTCGGCGCCGACAAGGCCACGGCCGCACCGGGTGTCACCGATGCGATCGAGAACGCCGACGTCGTGCTGATCGCGCCGTCGAACCCCGTGGTCAGCATCGGTTCGATCCTCGCAGTGGGCGGCGTCCGCGCCGCGCTGCGGGCCACCGCGGCCCCGGTGATCGGCTACAGCCCCATCGTGGCCGGAAAGCCGTTGCGTGGCATGGCCGATGCCTGTCTGTCGGTGATCGGGGTGGACAGCACCTCCGAGGCGGTAGGGGCGCACTACGGCGCCCGGTCGGGCACCGGCATCCTCGACGGCTGGCTCGTACACTCGGGCGACGACGCGGCGATCGACGGTGTCACGGTGCGCTCGGCGCCCCTTCTGATGAGCGAGCCCGCGGTCACCGCGGAGATGGTGCGCGCCGGTCTGGATCTGGCCGGGGTCGCATGGAGAGAGACACTGTGAGAGACCACGGCACGTCGGCGCGGCTGGAACTGCTGCCGGTACCGGGGCTTCCCGAGTTCCGGCCCGGCGACGATCTCGGTGCCGCGATCGCCGAAGCCGCCCCGTGGCTGCGCGATGACGACGTGGTGGTCGTGACGAGCAAGGTGCTGTCCAAGTGCGAGGGCCGCATGGTCGACGCACCGGCCGATCCCGAGCTGCGAGATACGTTGCGCCGCAAACTCATCGATGGTGAGGCAGTGCGGGTGCTGGCGCGTAAGGGCCGCACGCTGATCACCGAGAACGCGCTCGGCCTTGTGCAGGCCGCAGCCGGCGTCGACGGGTCGAACGTCGACTCGCACGAACTCGCCCTGCTCCCGGTCGATCCCGACGGCAGCGCCGCGGCGTTGGTGCGGGCGCTGCGCGAGCGGCTCGGCGTGCGGGTCGGCGTCGTCGTCACCGACACGATGGGCCGGGCCTGGCGCACAGGACAGACCGACGTCGCGATCGGCGCCGCCGGGCTCGAGGTGTTACACGGCTACGCGGGCGAACACGACCAGCACGGCAACGAGTTGATCGTCACCGAGATCGCGGTGGCCGATGAGATCGCGGCGGCGGCGGACTTGGTCAAGGGCAAGCTGACTGCTGTTCCCGTGGCGGTCGTGCGCGGACTGGCGCTGCGTGATGACGGGTCGACGGCGCGCAAGTTGGTGCGCGCGGGCGAGGAGGACCTGTTCTGGCTGGGCACCGAGGAGGCCATCGCGCTCGGGCGCACGCAGGCGCAGTTGCTGCGCCGCTCGGTGCGCAGCTTCAGCGATGAGCCGGTCCCGGCCGAGTTGATCGAGGCCGCCGTCAGCGAGGCGCTCACCGCGCCCGCGCCGCATCACACCCGGCCGGTGCGATTCGTCTGGGTGCGTGACACGGCGGTGCGGCGGCGACTGCTCGATGCGATGAAGGACAAGTGGCGCACGGATCTGCTCGGCGACGGTCGGGAACCCGAGTCGGTGGAGCGTCGGGTGTCCCGGGGCCAGATCCTCTACGACGCGCCGGAACTGGTGATTCCGTTCATGGTGCCCGACGGTGCACACAGTTATCCGGATGCGCAGCGCACGGCCGCCGAGCACACGATGTTCACCGTGGCGGTCGGCGCGGCAGTGCAGGGCCTGCTGGTGGGTCTCGCGGTGCGCGGTGTGGGCAGCTGCTGGATCGGGTCGACGATCTTCGCGCCGGAGCTGGTACGCACCGAGCTGGATCTGCCGCAGGACTGGGAGCCGTTGGGCGCCATCGCGATTGGCTATGCCGCCGACGGTCCGGCGCAACCACGCGATCCGGTGTCCACCGACGGCCTACTGGTCGAGCGGTGAGCCTTCATCAGTCGGCAATCGACACCCTGACCGCGTGGCGGCCGGCGGACCCGGCGCAGGAGTCGATGCGTCACGCGCTGCTGGCGTTCCTGGACGCCAATCCGAAGGCCTGCCTGCGCGAGTCGGTGCCCGGCCACATCACGGGCTCGGCGCTGGTCCTCAACTATGAGGGCACGCACGCGCTGCTGACGTTGCATCCGCGGTTCGCGCGCTGGCTGCAACTCGGTGGTCACTGCGAGCCCGACGATCCCACGCTCGTCGCGGCCGCACTACGCGAGGCCACCGAGGAATCCGGCATCGCGGGCCTGACCATCGACGAGTTGCCGACGGCGATCCACGTGCATCCGGTGACGTGCTCGCTGGGCGTGCCGACGCGGCACCTCGACGTGCAGTTCGTCGCGCGCGCACCGCAGGGAGCGCACGCCGAGATCAGCGACGAGTCACTCGATCTGCGGTGGTGGCCGCTCGACGAGCTGCCCGACGACAGCGATTTCGGCCTCACCCAGCTGGCCAGGCTCGCGAGAGTGCAGCTACGGTAGTCACCACGCGCCTGCGGCTACCGTCAGACCACGTTCGCGAAAGCGCCACGCCGCCGCGACTCTTTCGACGACATCGTCCTCGCCGTCTTCACTGATCACCTTGACGTGCAGCCACTCTCGAGCGCGGATCAGCCGCAGCCGCTGCTCGTCCCACACGTATTGATTCCTGTCCTTGCGATGGTGGTCACCGTCGTATTCGACCGCGATCTTGACGTCCTCCCACCCCATGTCGAGGTATGCGAACGGTTTGCCGCGGCTGTTCACTAGAGGAATCTGCGTGACGGGCCGCGGAAAGCCACGCCGCACCAGGAGCATGCGCAACCAGGTCTCCTTCGGAGATTGGGCTCCGCCATCCATGTGGTGCAGCGCAATTCGGAGCTTCTTCATCCCTCGCGCGCCTCGATAGCCGTCTACCAGGGGAATTACCTGCCCACCGGTGAGGCGCGTCGCATTGGCAAGCGCGTCGAGATGTTCTACAGCGCGAGCAAGCGGTAGATGGCGCCCGAGATCGAACGCTGTCCGGGCGATCGAGCTCACCGACATGCCGCCGATACGGCAGACCTCCCCCGAGTCGACGCGCTCGTTGCGGGTGATGATGCCCGACGGCGGACGCTTGCAGTCGTAGATCAGCTCGATCGGAGCGGCGGCGTCCATCCAGCGAGCGCCGTGCAGAGCAGCCGCGGCTCGCCCAGTGATCACTGCGCGCCGCTGCGACCACAGCCACGCGCCGACGGCGCGGTCGGCAAGCGATGTTTCGGCATCCCGGGAGGTGTACACGTTGGGATACAGGCGTCGATAGCCGTAGCGCAGTTCGCCGGGACTCAGAACGCCTGCGGCAATCGCTTCACTGCCCAGAAACACTGTGTGCATGGGCTGAGCGTGGACACGGTGTCCGACACGACAGGTCTCGCAGCGAAGGGTTATCCACAGCCCGGTACCCGCGAAAGTGCTCTTACGGTAGCTCCGCGATGTTCCGCGCTACCGTGAGACCACCCTCGCGGTCCGCGGAAAGCCTAGATGTCTGTCGAGAAGCGGATGCCACCGTCGGGAATCGTGATGCCCGGCCAGACCCGCGCTCCGCGCAGGAGCTCGCAGCGGGCCCCGACGTCGGCACCGTCGCCGATCACGCCGTCGCGGATCAACGCCCGCGGTCCGATGTGCGCGCCGAAGCCGATGATTGAGCGCTCGATCACCGCGCCCGCACCGACTTTCGCCCCGTCGAAGATCACCGCGCCGTCCAGGCGTGCCCCGCCGGCGATCTCGGCACCGCGACCGATCACCGTGCCACCGATCAGCAGGGCCCCCGGTGCCACCGACGCCCCGTCGTGCACCAGCGATTCCCCGCGGTGCCCGCCCAGAGCGGGCGAGGGTGCGATGCCACGCACCAGATCCGCTGAGCCGCGGACGAAGTCCTCCGGCGTGCCCATGTCACGCCAGTAGGTGGAGTCGACGTAGCCGCAGACTTTGCGACCCTCGGCGAGCAGTCGTGGGAACACCTCGCGTTCCACCGACAGTGCGCGGCCGGTGGGGATCTGCTCGATGATCGACCGCTTGAAGACGTAGCAGCCGGCGTTGATCTGGTCGGTCGGCGGGTCCTGGGTCTTTTCCAAGAACGCCGTCACAGTGCCGTCGGATTCCGTTGGCACACAACCGAATGCGCGGGGATCACCGACCCGCACCAGGTGCAGGGTGACATCGGCCTTGGTCTCGGCATGCGAATCGAGCAGTGCGCGCAGGTCGCACCCGGAGAGCACGTCGCCGTTGAAGACGACCGCGGTGTCGTGGCGCAGCTTGGAGGCGACGTTGGCGATACCGCCACCGGTGCCCAGCGGCTCATCCTCGACGACGTATTCGATCTGCAACCCGAGTTTGGAGCCGTCCCCGAACTCGGCTTCGAACACCCCCGCCTTGTAGGAGGTTCCGAGCACCACGTGTTCGATGCCGGCGTCGGCGATCCGCGAGAGCAGGTGGGTCAGAAACGGCAGCCCCGCGGTCGGCAGCATCGGCTTGGGCGCCGACAGCGTCAGTGGGCGCAGGCGCGTACCCATGCCGCCGACAAGGACGACTGCATCGACATCGGCTGGATTCACCGTCACCCCTGCCCTTTCGCCTGCCCCCGACGGGCTTTCATAGAACTCCGCACCACCAGTCGGGACCGCGCTTCCAACGCCCCCCGGAACGCCCACCGTAACGGAGCGTGCCGTCGCTTCGGGTAGCGATCCGCGAGAAAAGTGTAGGTGCTCGCGTGGTGGGCAGCGAGGTTGCGCGCCGGATCGCGGCCAGTCGAGTGGCCTTTGGCGTGCAACACCTCCGCCGAGGGCACATAGACGTTCTGCCAGCCCGCCTTGCCGAGCCGATCACCGAGGTCGACGTCTTCCATGTACATGAAGTACCGCTCGTCGAAGCCGGCGATCTCCGCATACGCCGCGCTGCGCAGCAACAGACAGGAGCCCGACAGCCAGCCGACGGCGCGTTCGCTGGGGTCTTCGCGCTCCTGCCGGTAGACGGCGGTCCACGGGTTCGACGGCCAGATGGGACCGACGACGGCGTGCATGCCGCCGCGGATGATCGACGGCAGGTGCCGCGCCGAGGGATACACCGAGCCGTCCGGGTCGCGGATCAGCGGGCCAAGGGCCCCGGCCCGCGGCCACCGGTCGGCAGCTGCAAGCAGCAGGTCGATGCTGCCGGGTCCCCATTGCACGTCGGGGTTGGCGACGACGAACATGTCGGTGGTCGTGGACAACCCGAATTCGGTGACGGCACGGTTGATCGCCGACCCGTAGCCGAGGTTGCCCCCGGTGCGCAGCAGCCGAGCGTTGGGGTACCGCTCGACAGCCTCCTCGGGCGTGCCGTCGTCCGACCCGTTGTCGGCCATGATCACCGTCACGGGGCGGTCGGTGGCGTGGGACAGCGACGCCAAGAACCGATCCAGGTGCGGCCCCGGCGAATACGTCACCGTGACGACGTACAGTTCGTCGCTCACCTACCGGCCATCCATCTCATCGCGTCGAGGGTAACGGGCGCAGTGCTGTGGCGAGCGCCTCGCGCCAGCCGCGCAGCGGGGTCAGCCCGGCACGCGTTGATCCGGCCGACGACAGCGCGGAGTACGACGGCCGGGGCGCGGGGCGCGGGTGGCGGTCGCTGTCGACCGGTCGGACCCGTGCCGGATCGGCACCCAGCTCGGAGAACACCGCCTGGGCCTGGTCGAACCTGCTGACCGCGCCGTCGTTGGCGGCGTGCAGCACGGGCCCGCGTACCCCGCCGCCGGCGATCTGCAGCAGGGCCGCGCACAGGTCGCCCACGTAGGTCGGGGAGCCGATCTGGTCGGCGACGACGTCGACGGTGTCGGAGCCCTGGGCGGTGCGGCGCATCGCGGCGACGAAGTCGGTGCCGTCGGCGCCCTCGTACACCCATGAGGTGCGGACCACGTATGCCGACGGCAACGCGGCCAGCACCGCCTGCTCGCCGGCGAGCTTGGTCCGGCCGTACACCGACAGCGGTCCGGTCGGGTCGTCGATGTCGTACGGGGTGCGCGCGCCGGAGGCGCCGAACACGTAGTCGGTGGAGATGTGGATCAGCGACGCCCCAGCCCGGGCGCAGGCCGCGGCGACGTTGCCGGCACCGGTGGCGTTGACGGCGTGTGCCCTGTCCGGGTCGGCCTCGGCGAGGTCGACCTGGGTGAAGGCGGCGCAGTTGACGACGACGTCGGCGGCGGAGAGAACGCCGGGGTCCGGCCCGGTGATGTCCCACTCCGCGGACGTCAGCGCTTGGACTTCACGGCCCTGCGCGGCCGCCTGACCAGCCAGAAACCGCCCGACCATGCCGCCGGCCCCAGTGATCACGATTCGGTCAGCCATAGGTAGCGAGTGTGGCACGCCGAGGTCGGCTCCCCCGCCTCCCGCCTGCCCGCCAGTAGCCTGGGCGGATGCCTGCAGCTCAGATGACCCGTGTCGTCTCCGTCATCGTGACGTTGGCGATCGTCGTCGGCACCGGCGTCGCGTGGGGCAAGATCCGGTCCTTCGAGTCGGGCATCAACCATGTGAACCCGGTCGCGCTCGGTGAGGGCGGCGAGGACGGCGCGATCGACATCCTGCTGGTCGGCATGGACAGCCGCACCGACGCGCACGGCAATCCGCTGAGCCAGGAGGAGTTGGCCACGCTGCGCGCAGGCGACGACGTCTCCACCAACACCGACACCATCATCTTGGTGCGCATCCCGAACAACGGGCGCTCGGCGACCGCGATCTCGATTCCCCGCGACTCCTACGTCGAGGCGCCCGGCATCGGCAAGATGAAGATCAACGGCGTCTACGGCTCGGTGCATCTGGAGAAGATGAAGGAGCTCGTCGAGCAGCAGGGCGAAGACCCCGCCGTGGCGGAGAAGGAGGCCACCGAGGCCGGCCGCGAGGAATTGATCAAGACGGTCGCCAATCTCACCGGCGTCACCGTCGACCACTACGCCGAGATCGGGCTGCTGGGCTTCGCGTTGATCACCGATGCGTTGGGCGGAGTCAACGTCTGCCTCAAAAATGCTGTGTACGAACCCCTTTCGGGTGCGGACTTCCCTGCCGGCTGGCAGAAGCTGAACGGCCCCCAGGCGCTGAGCTTCGTGCGGCAACGTCACGATCTGCCCCGCGGCGACCTCGACCGTGTCACCCGCCAGCAGGCGTTCATGGCTTCACTGGCCCACGAGGTGATCTCCAGCAAGACGCTGTCGAGCCCTGCCACGCTGAACCGGCTCGAAGACGCGGTGCAGCGCTCGGTGGTGCTCTCCGACGGCTGGAACATCATGGATTTCGCCGATCAGCTGACCAAGCTGTCGGGCGGCAATGTCGCGTTCGCCACGATCCCCATCGTCGAAGAGGCCGGCTGGAGTGACGACGGCATGCAATCGGTGGTGCGGGTCAACCCCACCGAGGTCAAGGACTGGGTGAGCAGCCTGCTGCACGAGCAGGACGAGGGCAAGACCGACGAGCTGGCGTACAGCAATGACAAGACCACGGTCGACGTGATCAACGACAGCGATGTCAACGGCTTGGCCGCCGCAGTGTCGCAGGTGTTGACGGGCAAGGGCTTCGCCGCGGGCAACGTCGGTAACAACGAGGGCGCCAAGGTGACCAGCAGTCAGGTGCAGGCCGCCAAGAGCGACGACATGGGCGCGCAGGCAGTCGCCAAGGAGCTGGGCGGACTGCCGATCACCGAGGACGCGTCGGTGCCGGAGGGGGCGGTGCGGGTGGTGCTGGCGGCCGACTACACCGGTCCCGGTTCGGGTCTGGACGGCACCGACGTCGCCCTGTCGGCGCCGGTGGTGAACGCGTCGGGCGGCGAGGCGCTGCCGACGGCCTCGCCGATCATCACGGCGGGTTCGGACGACCCGCAGTGCGTGAACTGATGGCGACCAACCTCACCTCGGCGATCCTCGACCCGCTCTTGGCCCGCAACCCCGCCGGGCCGCGCATCACGTATTACGACGACGCGACCGGTGAGCGCATCGAATGTTCGACGGTGACGTTGGCGAACTGGGCGGCCAAAACGGCCAACTTGCTGCGCGACGAAATGGGCGCCGGCCCGGGTAGCCGGGTGGCGGTGTTGCTGCCGGCGCACTGGCAGACGGCCGCGGTGCTGTTCGGCATCTGGTGGATCGGCGCCGAGGCGGTCGTCGGCGAAGACAGCGCTGACATCGCGCTGTGCGCCGAAGGTCGACTCGACGAGGCCGACGCGGCGGTCAGTGGCGGCGAGGTCGCGGTGCTGTCGTTGGATCCTTTCGGCCGTCCGGCCGCGAATCTCCCTGTGGGAGTGACGGATTACGCGACGGCCGTGCGCGTGCACGGCGATCAGATCGTCGCCGAACGGAACCCGGGTGCAGCCCTGGACGGCCGCTCGGGTGATGACGTGCTCACCGCGGCGCGAGCAGCGGCGGCAGACCAGGGCCTGGGTCCCGACGACCGGCTGCTGTCCTCATCTCCGTGGGACACCGCCGACGACGTCGTTGCCCATCTCCTGGCGCCGTATGCCGTGGGCGCCTCGCTGGTCTATGTCGCCCACCCGGATGACGCTTTGCTGGACCGTCGGCGTGCCACGGAGAAGACGACGCGGGGCTGAGTCCGAGACCATCGCGAGACCAATTCGTGACACGGGTCTGCCGTTGTGGCGAACTCGACTGCCACCGAGGTTGACGCCGACACCAACCCGACATAATTGACACGAACGTTACTGTGACCTTAATGTTCTCGTAACCACATACTGTTCTCAGGTTGGTCGGCCACACTGATCACCGACAGACAGCGGCACATCTGGCAAAGGACGGCGCCGATGGACACGACCATCACCGCACTTGCAGTTCTGTTCGTGCTCGCGCTGTGGCACCTGCACAACCGTCGGCACGCCGGCTGGCTGGCCAGCCCCGACGGCAGGTTCTTCGTGTTCTCCGGGTACGCCCTGGTCGCCATCGCCGCCTACTGGCTCGAATCAGCACCGACGGCCACGACCTGGGAGTGGGCGCTCGGGAACCTCTGGGGTCTTGCCGCGATGATCGCGTTCGTGGTGGGGTTCGGCCACCTCAACCGCGTCACCGCTGACCATGCCTGGGCTGCTCAGCAAGTGGAGATGCTCGAGCGTTCGGACGCTGCGGCGAAGTAGTTCGACCCGTCCGGCGAAACGACACGTCGACTAGTGTCGTCGGGTGCTTTCCGCTGTGAACCCCGACGTTCTGCGCACTGAAATCGACGGCGATCGTTGGCGCCGCGTCGACGTGGTCGAGGAGACGGGGTCGACGAACGCCGATCTGGTCGCCCGCGCCGCCGCAGGCGAGGACATCGCCGGGGCGGTGCTACTGGCCGAACATCAGTCCGCCGGCCGCGGTCGGCACGGACGCCGGTGGTCGGCTCCCCCGCGCACGCAGATCTCGATGTCTTTCGGCGTCGACACCACCGGCATCGCGCCCGACCGCTGGGGCTGGCTTCCGCTGCTGACCGGCCTCGCCATCGCGGAGACCATCCGCTCACTCGGCGTCGACGCCACCGTGAAGTGGCCCAACGATGTGCTCGTCGGCTCAGGCAAGCTGGCCGGCATCCTCGCCGAAGTGGCCGCGCCCGTCGTCGTCGTCGGCGTGGGGCTCAACGTGGGTTTCGACGCGAGCGATCTACCCGATCCGAAGGCCGTGTCCCTGGCCATGCTGGGTCGTCCTGTGGACCGTACCGAGCTGGCCGCCGCACTGCTGGGCCGGTTGAGCGAGCGGATCGAGCAGTGGCGCGCAGCCGATGCCACGCTGGCCACGGACTACCGCGCGGCCAGCTCGACCATCGGCACCCGGGTGCGGGCCCTCCTGCCCGGAGGCGACGAAATCACCGGTGTCGCCAGCGCCGTCGACGAGGGAGGCCGCTTGATCATCGAGACCGACGGATCACCTGTCACGGTGTCGGCGGGCGACATCACCCACCTGCGCCCGGCAGGCTGAGCGCCCCACTTCCGCGGAAGCTGCCGATGGAAACCGGCTTTGCCCACTGACGCCACCACGTGGGACGAAGAGTGGTACGAATCGACGCGTCGCGACGTGGCGCCTGAATCGCGGCCCTGGCGAACCGGTTTCATGAGATGCAGGACACCGGCGGAGGCATTTTCAACATTCGACATGCTAAGGGTTAGCTGTGCTGCTTAACTGACGCCTGTGAAGATAAGTAGCTGGGCCATGACCGCTCTCGCAACGCCGGCTGTCGCCACCGGCGTCTGCCTCCTGGGCGCGGCCACCGCGAACGCTGCCCCTGATGACACGTCGTCGTCCGCGAGTAGTCACGACAGCCGCGCCGCCGATACGTCGGCCCGGTCGACGCAGGCGCAAGCACGAGAGGCGCGTGTGCAGGCGCGGCAGACGCGCGCGCAGGAGCGGGCGGCCGAGCGGCGAGCCCGCGCGGACGACGACGACCAGGCCATCGCAGCTCGGCAGCGCCGGCACCTCCTTGCTTCGCAGCAGTCCGAAGATACTTCACCGGCACAAGATGCGTCCGCCGGCGACGCGGACGACGCACCGGACACCGATACCGTCGACCTCGCACTGCAGCAGATCGACGACGCCCGCGAACAGCTCACGAAGGTCACCTGGGACAGTGGCAACCACCTCGCGGGGCTGGCGGCGCTGTACCCGCAGATGCTGCTCGGCGGAGCGCAGGCGAACCTGCAGCGCTGGCAGGACAATCACGAACGACTGCAGCAGCGGTGGGCTGCAACTGCCGGCGATCCGTTGGCCCACATGGTCACCGGAATGCTCATCGAAAGCAGCATCCGCCAGCCGATCCGCGCACAGTACGCGATGGATGCAGCCGAGAAGCTGATTCCGCTCGTCGGCAAGTTGGGTCCGCGCGACGACGTCGCGGCCATCGCGGAGCTGGTCGGCGAGGCCCGCGACAACGGCTTGGTGTATCAGATCGTCCGAATGGACCTGCAATACAACGGCGACAACGAGGTGCGCACGGAACCGGTCATCTACATCACGGTCAACGACGGCGAGAAGGCCGCTGTCCTCGTGGACACCGGCTCGCTCGGCCTCGTCATCGACCCTCGATGGGTGGGCGTGGACGGCCTCGGCAGTCCCGGCGAGCAAGGCGAGGCCAGCTATGGTGACGGCTCGACTGTCACCTACGTCCACCCGTACCAGACCACCGTGGGCGTGGGCGGGGCGACGAGCGCACCGACCGAAGTCCTCGTGGTCGACCTGGAGTCCGTACAGGGATTCACCGACTACAACGGCGATTACGTCGGCGTCCTCGGAATCGGCCCGAACGCCGGCGCTCCAGGTCAGTCCAATCCGTTCACCGCGCTGCCGGGCCAGCTCAGCAAGGGGGCGTTGTTGGACGAGCGCCGCCGGCGCATCATCCTCGGCCCCAACCCCTATGCCGCGGAGTTCGCCGTCGACGGTGCGCCCAACACCAATCTCGTGGTCAAAGTGGGCGACTTCGAGAAGCAGGAGGTCAAGACGATCGTCGATTCCGGCGGCATTCTCGGCGCCATCCCCAGCTATCTGGTCGGTGGGGCCACCGAAATCCCGGTCGGCACACAGATTTCGGTGTACGCCGAGGATGGCGAGACGCTGATCTACACCTACCGGACCACCAGGAAGAACACGCCAAGTGTCAGCGACACCGACGACTTCTATCTCACCGGTTTCGTCCCGTTCAGCCAGCGCACGATGTACTTCGACTACAGCGGCAACGGCACGACGGTGTTCAACGTGAAGTGAGCGGCCCCGGTGCGGGCACGCCTCGACGGTGTCGCCGGCCCGGTTGATCTCGGCCCATACCGTCATCCCAACGCGCTGCGTTGAACTCCGAGGTCCTGCGCTCCGCACGTAACGGTGCGGCGCCGCGTTGACGTCGTGGAGGAGACGACTTGATCACCGGTGCGACGGATTACCTGTCACAGGCGGGCGACATCACCGTGCCGCGCCCAGCGAACTGACCACCGGGCAGCACAGACGCCGGTATGCTCGACGGGTTCACGAAGTTCGGGAATGCGCATCTCATTCAGCGCAGCACCGTACGCCGCAGAAGGGCAATGGGGGCAACGGCATTCGATGATTTCGGCCATGGCATGAGCAAGAAGATGATGATCGTCCACGAGCGTTTCACCGAGGTTGCCGGCTCCGAACATGTCGTGGAGCAGCTATCCATCGAATGGCCGCGCTCCGACATTTTCGCCGCGGTCACCCGACCGGAGGGGATCCCCAAGGGACTGACCGCCCACCCGCACGCTAGTGACTTGCAACCGCTCTACCGATTCCTGCGGGAGAAGTCGTACGCGCCGTTGATGCCCCTGATGCCGCGCGCATTCCGGCACCTTCCGTTACGCGACGCCGACGTGGTCGTCGCCAGTCACCATGCCTTCGCAACCCAGAGCGTTTTCGCCACCGACGCACCCGTCGTCGCTTACGTGCACAGCCCCGCGCGTTGGGCGTGGGACGCCTCGCTGCGTGCCGGTGAAGGCGGCGGTCCGGCAGGCGCGGCTTTGCTGTCGCTCCTCGCGGCGTCGGCTCGCCGCTGCGAGATCGCCGCGGCGCCGCGGTTGGCTCGGATCGTCGCGAACTCTTCCGCGGTCGCCGAGCGGGTCAGGCAGTGGTGGAGCCGCGAGGCGGTGGTCGTCCATCCACCGGTCGACACGGACGGCTTCACCCCCGACACATCTGTGGCCCGGGAGAACTTCTTTCTGCTGGCAGGCAGGCTGGTGCCCTACAAGCGCCCGGAGTTGGCCATCGAAGCGGCCAAGGCTGCCGGGGTGCCGCTCGTGGTGGCCGGCGATGGGCGGTCGATGGAGCGCTGCCGCGCCGCCGCCGGCCCGTCGACGACCTTTCTCGGCCGGGTCTCTCACGAGCAACTCCTCGATCTTCACCGTCGGGCGAGAGCGCTCGTCATGCCCGGCGTGGAAGACTTCGGCATCGTGCCCGTGGAGTCGATGGCCACCGGCACACCCGTGATCGCCCTCGGTGAGGGCGGGGCGATGGACACGATCCTCCCCGGCGTCACCGGCGTGCACGTCGAGAGCGGGTCACTCGATCATGTCCGCGCCGGCTTCAGCGAGGCCATGCGTACATTCGATCCGAGCGCCTTCGATCCCGCCGAGATACGCAAGTGGGCAGAAGGTTTCTCCCGCAGGGCTTTTCGCGAGAAGATCAGGCAAGTCGTCGACGCAGTGTGACGACTTGCCCAATCTATTCAGCTGTCACTTCAGCAGGGCCCGGCTCATCACCACGCGTTGGATCTGGTTGGTGCCCTCGTAGATCTGGGTGATCTTCGCGTCACGCATCATCCGCTCGACCGGAAAGTCGATCGTGTAGCCGGCCCCACCGAACAGCTGCACCGCGTCGGTCGTGACTTCCATCGCCACATCGGAGGCCAAGCACTTCGACGCCGCCGAGATGAAGCCGAGATTGCCCTCGCCACGCTCGGCGCGCGCCGCGGCGCTGTAGACCATCAGTCGCGCGGCCTCCACCTTCATCGCCATGTCGGCGATCATGAACTGCACCGCCTGGAAATCAGCGATGCTCTTACCGAATTGCTTACGGTCCTTTGTATATTCGATCGCCGCATCCAGCGCGCCCTGCGCGATGCCGACGGCCTGTGCACCGATCGTCGGGCGGGTGTGGTCCAGCGTCGCCAGCGCGGTCTTGAAACCGGTGCCTGGCTCGCCGATGATGCGGTCGCCGGGGATGCGGCAGTTCTCGAAGTACAGCTCGGTGGTCGGCGAGCCCTTGATACCGAGCTTGCGCTCCTTCGGCCCCACCGTGAAGCCCTCGTCGTCGATGTGCACCATGAACGCCGAGATGCCGTTGGCCCCCTTGTCGGGGTCGGTCACCGCCATCACCGTGTACCAGGATGATTTGCCGCCGTTGGTGATCCACGCCTTGGCTCCATTGAGGATCCAGTCGTCGCCGTCCGCCTTGGCCCGAGTGCGCATCGAGGCGGCGTCGCTGCCGGCTTCGCGCTCCGAGAGCGCATACGACGCGAGCGCCTCGCCGGAGGCGATGGAAGGCAGCACCTTTTTCTTGAGGTCGTCGGAGCCGCGCAGGATGAGCCCCATGGTGCCCAGCTTGTTGACTGCCGGGATCAGGGATGCGGATGCGTCGACACGGGCCACTTCTTCGATGACGATGCACGCCGCCACCGAGTCGGCGCCCTGTCCGCCGTACTCCTCGGGTACGTGGACGGCGTTGAAGCCGGAGGCCACCAGCGCGTCGAGTGCCTCCTGCGGGAACCGCGAGTTCTCGTCGACGTCCGCGGCGTACGGCGCGATCTCCTTCTCCGCCAGCGCACGGATCGCGTCCCGGAGCTCCTGATGCTCCTCAGGCAACTGGAAAAGATCGAACGAGGGATTGCCGCCCCAACCAGCCATCATCATCTCCTTGCTACTCGCCGGTAACTTTACCGTGCTCGCGCGGCGGCGCGTAGTCCGCGTCCCCGCGCTCTCAGCTGAACCTCAGCACCAGGCGTGGTTAATTCACAACTTGCCTGGCTACTCTCCGAAACATACAGGTCTACATCGACGGTCCGGCTCTTCGACGCACCGCTCATTGCGAGTGTGGCTGGAACGGCACTCCCCACGTTCTGCGCGCCTCAGCGGTCGTGGATGCGGGAATGCACGCGGCGCAGACGGGCCACATCCAGGCCGCCGCGCCGGTGCAGAGCGCCGAGCCGGTTGTCGTCCTCCGCGCCTCCTGACCAGACGCCACGCACACCCTGTGTGATGAACATCACACAGCGAGATTTTCCGTTCACAAACGGCGGCTTACCAGTGTGCGAGGAACAGTTTGCTAAGCAAACCAATATTTCACCAACTAACGGCCGCGTCAGCAAAACACCGACACGTACGAGTCGAGCCCTGAACGCTGGTTTCTACCCCCAGCGCCCGGTCAAGCTAATATTCCGCGCGTAGCCCTCCCGGAAAGCTTGTGCACGCACCTTATTGTTGGTGCACCACGGTGAGCAGCTCAGGGGAGAACTATGCCGGGCCAGGACACGGGGAGTCCGCGCGCGGTCTACCGCGAAGCCGAGTCCCGAGCGCTCGCAGCACTGCTGAAGGCGGCCGGAACCCGCCCGGCCGGGCTCATCGTCGACGGTGAAGCCGGCATCGGAAAGACGACGTTCTCCGTCGAAGCGACGGCGGCCGCCACTGCGAAGGGGTTCCGTGTGCTGCTCAGCCGCGGCAGCCCCAGCGAGGTGTCGCTGGCGTTCGCCGGGCTGGCGGATCTGCTCGCCAACGTCGACGAGACAGTCATCAACGGGCTCGCCGGCGTGCAGCGCGACGCGCTGAACCGGATCTTGTTGCGTGGCCACGAGATGCCGGCGGCTGATGAGCGCGCAGCGGGTGCGGCATTGCACTCCGTCTTGCAGCGCCTGGCCGACATCTCCCCTCTGCTCGTCGTCATCGACGACCTGCAGTGGCTGGACTCGTCGAGCGCCACCGCGGTGCGCTACGCGTTGCGCCGGATGACGCGACCGTTCGGCGTGCTCGTCACGGCGCGCACCGGCGAGCGCGACGCGTGGGACATGCTGCCGTGGCTCGAACTCGCTACACCGGGTGCGGTGCAGCGGATCACGATGTCACCGTTGACGCTGGGCGGGCTTCACACGCTTCTCGCCTCACACTTCGGCCGGGTGCCGCCCCGCCCCACGATGCGCCGAATCCACGACATCTCTGGCGGAAACCCTTTCTACGCTCTGGAACTGGCTCGCGCCGTCGAGGAGGGCGTGCCGATCGACCGTCGCCTGCCAGCTTCTCTCGCGGCGCTCGTCGAGCAACGGGTCAAGCACATCAGCCCCGACGCTGCCGAGGTGCTGCTGGCCGCGGCCTGCACTCCGGCGCCGACGGTCGAGGTGGTCGCCCGTGCCATCGGACGTCGCCCGGAACAGGTGATCGACGTGATCGAGCGCGACAGTGCGGCCCACATCGTGATACTCACCGGTCAGTCGATCCGCTTCGCCCACCCGCTGCTGGCCAGCGGGGTTTATGCCAATGCAGAACCAGGTCGGCGACGGGAGATGCATCGCCGCTTGGCTGGTGTGGTCGACTCCCCGGAGCTGACGGCGCGGCACCTGGCGTCAGCGGCCACCACCGCAGACGAGGCGACGCTGACGGCACTCGACGTCGCCTCGTCGGTGACCCGCGGCCAAGGCGCCCCGGCCGCAGCAGCCGAATTGCTAGAATTGGCAATCACTCTCGGAGGTGACACGCCCATCCGTCGATTGATCGCCGCGCGGTACCACTTCGAGGCCGGAGCGATCACCGCGGCACGTCAACATGCGAGCAAGGCCGGCTCGGACCTTCCGCCCGGCGTGATCCGAGGCTCGGTGAAGATGCTGCACGGCGCGATCAACGGCTATGACGGGAGTTTCACCGCTGCGGTCGAAGGCTTGTCGGACGGCGTCGTCGAGGCAGGCGACGAGCCGAAACTGCGACTGCAGGGGCTCATGCTGCTTGCTTCTGCGCTCGCAGTCGTCGGGCGTCCGCGCGAGGGCGTCGATTGCGCGCGCGAAGCGGTGGCGTGCGCGGACGCCATCGGCGAGGCAGCGGCGAGAAGCCAGGCCAGAGCGACGTGGGTGATGCTGTCCTTCATGTATGGCCGCGGTCTCGACGCCGCGGCCCTCCACGAGGCGCTCGCCTTGCAAAGTGACGGCGACGGGCCCTATGTCAACATGCGCGCCGATGCTGTCGCCGCCGTCGTCAGTTCCTGGCAGGGCAATCTCGACACTGCAACAGTGCAATTCGCCGACTTGCGGGACATATGTCTCGAGCGAGGAAGCGAACTGGATGCGATCTGGGTGGACCAGCACACGACGATGGCGAATGTCTGGGCAGGGGACTATCCCGCCGCCGCCCGCGCCGCCGCTGAGATCGCGCTGCGGGCTGAGCAGCTCGGCGGGCATCATGCGCAGCATTTCTCGTTGGCCAGCCGAGCCGCCGTGGCCACCTACACCGGTGATGTGGACACGGCCAGGGCATTGGCGGTCGCGGCGATCGAATTGGCTGAGCGCACTGGAGGATCAGGGTTGACGGTGACGCCGCGCACCTGCCTCACTCTTCTCGAAGTCTCCCTGGGCGATTACTCGGCCGCACTCGCCGCCTGCGAACCTTTGCTGACTCGCTTCGACCCCGAATATGGGACGGAGATCGTGACCACCGGCTGGCTGCCCGATGCCATTGAGACCTTGACCGTGCTACAGCGGGTCGACGAGGCCGAGACCCTGGCGAACGTCCTGTGGGGCAACGGGACTCGTTTGGATCGGCCGTGGATGTTGGCGACGGCGGCGCGCGGCCGGGCATTGATTCACGCGGCCCGCGGGGATCTCGAACGCGCCGAGGCGGCGGCGGTGACAGCGCTGAGCTTTCACGAGCGGCTACCGATGCCGCTGGAGAAAGCGCGCACTCAATTGGTGTTGGGACAACTGCAGCGGCGGCAGCGTCGCCGCCAGGCCGCCGCGGCCACGGTGGAAGAGGCGCTGCGCGCCTTCGCGGCGCTCGGCGCGCCGCTGTGGCAGCGGCGAGCTGCGGCCGAGTTGAGCCGGCTCACCGGGGGCAGGGAGGGCACCTCGGTCCTCACGCCTGCGGAAATGCGGGTGGCACGGCGTGCTGCCGCCGGCCTGTCGAACAAGGAAATCGCGACCGAGTTGTTCCTGTCGCCGAAGACCGTCGAGATGAACCTCAGCAAGGTCTACCGAAAGCTGGGCATACGGTCGCGCGCCCAGCTGCACTCACGGCTGCAAGATCCCAGGGAAAACCCTGATTCACGGCCGACGCACGACCGATAGCGTCGTCATCGTGGTCAGTCCAGACCCGTCGCGGCCATGCTTTCTCGCGGAGTGGTATCAGCCCGCGAGCTCGGACGTCGACGGCGTGGTGGCGGCGCTGGAAGCGGTCTGCGTCCAGATGCGTGCCGACGGGCGCAGCGTGCACTTACTCGCTGCGGTGGCTGCGGCGGCCGACGAGGTGCTCTACGGCGTGTTCACGGCCGATTCGGCGACAGCAGTCGCGTTGGTCTGTCGCCTCGCGGGCTGGCCGGTCGACCGCGTGGTCGACGGCGTGCAGGCTCGGCTACTCCCCCAGTAGTGATGGGCATCGGTGTCATCCGATCGGACGCAACTTCAGCCGGATCTTCATCAACTCATTGCATTGACGCCCGCGAAAGGTAAATTCCGAACGCATCAGCTAATGGCAGCAAGATCGCGAGAGTCGCCTAACGAGCACTAGCGCCGCAGTGCGCAGCACGAGCGGTCTCGCATGCCGGATCCGGGGGTCGGCATGGCTAGTAAAGTTTACGTAGGCAGGATCGGCGCTCTCGCCGTGGCTCTGGGCATCGGCGCGGCGGTGGCATCGATGCCCGCCGTGGCGTCGGCAACTCCTGACTCATCGACGGAATCACGGGCCGCGCAATCGCCATCGCGACCGGAAACCCTCGCTAACCGGGCCAAGCGCAGACACGCCGAACGTGAGAACGGCCGAACAGCAGAGTCGGAACACGGTGCCAATGATGGGGCACGGCAGCACCGGACGCGACCTGCGCGCACGCGGCCGGCGACATCCAATGCAAGCGTCAGAGACATCGAGACCGATGTCGAAATCACGGTGGAACCGGATCGCGAGCCCGACGCGCGAGAAGTACGCGCGGTGCCTCGCCCCGTGACGCGGATCGCTGTCGACGCGATGAATGAACCCGCAACAGCGCCGAACACGCCCCCGACGGTCGTCCGTTCCCTGTCAACTGTCGCGCATTCCCCCGTCGACACCGAACCGGGAGAACCCACCGCTTCTCCCCTCCTGCTCGCTCTCTTGTCGGTCGGACGGCGCGCGGGGGACGAGAGGTCCTCTGGCAGCGTGCGATCGCCCCAGTCCGCTGTGACCGCGGCGGGTCCTCTGACGGTGTCGAGCATTTCAAGTGGCAAGCCGCAGCGCTCCAGCGGCAAGGTCAGCGGTCGGATCACGGTTGACGGTGGCGATGGCAGCTCACTGACGTTCACCGCGATACCGACAGACCAGGGCACCGTCACGCTGGATTCGCGGGGCAACTACACCTTCACCCCGAGCAGCGCCGCCCGTCACAACGCGGCGGCCACCGCGGGTGCGGACTACACCAGAGTCGACTTCGTCGTCACCAGCTCGCTCGGCGCCGCCGCGACCGGCACCGCAAGCGTGACGATACTCTCCGCCAACAGCACACCGAAGATCAAAGCCGTTGTCAACAAAGGCAATCCCGCTACAGGGGTCGTCACCGGCGCCGTCGTCGTCACCGACAGTGACGGTGACAGCGTCACCTACACCGGATCAGGTCTGACGTCGCGGGGCAGCGTGGTGGTCAACACCGACGGTACCTTCGTCTACACGCCCACACCCGCGGCGCACGCCGCTGCCAGCAGCTCGTCCAAACGCCAAGACAAATTCACTGTCACGGTCAACGATGGCCACGGCGGCGTCGCTACGCTGACGGTCAAGGTGAAGATCGTTCCGCCCGGTGACAACAAAGCGCCGCAGGTGAGTTCGATCCCGTTTGCGATCTCAGGTGTCGCCGACACCGACGGAAATGTCACGGGATTCGTCAATGTCACCGATCCCGAGGGCTTTTCACTCAGCTACAAGCTGGCCACCGGAGTCGATCCGGCCCTCGGCAGCGTGACAGTGAACCCCGATACCGGGACTTTTTCCTTCACGCCGACACTCCAGGCGCGCGAAAGCGCTTACGGCACAGCCGGAGAAGACACGGTACGGTTCACCGTGACGGCGTCCGACGGCCTCGCTACCGTCACAGTCGAGGTCACAGCGCCTATCAGCGCCAAAGCGCCGGCACCGCCGCCGCCACCACCACCGCCGCCGGTCTCGAGCTGGCGCCAGGTCACCACGCCGAACTTCGCGGTGGGGGCCACCCGAGGATGGTGCCTGCGGTTCGTCGACGACACGGTGAACGCGCCGGCGCGCAGCGGTACCGCGCAACTCGCCTACGAACGTCAGGTCAGTTTCGGCAACATCACGACCGGTGAACCACCGGTGGGTGTGTGGGTGCCGCTGTTCTTCTCCATCGGTAGCGGACCGTACGCCGGTCAAGGCCACGTGGCGTGGGCCTACAACTATGGCGGCGGCCGCATGACGATCCGGGATTCGGAAACCCAGACCGGAGCGCGCGCGGTGTACACCAACATCGGCCAGGTCACGTCTTGGTTCGGTAGCCAGAACGTCAAGTACCTTGGCTGGTCCACCTGGGTCGACGGGCGCCAGATCGTCGAAAAGGTGTCGGGCACCCCAGGCGGTGGCGGTGGTGGCGGCGGCGCCACAAGCGGCACCAAGAGCGGGACCGCGACGGTCGTCCAGCAGGTCAACGTCCGTAACGACCCGAGCACCAATGGTCCGATCATCGCCCAGTACAGCCCCGGGCAGACGTTCAACTACGACAGTTGGGTGATCGCCAACGGCTACTACTGGCTTTCCTATGTCAGCTACTCAGGGGTGCGCCGCTACGTCGCGGAGTCCACCATCAGCGGAAGCGTGGTCTACGTCCGAGGCGGGGTGTTCCACTAGCGGTACCCGGCGAGCCCGCGAAGCTCTCACGACTGGAGCACGGGCTCGCCGAGTATCTCCTGGCGGACCCGCGATGCGGTGACACCGTCTCCAGCTACGACGTGCAATGCCGAGTTCAGTGCTGCGACACAGATCCACCGCGCGGGGTCTTCCGCTTCGGCGAAAAGCTCGTCTTGCTCGGCTTTGTCGACGAGACCGAGAATGGCCTCGACCGCCTCGTCCGCGGAGGCCATCCGGAGCGCGTGCACCCCGGCTGCGGTGGTCGAGTCGAGCAGCCAGTCCTCACCTGAACGCACAGCTGTGACCGATGCGCCACCGAGCGTGACGGGGTCAGAGGAGGGTGCGACATAGGCCCCGACGCGGCGGTCGGCGTCGAGGAACGCCGCGACGTAGCGCGCGACGACGGTGTCCATCACGGCTGGTGCATCGGCCGAGCCCTGGTCGGCATAGCGCCTGACCAAGAGCGAACGCATGCCGCGCATGCCGGCTTTGGCCATCTCCACTGCGGTGGGCTCCACTGTCATCAACCCCAGCGGCCACGGTCGGCCGTCGACCGCGCACACGGCCACGATCTCGTCGTCGGTGAGCAGGACGGTGTCGGTCATCGCGATAGGCCTTTTCACGGTAGTAGGTTGGACAAGAGCTTCGGAATATAGCCGACGACAGCGTCTTTCGCGGCGTTGAAGGCTCCGCCGGGATCTTTGGAGATGTAGTCGCCGGTCGTTTGCAGCGCCGACGCGCTGAAGTCGGCGCGAGCCACTTGCGCGGCGACATCGCCCCACTGCTGGACAGCCACGCCCCCGAGATAGCCGGCCGGTCCCATCCAGGTGAACTTCTTGAGCAGCCCCCCGCCGAGATCTGTCATCGAATTGCCGGCTTGGATGATCTTCTCTTCGGGGCTGATCGATGAGTCACCGGCCAATCCAAGTGCGTCGATCAACGGCAGCATCGGACCCAGCGGAGTCAGCTGGTCGACAGCGGTCCCCCAGGTGATCGGCCACGTCGCGGTGGAATTCAGGAAGTTGCGCATGTCGACCAGAGGGTTCGCGAACGTCCCGCCGTCCGGAAACGGCCTGCCGTGTACGGAATCCGCTCCGTTGGAGAGTGATCCGGTCGAAGCGCCGGTGCCCGCACCGCTGCTTGCCTGGTCCTGCTCTGCGGCGTTGCGCTCGATCACCGTCGAGGCGTTGCGCAATGCCCCCACCACACTGCGTACCAGTGACAGGGATTCACCGTGCCACTGCGATCGGTATCGGTCCGCATCCGGACCGACCCATGGGGCGGCAGCGAGCCGACCTGTCACCTCGCTGCCCATACTCTCGAGACGATCTGCGGCATGGGTGAAGATACGGCTGAGTTGCCGCAATTGGTCCGTGTCCGCGCCGATCAATGCCATGACGCGACTCCTTCCTTTAGCCGAGCCAGGCGTTCTGCGCTACGACAGAGGCGGAGTTTCGACGATGGTCGTCTCCGGCGGTGAGTCCGATCCACCGCGACCGTTGCGGCCACCGCCCAGGTTGCCGAGGATGTCGCGAAGCTTGGGCAGTTCCAGCCGTGGTCGCTCCGGCGGCGCGGCAGGAACGGCTGGCGCCTCGATCACCGGAGCGGGTGCCGGCGCTTCGATCACCGGAGCGGGCGCCTCGATGACCGGTGGAGAGACCGGCGCCTCGCGGACGACACGTGGCGGTGGCGGGGCCTCGACGGGCGGTGCAGGTACCTCGACGGGCGGCGCGACCGGTGCGGGCTCCGGGGCGGGCGGCTCCGGCTGACGGAAGATCGGCTTGCGGGTTCCCGGTTCGTTGTCCGGTCCCGACACCGCGGGCGGTGCCGGCGGTAAAATTCCTTCGGCAGGAGCAGGATTAGGCAGCGGTGCGTCGGGTTCCTTCGGGCTGAACAGCGGCCCGCGTGGCTGTTCGTCGGCCGGCTTCACGACGTCCGTGGTCGGCCCGCTCGGGTCGACCGGTGTCTCCGCGCCGACTTGCGTCTCGGTGCCCGGCTTCTCGGTGCTGACCTGGGTGTCTGTGCGTTGTGAGCCGGGAAGCGATTCACTTCCCTCGTCCTCACTCCGACTGACGACGAGGGGCCGGCATGTCGCCCCTGTGGGGCACGAGCTTTCGGGCGGAGTGGAACGGGAAGCATTCTCGAGTGCCTCGATCGGCTCCGGCTTCTGACACATTCCTGTCGTCACCTTGGAGCAGTCGTCAGAAACGGTGACGACCTCCGTCTGGACACAACCCTCCCCAGAGCGCTCACAGCCGAGCCCGAACTTCTTCTCGATGCACGTGTCGAAGCCCTGTGAACCCGGCAGGCAACCGCCCGTAGCTTCGTAAACGCAGCGGATGTCTCCCGGCTTGCATCTCCCGGTCTTCGAGAAAACCCTCATGTTGATGTTCATCCCGCGCGGGAGCCAGTCGTTGAGCCGGAATGCATTGCGCGGCGGCTGCAGAACCACGCCGCCGCCCCCGACTCCCGGCGGTCCCGCCTGCGTGACGAACACCGTCCGGGTACCGCCGTCGCCGACGCCGGCGCTCGGCGAGTACCGACCGCGGTTCGCGCCGGCGAAGATCGTCCGGCCGCCGTCGCCTGTGGCAGCCGGCTTTTCCTCCACCGGAACCACCGGCGGCAGGAACACCGCCGGGTCCTCGACCGGTTGTGTGCCCTGTCCGGGCATGGTGGGCAGGTACTTTCCGGGCACCGATTCGTCCCCACGGATCGCCTGGATGGTGGCGCTCGGCTTGATCGAGATCGCCACCACGACGGCCAGGGCGGCGAATCCGACCACCACGATCGCCGCAATGGTGCTGCCGACCAACAAGATTCGCGGCCGACCGCCGGTGCTGGCCGGCACGAGGTCGTCCTCGACCTCGGTCGGATCGTCGGTATGACTCAGTGACGCCATTGGAGACTGCATCGGCACATCGCTGAAGCCACCGAAGTCGTCGACGTAGGCGAGGGGCGTCGAACTACTGTCCGGATCCAGGGAGTAGGCGAGATGCTCACCGATCTGCGGCGCGGGCGCGGTGCCGATTCCGGACATCGCTTCTGCGGCGCCGAATGCGGCTGGTGCTGTGGCGAGTGCGGCGCCCCGAGCCACCGCGAAGGCCGGGCTCGCGACAGACCGCACAGGTATTGGAGATGTCGGCGCGAGGGTGCGCGCCAGGCCGGCGGTGTCGTCACCGGTACCGACCACGTAGAGGCCCTCCGCGCCTCCCGGCTCCTCCGCCAGCCGAGCGAGCAGTTCCGTGCAGGCCTCGACAGGTCCAGTACTGCCTACCGGCTCGATCGCCACGACGCTCGTGGTGTCGGCGTCGGCTCCCACGACGGAGAGCGCCGCAGTGTTCTCGTCGACGAACAGCAGGGCCGAGGTCTGCTGTCCAGCGGCGGCGGCCGACCGCCGCACGATCGACGTCGCGGCGGCCGACGGCGACACCACGGTGACACCGATGAGTCCCGCGTCGGTCAACGCATCGCGTAACTCGGCGGAGAAGTCCTCGTCAGAGGCGCTGATTCGGGTCCCACTGAGGATGTGACCGCTGTCGCGAAGGCTCCCATCCGTGCCCACGATGGTCGATCGCAGCGTGTCCGGTGCCGCGGCAGTCAGATCGATGTCGAACTCGTCGATCGCGGTTTCCGGTGCCGCGGTGTCGACCAGCGCGAGCCGCGCGGTGTTCGCCGCAACGCAGACTCCCAGAACTAAGTGCACCAGACCTCCCCTGCTCCGCGACGATGCATCACCGCGCCGACGCTCCCCCGTCGCGCCCGCTGAGACGTCCGGATCGCGCTGAGGCTACCCCACCCGAATCGGCGGGCGCGCGCGTTTGGAACCCGAACACTCATCAACAATCTTCCCCCACAGCAATGTCGCGTTCGGATCATCGCACCCATCGCTGAGCGCCTCTATCGGCCGTTCGGTCGACACATTCAGCCGACCGCGCCGGCGCCCGCACCCGCCGGCCAGAACATCAGCAGCACGGCGACTGCGCCGACCGCCAGGTATGCCACCCCCACGAACACAGTCGCCTTTGCCAAACCTGCACCAGCCTGACCCGATCGGAGAATCTGTCGATGCGCCATGACTGCCAGCGGAATCGTCACCGGCGCGACGAACGGTCCGAGAAGCAGCGTCACCACGAATGCCACGAACGCAGCGCCGTTGAACCTTGATGACACGGATGTGCCAAAGGCCGGATCTGCGGCCACACCGGCGGTGGGACCACCGACGGTGTATCCGGCACCGAACTTGCCTCGTGGCAGCGGAGATTGATTCATCGCACCGCCTCTGGCGCAGAGTCGACGTCGCGCCGGGCAGTCTCTGCCGCGTGACGCATTCTTTGCTCCTCCCGACCCCACGCTGGAGCTGCGGGTACCGTCGAACCCGCCCGGCTCAGCCTCGCGGCTGCCCCTGTCCCGAGCAATCGTACGTTCGGTCGACACCATTCGGGTGCCGTCTGCGGGGACCGGACGTTACTGTTTCCCCGCGACGGCCGTATTCGCTCGCAAACTCGCCGTCCGTTCGACCAGGATCGGCTCCGCGCGGGGCAATCCACCGCCGGAACCACATGGAGCAAACACTATGACCGGCTCGCCCGCGACCGCAGAGGCGACCTGCATGCACTGCGGTTCGCGTCTTCACGTGAACGCACCATTCTGCGGAGTGTGCGGCAAGGCCGCGGTCGGTCGGACGCTGTCCCCGCCCCCATCCCAGCCCACGTCGCGGCGGATGCCGACGCCACAGCCAGGCGGAATCGTCGGCGCGGGCCGGGGTGTGCGGTGCTGCAGCTCGCTGATGGACGCGGCGGTGATGCTGAGTCCCGCTCTACCGCTGTCGATTCTCGGCGCGGCCCTGGGCGTCGCCGAGGTCGTCTATATCGTCGTGCCCATCGCCTTCGTCGCGGTGTGGGCATGGATGCAGATCTGGCAGGGCATCACGGGACTGACGTTCGGCAAGGCGATGTTGGGCCTACGACTGGTCCGCGCCGACGACCGCCGACCACCCGGCCTGTCCGCGTCCCTGCTCCGCAGCGTCGCCTTCTTCTTCACCGCAGGTGGCGCCGCCTTACCGGTCATCGTCGACGCGTCTCCTCGCGACGGCGTCCATGACCGGATGGCCGGCCTGACGGTGATCGATGTCGCGCGCGGTGCGAACCCACTGGGCCCGGCACCCCAGGTGCCGCTGCGCAGGTCCGTCGATCGACGTCTCAACACCGTTCGCTCACCTGTGCCGTCGGGGCGGCGCTGATGCACCTCAAGGTCATCCTGAGGCGAGACGACGGAACGCAGGCTCAGGTCGCGGTCACCACCGACGCTACGGCGACCGTCGCCGACGTCGCAGCTGCCCTCGCACTCGGCGACCCTGATCGCCGTTCCCCCCGCCCGACAGCCAATCCGACTCTCAAGCTGGAGCATGCAGCGTTCGACACCGGCAAGTCCGGGCGCATCCTGGACCCGAGTCGCAGCCTGCTCGATTCGGGGGTGCGATCCGGCGCCACGGTGAGCATCGTTGCGGCGGCCGTGACGGCGAAGCAGCGCCGGCGGGGGCGCTCGGTCGCCATCGTTCGGGTGCTCGACGGTCCGGACGCCGGACGTGAATTCTCCCTGCCTGCAGGTAATTCGACCATCGGCACCGGACCGACGTGCGACGTCCTGCTCACCGACCCCGGCATCAAGGACGTGCACGCAGCCGTCGCGGTGGGCGAGACGGTCGAGATCGCCAACCTGGCCGGTCCCGACGGTGTCCTTCTCGGGGGCCGACCGGTACAGCGCGTCGGCGTGGGGTCGAACGACGTCGTCGTCCTGTCCCGAACCTCACTGGCGATCCTGCACACGGTGCGGCCGGGCGCCGTACAGACCGACAGCGTCGCCATCGAGTTCAATCGGTCACCGCGGGTGGTGGCGCGGTTCGGCGAGAGGATCCATCCCGCGCCCAAGCCCCCGGCGCTTCCGGAACCCGCGCATTTTCCCATCGTGTCGATGGTGCTGCCATTGGTGATGGGCCTGGTGTTGTTCGCCATCACTCGCAGTCTGCTCGCCGTGGCGTTCATCGCATTGAGCCCACTGTTGATGATCGGCATGTACATCGACGCGCGGTATCAGTCGAAGAAGAAGCACGCCGCCGACGTCGCACGCTTCGCCAGCGCGCAGCGAGCTCTCGCTGAGGAACTGACCAGCGCCCAGCAGGTGGAGCGCGCTGTCCGCATCGGAGAGACACCGGCTCTCGAGGAGGTCGTCGACTCCATTCACCGCCTGGGACCGCTGTTGTGGACCCACCGTCCCGACAGTCCGGAGTTCCTCACCCTGCGCGTCGGTCTCGGCGATGCGCCGTCACGGTGCCGCGTCGAGATGCCGAGCGACAATGATGCGGATCCGAAGTATCTCGCGCAGCTGTCGGACTTGCGTGACGAATTCTCCGTCGTCCGGGATGTTCCCCTGGTGGCGGACCTACGTGAGTGCGGTGCGCTCGGAGTGTGCGGTCCACGAGCGGTGGCCGACGGCGTGGCTCGCGGTCTGGTGATGCAGCTCATCGGACTGCATTCGCCCGCAGAAGTGGTGATCACCGCATTCGCGTCGCAGCATTCGCGCGTGTCCTGGGAGTGGCTGGAGTGGTTGCCACACACCAGTTCTGCGCATAGTCCACTGTCGGGGAATCACCTCACCGACAGTGAGAACGGCGGCGTGGCCTTGTTGTCTCGCCTGGAGGACCTCGTCAAACAGCGGAATGCCGGACAGCCCCTCGACAGGGAGCAGAAACCGATCGTCCCGGCCGTGGTGGCGCTGGTCGACGACACGGCGCCGATCGACCGGTCGAGGCTCACACGCCTGGCCGAGCGCGGTCCGCAGGTCGGGGTGTACATCGTCTGGGTGGCCGCGCAGGTGAGCAGCCTTCCCGCCGCCTGTCGCACGTTCGTTCTCGTCGAGAACGAAATCACCGGATCGACGATCGGTGAGGTCCGGCACGGTCGGCACACCTTCCCCGTCGCCTGCGACAGCATCGAGGTCGCCGACGCGAAGCAGATCGCACTACTCCTCGCGCCCGTTGTCGACGTCGGCGCCGCCACCGAGGATGCCAGCGACCTGCCTCGGTCGGTCTCCTACCTGAGCCTCTCCGGTGATGCGCTGGCCACCGATCCCGGGGCCGTCGGCCGGCTGTGGCTGTCCAACAACTCGGTGATCGTCAGGGATGGCCGTCGCCCCTCCCCCACCGGAAAACCATCGGGTCTGCCCGCCCTCGTGGGTTCGACGGGCGCGCAGCCGTTTTCGCTCGACCTTCGCGAGCACGGTCCACACGCCCTGGTCGGCGGCACGACCGGCGCAGGCAAGAGCGAATTCCTGCAGTCCTGGATTCTCGGGATGGCCACGGCCCACAGCCCCGATCGAGTGAACTTTCTCCTGGTCGATTACAAGGGCGGCACGGCTTTCGCCGACTGCGCGGAACTACCGCACACCGTCGGTCTTGTCACCGATCTCTCACCACACCTGGTCCGACGCGCCCTGACCTCTCTCGGTGCCGAGATCAAAACTCGCGAAGAGTTGCTCAACAGCAAGCGCGCCAAGGATCTGATCTCCCTGGAGCAGACCGGCGACCCGGACACGCCTCCGAGCCTGGTGATCATCGTCGACGAGTTCGCGGCGCTGGCCACCGAGATTCCCGAGTTCGTCGACGGGGTCATCGACGTCGCGCAGCGCGGGCGTTCACTGGGGCTGCACCTGATCCTGGCGACCCAACGTCCCGCCGGTGTCATCAAGGACAATCTGCGCGCCAACACCAACCTGCGTATTGCACTGCGCCTCAACGACATCGATGACTCCCTCGACGTCGTCGACGATCCGCTGGCAGCGCACTTCCCGCCGGAGATTCCGGGTCGCGCGGTCGCCAAGACAGGCCCGGGTCGACTCACCACGTTCCAGTCCGGTTACGTCGGCGGCAGATCCGACAACCAATCGGACAGCGCGGCAATCGACGTGTGGGAGTTCGTGTTCGGCCGGCGCCGCCCGTGGAACACTCTCTCGGCCACCGCCGCTCACCGGTCCACGGGCCCCACCGACATCGCGCGCATGGTGGGCACGGTGCGCGCCGCCAGCACCCAGCTCGGGCTCCGCGCGCCACGCCGGCCCTGGCTGGAGCCCCTCGACGCCGTCTACGCCCTCGAGAACCTCAGCGATCATCGGCGGGCCGGCCAACTGGTGATCGGCCGCGGCGACATCCCCGAACATCAGATCCAGCCCACCGTGACCTTCTCGCCCGACGAGGGCAACATGGCGATCATCGGCACCAGTGGCTCCGGCAAGTCGACCGCGTTGTGCACGATCGCCGCCGCCGCGGCGCTGGCCGAGGACGGACCGACGCACGTCTACGCGCTGGACTTCGCCTCGGGCAGTATGCAGATCCTCGAGCCGCTCCCCCAGGTGGCAGCCGTGGTCGGTGCTGACGACGACGAACGCGTCGGGCGCGTGTTGCGGCGACTCAGCGCCATCCTCGATCAGCGCGCCCAGCAGTTCGCCCGGGTCAATGCGTCGACGCTGGCCGAGTACCGCCAGTCGACGCACCGAAAAGAACCTCGAATCCTGTTGATGGTCGACGGGATTGCGGCGTTCCGGGACACTTACGAGCACGTGGGCTACTCGACGAACTACGCGATGTTCGCGCAACTCGCCGCCGATGGCCGCCGACTCGGTATCCACGTCGTGGTGACCGGCGATCGTCCCGGCGCGTTGTCGACCTCGTTGAACGCGATGATGCAGCAGCGGTTGACGCTGCGGCTGGCGTCGGACGACGACTACATGCTCGCCGGTGTGCCCAACGACGTGCTGTCGGTCAATTCGCCACCCGGTCGAGGCATCATGGTCGGGCGAGGCAGCAAGAAGGGCCATGAAGTTCAGGTGGCGGTGTTGGGCGGAGACGACACCATGTCCGCTCAAGCTGCTGCGATCCGCCGACTGGCCGAGAAGATATCGGCTGTCGGTTTCCCGATCCCCGACGCTGTCGAGCGGCTGTCCGAACGAATTCCCCTGGCCGACCTGCCGGTGACCGGCGGCGCCGGCGAGACCGTCATCGGCGTCGCCGATGAGTCGCTGCGCCCGTTGGGCATCGATCCCCGCGGTGTCCTCATGGTGACGGGCCCACCGGGGAGCGGACGGACCACGGCGCTGCTGACTCTCGCACAGGCGGTTCGTCGGGCGGCACCGGACACCACGATCGTGAACTTGGCGCCGTCCTCGTCCTCGGTGACCGGACTGGACGTGTGGAGCGAGACCGCAGTCGGCGCCCGCGACGTGCTCGCCCTCGCCGGCAGACTGTCCTCCGGTGTGCAGTTCGGATCGGCGAAAGTGATGGTCGTGATCGAATCGCTGGCCGACTTCGGCAACGGCGAAGCCGAGGGCGAACTCGTCCGATTGGTCAAAACCATCACCGAGGCTTCGGGTTTCGTCGTCGGCGAGTCCGAAGTGTCGACCTGGGGTCAAGCCTGGCTTCTTGCTCAGCCCTTCAAGTCTGCGCGCCGCGGGTTGCTGCTGGCACCCAGCGGCGTCGAAGCCGATTCGCTATTGGGGACTCCCCTGGGCACGATTCGCCGACACGACTTCCCGCCCGGCCGTGGCGTACTGATCGAAAAGGGCAAGGGGGTGTGGCTTCAGGTCGCCCAGCCGGTCATCTAGGAAGAACCACCGAACACCACATCAGAAGGGGAAACACATGGCACTCTATGGCGCCGACATCGAGCAGGTTCAGCAGCTGTCGAACCAGCTCAACGCGAAGGCCAACGACATTCAGGGCATCGTGTCGCAGCTGTCGTCGGCGATCAGCTCGGTCAACTGGATGGGTCCCGACGCCGACCGGTTCCGCTCGGATTGGCAAGGGCAGCACGTGGCCCAGCTCAAGCAGGTCATCAGCGCCCTGCAGACCGCGTCCCAGAACGCTCGTCGGAATGCACAGGAGCAGCAGACCGCCAGTGGCGCCTGATCACAGCAGTGTGTTTGCGCCGGAATTGCGTTGCGCGCGCCCCTCGCAGGCATCAAGCGCGCAACGCAGTTCCGGCGTGGGTGCCACGTGACGTCGACGTGGCAGGACCCCAACCCTCCGACGACTGATTCGCGAACGAATCCGGCGCTGATCATCGCCGGGGTGGGGCTGACGCTGGTCGTGGTGGCGGCGCTGGTGATCGTCGTGGTGCTGCATCGCGGCGACGCACGTCCCCCACGCGACACAGCCTCGCTCCTCGCAACTAATGTCCCTGGGCCACAACCGTTCACACCCTCGGCGGTGGCCATCCTGACGCCAGACGCGGTGGAATCAGGCCAAGGTTCGTCCGTGACCCGGCAGGTGCCCATCGCCGCCGAACGTGGCGTTCGCCTGGCGCAGGGCACGCAGCCCGGGCTGTACGGTGGCTACGGCCAGGCATATCCCTGTGATGCGTCGGCGGTGGCCAATCACCTCGACACACACCCCGCCGCGTCAGCCGCATGGGCGAACGTCATCGGCATCACCCCGAATCAGGTGCCGCAGTACCTCAATACGCTGACCCCCGTGGTGCTGACCGCCGACACCTGGGTCACCTCGCATCGCTTCGCCGACGGCCGCAGCGAGGCGATCCAGACGGTGCTGCAGTCCGGTACCAATGTCATGGTCGATCCGATCGGGGTGCCGCGCGTGCATTGCGCCTCGGGAGCTCCTCTCGTTCCCCCCGCGAACGTCGATCTGACCGAGATGGACCTCGACGGTGACCGATGGCCCGCATTCGACACCGGCAACGTGGTCGCCGTCGCCTACTCGAGCGCCGATCAACGCCCCGCCGCGGTCGCCGAATTCAGCCTTGTGGACATCACATCCGGCCAACCGCTCACGCAGCGCGCAGGAGGGACGATCGACCTCGGCCCTCAGCCCGCGGTGGCGGTGTGGGACCCGGTCGCCATGAACGTCCCACCGATTCGATCACGGAGGTAGCCATGCCCATCTCAGGGGCCGATGCAGCACAGCTGCGCTCGACTGCACAGCAGTTCGACAGTGCTGCGGAGTCGTTGACGGCGTCGCTGAAGACGCTGAGCAACCTCGTCGCACAAGGAACGCAGTGGCGGGGTCCCGACGCAGATCGATTCCGATCGGAGTGGAACGCCGTCTCGACGGCCACGCTGAACAGCGCCGCCGTGGCGTTGCGTGAAGGCTCGAAGTGCCTGCGCCGCAACGCCGACGAGCAGGAGCGCGCCAGCGGGGTGTCGTCGGCCGGAGGCTCGCCGGTCTTGGAGTGCCGGCCGGGTGACTCCCGTCCGGCTCCGACGGGGTTGGCCGGTCTCTGGACCGAGGTCGGTGCGATCTCCAACGAGGATGGCTCGGCGGGATACCGGGTTCAGGAAGTCGTCGGGACGGACGGGGTGACCCGCTACATCGTCTACATCGCCGGCACCGATGCTGCCGACGGTCAGACGCTGGCGTCGAACGTTCCTGCTGCGATGGGCATTCCGGACGCGGACCAACTGAAGGCGCTCAAACGCATGATCCCCGACGGCGCCGAGGTGATGTTGGTGGGATACAGCCAGGGTGGCATGGACGCGCAGAACATCGCTATGCAGCAGGACAACGGCTTCAAGGTCACCCAGATCGTCACGTTCGGCTCGCCGGCGCGCGCCGACCTCGACGTTCCCGCCGTGCACCTGCAGGCCAAGGGCGATCACATCCCGACGACCACGCTCGGGTCACCGGGCCCCTACTTCCAGAACTCCACGGGATCGAACCCGGACGCCCACATCTACCACGGGCAGTCGAACGTGACCGGGAACGGATACACGATCCACGAGAAGGCCTACGGCAACCTGTCCGGGAACTGGGACAAGGCCGACTTCACCCGAGGGGCCAAAAATCTCGGCGACTTCACCGGTACCGCAGTCTCCACCCGGGACCTCGACGTCGACGGGCGAATCCTCTGAGGAGGCGCATGAAATTCAACCCGCCACCGACATGGCCGCAGTTCCCGCCGGATTGGTCACCGACGCCGGACTGGACGCCGGATCCGACATGGCCGCCCGCACCACCAGGTTGGACGTTCTGGACCGAAGACGAGGGCGGCGATCAGGACCTCCGGCGCCGACCGTTCGTGCGCCGTATCCCCTGGGGTCTCGGCCTCCTAGCTCTTGCGACCGCTGCTGTGGTCGGCATCATGTCGGTGCTTGCCGTCACGCAGCAGTTCCACATCAAGACGCTTGAGCAGACGGCCACGGTGCAGCACACGTTCGTTCTGCGGCCGGACCCGCACGACATCTACACCGATTTCACCGCGTGGCGGCGCTTCGGCGACATCGACGTCGTCGCGTCACCCGACGGCCGCTCAGCCGCCGTCGCATCGCTCGCGGGAGAGACCGACTGGTCGGGCGTCCAGCTCCCGGGAGGTCACACGTGTGCAGCGACCATCGCGGGACGGGTACGTGACGGCTCCCACACCCCGGGCGAGCCAGGCGGTTACGGCTTCGGGCTGGCGGAGGTGAACGGCCCCCCAGAGTCGCCGACGCTTGCCGGCTCAGCGGTGCAGTACGACGTCGAACGGGGCGGCTACCGGGTGACCCACTATCCCTCCCATATCGATTCGAGTTTCGCCCCCGCCCCATTCGATCGCGACTGGCACGCCTTCGAGCTGACGATCGACAAGTCCGGCACAGTCGTTCATCGCGTCGATGGTGCGGAGGTGTTGCGCACCTCGATCGCCCCGGTGTGCGGGTATCCGGTCATCCGCGTGTGGGGCGGATCAGCGGTGATCGCCGATCTGGATGTGATCGTCGGGGCCTATTAGGGCATGCCCCATGGTTGCCCGCCGGTGTTGCGGGCCCAGTCCGCGATCAGTTCGGTGTCGAACCGTTCTTGCCTCATGCGCAGGTCGGTGTAGATGAGCACCTGCAGCACGCGAACGTAGGCGATCAGCGCTGCGAATGCGATCACGAAGAACAGCAGGGCGCCGACTGGCCCGAGCACGAAGCTGGCCAGCAGCCCGGGAATCGAGAGCACGGGCGTCACACACACCGCCCAGACCAGGTGCACGCCGAGCAATCGACCGGCTGCGGGTTTGGCCAGCTGCATCGATCGCCGCAGCGAGTCCGTGACGCCACGTCTTTCGATGATCAACACCAGCGGCGCCAGGCTGAACATGATGCCCACGACGAACGATCCCACGAAGAGGAGGGTCATCAGGAGCAGCGCCAGGGGCAGCCCGACCGCGAAAGCTGCGAACACCACCCCCATGGCCAGGCCGTCGACGAGGATGAAGATGCCGTAGTACACCAGTGTCAACCGACACACCGGAAATATGCGGCTCCGGGCCTCGCGAAGCACTTCCGTCATCCGCACAGGGCGGCCTCGCACCGCTTTGTCGGTAGCCGATACCGACAAAGCCAGCAGGGCGGCATCAGCCGGAAAGGCCAACGCGCAGAGGAACAGCCAGAGGACGATCATCACACCGAAGAGGCCGCCGAACACCGTCGCAGCATCGGACTCGAACAGCGAGGTCGACAGCGACGCTGAGGACACCGCGATCGACACCACGATTGTTGACGCCACTGCGCAGACCACCGCCAGTGCCACCAGGATGGCGACGGGGATACCGAACAGCGTGGGCCAGTTCCGTCCGAGAATGCGGAAGGCGCCGACGAACATCTCGGGGAAGCTCAGCGGCCGCAGCGGCACGATAGGCGTGGTCGGGGTCGGGCCCGGGTCGCTGGTGCGTTCGGTACGCGTCACGACGGCCACAAGGTCGGGATGCCACGCGGTACGCCGCGCCTGGGTGAAGTAGGCGGCGGCACCGCAGCCGGCGGCCACCAGAACCCAACCGAAGCCGAGGATCAGCGATGCCAGCAGCGTCAGCGCTGTCAGCCCCACAGCACATGGAAAGGCTGAACGGCCACCGACTGATGCGGCTCGCCGCGCCAGGCGTTGCCATGGGCTGCGGGTGTCGCGGGAACGCCGGACGGCGCCGGTGGTCGATGGTCGACCGGTGGAATCGGCGGCTGTTGAGGCGGCGGACCGGCGGGGCGTGGCGGCTGCGACGGGATACGAGTGGGCGGTGTGGCGCCTCGCCCGGTGTAGGTGGTGCCGGCGGCGAAGCGGTCTGGGGCAGGGGGCGGGGTGGCAGGCCCCCGATAGATTTTCGGAGCAGCCCTCCCCGGTTCGGTACTGGAAGGCGTTTCCGGTGGTGCGTTGAAATGCTGCGCCGCTTGGCGCCGGTACTCGGCGTGCGGGTCGTGGTCTTGCCAATTGCTCATTCGAGTCCCCCGAAGCAAGGTGATGGCGCGGCGTTCACAGAGAGCGGACCGCCTGAGTCGGATGACGTTGGGACTCGGTCATCGCCTCGGCTACAAGGCATGCCACGCATCCGCCGACGAAAACTCCAACGTCGAGCAACCAGAACGTGAACCAGTTCGGCGCAGTGCGCATCCCCTCTTCCGAATACCATATCGACCACCACGCCAGACCAGCGGCAGGAAAGAGACCGAGAACCCAACCACTGCCACGGCGTCGCGCGATCGACCATGCAATGACGAACAGCACGGCAACCAGCACAGGCACGCGACTGATCCACGGCAAAAGGTCGTACGGGGGTTCGGAATAGGTGTAGCCCTCGACCGTTCTTTCAGTCGACAACAATGCCACGAGACTCCACTCCTCAGAGGGGCTCGACGCGAGGGCGGCGATCACCGTGCCGGCAAGCGCCAGAAGGACTGCGGGGGTTTCGCGTTCGGCGGTGCGGGCATTCGCCGCCACGCACACCACGAAGAATGCGTTGAGGCCGTTGGCGAGCCACCACACCTGCCAGGGCGAGGTGAAACTGCCATTGCTGAGGATCGCGTAGACGATGAGGGTCGGCACCAGCAGCAGTGCCGAGACAACGCCTCCCCCCGACTTGGTGACCCGCTCAGCAGGCCGGCCGTGCAGCTGTGGAGGCGAGAGGAAGTCGGTCGGCGTCCCCGGCGACCAGGCGTGCGCTGCGGGCGGCCGGGGCGGCGTCGAATCAGCGGTGGGTGCGTTGTGCCGCGCCGATTGCGTTCTGCCGATCACGGTGTCGGTCACGGCGCGCGATGCCTGCCGAAGCTGGGATTCGAGCTCGGTCGCACCGCCGTGCCGGTGATTGCGATACCAGTAACAGCTCCCGCCGACCGACACCACGGACAGCAGGAGGAAACTCCCGGTTACGCCGAGCAGTGCCGACAGAATCCAGTGGAGAACGTGCAGCACGATCCCGACGGCAAGAACGCCGGCCGCCACCAACAGCATTCGCCGTGTGACGAGACCCGAATCTGCGGGCTCTATCGGCCCACCTGGAGAGCTGTCATATGCCTGCGGGCTCCCCATGCCCGACCTCCCTCTTACGTTCTCATTCAGGCTATTTGCATGACGGCGTTGCAGAGAACGTGCGCCGCGATTCTGACCAGCTCAACAGATGGACGTGGGCGCCTGGGCATCGTATTGCAATGACCGGTAACCGATTCTGCCCTGGCACAGTCCCAACCCCGTCGCGGTCAGCGACACACGACGCACCGGCTCCCCGCGCGACACGGCTCCCGCGGACTGGCACCACGTTCCCGTGGCATGCGCGACCGCTCCACCCCAGCTGTTCCACGTGATGTCAGTGATGGTGTTGGCGCACAGACTGTTCAGAGACAGCGTGGCGGGCCGCGAGGTACCGAAACCGACGGAGTACTGGTCGCTCGACGCACCGAGAACCACCAATCCGTTCGCCGACGCCGACGGCACACCCCACGGTGCGGCCGAAGATGCGACGGCCAGTCCGACGGCGAGTGCCGCACCACGCGTTACCGTACGAATCCGCACCGTGCGGAAGGCGCGAGCGGCCAAAATTGCTGCAGGAGAGTGCATGTGTGGAGTCCTTGGATCGTACGGGTAACTCATCTGTGCTGAATCCAGAACCGCCACCCCGGCGGCGCCGGAGGCCATGACGGGTCGGGCGTCCACCCGGGGCCGGGTGTGAAGCCGGGCCGCAGTGGCCACTGCGGCGGCGGGTTGAAGGACCAGGTCGCTGTCGCGCTCTTCACCGTGTCGAGCGCTGGCGCGCTGACGCGCTGAGCCGACTCAGTCGGAAGTGCCTGCACTCGCGGAATGACGGGATTCGGAGCCAGCGCGGAAACTCCTGGTGACCGGCCGGTTCCGGGCGGGTGTCGCATCCACGGACGATCAGATGTTTCCTGTCTGATCGGACCTGGCGACACGGTGGGTGATCCGGGGCCCGTCGGCAGGCGCAATCGGGGTGGACGGCCGTGCGCTCCGGGCATCAGAGCAACCGAGGCAGTGCCGGGTGCTGTCGGCGCAGCCGGCGGCCGCCCGCCGGTGCTCGAGTCGCTCGCGAAGTTCTCCTTGAGACGCTCCTTGTACATCCGCGCCTTGTCCGGATTTCTCTTGACGAACTGGTAGAGAAAAGCCAATCCGACTATCGGAATCCAGAGCAACATCCCGGCCCCGCCACCGAATAGGAAGAAGTGTGTGCTGCGCCGACTACCGCCGCGCGCAAGGAAATTCACGGCCTGTGTCGTGTCGAAGTGATCGAGCGCCCCGCGCGCTGTCGAGGCGAAGTCGAGAATCATGGACATTGATCTGACGCTCTCTGTGTGTGTAGTGGTCGATGTACGATGGCGAGCTAGGAGGGGTTCTTCAGGTACTCCCCGGTTGCGTCCCTGTCGTACTGATGGACTCGTTCGATCCATCGATCGCCGAATTTCTTGTAGAGCCTGAAGCCGTCGATGGTTCTCGAGAAGGGAACAGGGATGAACCACACCGTGACACGATTTCGGGTCCACGTGTCGATCGATGTCGTCACGCAGGTGCGCCCGTCGGTGTGCCGGATCATGTCGGCATGAAACTCCAGCGGCGCTGACATCGTGCCGGTGACCACGAAGTCCAAGCGCTCGACCGAGCCCTCCTGCAGAGCAACCTTCGAAAGGGGGCCGGACAGGTTCATGCCCTCTTCAGCCGCCAAGCCCGCGATTTCCTCTGCATCGAGCCGGGTCCAGATGCGGAAGGTCCCATTTTCCGTGTGAGCGACGCGGAAGAAGATCGCCCACACCGCGACGGCCATGATCACACCGACCAACTGTGTGACCCCGGACCCACTCAGGATGACCAGGCCCGCCAGCACGAGCGCGCCGCCACCGATGACCGTCTTGCGATTGGCCGGATCCATCAGCCAGGCCATGACGGGGTTCCGCCCCGTCGCGGCATACAGTGGAGGGGCCGGGTACCCGGAATCGGGAATCGAATTCTGCCGCTGCTGAGCGGGATACGACGGGCTGGGCCCGTCGAATCGGGCCACCGATGGCGGCGTCGGTGGCGGGACAGGCGGCCAAGTTTCCGTACCGCGAGCAAGAACAGCCGTGGCGGCGTCTTCCGCGGCCGGCTGGGGTGGTGTGACGTCATCGCCCGGCCGGAAGATCTTCGGTCGATTCGCATCGGCGGCATGCCCTGGCGCCGTCTGTTCGTGACCCATCGAGTACCCCCAACCCTGACCACAGCGGACGCACGTCGGCCCGCCACTCGATTTCAGTTAACACCATGCAGCCCAACCACACAGTCGAAATGACCATATGTCGTCCGATGGGACGACATGAAAAGCAATGCTCTCAGCGATATTCGGGGAGCAATGGCAACTCATCTCGGCGACAACGCCGGGCTCGAGTCACAACCAAACCATCGTTTCAGCAATCCTTCAGCGCCGATACTTGGTGCTACCGGATGAGTCTCGGGTGCTGCTGACGATCTTGGCGAAGCATTCGTCCACCGGGATGGCCCGCGCATCGCACCACCCATTGGCCGCGTCAGCATCGGGGAACGTCAGCCCTGCGAAGGTCACCCACCAACCCGCGAGGTCGAAGGTGCGCCACTCATCGCTCCACACCAGCCGCACCTCCGGATACTGACCGCGCATCCTCAGGTGCTGCTGCAGGATCTCGCACGGGGACCAGGTCACCATCCGACCGTCGACGTCCGGCGCGACCAGTCCGGGCCGTTTCGACGACAGCTGCGCCACCCATCGGTCGGCGAGTTGCGCCTGCACGAACGGACGGTCCGCGTCCACCTGCGCGCGGAGCGCGGCCAACACATCCTCGTCGCTGCCGCATCCGGCCGCGGGGTCCGGCGCTGGGACGGACTGACGACGTGCGTCGGTGCTGGGCTTGTCGGAGGTCTGCGAGACGCTGCCGGTGCCCTCCTCTTCACAGTCCACGACTTCCAAGCCGGACGCCGTGGACTCCGTCACGATGCCCCCGGTCCCGGAGGAGCGACCGGCATTCTCTCCCAATGTGTTCGGATGCCGTGTGAACGTTCCGTTGACGAACTCCAGTTCCACCGTGGTGGGCTGCGCGCCGTCACCCCCCACGATCACGGGATCGTTGGAGAAGTCGAAGACGGCGGAGCAGATTCTGCCGAGTTGATCCCGAACGGTCACCCGCAGCCTATCGGTGGACAGGATGTCGCCACCGGGACAGCGCGCCTTGATCTCCATCGTCACCATCAGCGAACCGTTCTCAGCGCGATACCGCACCGGCCGCATCTCTGGTGTGCGCCCGCACTTGGTGATCAATCCGCCGGCATTCGTGTCGACGGCAGGTGTTGGAGCACCGGACCGGCCGGGCGCCACAGCCGGACCGCCGGTCGGACCGTAGTACGTGATGGAGTCGCCGACGACGTGTGCGAAGCCCTGGCCGGCCTGCGCCACCGAGCGGGTGTCTTCGACGCCAGGCAGCGTCCAGATCGTTGCGCCGGTCGCCAGGTCGACGGCAGTCAAGCCACGATCCGTGATCGCCATGATGTGTTGTCCATCGGACAGATCGATGGCGCCGACCGTGATGTCGCTGGTCCAGAGTCGTTCGCCCGTCGCAATGTCGAATGCGGTGAGCGGGACCCGGTAGTCGCCGCCCAACACGGTGTCGCCGACGATCGTGTGCAGTTCGAGGTCGGCGTTACCGGCCGCGGTCCACACCGGGCGTCCCGTACTGAAATCATATGCCGTGCGGCCAATTACGTAGGGCAGCGTCGCTCCCGCCCCGACGAGCCAGGGCCGCGCGACACCGGCCTTGTCAGTCACGGTCCGCAGCAATTCACCGCCCGAGTCGGCGACAATCGTCGTGATCATGTCCGGGTTTTGCGTGCTGCACGACCTCGCCGTGAAGCCCTGTCCATCGAAGACGGACAGCATCGTCACCTGACCTGCGGTCAGTGGTTCGCCGTCGCTGTCGCGGCCCAGGGTCATTCCACCGTCGTTGCCCGAGTAGACGATTGCGTGATCGATGCCGTGGTAGCTGGCGTCACCTGAACCTGGACAGCCCGTGTCGTCACCGACGGGATACCGGCGGGACCAATCCGCGGTGAGATCATCCGTGTTGCCTCGAGTGATGGTTCGCTCGCCATCCTCGTAACCCATGGTGTACACGGCCGATCCGGACACTTCCACGACTTGGGTGAGATCCGGTACCTGCAGGCGATGGTCGATGCTGCCGTCGGCCATCGACAGGAAGGACACGTACATCGGCGCCGCGGAGGCGCCGAAAGTCGCCTCTCTGCCCAGGCAAGGGATCAATCCGTCAACGGTGGCCGAGGCGCACACCGGCGTGAACCCGGCGTCAGCGGTCCACCGAATCGCGCCCGTGTCGCTGTCGACCGCGACGAGAGTGGCGCCCCGGTCGGTCCGAGGCAGGATCGCCGAGGTGAGCAGAGTGTCGCCGAGGTCGATGAAGCCGGGGCGCTGATACTGGTTGGATGTCGGATCCGGCCTGACGAACTCGGCGTCGGCGAACACCGTCTCGGCATTCAACTGCCATCCAGCGCTTGGCTTTTCCGGATAGAGGCCGCGCAATTGGCCGGCGACGGGCTGACCGCGGGTCTCGTCACCAGTGAAGTGCTTGACCAGAAGGTAACCGCCTCCGGCCAGAGCTACGACGACGACGAGGGCCACGGTCAGCAACATTGCGACAGGTCGCAGAGACGCCGTTCGCCGCACCGGAGGTGATGACGGCGGGGATACGGCGGTCGTTCGGCGCGGCGGCGCTGGCGCAGGCGAAGGAGCGAAGGACGGCGACTCCGCATCGTCGATCCAGAATTCCCACCCATACGGCGCGGGCGGCCAGCTCGGATCGGGCGTCCAGTCGGGTGGCGGCTCCCATCCCGGCGGAATCGGCCAGCCGGGCGGCGGGTTGAACGACATGACGGCCTAGACGCTCAGCACGGTGAGAAGCTGCGGAGTTCCGGCATCGGCACACCCTGCAGCAGGGCCTTGCCACGGCAGATGGAACTCGGGAAACCGGTGTAGCGGGTCCACGAGTCACCGACCAGTCGCACCAGCGACTGAGCATCGCCGAGGTCACCCGAGTCCACATAGGCCCAGCCGTCGTAGCAGCGGACGACGTTGAGTCGCTGGCCCAGATCGGCCGAGATCGCGGAGGGATCGCAGTTGGCCAGCGGCTGGGTCTGCGCAGAGGCCGCCGGCGCGGGTAGTACACGAATTTCTGCGCCGTCGGTGCGAATGCACGACGTGGTGTATCCGTCCAGTTCGGCGGCGGTCGCCGTCGGGCTGGCGCAGTTCCACCCGTCGAACTCGGAGGATGAGGTATTTCCACTGTGCGGCAACGCTGGATCATTCAGGTACTGGTCGACGACCTGCATGGCTGCCGTGCAGGAGAGATCACCAGCGGCGACGGTGACTGATCCGGTCGTACCGGTCGCCGGGTAGGTGACGGAGCCGCACCCACCGGAGGAGAGCCCACTGGCCGCCGCCGGTCGCTCCGCGTCAGCCGCAGGACCACCAGTCAGACCACGGGGGTCAGAGGCGCTGCACCCCGTCAGCGCCATCAAAGCGGCGCCGGCCGCTGCCGCGGCGGTCAGCCGACGAACCATGATCTCCCCCAACACACGCGAAGTCAGCAAATCTTCGTCGCATTGTGCCAACTCGACCGCCGCATCGGTGTCAGCCGTTGGGACGACACCGCACAGGCAGGTCAGGTACCGAGAGTCGAGGCGCCGCTGAGCACGGCCCACACGATGAAGATCGCCAGGCTCACAACCACCACCACTACAGCGATCAACGCGACGAGGTAGGTGCGGGAGTTCATCCCGAGAAACTTGTCGCCGTTGGGCGCCTCGGCGGGTCGAGGTGAGACCACCGGCGCCGACGGGGTGGAACCCGGAGCTGACACCGCAGAGCGGTGCCCAGGCGGCCGCGCCCACGGGTTGTGTTGTCGCGAGGCGCGTTCGGCGTCGATCGCGCACCACGGACAGAGGGCGCATCCGAGTGGAACCTGGTGGCGGCCCTGCGAACACAGTTCGAGCCTGATCCGCAACAGGGCCGACCGCCACTGTCCCGCCGTCGGCCGTGCCGCCGGATCCCTGGCGCCCGCGGTGAACGCGCGGACGAAGAAGTCTTGGATCTCGGGCGGCAGGAAGGACACCGGCGGCGCCAACGGGTGTGTCCGCAATCGCGATCCAGGCCCGCCAGCCCATTCCCCGTTCACCGCCAGCGTCAACGCATCGGGTTGATCGGCGTCACCGGTCCACTGACCGCGTGAGAACGGATGATTGCCGGCAAGCAGCAGCTGATGGATGTGTACCGCGAGGGCGAACAGATCGGAGGTCTTCTCGCGCGCCACCTGCCGCAGGTTGCGGCCGGCCAGCTCGGGCGCGGTGAACTCGGGCCGTCCCACAGCACACAGAAAGCGGTGTCCCGACCGGTCCGCGAATTGCATCGAGTCGCAGTCGACAAGCGTGACGCGGGTGGTGTCGGACACGAGGATGTTGCGCTCCTGGAAGTCGCCGATCACCGCTTCGACACGGTGGCACACCTCGACGGCCAGACACAGGTTCGCAGCGACGTTGACCAGATGTCCCCAGTCGGCGTTCTTGGTCCACTGCGGGCCGCTGACTGCGGGACGGGCACGGTCGGACGGGTTGCTCATCGTGTGCAACTCCACCGCTGTCGCGGTGTCGATGCGGCGCATCACGTAACCCACGGGGCCGTGTGGGCCGACGATCATGTCCTGCGGCCAGGTGAGCACCACGAAACCATCGGGTTGCACGGCGCCGGGTGGCGGCGACTGCACCATCGCCGCGACCTTGCGCAGCTTCTGGTCCAACTCGGTGAGGTCTTCGTGGAACACCTTGGCCACCAAGTCTGGTCGGCCGTCCACGTCGCACACCGTGCCCTCGCCGGTTCTCCCCGTCAGTGTGCGACCCAGGCGCAGCGGCTCGCCAGAGCCGAGCCGCAAGTTCACGAGCGGCCTCTGCCGCCGAGCAGCCGGCGCAGCCTGCCCGAGTTACCCGCGGCCGGTGGGGCCGCGCTCGTAGCAAGAGGAGGTGCGGCTTGCGCGGCCGGCGCCGGGGAAGTGACCAGCGTACGGACGACAGGCCGGGACGAGGGGAAGTACTCGTCGTCGCAGAATCGCAGCGCAGCCAGCACCATAGTTTTGTCGTCGCCCGTCTGATCGTCCTCGATTCCGCGCAGCAGCGCGGCGAAATGCCCGGCGCTCACACCCGAGCGGACGTGATCCCACGACCCGCGGAAGAACGGTTCGTACGCCTGACCGGTCGCCACGTCGGTGATCTTGTACGTCATGCCGTCGGTGCTGAGGGCGAACGCATCGACGCCGTCGAGGGTCGCCGTGCGGAAGGACTCCTCGAACGCCCGCTCCGACTGCAGGAACCAGGTGGAGTTGGCGTACTCGTCCTTGTCTTCTATCAGCAGCGTGGCGATGTCGCGGTTGTCTCCTGCCACCGACTCCACCGCCACGACGCCGTCGCCGATCTGACCGAAGACCGCACGGTCCCGGTCCGCGACTGCGACGCACAATGTGGTCGACAACAGCACCGGGTCCATCCGGCTCACTTGGGCGTGCGCCTTCACCCGTTCGAGGGCACGTTCGAAGAGCCAGCGCATCTGCACCTGGCCGTCGAAGTCTCCAGTGCGGAAGTCTCGGATGAAGTCGGGCAACATCGCGTGGTCGACGATCGCCCGGCACGCGATGTGGGCTCCCCACGCCGAGGTCCCGGTCACTGACCCGGCGCCGTCGGCGACCGCGGCCACGATGAACCCCTCCTCGAGGCCGTAGCTGTAGGCGTCGTCGCAGCCCAGCCCGCGGCGCTGATGTTCTTCCCCGGTGACTGACGCGGCGCACGCGGTCCACTGCCAGTCCCCGCGACGAATGCTGCCGTCCACCGTCGACGAACTGGTCATCATGCGCTGGTCCACCCGCTGACCGACGGCAGCGGGATCCGCTCCCCCATCGCGCCGAGGGACTCGTCGTTGCGGGCGAATTCCGACGAGTTGGACACGCTCGCCAGCGAAGCGGACAGCCACTCGAACAAGGCCTCGTACTTGAGCCCGTCGAGCGGCGCCGGGCTGCGCTGCAGCGAAAGGCGCGCCAGTTGCTCGAAGTCGACCTTCGGTCCGGCGCCGACCGCGAACACGGTGACACCGCGCGCTTGTTCGACCTGATTGAGCCGCGCCACCGCGTCGTCGAAGCCCTCGACGTTGGGTTTGCCGTCGGTGAGGACCAGGATCCAGGGCCGGTAATATTGCAGGCCGGCCATCTTGTAAGCCTGCTTGCGGTCCTCGATGATGTCGAGGGTCAGGTGGATACCGGCGGCCATGTTGGTGGTGCCCGACGCGGTGAACTGCACCGGCTGCAGTGAGCGCGCTTCTTGCATCGGAACCAGCACCGTTGCTGCGGTGCCGAACGTCACCACGGCGACCTCGACCCGCTTGCTGGCCAGGGCGTCGTGGTGGAGATAGTCGATGAACGCGGCGAATCCGCGTTCGAGGGCGGCCACGGGTTCGCCCTGCATCGACCCCGACACGTCGCAGAGCACCACGCACGCGACGCGCGGATCAGGGTTCGCGTCATTGAGCTCGACAGCCCATCCCCACTCAGACACCCACGCCCCCTCCGCCGCACCAATCCGGTGTGCTGTGCATCTTCGCATCACCGATGGCGAAGTTCCGAGGACCGTCTCTTCGAAGGCCTCGCAGTTGACGGCGCAGCGCGTCCGCGTTCAGCCGAACGGATGACATCGGTGGCCGTTGCTGTCACCATAAGCTGCGACCAAGGCCGGACGAGTAGCTCAGCAGACCGATCGAGCATCATCGGGCCGTCGATCACGGGGGAATTCCACAATGAGCAATGACCGCCCCGGTGCCGCAGCGGCGCGCCACGACGACTACCGACGTCAGGCGGTGACGCACTTCGCGCACCGTACCGAGGAGCCGGGCGACAAGCCGGCGAGGTCGCGGGCCGACACGGTCGAAGACACCGTGACTGCGGCCCTGCTCCTTGCTGCACTCCTGCTGCCGTGGAACATCCACTTCGGCGTCGGCGTCCCGGAAAGTGCCCTGTGGTTGTTCGGCGTCGTCATCGCGGTGACGTTGCTGTCTGCCGCTTCGCTGGTACTGCACCGCCACCGGCGTGCGCTCAACGCCCCCTATCTGGCTGTCGCTGCGGCTTTCGCTGTCTTCGCGATCGTCGACGCCGTGCGGGTCGGCGGTACCGGCGATGTGCCGGCCGGGATCGGGCCGGGAGTGCTCGCGGGGCTGGCTGCAGCGCTTCTGGCCTCACGGCCGGGACGGCAGGGTGAGGGCACCGAGAAGCTCACTGCGGTGCGGATACTGGGCCTCGCGTCGATGGTGCTCGCAACCCTGGCTGTGGTGTTCAACTTCTACTGGCGTGTCCGCTACGTCGTGCCCAAGATCGGAGACTCCGACTACGGCAGCGGCAACACCGCCGTCGTCGCCACCGCCGCGGCGTACGGGGTCGTCGCGCTGGTCGTGGTGTTGGTGGGTCTGCGCTGGCTGCTCGACAGCACGGCAACTGCCCGCTTGGCGACGCTCGGGCTGGGCGCCTCGGTTCTTCTGGGCGCTGTGGCCGTGTGGACCGTCGGGATCGGGCGCGATATCGACGCATTCCACGGGATCGCGCAGACGACGTCGACCACCGGTGTGGGGTTCGAGGGCTATCTGGCCTGGGTCGCGGCCGCGGCGATCGCAGGTCCGCCCGTCCTCATCGCAGCCTCAGCGCGCCCTGTCGACGAGGATGCCTGGCGTGGCGCGGCTCGGAAGTGTCTGTCTCTCATCGCCTTCTGGTTCGTCGGGTGCGCGGTGCTGCGCGTGTTCGACATGATCAGCACGGCAGCGCTGGGCCTGCCGCTCTCGCCCTACGACAGCGTGGGCCTGCTGGCGTTCGATGTGGTGGCCGCCGCGGTTGCGGTATGGGTCCGGGTCAACATGCGCAATGCCGCGCTGCATCCCACGGTCATCGCCGCGGTGTGTGGAGTGTTGTTCGTCCTGTCGGTGTGCCGGGTCGCAGTCGGGGTGGGCCTCGCGCCGCGCATTCTCTACGAGGGGCCGGTGGCCGTCGACGCCTCGGTGTTCGGGAACTCGCTCGCCCAGCAGATCACCAGCACCTTCGACGTGGTGATGTGCTGGCTCGCACTGCTCGTCGCCGCGGTCGCGTTGTTGGTACTCAGACGCGACGACGCGAGCCGACCCGAACCGGCAGTGGCCAGACCGCAGGCAGCGGCCCCTGTTCCGGCGCAGCAGGTCGAGGAACCGTCCACCCAGGTGGTCGCGGGGACTCCGCGGTGGTCGGCGCCGCAGACACAACGGGTCACCACATCCGTTCCGAGGATCGCACGAACCGATGACACTGCGACCCATCACATCTCGCAACCCGCAGAGGACTCGACACAGCGGCTTTCACCGAAGATCGCCCGGGTGCTCGACGCGTCGACGCAGCGGTTCGCCGCCGGCACCACCTACACCGGGACGGGACGCCGCCAGGACGACTCGTCCGGAAACTCTCCTCGCTGACGTGACCGCCGGTGCCGCCCTTGCCGAGTCCCCCCGATCGGCACAGCACACCGTGACCCCCCGAACACCATCGCTGCCGGATCAGAACGACACCGGCGATCACTTCCGCCGGGAACTGGTGATGCGACGCTCGCCTGCGGATGTCTCAACGTTAACGTGGGCGGCGTGCGGACGTCTGTCCTCCGAACGCACGAACTCGCGAATCAGTCACGGGCTAAAGGTCATTGAGGCTGAGGATGCCGTCCTCGATAGCCCGGGCGAGCAATGCCGACTTGGTCGGCGCCGGCCGCCCGACGCTGGCGTACTTCGCGCGAGCGCGCTGCAGGTGCGTCCTCACGGTCGTGGGCGCGATGAACAACCGCTTGGCCACCAGCTCCTTGCTCTCGGTCTGGAACCACGCAATGAGGACCTGCTTCTCCCGCTCCGACAGCTTGATCCGGCCGAGGGTGTTGTCACTCAGAAGCGCCTTCCCCATTCGGGGCCCCACATAGGGGGTGCCGCTGTGCGCGGCCTGGATCGCTTCGATGAGATGCCGCTTGCCCTCGGACTTCACCAGATACGTCACCGCGCCCAGCTCCAGGCACGTCAGAATCACCTCGTCGGCGTTCATGTGCGAGAAGACGATGGCGCGCTGATCCCTGTCGGCCAATCTGCGCAGCGTCTCGAAGTCTGGCTTGTTGCCGTCGATCTGCAGGTCGAGGAGGACGACGTCGATTCCGTCAGGCCCCTCGGGGTGGTCGGCGAAGTACTCAGCGGGAGCCAGGTAGTTCGCGACCACCTCGATCGCGGGTACGGCGTCGGCGCACCACGCTTGAATACCGGCATGGACGACGTCGTGGTCGTCGATGATCGCGACTCGCACCGCATTCCGCGACTCGCCCTCGCGGCACATCCGCCACCCCCCGGTTAGCTTGACACCCTCCGCAGCGTCAATTTGCCCTGCGCGTATTTAAACAGGTAACTATCGGCGCGCAACAGAAAAGGTGCTCTGAATTGCCGATGCTGGTCCGTCCCGATCACTTTCAGCGCCACCGCGGCCACCCGGCCGGCGGAGGCCGACGCTGTCGCGTCACCTCGAAGATTAGTGGTGTCGGTGCTGCTGGAGAAGACGGCGGGGCACAGTTGGTACGTTCGACCGACGCGACTGAGACGCCGGGGCGATGGGCGAGGGTCTGGCCCTGTCACCGGTTCGCTGAGGAACGTCATGGCGACGGATAACGGGATTGCCGCCACCCGCGAGGCGCCGGGTCATGCTGCCAGTGCGGCATCGCGGCGTCATCTACTCGCCCGAGCCGCACGGGTCGGGCTGCTGATGCGTCACACCGTCACTGTCGGTGTCGCGGTGATCGGACTGGCGGACCCGCTCGGCGCCGACGGCTCGAGAGGCCGAGCTCTGCTCGTGGCAGCTGCGGTCTGGTCGGGCTATCGTCTGGCCACGCGCTCACCTCGGGCGGCGTGGCTGGTCGGGGACTACTTGATGGCGGTCTCGGTCTGCCTGGCGATACCGGTGCTCGTTCCCGACGCCACGTTCTATGTCTCGAACACGGTCCCGCAGGCGATCGCTGGAACGGCGGTCGTGAGCTTCTCCGTCTCGGTCCCGGCCCGCGTCAGCGCTGCGCTCACCGTCGGCATCGCAGCCTGCTACGCGGTTGGCGCAGCGAACGTGATCGGCTGGGAGGACCTCGGCTCCGTCACGGCCCTGTCCTACTTCGCCGTTCAGTGGGTGACCGCCTCGGTGATCCGATTCATGCTGCTGCGCCTCGCGAACGCGATCGACGGCGCTCGCAGCGATCGGCAAGAGGCCGAAGTCAATGAGCAGGTGACGATGGCTGTGCGCGACTACGAACGCGAACAGCTTGCGCTGCTGCACGACACCGCTGCATCGACGTTGTTGATGGTCGGTCAGGGCACGTCGGTCCGGCCCGACCGCTTCGCGGCACAGGCACGTCGAGATCTCGAGCTTCTCCGCGTCGGAGCGTGGGTGACGCCTCCCCCACGACTCGACATGGTGGCTGCCGTGCGCGACTGCACCGAGCACCTTTCGGTGCCGGTGACGCTCACCGGCCCCACCGAGCTGTGGCTGCCCGGGGATGTGGCGCTGCCGGTGATCGCCGCAATGCGGGAGGCAGTCACCAACATCGAGCGTCATGCCCGCGCATCCCAGGTGTGTATCGGCGTGTTCGACAGCATGATTCGGCTGGAAGACGACGGTGTCGGGTTCGACCTCGAGGAACCGAGGACGGGTCACGGACTCACCGGTTCGATCATCGAGCGGATGCGCCGAGCGGGTGGTCAGGCGCGGGTGACATCGGCTCCCGGGCAGGGCACCGTGACCGAACTGCGATGGCCCTCTCAACATTCCGACGGTGCGTCGCCTTCAGCTGCAACGGACCCCGACAGGCTCGTTGCCCGGACCCGGACGCGCTACGGTTTGGCGCTCGCCTGTTACGCCTTGGTGAATCTGGCGATCACCGTGCCGCCGGCCGTCGCATCGACCGGCCATCCCCCCGTCGAGATCGCGTTGGCGGGCCTCACGGCCATCAGTGCGCTGGTCGCCCTCCGCGGGATCCTTTCTGGACGCTGGTTCCTTGCGCCGTTGGCCGTGGTCCTGCTGATCGCCGTGGCGATCATCCAGCCCGCGACGTTGCCGCAGCACCTCCTCGTGGGCTACGCGCATTGGGCGCAGGGTGCGGTGGGCTGGTGCCTGGTTCCGCTGGTGTTGGTTCTTCCGACTCGTCTCGGAGCTGCGATCCTCACCGGAACATGGGTGGCCGCGTCCACGGTCGTCCTGGCACGCGACCCGTCATCGGCGGCGATCGTCAACGTCGGGCTGGGCACTGCCAGCATCCTGTCGGTTCAACTCTTCGCGTTGATCTTCAACGGCCTGATGCGCGAGGCTGCAGCGGCGGTGGACACTGAAACCCGCGCCTACCAGAGCCTCGTCAAGCGTGATCGCGTCGCCCAGGCGCTGCGCGGCGAATATCAACGGCGGTACGCAACGATCGTCGACAACGTGGTGCCACTGCTCGACGCCTTGACTCGCTGCGCCGAGGTCGATGCCGCCACCCGGCGTCGGGCCCGCGCCGAGTGGCGGCGGCTGCGTGCACTGTTCGATCAGGCGACGGTCTTCGATCACGAATTGATGCGGGAGATCAGGCCACTGATCGACGACGCCGAAACCCGGCACATCGACGTCGTCGTCGATGTCGCAGGAGCTCTTCCCGAGGTGGAACCGGCCGAGATCGACACCACCACGCACACATTGGCCCGCGTGCTCGGCTACGCCGAGACGTCGGCGCGGCTGGTGATCGTTCCCGGCCCGGCAGCGGTCGAGATCAGCTTGGTCATCGACGTCGCACCCGACGGCCCAGCGCATGCGCTGGCGATCGAGGGCGCCGACATCACGGTCGCGGAAGCGGAGCTCTGGTGCGTACTCCGCTGCTCCGCAGTCGATACCGGGCGCGTCAACCGGCACTGACGTCGCTACTCGCCCAGTAGCTTTCGCCGCAGCGCCTCGTCCTTCTCGAGCACCATCTTCTCGAGCCCAGCCTGGAACGCCGACATCCGCTCGCGCAGAGCGGTATCCGAGGCGCCGAGAATCCGCACGGCCAACAGGCCGGCATTGCGCGCCCCGCCGATCGACACCGTCGCGACCGGCACGCCGGCAGGCATCTGCACGATCGACAACAGCGAGTCCATGCCGTCCAGCCGCGCAAGCGGCACCGGTACCCCGATCACCGGCAGCGGTGTGGCCGAGGCGACCATGCCCGGCAGGTGCGCCGCACCGCCGGCACCGGCGATGATCACCTCGATGCCGCGCCCGGCAGCCTCCTGCGCGTAGGTCAGCATCCGCCCGGGCGTGCGGTGCGCGGAGACGACCCCGACCTCGAACGGCACGTCGAACTCCGCAAGGGCGGACGCCGCGTCCGACATCACCGGCCAGTCGCTGTCGCTGCCCATGATCAAGCCCACTCGAGGCGTCATGCGTGAGGTCCTCTCCGTTCGCGGTACGGCAGCACTCTACTGGGGTGTCACACAAGACACCTCGCGAGCGGAGAGTATGTCTGCGGGCACATTGCCAACGCCCGCATCTCGTCGCGACACTCGACCCCATGACTTCTGTAACCCCGGTCACACCCGTGGCGCTCGGCGATCACGCCGCCACCACCCGCGACATCATCGATCCCGCGACGGCGGCCGTCATCGCCACCGTCCCCGAGCACACCACCGCCGACGTGCACGTCGCGGTGTCGCGTGCCCGACAAGCGTTCGAGACCGGCCCCTGGCCGGCCATGGTGCGCAGTGACCGCGCGAAACTGCTGCTGCGCATCGCCGACGCGATCGAGGCCGACTCCGAGCGACTCTTCCGACTGGAGACCCGCAACAACGGCCGGCCGATCACCGAGACGCGGGCGCAGCTGTCCCGGGTGCCCGAGTGGTTTCGGTACAACGCGGGATTGCTTGCCGCACAACGGACTGCGGTGCTGCCCAGCGACGGGCCGTATCTGACGTATCAACGGCGTCGGCCGCTGGGCGTGTGCGGCATCATCACACCGTTCAATCACCCGATGCTGATCCTGGCCCGCAGCCTGTCCGCGGCGTTGGCCAACGGCAACACCGTGGTGGTCAAACCGTCCGAGCTCACCCCGCTCACGACTCTCGCGCTCGCCGAGATCCTCGCCGACACCGGCCTACCTGACGGCGTGGTCAACGTCGTCACGGGCGCTCGCGAGGCCGGTGTCGCGCTGACCGAACACCCCGACGTCGCCAAGATCACGCTGACCGGCGGCACCGAAGCCGGCCGGTCTGCGTCGGTGGCCACCGCCGCGCGGTTCGCCAGGATGACCGCCGAACTCGGCGGCAAGACGCCGGTGGTGGTGTTCGACGACGTGGACCCGGTGGCCGCGGCGGAGGGTGCCGCGTTCGCCGCATTCATCGCGGCTGGCCAATCCTGCGTCGCCGGTTCACGTTTCCTCGTGCAGCGCGGCATCTACGACCGCTTCGTGGAGGCCCTGGCGGCCCGCGCGCAAGCGATCCGCATCGGTGACCCGAGCCTGCCGGACACCCAGATGGGTCCGGTGATCAGTGCCCGGCAACGCGACAAGATCGTCACGCTGATTCACACCGGTATCGACGAGGGCGCCCGGCTGGCCGCGGGCGGACCGGTGCCGCCTCGAGAGACCGGGTTCTTCGTCGCTCCGACCGTGTTCGCCGACGCGTCGATGGACATGACGGTTGCCCGCGAAGAGATCTTCGGGCCGGTGGCCGTGGTCATCCCGTTCGACACCGAAGCTGACGCGGTGGCGATGGCCAACGACAACCTCTACGGGCTCGGCGCCGGCGTGTGGACCACCGATGTCGCCAGAGCCCACCGGGTCGCCGACGCGATCATGGCGGGCATGGTGTGGATCAACGATCACCACCGCCTCGAACCGTCCCTGCCGTGGGGCGGGGTCAAAGAATCCGGCATCGGAAAGGACGCCGGCACTGAGTCTTTCGACGACTTCTCCTGGGTGAAGACTGTTGTCGTGCGCACCTCGGAATCCACCGTCGACTGGTACGGCGCCTCCGCCGAAACCCGGCTGAACTGACAAGGAGCACCGCAATGACAACGCAGTTACGACGACGCTCCGGCTGGCGCAGCGAGATCAGCCGGGTGCAGTGGCTGGTGCTCGCGGGGACGACGCTGGGCTGGGGTCTCGACGGGTTCGCCGGCAGCCTCTACGTGCTGGTGCTGGGACCGACGATGTCGGAATTGTTGCCGCACAGCGGCATCGACGTCACACCATCGGCCATCGGTTTCTACGGCGGCCTGACGGTGACGATGTTCCTGCTCGGCTGGGCGGTCGGCGGCATCTGCTTCGGCATGCTGGCCGACTACTTCGGCCGCACCCGGGTGCTGTCGCTGGGCATCCTCACCTATGCGGTGTTCACCGCGCTGGCCGCCTTCTCCGACACCTGGTGGCAACTGGCGCTTCTGCGGTTCATCGCAGGCGTCGGGTCCGGTGTCGAGGCGCCGGTCGGCGCGGCACTGATCGCGGAGACGTGGCGCAACAGGTTCCGCGCCCGCGCCGGCGGCATCATGATGAGCGGCTACGCCGGTGGCTTCTTCGTCGCCGCGGCGGTGTACGCCGCGCTGGGCCATTACGGCTGGCGGCTGATGCTCGGTCTGGCCGTGCTGCCGGCTCTGCTGGTGTGGTTCATCCGCCGCTACGTCCCCGAACCAGAGGAGGTCGGCGCGCACCTGGACGCACGCCGAGAGCGAAAGCGCCTCGGCCACAACGCAGCAGAGCAGTTCGTGCTCAAGCGACTCTTCACCAGGCCACTGCTGACCCCGACGTTGGTGTGCACGGCGCTGGCGACCGGTTCGCTGATCGCGTTCTGGAGCGTCTCGACCTGGTACCCCCAGATCATCCGGCAGTTCACCACATCCGACGGGCTGTCGAAGGAGACCGCCGACCACCGCGTGGCGATCGCCTCGATGATGTTCAACGCCGGCGGCATCGTCGGCTACGCACTGTGGGGCTTCTTGGCCGACGCGTTCGGTCGGCGCCGGACCTTCGGGTTGTGCTTCGCGGTCTCTGCCGCGGCGATCGTGCTGACGTTCGCGTTCGACCGCACCTATACCGAGTACCTGATCGCGATGCCGATCCTGGGGTTCGGGTTGTTCGGCGCGCTGTCGGGCACGTTCATCTACGGCCCGGAACTGTTCCCGGTCAGCGTGCGCGCCACCGCGCTGGCGGTGTGCAACAGCGCGGGCCGGTTCGTCACCGCCTTCGGGCCGTTGGTGGCAGGGGTCATCGCGGTGTCCTGGTTCGACGGCAACCTCGGGCTGGCCACCGCCTCGGTCGCGGCTCTCGGCATCGTCGCCGTGATCGGCTTGGCCTTCGCCCCGGAAACCCGCGGTCTGCCACTGCCTGTTGAACCCCAGGCCGAGGGAACCCACCGATGAGCGCGCATCTGTTCGATCCGATGACGTTGCGCGACGTGACGTTCGCCCACCGCGTGTGGATGTCCCCGATGATGCAGTTCGCCGCCGTGCCCGACGGACCGCAGACCGGCGCGCCGACGGATTGGCATCTGGCGCATTTGGGTGCGCGGGCGCTCGGCGGCGCGGCGCTGGTGATGACGGAAGCGACGGCGGTGCTTCCGGAGGGCCGCAGCAGTGACTACGACCTGGGCCTGTGGAACGACACCCAGGCCGAGGCCCTGACGAGAATCACCTCGTTCCTGCGGGCGTGCGGCACCGTCCCGGGAATCCAACTCGTCCACGCCGGGCGCAAGGGCTCCACCGGCCGGCCCTGGCCGGATCCACACCGGACCGAAAGCACCTGGCAGACAACAGCTCCCAGTCCCCTCGCGTTCGGGCGCTTGCCGGAGCCCGCGGAACTGTCCACCGACGACATCGCAGCGATCGTCGACGCGTTCGGCGCCGCAGCCGCACGTGCCGCCCACGCCGGGTTCGGTGTGCTCGAATTGCACGGCGCCCACGGCTATCTCATCCACCAGTTCCTGTCGCCGCAGACCAACCGGCGCACCGATCACTACGGCGGCTCGCTGACCAACCGCATGCGGTTCGCGACCGAGGTGGTGGCCGAGGTCCGCCGCAATTGGCCCGCGCACCTGCCGCTGTTCTTCCGTACGTCTGCCACGGACTGGCTCGCCGACGACACCGACGACGAGCGGCCCGGCTGGACCGTCGCCGACACCGTCGAGCTCGCGACCGTGCTCCACGAGCGCGGTGTCGACCTCGTCGACGTCTCCAGCGGCGGCATCGTGCACGACGCCCCGATCACCGTCGGCCCGGGTTACCAAGCGCCGTTCGCGCAGACCGTCCGCGCGAAAACGGGTGTCCCCACGTCGGCGGTCGGGTTGATCACCGACGTCGAGCAGGCGCAAGCCATCGTCGCCACCGGTCAGGCCGACGCGGTGTTCTTGGGCCGTGAGCTGTTGCGCAACCCATCCTGGCCGCGGCAGGCCGCCGCCACCAGGGGCCTGACGCTGCCCTACCCGCCGCAATACACCCGGGCGTTCACCTGACGATCAGGCGTGCGGGTCCCACCCGTCGGTCCATTCGGCGTGCGAGAGCCAGTGCGCGGCCCGCTCGGCCCGCTCGCGCAGCGATTCCCAATCGTCGCCGACGATGTTGACGTGCCCGATCTTGCGGCCGGGCCGCTCCTCTTTGCCGTACAGGTGCACCTTGGCTTCGGACATCCGCGCGAACAGGTGGTGCACCCGTTCGTCCATGGACATCTCCGGCAGCACCGGCGCCCCGATGACGTTGCCCATCACGGTGCACGTCGTCAGCGGCGACGTGTCCCCCAGCGGGTAGTCCAGCACCGCGCGGAGGTGCTGCTCGAACTGCGAGGTGCGCGCACCGTCCATCGTCCAGTGCCCGGAGTTGTGCGGCCGCATCGCGAGCTCGTTGACCAGCAACCCACCGTCGGCGGTCTCGAACAACTCGACGGCCAGCACCCCGACCACCCCCAGCTCGGACGCCAGCCCCAGCGCCAATTCCGTTGCAGCAGAACCCAAGTCCCCAAGGGAGGGCGCCGGCGCGATCACCGTCACGCAGATGCCGTCCTCCTGCACGGTCTCGACCACCGGCCACGCCGCGCCCTGCCCGAACGGCGACCGGGCAACCAACGCCGCCAACTCTCGGCGCATCGCCACTTTCTCCTCGACCATCACCGGCACCCCGTCGGCCAGGTAGCGGCCGACGATCTCGCGCGCCTCGTCGGGCGAGTCGGCCATGATCACGCCACGGCCGTCGTAGCCGCCCCGCACGGTCTTGATGACCACCGGCCCGCCGACCTCGATGGCGAAGGCCTCGGCCTGGCCGGTGTCGGTCACCTCGGCGAAGCGCGGCACCGGCGCACCCAGGGCGGCCAGCCGCCGGCGCATCACCAGCTTGTCCTGCGCGTGCACGAGCGCCTCGGGGGGCGGGTAGACGGCCACCCCGTCGGCGACGAGTTTTTCCAGGAGTTCGGTGGGGACGTGTTCGTGGTCGAAGGTCAGCGCGGTGGCGCCGTCGGCGACGCGGCGCAGGGCGTCGTAGTCGGTGTGGTGGCCGAGCACGACATCGGGTGACACCTGGGCGGCCGACTCGTCGCTGCGCACCGCGAGCACCCGCAGCGTCTGGCCGAGCGCGATGGCCGCCTGGTGGGTCATCCGGGCGAGTTGGCCGCCGCCGACCATGGCGACGACGGGACGAGAGGCTGCGGTTCGTGGCACGCGTTCTATCGTGTCATGACGTAGGCCACAGGGTTGACCTGCGGTTACTTCGCGCTTGGGTGTTTGGCAGATGTTTTCCGTAGACTCGCTCCTTGTGTCCTTTGCCGATGCGACGATCAGGCGTCTCCCCGGGCCGCTCCGTCCCTACGCGGAGCAGCACCACGAGCTGATCAAGTTCGCCATCGTGGGTGCGACGACGTTCGTCATCGACTCGGCGATCTTCTTCACGCTCAAACTGACCATTCTCGAGCCCAAGCCGGTGACGGCGAAGATCATCGCCGGCATCGTCGCGGTGATCGCCTCCTACATCCTGAATCGGGAGTGGAGCTTCCGGGATCGTGGCGGCCGCGAGAAGCACCACGAGGCGCTGCTGTTCTTCGGGGTCAGCGGCGTCGGGGTGGTGTTGAGCATGGCGCCGCTGTGGATCTCGAGCTACGTGCTGATGCTGCGGGTACCGATGGTCTCGCTGTTCACCGAGAACATCGCCGACTTCGTGTCGGCCTACATCATCGGCAACCTGTTGCAGATGGCGTTCCGGTTCTGGGCGTTCCGCCGCTTCGTCTTCCCCGACGAGTTCGCGCGCAACCCGGAGAAGGCGCTGGAGTCAACGCTGACCGGTGGCGGGATCGCCGAGGCGCTCGAGGACGAATACGAACTGCGGCATCCGCACAACGGCGCGAACTCCCAGGTGTCGAAGACGCGCTAGCGGCGCAGCCCCTGCTCGTGGTAGCTCGGGTCGGTGTTGACCTGCCACGGGTCGACGTTCTCCCCGAACTGCTTGCCGACGCTGTGCATGGCACTGAGCATCGCGTGGTCCTGATTGTCGTAGCGGTGCATGCCGTTGCGGCCGATCGGGTGCAGGGACGGATAGTTCTCGTGCAGGTAGTCCCGGATGCGTACGACGCTGCGGTCGCGGATCGGGTCGTGGATCGGATAGGCGTACTTCGACCGGGTGATCATCACCTTCTCGATCTCCGGCTTGGCGAAGCCCAGCTGATGCAGGTCCTTCTCCACGATCGCGCTGAGGCTGTGCGCGTCGGCCAGCCACAGGTCCTGGTCGGGCAGCAGGAAGTACTCGAACCCGAGGAATGTGCCGTTCCAGCCTTTCGGGACGAGGTCTTGAGACCAGCGCCGGTAGTTCTGGATGCGGCCGGCGTGAAAGTTGGGGCCCGGGGTGTACACCCAGTTGTACGGGATGTCGTAATCCTTGCGCAGTGCCACCGCCACGGTGATCAGCGAGCGATGCCGCAGATTGGCGGCCACGGCCTGGATGTGGGTCGGTGGGGCTGGGCGCAGCGCGTTGACGAGGCTGCGCAGCGGCATGCTGGAGAACAGTGCGTCCCCGGTGACGACGTCTCCGTGCTCCGTGGTCACCGACCACGTGCCGTTGTGGTAGCGGGCCCGAGTCACCATCGCGTTCAGGATGATGTCCGCGCCGGACGCTCGGAGCTTGTCCGCCGCGGCTTCCCAGAGCTGCCCCGGACCATGGCGCGGGTAGCGGAAGACGTCTTGGTCGGCGATCTTCTCCTGCGCGGACAGCCGCCACCCGATCGGCTTGATGCGTTGATTGGCCCAGTCGCTGGCGATGTTCTCGGGGTCGGCGAGCCAGGTTTTGCGAACGTAGCCGTCGAAGAACAGTTCGTACCAGCGGCGGCCGAACTCCATACGGCCCCACTCTTTGAAGTTGGACTGCCGCGGCTCGATACGGGTCTGGCGGCGTAGCCGGGCCCAGGCGTAGCTGCCGGCGCCGTACAGCCCGTCTCTGATGCCGAGTTGGCGAAGCAGGTCATGACCCATCAGCGGGTACCGCACAAAACGGTTGTGCACCAGCATCGCCGAACTGCGGGGCACCACCAGCCATTGGTCCTCGGGCAGCAGGGCGCGCCAGATCTCCGAGACTTCCTCGCTGCGGGTGAAAAACCGGTGCCCGCCGGGGTCGATACGCCAGTCGCCGTCAGCGTGCGTGCGCGCGAGACCACCGACGCCGCCGGAGGATTCGATCAGCGTCGGGGTGACGCCCCTGTCGAGTAGCTCCAATCCGGCGGCCAGTCCGGCCGGGCCGGCGCCGATGATCAGCGGGCGGCGCGTCATCGGTCAGAGCCCCCGCAGCTGCGGCACGCCGCGGTAGCGCGCGATGAGCTCGTCGATGTGGTCCATCGTCAAGTCGTTGAGCGGTGTGGTGAGGAAGTAGAGCTGTGCGTATTGGCTTTGCAGGGGCAGGAATCCGCTGAGCAGAGGTTCGGCGGTGGTGCGGATGACGAGGTCGACGTCGCCGATCTCGAAGGCCGAAGCGATGTCGCCGCCGGCCTGCTCTGCGCGCTGCTGGGCATCGCGCAGTTCGCCGTAGGCGTCGTAGGCGGCAAGCAGGTTGATGCGGAACTCGGTGCCGGTCATCGCAACTTCGAGGTCGTGGGCAGCGGCAACGTAGTTGTCGGGCAGTACTTTCCGATCACCATGGAGGCGCACGCTGCACCGTTGCGGATTGAACGCCGCCGGGATCAAGGTGGTGAGGAAGTGCAGCGACGCCTCATACACCGCGTCGAGCTCCTCGTCGGTGCGCCCGAGGTTGGCCCGGCTGAGGTTGTACATGGTGACGGTCCGCACGCCGTGGCCCTGCAACGTCTGCAGGATGTCGACGATCTTGTGCACCCCGCGCAGGTAGGACTCCGTCAGCGTGGTGTCGTGAGCCTTGGCCCACCGGCGCAACCCATCGGGAATCAATCCGACGTGCGCAGGTCCGTGTGACACCCCTCCCCCAACCTCTCCCCGGAGCAAAGACTAATGCCGGACGTGGCGTCTCGGATTCAAACGGCCGACATGCTATTCGGCGCTCTTGAGAACGGCCAGCACGGTGAGCGCCAAGATCTTGATGTCGAGCAGGACCGACCAATTCTCGATGTAGAAGTTGTCGAACTCGGCACGATCGGCGATCGACGTCTGCCCGCGTAGACCGTGCACCTGGGCCCAGCCCGTCATACCGGCCTTGACGCGATGCCGGTCGCCGTAGCGGCGGATCTGCATCTCGAACAGCTCGACGAACTCGGGCCGCTCGGGCCGCGGGCCCACCAGGCTCATCTCGCCCTTCGCCACGTTGAGGAGCTGCGGCAACTCGTCCAGCGAGGTCTTGCGCATGATCTTGCCGATCCATGTGCGCCGATCCTCGCCCTCGACACCGCCGGGCGCCGCACCGTCTTTGACGGTGAAGGCCGCAGCATCCGGGTCGGCGGGCCGCATGCTGCGGAACTTCAGACACTGGAACACTTTGCCGTCGCGCCCGATACGGTCCTGCCCGAAGAAGATCGGCCCCGGCGAGCTGAGCCTGACCAGCAGCATCAGCGTGAGGAACAGTGGCGAGATCAGCACCAGACCGATCGCGGCACACGAACGGTCGATGGCATGTTTCAACGCGAACTGCCAGCCCGTCGGGTTGGTGTGGCTGAGCGTCATCAGCGGGATGCCACCCAGGTGTTCGATCGTCGCGCCGACGCCGACGACGTCCATCATCCGCGGTACCACTCGGACTTTCATGCCGAAGTGGTGTGCGCGTTGGGCGAGTATCGCGAGCTTCTCGTCGGACACCGTCGAGTGCGCGATGATCAGCTTCTCTGCGCCAGTGGTGACCACGGCTCGTTCCAGGTTGTCGGTGGTTCCTAGATACGGGATGCCCTCGGCCTCGATGTTGGCCGGTCGCATGTCATCGATGATGCCCACCGGCCGTAACCCGTAGTCCGGCACTTGCGTCATCCGGGTGATGATCTGATGGGCGATCGGCCCGCTGCCGATGATGATCGCAGGCTTACCGAAAGAGTATTTGCGGCGCAGGTATCTCTGCGCGAGAGACCGCATGAAACGGACCAGCGGAACAAGGATCGCTGCGAACAGCCAGACCCGCACCATGGCATCGCTGGGACGCACGTATTCGGGGACCACGGTGCCGGGTGTGAACGCCGGCACGGCGTACATGATGATCGCCAGCGTGAGCAGAGCGGCGACCGCGACTGAGGTCTCGACGGGCTCGAATTCGTCGAGGAACCGATCGCTGAGCCTGCGTTGGTACATCGACCGAGCCGCCAGGAGCACCACCATGAACGGGATGAACAGCCATGTCCAGGGGAAGACCCCGAGGGCATCGTTGTGATCGATGACCCAGTGCGCCAGAAACACCGACCAGAATCCGGCCCACACGTCGAGGCAGACCGTGAGAGCGACGTAACCGCCTTCGTTGCGCAGATACTGAGCGGCGCGCAGGTGCCAGGGCGGTTTCGGGACGACCAGACTCGACGACGCGGCGCGCAGCTGCGGGGTGGTCGGAGTAATGCTCGGCGTGTGAACCGACTGCTCCGTGCCTGACTGCATTACCGACCCCCGAAACGCCTTACGAAGGTCCAACCTTAAGTGTGCTGAGCCGACCTCGCAGTCAAATTGCCATCAGCGAGTGGTTATTTGCCGATGCCCAGCGACGGTCATGGCATTCGGGATAACTGGCCTACCGCGCGTGGCCGGGGCCCGGCCCGAAGATGCGTTCGGCCGCGATGCCGGCCAGGTCGGTGAGCACCTGAACGTGGCCGGTCCCCCACAGGCGCGGCTTGGTGTCGAAAACACACAGCGTGCCGATCGAGTTGCCGTCGCTGTCGGTCAACGGTATTCCCAGATAGGCGACGACGGTTCCGTCCTGGACGGCGGGGTGGTTCTTGAACACCGGATCCAGGCGGGCATCTTCGAGAACCAGCGATTCACCGTTTGCCACTGCGTACTGGCAGACCGATCGGTCCAGTGGCGTCTGCCTTTCCTCTTCGCTGTCACAGCCAAGACCGACTTCGCTTTTGAAGAATTGCCGATCGACGTCGATGAGGCTCAAGCACGAATACGGCGCATCGAGCGCCTCCGCTGCGGCGCGGGTGATGCGGTCGTACAGTTCCTCCGGCGCAGAGTCCAGCAGGCCCGTGGCATACAGCGCACGCAACCGGTCGGGGTCGGCGATCACCGTCGACACGCTGGGCATGTCGGTTCCGGCGAACACACCCGCCTCGGTCAGGTGGTCCATCAGCTGTTCGACGACGGACGGATCCGCTAAGCGCTGGTCGGCGATCATCTTGGAGGCGACGGCGCGCGCCACGTAGGTGTTGACGTCCTCGCCGGCGTCACGGGCACACTGTTCGAGCAGCCGGTTGAGCCAATCATCGAACAGTTTCAGCGAGCCGCTCACGCGGACACGCTATCTGACAATGCCGTCAAAGGGTTGAGCAAGCGTCGAACCCACAGATTACGGCTGCTGATGCGCGGATTACATCATGCCGTGAGCGGCACCGGTGCCGCCGCGCTGGGCGTTGCCGGCACCGACGGGCGCCGCGGAGCCAAGAAACTCGGTCCGTCGAAGATCCAGCCGAACTTCAGGCGGCGGGCCAGGTTGCTGATCACGAGTGGCCCTGCCACACCGCTGAGGAAGCACAATGGCACGAGCACCCACGCTGATGTCACGCCCACATGCACCAGGATGATGCGCGCGCCGGAGGCCATCACGATGTGGGCGAGGTAGATGTCGAGTGAGCGACGGCCCAGCAGGGCCAGGAGCGACGCCGAACGCATGGCGTGGCTGAGCAGCAGGATCGCCGCAGAGGTCACCACGGCCACCGTGATACCGAGCGCGGTGGTGGAGACGGTTCGGATGTCGAAAGAGATCGTCGGGGGAATTGCGACGCCGGCGACCGAGAGCGTCGTCGCCACGGCCAGCGTCACGCCGCTGACGAGCGCAGCCGTCGACCGCCGAAACCGGTCGAGCGCCGCCTTGGTGCGTTCGCTGCCGATGATCATGCCTGCGACGAAGAACACGACGAGCGGTAGACCCTGCGTTCCGACGTAGCCACCGTCGTAGCCCCAGAAGCCGACGCTGACCGCTGCGGCCAGCCCGAAGACCCAGGCGCCATGCCCGCGCACCCAGGGCCGCATCGGCACGAACACGACCGTGACCACGGCGAGGAACGGCAAGTACCAGAGATGACCCAGGGGGTGCCACACGGCGAGCACGGCTGTCAGCGACGTCGGCGAATTGGTAGAACGCGACGTAGCCAGTTGGATGGCGCCCTGCAGGACGGTCCAGGTGAGGTAGACGAACGCCAACCACACCACCCGTTCGCGGAGATAGGACGCGGTGCCCCGACGCTGCACGGCGCGGGGAACGAAGGTGCCGCCGACGAAGGCGAACACCGCAAGACACCACGGCCCCACGAGCAAGTCGACGGTGGCGGTAGCGGCGTGGTCCACCAAGCCGGCGTTGTACAGCCCACGGAATACGTGGACGACGACGATCGCCACGATGGCGATCCCGCGGGCGATGTCCAGGCGCTCGTCTCGAACGGTGCCGATTGACCCTCGCGCCATCACATCTTCCCCCTACCTCGGATGCCGCGACACCGCACCGGCGGAGCAGCTCCACTCACCGAGTGTAATTTGCTCGGAGAACTTCAGTTAGCTCGTTAGCCTAGGGTGGGCAATTCGTCGGTCCAAGCGAAATCGCCGTGATCTAGCTCACATGCGTAAATTTTAACGTCGCACATTTATCGCTGTGAGCTGCTAGTTCAAGACTTAACCAGACTTATAGCAAACCGTATTTTAGGCGTCCGCAGTGCATGCGCGCACTGGGCAGCGAAGCCGTTTACCGTGTTTGTCACACCTAATGCGTATCTAGCAAACACCATGACTGATGCCCACGAAGCATTCTGCTGACCTGTTGGCTGCACACAGCAACAGACCGCGCGCGGACAGCTGCCGCGCGCGGTCTGAGGTGCGGGTGGTACTACAGCCAGACGCCGAGAGCCGGCTTCGGCGTGAAATCGCGCCGGATCAGGCCGAAGTTGTCCTCCGGGTTGGCCGGGTCGGTGCCGGTGTCCAGCAGCGAGTACAGGTAGACCGGGCCGATGTAGTCGTTGTAGCGGGCGAAATCGATGTACATCGCGATGGCCTGGGCTTGATCGGCCTCCGACATCGCCCAGGGCGACGTGCCGGTGGGCGCTCCGACCTCAGTCAGCCAGATCTGCTTGGCACCGTCGCCGTTGGCGACCATGACATCGTGCACGGCCTCGATCGAGGTCAGCGTCGGGAACTGGGGGAACGAATAGGGATGCAGCGCAAGGGCATCGAAGTAGCCGCCGGCCCCGGCGTTGTACATGGCCGTGACAAAGGTGACAGGGTCGATACCGCTGCTGTCGGGCGAGAGTCCGCCGGCGACGATGGTGGCGGTGCTGCTGACCGCTTTGATGGCGGGGTAGACGGCCTGCAGAAGTTCGGCGTAGGCGACGGGATCGGGTGTCGTCCAGAACCGCGGGATGTTCGGTTCGTTCCAGATCTCCCACATGTCGATCTCGCCGAGGTAGTGCTGGGCGGTCGCCGCCGCGAACTGCGCGAACAACGCCGGGTCCGGCGGAGTGTGCGGATTCGGCGATCCGGACAACCAGGCCGGGGTGTCGTACAACATCCCGAGGATCGTCATATCGTGCTCGACCATCTTGTCCACCACGAGGTCGATCATGCTGAAGTCGTAGGTGCCCTGGGTCATCTCGACGACGTACCAGGTGATGTCGATCCGCATGCTGGTGACCCCGGCGGCGCGGGCCATGGACAGTGCCCGGTCGGCGTCCTCGGCGGTCAGCCCGGCCCACCATGTGATGCCTTGCGAACCGATGGTCGGTGTCTTGCCGGTCGGCACGGTGGCGACGGTGAGCGTCACCGTCGCGACGGCGCTCGTGGCAGAGCCGTCGGTCGCCACATAGGAGAAGGTGTCGGTGCCGGTGAAGTTGCGTTCCGGGGTGTAGGTGAAGGAGCCGTCGGCGTGGAAGTCGACCGTGCCGTGGCGGGGGTCGGAGATCAGCGTCGCCGTCAGCGGCTGGCCGTCGGGGTCGGTGTCGTTGGTGAGCACGTTGCCGGACGCCGGTGAATCGGCGATGACCGACAGCGAATCGCTGACGGCGGTGGGCACCTGGTTCGCGGGACCGACGACGACGGTCACGGTCGCCGACGAAGTGTTCCCGGTGGAGGGCCGGAGGAACGCCAGCAAGCCCGTTCGCGTCGTCCCGTCGCTCACCGTCACCGTGAAGGTGTCGGTGATCGTGCCGGTCGTCAAGGTGTCGACGGGGTCGTAGACAAAGGTTCCGGTGGCCTGGTCGATGGTCACGGTGCCGTACTTGGGTCCGGCCGCCGTTCCTTTGCCCGGAACGCTGTAGGTCAGCGAATCACCGTCGGGGTCGTTGGCGTTGAACGAGATCGAGCCGCTGACTGCCGTGCTGGTGGGCAGCGTGATGGACACCTGCTGAGAGGGCACCGTCGGCGCCGCACCCTTGCGCGTGAGATCGCGCCACGCGCTGGTGAGCATCGAGAACAGGGTGGGAGTCGTCGGTGCCGGCGCGGGCGCCGAGGGCGTGGGTGTAGCGGCGGCCGTGACGGTGGGCGGCATCGTGATCGCAGCGCTGACCACCGACGATCTGGACAACCGCCGCGCCCGGAGGGATGAACTCGAATCCTGTTCGGCAGCAACTGGATTCACGTCGGCATTCGCACTCGTGCCCACCGGCGGGTCTCCCGCCCCGCCGTCCTCAGTTCGGCGCACCACGGGCTTGCGCCAGCTGCGGGCCTCTCTGAGCGTGCCGTCCTGCTCGTCGGCCGCGGGACGCCGAGGCCGCGTGGTCGTGGTCTGGTCGCGGTCACCGCCGAGTCGGGCACTTCTTTTCTTGGCCCACGGCCGATCGTGCTGTGTGGAGCCGGTCCGCTGTCCGGTTGCGGCGCTGGCAGAGCTGTCGGAGCCGCCGGCATTCGATGCGCTGGAGCCTGATGTGTCGGTGTCGGCCGCGGCAACCGCTGTGCCGTTGGCGGCGATGGTGGCGCACGCGATGCCGGAGGCGAGGGCCACCGCGCCTGCCCAGCGGCTGAGTCGCGGACGGTGTTGGGCAGGAGCGGAAAGAGCAGCCCACTGGTGTGCACCCTGGCCACCTTCAGTTTGCTGGACCGCAGTAGAAAGCACGATTTTCGCCCCCCGTTCTGCAACTGATTACCGCCGTCAATTGCCCTACTGGCTGGGATTTTGCGCCATCGTCAACGAACGCGCAACGTTTCGGGCAACTCCGCGCAACGCGTTTGCTCTCGGAAGGATTGAGGCGCGCCTAGCGATACCGGCTCACTACTTTGCCGTGATGTTGCGCACAGTCGATAACGCCTGTTGAGTCGTCAGCCCAGGGACGCGAAGCAGTCGCTGAAATTGCCGTCCGGGGAACGATTCACGCTTGCTCGGCGCGCGGCGCGGCCGGACGAACCGGTGCGGCCGTGCCGAACCACGCCGGCCCGTCGAATATCCAGCCGAGCTTGATCCGGCGCGCCAGGCTTCCCGCGATCAGCGAGCCGACGACCGCCATCAGGAAGCCGGCGACCACGAAGATCCACAACGCCGTCACTCCGAGGTGGGTCAACACGATTCGGGTACCGGCGGCGATGATGACGTGGGCGAGATAGATGTCGAGGGACCGGCGTCCCAGGAAAGCCAACAGCGATGCGGATCTGAGCCCATGCCCGGCGAGCACCAGTGCCGCAGAACTGATGAATGCGATCACCACACCAATGGCCACCGTCGCCACGGTCCGTCCGCCGTGGTCGAATGTCGGCGCAGTCGCGTCGAGGGCTGTGGCGAGCAGCGACGAAGCGACGAGCACGGCAACACCGATCACCGCGGCAACGACGACGTTGAATCGGTCGAGCGTCGCGGTGACTCGGTCGGCGCCCAGGACCATTCCTCCGACGAAGAAGACCAGCAGCGCCAGTCCCTGGGTTCCGATGTAGCCGCCGTCGTAGCCCCAGAACAGAACGCTGACGACGAAGGCGGCACCCAGGACCCAGGCGCCTCGTGGCCGCAGCCACGGTTTGAGCGGTACGACCACCACGGTGACGAGGATGAGGAACGGCAGATACCACAGGTGACCGATCGGCCGCCATAGAGACAGCACTGTCAGGGGCGTGACAGGAACATTCGCCGAGTCTGCGGCGAGGAGCTGAATGCCACCCTGCAGCGCCGTCCAGATGCAGTAGATCACGGCGAATCGGGGCACGCGGTCACGGACGTAACTGGCCACGCCGCGCTTGCGGACTCCTCGCGGCACGAAAGTGCCTCCGACGAAGGCGAATACGCTCAGGCACCAGAACCCCGTGAGATTGTCCACCCAGAAGGTGGTGCCTTCGTCGACCCTTCCGGCGCCGTAGAGGCCCCGGTAGACGTGGACGATCACCACGCCGAGAATGGCCACGCCGCGCGCGACGTCGAGCCTGCTGTCGCGGACCGTCGCAGTACGTGTGCTGTTCGTCATGGTGCCCTCGTCGTCATCAGTGCGGTCGCCGCGTCTTTGGGACTGAGGTCGGCGCGCAGCACGCCGAAGTTCTGCTCCAGGTCGGCGGGGTTCGTGCCGGAATCCCGAAGCTCGTAGTAGATCAGGGGTCCGGCCCAGTTCCAGCTGTCGGCCATGGTGCGGGCCTGCTGCAGCGACAGTTTCTGGTCGTTCTCGGACATCGCTTCTGCCGCAGTGCCGGTCGGCGCGCCGAACTCGGTCACCCAGATCCTTTTCCCGCCGTCGTCGTTGCGACTCGTCACGTCATGGATGCGGGGCAGGTCTGCGTATCCGCCCACCAGGTCTGCCGGCGACATCGCGGGCAGGAACGGGAAGGAGTACGGATGCACCGCTATGGCGTCGGCGGCCCGCGCCGCCCCGTTGGCGTAGAGGCCCTCGAGGAACGTGGTCTGGGAGATCCGTCGGCCGTCCGGGGTGTCCGTACCGCGGGTCAGCCCGCCGGTGACGAGTGTGGCGTCACGGTCGATCCCTCTGATGGCGTTGGCGGCAGCGCGGAGGAGTGTTCCGTACCGGTCGACGTCAGGCCGCGGTTCCCAGAAGCCGCTGATGTTGGGCTCGTTCCAGATTTCCCAGCTGTGCACACCTCGGGGGGCATACCTGCCGGCCGCCGCGCTCGCGAACTGGGCGAAATCGGCATCCTTGTCCGGCGGGGCGTGGCTGGTGGTTCCCGGCGGCCTGGCCCAGTTCGGGGTGTAGGTGAGCAGTGCCAGCACCTGCATGCCGCGGGCGCCGGCCTCGCTGACCATCCGGTCCGGGTAGGACCAGTCATATTGTCCCCGTTGAGTTTCGATGGCCGACCAGTCGAAGTCGACGCGCACCCAGGACACCTTCATCTGCTTCATCAGATCGAACTGCCTGCCGACCGACGCCGGGTCGTCGAACATCATGTGCACACCCATGCCGATCGGCACGGGACGCGGCTCGCCGGGGCTCGACTGGCACGAGGCCAGCAGCAGAGCTGTGAGCGCAACGATGACCGTGGCGACGGTGCGGTGTGGACGAGGACTCATGGCCGGGCCGCCGTCATGCGTTCGGCCACCAGGTCGACGATGTCGACGTCGGGAGGCGAAATCGGGTCGGCCCGGTAGGTGTCGAGCGGCGCGCGCAGGGCCGTGGGCAGCGCCGCCGGGTCATCGACGGAGAACGGACGGTACCGCGCACCGCAACTCCTGGCGGCTTCCACCAGGCCGGGTTGATCGGCGATGAGGACGGGAACGCCGGCGCGCGCGGCCTCGACGACGACGAGCCCGTACGGTTCGCGCCACAGCGAGGGAACGACAAGGACGTCGATGGCGTCGAACAGCTGAGCGGGGTCGGCCCAACCCCACCATTGGACCTGTTGGGGCGCACGGGCTTTGAGATCCTCTACCGCCGACTGCTCACCCTCCCCCGCCACGATCAAGGTCGCTTCGGTGGCGGCGATGGCATCGATCAGCCGCCCGATGCCCTTCTCGACGGCCAGCCGGCCCAGGTAACCGAAGGTGCTCGGCATCGCGTTGCCCGTGCCGGCTCTGTTCGACGTGGTCGTCGCCACGCCGGCCGCCGCGGCGACGGGATGGATGACGGCGGACGGATCGGTGAGGCCGAAGCCGTGGCGGCGATGTTCGCCGAGCACGGCGTCCGAGACGCCGACCAGTAGCCCACCGGGCCACCGCGCGATCGACCTCGCCGCACGCAGCCTGCACGCGGTTCCGCATGGTCCGCCGTCATGCCACAGCGTCGAGGTGTTGCACAGCAGTCCGTAGTCGTGCACGACATGGATCAGTGGGATACCGCGCCGGTGGGCCACCGTCCACGGAGCCAGACCCCACCCGCGCAGATTGTGGGTGATGACGATCTGTGGGTCCACCGCGTCGATCGCACGTTCGGTGGCGCGGCGACCCGCCGGGGTCAGCGCGTCGATGGCGTGCCACGCGATGCGGGCCGGCGCGCTTCGCCGACGTCCGTCGAAGGGCCAGTACAGATTCGGGATGGGGGCGTCGCCTTCGCCCCGGGCGTTCAGCCCCGTGTTGTGGACGTCGAAGCCGGCAGCTCGTAGCTGCTCTGCGAAGGCCTGCACCACGCGTTCGGCACCGCCGTGGCGCGCAGGGGGCACCATCGTCGACAGCTGGAGGACTCGACCCCGGTCAGCCATCCGCGGACCGATCGCTGACCGCGGCAGGGGTTCGGCGCCTGCGCGCGCGGAACAGTGCCAGGCCGACGGCGACGAAGCTGCCGAGCACCAGGCCGCCCGCGCCCGCGACGGCGGTGGTGACGACGACCTTGCCGTTCGAGGGCGAGGTGGGCGGCAGCGCGGCCCCGACGGCGGTCACCGTGACGTTGCCCTGTTCCAGGCCCGCGACGGCCTTTCCGATCTCTGCGAGAACGGAATCGGCAATGGCCGCTGCGGTTCTCGGGTCCTTGTATGTCACCGACACCTCGAGCAGTGCCTTGCCGACCACACTGTGGGACGAGACGTGGTCGGCCAGTGACCCGGGTGTCTCGGGCAGACCGAGGTCGTCGATCACCGGTGTCAGCACCGGGGTGGTGACACCGAGGTTGGCGTAACTGGTCATGCGGTCGAGGATGTACTGCGCCCCCGAGGACAGCGCGTACGGCGGGCGGCCGGCCGAATTGCTCACCGACACCACGCCCTGCGCCGTGGCGGTGTACATCTTGGGCTGGGTGGCGGTGACGACCGCCGCGATGGCCGCTGCCGCGCAGGTGATCAGCACGACCAGGAGCCAGCCCCGTCGCAGCGCCGCCTTGAGCGCGCTCAGCTCCATGCGGCACCACCGGTGGCTGTCATGACGTGGCCTTGAGGGCGACGGCGCGGTCGCGGGCGCTACGCGCCAGCTGCCGGAACGAGGAATAGAGGAGGGTCAACAGCCGGTCCATCCGGCGCGACCCGGTGACCGGGCGGTCCAGGTAGCCCAGCGTGGCGTAGTCGTCTTTCCACGTCTGCCACCAGGATCTGTTCGCACTCAGACCCGTGGAGTCGAAGTCGCACAGAAAGTCGGCCAGGGCCAGCGGGGGGCAGACATTCGCGGCCTTCATCAGCAGCACCTGGTCTCCGGACACCGGGTAGTGCAGGTCGTAGCCGCCCAGCTGGCGGAAGAGCGCTGTTCTGATCGCCGTCGCCTGGTGTGGCAGGGGCCGCTGCAGAATGGCGAAGTTGAACATCGTGAACGGCGCGAAGCCGATGATGCCCTGCAACGTGCCGTCCGGGTGGACCACGCGCGCCAGCCCGTAGAGCCACTCCGGCGGCCCCTCGGGGGCAGTCTGGATGGCGTCGGCAACACGCTGCAGAACGGTGGTGTCCCCGAAGACATCGCCGGAGTGCAGAAACCACAGGTACTCGCCCGTGGCCCGGTTTGCCCCCTTGTTCATTGCGTCGTAGCGACCGCCATCGGGTTCGCTGGTCCAGTCGCCGCGGAAGTTCTTGGCCAGCCAATCCTTGCTGCCGTCCGTCGACCCGCCGTCGACGACGATGTGTTCGAAGTCTCGAAAGGTCTGCGCGGCAACAGATTCGACGGTCTCCCGGAGTCCGTCGAGGTTCTGGTAACTGATCGTGATGATGCTGAACAGTGTCATCTCGCCACCCCGTTGCCCACGGCGTTCTCCTTGTCGTCGAGGTTGCCGAAGATGACCCGGGCGGTGCGCGCCCAGGTGAACCGTTGCGCGTTCTCACGGGCCCGCTCGCCGAGTCGGCCACGCAGTGCGGGGTCGGCCAGCACATTCTTGACCAAACGCACGCATTCGGCGGTGTCGTCGGCGGGGTATCCCAGGCCGCCGTCCCCGGCTACCTCGGTCATCGCCGAACCCAACGCGAACACTGTGGGGCAGCCGGCACGGCCGGCTTCGACGAGGGGAATGCCGAATCCTTCGTAGCGTGAGGGGGCGACGAGGACACCGGCGTCGGCGTACAGCCGCTGCAGGTGCGCATCGTCGACCCGGCCGAGCAGGCGCAGTGTCGCGGCCTCGGCGACAGCGGCCTGCCGGTGCACCTGCTGTGCCACTCCGACGACGGCGACGGGTACACCGGCGTCGGCCAACGCCGCCGCTACCGGACCGACGTTCTTGTGCGGTGCCAGGTTTCCGACGATCAGGGCGAAGGTGCCCGGGTCGAAGGGCGGCACATACCCGTCAGCGGCGCCGGGTGGCAAGTGGTCCGAACCGCACGGCGCGATCTGGAAACGCTGAGCGTCGACATGCAACGCATGCGCCAGGTCGTCCCTGCTGAACGACGACACCGTCAGCACGCGCTCGGCCGTGCGCGAGAGCACCCCGTACATCAGCGCGTACCACAGTACGAACGCTCGCCGGTAGGACTCCGGAAGCCGAAACACCATGGCGTCGTGCATCACCACTGTCTGGTTGCGTTTGAGCACCGGCGCCGGCCCCGCCATGGAGTACAGGTGCCGGCCTCGGCTCAGCCACGGCAGCGCGAGTTGTTCGAAGAGGCTCCCCCGAAGCCGCGACCGCACCACGGGAAGATCGGTCGCCCACGCAGGTGTCGGTGCGTCCGCGGGCAGGATCAGCACCATGTCAACGGGGCCGCGGCGCTCACGGCAGAACGCCTCCATCACCTGGGACGCGTATCGCTGTGTCCCCGAAGGGGATTGGGCCAGCCATTTGCCGTTCACCGCCACCCGGGTGGTGCCGTCGTTGCGTTTGGTCACCGGAGCACCCCTGCCGCGGTCGGGGTCGCGACGAACGTGTCGGGCGCGGTGGCCTGCGCGGCGGCTCGGCGCACCGGGTAGCACAGCAGCGCTCCGGGCACGGCCCAGGTCAACCAGTCGGCGGTGTCGATGGGCCAGGGCCGCTCCGTCGCCGAGAGGATGAAGCAGGGCAGCAGGACACAGGCGGCGACCAGGAAGTAGCCGTCACGCGCCTGCCACAGCAGTGTCAGGATGGCCGCGAGAAACAGGATCAATCCGACGATGCCGGTCGAGAACAGCACGTGCAGCCACTGGTTGTGTACGGAATAGACGGCACTGGCGTTGATCAGACCTTGCTCGTGCACATGGTGCCAACCGAACATGCCCGTGCCGCGGAAGAACACCGCGGGGTCGGTCAACGCGTTGCGGGCGATCTGCCACAGGTCCGATCGCCCGGTCAGCGCTTCCGGGTCACGCACCACGAATGGCAGCAGCACACCCACGGCGATGATCGCGAGCAGTCCGGTGCCCATGATCGCCGACCGCAGCGGCGCCCGCTCGGGGTTGCGGATGTCCGGGCGCATGATCAGCAGGGCCGCGAGGGTGGCCAAGGCGGCCAAGGTGCCCGATCGACTGCCCGTCATCAGGATCATCGTCGTCATGTAGGCACACATGACGATGCCTTCCCACCCGCGGAAAGCGATGTACACGAACGGCATTGCCAGCGACAGGTAGAGCGCCAGAGCGTTCTCGTTGTCGAGCACGCCGCGGAAGTTGAAGCCGAAGATCCCGCATTTGTAACCGGCTTTGCACTCGATGACGCTGAAATCGCCGTGCATTATGAGGGCGACCCCGCTGAGCACGGCAGCGATGACGCAGACGGTCGCGATGCCCAGGTGGACGCTCAGTCCCCGTTGACTGAACACGCATGCCATCAGGATGCACAGGTACACCAGTGAGAACGATTGCAGCGGAAGGTCTCCGCTGAGCAGCGCGGAACCCATGGAGGTCAGCATCACGAGGATGAGCAGGACGACGGGGACGTTGACGTAGGCGTCCTTGCGGCGCAGGCCACGGAAGAACAGCCATATCCCGGCGATGGACGTGAACACCATGACCACCCGAAGGCAGGCCTGTCCCCAGGCGGGGACCCCGTAGGAGACGTCGCGGTAGACGTCGACGAGTTTGACCCAGGAATCGGTGTAGGTGGCCAGCAGCTGAACGAAGCTGAAGGTGAGGATCACGATCGTCGCGCCGAACAGCGCCCCGCTGGACCACTGGTCCCGGTCCCGCTTGAATGTCTTGACGATCGCACGCACCAGTACGACAGAGGTGACGATCGAGAAGGCCGCCACGCCAACCTGAGTCGCGGTGTCAGGCATGGATCGAATCCGATGTGTTGCGTGCCGCCGGCGGACGCGTCGAGCGGGCCGCGACGATCACCCCGGGGATCAGCTGACAAACCAGCACGGTGACTGCCGAGGCGTAGACCGGCCCGGCGGCGCCGAATGTCGGTGTCAACACCCAGGACAACGGGATGTTGGTGATCACCAGCGCGATGACGCAGCCTGCCTGGAAACGCAGCTTGTCCGGCGCGATCAGCAGAATGCCCTGCGTGACGTGCACACACTGGACGACAATCAGTGCCGCGAACGCCATCAACAGGGACCTTGACGGGGAGCCCTGACCGTCGCTCATCCAGTCGATCAGAAAGCCGGCGAACAGCAGATACGCCACGGCGAGGGCAACGCCGAGTCCGCTCAGTATCGCCAATCCGGTGAGCCAGCCTCGCCTCAGCGCCGCGCGATCGTCGCCGCCGGTGGCGAAGTGGGGCCACAGCGCCACGGCTGCCGTGGACGCCACCGACCACAGCGGGATGTAGAGCTGGGAGGCGTAGGAGTAGTTCGCCAGCTCCAGCGGGTCGAGACGGTGGGCGATGATCACCCGGTCGGATTGCAGCGCTATCGGCAGGCCCACCATCACCACGAACATGGGGACTGCGGTCGAGGCGATCGGCCGGCCCGGATAGCGGCGCGGACGCAGGACCGCGCGCAGCAGTCCACGCACCGTGGCGGCGTCCACCGACCACGCACGCAGCGCGCAACATGCGGCGGCGATCAACGCTCCGAGCGGCAGCACCAGCGCATAGGCCAGCGGCGGAGCCTGGAGTCGGCTGAACACGATCGTCAGGACGAGCGCGGCGGGCGGTGAGATCCCCAGCAACAGGACGGCTTCGTGCATGCGGCCGCCGCCGCGCAGGACGGCCTCTCCGAGTGCGAAGGGAAGTGCGACCGCGAAGGCGGAAAGGGCAAGCACGGCCGAGACATTCAGGCTCGACGCCAGCCCTTCGCCGGAGAAGCCCAGCAGCCAGGGCCAGGCGCCGAACAGCCCCAGCAGGGCGGCGACCATGCCCAGTACGGCGGCCGACACGAGCGTGGTGCGGACGGCGGTGAGCAGTGTGCCGCGAAAGTGGTCGGGGCTTTCGGCGCCGTCGAGTTGGGCGCGGGCGGTCGCCACCGCCGCACCCGTGCCCAGGTCGGCGAACATCAGGAGTTGGCTCAGGGTGGCCACCAACATGACGATGCCGAATTGGTCGACGCCGACGGCCTGGGTCACCATCCTGGCGATCGCCAGGTTGCACAACCCGGTCAGCGGCAGGACCAGAAGGCGCGCGCCCCCGGCAGCGACCAGGACGCGGCCGATCGAGCGTGACTGGGGCCGGTCGACGTTCTGTTCCTCATCCATGGCCCACCCCGCTCACGCCGCCGCGGTCGCGGTGGGCCGCGGGCTGCGCGGTTCGGTGTCCGTTGACCGGCAGCGCGATCTGCCCGCGATTGGCGCCTCCGCGGTGCCGCCCGTGCTGGGGTGGCCTTGCGGGCTCGGGGCGGCGCTGCGGCATTGCGCGGCACAGCAGCCAGCCCAGCACTGCACCGAGGGCGGCGCCGCCGGCCAGCCCCGCCACGCCTGCCATCACAGCGGTCATCAACAAGGAGGCCGGCACCGCCACCGGCGGTTGCACCGGCACCAGGCTGATCGGTGACACGCCCCACTTGTTGCCCGCCTCGACCGCGATCGCGGCTCGGTTCAGGTTCGTCATCACCGATTCGGCGATGCGGGTCGCCCGGCTGCGGTCGGTGTCGACCGCGGTCACCCGGATCAGGACGGTGCCTGGGTCGGTGGTCACCTCGACCACGTCGGCGAGTTGGGACATGCTGACGGCGCCGACGTCGTTGGCGACGGCCTGCAGCACGTCGGGAGACTTGCCGAGTTGGGCGTAGGTGTCGATGCGCTGCGTGACGAACTGGGAGGCGCCGAACGGGTCCTTCTCCTCGGCGGGGAACGTGAACGCGACGAACACGGTGCCGGTCGCTTCCCAGCCCTTGTCCTGGCGCGATGCCCAGAGCACGCCGGCCCCGACTCCGAGCAACGCGGTCAGGATCACCACGACCCAGAACGCGAGGCGGCGCCGCGCCGGCACCATGAGTCCGCTCCGCGCGTCAGCCATCACCCGGGAACCGCGTGACTGGGCGATGCCTCACGCCGCAACGGTCGATCGTGTGTCATCCCCAAGCTCCTGAGCAAAGCTGACCGGCAAACCAGTCTGCCACTCCTCCCGAATGTCAACCGCATCAGAAGATCGACAGCTTGGAGCAGTTTAGCCGCGGGCCGTGCAACACCGGTGTCAATCGACATAGGTGCGTGTCCGACAGGCACTCCGCGTGTTCCGTCCTACCGGATACGGCTTTCTCTCATGGGTTCGCGGCGCCGTCGCCCTATAATGCCACCGGAGTGCTGGCAACACGTCTCCAGCAACGCCGGGAACCACTCCGGGTGTCCCCATGTGGGCCGAGTCGCAGAGGCTGGCAATACGTGCGAAGAACAGCAACGGCGTGCGCAGCCGCGGTGATGATCACGGTCGCCGCCTGCGCATCGAACACCACTGACGCCGTGGGCAGTCTCGCCGATCCCCTGCCGTCCGCGGCGCCCTCGATCACCGCCGACACGCTGCAGATGCGTGGCCAGATCGTGGAGCAGTCGGAGGCGGCCTTCGACGATCCGGACCGTCTGATCGGTCAGGCGCGGCGAGCCGTCTACCGGTCGGTCTCAGGGCTCGACGGCACCGTCCGTGAGGTGTCGGGGGCATTCTTCGTCCCGGCCGGGCCCCCGCCCGCGGGCGGCTGGCCGGTGATCTCGATCGGTCACGGAACCACGGGGATCGGCACCGACTGCGGGCCTTCTCAGGATCGTGATCTGCTCGGGTTCCGGTCGATGGTGGATTCGTACCTGCGCGAAGGCTACGCGGTCGCGATGACCGACTATGAGGGGCTCGGGCACGCCGGGAGCCATCCCTATCTGGAGCCGCGCACGGCCGGGTTCAACATCATCGATGCGGTTCGGGCGTTGCGCAACCTCTTCCCCGATGTCTCGACGTACTGGGCCGGTCTCGGCAACTCCCAGGGCGGTCAGGCGGTGTGGGCAGCCAACGAGCTCGCGGGGCAGTACGCGACGGGTCTCAATCTGGTGGGCTCGGTGGCGTTGTCGCCGGCGGCCAACGTCACCCCGATCGCGGATCTGGGTCGCGACGGTGAGCTCTCCTCCGAGCAACGCGATCTGTTGCCGTTGATCGCCGAGGGCGTGGCCCGCTACGACCCGCGGTTGGTGGAGGACGGGGTGGCGCCACGGCTGACCGCGGAGCAGGAGACGCAGGCATTCAGCTGTGCCGCCGACGCGGACGGTCGGCGCGACGAACTCGTCCCGCTGAGCAGCATCCGCCTGGACGACGAACGGACCGTTGCCGTGTTCCGCACCGCACTGCGGCGCATCGCACTCCCCCAGCAACCGCTGGCCGCACCGATGCTCGTCGTCAACGGGCTAGATGATCGCACCATCCCGGCCGACTGGGTGCGGGCGGCCGTGGGTCAGGCGTGCGGGCTGGGCGACCACGTCGAGCATGTCGAAGTGACGGGCGCAGGGCACGGCGACCTAGGCGCGCAGGCCTATGACATCGCCTCGCAGTGGCTGCATGATCGCTTCGCCGGCAGCCCCGCCCCGTCGAACTGCGGGGACGCGGCGCGGGTCGTGCCGGTGGGCTGACGCGCCTACTCGCGGATGTCCTTGACGTGGTCGCGGTACCAGGCGACGGTGCGCTCAAGTCCTTCGCGCAGCCCGATCTTGGCTGTCCATCCCGCCTCGGCGAGCTTCGAGACATCAAGCAGCTTCTGGGGCGTCCCGTCGGGTTTGCTTGTATCCCAGTGTGTTTCACCGGAGTATCCAACGACGGCGGCGATGGTGTCGGCGATCTCTTTGATCGTGACATCGGATCCGCTGCCGACGTTGACCTGCTGTGGGCCGTCGTAGTGCTCGAGCAGGTGCAGACAGGCGTCGGCCATGTCGTCGGCGTGCAGGAACTCTCGCCGAGGAGTGCCAGTCCCCCAGTTCGTCACCGACTCGGCGCCGGTGGCGACCGCCTCGTCGTAGCGCCGAATCAGAGCGGGAAGCACATGCGAACCCAGCCTCGAAAAGTTGTCGTTGGGCCCGTACAGGTTGGTCGGCATCGCCGAGATCCACGGCAACCCGTACTGCCGGCGCACGGCCTGCACGTGCAAGATGCCCGTGATCTTGGCGATGGCGTACGCGTCATTGGTGGGCTCGAGAGGCCCGGTGAGCAGCGAGTCCTCACGGATGGGCTGCTCGGCGAATTTCGGGTAAATGCAGGACGATCCGAGGAAAAGTAAGCGCTCCACCTCGGCTTCTCGTGCCGCGTCGAGGACGTTGACCTGGATGCGGACGTTATCGCTCAGGAAGTCCACGGGGTACGTGCTGTTGGCGAGGATACCGCCGACCTTCGCGGCGGCCAGCACGACGTAGGTGGGCTTCACCTCGGCGAAGAACTCGAACACCGCATCGCGGTCTTTCAAGTCGAGCTCGGCCGACGACTTCCCCACGATGTCGCGAAATCCGGCGGCTTCCAAACGGCGCACGATGGCCGAACCAACGAGGCCACGGTGTCCAGCAACGTAAAAGGTGGCGTCGCGATCCAGTTCTTTCGGCGAATACTCCACTGCCTCCGTCACGGCATTCTCGCGGTGTCCGTGGTCGGCGTCACCCAGGACTCGAGTTGCACCGTGTCGATCCACGGCCGGCCGGCGTGCTTGAGCGCCTCCACATCGGCATCCACCATCAAACGGGCCAGCTGCCGGCTGTCGACGGAAGGCACCCAGTTCAGCTTCTCCGCCGCCCGCGACGGATCACCGATCAGCGCGTCGACTTCGGTCGGGCGCAGGTAACGCTCGTCGAAACGAACGTGGTCCTCCCAGTTCAATCCAGCATGTTCGAAAGCGATCTCGAGGAACTCGCGCACGGTGATCCCCACTCCGGTTGCCAGAACATAATCATCGGGTTCTTCTGCTTGCAGCATCCGCCACATGCCCTCGACGTACTCCGGTGCGTAGCCCCAGTCACGGATCGCGTCGAGGTTGCCCATGTACAGGTGTTCTTGTTGCCCAGCCGCGATGGCGGCGACGGCACGGGTGATCTTGCGGGTCACGAATGTCTCCCCACGCCGGGGCGATTCGTGGTTGAACAGGATGCCATTGACGGCGAACATGCCGTAAGCCTCGCGGTAGTTCTTGGTGATCCAGAAGCTGTAGAGCTTGGCGACGGCATACGGTGAGCGCGGGTAGAAGGGGGTGTTCTCGTCCTGCGGCGGGGGCGTCGCGCCGTAGAGTTCCGACGACGACGCTTGGTAGAAGCGGGTTTTGATGCCGGAGAGTCGGACGGCCTCCAGCATACGGATGGTGCCGGTACCCGTCGTGTCGGCGGTGTGTTCGGGCTCGTCGAACGAGACGCGCACATGCGACTGGGCCGCGAGGTTGTAGACCTCGTCGGGGTCGATGTCGGCCAGCAGCGTCACCAGTCGGGCCCCGTCACTGAGATCGCCGTAGTGCAGGAACAGGCGGGCGTCCGGCGAGTGAGGGTCAACGTAGAGGTGGTCGATGCGCGAGGTGTTGAACGTCGACGCGCGACGGATGAGTCCGTGCACCTCGTAGCCCTTGCTCAGCAGTAGCTCCGCGAGATAGGAGCCGTCTTGGCCGGTGATGCCGGTGATCAGTGCACGTTTCGTCATCGTCCAGTCCCCCTGTCGGGCCACGATCCGCGGCCATCGTCGATCGATGTCGAAGCCTACCGGGCAAACTCTCCTTGGTCGGGCCAACTCAGCGTCTTCAGCACAGGCTCGGCTCTGCACTTAACCTGGACCCCGTGCCCGGCCGACACCGATCCGACCGCGCTCGAACCGTGGCGCTCGTGGTCGGCGGGACGGCCGGTGCGCTGGTGAGGTATGCGACGGCGACGGCCTGGCCCCAACCGAAGCAACTGTGGGTGTCGACGACGGTGACGGCGGCGCTCGCGTTCGCGGTGGCGGGGTTCATCGTCGCCAGCGGCGTGACGTCGACGGTGCGCGCGGCGCTGTTTGGATTGTCCGCCAGCGCAGCGAGTCTCAGCGCATGGTCGGTGCTGACCATCAGCCAGCCGCCGAAGCTCTCGATCGCCTTCCTGATCGGCGTGCCAGCCGCCGCGTTGGCGGGCCTGCTCTGTGGATTGCTTGCTGCCCGGGTGGCCGCCCGGTGACGTGGGTATTGGTCGCGGTCGGCGGCGCGGTGGGGTCGACGATCGGGGTGCTTCTACTGCGCCGCCCGTCGTCCGCGCGATTGGTGACGGCGACGGCGGGCCTGTGCGGCGTCACGGGAATGCTGTCGGCACAACCTGTTTCGCCATGGGTGACGGCACTGCTGGGGTACGGCGCGCTGGGGTCGGCGGCGAGCATGGTCGCGTTCGCGCTGGCGTCACCGATGTGGGTGGGCGGAGACGTCCCTGTGCGCAGCACAGTCTCGGCCGCCAAGAAGGTAGGGATGTACTGCGCCGTCGGGGTGACGTTCGCGCTGCTGGGTTACCTCGCGATGCGCGGTGGGGCGACGCTATACCACAAGCTCACGTAGCCGAATCGCATGAACCCTGAACCTCGGCCTTGACCCAGCCCCCGTACTGGTAGAGGAATGTGTACTGCCACCTCGCCACGGAGAATGGGTAGGCGCGGGGTACGTCGCGCATGATGACCGTGCGGTCGGGCGGTGCGAAGCAGACGTCGAAAATCCGACGCGCGCGGGGCAGGTGATAGCGCCAGCTGATCACGATCACCGAACGCCAGCCCCGCTTCTCGGCCAAGCCGCGGGTCATCAGTGCCTCGCCACGAGTCGTACTAGGGACGGGCGGCCGACAGATCACTTCGATCTCGCTGTGGCTCCGGCAGTATCGCTTCATCACTGGGTCGCGGGGTCCGTAGGGGTCGGACATCAGCACGGTGGGTGCGTAACCCTGCTCGGCGAGTTTTAGACCGTAAGCTTCACGACCGTCGTGCTCGCCTCCGAGAACGACGATGGCGTCGACCCTGAGGACCGGGTCGGGCTGGGCGTGGGCGAAGAACAGGGTGCCGGTGACGCCGTTGAGGAAGAGCACTGCGATGAGCGCATAGACGGCGGCCGGAAGAGGCCCAGCCCGCACCCCGGAGCGTCGCCTGTCCCCCATGCCGTGCACCGTATTGCAGCGGCGCGCGGGGCGCAGCGCGTCAGCTCGGCGATTCCTCCGAACCCAGGGTGTCGAACACTTCGTGGTAGAGCAGCGAGTGGACGCGCTCGACCTGCGGGATGTCCTGGAACTCGAGGGGATCCTGGGAGGCGGATTCGATGATCAGGGTGCCGGTGCGCAGGATGCGATCGAGCAAGCCGTGCCGGAACTCGACGCTGTTGATCCGGGCCAGTGGGATATCGATGCCGGAGCGGGTGATCAGGCCATGGCGGTACATGACGCGACGGTCGGTGACGACGAAGTGGGTGGTCCACCAGTTGAGGAACGGCCACACCGAGAGCCAGCCGACGAGGATGAGCCAGACGGCAGCGATGACGAGGAAGACGATGTTCTTGGCGCTTGGCTCCCAGGTGAGGGTATTGACGTAGCCAGCGAGGAACGCAGCAGCGGCACTCGCCAGGATGAGAACGAATGCCGGCACGAGGAGACGCCCCCAGTGCGGATGGCGGTGCAGGACGACCTGTTCGTCTTTGGCCAGCACGTTTTTCGGATAGCCCACGGTGGGACTGTACTCAGTGGTGGCGGCCAGCGCGGGCCAATCCGTCGTCGACACGAGACGACGACACACCGCTCAGGAAATTCTCAGTATTTGCCGAAAGCAACTAACCGGCGGCGTATCTTGACTTTAATGCTTACGGAAATATGTCGTTGCGGGCACGATGACCTGGCTCACGCGCATTACCGTGCGGGCACAGATTGTTCGCTGTGCGAATGCCCGCGATACCAGCCGAGCGACAACGACTCGCATTCATGGATGGACCGGCTACTCGCCCGCTGGTTGACGCGCTAAAGCCAGAGGCACTTCCCTGACTTCCGGAGGTCGCTGACATGCTCGCGGTACCAGGAGACCGTTCCCCCGAAACCCCCTGGAAGGTCAACTTGCGCAAGCTTTGTGACGTCCAAGAACTCCTGGCAAGGAGCAATGATCAGAACCTGTGGATCCCGGGCGGGCGTGCCTTCCCGGAAGATGATCTGCAAGGAATCCGAATTCTGATCAAGACCAGCGTTGGCGCGCTGGCGGGAAGGCACGCCCGTGCTCACGG
>JBFMGT010000001.1:0-777008 GCA_040752555.1 Actinomycetota bacterium | reverse complement strand
TTCCACAAAGGCAAACTGCTCGAGCGACCCACCGACATCACCCCGTCGGCGGACTCGGCACCGACCGAATCAACTGGAACGGAGGTCGCCTGAAACAAGCCGATCCACAGGTATTGACAATTCCTCTTCAGTTTGGCCGTCCTCGTTAACGCGGTAGACGTCGATCATGATCGCCCAATCCACGTTCAGACCGAGGGGCTTGAAGATCGCGTAGCGGAAGATCAGTTCCGGTATCCACCCGTCCACTGGTGCGCCGAGTTGGCTGGCAACCTTGTCGCGGTCGAGGAGGTCCTCGGGGAACGAAGAAGGGTCGTAATTCCCCATCGCAGCCCGCACGTCTACCTGCAGTTGGCGTCGACTCTTCCGATTTCGAGCGCCCTTCCCCACGGTCACAGCATGCGGCCACTGGCCTCGAATGACAACCTAGGGAATGACCCCTATCGAGCCCTCCGTTCGCGCACAAGGTCCGCCGAGTCCAAGTAGTAGCCCGCTGTCACTGGACTACCGTCGGCTCACCCGGCGGTAGTCTTCACATCTCACGACTGACCAGGCGGGTCAAGGTTATCCATGTCTTCCAGAATGCTCTGCTCCAGGAAACGGGCTGCGTCTTCCCTGCCGCCCTGGTAGTACATGAGTTGCGCAGCCATCATCGTTGCGTACACCGAGGACAGGCGCCAAGTGCAGTCCCTGCAACTGTCGACCTCTCGCGCGATGAGGTCCGTCGCGTCCCCCGCGCCATTCACTATGGACAGAAGGATGCGCTGGGCCCGTATCGACTCGATCTGTAGAGCACGCGCCTCCTTTCCCGCCGCGTGTAGGTCGCAAAGTTCACAATGAGACGCTTTGTCCACCATTTCCCCCAATGCTCCGATGGCTAGTCGGTTCATTGTCGTCCAGCCGGGGCCCACATCGCCGCTGTGTGCGCGGCGACATCCTTGCCGTTCTGGTCGGGGGTGGCGCCCTGATTGGTGATGTTGATGTTGGCGACGTTGCCGCCCTTCTGCGCCAACGAATCCATCTGGGATGGTTGCCCTTCGGGGGCGTTGACGGGCTTGCCCGCCATGTTCGGCAGGGCGGGGCGAGCGCCGGCGAAACCACCCGCAGCCTTCCCCAGCCACGAATTGCCGAACGACCCCATCGGGTTATCCCCCACCGACAGGGTTTCCAACAGTCCGGAGATGCCGATGCCGGCGACCTGCCCGCCGTAAGCGATGACCCGGTTAGCCAACTGCATGCCGACCTGCGCGGCAGCCCCCACGCCAGGCATGGCGGATGCCGCGGTGGACAGGGCTGCCATCGGCAACCCGCCCAAACCTTGGAAGCCTCCCCCACCAGCGGACGGGTACGCCATTCCTGCCGGTGCGCCCAGCATGCCCTGACCGCTCGCTGCCTGGGTCTGCAGTCCAGCCGGCGCGATTCCGGGAGTGAGCATGGGGTTGGTGTTGGCTGCGCCGTAGAGGTCCGGCATCGGGTAGCCGGTTGCGCCGGTGAGGGGGCCGGCGCTCATGGGGCGGAAGAAGTGCGATGTGAACGCTGGGTCATCCGCCCCCGTGCCGCCGATGCCGCGGTTCGCCGCGGACGCGTCGGAACCCCAATTGAACGGTGTCCCACCAGGCAGGGTGGCCTGCATGTGGCCGGAGTTGAACCCCACCCGGAAATCACCGGGCCCACCCATGCCGGGCAGGAACCCGCGGGACTGAAGCCACTGCGACGCGTTCCCGGTGTACATCGACGCACCTGCAGTGGAGCGGCCATCCAAGATGTTGACCAAGTCCTCGACCGCGCTCGAGCAGTCCGCCAAGCCTTGGGTGAGGTCGCCCCGCTGCGACTGCGTGTATCGGCCAGCGGGGACGTTGGCGAGGAGGGCGGCATCGCCGGGATATCCCTGCAAAGGGAGGGGTCCGATGGAGGGCGCTGGCGTGTATCCCGAGTAGCCGGACTGTGCGGCCGCTCCTGGCATGTACTGCGGGCCGAATGCTCCTGCGGAGCCCAGCATCCCGATAAGGCCGGAACCCTGGTTGGGGTTGGCGTTGGATATGGCTTGTAGCTGCATGAGGGCTGGTGCGGCGATGATATTGCCCGCCATCTTGACCAGGTTCTCCACAATGCCGGGCAGGCCCTTGGAGATACCGAAATCGGAATCCAGTTGGGCGCCGAACTCCTGCAACGACTGACTGACGCCCTGAATCTGCTTGGTCTGCTGGTTCGCGGCGCTGATTTTCGCGTCGTTCAGGGCGCGGTCAGCTTGCAGGCGGTCCTGCTCAGCTTTCGCCAAATCGTTCTTGGCTTTCTGAATCTCGTCCGCTGTAGCGACATTCGACTCTTGAAGCTGGTTGACCCGGGCTTCCTTCTCCGCCACGTCGTGCTTGGCTTCATCCAGGCGGGTGATGGCGTTCGCAATGGATGACGGCAACCCCGCGGTGGGGGTGTACTGGATAGGCAGAGACGGCGACTGCGGCAGACTTGCGGTAGAGCTGCTGCCGGCCACTCCGGGCCGTCCACCTGTCTGCAGGCTCGGCGGGGCCGTGTAGCCGATGGAGCCGTCCCGGCGGCGATACATCCCCGGCTGGAGCGCAGAGTTGCCTTGCGGGTGGGCTGCGGCGTCAGCGCGCAGCCACTTATCCGCCGGCGAGAGCTGGTCCCACGGAATCGACCGGTCAACCGTAGAGGGAAGCCCGAAACCAGACAGACTCGACGGGCCAGGCCCGAAACTCCCTCCCCCACCGCTCATTCCGGGCGGTAGGTTGCCGTTGCCGGTGGGCCCTTGGACGGTCTGGGGGTCGATGATTCCCAGCTGCTCCATGAAACCCTGAACGCCGTTGATGGGGTCGGTGATCAACTGGATGGTGTGGGCTGCGGTTTTCGTAACCTCTATGAACGCGTTCATGTTGTCGGCCAGAGACTTGATTTCGGCGCCCAGCTCTGGCAGTTCGGTCTTGCCGACCTCCGCAAGTTGAACGAACGCGCGACCCACATCCAGGGCAATGCCACCAAGCTCTTTCATCGTGCCCAAGCCGTCAGAAATCCACTCCTGCAACTGACCCGACTGACGAGCCTCGCTGACAAAGTCAGCGAAGGACTGCGCGGCATTCGCGGCTCCCTGCGCAATCTCCGGCAGGAAGCTGGCGCCCACTGAGGTCAAGTCCGTGAATGCTTGCGTGAGCGGTTCTACGGCCGGGGTGAGGGACTGGAACGCTTGCACCACGTTGGTGGTGATGTTGTTCAGGCTGGCTTGAATCTCTGGGGTCTGAAGCTCCTGCGTCAGCTCCGTGAACATGGAGTTGAACGCACCAGCCACGCCGGTCGTCATCCGCTCCACCGTGGGCAGGGTGGTGTTCACCACTTGCGTCAACTGCTGGCCCACGCCACCAAATAACGCATCCTGCGTCGCCTGCTGCAATTCAGTCAAAGCCGGCATCATCGAGCGGATTGACAGCATCGCCTGCTGAGCGGACGGCGCAAGAGAGCCAAGCGATTCCGCGAACTTCTCGGGGTCGTTCATGTTCTCGAACGCGTCGTCCAAGCCCATGGTGGCGAGCTTCAGCGTGCCGACCGCAGTTGCCACCCCGCCGATAGCGGCAGGCAACACACCCAACGCCCCAGACGCGGCGGCCGCGACACCGGCGAGCTTGACGACGCCCACCGTCAACCCCGCCATCACCACAGGGCCACCCAGACGACTCAGGGAGCCGACCGCGGTACCCAACTGCATGAAACTCGCCCCCGCCGATGAGGTGGCGTCTTGAATCTCCCTGGCCGCAGTCCTTGTCACGAGAGCGTGATCGCGCTGCGCCTTGCTCAGCCGCTCATACTGGGCGACCTTCTTGGCGGCGTCATCGCCGCCCTCCTTCAGGACTTGGTTGTACTTCTCCTGCTCGACACGAACTTTCCCGGTGGCGTCCGCCACCTTCTTCATCGCCTGCTCAATCTTCGGCGTTGATTTCGTGATGCCGTCCGCGTAACCCTGCCCGGCGGAATCACCCGACCGTTTCAGGTAACGCTGCAAATCGTCGGCGGTGGAGCGGACGGAGCGGTCGTCGAACTGTGTCTGTACATCAAGATGGACGGCCATCAGGAATTACCAGCCATTCTTTGCGTCGCAGGAAAAAAAGGGATTCCCTCTCGCCGCGCCAATGCCACGAGGTGCGGGTTGAGGTGGGTTGGGGGCACCCCCAGGTGTATGCCGTGTGGAAAAAGTTTTTCTCGGGGAGAGATACGCGCCAATGCCATGAGGTGCGAGGGGGTTGCCCTCTGAGCTATCCCCCACTCCCCACGCGGTGCCGACTTCACTCTTCGCCGCCGTCCGCACTCGGGCGTGTGGGCTGTCGCCACGATTGCGGATAGTCATCGGGCTGTGGTTCCGGTTGTTCGTCCGATGTGTACCCGAGTGCTGATCGCAGCGGGGGTGTGTAGTCGCGCCGGCGTGGCGGCTCCACGCCTGGCGGTGCCCACGACGGTGGGTATTCGTATTCGTCTGCGTTCATAGCGCTTCCCGTCTAGGAGTTTCGTGGTGGCTTGCCTACTGGGCGACTGCGTAGGGATTGCGTAGAGGCTCAGGAATGAACTGTCCGTCGACGATGCGTCCGCGGCCCTGGCTCGAATTCAGGGAGTCCCATGACGCTTCGGCCCATGCTCGAATCTTTTCGCGTGCTTCGGCAATGGTGTTGAGCCGCAGTACAGATGCGCCGCGGAACCAGGGACTGTTGCGGTGATTGCCGTGGTTCTGGAACAGCCTGCAGGCTTGGTCGAGTCCGTACTTGGCGTCGACGCACATCACGCCGTTGTTGTTGATGAAGCCCAGGTTGCCGACGTTGGCGGGTATCTCCAGAAGCGGGAAGCTGGTGGAGTGCGGCCCGAAGTGGCTCGCGATGGTGCTGACCTTGGTGAGGGTCGCGACGTGTTCGTCGATGGCTTGCCACGCCTTGATCTGCTCGGCTGACGCGGATGCCAGGAACACTTCGGGGTCGGCGTTGGCGTCGACGAGCTCGGCGCATTCGATGAGTTTGGCGGCGGCCGTGCCGAATGCGGGACGTAGGGAGTCGATGATTTCGTCTGCCCCACCGCCTTCGTCTACCGCGTTGACGAATTGGCGGACGATGGCCGGTTCGACGTGGGCGCGGAGGTCGGCGCGGAACTGCCGGCGGTGCAGTTCGTCTGCTGCACGGTCGACTTGCTTCTCGAGTTCGTCCCCTCGCAGGGAACCTGCGGCGATTGCTTTCACCAGATCGGCCATCGGGTCCCGTGCTGCAGTGACTTTCGCGAGTTCTTCGTGTGCGCCGATGATGCTGGTTAACGCCTCAGGCGGTTCGATGCCGAACTGTGCGATCTCGCGCAGCAGTGCTTGCGCGTGCCGTGTGTTGACGAATGAGTATGAGATGGCCATTTGCTCTCAGCGCCTCCGTGCTCGTTGACGTTTAAGTGCCAGGACATCCGACCGGATCAGCAGTCCGGAAAACGCTGCGCGCTGAAGGAGTCCGGAGCGGGCTAGTCGGCGGACATGCTGTACCGAGAAGCCCAACTCCTTCGCTGCGTCAGCGACCGAAATCAGGTCTGCAACATCCTGGCCTTCTGAGTGTGCGTCTACAGCAACGTAAGTCGCTAATTCATGTTCCTTTGCGAACCTGAGGCGTTCGTCGTGTGCGGTCGCGAGGATGTGGCGGTATGCCTGAAGTCGTTGCATCTGCTCGGCTTTGATGCCCTGTCCCTTCATGTACCGCCACCCGGCTTCTACGAGTGCATAGACCTCTGATAGGCCCTGGCCCTGAAGCAGTACGCAGAGGCCGAACTGCTGCACGCCGGCGATGTCGTGTTGATTCATTCGTGGGCCCGCAGCCGGCAGTACCGCAAAAAAGTGTTGCGGTTGTATTCCCGGCCGGTCCGCTCGATCGAGCGTTTGACCTTCCGCAACCAGTCTGCGTGCGCCTCAGCGACTTCGGCCTCGAGACGAGTCCAGGCCACCAACTCCATTGCCACCTCCGCATTGAGGTAGGGGTAGTTGTCGAGTTGGAGAATTGACTGTTGCGCCAGCTCGTTCATGTGTTGGCGTTCCTCTTCAGGAAGCCTCCACCACCAAGCGCCAGGATGCTCGCTCATCGAGTACCCCCTTGGGGGTGAAGTCCGGCCAGCTTTTCGGCTATCACCGTCTGTCGGTCCGTGTCCGAAGTGTCCGATGTCCGAATTGCTGAGCCGCTTTCGGACGCAGGTTCGGACACTGATTCGGACAGGGCAATGCTTCGACTACCGCTCCCACCTGCGCGGACGCTTGGTTCGGACAGTTCGGACACGGACTTGAATAGTCCTCGTCCTGTTTTCGTGACGACGCCGTCGGCCGCTAGGCGCCGCAGGTACTTGCCCGCAGTGTCGTTGTCGATGCCCAGCTTCTCGGCGATGTCTGTAGCGGAGACAGGTGTGGGGCTTGAGCCAACAGCTGCAGCGATATCAACTGAGCGGTCACTGCGCTTGCCCACCAACCGTCGCTGCTCGGCAGTGGCGGAGGCCGACGCTAAATCGGTCCCGTCGAGAAGCCATAGCCCCTCATCGCTTCGCAGCGCATACTCCGCCTCCGCGATATCGCGTCCCGTCACGGAGAGCAAGGCTTCGTTGCTGTGTCGTTGCCTGCTGAGCACGAGAACGAAGTCGGCTGACCCTGCGATACCCGCGGTGCCGCTGACTGAGTCGACGAAGTCGGTCGATTCCGCTTTGCGGCTGTGGTGGACGACGATGAGCGAGGCACCGGGTATGGAGTCGATGCAGGCTTTGAGTTGGGCACCGATCGCGTAATCGGTTTGGTAGGAGTCGGCGCCGGGCGGCTTAGGTGGTTTCACCTTCCCCAGCGTGTCCAAGATCAACAGCGGTGCTTCTTCTGAATGCTGCAGAAGAAACTCCGCCATCATTGGCACGATCTGATGGGTCGTGGCCTGCGTGATGACGTTGATGCCTGCAGGTATTCCATCGCCGAGCATCAGGTGGCGGAAACGGGATTGCAGACGACGGTGCCCATCTTCGAGCGCCCAGTAACAGACGGGGCGTTGGTCCACTTTGAGTCGGCCGAGGACCAATCCGCCCAGAGCGCAGCCCAGTCCGATGCCGGCGACGAACCAGGACTTCCCAGCCTTGGGTGGGGCCACGAGTAGGCCGAAGCCCTCGGGAATGATGCCGGGGACTGCGTATTCAAGTGGTGGAAAGTTCTGGGCGTCGAGCCAAGCGCCGTCGCGCATACCGGTGAGCAAGCTGTCGGTCATGCGACCACCGCCGGCCACGAGTTCGAGATACGAATGGCGGTGCGCTGCTGTCGCCCACCGTGACGCCACATCCGGCGCATCGCTTCGACGTTGGGCGCTGGCGGAAAGCCGAGATTCAACAAGTGATCCGCTGCGGCGCAGTAACCCTCGACCTGACTGTCAGACAGCTCTCGAGGCTCCATGTGATGCCGGCACGTCCACGGGTCCCGGCAGCCACACCACAGTGGCCGCAAAGCCTCCGCGGCTTCCCGTCGGCGCCGGAGGGGTGCATTACAAATGCGATCCTTCATGCTGCCACCGCCTCAGCGCGAAGGCGAGCGGCGCAACGCCAACCGCAACCGCGTGACACCGACGCGTCCGCGGTGAGCGGACGCCTGCAACGGACGCAGCGGGCGGTAGACTGGTGACCGTCTTCAATGGTGGTGGAGATTTCAGGAGTAGCCCGGGTTGCCGCACCCGGGCTTCTTCGTGTCGAGGTCATGTCAGACTGCACCCCCACCGATGGGGGCCATGATGGCGTCGAGGTCTTCGACGTAAACGCGGATGGAGCGGGGTCCTACGCGGTAGGCGCGGAGTGCCCCTTCAGCGATACGTCGCCTGACTGAGCTTCGAGATATTCCGAGATACGTTGCAGCAGTCTGTAGATCGACGGTCTTCTTGTGCGCGAGCACTTCCGAACGGGTCATTTCGATGTCTCCCTAAAACAGAACGGAGAACACCAGCGTCGATTCGAAACAATGCTTGTTTCGGTCGTTGCTCGGTGTTCTCCGCCTGGGAGAATGCTGCCGTTCGCCGTATTCGGGTCTCCTGGACCGTTATTCGGGCTAGCTGCGGTGTTCGATTTTCAGGGGGCTCCTGGCCTCTCCTCTGACCCATTATGCACGATCTGGCGCTTCGTGACGAGCGTGAACGTTATGGCGTGTCTCCTGTGGCGAGGGCCGACAGGGCTTCAGCCACGGCGGCGTCCCGTCCCGACACCACCTGCTGGTAGATCAAGGATGCCTTCACTGTGCTGTGGCCGAGTCTGCCCATTGTCTCTACGAGGTTGCCGACGCGAGCAGTCTGAGTGCCGGCAAAATGCCGGAGGTCATGTACCCGGACTCCTTCTCTACCAATAGCTTTCAATGCTTTGGCAAAGTATTCGCGGCTGAACACTCGGTCGTTCATGTGTCCGCCTTTGGCGGCCGGGAATAACAGCGACTCGGGTCCAGGTGCGACGTACGCATCGAGATGTTCTTGAACGTCTTCCCTGATGTGCGGCGGTATGACCACGGGTCTGCCCTTGCCCGACTTCGGGGTGTCCACCCGATAGACACCGTCGCGGCGCGTCACTGCCCGACCGACGAAAAGGACCTCGCAGTCCTCGCCGATGTCTTTGCGTCGCAGCTCGCTGACCTCACCCCACCTGACACCACACCAGGCTGAAAGAAGTACCAGAGCCCTGAGCCGTTGCGGCCTGATGGCATCGGCGAGCGCCGCGACCTCCGACACGCTCAGAATGGTGGGCTCACGTTTCCGCGGCGGGTTCATCGCTCGAGGAATCGAGCAGGGGTTCACGGCAAGAAGTCCGTCGGCAACTGCCGTCGCACAGACAGCGTGGAGAAGGCCGTAGGCGTGACTGTTGCGTCGAACGTGATCGGTCCCAAGGCTCGCGTACCACGCCCGCACCGCGTCACCGGTGAGGTTTTTGACGGCGATGTTCCCGAGCCGGGGCGCGATGTGCAGCCTCAGGGTGTCCCGGTACGCCGAGCGGGTTCGCGGCTTCACGTTGCGGTCCTCGATCCACGAAGCGGCGTACTCGCCCACTGTGACCGAACGGGCTTTTTCCTCGGCGGCGCGCTGGGCAGGAGGGGTCCACGTCTCGAGCTCGATCTTTCGGCGTTCGTTGGCGAGCCAGCCTTCGGCGTCGAGGCGAGTCGAAAAGGTGGTCGTCGCCTTATGCCGGAGAAGATCGGGTCCAATGTAGGACGCCTGGTATCGCTTGCTCGGCAGCAGTCGAATCCAGCCCCATCCGCGGCGGCCCTTGGTGCCGGCCATGCATCTCCCGTGCTATCTACGTGCTATCCCAGCGAGTTTTCGTGGTGTCTTGTGGCCCCTCGTGAACATAGCGTAGATTCCAGGTTGCGGCAGGTAGGTGGATGTTTCTGCAGCTACTCGCCGTGTCAGGCAATCCGATAAGCGGCTAATTCGAATCCTGCCGGGGGCACTCACCTCCTCACCGGGCGCCGACCCATCGCCTCCGCGATGCGTACCAACCACTCGGCGACTACCTGCCGCGAGCCGCCGGGGTCACCACGCGAGCTGTGTCCACCGATCGGTGGAACCGTCACTCCCCCACTGCGCCGACTGATCGGCGGATACCCGCGTCGACACCTCCACGGCATCGTCATCAGGAGCGCCACTACTGGCCGCGACGACAAGGAGCCCATGATGACATCCGCCAACAACGGCAGCGGGAGGACGTGGACCGCGATAGTGGATTGCTACGCAAGGGCGTTTGGCATCATCCCCGCACCCGAGGATCGTCTCGACGCCGACACCTCACGCGAGCGCCCGAACAATCCGAAATGCTTTGGCAGATAACAGAACTGATGACCTACCCGAGCCCCAGCCGCGTCGCGGCATCCCGCAAGTCGGCACGGAACTGATCGAGGCTGGCAAGCGTGTACATGCCGTCGATGTGATCGTTCGCCCACAAACTGTGGATCTTCTTCAGGTCGGCCTTGCGCCGATGCCAGCCGATGCCGTCGATGACTGCGAACACGTACTGGCGCGGCAACCGCACCTCGGCCATCTCCTCGATCTCGCGCACCGCATCGGTGAGCTTGCTGCCGGTCGAGTCGAAACCCTTGGCCGCGACGACGATCGACGCGTTGTCGGCATCGGGCACGATCAGGTCGGCCGGTGCCGTGCGGCCCTGACGCCCGGTGAACCGCGATCGCTGGGTGTGCGGCAGCCCGAGATCGGCTGCTATCGCCGAGATCTCGTCTTCGATCTTGCGCCCGGACGCCTGTCCCCCCGACGCGGTCGCCCGCGCCCCGGCGCGCGCGATCAACACATCAGCCAGACCATAGGTGCGGTTCCGCTGCATCCGCAGCAGCCGCAGCAGGTCGAACTGCTCGTCGAGCATCGCGATCAGCTCCGCCGGCCGTCGCCGCGCCAACGTCACGAACCCCGCGGTACCGAACTCTGTCGTCAGCGCCGCCTTGAGCTTCTCCTGACCGAGCCCGACCGCCAGGCCCAGCACGTGCACTGACTGCGCATTATGCCGCGCCCACCAGGCAAGAGACGCTGCGTCGACCTCGGGCAGCTGCTCCAGGCTGGCCACGGCCTCGCTGATCGCCTCGGCTTCCGGCGTCGACGCCGTCGGGTCGACGATCGCCGTCAGCCGCCCCAGGGACGCCACGTAGTCGTCGAAGGGAATGGCACCACTCATCAGTCCCGTCCGATGAACAGGTACTCGCTCACGTCGCGTCGGGCGGCCGCCACATGCGTGCCGAAGCTGTACTTGTGGTCGATGGCGATCACCTCGACCGACGGCTTCACCTTGCCCAGCAGGTCGAGGATGCGCGTCGCCCCCGGAATCGCATTCGACGAATACGACAGCACGATCGCACCCGCGTCGGCGAAATGCTCGAACGACCGCAGCAGCGCGTCCTCGATGGTGCGCTTGTACGCGAACGGAGTGAACCGTTTCTCCAGCTTCTTGGTCTTGGTGTTCTCCATGATCGTGACGTCACGCCAGTACACCGACAGACCCTCGAGGAAGTGGTAGCGCTTGATGTAGTCGTTGTCGTCGCTGGGCGGGGCGTAGGGCGGGTCGAGGTACACGAGATCTGGTGTGTTGTCCGGTATCTCGAAGATGTCGCCGCGGCGCGCCCGGCTGCGTTTGCCGTTGCTGAACACGGTCGCGTTGTAATCGAGGGCGCGTTCCCGAAAGTGTTCGCGCAGCGACAATTTCAGGTCCCGACGCCCGTCGGCGTACTTGGTGCCGTCGGTGAACGTGAACACACCGCGCGGCTGCTTACGTGCCGCGGACAGCACCAGCGCAGAAATCGCGAGGTTGCGACGATGGCCGGTCAAAGTGTCGATGTGCGACCACGCCGAATCGAGGAATCGACGGTCGTCGGGGGTGAAGTACAGGCCGTCGAAAGTGGTCTGGATGAAGTCGCGGTCGTCGGCCGGCGGCCCGCAGATCTGGTCGATCAGGTCCTGGTCGAGCCGGACCGACGAGTTCTGCACCGTGGCCGCCGCGATGACGGCCGGGAAGTTCAGGAAGTCGTTCGACGTGACGGCGAAGCCCTGGACCTTCAGCAGGTAGGACACCACGCCCGAACCCGAGAAGGCGTCGACGGCGGTTTCGCCCCCGATCTCGGCGAACACGCGCTCCAGGTGCGGCAGCAGACGGTACTTCGACCCCATGTAGCGCAGCCGGGGGAAGCGCTGCGCCTTGGCGACGACGTCCGAGGACGACAGGTCGGATGTGCGCGCCACGGACACAGATTCCCACACATGAGCCCGCTTCTTCGGCACGCTCACCGGCGCATGTTTGCGAAGGGGTGCCGCCCGTGACGCGCCCCGAACGCCGCGATCATCTCGCACTCGGTTCTCGCCGCGTCGCCATCAGGCATCACCTGCCAGCCGACGAGAAGCTCGGCATGATCGGCGAGCTGCCAGATGCGCCGCCCACCGGAATGCCCCACAGGCTCACCCGCGCCGAATCGCCGGTACTCGTCGAGCCGCTTGCGCAGCCCGCGGCGTCCACTGCTGCCCGCATTGGCCTTCCCGATGTAGACGATCCGGGTCCCGGGAACCCACAGCGCCTCCAATTCAGCGACCGGCACCGTGGGGTCCTTGCCCTTGAAGTGCCCGGCGGGCGAGGCCGGCAGGAATTGCGGCGGGTCGTCGGTGGGCCGCACCACCACGTACACGCCGGGGCCGGTGGGCACCGCCGCCGCGGGCAGTGCGGCGAACGGCACCCACCCCGCGAACTCACTGAGGTCGATCGGTTCAGTCATCACAGTGCCGGTCACGATAGACGTGACCACCGTCAACCCGTGCTGTCGTCGGAATCCGCCCCAGCCGTCCCCGCGGAACTCGCGTCCGCGGTCGATTCCGCCGAGGCCGTCGCACCCGTCGTGGGATCCGATGTGGTCACCGTCGACGTCGAGCCTGCCGTCGTCGTCGGCGCGCTGGAGGTCGACGGGGCGGCCGTCTCACTCACCGACGCCTCCACGGTGGCGCTCGGCTCCGGGGCCTCACTGGTCGACGGGACCGACGAGGTCTCGGACACGCTCGGCGGCGCACTGGTCGACGTGGGCGGCGACGACGTCGTCGACCCCACGGTCGAGGTCGAGAACGTGCCCGGCTGGTCCTCCTCGACGATCGCCTTGATCTCGTCGGTGTAGGCCTGAAGCTGCGGCTGGATGTCCGCGAGCTTCACCTGCCCCGCCTCGATCTGCCCCTGGAACGCCGACACCCGTGACCACACCTCATCGAGCTTGGCCGTCGCCGCCGGCGAGAGCGGCTCGTCGAGCGTGATGAACAGCTGCTGTGCCAGCCCGTAGGTCAGGCAGTTGACGCAGTCATAGTTCAGCGCACCTGCGAGGTTCTGCGGGGTGGCGACGTTGTTGTTGGAGTCGTCGCCGTCGATGACGAACACCACCTGGTAGGCGACGGCGACGGCGCCGCAATTCCGGCACGACGCATAGGCTTCCGCGTCGTTGATGTTCTCCGCGTACTCCTCGTCGGTCTGCCACACGAGCGCGAACGCCGCCTCGTAGACGACCGTGTTGTCGGTGGTGTTGACCGCGAGCGCCTGGTTGTCGTCCGGCCCGGGTGTCAACGGCTTGTCGACAGGGAAGACCCAGCCCTTGTCGGCCACCGTCGTGATCGGCGCCGACCCCGCAGCTCCCCCTGACCGGAGGATCTTCGGGATCAGCACCACCATCAATCGCGGCTGCCCGGCCGTCGGCAGCGGGGTCCGGGTGTCCCACACCGCCCGCATGACCCCGCGCTGACCGGGAGCCAGCGTCCGGCTCGCGGCGACCGGCCGGGTGGGAGCCGACCGCTGCGGCGGCGGCGAACCGAGCCGCTCCAGGCCCACCGCGTAGGCGATGTCCCCGATCGTGCCGCGCTCGTAGGGCTGGATCGGTCGATACGTCGACTCCCCCGGCCACCAGGCGTAGGCCACCCCGGTGGCCATCGCCGCACCGGCCAGGACCGCGAGCGTCCGCATCGCCGGCTTGCCCGCGGTGGCTTTCCAGGCACTCAGCGTGGTCTGGCGCACGAATCGGAACAGCATGTAGAGCACGCCCGCGACCGGGATGAGGATGGCGATGATCGCCAGTGCACGTGCGACCACCTGGATGACGTCGCCGTCGCCCCACGCCCCGAACAGCACATCCTTCTGCGTGCCGAGCGCCGACCATGCCGAGCCGAGCAGCCGGGGCAACGCGAGGACCGCTCCCACCAGCGCCATCAGCAACATGGGCACCACGACCATCACCCAGACCGTGACGAGCATCCGCGCCCACGGCTTGAGCATGCGGGCGTGCGGGTCCCCCCAGCGCCACGGCAGCAAACCCAGCAAGGTCGGCTTGATTCGCGAATACAGGTCCGGCACGCCGGTGAGATCGGCCAACACGTGGTAGCCGTCGAAGCGAACCATCGGCGCGAGCTGTCGCAGCATCTGCAGGATCTGGGTCGCGACCACCAGGAGTAGCGCATCATAGCGCAGCCACAGCCACAGCCCCGTGATCGCCACGGCGACAATGGCATTGAAGTAGAGCCCGCCGAGATCGGTACGGACCCGAGCCCGCCGGCCCAGCCGGTAGGTGTCGGTGACGTCGGTGTAGAACGCGGGCCACACCAGATAGACCCCGAAACCCATGGCGCCCGGTGTCGCACCGCCGTACCGGGCCGCCGCAGCGTGCCCGAATTCGTGGAAGCCGGCCGACAGGATCGTGACGACGAAAACCAGGACCAGCAGACCGGGACGCTGGAACGCGTCATAGGCCGCATGCGCCAGTCCTTTCCGGAAGAACACCCACCAGCAGACAACCGCGAAGACCACCAGCAGCGGTACGACCACCCACGGCCGGAACAGGAACCGGAACGGGTCGGTGAGCCGGCGGGTGCGTTCGGGTTCGGTGACTGCGTAGCGAAACCGCAGACCCAGCAGCGGGTCTCGCTTCTTGGTCGCCGGCTGACCGCCGTCGGGCAACACCAGCAGGCCCAATGGCCGAAGCTGCTTGTCGACCAGGTGGTCGATGTTGTCCGCGGAGACATCGCGTCCCGTCTCCTCGGAGACCGCGGCGGCGACCTCGTCGCGCGTGCGTGACCCGTCGATCGCCCGCAGCGTGGCGTACAGCAATGGGGTCAGCTGGATCGTCTGCCCGTCGGCGCGACGGACCAGGGAGGGCGGGACCTTGTAACCCGATCCCGCCATCTCCCCGATCAGCTCGACGCCGTCGGCGCGCTGCAGTACCTCGCGGGTGGGTACTGACCCCTCGCTCGTCACGGTCACTGCTCGTGCCTTTCGCCGTGAAGAGTGTTCGCGCGCCTACTCAGGCGGCCGAATTGCTGTCGCTGCCTGCAGAACTCGTGCCGGCGCTCGTGCCGGCGGAGGAGGTGCTGGTGGCGCCGTCCGCTGTTCCGCTGGTGCCGCCCTGCGCGATGCTCGACGTCTGTTCGGAGTCGGCAGTCGCGTGCACGTCGTTCATGGTCTGGGTGATCGTGGCGTCCTGGATCGACACCGCATCCGCGGTGGAATCCCACGATCCGATGTTCGCGGCCACACCGGCGTTGATCGGAGCGGCCACGTTCGCATTGGCTGCCACCCCACCGGCGATCGGCGCCGCGAGATCGGCGTTGAGGTCGACGTTCACGTCGACGTTCAGCAGCGAGCCGTCGGCGAACGTGCCCGTCCCGGTGTCGACGGTGGCGCCGGTGTCGGCGTCGGTCCCGGCATCGGTGCCAGGACCGGTCACCGCGCCGGTCGAGATGTCACCGGCCTGGTCGATGGCGCTGTCCTGGATCGACGACGCATCGGCGGTCACGTTGTCCATTGACTGCATGATCACGACGCCGCCGTCCGCGGAGTGCGTGACCGTGGCGTCGGCCCCGGAGCCGTACGTCAGCACGTTGGCGCCGGCACCGGCTTGGATCGGGGCGGCGACGTTGAGGTTGGCCGCAGCCGACAGGTCGATGGGCGATGCCGCGTCGATTCCGACGTTGATATCCGCGTTGACGTCGATGATCGAGACGACTTCCTTGTCGGGAAGCGCGATGCCGACCTCTGCCTGCAGCTCTTCGGGGGTCAATCCGTGATTAGCCATGGTTCGTTCTCCTGCGTTCGGCCCCGGCCCCTCCAGCGCGATGGGGGGTCATCTCGTCGTGAGCTGAGTGCTCTATTGACAGCGAAGTCAAACCTGGCTTGACGAAGATTCTCAGAAATTAGCGCCTCTAGCGGTTTGCCGGAATCGCAGCTATCGGTTGAAATTCCTCGCTGGAACCCCGATCCGATGCCTGTGGGTTAGCTAGGTGCTGGGAGAATTTTCGTGGCGGCGCGACGGAGCGTCCGTGCTGGGGTTAGCTGGCCGCCGCCGTGTGCCGTTGGGCTCCGCCTTGCCCGCTGCGAGCGCGATGTTTGCCCGCGCCGTTGGCGCGTCAGCGGCTCACCGCGCAATCGGGCTAGGAACCCAGCTGGCGGTCGAGCGCGGCCACCTGATCCTTGCCGTACTGCGTCGCGAGGTCGGCGGGCACCGGATCGTTGACCGGACCGTCGAACTGCACGTCGACCGCGGCGTTGCCCCGGGTGAACATCAGCACGCCCACCGACTGCGTCCCGTTCGGGGAGGTGCCGGTCGCCCAGGTCGCGGCGGTCCCCACATCGACCGACTCGGACTTCGGGTTCGCGACCACCCCGCCGAGGCCGTCACGCCAGGCGTTCATCGCGTCGGTGGCCGCCTGCGGGGAGGCCAGCACGAGGATCTTGGTGGTGATACCGCGGCTGCCGTCGCGGTGGTTGAACTCCTGCTCGACGCCTTGCTGGCCGTCGGGGTCGAGGACCGGCGGTACGGCCACGTAGGCCGTCGAGTCGGTCGAGACGTTCGGGTTGACCGGCAAGGTGGTGTAATCCGGTGCGGCCGAGGCTGTTCCGAGGCCGATCGTGACGATGGCCGACGCGGCCACCAGTCCGCCGAGCGAAATGGCTGGAAGTTTCATCGATTTCTCCGCTGTGTTCGAGGGCCGTCGGGTCAGCAGGGGTAGCAGGCGAAGCCGCGCCAGCCGTCACGCCAGGTCCAACCGGGACCGCAGCCCATCCAGCCGGTAGACCCGTAGCAGTCGAGCAGCTGCACCGAGGGGCGCTCGGGCGCGGGTGCCGGCGCCGGCGCAGGTGCGGGATTGACGAGCTGTGCCGCGGCGGCGGTCGGCGTACCCAACAGTGAGCCGACGACCAGAGCGGTGGCACCCGCCGTCATCGCAAGTCTGCGCATGTCTAATCCCCTCTTCAGACGAGTTCTGCGAACACCTCGAGAGGTTACGCGCCGATTTGACGCAGCGAGCAATAACACGCGCAGAAGTGACGTCGCCCGCACCGCAGCGAGTAGGTACCGACCAAGTGGTTAGTCTGCAGGGAGTCCATCGATGGAGCAGGAGGCCGCCGTGCAGCTGGCACTGACACCCGAGGAAGCCGCGTTTCGCGACGAGCTTCGTACCTTCTACGCGACGGAGATCCCCGCCGACATCAAGGAACGCAGCCGGGCGGGCACGGAGGTGTCCAAAGAGGACATCGTCACCACACAGAAGATCCTCAACGATCATGGTCTGGCGGTGCCCAGCTGGCCGGTCGAATGGGGCGGCAAGGATTGGACACCCACCCAGCATCAGATCTGGTTGGACGAGATGCAGCTGGCATGTGTGCCCGAGCCGCTGACCTTCAATGCCAAGATGGTCGGCCCGGTGATCGCGGAGTTCGGCTCCCAAGCGACCAAGGAGCGGTTTCTGCCGCCGACTGCTGCGCTCGACATCTGGTGGTGCCAAGGTTTTTCCGAGCCTGAGGCGGGTTCTGACCTCGCCTCGCTGCGCACCACGGCGCTGCGCGACGGCGACAGCTACGTGGTCAACGGGCAGAAGACGTGGACGACGTTGGGTCAGTACGCCGACTGGATCTTCTGTCTGGTGCGCACCGATCCGAACGCCCCGAAGAAGCAGGCCGGCATCTCGTTCCTGCTCATCGACCTCGACACTCCCGGCATCACGATGCGGCCGATCAAGCTCGTCGACGGCAGCTTCGAGGTCAACGAGGTGTTCTTCGAAGACGTCCGGGTGCCCGCCGAGAACCTGGTCGGTGAGGAGAATCAGGGTTGGACCTACGCGAAGTTCCTGCTCGGCAACGAGCGCACGGGCATCGCCCAGGTAGGCCGCACCAAGGTGCGCCTCGCGGAGGTCAAGGAGCGCGCCAAAGCCAGCGGCCTACTCGACGACCCGCTGTTCGCAGCCCGGCTGGCAGAAGCGGAAAACGACGTGCTGGCATTGGAGTTGACGCAAATGCGGGTGACCTCGGGATCCAAGGGCGGCAAGCCCAACCCGGCGTCGTCGGTGCTGAAGCTGCGCGGCAGCCAATTGCAGCAGGTCGCCACGGAATTACTGATGGAGGTGGCGGGCCCCGACATCCTGCCGTACCCGAGTGACGCCGACATCGCGTCTCCGGACTGGGCGCAGCACAGCGCGCCGCGCTACCTCAACTACCGCAAGACCTCCATCTACGGCGGCAGCAACGAAGTGCAGCGCACCATCATCTCGTCGACCATCCTCGGGCTGTAGAGAGAAGGCGGACTCATGGATTTTCAGCTCAGCGAAGAACAGACCCTCCTGCGTGACACCACCCGCGAGATGTTCACGCGCGCCTACGATCCCGAGAGCAGACTCAAGGTCATCGACACCGAGCAGGGGTGGAGCCGCGACGTGTGGGGCCAGCTCGCCGAGGTCGGGGTACTGGGCCTGGGATTCGACGAAGACTCCGGTGGGCAGATCGAGATCCACGCGGTGCTCGTGGAGGCCGGCCGGCGCCTAGCGCCCGAGCCGGTGCTGCACGCGGCGCTGGGCCCGGGTGCGGTGATCGCAGAGGTCGGCAGCGCCGATCAGCGTGCGCTGCTCGACGAAGTCGCCGCCGGCGAGCGGCTTCTCGCGTTCGCCCACAGCGAGCCGGGCATGCGCAGGCCCACCGCGACAGTGTCCACCACCGCGTCCCGCGAGGGCGACGGCTGGACGCTGAGCGGCACCAAGAATCCGGTGCTGGCCGGTGACTGCGCCGACACCCTGGTGGTGACGGCCGCGCTGCCCGACGGCGGCACGGGACTGTTCCTGGTCGACGCGGCGGCCGTACAGCGCACACCCTATCGGACCTTCGACGGGCAGCGCGGCGCCGAGATCGACCTCAACGCGGTCGCGGCCGAGCCCCTGGGCGACGCGATCGACGCGTCGGCAGCCGTCGAACGTGCCCTGGTGCGGTTCTCCTCGGGCTTGTGCTCCGAGGCACTGGGGGCGATGGAAGAGGCGCTGCGGTTGACGACCGAATACCTCACCCAGCGCAAGCAATTCGGCGTCACGCTGAGCAAGTTCCAGACGCTCACACAGCGCGCCGCGGACATGTATGTCTCGCTCGAACTCGCGCGCAGCATGGCGTTGTACGCCGCCATGTCGATCGCCGACGGCGATACGAGCCCGACCATCGCCGCGCGTGCCAAGGTGCAGATCGGCCGATCCGGTCGCCACATCAGCCAGGAAGCGATCCAGCTGCACGGCGGTATCGGGGTCACCGCCGAATACCCGGTGGGCCACTACGCAGCCCGGCTCACGGCCATCGAACAGACGCTGGGTTCAGCCCAGGATCACCTGCATACGCTCGTGGGCCAACTCGGCGACTACGAGGTCGTCACGATCTGACCTCGTCCTGTCGCGCTGCCCCGTAGCGCGACATTGCGTACCCTGCTGCAATGGTCGGCCACACCAGCCACACCATCGTCAGCGGTGCCGACGCGCTGGCGGTGCGCATCACCGAGGAACTGCGCAGCGCAGGCACCGCCGTGACAGTGATCGATCGGCCTGATCAGCTGTGCGCCGCCGGCATCGACACGGCGACCGCCGTGGTGTGCGCGGGTCCCGACGACGCCGAGAATCTCGAGATCGCGCTGCTGGCACGCCGTTTCAACCCCACCGTGCGGGTGGTGGCACGCCTGGCGAACACGGTGCTGCGCGAGGCGATGGCCGTGGGGAACGGCCCGGGCGCGGTGCTCGACGTCGCCGACCTCGCCGCCCCGTCGGTGGTGGAGCGGTGTCTGGCCCGCACGTCGCACATGATCGCCGCGGGCGATCTCCGCTTCGTGGTGTCGGGCAGCCCCATGCCCCGCGCCGGAACGCTGCGTGAGATCTACGGCGACCTCGCCCCGGTGGCCGTCGTGCATGGTGATCGGTGCTCGACACCGGGTGCGGTGGTGGCGTGCCCGGGTCGTGATCTGCACGTCGACGAGGGCGACTGGGTGGCCATGATCGGCACCGCGGGGCAACCTCACGAGCCGGGTCCCCAGGCTCAGCCCGCGCCGCGCCGCTCACCGGTAACCCGAATGACGAACGCGGCGCGCGCCTTTCGTGAGGACGTCAACCCGAACTTTTATCGCGCGCTGTCGGTGTCGATGAGTCTGCTCCTCGGGTCCACCATCCTGCTGTGGTTCACCTATGACAAACCGGGGATGAGTTTCGTCGACGCGCTGTACTTCTCCACCGAAACCATTGCCACCGTCGGCTACGGGGACTTCAGTTTCAGTGACCAACCGACCTGGCTGCGCCTGTTCAGCATCGTGTTGATGTTCGCCGGAATCACCACCACCGCGGTACTGATGGCGTTCGTCGCCGATCTGCTGCTGTCACGTCGCCTGGCATACTCGGCCGGCCGCCGCAGAGTCCGCGAACTGCAGCACCACATGATCGTGGTGGGCCTCGGGTCGTTCGGCATTCGCGTTGCCGCCGACCTGAAGGCTGCCGGGCACGATGTCGCGGTGATCGAACTCAACGACGAGAACCGCTACTTGTCGGCCGCCGCCGACCGGGGCATCCCGGTGATCTTCGGTGACGCCACCCTGCCGTCGACGTTGGACGCAGCGCGTATCGACGATGCCAGCGCGGTCGCGGTGCTGACCGACGACGACGTGGTGAACATCGAGACGGCCATCGTGTCCCGCGAGCACCTCAAGGACCGCACCGGAGTGCCGGTGGTGCTGCGCGTCTTCGATCGCGCGCTCGGCGCCGCGGTCGCGCACCGGTTCGGCTTCGACAACGTGCTGTCGACCGTCGAATTGGCGGCACCGTGGTTCATCGGAGCCGCGCTGGGACTGACCGTGTTCGGCACGTTCTCGGTCGGACAGGCGTCGTTCATGGTCGGCGGCGTCCGGGTGGACGCCGGAAGTGAACTCGACGGCATCCGGATGGCAGAGCTCTCCACACAGACCCGAGTCGTGGCGATCGTCGGTCGCGACGGCGCGCGAGAACTGCATCCGCGCCGTGAATCACAGCTGCACGCCGGCGACACCGCCTACCTGGTAGGCCCGTACCGAGAGTTGCTCGCCACCTTGGCGAAAGGGCGTTCCGCAGCGTTCAGCTGAAGTCGGCGGCCACCTCGGCAACCTGATGCAGCTGGCCGAGATCGCTGCTCGTGGGGATGAGATGGACTTCGTCTGCGCCGATGTCGGCGAACCTGCCCAGGACGGCGCGTAACTCGTCCTGTGTGCCCGCCCAGCCCGTCGTGGGGGCCATGGCGTCGACGATCGCCGCCGGGATCCAGTTCATGTAGCGCAGCAGGTGCTCGTGCACCTGTTGCCGCGCCCCAGTGCCGTCACCGATCGCGAACCAGAACGAGGTCGCCAGGTGCGGTGCGGGCTTGCCAGCCTCTTGCCATGCGCTGCGGGCGACGTCGAACAGCTCGTTCTGGGTGGCAGTGTTCAGATCCAAGCTGATGCCCGCCAGGCCGGAAGCCCACCCCGCAGCACTGCGAAGTGTCTTGGGACCTGTTGTGCCGACCAGTAATTCGGGGCCTCCCGACTGTGCGGGCGGCGGTCCCACGGGCAGCGTCGCATCGGTCACGTTCTCCCCCGCCCAGACTCTGCGCATCACCGCGACCCTGTCGGCGAGCTGCCGCATCGTCTGGGTCGCCGGGTCGGCGCCCACGGCGCGGTAGTCCTCATGCCGGCCGCCGACGCCGATCCCCACGGTCAACCGGCCGTCGCACAGCAGGTCCCCGGTCGCCAGCGCCTTGGCCAGCATCACGGGGTCATGCAGCTGCGGGATCACCACCGTGGTGACCAGCCGCACCCGATCCGTCCACGCGGCGAGCGCCCCGAGCAGAGTCAGGCTCTCGGGATTGTCGAACGCGATCCGCTCACCCCAACACAGCGACGAGAACGGTCCCTCGTCGATCGTCTGCGCCCAGGCCCGCAGTGTCGCTCTGTCCAGGGCGGGTTCCATCACCGGCATCGTCATCCCGATTCGCACGCGGCGATTCTGACATGCCGGTGGCCCGGCTCATGCGGGTTGGCCGTGCAAGTTCTTGGCCGTCGGTGACGTCTCGACCGAGGCGGGGTCCGGATAGGTACCGAGCACCCGGTCCGCGGTCCCCGCACTGGTCACGGTGAACCAGTAGTGCTCGTTCTTGAAATGATGTTGCCGATGATTGCGCCAAACAGCCCGGTAGAAAGCAGTTTTCGGCTTGTAGTCACTGTGTACCAGGTAATGACACCACTCGTAGCACAGCCCCAGCACGGTCAGGAACGTCAGGAACGTCAACCCCAGGGCGGTACGTGGAAACGCCAGCAGGGCGACCGCAATGGCCACCGGCAACACCCACAGCAATGCCGGCCAGGGGATGAAGATCAACGTGACGTCGCGCGGATCGACGTGGTGTTCGCGGTGTTTGCGCGCCAGCAGGGAGTCGATGCGCAGCCGGCCGATGCGGCGGGGGCGCCAGTGCAGGACGCACACGTGGACGATCCATTCGAAGAACGGGAACACCGCGAGCATCACGACGGGGACCGCGGCGTCCGACCACGTCCACTCGCCTACTGACACTCGCGCGGCGGCCGCTATCAGCAGCGTCGCGCCGATCATCCATGGGGACGGATGCCGCCAGAACTCGCGCGCGGCGTCGCCGAGTGTGAAGTGCCTGCGGGTGTGCCGGACGGGCGTGCTGGTCATGGCTTGTCCTCCAAGTTCGCCAGAGCGGTGAGCAGTGCGGTGGTCGCCGGTTCGAGCAGTCGGTGCGCGCGCGACCGGGCCTCGTCGGCGTTGCCGCCGCTCACCGCCTCGGCGAGCGCGCGGTAGTCCTCGATGCGCTCGACTTCGGCGGCCATCACGGCAGCCAGGGCGGGCAGCACGGGTTCGTAGGTGGCGCGCAGTGTGTTGAACATCAACCGGAATGCGATCGACTCCGCGGAGTCGACGATGTGGTCCCAAAAATCGAGCGCATGCCGTTGCGCTGCAACGGGATCAGTCTCGGCAGTGAGGACGGCCAACGTTTCGTCGAAGATCTCGCCGGCTCGTGGGCCGCCGCGCTGGGCGGCGAGTTCGGCCACCTTCGGCCCGTTGTGCAGTCGCGTCTCGAGGATGCTGCGGACGACGTCGATGTCGAGCTCACCGCCGCGCATCAACAGTGCGGGAAGCAGATCGAGGCCCGCGGTACGCCGGAAGTCGCGGACCGTCGTCGCATCGCCCTGGCGCACCTCGACCAGACCCGCGGCGGCCAGGCGCTTGAGCGCCTCCCGGATCGCCGGCCGCGACACGCCCAGTACCTCGGCGAGCCGCCGCTCACTGGGCAGGGCCTCACCGGGCCGCATTTCGCCGCTGAGCACGTCGGCGACGATCTGGTCGAAGACGTCCTCGGGCACCGAACGGCGGCTTACGGGGCGAAGGGCCATGTCGTCACTGTGCCTCCACATAGGCCAGTTGGTCAAGTGGTCAGACCAATATCCGCCGAAGTGTCGGGGGTTATCCCCCGCCAGACTGGCGGGAAAACGCCGTACCGCTGTGGCACGGCGGTCCCTAGGTTGGTGATCATGACCGCACCAGCAGACACCGAGGCGATGCTCGAGCCCGAACCGGATATCGCGACCCCACCGCCGCGCCCGCGTCGCGCCCACATCGGCCTGGCGCCGACGGCCTCGATGGTCACCGGCGCCGCGGTCGCCACCGTCTGGTTCTGGATTCCGTTGACGCTGTTGATCATCGGCGTCTCCTCGATACCCAGCGTGATCGGTTTCGTCCTCGCCGCCGTGGTGTTCGCCTACCTGATGCGCGGTGTCGAACGCATCGAACGGGTGCGAAGCGAAGCAGTCTTCGGCATGGGCATCGGCATCCCACCCCGGCGGCTGTCGCCGCACACCGGCTTCCAACGGTGGGCCCATCAGATCCTGCTCGACCTCGGCAGCGCGCGCTTCTGGAAAGCCGTTGCCCACCACTACCTCCGGATGATCTACGACATCCTGGCCACTGGCCTTGCGGTAGCCCTGCTGGCATTCGCGTTTCTCGCGCCGGCGGCCGCGATCGCGATCGGCAACAGTGACGCCGACGCCGGCCTGTCCTTCCTGCCCACACCGGTGGCGTGGCTGCTGGCCGTGGTGGCCCTCGCCGCGGCCGGCGTGCTGCTGTTCTACGCCCCCGCACTCGACGCCGCGATCGACCGCTGGCTGCTCACCCCGTCGCCCACCGCCCACCTGCAGTACCAGGTCAACGCGCTGGCCGACGCCCGGCAGGGTGCGGTGACCTCCGCGCAGACCGAACGCCACCGCATCGAACGCGACCTCCATGACGGTGTGCAACCGCGACTGGTGTCACTGGCCATGACGATCGGGCTGGCTCAGACCAAACTCGACACCGATCTGCCCGCAGCCAAAGCGCTGATCGCCGAGGCGCACGACGACGCCAAGAGCGCCCTGGTCGAGTTGCGCAACGTGGTTCGCGGCATCGCGCCCACGATCCTTGCCGACCGGGGTCTCGACGCGGCGCTGTCGGCGGTGGTACAGCGCGCGACGATATCCGGGGTGCCGACCACGCTGAGCGTGTACCTTCCCCGCAGACTGCCCGACGAGGTCGAGGCGTGCGCGTATTTCGTGGTCGCCGAAGCCCTGACCAACGTCACTCGGCACGCGTCGGCCAACCAGGCCGCCGTCACGGTGCGCCTCGACGACACCGCGCAGCAGTTGCATGTCAGCGTGTTCGACGACGGCCGCGGCGGCGCGCAGATCACCGGGGACGAGAACACCACCGGGCTGCGCGGCCTCGACGAGCGGGTCCGGGCAGCGCGCGGCACGTTCACCGTATCCAGCCCGGTCACCGGTCCGACGATCATCACCGCGGTGCTGCCATGCGCATCGTGATCGCCGAAGACTCAGCGCTGCTGCGGGCCGGCATCGAGCGCATCCTCATCGACGCGGGCCACGACGTCGTCGCCGGCGTGCCCGACGCGACCAACCTGCTGCGCCTGGTCAACGACACCCGACCGGATCTCGCGATCCTCGACGTCCGGATGCCGCCCACCTTTACCGACGAAGGCATCCGCGCCGCGGCACTACTGCGCAGCCAGAACCCGGAGTCCCCGGTGCTCGTGCTCTCCCATTATGTCGAGGAGCGATATGCGGCCGACCTGATCGCCTCCGACACCCGCGGTTTCGGCTACCTGCTCAAGGACCGCGTCGCCGATGTCCCGGCCTTCTTGGACGCGGTCGCCGTGGTCGGAGCGGGCGGCACGGTGCTCGACCCAGAAGTGGTGTCGCAGATCCTTGTTCGTTCACATCGGCGCAGCACACTGGATGCGTTGACGCCGCGTGAACACGAGGTGTTGCAACTCATGGCCGAGGGGAAGACCAACTCGGCGATCGCCACAGCCCTGCACATGTCGGTCGGCTCGGCCGAGAAGCACATCGCCTCCATCTTCACCAAGCTCGGCTTGGCTCCCGACGACAGCGGCAACCGGCGCGTGCTCGCGGTGCTGCGCTTCCTCGAATCCTGAACGCCGGAAAGGTTCCCGCCATGACCACCACCGTCACCCCGCCTACTCCGCCTCCTGCCCTGTCAGCCGGCGGCCGCACCACGATCCGCACCGTGCTGATCATCGCTGCGGCGGTCCTGACCATCGGAACAGTCGCCTCCCTGGGTGTGTTCGCCTGGGGGGTGAGCACATTCCGGGTCGTCACCGACAGCGTCGCCTTGCCTGCGACGCTGCGTTCGGTTGCCGTCGACACCGGCTCCGTCCCGGTCGTCGTTCGCATCTCCACCGATCGTGAGGCACGCGCCCCCCGCGTGGACATGAAGATGGTGAATTCTGTTCGGGCGGGTTCGGATCCGCTCACGGTCACCGCCGACGGCGCGTCGGCGCGGGTGACGATCGACGCCGAACGGTCTGCGGTACTGGATTGGGGACGCGCGTCCCAGATCACCGTGGTGCTCCCAGCGGATCAGGCCCGCCGAACCACCGTGACCACCCAGCAGGACACCGGTGTGGTGATGCTCGAGGCGGACATCGATCAACTCGTCGCACGCACCCGCGACGGCGCGGTCGTCCTGCGCGGCGCGGCGCGCGACATCGACATCACCGCCCAGAATGGCGACATCGACACCCGCGACGCGGTTTCGGTGTCCGGGTCGTTCCGGGCCGCCACCGAGACCGGTGACATCGACGTCGATTTCGCCGCGGTGCCCAAGACGGTCGACCTACGGACCGGCAACGGAGATGTCACGGTGGCGCTGCCGCCGCCGGGCCCCTACGTGGTGGACGCGACGACAGGTCGATCCTGGGGTGCCACCGTCGTGCAGGTACCTCAGACCCGCGACGCCGCCGGCGCCGCAGCGGTGGTGACCGCACGCTCCGACAGCGGCGACGTCACTGTCGAGGAGCTGCGGTAGCCGGCGCGGAGCCCGCAGTGGCCGGGCGGCACAGGCGCTCCCGGCTCAATCGGCGGTGAGCTTCTCCACGATCGCGGCCACCGGGGCCGGCTCGGCGAGCCGGAACCCGGTGCCTGCCCAGACGTTCACGCCGTGCGGATCGCCCGCACGCACCGCCGCCGCCCGCAGAGGGCTCGTCAGATAGTGCACTTGCGGATAGGCCAGTGGCGCCTGCGCGTCATGGTCGTCGACGAAGCGATTACGCAGACCCCGCGCGTAGCGCCCCGAGAATGCTTTCGTGACAACGGTTTCGGTGAACTCTGGGCTCGTCAGCGCGGCACGGTGGACGGGGCTGCTGCCGGCTTCCTCGGCGAGCAGGAAGGCCGTGCCCAGTTGCGCGCCGACCGCCCCGGCGCGGCGCACCCGCGCGATGTCCGCGGCCGTCATCAGTCCGCCGGCGGCGACCACGGGCACGTCGAGCGCGGCGACGATCCCGGCCAGCAGGTCGTCGAGCGGCTCGTCGGCCGGCTGCGCAACCGGGTCGAATGTGCCGCGGTGCCCACCTGCGGCGGGCCCCTGCGCCACCAGGACGTCGACCCCGCGGTCCGCTGCTTGCCGGGCCTCGGACAGCGTGGTCACCGTCCCCGCGACCGTGATACCCGCGGCTCGGAGTCGAATGACTTCGTCGGCCGTCGGCAGGCCGAAGGTGAAGGACGCCACGGCCGGCCGCAGGTCGAGTAGCACGTCGATCTTGCCGTGCCACGCGTCGTCGTCGATGCGCGGCGCGCCGACAGCGGCGCCATAGCGCTCGGCATCGGGCGCCAGGTCCGCGGCGTACTGTTCGATTGCCTCCTGGCGGCCGGTGTCGGGGCCGGGCACGAACAGGTTCGCGCCGATCGGCCCGGACGCCAGGCGCATTGCCCCACCGAGTCGCTCAGCGAACGTATCGGCACTGAGGTAACCAGCCGCGACGAACCCCAGCCCGCCGGCGTTGGTGCCTGCCGCGGCCAGTTCGGGTGTCGACGGCCCCCCGGCCATCGGCGCGACGGATACCGGCGCGGCGAGATCGCGAAAGTCGAAGACCATCAGAACTCCTCGTCCTAAGTGACGGCGCGTCCGCGCTGCTCCTCTTGCGCGCGGTAGTCGTCGGCCAGGCGGCAGACGTGATCGGGCAGCGCCCCGACCGCCACGTCGGCCAGACTGGTCCGTTCCAACACCGACCGCATGCTCGCCCGCAGCGCGCGCCACACATCGGTCAACGCGGCAGTCGGCCCGCTGTACGGCAAATCGCCGAGGCCGATGTCACGGACGCTGGCCAACGGTCCGTCGATGCAGCGCAGCACGTCGGCGATGCTGATGTCGGCGGCGTCCCGGGCGAGTTCGTAGCCACCGTCGCGGCCGCGGTGGCTGCGCACCAGCCGGTCGGTGCGCAGATCGGACAGGATGTCGACCAGGAACTGGGCCGGAATGCCTTGCGCCTTGGCCAGATCCTCCGTCTTGACCAGCGCGCCGTCGTCTGCGGTGGCCAGTTCGACCATCGCGCGGATCGCATACTCCGCCTTCGCCGACATCCGCATGCGCCCAGGCCTATCCGGGGATGTCGGCCGCGTCGGGCACGACGACGGCGAACAGGTCAGCGATCGCCGCCAAGCTCGCCGCCTGGATCGCCGAGGCGGTCACCGGCTCCTGCCCAACCCCCGGCAGGGCGCGCGTCGCGGTCGCGCTGGCCACCACCGTCGGCGCGTACCCGAGGTTGAACGCGCCGCGCGCCGTCGAATTCACGCACATGTGCGTCATGAACCCCGCCAGCACGAGGTTCTGCACTCCCAGTGAGGCCAGCCGGTCTTCCAGCTCGGTCTGCACGAACGCGTTCGGATAGTTCTTCACCACGATCGGCTCGGTCTCCAGCGGGGCAACACGATCGACGATCGCGCCGGTCTCCCCGTGAATGTCGTACAAGGAGCCGGGCCCATCGTCGTGCTGCACGTGGATGATCGGAACACCCGCCGAGCGCGCTCGATCGAGGAGCACTGCTGCCTCGTCGAGAGCGGCCTGTACCCCGTCGAGCTCCAGCACCCCTTGGGTGTAGGTGTTCTGACAATCGATCAGTACCAGCACCGACTCGGCGAGGCGGGCCGGCTCGACCGGCAACCCCGACAGGGCGCGCAGCGTGTTGGGTTCAGCCACCTCCGCAGCCTACCGTCGAGCCGTCACCGCCAGCACCGCATCGGCCAGCTCGGGGCGGCACACGATGAGGTCGGGCAGCTTGGAATCGCGCTGGTTGTAGATCAGTGGCGAGCCGTCGATGCGCGACGTGAACAACCCTGCCGCGCGGGCCACTGCGACTGGGGCGGCGGAATCCCATTCGTACTGCCCGCCCGCGTGCACGTAGACGTCCGAGACGCCCTGCACGACTGACGCGACTTTAGCTCCCGCCGAACCCATTTCGACCAGTGTGCCACCGAGCGCGTCTTTGACCTCCAGCGCGATCGCCGGAGGCCGGGTACGGGAGACGACGACCCGCGGGCCGCCGGGCTGCGCCGGCGGTGCGGGCACCGTCGGGGTGGCCAGTGTGACACCCTGGGCCGGCAGTGCGACGGCACCGGCGACGAGTTCGCCTGCCTGCCACAGCGCCACGTGCACCGCCCAGTCGGTACGGCCGGCCTCGGAGAACTCCCGGGTGCCGTCCAGCGGATCGACGATCCACACCCGCTCGGCGGTCAGTCGGACCGGATCGTCGATCCCCTCCTCGGAGAGCACCGCGTCATCCGGCCGCTCGGCGGCCAGCGCCTCCATCAGGAAGTCATGAGAGCGCTTGTCCCCCGCTGCTTTTCGCTCGTCTGATGACGCGTCGGCGAACTCGGCGCGCACGTCGAGCAGCAAGGCGCCGGCCTCGGTGGCCAGCCGCGCGGCGACCTCGTGATCGGTGGCGGTCACGGCTTGCTCTCCAGCAGCTCGATCACCCGGTCCGCCAGGGCGTCCAGGGGCTGGTCGGGTGTGAGCTGCAAGTCGGGTTCCTTCGGTCGCTGGTAGGGGCTGTCGATCCCGGTGAAATGGGTGATCTCACCGGCACGAGCTTTGGCATACAGGCCTTTCGGGTCGCGTCGCTCGCAGTCCTCGAGGGGGGTGTCCATGAAGACCTCGAAGAAGTCCAGGCCGGCTGCCGTCGTCACCTGCCGCGCCAACGCGCGATGCTCTTCGAGCGGGCTGATCGCGGGCACGAGCACCACCTGACCGGAGTCAGCGAGAATGGCCGCGATGTGCGCTAGTCGGCGCTGATTCTCGGCGCGGTCGGCCATCGAGAAGCCGAGGTCGGCATTCAGCCCGTGGCGCAGGTTGTCTCCATCGAGAACATACGCGGGAACGCCTTTTTCGAGCAGCTTCTGTTCCACCAGCATCGCCACCGAAGACTTGCCGGAACCCGACAGGCCGGTGAACCACACCGTGCGCCCCTTGGACAGCCGGTCCTCGGAGGTGCACAGCGACTGGTGGCGCACGGTGTTGGGACTCGACGTCCGCGCCGTCACATAGGGCAGGATCATCCCCGCCGCGACCGTGCGGTTGGTGTTCGGGTCGATCAGGATGAACGATCCCGTCGCGGCGTTTCGGCTGTACTCGTCGAGCAGCAGTGGCACCTGACTGCGCAGCGACACCCGGCCAAGCTCGTTGAGCTTGAGCGCGGTGGCCGTCTTGTCGCGGTGCAGCGTGTTGACATCGAGCCGGTAGTCCAGCGCCGTCACCCTCACCCGGGTGGTGCGCGTCGTGTGCTTGATCAGATAGTCGCGACCCGGCTCCAGCGAGGCCTCATCGGCCATCCAGCACACCGTGGCGTCGAAGTCCTGGGTCACCCGCGGCTGGTTGTTGGGCCGCGCGATCAGGTCACCGCGGCTGATGTCGATGTCGTCGGCCAGGCTGATCGACACCGCCATCGGCGGAAACGCTTCCTGCACAGGGCCACCCGGGCCCTCGATGGCCGTGATGCGGGAGGACTTGCCGGTCGGGAGCACGACGATCTCGTCGCCCGGACGCATGACGCCGCTGGCGACGGTGCCCGCGTAGCTGCGGTGGTCGGCGTGCTCGTGGGTCTGCGGCCGGATCACGTACTGGACGGGGAACCGGACGTCGACGAGGTTGCGGTCACCGGCGATGTAGACGTCTTCGAGATGGCTCAGCAGCGACGGACCGTCGTACCACGGCGTGACGTCGGATTTGGTGACGACATTGTCGCCGTTGAGCGCCGAGAGCGGGATCGTGGTGACGTCCTGGACGTCGAGACGTGCGGCGAATTCGTAGAATTCGTCGCGGATCTCGTCGAACCGCTCCTGACTCCAGCCGACCAGATCCATTTTGTTCACCGCGAGCACGATGTGCCGAATCCCCAGCAGCGAAGCCAGGAATGCGTGGCGGCGAGACTGCTCGAGCAGGCCGTGGCGGGCGTCGACGAGCACGATCGCCAGCTGCGCGGTCGATGTGCCAGTCACCATGTTGCGGGTGTACTGGATGTGGCCCGGCGTGTCGGCGATGATGAATTTCCGCTTGGCCGTGGCGAAGTAGCGGTAGGCCACGTCGATCGTGATGCCCTGCTCCCGCTCGGCGCGCAGGCCGTCGGTGACCAAAGCCAGATCGGTGTAGTCGTTACCGCGCTCCTTGGAGGTCCGCTCGACAGCAGCGAGCTGATCCTCCATCACAGCCTTGCTGTCGTAGAGCAGCCGGCCGATCAGCGTGGACTTGCCGTCGTCGACCGAGCCGGCGGTCGCGATACGCAGCAGTGTGGTCGCCATCAGAAATACCCCTCGCGCTTGCGGTCTTCCATCCCCGCCTCAGAAATCCGGTCATCGGCGCGCGTCGCGCCCCGCTCGGTCAGCCGCGACACCGCGGTCTCGGCGATGACTTCACTGACCGTCGCCGCGGTCGACTCCACGCAGCCGGTGCAGGTCACGTCGCCGACGGTGCGGAACCGCACCATCTTCTCGACCACCGGCTCGTCCTTGCGCGGCTGCATGAATCTGTGCACCGCGAGCAGCATGCCGTCACGCTCGAAGACCTGGCGTGGGTGGGCGTAGTAGATGGACGGCAGCGCGATCTTCTCCGCGCCGATGTACGACCAGATGTCGAACTCGGTCCAGTTCGACAGCGGGAACGCCCGGATGTGCTCGCCCTTGCGGTGCCGACCGTTGTAGAGGTTCCACAGCTCGGGCCGCTGGTTCTTCGGATCCCACTGGCCGAACTCGTCGCGGAAGCTGAACACCCGCTCCTTGGCGCGCGCCTTCTCCTCGTCGCGACGCGCCCCACCGAACGCGGCGTCGAACTTGTTCTCCCGGATGGCCCGCAGCAACGTGAACGTCTGCATCGGATTGCGCGACGGAATCGTCTCGACCACGCGGCCGGCGTCGATGTCGTCCTGCACCTTGGCCACCACCAGGCGCACGCCCGACTGCGCGACCAGTTCGTCGCGCGCCTGCAGCACCTCGTCGAAGTTGTGGCCGGTGTCGACGTGCATCACCGGGAACGGCAGCCGCCCGGGCTTGAACGCCTTCAGTGCCAGATGCAGCATCACGATCGAGTCCTTGCCGCCGGAGAACAGCAGCACGGGCCGCTCGAATTCGGCGGCCACCTCTCTGATGATGTGGATGGCTTCGGCTTCCAGCGCACGCAGGTGGCTCAGCTCGTAGCGCCCCGCGTTGACCGCGGTGTCTTCGGTCGTCGTCATGGTTTCCCTGCAAAGTTGGTAGATTTGACCAGAATTACGATCATCATCGGGCAATGTAGTCGGCGGGTGGGGCCGTGTCAACGGTTCGAGGGAGCGGCGCTGACCGGCTACTGGGCGGCGGAGGTGCCGAATGTGAAGGTGCCGTCACACTGGACGTCCAGCGTGACGGCACCTTCACACTCGATCAGCGCGCGAGGTCGTAGACGGTCGCGCCGCCCACGTCACGCGGGGTGAAGTTCTTCGCCACCCACGCGGTGATCTCCGCCGCAGTGCCGCTGTCGCGGCCGGGGCCGCGGTGTCCGCCGGCGATGAAGTAGCGAACCTGACCGTCGGCGACGTACTGCTGGAACTGCGCCAGCGTGGGCGACGGGTCGCTCCCCATGAACCCGCCGATCGCCATCACCGAGGTACCGGTGCTCAACTCGAGGCTGCTCGCCGTCATGGAACCGACAGTGGCTGCGGCCCAACGATTGTCGGTGGCCGTCACCAAGTTCTGCAGGGCGGCATTGTCCGATGCCCTGCCCGGCCCGCCGAATCCGCCAGGCATCTCGCCGAATCCACCGAGGTCGGCGTGCGCCGCCGCCGGGCCGGCCATCGCGCCAGGGCCGCGGGCGGGGTGGGCGGCCGTCTCGATCGCGTAGGCCGCGGGTGCTGCGGCGCCGAGCAGCAGCGCAGCAGCTGCCACGGCCGCAGCGAATCGGCTCCACCGCTGCACGCCCGCCACCAGCAACGCAGCGACCACAAGCGACCCGATCAGCACCACCCAGCGCAGCCACGGCTGCCATCCGGGTGCTCGGCCGAGGAGCATGAAAGCCCACACTCCGGTCCCCGCCGACATCATCGCCAGCACTGCCCGGGCCGCCGAGGAGTTCCTGTCACGCCACAGCTCGGCTGCGCTGATTCCCATCAGTGCGGCGACGGCCGGCGCCAACGCCAACGTGTAGTAGGGGTGGATCGTGCCGTCCATGAAGCTGAACACGGCAGCGGTCACCAGCAGCCAGCCGCCCCACAGGAGCAGGTTCGCACGCAGTGGCGATGTGCGCTCAGCGCGCCGGGTGAACCACAGCAGCGCCACCAATCCGATCAGCACCGCGGGCAGCAGCCAGGACACCTCGGCACCGAACGACGGGCCGAACATCCGGCCGATGCCCGGGGTGCCGCCGAAGAACACGTGCGCCTCGCCGCCGGGTCCGCCAGACGGACCGGGGCCCCCGCCGGGCCCTCCCCCGCGACCGGCGATGCGTTGAATGCCGTTGTAGCCCAGCGCGAGCTGCAGTAGCGAATTGTCGGTGGACCCGCCGATGTAGGGCCGTGAATCCGCCGGCCACAGACTGACGAGCGCCAGGAACGGGCCCGCCGTCACCACCATCGCAACCGCACCGGCGAGCAACGCGCGAACTCGCGGCCAGAACGCGATCGGCGCGGCGACCAGGAATGCCAGCGCCAGACCCGGCACCACGAGGAACGCCTGCAGCATCTTCGTCAGGAACGCCACGCCCAGCACCGCACCGGTGCCCACCACCCAGCGCATGCCGCCGGTCTCGATGGCACGCACCATCAGATACGCCGCCACCACGAGCAGCAGCACCAACAGCGCGTCGGGATTGTTGTAGCGGAACATCGACGCCGCCACCGGCATCACCGCCAGTGCGGCGCCGGCGATCAGACCGGCACCCGGCCCGCTGACCCGCCGCACCGCGGCGTAGAGCACGCCCACCGACGCCACACCCATCAGCGCCTGCGGCAGCAGCATCGTGAACGGGGTGAAGCCGAACAGCCTGCCGGACAACGCCATCACCCAAATGGAGACGGGGGGCTTGTCGACGGTGATCGCGTTGCCCGAGTCCAGCGACGCAAACAGCCACGCCTTCCAGTTCTGGGTACCGGCCTGCGCGGCAGCGGCGTAGAAATCGTTGGCCCAGCCACCCGAGCCCAGGCCCCAGAGGTAGAGCACTGCAGTGGCGGCCAACAGCGCGGCGAGCGCGAACCGAGGCCAGCGCTTCACGGGGTCACGCGGCGGCGCCGCAGCGGTGGCGGCCGAGGAGTCGGCGGTCAGCGTCATCGGACGATCCCTTCGGTGGCGGCGCGGCGCGGATGGAACACCCAGCCGCGCAACAGGACGAAGCGGACCACGGTGGCGAGCAGATTGGCCGCGATCAGCACGACGAGTTCGACCATGCGGGGCGGGGCGGCTGAGGTCGCGTGGAGCAGGCTCAGAGATCCGCTGGTGATGCCCAGGGCGATACCGAACACGATGAGCCCTTCGAGGTGGTGCCGGGCCAGCCTGGACTGACCTCGCAACCCGAAGGTGAAGCGGCGGTTGGCCGCGGTGTTGCCGATCGCGGTGAGCAGCAGGGCGATCAGGTTCGCTAGCTGGGCGCCGGTTTCACCTTGCAGCAGCACGAACAGCGCGATGTAGGCCAGGGTCGATGCGACGCCGATCGCGCCGAAGCGCACCACCTGCCGGAGCAGCGATCGCGGTGCCGCCGTCTGCTGGGACGAACTCAGTTGGGCAGCAATCACATTCACCGGGATCGCGCCGCTGGCGAATCCACGCAGCAGCCGACCGATGCCGCGCAGATCGGCTGCTGCCGTGGCGACGATGTCGACGCGGCTGTCCGGATCGTCCACCCAGTCGACCGGCACCTCGTGAACGCGCAATCCGCTGCGCTCGGCGAGCACCAGCAGCTCGGTGTCGAAGAACCAACCGGTGTCCTCGACGTAGGGCAACAGTTGAGCAGCCACATCGGCACGAATCGCCTTGAAACCGCACTGGGCGTCGGAGAATCCCGCCGCCAGTGTCGATTTGAGAATGAAGTTGTAGCAGCGCGAGATGATCTCGCGCTTCGGTCCCCGAGTGACGTGCGCGCCGCGCGCCAGGCGGGTGCCGATCGCGAGGTCCGAGTGGCCGGAGATCAGCGGCGCCACCAGGGGGCCGAGCGCGGCCAGATCGGTCGACAGGTCGACGTCGGTGTAGACGAGGACGGCCGCGTCGGAGGTCGACCACACGTGGTGCAGTGCCCGTCCCCGCCCCTTCTCCTCGAGACGCACGCAGCGGACGTCGCTCAGCTCGGCGGCCAGCTGCGCTGCGATGTGCGGGGTGTCGTCGGTGCTGGCGTTGTCGGCGATCGTGATGCGCGCTGCGAACGGCACCGCATCGTGCAGATAGCGGTGCAGCCGGTGCACCGAATCCGCCAGCACGGCCTGTTCGTTGTAGACGGGGACGACGACGTCGAGCACCGGCGCCCCGGTGATGCGCGCCGTGCGGGCGGCATGGGGTCGGCGTTCGACAGGAATTCGGCCACAACGTGTCTCGGCCACGATGTCGGTGTGTGTCATGGTGTCCATGTTCTGTCGCTTCTGTGTGCTCATCGTGGGCCGGAGCTATGTGCCGGCTGTGACTCGGTCAGGTCGTAGATGACGGTGCCGTCGACGGTCTGTGCGACGAAGTTCGCGGCCACCCAGTCGCGGATCGCCACCGACTCCTTCGAGCTGCTCGCCGGGGCCCGACCCATGGTCATCATCCGGCCCGAGACGAAGTAGTGGATGCGTCCGGCAGCGACGTCGTCGACGAACTGCGTCAGCGTCGGTGACGGATCGGTGCCGTTGAATCCGCCGATCGCCATCACCGGCGCGCCGGTGGCGAGCTGGTAGCCTGCGGCGTTGTTGGAGCCGACAACCGCTGCGGCCCAGATGAATCGGTCGGCATCGGCGGCGAGCACCCTGGTGAGTTCCGGACGTGGCGTCGGTGAACTCAGCAGACCGCCGCCGGGAAAACCCCCACCGGGGAATCCGAAGGCGCGCGCCGGTCCGACCGACGGGATCGCACCTGTGTGCGGGGTCGCGGCCGTGGCCAGCGTGTACGCCGCGGGCGCGGCCAGGCAGCACACCAGGGCCACCGCGGCGACCGCCCGGCTCATGAGCGGACCCAGCAGCGCGGACACCACCATCAGCGCCGCAGCGCACACGCCCCCGACCAGGATCGCGATCCGCAGCCACGGCAACCACTCCGCGGTACGGGTCAGCAGTTGCGCGGCCAGTGCCACCGTCACCACCGTGGTCGTGGCCATGGCGCTGGCCGCCCGCGGATCCCGGCGGTTGCGCCACAGCAACGGTGCGCCGATGCCGATGGTCGCCGCGATCGCGGGCGCGAGCGCCACGGTGTAGTACGGATGCACGATGCCGTTCATGAAGCTGAACACGACGGCGGTGACTGCGAGCCACCCTCCCCACAGCACCAGCGCGGCCCGGGTCGGATCGGTGCGGGGCGCCCGGCGGGTCAGCGCGAACCCCGCGACAGTGCAGACGAGTGCGGCGGGCAGCAGCCAGCCGATGTCGGCGCCCATCGAGAAACCGAACAGCCGGCCCCAGCCGACGTCGTGGTTGAGGTTGCCCAGCCCGCCGGTCTCGTTGCCGGTGAGCCTGCCGAAACCGTTGTAGCCCAACGTCAATTCGAGGATGCTGTTGCGCTGCGAGCCGCCGATGTATGGTCGCGCATCCGTGGGCCACAGTTCGACGAGCGCGATGTACCAGCCCGCCGAGACCACGACAGCACCCGCGGCGAGACCGAGGTCGAGCACCCGCCGGCGCAGCGTCGACGGCCCGGCCAGCAGATAAGCCACGCCGAACGCGGGCAGCACCAGCAGCGCCTGCAGCATCTTGGCGAGGAACCCGAATCCGACGGCCACGCCCGCCGCCACCAGCCACCATCGGCTGGCATCCTTCTCACAGGCGCGCTGGGTGCAGTAGGCGGCCAGCACCAGCATCAGCACCAGCAGCGCGTCCGGGTTGTTGAACCGGAACATCAGCGCGGCCACAGGTGTCAGGGCGAGAATCCAGCCGGCCAGCAGGGCGGCGCCGGGGCTGGCGGCGCGACGCACCGACGCGTAGAGCACGCCGACGGCGGCCACCCCCATGAGCGCCTGGGGCACAAGCATGCTCCACGGCGAGAAACCGAAGACCCGGGCCGAGAGGTCCATCACCCAGAGCGCGGCGGGTGTCTTGTCGACCGTGATCGCGTTGGCGGCGTCGCTGGAGCCGAACAGCATCGCGGTCGCGTCGCTCGAGCCCGCCTGCACCGCGGCGGCGTAGAAGGAGTTGGCCCAGCCGCTGGCCCCGAGGTTCCACAGATAGAGCACGCCCGTGCTGACGAGGAGCACCAGCAGCCCCGGCGAGCAGACGCGAAGTCGAGCTATCGCGGCCCGCAATGGTCCAGTTCGCGTCTGCTCGCCGGGGTTTGGCGCAGCCTGAGGCCCCGACGTCAGCACGGTCACCGCTCGATCATCTGCGGCCCCGCTAGGCGTCCGATTGGCCTCCGCTGTGCGATGGCTGTGAATCCGCGGGCAGTGTCACCGTGAACTCGGTGCGGCCGGGCACACTACGCACCACGATGGTGCCGTGGTGAGCCCGCACCACAGCGGACACGATCGCCAGTCCCAGGCCGGTGCTGCCTCCACGGCGCGAGCGCGAAGAATCCCCGCGGGCGAAGCGCTCGAACACCTCGGGCTGCAGTGAGGCCGGAATCCCCGGACCGTCGTCGACGACGGTCAACACCACATCAGAGCCGGCGGCAGCAAGCGATGTCGTCACGGTGGTGCCGGGCGGCGTGTGGATGCGCGCATTGGCCAGCAGGTTGGCCAGCACCTGGTGCAGCCGCGCCTCGTCGCCGGGCACCGCGACGGGCTCGTCGGGCAGATCGAGCTCCCACTCGTGGTCGGGCCCTGCGACATGCGCATCGCTGACCGCATCCACGACCAGCCGGGTCAGGTCGACGGGTTCGCGCTCCAACGGCCGGCCCGTGTCCAGCCGGGCGAGCAGCAGCATGTCCTCCACCAGCCGCGTCATCCGTTCGGTCTCGGACTCCACCCGATTCATCGCGTGGGCGACATCGTCGGGCAGATCGGCGTGCCGGCGTTGCGCGAGCTCGGTGTAGCCGCGGATCGCGGCCAGCGGCGTGCGCAGCTCGTGGCTCGCGTCGGCAACGAACTGGCGAATGCGGGTCTCACTGGCGTGCCGCGCCGAGAGCGCACCGGCGATCCGGTCGAGCATCCGGTTCAGCGCCGCACCGAGCCGGCCGACCTCGGTGTTGGCCGCGGCCGGGTCGACGCTGACGATCGGGGTCGGTAGCCGCACCTCCCCGCGGTCGAGTTCCAGATCCGCCACCTGCTGCGCGGCCGCCGACACGCGGGCCAGCGGGGCGAGCTGCCGACGAATGATGACGGCGCCCGCCGTGCCTGCCCCCAGCAGCGCGACCCCGGCGACGACGCAGAAGATCACCAGGACCCACACCAGGGTGTCGTCGACGTCGCTGGTCGGCAGGCCCGCGACGACCGACAGACCCGGGTGGTGGGCGGGCGCGCTGACCACCCGGTAGCGGCCCAGCCCGTCGAGATCGATCGTGACGGGACGCCGGTCGGCCGGCAGCGCGGCGAGCTGGGCGGCGGCCGCGTCCGGGATCGCGGCGCGGGCGCCCTCGGAGGTGATGACCCCGGCGGTGAGCGCCTTGCCGTCCGCGACGATGGCACCGATGGTGCGGATCGCCTGCCCCGGCGCGTTGAGGAACGACGGGCCGGGGCCCTCGTCCCGGATCAGCATCCGGCGCGGCACCGGGCCTGGCGGCGGCATCATCGGTGGCACCACGCCAGGGGGCGGGGGCGGCCCGAGCTGGAAAATCACCGCGGACCGGCGCGCCGCCTCCACCACCTGCTCGTCGAGCTGGTTCATCAGGAACCGCTGCAGCGCAAACTCGGTGGCCAGTCCGATACCGGCGCACACCACGGCCAGCAGCACGACCTGAGTGACCAGCAGCCGGGCCCGCAACGACCAGCTGCGCGGTGATGCGGCGACGGCCAGGCGCGACCGCTCAGCGGGCAGGTTTGAGGACATAGCCCGCGCCGCGCAGCGTGTGGATCATCGGCTCGCGGCCGCTGTCGATCTTCTTGCGCAGGTAGGACACGTAGAGCTCGACGATGTTCGACCGGCCGCCGAAGTCATAGCTCCAGACCCGGTCGAGGATCTGCGCTTTGCTCAGCACCCGTTTGGCGTTGCGCATCATGAATCGCAGCAACTCGAACTCGGTGGCGGTCAGCGTGATGACCTCGCCCCCTCGGGTGACTTCGTGGCTGTCCTCGTCGAGCACGAGGTCGCCGACGACGATCTGCGCGCCGCCGCTCTCGGTGCTGACCCCGGTGCGCCGCAGCAGCGCGCGCAGCCGCAGCACCACCTCTTCGATGCTGAACGGTTTGGTGACGTAGTCGTCGCCGCCCGCGGTCAGACCCGCGATGCGGTCCTCCACCGAATCCTTGGCGGTGAGCAGCAACAGCGGCAGGCCGGGGATCTGCTGGCGCAAGCGATGCAGCACGTCGAGACCACTCATGTCGGGCAGCATCACGTCGAGCACGACGACATCGGGCGGGTTGTCGCGCGCCGTCGCGATCGCGGTGGCCCCGTCACCGGCGGTGGAGATGTCCCAGCCCTCGTAGCGCAGCGCCATCGAGACCAGCTCGGCCAGCACTGGTTCGTCGTCGACGACGAGCACGTGCACCGGGCTGCCGTCGGCGCGACGCATCACCACCCGCGCGGCGTCGGTCTCGCCGTGGGAAGAGGTCACGAGCCCCATTATGGTCGCCCGCATTAGGGCCCTGCTGTGTCGAAGCTATGTGCCGACTGTGAAGCCGACGCACAGCGGACACACATCTCCGTCGGCCATCCTGGGCCCATGACGGCCGATCAGGTGGGGTTCGACGACGGCGGGTGGGCCCTGTCCGAACCCCAGCCTGAGCCCCGGCGCTGGGGAGCCCGCGAGATCGCAGCCGCGGTGGCGATTGCGGCGGTGATCGGCGGGTTGGGCGGCGCAGCGATCCACGCCGCGCAGGGTGGCGGGCACCATCCCGGCCCGTTCGTGGGCGACATGTCGAGGGCCGACGCGCCGGAGGGCCGCCATGTGGGAGGCTTCGCGATCTCATAGCCTGTGCGCATGCAGCCCCGAGGCGGACCCGCCGGATGACCCGCTTCCTCGCGCGGCGGTTGCTGAACTACCTGGTGTTGTTGGCCCTGGCCTCGTTCCTCGCGTTCATGCTGACCTCGCTGACCTTCCATCCGCTGGACAGCCTGCTCGAGCGCAATCCCCGCCCGCCGCAAGCGGTGATCGACGCCAAAGCCGCGGAACTGGGCCTCGATCAACCCATCCCGGTGCGGTACGCGCACTGGGTGTCCGGTGCGGTGCGCGGCGACTTCGGCACCACGGTGACGGGCCAGCCGGTGGCCGACGAGCTGTGGCGGCGCGTCGGGGTGAGCCTGCGGCTGGTGGTCATCGGTTCGGTGCTCGGCACGATCATCGGTGTGGTGGTGGGCGCCTGGGGCGCAGTCCGCCAGTATCGGCTGTCCGACCGCGTGATCACGCTGCTGTCGCTGTTGATCATCAGCGCCCCGACGTTCGTGATCGCCAACCTGTTGATCCTGGCGGCACTGAAGGTCAACTCGGTGCTCGGGGTGCAACTGTTCGAATACACCGGGGAGACCTCGACGGACGCGGTCGGGGGCGGCTGGAACCAGTTCGTGGACCGGTTGCAGCACCTGGTGCTGCCCACCGCGACGCTGGCGCTCGCCTCGATCGCAGGTTTCAGCCGCTATCAACGCAATGCGATGCTCGACGTGCTGGGCCAGGATTTCATCCGCACCGCAAGAGCCAAGGGTCTGACCCGTCGCCAGGCGCTGTTCCGTCACGGCTTGCGCACCGCACTGATCCCGATGGCGACGCTGTTCGCCTACGGCATCAGCGCTCTGGTCACCGGAGCAGTGTTCGTCGAGAAGATCTTCGGCTGGCACGGCATGGGTGAATGGTTCGTCCAGGGCATCGCCGGGCAGGACACCAACATCGTGGTCGCGTTCACCGTGTTCTCCGGGACGACGATCCTGGTGGGCGGGTTGCTCTCCGACGTCCTCTACGCCGCGCTCGATCCTCGGGTGCGTGCCTCATGACCACTGAGAACTTCGTGTCGCGGCGCGCCCTGGTGTGGCGTCGATTTCGGCGCAACCGGCCTGCGATGGTGTCGGTGATCGTGCTGGTCGTGCTCTTCGTGGGCTGTTACGCGCTGCCGCCCCTGCTGCCCTACTCCTACACCGACCTGGACTACTACGCGCTTCAGCAGCCGCCGTCACCGCAGCACTGGTTCGGCACCAACGCGCTCGGCCAGGACCTGCTCGCCCAGACGCTGCGCGGCATGCAGAAATCGATGCTGATCGGGGTGTGCGTGGCCGTGATCTCCACGCTTGTGGCGGCCACCGTCGGAGCGGTCGCCGGGTACTTCGGCGGTTGGCGCGACACCGTGCTGATGTGGCTCGTCGACCTGCTGCTCGTGGTGCCGGGCTTCATCCTGATCGCGATCATCACGCCGAGCACCCGGGGCGCCGGTACGGTCCTGTGGCTGATCGTCCTGCTCGCGGCGTTCAGCTGGATGATCAGCTCCCGGATGGTGCGCGGGTTGACGATGAGCCTGCGCGACCGTGAGTTCGTCGCTGCCGCCCGCTATATGGGCGTCAGCAACACGCGGATCATCGCCCGGCACATCGTGCCCAACGTGGCGTCGATCCTGATCATCGACACCACACTGAACGTCGGGGTGGCGATCCTGGCCGAGACGGGGTTGAGCTTCCTCGGTTTCGGGGTGCAGCCGCCCGACGTCTCGCTGGGCACGCTGATCGCCGCGGGCACCGGCTCGGTGACGACGTTCCCCTGGGTGTTCCTGTTCCCCGCCGGCATCCTGGTGCTGATCGTGTTGTGCGCCAACCTCATCGGCGACGGACTCCGCGATGCGCTGGATCCCGGGGTGCGCCCGGCCCGTCGGGGGGCGCGCCGATGACGCTGCTGCACGTGCGGGACCTCACGGTGACGTTCCCCACCGACACCGAACGTGTGGCAGCGGTGCGCGGACTGAGCTACGACGTCGCCGCCGGCGAGGTCGTCGCGCTGGTCGGTGAATCGGGGGCGGGCAAATCCGCGGGGGCGATGGCGGTGGTCGGCCTGCTGCCGGAGTACGCGGAGGTGTCCGGCTCGGTTCGGCTGCACGGCACCGAGCTGCTCACCGGGTCCGACGCGCAGATGTCGCGCGTGCGTGGCGCCAAGATCGGCACGGTCTTCCAGGACCCGATGTCGTCGCTGACCCCGGTGTACAGCGTCGGCGACCAGATCGCCGAGGCGATCCGCATCCATCACCGCGACGTGAGCCGGCAGGCGGCCCGGGCCCGCGCGGTGGAACTCCTCGAGCTCGTCGGCATCTCGAACCCGGCGCAGCGGGCAGCCGCGTTCCCCCATGAACTCTCCGGCGGGGAACGTCAGCGCGTGGTGATTGCGATCGCGATCGCCAACGACCCGGACCTGCTGATCTGCGACGAGCCGACCACCGCGCTGGACGTCACGGTGCAGGCGCAGATCCTCGATGTGCTGCGTACCGCCCGCGATGTCACCGGCGCCGGCGTGCTGATCATCACCCACGACCTCGGCGTGGTCGCCGAGTTCGCCGACCGCGCGCTGGTCATGTACGCCGGCCGGGCCGTCGAGACCGCGCCGGTGGCCGACCTGTACACCCAGCGCCGAATGCCCTACACCGCCGGCCTTTTGGGTTCCGTTCCCCGGTTGGAGGCACCACAGGGGGCCCACCTGGTCCCGATCCCTGGCGCTCCACCGTCGCTGTCGGCGCTACCGCCCGGATGCCCGTTCACGCCGCGCTGCCCCCTGGCCGTCGCCGAGTGCAGCGACGCCGAGCCGGCGCTGACGCCCGTCGGGCCGGACCACCGGGTCGCCTGCATCCGCCACGAGGACGTCGCCGGCCGCAGCGCGGCCGACATCTACGGCGTGCGCACCGAACCCTCGGCAGTCACCCCCGACGCCGAGGCCCCCGTCGTGGTGTCGGTGCGCGGCCTGGTGAAGACGTTCCCCCTGACCAAGGGCGTGGTGCTGCGCCGCCGCGTCGGTGAGGTGCGCGCCGTGGACGGTGTCGACTTGACGGTGCGACAAGGCCGCACGCTCGGCATCGTCGGCGAGTCCGGCTCCGGGAAGTCGACAACGCTGCACCAGATCCTCGGGCTGACGGCACCGCAGCAGGGCACCATCGAAGTGCTCGGCGCCGACGTCGCCTCGCTCGACCGCAGGGCGCGCCGCACCGTGCGCGGTGACCTGCAGGTGGTGTTCCAGGATCCGGTGGCCTCCCTGGACCCGCGTCTGCCGGTGTCCGATGTGCTAGCAGAACCCCTGCGGGCCAACGGTTTCGACAAGTCAGCGACAGCCGAGCGGGTGACCGAGCTGCTGACGCTGGTGGGATTGCGCCGGGAAGACGCGGGCCGCTATCCGGCCGAGTTCTCCGGTGGTCAGAAGCAGCGCATCGGCATCGCCCGCGCGCTGGCGCTGCAACCGAAGATCCTGGCCCTCGACGAGCCGGTCTCGGCGCTGGACGTGTCGATCCAGGCCGGCATCATCAACCTGCTCCTCGATCTGCAGGAGCGGTTCGGGCTGGCCTACCTGTTCGTCTCGCACGATCTGTCGGTGGTCAAGCACCTGGCCCACGACGTCGCGGTGATGCATCGGGGCAAGATCGTCGAGCAGGGCACCAACGCCGAGGTGTTCGGGAATCCCCGCGAGGATTACACGCGGCGGTTGCTGGCCGCGGTTCCCCGTCCGCCCGGTTAGAGTCTGTCCGCATGACCTACCGCGTCCTGCTGCGTCTGCTCTGCCTCGGGTTCGTCGGCATCCTGGTGCTGACGGGTTGCTCGAGTTCCGAACCCGCCCCGTCGGCGGGCGGCAGCGCCGAGTTGGGCGGCACCGCCGACATCAACCCCCAGGATCCGACCACCCTGCAGCAGGGCGGCAGTCTGCGGTTGGCGCTGACCGGTTTCCCGGCCACGTTCAACAACCTGCACATCGACGGCAACCTCGGTGAGATCGGCGCGATGTACAAGACGATGCTGCCGCGCGCGTTCTTCATCAAGCCCAACGGCGAGATGACGGTCAACAGCGACTACTTCACCAACGTCGAGCTCACCAGTACCGACCCGCAGGTGGTGACGTACACGATCAACCCGAAAGCGGTGTGGAGCAACGGCCGGCCGATCACCTGGGAAGATCTCGCCGCTGAGGTGAACGCGACCAGTGGGAAGGACAAGCGGTACCTGTTCGCCTCGCCCAATGGCGCCGACCGCGTCGCTTCCGTCACCAAGGGCGTCGATGACCGGCAGGCAATCGTCACGTTCGCCAAGCACTACGCCGATTGGAAGGGCCTGTTCGCGGGCAACGGCATGCTCTTCCCGAAGGAGATGACGGGCACCCCGGAGGCGTTCAACACGGGGTTCCGCGACGCCCCGCCACCCACCGCGGGCCCGTTCATCGTCACCGACATCGACCGGGGTGCACAGCGGATCACGTTGGGACGCAACCCGAAATGGTGGGGTACTCCCCCGCTGCTCGAATCGATCAGCTACACGGTTCTCGACGACGCGGCCCGCATCCCGGCACTGCTGAACAACTCGATCGATGTCGCGGGAGTCATCTCCCTCGACGAGCTCAAGACCACCCGCTCCGCGCCCGGCATCGCGATGCGTCGCGCCCCGTCCCCGCAGTGGTACCACATGACGATCAACGGGGCGCCGGGATCGATCCTTGCCGACCCGAAGCTGCGGATGGCCATCGCCAAGGGCATCGACCGGCAGGCGATCGCCACCGTCACCCAGAACGGCCTCGTCGACAAGCCGGTACCGCTGAACAACCACATCTTCGTCGCCGGCCAGGACGGCTACCAGGACAACAGCATTCCCTTCGACCAGGAGGCGGCCAAGCGTGAGCTCGATGCACTGGGCTGGCGACAGAACGGCCAGTTCCGGGAGAAGGACGGGCGGCGGCTGACGATCCGCGACGTCTACTACGACGCGCGCAGCACCGGTCAGATCGCACAGGTCGCCCAGAACAATCTGCGACAGATCGGCGTGGACCTGCAGCTCGTCCCGGCCGCGGGCGGCAAGCTGTTCACCGACTTCGTCATTCCCGGCAACTTCGACATCGTGCAGTTCGCTTGGGCAGGAGACGCTTTCGCGTACTCCAGCCTCACCCAGATGTACGCCGAGGGAGGCGAAAGCAACTACGGCAAGATCGGCAGCCCTCAGATCGACGCCAAGATCGAGCAGACCCTCTCGGAGTTGGACCCGGCCAAGGCCCGCACGCTGGCCAACGAACTCGACACGCTGATCTGGCAGGAAGTGCACAGCCTGCCGCTGTTCCAAGCGGCAGGCAACGTCGCGGTGCGCGCCACACTGGCCAATTACGGGCCCGCCGGAATCGGCGACCTCAACTACAGCGCGATCGGCTTCATGAAGCAGTGACCTGGCGGACCGCCCGTGGTACGGCGTCGGGCACCGTACCCTCGGCCCGGGCCGCGAGCCGGATCGCGGCAACCAGCAGCCTGATGGTGAGGTTGGCCGGTAACGCATCCAATTCTGTTCCGCGCGAAGCCAGTTCGCCGATCCGGCCGGCGGCCGCCGCGCGACACACCTGCAGCGCGGCGTGTTCGCGGGTGTCGAGCATGCTGTGCCCGGCGGTGGGCAGGTCGACGAGAACTGCGTCGGGGATGAGGCCCGCCACGCGCTGCGCGACACCCGGCGGCGTGGTGAGGTCGCGGCCACCGGAGAGCACCGCGGTGGGCCACCGGAAGTTCGGCATCGCGTGCGCCAGATCGTACGGTTCGGCGACGAATTCGACGTCGCCGGTGGCCATCTCGCGCAGCGCGACGGCCGGGTCCAGAGGTTGGCCATCGGGTTCGGCACCGTAGTTCAGCTCGCGATACGCGATGCGCTCGACCAGATCCGGCTCATGCTGGTAAGGGGTCTTGCGTTCCAACAGATTTCGGGCGCCGAACCCGACCGCGGCCCACAGCCAGTCGTGTCCGGCGAGCAGCAGGTCGAGTTGGCGGCACAGCACCTGCGGCCCGGCCACGCCGTACATGTCACCGATGAGCTGGACGTCCTTGCTCGTCACCACTCCGGTCTGCACCAGCCGGCGCACCTTGGCCGCCAGGTCCGCGGTGCCGGGCTCCGTTCCGTCCCACAGCACCCTGCGGGTCTGCGCCCGCACCTCGGCGATGTCGCCGGCCGACAGCAGCGGTGAATCGAGCACCATGGCGTGCACCCGCGACGGGTGCGCCACCCCCAGACCGGCGGCGAGGTAAGTGCCGTAGGAGGCGCCGTAGACGATCGCAGTGTCGACGTGGGCGTCGTCGAGCACCGCGGCGAGGTCGTCGACGGCGGCGCGCACCGTCAGCGCCTCGGGCGGCAGATCGTGTCCCGCGTCGTCGTGCCGGGACAGCCCGACGCCGCGGTGCTCGACCATGATCACGTCCAGTCCCGCGAGTGCGGCGCGGCGGCGAAACGCCCGGTACAGGGCTACCGACGCCGCCCCTGGACCGCCCGGAATGATCAGCAGCGGGTGGGCGGATTTGCGCCCGCTGCGCACGTAGTAGACGTCGAACTCGTCGTCGGCCCCTGGCCTGCCGGTGGCCGCGCCCGTGCCGAAGGGCCGGCGGACGGGCCGCACCCCCGGCTGCGCGGCCAGCTTGGCGTGCACGCGCCGACGCTTGGCGTTCATCGTCATCGCGCCCCATTGTGCCCCCGCTGCGGCGGGCGGGCTACGTGGGCCGGATTCGGTTCGAGCTGATCGAAAGCCGTGGCACCCGCGCGGCACGCCGGTAGGAATCACCGTCATGACCTCTGTCGACCACCTCACCACCCTGCTGCCCGACTCCGCCGACTTCTCCGCGCTGCTGCGTGACATCGCTGCCGGGGCCGCCGACCGCGATCGCAACGACGAGAATCCCGTCGAGCAGGTGGCGGCGCTCAAGCGGGCCGGCTTCGGCACGTTGCGCCTGCCTGCCTCGTTCGGCGGCCCAGGATTGACGGTGCCGCAGCTGTTCGCCACCGTCATCGACGTCGCGCGCGCCGACCCGATCGTTGCGCACATCTTCCGCACGCACTTCTGGTTCGTGGAGGAGAGGTTGCGGACGTCTCATGATCCGGTGTCGGCGGCGTGGCTGTCGAAGGTGGCCGAGGGCAAGACGTTCGGTAACGCGTTCAGCGAGAAGGGCTCCAACGCGGTGGGCAGTCTGGTGTTCAACACCCGGTTGCTGCCCGCCGAGCACGGCTATCGGCTCAGCGGAGAGAAGTTCTACAGCACCGGCACGCTGTTCTCCGACTATCTGACGGTCACGGCCACCACCGATCACGATTCGGTGGCCACGGTGGTGGTGCCCGCCGACCGGGCGGGTGTGCAGATCATCGACGACTGGGACGGCTTCGGTCAGCGCCGCACCGGCACCGGCACCACCGTGTTCACCGACGTTGCGGTCTCGCAGGACGAGATATTGAGCGACACCCCGTACGACGCGGAGCCGCAGCCGACCGTGCAGTATGCCTCACTGCAGCTGTTCATCCACGCGGTCGTGGCCGGGATCCTGGAGTCGGTGGTCGACGACGGGGTGGCGCTGCTGCGGTCGCGCGAGCGCAGTTTCAGCCACGCGGTGACCGAACGGCCCACCGACGACCCGCTACTGCAGCGCCAGCTCGGCGAGATCGCCAGTACCGCCGCGATCGCCCGGGCGGCCGTGCTGGACGCGGCCACCGCGATCGGTGCGGCGACCGAGTCCTACGGCGAGGACCGCCTGCCCGACGCCGCGCTGGCGACCGAGGCCCAGCTCAAGGTCGCCAAGGTCAAGGTGCACCTGGACGCGGTCGCCCCCGACGCTGCGACGCGCCTGCTCGAGCTGGGCGGGGCCAGCGCGGCGAGCCGCAGCCGCAACCTGGACCGGCATTGGCGCAACATCCGCACGATCACGCTGCACAACCCTGTCGGACTCAAGGCACGCGCCATCGGCCAGAACCTGTTGCACGGCACCGCACTTCCGGCCAACGCCTACTTCTGACACCGGCCTCGGGTCAGGACGCCAGCTCGATGTGGCGCGCTGTCTGCACTCCTGCGTAGCGCTGCGGGCTGCAGGTCAGGATGATCACCTGGCCGTCGCCGGCCACCGCGTCGAACACCTCGGCCATCCGGTCCAGCCGCTCGGGATCGGTGAAGCCCAGCGCGTCGTCGATCACCACCGGCACGCTGTCCTCCTTGGCGACCAACGCTGCCCCGGCCAGCCGGGCCACGATGCCCAGCTGCTCCTTGGCGCCGCCGGACAGGGAGTCGTAGGGCACCGTGCGGCCCGCCAGGGTCCGATGTCCGATGCGCAGATCGCTGTCGACGTCGACCTCGAAGGTATCGCCGAAGACGATGCGGCCCAACCGTTCCACCTCACCGCGGAACGGGTCGACGTAGCGCGACCGCATGGCGTCGCGGTGCCGGCCCATCACGGTGCGCAGAAGCTGCGCCGCCCGCGCCCGCCGCTGCACCCGCGCGTGGTCGGCAGCCGCGCGCTCACGCTCGGTTTCGGCGGCGTCGAGCCGTCCCTTGCGGCCCTCGGTGCCGAAAACCTTCAGCTGGGCGGCGACGTCGCGCAGCGCTTCGACGACGTCGTCGCACTCTGCGACCACCGTGGCCGCGGCGCTGCGTGCCTCAGTGAGGCGGGCGTGGACCAGCTCGGGTTGATGGCCGGCGAGCTCCTCGCCGAGGCGGGCGACAACGGCTTGCGCGGCGGTCGCCGCCTCGGCATGGGACTCCACCGTCACGGCCAGTTCATCGTCGGTGACCGCGCTGCGCGCCTGCGCGAGCCGCTGCTGGGCTGCGGCCAGTTCCTCGGTGACGACGGCGAGCTTCTCCGCCAGGCGGGCTGCGCGCATCTCCCGCTCCGCCACCAGCGCTGCGGCGGCCTCAGCGACCTTGGCGTGGGTTTCGCAGTCGCGCAGCGCCTGCTGGTGCGCCGCGGTGGCCTCCACCAACTCGTGCCGCTGGGCCTTCGGATCGAGCAGGACCTCGTCGAACAGGCCATCCTCGTGGCCGGAACCGGCGGGCAGGCGCGCCTGCACCGCGGCCAGCCGGGACCGCAGCACCTCGACCGAATCGTCGGCGGCGAGCGCCTCGAGGACCGCTGTGATCTGCTTGCGGCTCGCCAGCAGTTCCTGCCGCCGGGTGTCGAGCGCTCGGGCGGCGTCCAGATCCGGTGCCCCCACCGCCTGCAGCGCCGCGGTCAAAGTCTCCGCCGCGCGGTCGAGCGCGGCCTGGGTGTTGGCCGCGGTGGCGCCGGCGAGCACTCGGACCGACAGCACCCCCGGCACGTCGATGCCGGTCGCGCCCGAGACCGCCGTCGTCCACGCCTGCCCCGCTGCCAATGTCACGGGGGCGCCGTCGATCTCGACGTCGACGTCGGCCGCTGCGATCATCTCGATGTGGGCCGAGGTCTGCTCGACCGCGGCGGTGGCCCGCTCGACCGCCGCGGCGGCTCTCTCGATGGTCGCCATCGATTCCGCGGTCATGGTGATGCCCGCGAGATCGTGACGCACAGCGTCGAGTTCCCGCTGATGCCGCTCGATCGTGGCGATGCGGGCAGTCAGGCGGTCGGCGTCTTCCCGGTCAGCCAGCAGCGCGACCGCGCCATGCGCGGCGTCGACACGTTCTTTGCACTGCTGGAGTTCCGCCTTCGCCGCCGCGGCGGTCGCGTCCGCGGCCACCCGCATCTCGCGGGCGGTGTCCGCATCCTCGGCGGCCGCGTCGGCATCGGCGCGCAGACGTGCCACGGTCGCGATGCGTTCGTCGACGTCGGCGCGAGTACGCCGGCGCTCAGTGAGCGTGGCCAGCGACGCTGCGTGCGTGGACGCCGCGGCCTCGGCGCGGGCCCGCGCCTGCTCGAGCTGCCCGGTCAGCGCTGCCACCGTGTCAGCCGCCTGCGCAGCGGCGGCCAATGCGTCTGCGGTGCGCTTCTTTTCGACTGTCAATGCCTCGAGATCAGATGTCAGCGTCGCATGCCGGCGCACCGCGTCATCGACTTCGGCGATCGCCGCCGCACAGCGGGCGACCTCTTCGTCGGCGGTCCGGAGCCGGTTGGTGGCCGCCAGCCACTCTCCGGTGGGCCGACCGGTCGCGGTGAAGTAGCGCCGGTATTCGTCGTCGATCCGGTCGACGAGTAGCGCGTCGGCAGGGCCCGCTGCAGCGGAGCTGTCATCGACCTCACCGGCGACGACGTCGAGCGCGCGAGACAGCGCATCACACCCTGAGAGTTCCGTGGCCGACGTCGACGCCGCCTGGATCACCCGCTGCGCCTGCCACAAGTCGAGGTCGACGGTCTCGGCGAGGATCGACCGCACCCGCTCGTGCGCCTCGTCACCGGTGAGCTGTTCGCGCCGCGGCGCCAGAACCGTCAGCTCCGTCTCCGGTTTCTTGTGGAAACGCTTGCGATAGACGAATCGGTATGCGCCGGTTGACATCTCAGCGGTCACCTCGGCGCCGACGTCGGCGTGGGTGGGTTTGACCTGCTTGACGTCCTTCTTGGTCGAGCGGTCCTTGGAATCGAGGAGGAGATCGAGCGCCTCGAGCATCGAGGACTTGCCGATCTCATTGGCGCCGCTGATCACGATCACGCCGCTGTCGGGGAAAGTGATGTCGCGGTGGGCGATTCCGCGGTAATTGGTCAGCGTCAGCCGGTGCAGCTTCATGCCGCCCCTCCCTCGGTCAGGCGCAGCAGCAGGGCCAGCGCGGCGCGGGCGTCCTCGGCGTCCTCACCGGCCGAGCGCGCGGTGCACACCAATTCCTCGACCGCGGCGGCGGCGAACCCGCCGATGCCCAGATCGTCGAACTCACCGTCGGCTGGCATCACCGCGATGTCGGTGTGCCGGTCCCACGGGACGAGCGCGGCGAACAGCCGGGCGTAGCGGTCCAGGCACAGGTCCAGCGCCGCCTTGTCGGTGACGGTCAGCGATCCGGTCAGGCCGAGGCGGATCACCGTGCGGTCCTTGTCGGGCATCAGGTCGAGGTTGATGTCGAGGTCGGCCACGTCGCGGCTGTCGTCGACGCCGCGCTGCAGCGACAGGAACCGCCATGTGCCGACCGGACGCGGATCAACGCGGACGGGCCGGCGGCTGTCCGCCTCGTCGACGTCGACCACCAGCACGTGTCCCGGGTTGGGCTCGACGTCGTCGAAGTTGGTCACCTCGGGCGATCCGGAATACCAGACCCGGCCCGAGGACCCGACGTCGAGCACAGAATGCTTGTCGCCCAACGCCACATAGTGCACGGCGCCCCGTGCGATCGCGCTCTCCAGCGAGGCCAGCGCGATCAGCGAGGCCCGGTCCTTGTCCGGCACCAGGATGTCGACGGCGCCGTGCCCGACGACGATGCGCGTCACCCCGTCGGCGGGCAGACCATCGAGCACCTGGCCGACAAGGTCGGTGGTGGGGAACTTCGACGACCACGGCGCGGCCACCAGCTCCAGACCGGGCCGCACCCGGTGCACGCCGGAACGGTCGAGCACGATGACGTTGTCCGGACGTTCAGCGGTGAACAGTGCGCTGGTGTACACCGACGCCGCGTCGAGCGGATCGTGGTTGCCAGGCAGCAGATACACCGGCACCCCGATGCCGCGCATCGCCTCCAGCGCCTGGCTGACCTCCCGCGGCGCGAGCTGATTGTGCTCGAACACGTCACCGGCGACCACGACGAACTCGGCGCCCGTCTCGGCCGCCAGCGGCCCCAGCGCGCTGACCGCCGCGCGGCGCGCTGCCGAGTACCGGGGCTGCGCCTCACCGCTGAGGAAGTGCCGAGTCATGCCGAGCTGCCAGTCGGCGGTGTGCAGGAATCGCATGCCGGATGACCGTCCTTTCCCCTGGTGCGGCGGGCTCGTGGCGAGCGCATCGGAAGTCTAGGGCGGGCCGCCGACAAGTCCGGGGACGCGCACCGACATGGCCTACCGTTATCTCCCATGAGCGACGGAACACGCACGCTGGTGCTGATGCGCCACGCCAAATCGGAGTATCCGGACGGGGTGTCAGATCACCGGCGCCCGCTCGCGCCGCGCGGCCAGCGCGAAGCCGCGCTGGCCGGCGAGTGGATCCGGACGAGCGTCGCGCCGGTCGACGCCGTGCTGTGCTCGACCGCGACGAGGACGCGGCAGACACTCGAGCGCACCGGGATCACCGCACCCGCGACGTTCTCCGACCGGCTCTACGAGGCCACGCCGGGCATCGTCATCGAGGAGATCAACGCACTCGCCGACGACCCCGCCACGTTGCTCGTGGTCGGGCACGAGCCGGTGATGTCGTCGCTGGCCCTCGGATTGGCCGACGAGGCGACCGCCGACGGCGATGCTGCGCAACGACTCTCGGCCAAGTTCCCGACGTCGGCGATCGCGGTGCTGCGCGTCGGCGCACCGTGGGCCCGCCTACAGCTCGGCGGTGCGGAGCTCGTCGACTTCCACGTGCCGCGCTAGGCGCGGGTGGCCAGCGTCAGCTCCATCAACTTGATCGCCATGCCACAGGCGTCGATACCGGGCGCCTGCGGGTTGATCCACCAGCCCACCACCCCGGCGGCGTCGCTGGCCACACCGCATGCGCCGTTGGGGTCGTTGGGCCGCATCACGAAGGACTGGATGCCGGCGATCGACCGGTTCTCGATCTGGTAGTTCAGCTGCTGGGCGGTCTTGCGCTCGTTCTCCAGATCGCCTTGCTCGAACCAGAACCGCGTGATGTCGACCAGGCCTGCCGGGTTGGCTGCCTGCCAGCGGCAGACAGCGCCGACGAACGTGGACTGGATGTCGAGCGGGTCGGCGCCGACCGTCTCGGCCAGGATGTCCTGAGTCAGCACGTCGCACTCTTTGAGCAGGTTGGGGTACTGGCGCTCGGAGTCGTTGTTGCGCGGCACATCGCCGCCGCCGGACTTGGCCGCCGTGCCCTCGACCGTCTGCGTGCACCCCGTCAGGAGCAGCAGCCCTGCCAGCGCCGCCGCGGCCGCGGCCCGTCCCCGTCGAACGCTCATCTGGAGTTCACAATCGATTGCCGGGTGAGTTCCTTGGCCACCTCGCACGGATCCGGGAACGGCTTCTGCGCGTAGCTGATGGACCACTCGATGAAGTCGTCGTCGAAACCGATGCCGATCTCGCACAGGTTCGTCCCCAGCGTCGGGTCCTCGTTGGACGCGATCCACCCGTCGTGGCCTTCGATGTTGATGTCCTCGACGCTGGTCCTCGACAGTTCCTCGGTCTTGCGCTCGCGGCCGATCGGGCTGCCGCGGAACCAGGTGAACGAGAAGTGCGGACCGAGGATGCCGCCGCCGACCAGCCATTGGCAGCCCACAGAGTTCTGCGCCGTGTTGGTCAGGCCCTGCACCTGCGTCTGCTTCATCACCTCGGCGTCGCTGACGCCGCCGCACTGCGGGAAGAACGGACCGTGGGACGCCGCGGCAGGTGCCGCATCGGTCGACGGCACCGTCGGCGACGTCGGCTGGTCATCGGAACACCCGGCCAGCACCGGAAGCACGGCCGCGGCAGCAACGGCGAGCGCTTTCGCGGGCCGTCGGATTCTGCGGGGGCTGCGGGTCACGCCATGCACTGTAGCGGCAGCCCCTCCGGTCAACCACCGACAGGCCGACTGACCTGCGAATTCACAAGATTCTCAGGTATCCGGCCGCGCACCGGCCCCGACCTGGGGGTGTGCAACAGTAGCGGGATGCTCTGGGGCCTGCTCCGCCGGCACACCCGGCCGTACCGCCCGCTTCTCGCGGTGGTCGCCGCCCTGCAGCTCGTCAGCACCCTGGCCACGCTGTACCTGCCCACGGTGAACGCCGCGATCATCGACGACGGTGTTGCCCAGGGCGATCTGCGGCGCATCGTCGAGCTCGGCGGGATCATGCTCGTCGTGACCGCCCTGCAGGTGGCCTGCGCGGTCGGCGCCGTGTACTTCGGCTCCCGCGCGAGCATGGGCGTCGGCCGCGACCTGCGGTCGGTGATCTTCGGCCACGTCACCGGATTCTCGGCCGAGCAGACGGCGCACTTCGGGGCACCGTCGCTGCTGACCCGCACCACGAACGACGTCCAGCAGATCCAGCTGCTGGTGCAGTTGACGGCGACGATGCTGATCACCGCGCCGATCATGTGTGTGGGCGGCATCGCGATGGCCATCCACCAGGACGCGGGTCTGTCCTGGCTGCTGCTGGTCAGCGTGCCGGTGCTGGCGTTGGCCAACTACTGGATCGTCGCGCACCTGCTGCCGATCTTCCGCCGGCTGCAACGCCTGATCGACGGCATCAACCGGGTGATGCGCGAGCAGCTGACCGGGCTGCGGGTCGTGCGAGCCTTCGCGCGGGAACCCTACGAGCGCAGCAGGTTCGCCACGGCCAACCAGGCGCTGGCCGACGCCGCGCTGGAGGCCGGCCGATGGCAGGCGGTGATGCTGCCGGTCACAACGCTGGTGATCAACATCTCGAGCGTGGCGCTGATCTGGTTCGGCGGCCAACGCATCGACGCCGGGCAGATGCAGGTCGGTTCGCTGATCGCGTTCCTGTCGTACTTCATGCAGATCCTGGTCGCCGTCCTGATGGCGACGTTCATCCTGGTGATCATCCCCCGCGCCTCCGCATGCGCCGAACGCATCACCGAGGTGCTCGCGACCCGGCCGACGATCGTCAGCCCGGCCGACCCGGTGACGCCCGACCACGTCAGCGGGGAGATCCGGTTCGCCGACGCGACCTTCTGCTACGACGGCGCGGACCGACCGGTGCTGCAGGAGGTTTCGCTGACCGCCCGCCCCCGGGCGACCACCGCGATCGTCGGCTCGACGGGGTCGGGGAAGTCCACGCTGATCTCGCTGATCTGCCGCCTCTACGACGTGACCGACGGAGCGGTCCTGGTCGACGGAATCGACGTCCGCACCCTGGACATCGAAACTCTCTGGGCGGCCGTTGGATTGGTGCCGCAGCGCGGCTACCTGTTCTCCGGCACCATTGCCGACAACCTGCGTTTCGGCAAGTCGGACGCGACCGACGACGAGATGTGGGCTGCGCTGCGGGTGGCTGCCGCGGACGACTTCGTCGCGGCACACCCCGACGGACTGGAACAGCGCGTCGCCCAGGGTGGGATGAACTTCTCCGGGGGCCAGCGGCAGCGACTCGCGATCGCGCGTGCGGTCATCCGCAAGCCGACGATCTACCTGTTCGACGATGCGTTCTCCGCGCTCGACGTGCACACCGACGCCACGGTGCGGGCCCGGCTGCGCGAGGCCTCGGCCGACGCCACGGTGCTCCTCGTGGCACAGCGCATTTCGACCGTCGCCGAGGCCGATCACATCGTGGTCATCGACGACGGGCGGGTGGTCGGCGCCGGCACGCACGACGAGCTGATCACCGGGTGCACGGCCTACCGCGAGTTCGCGGATTCCCAGTCGGTCGGAACGCCATGAGCGGACCGCTGGCACGCTCGATGCGGATGGCCGAGCCCCCGCAGGCCCGCTCGCGCGACTTCCGAGCCTCGGCGCTGCGTCTGCTCGCCAGGCTGACGCCGCAGCGAGGCATGACCGTGGCGGTGATCCTGCTCGGCGTCGGGGGTATTGCGATAGGAGTCATCGGGCCGCGCATCCTCGGCCACGCGACCGATCTGCTGTTCAACGGTGTGGTGGGGCGGCGACTCCCGGCCGGGCTGACCAAGGAGCAGGCGATCGAGGCGGCCAGGGCGCGCGGCGACACCACGTTCGCCGATCTGCTGTCGGGGATGAACGTCGTCCCGGGCCAGGGCGTCGACTTCAGCGCGGTGGCCCGCACCCTGGCCCTGGCGCTTGCGCTGTATCTGGTTGCCGCGCTGATGGTCTGGCTGCAGGCGCGGCTGCTCAACGTCGTCGTGCAGAAGACCATGGTGGCGTTGCGGGCCGACGTCGAGGACAAGATCCACCGGCTGCCGTTGCGCTACTTCGACACCCGGCAGCGCGGCGAGGTGCTCAGTCGTGTCACCAATGACGTCGACAATCTCGCCCAGTCGCTGTCGATGTCGATCACCCAGCTGCTCACCTCGGTGCTGACCGTGGTCGCCGTGCTGGTGATGATGCTGACGATCTCGCCACTGCTGACACTGTTCACGGTGGTGACGGTGCCGCTGTCGCTGTGGATCACCCGCTCGATCGCGCGGCGCTCCCGCCGGTTGTTCGTCGCGCAGTGGACCAACACCGGCAAGCTCAACGCCCACATCGAAGAGACCTACAGCGGCTTCACCGTCGTCACCACGTACGGCCATCGCGCCGCGGCGCAGCGGCAATTCGCCGAGTTGAACGACGACGTCTACCACGCCAGCTTCGGGGCGCAGTTCCTGTCCGGCCTGGTCTCCCCCGCCACGATCTTCGTCGGCAACCTCAGCTATGTGGCGGTGGCGGTGGTGGGCGGGCTCCAGGTCGCCACCGGACAGATCACCCTCGGCGGTATCCAGGCGTTCATCCAGTATGTGCGGCAGTTCAACCAGCCCCTCACCCAGATCGCCGGCATGTACAACACCCTGCAATCGGGGATCGCCAGCGCCGAACGAGTTTTCGAGCTGCTGGACGCCGAGGAGGAACCGCCGGCGCCGGCCCGGGAACTGCCCTCCCCTGGCATCGGCAGCGGCCGGGTCGAGTTTCGCGACGTGTGGTTCGGCTACCGGCCGGAGGCATCGGTGATCGAAGGGCTGAGCCTGATCGTCGAGCCGGGCACCACTGTCGCGATCGTCGGGCCGACCGGTGCCGGCAAGACCACCCTGGTGAACCTGCTCATGCGGTTCTATGACGTCGACGCCGGAGAGATCCTGGTCGACGGTGTCGACATCACCTCGGTGAGCCGGTCTGCTCTGCGGTCCCGCATCGGCATGGTGCTGCAGGACACCTGGTTGTTCGCCGGCACCGTCTACGAGAACATCGCCTACGGGCGTCCGGACGCCGATCGCGACGAGGTGATCGAGGCCGCCACCGCTGCCTACGTGGACCGGTTCGTACACACCCTGCCCGACGGCTATGACACGCGCATCGCCGACGGCGGTACCAACATCAGTGTGGGTGAACGACAACTGATCACGATCGCGCGGGCCGTACTGGCGCGGCCTCAGCTGCTGATCCTCGACGAAGCGACCAGCTCGGTGGACACCCGCACCGAGGTGCTGATCCAGCACGCCATGGCCGGGCTGCGCCGGGGGCGCACGAGTTTCCTGATCGCGCACCGTCTTTCGACGATCCGCGACGCCGATCTGATTCTCGTGATGGACGCGGGCCGGATCGTCGAGCAGGGCACCCACGACGATCTGATAGCCCGCCGCGGCGCGTACTGGACGATGATCCAGGCCTGAGCACCGCTTACAGCTGCGGCCCCTGCGCGCGAAGGTCGTCCACCTCGCGCATGGCGTCGCGCAGCTTGCCCAGCCACTCGTCGGCGTGTTCACCGACCAGCCGTACGGACCAGGCCAAGGCGTCGGAGCGGGACCGCGCGACCCCGGCGTCGACCAGTGTGTCGAGGACCTGACGCTCAGCCTGACGCAGCCGCGTCATCACCGGTACCGCCAAGTGGGTGAACAGGATTCGCTCGTCGCCAACCGTCACGCCCCACGCGACTTTGCGACCGTAGCGGGCCTCGGCTTCGTCGGCGATGCGCATACGCTCAGCACGGGTCTGCTCACGGAACCGCGCGGCCCGTCCCGAGGCACGAGCCTCGCTCTCTGGTTGGTCACCGTCGGCGTCGGGGAGGCGTCCGACCACGGTGATCTCCTCGCGGTCGACGGTGACATCCGGGTCACCGGCGAACCATTCCTCGGGAAGTCGGCCGGCGATCCAGTCGGCGGCGTCGCGGGCGTCGGGCTGATCGGCCTGCTGCCAGCCGCCGGAACGGCCGGACCTTCTACTGTGCGGGTGATGTCTCATGATTACATGATTACACCGTTGCATTGGTGCAGGAACGGGGTTCACCCTCGGCGAACGGCATTATGGTGATGCGCACCAGCGACGGAAGGCGGCAACCGTGACAGCACCCGGACAAGGCACGTGGCAGCCCGACCCCGAGGGTCGCTACGACTACCGATGGCACGACGGACAACGGTGGACCGACCAGGTGTCCGCCGGCGGGCAGGTGATGCGCGCGCCGCTCGGCCAGGGGCAACCCGCCCAGCAGCAGCCCCCGCAGGCCCAGGTTCAGGCGCAGGCTCAGCCGCTGGGAGACGGCGGATTCGCCGGTATCAGTGGTGATCTCGTCGACGGCCGGTTCAGCGAGAAGGAAGCGAAGGCGATCGGCAACCAGAACGCCAAGCTGCTGCGCGTCCGGCTGGGTGAGCCGTTCATGGCGCGACAGGGCTCGATGGTCGCCTACCAGGGCAACGTCGACTTCTCGTTCGAAGGCGGCGGCGCGTCCCGGTTCATCAAGAAGGCGCTGACCGGCGAGGGGTTGCCGCTGATGCGCTGCGCGGGCCAGGGTGACGTCTTCCTCGCCGAGCGTGCTTACGACGTGCATCTGCTGAACCTGACGAACTCGGGCCTGTCCATCAGCGGCAAGAACGTGCTTGCCTTCTCGTCGAGCCTGGACTGGAACATCGAACGCGTGAAGGGCGGCAGCATCGCCACGGGCGGGCTGTTCAACACGACGCTGCGCGGCACCGGCTGGGTCGCGCTGACCACCGACGGGCCGCCGGTGGTGCTCAACGCCGGGGAGGCACCGACGTTCGCCGACACCAATGCCGTCGTCGCCTGGTCGGCCAATCTGCAGACGCAGCTCAAGACGAGCTTCAAGGCCGGCGCGCTGATCGGGCGCGGCTCGGGTGAAGCGGTGCAGGTCTCGTTCTACGGCAACGGCTTCGTCATCGTGCAGCCATCCGAAGGGGTGCAGGTCACCACCGCGCAGTGACTCCTCAGAGTTCGAGCAGCACCGTCACCGGGCCGTCGTTGACGAGCTCGACTTTCATGTCGGCTCCGAAGGCGCCGGTCTGCACCTGCGCACCGAGGGTGCGAAGGGCATCGGAGAACGCGTCGACCAGGGGCTCGGCCACCGCGCGGGGAGCCGCGGCATTCCACGTGGGCCGGCGCCCCTTCGTGGTGTTGCCGTATAGCGTGAACTGACTGACCACCAGAATCGGCGCGGCGATCTCGGCTGCCGCTTTCTCGGCGTCGAGAATCCGCAGCTGCCAGAGCTTTTCGGCCAGCCGGGCGGCTTTGCCCGCGTCGTCATCGTGGGTGACCCCGACCAGCGCGAGCAGGCCCTGGGTGGCCGGCCGGATCTCGCCGACCGTCTTCCCGGCGACGGTGACACGCGCGGCGGTCACCCGCTGCACCAGGACCCGCATCTACAGCGAACCGAGGATCTGCTTCATCGTCGCGATCTCGCGCTGCTGGGTGTCGATGATGTCCTGAGCGAGCTTCTTGGCGTCTGCCGCTTCACCGGAGTCGAGTTCGGTCTGCGCCATCCGCACCGCACCTTCATGGTGGGCGATCATGCCGGTGAGGAATTGCCGTGCCGCATCGACGCCCTGGGCCTGCCGCAGCTGGTCCAGCTGTTGGTCGGTCATCATGCCCATATCGGTCATGTCGTGACCCTCATGGTTCATCGGCGCAGCATTCCACTCGGAGAGCCACTGCTTCATGGTCGCGATCTCAGGCCCCTGCGCCGCCTTGATCTGCGTGGCCAGCTCGACGACGCGGCCGTCGATGCCCTGCTTGCCCAGGATGATGTCGCTCATGACGATGGCCTGCTCGTGGTGGGGCACCATGCCGGCGGCGAAGGACACGTCCGCATCGTTGTGGCCGGCGGCCGGATCCGCACTGTGCGTCATCGACCCGTGGTCGTGGCCGCCATCGCTGTGCGCGCTGGTCGTCGTTGCGGCATTGTCCTGACCGCTGTCGGTACATCCACTCAGCAGCAGTACCAGGGCGGTTCCCGTAGCCGCCACCGCAGCCCTGTGGCGTGAAACCGTCATGAAAAGGGACACCGTCGTCACTCCTGTCTGTAGCTTTTTATACCCTAGGGGGGTATGGTACACATGTCGGGTGGGCGCGTCACACCGCCCAGGAGAGGATTCTCATGAGCACCACCACGATCACCGTCGAGGGTATGACGTGCGGCGGGTGCGCCTCCTCGGTGCGTGCCGAGCTGCTGGCGAACTGAGCGGGGAAGCCGGTGCCGACCATGATCTCGGTGGAGCTGTCGATCGACGGCATGACGTGCGCGTCCTGCGCGGCGCGGGTGGAAAAGAAGCTGAACAAGCTCGACGGCGTCGCCGCGACGGTGAACTTCGCGACGGAGAAAGCACGCGTCGAGTACGACGGACACGTCACGCCCGACCAGCTCCTGGCCGCGGTGGAGGCGGCCGGCTATCACGCATCACTTCCCCAGCAGGCCCCCGCCGCCGAACCGGCGCCCGACGATCCGCTGCGGCGGCGCCTGCTCATCTGCGTGGCGCTGACGGTGCCGGTCATCGCGTTGGCGATGGTGCCCGCCTGGCAGTTCACCTACTGGCAGTGGTTGTCGCTGACGCTCGCGGCGCCCGTGGTCGTCTGGGGCGGGTGGCCGTTCCACGTCGCGGCGTGGACCAACCTGCGGCACCGCGCCGCCACGATGGACACGCTGATCTCGATCGGCACGCTCTCGGCGTTCGGCTGGTCGATCTACGCGCTGTTCTGGGGTCACGCCGGCATGCCGGGGATGACCCATCCTTTCGACTTGACGATCGCGCGCACCGACGGCGCCGGGAACATCTACCTGGAGGCCGCGGCCGGGGTGACGACGTTCCTGGTGGCAGGGCGCTACCTCGAAGCGCGGGCCAAACGGCAGGCCGGCGCGGCACTGCGCGCCCTGCTCGACATGGGCGCCAAAGACGTGTCCGTGCGCAGAAACGGCGTGGAACAACGCATCCCGATCGATGATCTCCGTGTCGGCGACGAGTTCGTCGTGCGCCCCGGCGAGAAGGTCGCCGCCGACGGCGTTGTGCTGGAGGGGAACTCCGCTGTCGACGCCTCGATGCTGACCGGTGAATCGGTCCCCGTGGACGTGCGCCCCGGCGACGAGGTGGTCGGGGCGACGGTCAACGTCGACGGCCTGCTGGTGGTGCAGGCACGTCGGGTGGGAGCCGACACGCAGCTGGCGCAGATGGCCCGCTTGGTCGAGAACGCACAGAACGGCAAGGCCTCCGCGCAACGGCTGGCCGACCGCATCTCAGCGGTGTTCGTGCCGGTGGTGATCGGGCTGGCCGTTGCGACGCTCGTCTTCTGGCTCGTCGTCGGGGCGCCGGCGGCAGCAGCGTTCACCGCGGCTGTCTCGGTGCTGATCATCGCGTGCCCGTGCGCGTTGGGACTCGCGACACCGACGGCGCTGATGGTCGGGACGGGACGTGGTGCGCAGCTGGGCATCTTGATCAAGGGCCCGGAGGTGCTCGAGTCGACGAGGCGGGTGGACACCGTGATCGTCGACAAGACCGGCACCGTGACGACGGGAACGATGACGGTGGCCGGCGTCGTCGCTGCCGGTGGTGAGCAGCACGACGAGGTGTTGCGGATCGCCGGTGCTGCCGAGAGCGCTTCCGAGCATCCGATCGCACGGGCGATCAGCGGCGGCGCCCGCGATGCCCTCGGAACCCTGCCGGCAGTCACGTCGTTCGAGAATCTGCGCGGCTTGGGAGTGCGCGCTGTCGTCGACGGCCGGACCGTGCTCCTCGGCCGGCTCCGACTGTTCGACGAGCAGGGCTTCGATGTCGGGTCGGACGTAGGCGCCGCGGTGCAGCGGGCCGAAACCGATGGTCGCACCGCGGTGGCGGTGGGCTGGGACGGCCGGGCGCGCGGAGTGGTGGCCGTGGCAGACACGGTGAAAGCGACCTCTGCTGAGGCGATTTCGATGCTCCAGCAGATGGGCCTGACACCGATCATGGTCACCGGCGACAACGAGACGGTGGCCCGGGCAGTGGCCGCCGAGGTGGGCATCGAGCGGGTGATCGCCGGCGTCCTGCCGCAAGAGAAGGTCGACACCGTCGTCAGCCTGCAGCGCGAGGGCAAGGTCGTCGCGATGGTGGGTGACGGTGTCAACGATGCGGCCGCGCTGGCGCAGGCCGACCTCGGCCTGGCCATGGGGAGCGGCACCGACGTCGCGATCGAGGCGAGCGATCTGACGCTGGTGCGTGACGACCTGCGTGCCGTGCCCGACGCGATTCGACTGTCCCGCCGGACTCTGAGCATCATCAAGGGCAACCTGTTCTGGGCGTTCGCCTACAACGTCGCGGCGCTGCCACTCGCGGCAGCCGGTCTGCTGAACCCGATGATCGCCGGAGCGGCAATGGCTTTCAGCTCGGTGTTCGTGGTGACCAACAGCCTGCGGCTGCGGGGATTCACCCCGGCGCACTGATCACGGTCCGTGGTCGTCCTCGGGGAGGAGGTGCCGCTCGGGGTGATGGTAGCCGTTCACGCGGCGTTGCCCCGTGTCGAGGTCGGGTGGGGGTAGCCACTCGACTTGGCCGCGGTGGTTGACGAGGGTGGTCCAGCCGGTCTGCTCGACCATCCGATTATCCGGCCCGCACGCGAGGGTCAGGTTGGTGATGTCGGTAGCCCCGCCGTCTTTCCAGTCATCGACGTGATGCACCTGGGTCCAATAGCCGGGCACCGTGCAGCCCGGCCGGGTGCAGCCCCGCGCGGAGGAGTGCAGCATGATCCGCTGCGCCGGGCTCGCCAACCGCTTCGTCCTGCCGAGGTAGAGCGGTTGGTTGGTGTGCTGGTCGAACACCGCCAAGTAGTGATGGGCGTGGGCGGCCATCCGGATCAGGTCCGCCATCGGGAGCAGGGAGCCGCCGCCGGTGACCGCGGCTCCCGCACCTTTCTCCAGCTCCTGCAGGGTGGTCGACACAATCACCGTGACCGGTAATCCGTTGTGCTGACCCAACTCACCCGTGGACAGCGCCATGCGCCCGACGGCCAGCCACGCATCATGATGGCGCTGCGCCGCACTGCGGTTATCGGAGCGGGCTTGCTCGGGAGCGGGCTCGCCCTCCACACACGGGGTGTGGTCATCGGGGTTGCACATCCCCGGCGCGGCCAGTTTCGCCTGGATCGCCTCGTAATACGCGCGGAACTCAGGAGTCACCCAGCCGGTCAAACGGCTCATGCCGTCGGCCTGTTGCTCACCCATTGAGATGCCACGCCGACGGGCACGCTCAGCATCGGTGGGTTCGGGACCGTCCTGGTCGATCATCGCCGCCAACCGATCCGCGGCCTTCTTCAAGTCCTCTGGGGTCAACCCTGTCCCCAATGACGCCAACTGTCGATCGGCGGCGGCGCGGGTGTCGACATCCACCCACACCGGCAGTCGATCGTGAAACCTGGCGATGACCGCGACGTGCTCGGCATCCAACACGCCAGCAGCCTGGGCGGTGGCGGTCGCCTCCCACCGAGGCGGCAACGGTTCGCCCGTCACTGCTTGACGCGGCCCCAACGCCGCCGCATCAGCCAACCGGCGTTTCGCCTCTTTCTCCGACACCCGCAGCGCGGTCGTCAGCACCTTCTTCCACGATGCCTCCCCGAGCCGGCGCGGCTCCGTCTCCGTGGTCAGTCGAGCCAGGATGTGATGTTCCAGCGCCGGGACAGACCGGACCACCGTCGTGACCTCGGCCAGTAGGGCCACCAGCTCACGATGCGACAACCCGTCGCAGGCGTCATGCAGGATCGCGAGCTGAGCCCGCATCCCCGCCACCGCACCCGCGACCACATCCATGTATCGAACACTAGTTCGAGGGTCCGACAAAAATGGTGCTGCCGGACAACTCGCTAGATACATGCGTTTCGCATATATTTTCTGCATGGAGTCGCAGCTGGAAGAGGCAATCACTGAGTGGCATGCGGCGGTAAACGCTGGCGACCTGCGCCGGTCATCCGCTGCCGTGAGCGACCCGGTCGTCGTGCTCGGCCCGAAAGGTGCGGGACCGATCTCACCAGAGCAGTTCTCAGGGTGGGTGGAGCGGTCTGGCATCCGGCTGACGCCGCGCTCGTGGCATCCGATCAGCGGGCGGCTGATGGTGGTCGAGCAGGATGCGACATGGCCTCAGAACCACACGCCGACCCGAGTGGCGACCGTGTTCCGGGTCAGAGGCGGGAAGGTCTCGGCCGCACTGCGCCTGCCCGATCTGCGGTCGGCGCTGGATCTGGCATACATCTGTCGTGAGATGGCAGAGACCGAATGAGCTCACCGGGACCGGGGCAACTGCTGTTCGGTTTCGTGCGGCATTGGTCCAGGCGTTCCACGGCAAGCGACGGTTCGATCGCCGAACAGGGACGGCTGGTCTTGGCGACGGAGGCCGTGGCTGCACTGGTGCATCGCAAGCAGGCCGCGACGGTCAACGCGGTCGCTCAGGAGATCGGCATCGATCAGAGCGGCGCGTCACGCATGATCAAGAATGCGGTCGACGCCGGGTATTTGACGATGACCCCAACCCCAGCGGATGGCCGTAGCCGCGACGTAGCCGTGACAGCCAGCGGGCACGCCGTCCTTCGGGAAGCCAATGCGTGGCAGGAGCGCATGTTCGACAAGTTGACCGCGGGCTGGAGTGACAGACGACGCAACGACTTTCAGGCCGCGATAGCCGACCTCATCGCGCGGTCTCACGAGATCAACGGTTGAGTCACTGCGCCATAGACGGCAAAGGCCGGCAATGATGGGCGCGCATACAGGACAGCAGCCCACAGAAGGACCGGCGCCAACGTCTACGCCCCTTCGCGCTCGGCCCGCCGCGCGCGGAACAGCTTCACGTCGGACTTGATCCCTTTCAGGTGCCGAGCCCCGGCAAAAGACCACGTGAACCGGTCGTCGTCACCGATCGCCTCGCGCGCACTCTCAGCAACCAGCACCGACCCCGGTCGAGCCGCGCCCGTCACCCGAGCGGCCAGATTGACCGGGCTACCGAACCAGTCCCCTTCCCTACTGACCGCCATCCCGGTGGCCAGCCCGACGCGCAGCCGAGGAAAGTCTCCGTCGTCATCGGTCGCGTCGACCAGGCGCAGCACTGCCTCCAGCAGCGGCACCGGCTCCGGGCTGACCAACATCACCTCGTCACCGATGGTCTTGATGAAGCGGACCGGCGCGACGGCGACCTCGCGCGTCATGTCGGCCAACCGCTGCGCCAGCCGCTCGAGATCCTCGGGCGGCAAGGCCTCGCCGAGCTTGGTGAAACCGACGAGATCGGCGAATGCGATCGTCACCAGCCTCGCCCCCGGCAGGTGTTGACCCTCTGCCCGCTCGATCGCATTGACCGCCTCGGTCTCGATCGCATGCCGCAGCTGCAACAGGAGGACGTCCTGAATCAACGGCCCCAACAGCGGCGCCAATTCGGCCACGAGCTTCTCCGAGGCCTGTGCGACCTCCAATTCGCTTGCCGCCGGACGAATCACGGCGGCCAACGCTGCATACCGCATCGCCTCAGCCGCCCGGGCCACCCCGTCGCCGAGGAGACGCGTGATCTGCACCAGCTCGTCGGGGTCGATGCCCGCGGCCAGGAAGTCACGCGTGAACTTGGCCGCCTCGGCATCAGCACGTAACAACACCGCCGCGTCCGGATCCTCGATGCGCGGCAGTCCCATCGCGCGCTGGATCCGCTCGAACAACTGGAGGTCGACGTCGTACTTCTCGGCCGCTTCCCGCGCTGACACGTACACACCGTCGTCGCCGATCACCCGCCGTGACGCGAGCAGCATCGGGGACGAACTGGCCCGGATCTGCTCGACGCTCACCCCACGCTCCAACAGCCACGGGATCAGCTCCGCACGCTCGGCACGCGCATCGCCCTCGAGCCCGTCGAGCAGCCCCGCTGCCTCCAGATCGACGTCATCGGCCACGCGCTCAACCTACAGTGCGCTACACAGGAACCATGGCACCTCCGACCGTGCGCAGCTTCTCACCGCTCGTCGGCGACCGCGCCGAGGTGCTGATCCTCGGCAACATGCCCGGAGTCATGTCGCTGGAGCAGCATCGCTACTACGCCCATCCGCGCAATGCGTTCTGGCGAATCACCGCGCAGCTCTTCGGGTTCGACGCGGCAGCACCGTACGACGAACGCGTGCGCGGGCTCACCGATGCCGGAGTGGCGGTGTGGGATGTGCTGGCGTCGTGCCGCCGGGTCGGCAGCCTTGATGCCGCGGTCGAGCCGGCCAGCATGGTGGCCAACGACTTCGACGCGTTCTTCGCCGCGCACCCCACCATCGAGCGTGTGTACTTCAACGGCGCGGCGGCGGCACGCAACTATCAGCGCCTCGTTCACACCACCCATCCCCTACGCACTGTTCGGCTCCCGTCGACCAGCCCCGCCCATACCGCGGCGTTCGAGGTCAAATTGGCTGCCTGGCGCCAGATCACGCAGTGACGGGGCCGTGCTGCGCGGCATACTCGCCCGGCGTGGTGCCCAGCATGGCGCGAAAGTCATTGCTGAAGTGCGCTTGGTCATACCAGCCCAACCGGACCGCCAGATCGGCGAAATCGACGTCGGCACGGGTCTCGATCTCCCATGCGGCGTTCTGCAACCGGTACCGGCACAACACCCACTTCACCGGCACACCGACATAACGGCGGAACACGCGCTGAGTGGTCCGCACACTCCACGGCGAGTGCGCCATCACCTGGTCGACCCGCTGCACGTCCGGGTCGTCGCGCATCCTGTCCAGCATCACCGTCAACGCCGGCAGCACGGGATCGACCACCGAGGTCGCGCCGATCAAACGGTCCAGCTGCTCAGCTGCCACAGTCACGTCGTCGACGAGATCATCAGCGCCACAGAGCATCTCGGCAATGACAACGTGGCCGGTGAACGACGACGCGTCCCCGCCGAAGCGTGCGACGAAACCGCCGGGTGAGAACCGGGCACCGACGACGGCACCGCGCGCTCGCAGGGTGGTGCGGAACACCCGCTCGACGACACCGTGCACCAGTGTGTTGGGCAACGGGACGCCGTGCCTGTCTCTGTCAGTTCCCCATTCGCGGGTGAGGTGCATCGACGGAAACGTCAGGACGGTGCTGTCGAACGACGACTCGTCGGGCAGATCCCAGCTGACCGACCAGAAGTGCTCCACGAATCGCGCCGTCTCAGTGCTCGGCGCCCACCGCTGTAGATCGAACGCCGACGCACTCGCGGGCCGACCGACGACACCGCGCATCGGCTGATCCGCTGTCGCCTTTTTCCAAGCCCCCACTCGATCGAGACTACGAAACTCGAGAGCATGTCCACATCTCCCATCCCACCCGGATACACCTCCCTGACCCCCTTCTTGTGCGTCGACGGAGCAGCAGCGGCAATCGAGTTCTACGGCAGCGTTTTCGGCGCGATGCTGGTCGAGAGGATGGCGGGGCCCGAGGGGACCATCGCGCACGCCGAACTGGACTTCGGCACCGGTCGACTGCAACTCGGCGATCCCGCGGAGGCCTACGGCATCGCTGCGCCTTCGCCCGACGGCGACGTGGTCACCCACTCCGTGGCGCTGTACTGCGCCGACGTCGACGCCGTCGTGGAGCGGGCACGGCAAGCCGGCGCGACCGTCCGCGAGGAACCGCAGGATTTCGCCACCGGCGACCGGTTCGCCTCACTGCGGGATCCGTTCGGCGTGCGGTGGACGGTGATGACGCGGGTCGAAGAGATCTCCGCCGAGGAGAGGGACCGTCGACTAGGCGAATGGGCGGCGCAGAACGCCAACTGACGTGCGGCTACGGTGAGGAGATGTCCTGCGTTTTCTGCGCCATCGTCGCGGGCGAAGCCCCGGCCATCACGATCCATGAGGACGACGACTACCTGGCCATCCTCGACATCCGGCCGTTCACGCGGGGTCACACGCTGGTCATCCCCAAACGGCACACCGTCGACCTCACCGACACCCCACCGGCGACGCTGGCCGCGATGGTGACGCTGGGCCAGCGCATCGCACAGGCGGCGCGGGCGTCAGGGCTGCACGCCGACGGCAACAACATCGCGATCAACGACGGGAAGGCCGCATTTCAGACCGTCTTCCACATCCATCTGCACGTGGTACCGCGCCGCGACGGCGACAAGCTGTCGTTCGCCAAGGGAATGCTGGTTCGCCGCGACGCCGACCGGACGGAGACCGGTCGCCTGCTGCGCGAGGCACTGGCGCAGATCGACGCCGCCGAGTTGGATTGACCAGATGAACATCCCCCTCTGGATCGAGCAGAACGTCGGCGTCCGGCTGCTGATGCTGCACGACGCGCTCTACAAGCGCACGAACGGCCGTATCGGCCACCGCATTCCGCTGCCCGGTGTGCCGCCGAGCCTGCTGCTGCACACGGTCGGGGCCAAGACCGGCAAGCAGCGCACCAACACGCTTTCCTACTTCCCCGACGGCGGGCTCTACTACGTCGTGGCCTCCAAGGGTGGCGATCCCCGAGCTCCCGGCTGGTACCACAACCTCAAAGCGAACCCCGACGTCGAGATCAACCTCGGGCCGCGCAGATTGGCGGTGACGGCAACTCCGGTGCTCGCCGATGATCCCGACTATCCGCGGCTGTGGGAGCTGGTGAATCGGGACAACAGCAACCGTTACAACGGCTACCAGCGCCGCACCAGCCGCAAGATCCCCCTGGTCCGGCTCACCCCGAAGGTCTAGAACAACTCCTTGGCGAGCAACTCCAGCGTCGCCTCGCGCGCCGGTGAAGTCGCCGGGTCGACGCCGCGGTGGGCCGAGGCGACCGGGTGGATCATCACCTCGTCGACATCGAACGCCGCCGCCAGCTCGCGAACCTGGGCGGCCGCCTCCGACGGGCTGCCCACCACGGCTTGGCGCAGCCCGTGGTCGATGACCGACGCAGCGCGTGGACCCATGTCCAACGCCTCGGCGTCCTCGACCAGATCGATGGGTGCCAGCGGCGCCCCGGTCCGCAACCGCGCCATCATCTGGAGGTTGGGTAACACCAATCGCAGTGCCTCGTCATGGGTTTCGGCCACTACCGCGTTCACGGTCAGGAAAGTCAGCGGTTCCGGGGCCAGGTCGCTGGGCCGGAATTCGGCACGGTAGGTCTGCAACGCTTCCGCGGTGCCCTGCCCGGAGAAGTGGTGGGCGAACACGTAGGGCAGGCCCTTGGCCGCGGCCAGATGCGCCGAATACATCGACGAGCCGAGCAGCCACAGCTTCGGCTCGGACGCGGCGGCCGGCGTGGCCTTGAGAATGTAGTTGTCCCGCATCAAGTCGCGCGGCAGAGCGACGCGGACCCCCTTGGCGCCCATCAGCGCGACGACGTCGTCGAGGTACTCCGGAAACGCCTCGATGTCGCGGTCATCGCGGCCGGCCGCGCCCCGCAGGGCCATCGAGGTGACGGGGTCAGACCCCGGAGCCCGGCCGATGCCCAGATCGATCCGGCCGGGGTGGGCGGCCTCGAGCAGCGCGAACTGCTCGGCCACGGCCAGCGGTGCGTGGTTGGGCAGCATCACCCCGCCGGAGCCCAGCCGCATGGCCGACGTGTGTGCGGCGAGGTGGGCCAGCAGGACCGGCGGACTGGTCGCCGCCACGGACGGCATGTTGTGGTGCTCGGCCACCCAATAGCGGGTGTAGCCGAGCCGGTCGGCGGTCTGGGCCAGGCGTGTCGTCGCGGCCAGCGCGTCCGAGGTGGTCTGGTCGGAGCGCACGGGGACGAGATCGAGGACAGAAAGACGCATTGACAGTGCAACGCATCGAGGCCGCGCGACGTTCCCGTCACCGTGACATCGCAAGGGCGCGGTGGAAGATGTCGTCCATCATCGCCGGGGTCAACCGTCCGGTGAAGGTGTTCTGCTGGCTGGGGTGATAGCAGCCCAGCAGCGCCACCTGACCTTGCGGGGTGTCCAGCGGCGCCGCCACGCCGTGGCCGAACTTGGGCGCCGGGGTGCCGACCGCGCCGCCGGCCCGACGAATCATCGCCAGCGCCGCCTGCCATGCGAACCCGCCCAGCGCGACGATCACCCGCACGTGCGGGCCGACCAGGCGCCATTCGGCGTCCAGCCACGGTGCGCAGGTGCTGCGCTCGGCCGGCGTGGGTGCGTTGCCCGGCGGCGCGCAGCGCACCGCCGCGGCGACGCGAATATTGTTCAGGCACAGCCCGTCTGCGCTGTCGATCGCGGTCGGCTGGTTGGCCAACCCGGTGCGATGCATCGACCCGAACAGGAAATCCCCGGACCGGTCGCCGGTGAACACGCGGCCGGTACGGTTGGCGCCGTTGGCTGCGGGCGCGAGCCCGACGACCAGGATGGCCGGCTGCGCCGAGCCGAACCCCGGCGCCGGTCTCCCCCAGTACGGCTGGTCAGCGAACGACTTCCGCTTGACCACCGCCACCTCTTCGCGCCACGTGACCAGCCGCGGACACGCCCGGCACACCGACACCTCGGCGTCCACCTGGCTCACCGTCGCGGCTGCCGACGCCAACGCGGCCACCTCGGCCGGCGAACCGGCCACCGCGGTGCGTGCGGTCGCTGGATCTCCCGGCCATCCCGAACCCGCCGGCACGGGTGACGCGAACAGGGCGCCCGTGCGCGGGTGCGGCAGCAACGTCACCGGTCGATCTGTTCGTTACCAGATAGCACGGTTCATCGTTACCACGAAATACCGTTTACCTCACCCGCGTGCCGGGCAGTACGGCTCACCATGGATCGCCTGGGAATCCAAGCGAGGTGGGGAGAATCATGCGACGAGCACACGCAGCCGTCATCGGGATCTGTGTCGTGGTGACAGGCTGCGGCGCAACCGTCAGCAACGCCGAGTCGCCCTCCCCGACCAGGAACATGATCCCGCGGCCGCTGACGGAACGGGAGATCTCCGGGCTGCTGCTCAGCCCGGAGCAGGTGGCTCAGGCGATGGGATCGCCGCCGATGACCGTCACCGAATCGCAGTCGGCGATGGCGGACAACAGCGCGATCATGGCGCCGCCGGAGTGCCTGGCCCTCGACGGTGCCGCCGAGGCGGCCGTGTATTCGAGCAGCGGCTTCACCGCAGAGCGCGACCAGAGCCTCAACGACGGCGACGCGTTCAAGCACTACACCAAGCAGGCCGTGGTGCTGTTCCCCTACCTCGAAAAGGCCGCCGAGTTCTTCGATGCGTCGGTCCAGCAGTGGCCGGCGTGCCATCAGTACACCCACACCCAGAGCGGCACCCAGTGGACCGTCGGCGAGATCCGCACCGCCGACCGTGTCCTGAGCACGGAGTCCACTCTGCAGGAGGCTGCTGCCCCGGGTTGGGGCTGTGGCCGGGCGCTGGCCCAGGCCAACAACGTGATCGTCGACGTGAACACGTGCAGCGCAGATCCGGCCGACACCGCGGTCAAGATCGCCCAGCAGATCGCTGCCAACGTCACGGCGAAGTGGTAGCCGACGGAAGACTTGTTACCGTGCGCCGATGAGCCGGCGCGGCCCCCTTCTGCTGATCCTGTTCGCCGCGTTGATGGCGGGTGCCGGCAACGGCATCTCCCTCGTGGCGTTTCCGTGGTTGGTGCTGCAACGCAGTGGCTCTGCGCTGGACGCCTCTGTGGTCGCGATGGCCGGGACGTTGCCGCTGCTGGCCGCGACGCTGATCGCCGGCGCCGCCGTCGACTTCCTGGGCCGACGCCGGGTGTCGATGATCTCCGACGCGCTGTCGGCCCTGTCGGTGGCCGCGGTGCCGGTGCTGGCGCTGCTCTTCGGCGCGCAGGTGATCAATGTCGCGGTACTGGCCGGATTGGCCGCTCTCGGCGCATTGTTCGACCCCGCGGGCATGACCGCTCGCGAGACCATGCTCCCCGAGGCAGCTCAGCGGGCGGGCTGGAGCCTCGATCACGCCAACAGCTTCTACGAGGCCGTGTTCAACCTGGCCTACATCGTCGGGCCGGGTATCGGTGGCCTGCTCATCGCCACGTTGGGCGGGATCGACACGATGTGGGTGACCGCCTCGGCGTTCGTCCTGTCGATCGGCGCGATCGCGGCGCTGCGGCTCGAGGGAGCCGGCCGACCGGACCCGTCGGCACTGAGCGCGGGCGTATGGGCCGGCATCGTCGAGGGGCTGCGCTTCGTGTGGCACAACAAGGTGCTGCGCACGCTGGCGTTCGTCGATCTCGCGGCGACCGGGCTGTACATGCCGATGGAGAGCGTGCTGTTCCCCAAGTACTTCACCGACCGCAACGAGCCCGCGCAGCTGGGTTGGGTGCTGATGGCGCTCAGCGTCGGCGGGCTGGTGGGCGCGCTCGGCTACGCAGTACTGTCGCGCGTCACCCGCCGCCGCACCGTGATGGTGACCGCGGTCCTCACGCTCGGCGTGGCGATGACGATCATCGCGTTCCTCCCCCCGCTGCCGCTGATCCTCGTGCTCTGCGCCGTCGTCGGTTTCGTGTACGGCCCGATCGCGCCGATCTACAACTTCGTGATGCAGACGCGGGCGCCACAACACCTGCGAGGGCGGGTGGTCGGAGTGATGGGTTCGCTGGCGTATGCGGCCGGTCCCCTGGGGCTGATCGTGGCCGGACCGTTGGCCGACTCGGCCGGCCTCCATGCGACGTTCCTGGCGCTGTCGTTGCCGATGTTGGCGCTCGGGGTGGCCACGCTGTTCCTGCCCGCATTGCGCGAACTCGATCCCGGACCGCACCCCGGACAAAGCTCGTAGCATCGAGCAGGTGGCTTCCGACGTGCTCGACGAATTGACTGCAGCGCTGCCCGACGGCACCGTCGTCACCGACCCCGACATCGTGGCGTCCTACCGGCAGGACCGCGCCGCCGACCCGGGCGCCGGTACACCGATGGCCGTGGTGCGGCCGCGGCGCACCGACGAGGTGCAGACCGTGCTGCGCTGGGCCAGCACCCACAGGATCGCGGTCGTCCCCCGCGGCATGGGCACTGGGTTGTCCGGTGGGGCAACGGCTCTCGATGGCGGCATCGTGTTGTCCACCGAGAAGATGCGCGACATCTCGGTCGACCCGGTCACCCGCACCGCCGTCGTCCAACCCGGACTGCTCAACGCCGAGGTCAAGAAGGCCGTCGCAGAGCACGGACTGTGGTACCCACCCGATCCGTCGTCCTACGAGATCTGCAGCATCGGCGGCAACATCGCCACCAACGCGGGCGGCCTGTGCTGTGTGAAGTACGGCGTCACCACCGACTACGTGCTCGGCATGCAGGTGGTCCTGGCCGACGGAACAGCTGTCCGGCTCGGTGGCCCGCGGTTGAAAGACGTTGCCGGACTGTCGTTGACGAAGCTGTTCGTGGGCAGCGAGGGCACCCTCGGCATCGTCACCGAAGTGACGTTGAAGCTGCTACCCGCTCAGCACGGCGCCTGCACCGTGGTGGCGACGTTCGATTCCGTCGAGGCCGCCGCGCGCGCCGTCGTCACGATCACCGGCAAGATCCGGCCGTCGATGCTCGAATTCATGGACGCCACGGCGATCAACGCCGTGGAGGACAAATTGCGCATGGGTCTGGATCGCAACGCCGCGGCGATGATGGTCGCGGCCAGCGACGACCGCGGCCCTGCCGGGGCGCGCGACGCCGAATACATGGCCGAGGTGTTCGCCGAACACGGTGCCACCGAGGTGTTTTCGACTTCCGACCCCGAGGAGGGCGAAGCGTTTGTCGCCGCCCGGCGATTCGCGATCCCGGCGGTCGAGGCACGGGGATCGCTCCTGCTCGAGGACGTCGGCGTGCCACTCCCGGCACTGGCAGACCTGGTCGGCGGCGTCGAGAAGATCGCGGCCAATCACGACCTGATGATCTCGGTGATCGCCCACGCCGGGGACGGGAACACCCACCCGCTGATCGTGTTCGACCCCGCCGACGCGGCGATGGAGCAGCGTGCCCAGCAAGCCTTCGGCGAGATCATGGACCTCGCCGTCTCGCTGGGCGGCACGATCACCGGCGAGCACGGCGTGGGCCGACTCAAGCGGCCCTGGCTGGCGGGCCAGCTGGGGCCCGAGGTGATGGAACTCAACCGGCGGATCAAGGCCGCACTGGACCCGGACGGCATCCTCAACCCGGGGGCGGGCTTCTAGGCCTAATCCGAGTTATATCACCCTGCTTATGTAGTGTGCGTCAATAACGAAATCGCTAGCCCCTGTGAGCGGGCCTCAATTGGCCACTACATAATGAGGGTGATATATATACGCGGTGCCCAGCCGCGACGCTCCCGCAGCTGTCGACAGCATCGGATCTCTCGTCGACCATGCCGCCGACCTCCTCGTGCGCCACCTCAGTGATCGCGCCGACATGACCGCATCCGCGGGGTTCGTCATGAACCGTCTGCATCGTGAAGGTCCGACCCGACTGACCACGCTCGCCGCCAGAGAGGGCGTCAGCCAGCCGTCGATGACGCAGCTGATCCAACGGCTCGAGCGACGCGGCCTGGTGGCCAAAGTCGCGGATCCCGGCGACGGCCGAGCCGCCCTGATCGGCGTCACCGACGACGGTGTCGCGCTGATCGAGCACCGCGAAGCGGCGCGGCGCGATCGCCTCGCCCAGCTTCTCGAGACCGTCAGCGACGAGGACCGCGATGCGCTGACCTTGGCCGCCCGGGTTGCGCTGCCGATCCTGCAATCGCTCGTGGCCGCAGCCGACACCCTCTGCCCGAACACCGCGGCCGACGAACGGGGACAGGCATGAGATTCGTGAGACAAGGACTGAAGAAGGCGTGGATTCCCCTGGTGCTCATCGTGGTGCTGGCCGTCTCCGGGCTCGTCGTCTCCCGGCTGCACAAGCAATTCGCCTCACAAGACCTGAATGCCAACGCCGGGGCGGGCATCGAGATCGTGCAGTTCAACCCGAAAGTGATGGTCTACGAGGTGTGGGGCGCCCCGGGCTCGACGGCTCAGATCAGCTATTTCGACCCCGACGCCAACGTGCACACGCTGACCGCGCCGCTGCCGTGGACCGTCACGCTGTCGACGACCCTGCCGACGGTCAGCGCGAACTTGATGGCCAGGGCCGATGCGGACACCATCGGCTGCCGCGTCACCGTCAACGGCGCCGTGCGTGACGAACGGCAGGCCGACGGCGTCGACGCCCAGACCTATTGCTTGGTGAAGTCCGCATGAGCACCCATACGAAGCGGTTCGCGCACCGCCCCGAGAAACACGCCAAAGGTCATCCCGTGGCACACGTCCTGCGTGTGCTCTCTGTCCCGATCGTGCTGGCCTGGATCGCCATCGCCGTGCTGGTCAACGTCATCGCCCCCCAGCTCGAAGTGGTGGGTGAAGAGCACTCCGCGCCCATGACCCCCAACGACGCGCCGTCGGTGCAGGCCATGAAGCAGATGGGCGCGAACTTCAAGGAGTTCGACTCCAACAGCACGATCATGGTGGTGGTCGAGGGCCAGCAGCCGCTGGGCCCGGAGGCGCACCACTACTACGACGAGATCATCGCCAAGCTGCGTGACGACCCGGCGCACGTTCAGCACATCCAGGACTTCTGGGGCGACACCCTGACCGCGGCCGGCGCCCAGAGCGCCGACGGCAAGGCTGCCTACGTGATGTTGAATCTGGCTGGGGAACAGGGCCAGACCGAGGCCAACGAGGGCGTGGAGAGCGTGCGCGAGGCGATCGCCGACACACCTGCGCCGCCCGGTGTGCAGGCCTACGTGGCCGGGCCCGCGGCCCTCACTGACGACATGCACGTGATCGGCAACGCCAGCCTCGGCCAGATCACCCTCTACACCTTGATCGCCATCGCGTTCATGCTGCTGGTCGTCTACCGGTCGATCGTCACGACGCTGGTCCAGTTGTTCCTCACCGCGATCGGCCTACTCACCTCGCGCGGCATCATCTCGGTGCTGGCCGAAAACGGCGCGTTCGGTCTGACCACGTTCGCGGGCAACATCCTCACGATGCTCGCGATCGCCGCGGCCACCGACTACGGCATCTTCCTGTTCGGCCGCTACCGGGAGGCCCGCAGTGCCGGCGAAGACCGAGACACGGCTTACCACACCACGTTCCGTTCGGTGACTCCCGTGATCATCGGCTCCGGGCTGACGATCGCCGGCGCCACGTACTGCCTGTCCTTCGCCCGGTTGCCGTACTTCTCCACCATGGGTGAACCGGTGGCGATCGGCATGGTCGTGGTGGTCGCCTCGGCCGTCACCCTGGGCCCCGCGGTGTTGTTCCTCGGCAGCAAGATCGGCCTGTTCGAATCGAAACGCGATGCGCGAAGCCGCTTCTGGCGCCGGGTCGGCACCGCGGTGGTGCGCTGGCCCGGTCCGGTCATGGTGGCCAGCGCCTTCGTCGTGCTCATCGGACTCGTCGCCATCCCCGGCTACAAGCCCGCCTACAACGACCGCTACTACCTACCCTCCGACGCGCCGGTCAACATCGGGTACGCCGCCGCCGACCGGCATTTCAGCCAAGCACGGATGAACCCCGACATCATCATGGTCGAAGCCGACCATGACATGCGCAATCCCGGTGACATGCTGGTGCTCAATTCCATCGGCCGCAACGTGATGCAGGCCCGTGGTATCGCGATGGTGCAGAGCATCACTCGCCCGCTCGGTATTCCCATCCAGCACAGCTCGATTCCCTTCCAGACCAGCGTGTCCGGGCAGGTGCAGAACGAGAACCTGCCCTTTCAGCGGGCTCAGCTGGACAACATGAAGAAGATGGCCGATGCCACGCAGGCCAACATCGACATCATGGAAAAGCAGTACCAACTGTCGCTCAAACAGACTCAGCTGACTCAGGATTCGGCGGAAAAGTCGAAGGAGCTGCTGGAGATCACCGAGCAGGTCCGCGACAACATCGCGAACTTCGACGACCAGTTCCGTCCGCTGCGCAACTACTTCTACTGGGAACCGCACTGCTACGACATCCCGATGTGTGCGGCGATCAGATCGCTGTTCGACTCCCTCGACGGGATCAACGAGCTGACCGACGCCCAGGGTGCGGTGCAGGGCAACACCGACCAGCTGGCGAATCTGGCCCCTCAGCTGACGGCGCTGCTGCCGCAGACGATCGCGACGATGAAGCAGACGCTGTCGTTGACGTTGGCGTCGTACAACTCGCAGAAGGCGCTGCTCGACCAGATGGGCGCGCTCAACGACACCGCGTTGGCGATGGGTGCGGCGTTCGACACCGCCAAGAACGACGACCTGTTCTTCCTTCCGCCGGAAGCGTTCACCAACCCCGACTTCCAGCGCGGTCTGAAGATGTTCATGTCGCCGGACGGCAAATCGGCCCGCATGTTCATCACCCACCAGAGCGATCCCGCGACGGTGGAGGGCATCTCGCGCGTCGACGCCGAGCGCGAGGCTGCCCAGGACGCCATCAAGATGACCTCGCTGTCGAACGCGAAGATCCTCATCGGCGGTACGGCGGCCACCTACAAGGACATGGCCGACGGGGCGAAATACGATCTGCTGATCGCCGTGGTCTCGGCTCTCACCCTGATCTTCATGATCATGCTGATCCTGACGCGCAGCGTGGTCGCCGCGGCGACGATCGTCGGCACCGCGGGCAGTTCGATCGCCGCGTCGTTCGGGATCTCGGTGCTGATCTGGCAGGACCTGTTCGGCATCCAGATCCACTGGCTGGTGATGCTGATGTCGGTGATCATCCTTTTGGCGGTCGGTGCGGACTACAACCTGCTGCTGGTGCATCGTTTCCGTGAGGAGATCCACGCCGGCCTGAAGACGGGCATCATCCGCTCGATGGCCGGCACCGGCGGCGTCGTCACCTCGGCAGGCCTGGTGTTCGCGGCGACGATGGCCGCGATGCTCGGGAGCAGCCTGGTGGTGCTGGCGCAGATGGGGTCGACCATCGCGATCGGCCTGCTGGTCGACACGCTGGTGGTGCGGTCGTTCCTGATGCCGTCGATCGCGACGTTGCTGGGACGCTGGTTCTGGTGGCCACAGGTGGTGTATCCCCGCGGGGACAACCACTTCCTGCCGCCGGCGCCGCCGGCCCGGGACGCCGATACGGCCCCGGTACCGGTCGGCGGCTGAGTGATTCGTCGGGATCTCCTCAGGCATACCCCAGCGCGGCGTTCTCGGCGCGGATCCGGACGGTCAGCACGAGGGCGTTCGCTGCGCTGAACACGAGGGCGGTGAGCCATGCGGTGTGCACCAGCGGCAGCGCCACCACCTCCGCTGCGACAGCGGTGTAGTTGGGATGGTGAAGCCAGCGGTAAGGCCCGCGCGACACCAGTGGGGCGCCGGGGATGACGATCAGCCTCGGATTCCAGTGCTTGCCCAACACGGACACGCACCACCACCGGACGGCGGTGCTGGCCACCACGACCGCGATCATCGGATACCCGAGCCACGGTACGAATGGCCGGTGCAGCGTCGTCACCTCGACCACACACGAAATCAACAGCAGCGCGTGCATGGACACCATGACCGGGTAGTGGCCTTGCCCGTACTCAGTACCGCCGTGCGCGAACGACCATCGGGCATTGCGGCGCGACACCGCGACTTCGACGAGCCGCTCGGCCGCGACCAGCAGGATGAACACGTCGTAAAGCATCGTGCTCACCACCCCAGGAGAAGCAGCTCGAAGCTGAAGCCCGGCCCCATGGCCAGCATCACGGCCAGCGACCCGTCAATGGGACGCGCCGCGAGGGTACGGTGCAGGACGTCGAGCACCGATGCCGACGAGATGTTTCCGTTGTCGCGCATCGAGTCCCAACTGTGCCGTAGCGCGCTGGACGGGACACCGACCGCGTCGGCGATCGCATCGAGAACCTTCGGTCCGCCCGGATGGCAGATCCAGCACGCGATGTCGGCGGTGGTCACACCGTGGTCGGCGAGGAAACTGTCGACTTCGGTCGCGAGATGGTCCTGCGCCATGCGCGGCACATCACGCGACATCACCAGCCCGAACCCGCGTGAGGTGACGTTCCACCCCATCACGTCGACGGTGCCGGGAAACAGTCTGCTGCGGGTGGCGAGAATCCGCGGTGTCGGCAGCGCCGCGAGTCCCGGCGCGACGCGGTCGGCTCCCGTGGCAACTACTGCGGCAGCGCCGTCGCCGAACAGGCACACGCCGATCAGAGCGGGAATCGAGGCGTCGTCACGCTGCAACGTCAGCGAACAGAGCTCAACTGACAGCAGCACGGCGACGTGGCCGGGAAAACCCCTGAGGTAATCGTGGACGCGCGCCATTCCGGCCGCACCGGCCACGCAGCCGAGACCGAACAATGGAATCCGCTTGACGTCGGGCCGGAGCCCGACCGCGTCGGCGATGCGGGCGTCGATGGTCGGCACGGCGACGCCGGTGCTCGACACCGTGACGATCGCGTCGACATCTGCGGGACGAAGGTGCGCCGCATCGAGCGCCGCCGCCACCGCGCGCCGCCCGAGCTCGACGGCCACCTCGATGTAGACGGCGTTGGCCTCGGTGAACCCGCTCAACCGCGCATACCGCTCGAGGGGCAGGGCGAGGCTGCGGTGTTCGACGCCACTGGTCTGGGCGAAACGGGCAAATCCGGGTTCGACGACGTCGGTGAGCCGCCGGGTCACCTCGGCCTGCGTGTAGCGATGCACGGGGAAAGCCAGCGCGGTGCCGGCGATGCTCGGCGCCTTTCGCCGAGCGTCGGATGTGGAGGAGGGAATTCGGGATAACGCGGTATCAGTCATACGCATTCACACGAGGGTGCGATTAAAGCGGTTCACCGAAAACCGGGTTTGTGCAATTGTCCACAATGGCCGGACACACCCGAATAAGAAGCGTATAACCGCAGTTCAAGACTGTTTGTGCGCCACAGCGATCGCACATTCACATTCTCTGGGAATGCACAGGAATTGCGCGCAATAACAGCGTTTGCATTTTTCCACCCTGCCGCAAAGACAGCCGCCGCGACCGGCCGAGCGCCACACGGTGCAATCCTCGCAACAGTCAGCGTGGCACCACCACTAACAAGAGTCACACGGTTACCATCACGCGGTGCCCGATCTGCCCGATATCCGGCGCACCCGCCCGGTGTCCCGCCGCGACGCGCTGCGCTATGCCGCTGCCGCGTCGGCGGGACTCGGCGTCGCGGCTCTGAGCGTCGGTGCGCCGACCGCGTCCGCTGCTGCACCCACGCTGATCGACTTCGCCGCCGCTCAAATTCCCGCCGAGGCCATTCGCGCCGCCGGGCACGCCGGGGTCGTCAACTACGTCTCCCTGTCACGGCCCGGATCGAACTTCGGCGCCAAGCCAATCACGCTGCCGTATGCGCGCTCGCTGAACGCCCAGGGTCTGGTTATCGTGAGCAATTACCAGTACGGAAAGCCGGGCGGCACTGCGCCTTCCGACTTCACCCGCGGCTTCGCCGGCGGCGTCGCCGACGCCCGCACCGGCTGGGGGCTGCACACCGCAGCGGGTGGCGGACGCAGCGCGCCGATCTTCTTCACGATCGACGAAGACATCAGCCGCGACACCTGGAACTCGGTGGCACTGCCCTGGTTTCGCGGCATCAACTCGGTGCTCGGCGTGCAGCGCACCGGTGTGTACGGTGGCATCGATGTCTGCCAGTGGGCAATCGCCGATGGTGTCGTCGGGGCCTCCAGCGTGCCCGGTTACCGGTGGGCGTGGCAGACCAGGGCGTGGTCGGGCAACCGCATCCATCCACAGGCGGTGCTCTACCAGCGAATCGTCGACACGGCGTCCAACCCCGGTCCTCTGGTCGGCGGGATGCGCGTGGACGTCAACGACGTCATGGCCCGCGACGTCGGGCAGTGGAACCTGCATCAGTGAACTAGCGGCGCAACGGAACCTGTCCGCCTGCCCTTCACGCTCACAGGTCGAAGATGAGCAGTGAGCTGGATGCCGTCGCGACGGCTGAACCGCGCGCGTCGCAGACGACGCCCTCGGCGAAGCTGACGCGGGAACCCGCCTTCACCAAGGTTCCGGTCGCAGTCAGTTCCCCGCCGCCAGCACGAACCGCCTTGAGGTAGTTGACCTTGATCTCGATCGACGTGTACCCCTTGCCTCGGGGCAGGACGGTGTGCGCGGCACAGCCGGTCACCGAATCCAGCAGCGTGCACACCAACCCACCGTGCACAGTGCCGATCGGGTTGTAGGCGGACTCGTCGGGGGTGCAGGTGAACACCACCCGACCAGGCTCCGCCGAGACCATCGCGAACTCCATCAGGCCAGCGATCGGCGGTGGCGACACCGAGCCGTCGATCATCGCGTTCAGGTAGTCGATACCCGCCATCGAGAGGCCCATCGCTGCAGCCGGCGCGGGGTCATGCCAGCTGACGGTCTTGCTGCGCCGTTCACCCCAACCACTGCGAGCTGGTGTCACCTCGACGCTCATCGTGCCTCCTCGGCTGCGGCCAGGGCATCTGCTGGCTCGAACGCAGCATCGCACATCTGAGTTGGCTGTTCAAACCCAGATGGCCGGTCAAACCCAGATGGCCGGCCCGTGGCGTTCGTCGTTGTGCGCCTTGCGCCGCATCGACGATGACAGCGCAGACAGGCAGGCCCAGGTCGCACCGATCGCCAGCCACATCAACCCATGGTTCAGCACCGAATAGACCCGGAACTCGCCCAACACCTCGGCGGGAAACCCGTCGACGAGCACACCATCCGGCCCGGAAATCGGTCCAGGGACCTCGTGGAAACTGGGCAACCACCCGAAGACCGCCACCATGAGCGCGCCGTAACCGCCCACCGCGACAGCAACAGCCGGCCAACGTCCCCACCGACGCGACAACGCGAGGCCCGCCGCCACCGCTACACACGCACCCACCACCGAGACGACGGTCATCGTCAAGAAGGCCGAACTTCGTTCTCCGATGGTCTCTTCCAGCCCGACCGTGGGTGGATTCGACGGATACTTCAGGCCGGGAACAAGATTGATCGCCACCGACATCCCCACTGCCAGCAGCAATGCCAGGCCGGTGGAATCGGGTGCGAAGCCCTGCCGCGCGAGCACAGCGCCGAGCACGGTGTAGGCCACCGCGAACAACACACCCATCGCGACCGCCATCGCGATGATCCCCACTGCGGCGCCGACGTTTTCCTGTACCGACCGGCTGAACAGCTCGTGCCCGTGGTCATGACCGTCGCCGGCGAGCTGCGCCAGCGCATGCTCGCGGGCACCCTCGTAGTCCACCGCGGCGCCGATCAACGGCTCGATCATCACCCGGCTGAACACGACGCAGACGACGCCGCCCACCAGGCCGGGCACCAGATATCGCACAGAGGGCGGCAATTGGTCGTTCAGTGGCACGGGAACCCCAGCAAATGTCGCGCATCGTGCAGAAACTCGTGCACGTGGGTGTCCGAACCGAACACGGACACCGCGCCTTGGTCGTAGCCGACGAAGTAGTAGGCGATCAGCGCGAGCAACGTCAGCACCGCCAACCGAAGCGGCGTGGCCAGAACCGACGCGGCGGCACGAACGTCGACGCGCGGCGCGCCGAGGGCAGGATTGGCATCGTTCATCTGTGAGGTCCTCGCAATTCTAGTGGTCGTGGTCGTGGGCTAGTGCGTGGTCGTTCGCGTCGGTGAGCGGCGGGGCGGTGAGCAACTCGTGCCGATCCACGAGCTTTTCCAGAGTCGCGACCCAGTGGTCGTAGTACTCCCATTGCCCCCGTTCGGGTTCGGGCATCCGTTCCCACTCGCCGATCGTCGCGATCAGCGTCTCCTGGAACTCACTCCACGGGTAGTGCCGGAACTCGGAGAGTGCGAGCGCCAATCCGAAAGCGCGACGTTGCCATTCGTGATCGAATTGCGGTGCCGCTTGATCTGTGGTGCAGGTGTCGTGCAGCTTCATGACGCCGGGCCCGCCAACGCGACCCCGATCATCGACTCGGTGGTCACCAGGTCCATCAACATCTCGTCGGTGAAATCCTCTGTGCCTGCGGGTCGTTCCGGGATGACGAACCACCGCGAGTGTCCGCTGGAGTCCCAGACCTTGATCTCGGTATCTGCCGGAAGGTCGAGGCCGACTTCGGCGAGCACCTTGCGTGGTTCCCGGGCGGCTCGCGAGCGGAACGTCGGGTCCTTGTACCAATAGGGCGGCAACCCGAGTACCGGCCAGGGGAAGCACGAGCACAGCGTGCAGATCACCAGGTTGTGCACCCCTGAGGTGTTGGCCACAGCCTGAAGGTGCTCGCCCTCTGCGCCTGCCATGCCTTCGGGCAGATCGAGTTCGGCCACCGCAGCCGGGGTGTCCACCACGACCTTGGCCGCGAATTCCGGGTCGGTCCATGCCTTCACGACGATCTTCTTGCCGTTCAGCGGTGTCATCTCCGTCTCGAAGTAGGCCAGCACCTTGTCCACGGTCTGTGGTGTGATCACCCCCTTCTCGATGAGCAGAGCTTCCAACGCCGCGACCTGTTTGGCGCTGATCTCCTCACGGTCGGGCGGGTAGGCGAACTGGCCGGTCATGATTCCTCCTCGATCGGTGCCAGATAGGCTTCGAACAGCTCGGCATACAACGTCAGCGGGCCGTCTTCGGCTCGCGGCCCCCATATCTCGGCGGGGTCGAATTCGACGATGTAGATCGGCATCGGGTCACCGATCCCGTCGCCGGTGTGGCAGAAGTAGCCGTAGTCACCTTCGAAAACCCGTTCCACCTTCCCGATTCGACCGCGCAGATATCCCGGCAACCGGCTGTGCGCGTCAGCGGGCACATTGGTGATGCGCACCTGCGAGCCGACCGCGAACTTCGGATGGGCGACGTCGCGGCGTGGGCTGTCGCCGAGCCGCAGGTAGGCGATCACCTGGTCGTCGATCGCCGGAACATCGTTGGCATCGGCAGGCGGAGCGAGCTCGCCGATGCGGTCGGCGAGCTCTTCTTCGGTGACGTACCCCTTGTCGATGAAGAACTGGGTGATACCGCCCAGCCACTTCTCGTAATAGCGGTACTTGAAGTAGTCGAAGGGGTTCATCGCCTCGGCACCGGTGCGCAGGTCGGCCCAGGTCCATTCGTCCTTGAACGCGGTCGGTACCTCGTCGATGGGATAGGCCGGCAATGCCGCGCCGAGGTGGTTCGACAGTCCCATCATCGCGACATGGATGCCGAAGATCCGTTTCTCCCAGTCCTCGACGAAGACTCGCTTCTCCAGGGTGAGCGGTTCGGGCAGCCCCTCGAGGCCCCCGAGATAGTGCTGCAGCTTCATCAGGCAGGACTTCCTTCTGTGTGGGCAGTGGCGGTTGCCGGCTTTTTCGTCATCGCGGCGGCCAGGTACTCGGACAGCAGGCCGAACGACGCCCCGAGAACGCAGGCCACGGCGGCGACCAGACCGGGGTGAGAGATCGTGGTGACGGTGACGTCGTTGCCCCGCCCGGCGACCGTCGACACCGTCGACGCGAAGCCGACGACGACGGCCGGGGTGGTGGCCAGCAGCGGCACCCATGATGCCTGCACCATGACAGCGCTGCCGACACCCACGGCAATCGCAGTGACCAGCAGGCTGCCGCCCATCAGATACGCGGCGTACAGGCTGGCGGAGGCGATCACCACGCCGACGAGGTTCGACGACACCGACCGGACCCAGCCGGCCACGCCGCCTCCGACGAAGAAGAACGATGCCCACGCCAGGAACACCACCCAGATGGGCACCGTGATGACCTCAGCAGTGAATGCGACTGCCACGCCGCCGAGCACGCCGATGCTCAGCGTCAAGGCTGTCCGAGAATCCATGGCTCACCTTCTTTGAACCCGAGGGGTCACTCACTGCGGCATCGGAGCGAGCTACGATGAAACGAGCCTCGCGCCAGCCTGTTTCGGCGGTGTTACGCGCCGATTGCTCTGCCCGTCAGGTCCGGACACGAATCGCGCAATTCCGGACGAGCACTGTTCTCGAGTATCTCCCCGTTGCCGTCGTACCGGTCTCCCGCTACGTTGACTGTCACCTCGGGGCCAGGAAAGGACGTCACCGGGTGTCGGACACACGCAGATCAACGCGGCCATCCGCCGCGGGGCGCACGCCCGCGACAGTGCGGGGATCGGAGGTGCCCAAGATCGTCGTGTTCGCCCTGTACGACAAGGTGACTCTGCAGGATGTCGCCGCACCGCTCGAAATCTTTGCTCGTGCCAATGATTTCGGAGCGCACTACCGGGTGATCTTGGCCTCACCGACGGGCGACGCCGTCGACACGACATCGTTCGTCTCGTTGAAGATCACCATGTCGCTGGCCGAAGTGCCCGACCGGATCGACACGCTGATCGTTCCCGGCGGGGTGCCACCCGACTTCTCCTTCACGCCCGGCGAGCACGACATCCCCGAAGAGCGGACTCCGGACAACGTCCCGGCGGCATTGCAGATGGTGGGTGAACTGGCGCCGCGGGCCCGGCGTGTCGCCTCGGTGTGCACCGGCGCCTTCGTGTTGGCCTCGCTGGGCCTCCTCGACGGCCGGCGCGCGACAACGCACTGGGCGCACTGCCAGGAGCTGGCACGTACCTATCCCGAGATCGAAGTGGTGCCGGACTCGCTGTTCGTCCAGGACGGGCCCTTCATCACGGGGGCAGGAATCAGCGCGGGCATCGACCTCGGCCTGGCGATGGTGGAAAGCGATTACGGGTCGGACGTGGCCCGGCGGGTGGCGCGCTGGATGGTGGTGTTCCTGCAGCGCCCCGGCGGTCAGGCGCAGTTCAGCGTGTGGACCGAAGCGGAGCTACCGGTCGAGAACGGACTTCGGGAGATCCTCGACTCGGTGATCGCGGATCCGGGTGCTGATCATTCGATTGCGGCGATGGCTGAACGCGCTGCCGTCAGCGAACGGCACCTGGTACGCATGTTTCACGATCAGGTCGGTCTGACCCCGGCCCGGTTCGTCGAACAGGCACGCCTCGAGGCGGCGAAAGTGCTTTTGGCGACGGGAGATCACGGTCAGGAAGCCGTCGCGCGCCGGGCCGGCTTCGGATCCGCGGACACCATGCGGCGCACCTTCCGGCGCGCTCTGGGGGTTTCGCCGAGCACCTATCGAAGCCGATTTCGCACGACCGGCATCCATCGCTAGCGGCGAAATCGATTCCCGATCAAGGGTTCAACGGTTCCAGTCGGTAGACGGTTCGGGCGGTGGCGTGGAACAGATGTTGCTGCTCGGTCAGCGTGAGGGGTGCGGCGAGTTTGGCGAAGGCGTTCCACAACACCCGGTAGCTGAACATTCCTTTGTCGACAGGAAAGTTGCTGCCGAGCATGCAGCGCGCGGGGCTGAACAGGTCCACGCAGGCCTCGAACAACGGAGCCAATTGTCGCGCGAGTTCGTCGGAAGTCGGCGGGGTGCCGTTGTTGTCGAAACCGAAACCCAAGATCCGCAGCCCGGCTCCGGACAGTTTGAGGAAGACGTTGGGATGAGCGGCCAAGGCCGTCATCTCGGTCAGCCAGTCGTCGTACGTCGTGTCGCGCATTCCGGCGTAGGGTCCGATGCCCAGCGGGCCACCGAAGTGGTCGACGACGATCGTGGTATCAGGGTATGCGGCCACCAGGTCGCGCACGTCGGCGAGTTGCGTGTGGTAGGCCCAGATGTCGAGCGTGAGACCGCGCCGCCCAGAACACGGGCGCCGTCGATGAACCTGTCGCCGCGCAGCCGTCCCGGGGACGGGGGGCGTGGCGAGCTGACCACGCGGGGATCTGAGTGCCACGCCGTCTGATTGCGTACCCCCCGCAAGCCGCCATCCGCTTCCTCGAGGACATCGAGAACGCGATCGACACGGCGCCCCAGCATCAGATCTCGTGCGGCCACGATGGCTTCGCAGATGCGCGGGCCGTCGGGGCGCCGCCGACGCGTCTCTACGGCGACGGCGCGGGCGAAGCGCACTTTGCCGACGGGCTTGAATTCCTCAGGTCCGTCCGTCAGGTAGCACGACCTGCACTGTGCGTACACAGTCGATGCGACAGTCGGCACCTATGTGTCCTACCGCCAACGTCTCGGGCAACTCATCGCCACCCACTTCGATCGGTTGGGCATCGAATCAGCTCTGACCGCCTATGAATTCGGCGTTTCGCAGATTGCGCTCTCTCATGGGCTCGCTTTACAGCGGGCTGCCAACGGCTCCTTGCGTCCCATAGCATCCGATGCGGTGGACAAAGCCGTTGTCCGGGTCAGCGGCCGTAGGTGTGCGGGTCAGCTGTCCCGCGCCTGGAACACGGCCGTGGTGGCGCGGCGCGCAAAGCGCCACCGGCCATCCCTACCTCGCTTGATCACGTCGTCGTAATCGGCGACCATCAGCCCTCGCATCGGCAGCGGCGGCTCACCGTCGGCGGCGTGCAACGTCAGCACACTGACGGCATGAACCGTGTCGTCGTCGGTGGCGGTGATGTGCAGATTGCTGAACAGGTGCCGAGAGGTACGCACACCACGGGCGCGGCGATGAGCGTACAGCGATTCGATCGCCGCACGGCCCTGCACCGTATGGCCGAACAGGACGTACTCACCGTCCTCGTGGAACAGCTCCTCCACACCGTGGCCCTGCTGGTGATCGATGCGCCACGCAAAGTCCACGATCAACTCTTCGATCGCCGTACGGATGGCGGGGTCGACCATGTCCGTCCTTCTATGTCGGAGGTGGTGGGGTCACGAGGTCAGGCAAAGCACCCAACGCCAACTCGGCCATGGCCGTGACCAAGGACAACGTCTGATCGAGATCGGCGTGCTCGCTGTCGAGCTGGTGGGACACGAACACACCGTCGAGCAAGATCAGCGCAATACGGCCCGCTACGTCTGTGGCGATCACCCGCACGTCGGCCGAAAGGGTGCCCAAAATGGGAGAAAGGGCGTCGGCGACCACCTGGCGGGCGCGGCCGCGAATGCGTTCCACGGTCCCCCGGACCCCGTCATCGTCGCCTTTTTCCAGCGCCAACAGGAGGAACAAGCGCAGAAAGTCGGGGTCGCCGAGCAGGATTCGGGCAGTGGTGTCCAGACGGGTGCGCACCGGCGCGGCAGGATCGAACGCAACGCGTTCGATGGCACCGAACGTGGAGTCGGCGACACCGTCCATGACCGCGTCGAGCAAACCCTGTTTGCTACCAAAGGCGTGATAGATCGACCCGGTATGAACCCCGGCGGCAGACGCGATCGCCGACATCCCGGTGCCGGCATAACCGCGGGTGCAAAACAACGCAGTCGCGGCGTGCAAGATCGCAGCGCGGGATGCCGCGCCACGCGCACGGCGACCGTCGGGGTCCGCTGACCGGCGGTCAGCCATCACAGCCCTCCCTTCGCCACACGCTAGTCACAGCGCTCAATTGCGTTGTCCAGCCGGCCAATACCATCTACCTCCACCGAAACCCGCGCGCCGTGACGGTTCAGATCGATGCTGCGGACAGTGGGAAACCGCTCCGGCGCCGCCGGCCGCGCCGCCGTTCCGAAATGCACGATATCGCCGGGCAACAACGTCATCGAGTCCGAAAGGTGCGCCAGCACCTCCTGCACCGGAAACGTCAGATTTTCCGTGGAATCCTGCAACACCAGCTCGTCGTCGAGGTATGCGCGCACCCCCAACGCGTTGGGATCCCCCACGTCGTCACGCAACGTGACCCACGGCCCGATCGGGGTGAACGTGTCGCTGCCCTTGGACCGGGCGTGGTAGGTCAGATACAAAGACCGATCATCGTCGCCGCGCCGAATTCGCCATGGCTCGTCGACGGGGACGCCCGGCGGCATCACCAGCTCGATACTGTCTTGCGATTTGATGCCCGGGGAGGTGACGTCGTTGACGATCGTGTACCCGAACACCGCCGCCAACGCTTCCTCTCGCGAGGCCCGCCGCAGCCGAGCACCAATCACCGCGGCAAGCTCAGGCTCGGGATGCACCAGGCCCCAGCCGGTGCGCAGCTCAATCGCCCCACCGTGGCCCACCATCGAGGTCGACGGCGCCAGGAAGTACATCGGCGCGCTCATAGGGTGCGCCGCCAGATAGTTGAACACGTCGTTGTTGAGCGCTACCCCAACGATTTTGGAGGGCTGCGGCACCGGCGGTAGCCATTCCAGCGACTCACCATCCTCGATGCGGCACTGCGGGGGCGCGCCTCGCACGCGCCGCGCCAGATCTCCGCGGGACGCCTGCTGTAGATCGATCAATGCCGTCATCGTGATCGTGTCATCGCCCAACGCGGCCCCGACATCGATGAACCCTTGCCCGTCAGCGACATCGGCGATGACTCGCTGTGCGCCACGACGCCGTACGGTAGCCAGTTTCATCGGTCACACACCTCCGTTGATCACCATCAACACCGCGGCCACCGAGAGCATGAGCGCTGCGCCGACGAACAAGGCAACGTTCTTGTCCACCGCTCTGCGGCGGCCCGCGACAGTGATCGGCACCGGGCGGTATCCATTCGTGTCAGCGAGCTGCCCTCCGTACAACCGCATCGTGGCCATCGCCACGAAGAAACCCGCGAGAACCGCCGCCGCTATCACGGCCGCCACCGCCACGCGGAATTCTCTGGACCCCAATGGTGCCCACGTCAGCACCACCGCCAGTGCGCCGGCCCCGACATGGGTGGTGACCTGCCACACCAGGTGAAAACGAGCATGACCCACCCAGCGCGGATTGGTCGCGTGCGTCCGGTTCAGATCGGCCGCCACCGCCACCACCGAGAACGACATCACCGCAACGGTGACGAGCACCTGGATTGCAACCACCATCTGCCGTCGCCCATCTACTTTATCGATCGATCAACAAAATATTGGCAGACTACCTCGCCTGGCGCAACAGTTCGGTGGCAAGCGAATCAGTCAGGCAGCACGGTGAGGTGCAGTCGAGCGACGATTCGTAGGGCCTGCGCCGGGTCGGAACCGTCGAATACTGCGGCATGTATTCCACGCATGGCCCCGGTGATCGCATGGGCCGCCGCCTCGACGTCGGTATCGGGGTCGATCGCCGCGGCGCTGGCCAGCGTAGCGAGTAGTCGCGCAACCGCCTGCTCGAAGGTGTCGTGCCAGCGCAGGGCAAAGCTGTCCACCCTCGGAACCCCGAGGTCGCGAAACAAGACGTGCGCGCACGGTGTGTCATAGATGGCTTCGGCTGACAACCGGAGGAACAGACTCAACTGCAGCAACGGATCCGACGGCCATTGGGCGCCTTCGTATCGCTGCCCCATCGCGTCGACCAAGACCGTCGCCGCGTCGTCGATCGCCGCCCGAAAGAGTTCACGTTTGCTCTCGAAATGATGGAAAGCAGTACGCAATGCGACTCCGGAGACCCGGGCCACTTCCTCGACTGTGATCTGGCTGTAGTCGCGGTCTCGCAGCAATGACTGCGTGGCGTGCATCAAGCGGACGTCCGCAGGGTCCGACTCGGCGGCACCGTTGGAAGCGTCGTGGAACCACCGATAGAGCGTCGCCGGGTGCACCCCCAACTCCCGCGCCACTGCCGATGCACGCTCACCCCCGAGGACACGATCGACGGCGGCGCGACGCTCGACTTCGCTCCGACGCACCTTAGAACCCATCCGCCGATCGTACGGTGTATTGCATCTTTTGCACTCCATATGCAATAGTCGCAATGCGCACAGCGACAGCGCAATGACGCAGTCAGCCGCCCGCGCCCACCGGAGGGGTATCGATGGTCAAGCCATTTCGCGCTTCGCGAGCACTGGTCACTGGTGCCAGTTCAGGGATCGGCGAGGCCTTCGCGCAGGCGCTCGCGAAGCGCGGCTCCGACCTCGTGTTGGTGGCCCGGCGACAAGATCGCCTCGACGCGCTCGCAGACAAGCTCGAGGCCGATTATGGAATCTCCTGCAGCCGAATAACTTTCGACTTGTCTGTGGAGAAACCCGGCAGCCAGTTGCGCCAACTCGTCGACGGGGAGATCGACCTGCTCATCAACAACGCCGGCTTCGCCACCCAAGGGTCGTTCCTCGATGTCGACGCCACCGACTACGCGCGGATGCTGGCGGTCGACGTCGCAGCTGTCGTCGACATCTGCCATGCGTTTCTGCCCCAGATGATCCAGCGTCGTCACGGCGCCATCATGAACATCAGCAGCACGACCGCCTACCAACCGGTACCGTCTCTGGCCGTCTATGCGGCGGCGAAGTCCTTCATACTCAGCTTCAGCCAAGCCCTGTGGTACGAGGCGAAACGACACGGGGTCACAGTGTTCTCGTTCGCCCCCGGCCCCACTCGCACCGAATTCTTCGACGTGATCGGCGAGACCGCCACGGTGGTGGGCCAAATGCAGACCGCAGACCAGGTGGCTGCAGCCGGCCTGAGCGCACTCGATCGCCGCCGGACTCCCCCGTCGGTGGTCTCAGGAGTCGGCAATACGGTGTCTGCAGCACTCGCACGACTGATTCCCCGGCGCGTACTCATGCCGGCCCTGGCGCGCTCGCTGCGACCGCTGCAGAGTTCACCTGACCCCGTCCGTTGATCGTCCAAACAGTAGTCAGCGTACCAACATTCACGCCCTACGATAGGAGCAGAGCATGATTCTCGTGACCAGCGCAGCGGGCGGCGTCGGACGTCCGCTGGTTCGAGGCCTGGTGGCCGACCATCGCTCTGTGCGAGCTTTCGTGAAGAACGAAGACCAGGCACGCCGATCAAAGGCCGACGGTGCGACCGAAGTCGTGATCGGAGACCTTCGACGCCCCGGCGACCTCGAGTCGGCACTCCACGGAGCAAGCCAGATCTATCACGCTGCTCCGACCCAGCTCATCGACGAACTCCCCGTTATCGAACGACTGATCGCAGCGGCCCGAGCCGAGCGGCTGGATCACATCGTCTTCCACTCGGTCATCCATCCCGATATCGCCGAACTCCCCCATCACCGACAAAAATTGCTGGCAGAAGGCAAACTACGGGATTCCGGCCTGCCCGTGACGATCCTGCGTCCCTCGCACTACATGCAAAACGTCCTGGAGTTCTGGGACTTCTTCGGCGCGGGCCTTCTCCCGTACCCCACCTCACCGGAGAGCCCGATGGGAGTGGTCGACGTCGAGGACATCGCTGCCGCGGCGGCCAACGTGTTGACCCATCCCGAGGGTCACATCGGACAGACATATGACTTGTCCACCGTCGAACTCACTCGTCATGACATGGCGAGGATCTGGAGCCGAGTGCTGGGCCATCCCATGACTGCCGTTCGGCTCCCTCCGGAGTCGTTGACGAATCCACTGGTGGCGGTCGGATCCTTCGGTACTGCGCTCGTGCGATCGCTGGTGTCGACCAAACTCCGATCTGCCCCCACCATCATTCGTGGGCTCCGGGCCGCACCGAATGCCCGCGGTTTCCGTAGCTGGCCAGCCGAGGCCCGGGACACCTACGTGCGGATGATGAAGTACTACGACGTGCACGGGTTACCCGCCGGCGATTTCGACGACCTCCCGAAGGTGTTGCCGCGGCCGGCCATCAGCTACGAGCAGTTCGCGCGCCGTACCGCAACGGAACACGGTGTCGCCACGACGTGAAGCACCTGATTCTCCCAAGTCTCAACGCACATACGAAGGATGACGACCGACCGGGACCGCGGCCCAAGGTGCAGACCGAGACCACGAACCCCCCGCACTAGCAGGTGCGCTCAACGCCTGAATGCGGCCTTTCCGCCACACCGGCCAACAGGCGACCGGTCGGCGCGCAGAAGCGCACGCGGCTGCCCAATGGTTTGGCAAACCGACGCCCCCTCCTCCTGTGGGTTTCCGCTTCCGTCATCTCCGACAGCGCTGAACTGCAGCGATTCGTTGTGTCGCAGGGCCTGGCATGGTGGCTTTGTCCCATCGTTCTGTCATTGTTCGACACCGCATCTCTGGGCATGCGCGTCTCAATGTCTCCTGACGACACGTGAGACTCGACAGTTGCGGTGAGACGAGAAACGACACGGCCATGTGACACGTGAGTGTCCTCGACAGGAGGACGTCTTGAACTGCGATTGCGGCCGCTAGTGGCGTTTGAGTGCTCTTCGATTGGAGGCCAGGACTTCGTCGGATAGTCCAGGATCGGCCGTGGCGACTGCACGGGCGATCAGTTGCGCGCCGACCATTTGACTGAACAGGGCGATGGCCTGTTCGCGCGCTCTACGCGCATCGAGCTTCGAGTCGGTCTGTCTGGCGCTGGCTTGCAGTAGCTGGGTGAAGGCGGAGATATAGCCTTCCAGGCCGCGCCGGTACTCCTGCTGGGCCGTGCTGCCGTGTCGCCCTGAGTCGGCGGCCAAGGCGGCAGAGGCGCAACCGCGTTCGGGATGGTCGCGGTGTTCGGTGCTCAGGTAGGTATCGACGAGAGCATGCAGGGCGGCGCGGCCGGACCGGGGATGGTCATCGATGACGGCGGCGACATGCGCCAGGGATTCGGCGAATCCCTGGCGGAGTACTTCCCGCGCAAGGTCTTCCTTGGAGGTGAAGTGGTTGTAGAACCCACCGTGGGTCATCCCGGCGGTCTTCATCACCTCGTCGATGCCGACACCGTCAATCCCGCGAGCCCGAAAACCTTGACCGGCGGCGGCCACGATGCGACCGCGGTTCAACTCTTTTTGCTGCCGTGACACTCGAGGCAACGGATGCTCCTTCCACTGCGAGCAAACAAACTCTTCGCTACCCACATCGATGGTGCTCATCATCAATGTACCTCTCCGCCCGTCGCCGGCCCTCTTCGACGATGCAGTGCTGGCTTGACACTAATGATGACGCATGACAGCGTAACGCTTATTGATGACGAACGTCAGCAATAGTGAGGAAGGTTGAGCATGCAATTCGGAACCATCGGTGCCGGCGTCGTCGCTCAGGCCATCGCGCGCCATTTGGTCAGCGCTGGGCATCAGGTGATGCTCAGCAACAGCCGCGGTCCGGCGACTTTGGCCGAGATCGTTGACCACCTGGGCCCGCTGGCCTCGGCGGGAACCGTCGCCGAGGCCGCCGAGGCCGACCTGGTGTTCCTCACCGTCATGTGGTGGGACATTCCAGCCGCGCTGGCCGATCTGTCGCCGTGGGATGGACGCATCCTGGTCGACGCCACCAACCAGTTCGCCCGAGCAGACCCGATCGAAGTGGCCGACCTCGGGGACCAAACCGGAAGCGAGTGGGTAGCTGACCGTGCCCCCAAGGCGCGAGTGATCAAAGCCTTCAATACGTTGCACGCCAGCTACATCGCCGCCAACCCGCGTCACCCGGCCGGTCGCCAAGTGCTTTTCTACGCCGGCGACGACCCCTCAGCCAAGGCCACATTTCTCCAGCTGGCCGACAGTCTTGGTTTCGCGCCGATCGACGTCGGGGCCCTGCGAGACGGTGGCCGGCTGATGCAGGTCGGCGGTCCACTGTCAGCGCTGCATGCGCTCAAACAGGACTAGGAGTTTGACCGACCAGGGAAGCCAACACTCGTGGCGCGAGGGATGCGGCCGCGACTGCGTCCCGCCGCCCATCGGACATCACCACACGTCAGGCCCTTCGCTGGTGTCGCGGGGCCACCATCCCCCAGAAACGACACAACACCGAACGCAACGGAAAGATCATGAAAGCTCTCGCCTACCAGCATGCACACCCTCTCGACGCCTTCGCGATCGACCTCATCGAGGTCGACGAGCCCGAGCTGCGCGACAGCGACGTGTTGATCGAGATCCGCGCGGTCGGCGTGAACCCCGGCGAAGCACTCATCCGCTCGATACGCAGCGCCGAGCCGGGCGGGCGGGTCATCCTGGGTTGGGAATTCGCCGGCGTCGTCATCGAGACCGGCGCCGCCGTAGGAGAATTGCGCGTTGGCGACCGGATCATGGGCACCGGGGACCCCACTCGCGACGGCTGCTGGGCGCAGCGGCTGACGGTCGATCACCGGATCGTCGCCAAGATCCCCGACGAACTGTCATTCAGCGACGCCGCGTCACTACCCATCGGTGCGCTGACGGCCTGGGAAGCTCTCTTCCGCGATCAGTCGGCCCTGCCGCCCGGCGTGGAACGAGTCTTGATCATCGGCGGTGCCGGAGGAGTCGGATCGCTGGCAACGCAGCTGCTCAAGGCCAAAACCTCCGTGTTGGCCATCAGCACCGCCTCTCGCCCAGAGTCGCAAGACTGGTGCCGGACGATGGGCGCGGATCTGGTGATCGACCACACCGCAGATATCAAGGACCAACTACAGAAAGCCGGCATCGAGCATGTCGACATGGTGCTCTCCACCGCCGCCACCGCGACCAACCTCCATCACATCGCGGCAGTACTGCGCCCGTTCGGGCACGTATCAACCATCGACATCGGAACCCCGCTCGACCTCACCCCGCTGGTGCAGAAGTCCGCTTCACTGCACACCGAAATGGTGTTCAGCCAAGTCGCCAGCGGAGCCGACCCGAGCAGCCAGGGCCACATCCTCACAGCAGTCGCCCACTACGTGCGCAGCGGCCAGGTACGCCCGATCGTCACAACCTCGCTCACCGGGCTGACCGCAGACAACATGAACGCCGCCCACACGCTCCTCGAAAGCCACCGCTCCATCGGCAAGACCGTCATCGAAATCTAAAGCTCGACAAAAGAATAGCGATCCGAGACGGGCGTCAACCCGCTGTACAGAACTCCCGAGGTAGCATCAGCCATTTGCCGCCGCGGCATGACTACGGTCAAGTGCCAGCGTGCTGGCAAACCCTCCCGTTGCTCCGTTGTGCCACGTGTCGTTCTCAAAGTTGTGTTGTGCCAGTCTGTTCACGCGCCGCCGGGGCCACAATCGGCTCGTCCCGCCTGGTTGTCCGATCTGCCCCAGAAGGGACACGCGGTGGACAAACGATCTGGGATCAGGACACCTACTGAGATATCCCCTCCTTGACACAAGTCCACCTCACGTCGTATCCATGAGACATGTCGACTTCGATGTCTCATAGTGTGCCGGTAGGGTTCGCGCTCGCAGGCGCGGACACATGGCCGAATCCCTGGCCGATGTACCGCGCACTGCGCGACCACGACCCCGTCCACCACGTCATCCCCGCCGATCGGCCCGACAACGACTATTACGTCCTCTCCCGGCACGCCGACATCTGGTCGGCCGCGCGCGATCACGAGACCTTCTCCTCGGCTCAGGGCCTGACCGTGAACTACGGCGAGCTCGAGATGATCGGGCTGACCGACAACCCGCCGATGGTCATGCAGGATCCACCGACGCACACCGAGTTCCGAAAGCTGGTGTCCCGGGGCTTCACCCCACGCCAGGTCGAGGCGATCGAACCGACGGTCCGCCAGTTCGTCGTCGAACGTGTCGAGGGGCTGCGCTCCTGCGGCGGCGGCGACATCGTCGCCGAATTGTTCAAGCCGCTGCCGTCGATGGTCGTCGCCCACTACCTCGGCGTACCCGAGGCCGACCGCGGAAAATTCGACGGCTGGACCGAGGCGATCGTCGCCGCGAACACCACCGACGGCGGGGTCGCCGGTGCCCTCGACGGACTCGGCGACGCACTCGGCGAGATGATGGCGTACTTCACCGCGCTCATCGAGCGACGCCGCACCGATCCCGCCGACGACACCGTTTCGCACCTGGTTGCCGCCGGTGTCGGCGCCGACGGCGACATCGCCGGTGTCCTCTCGGTTCTCGCGTTCACGTTCACTATGGTCACCGGGGGCAACGACACCACCACCGGCATGCTCGGCGGCTCCGTCCAGCTGCTGCACCAGCGGCCCGATCAACGCCGCCTGCTCGTCGCCGATCCCGGACTGATCCCCGGCGCGGTCGACGAGTTCCTGCGACTCACCTCACCCGTTCAGGGTCTGGCCCGGACCGCTACCCGCGACGTGACGATCGGCGATCGCACGATCCCCGCGGGCCGCAAAGTGCTGTTCCTCTACGGCTCGGCCAACCGTGACGAACGCGAATACGGTGCCGATGCAGGTGAACTCGACGTCACCCGCAATCCACGCAACATCCTCACGTTCAGCCACGGGGCGCATTTCTGCCTAGGCTCGGCCGCCGCCCGGATGCAGTCCCGGGTGGCGTTGACCGAACTTCTGGCCCGGATTCCCGACTTCGAGATCGATGAGGACGGGATCGTCTGGGCCGGCGGCAGCTATGTACGCCGGCCCCTGTCAGTGCCCCTCACGGTGACCCGGTGAGCGGTCAGGACTGGTTGGCCGCCAAGCGCACCGAGGTCGCCGCCGAGCGGATCCTCGACGCCGCAGGGGAACTGTTCGCCGACAAGCCGGCCGCGACCATCGGAATGCACGAGATCGCCTCCGCCGCAGGGTGTTCGAGAGCCACGCTGTACCGCTACTTCGAGAACCGCGACGCGCTGCACACCGCCTACGTCCATCGCGAGGCACGCCGACTCTACGGCGAGATGACCGAGCAGCTCGCCGCGATCACCGATCCCGGGGAACGGCTGATCGAGGCCATGCTCGCCTGCCTGCGTAGCGTTCGCGGTAATCCCGCGCTGGCATCCTGGTTCGCCACCACGGCGCGACCCATCGGCGGAGAGGTGGCTGAACAATCTCCGGTGATCACCGCACTCGCGCAGACCTTCGTCAGCTCGCTGGGCGACGACGCATCCGAGCGCACCGAGCAGCAGGCTCGCTGGCTGGTGCGGGTGCTGACCTCGCTGCTGATGTTCCCCGGTCGCGACGAGGCCGACGAAGCCGACATGCTCGCCGAATTCGTCGTGCCCTACGTCATCGCACCCGGGTGAACCGGTGCAGTAGCCATGCCAACGGCACCGTCGCCACCAAGGTGCCGATGAACAGCAGCCACACCGAACCGGTGTAGATCGGATACTGCAGGATCTCGACCATCACGAGTTCCATTGTCACGAGGTGGATCAGGAAGATCTCGTAGGAGATCTCGCCGAGGAACACCATCGGCCTGCTGGCCATCACCTTCGCGTAGAGACCGGTGTTGCCCAGCGCCAGTGGAGCGACCACCAGCGTGGCGATCACCGCGTAGAACGCGCTCTTGGCCAAGGCCTCCCACAACAGCGCCGGCGAGGTCGTCGGCTCGCCACCGATGGGCGTCGACACGATGAAGTAACTGATCACGACGATGGGCAGGCAAACCAGTGCATAGGCGCGTACCCGCATCGCCGCTAGCACCGCGAGCACCATGCCGCCGACGAACCACGACAGATACCCGGGCAGCCACAGCCGCGCCCCGTCGGGCAGGAACGTCGTGGTGTGCACCAACCACAGCCAGGCCGGTGACAGCGCCGCGAATGCCGCCAACCCGGCCAGTAGCAGCCACGGCCGCCAGCGTCGACGGCACAGCACCACCAGCAACAGGTACGCCATCGCCGGCAGCGCCACATAGAACGCCGCCTCGACGGCGAGGCTCCACATCTGCGTAAGACCTTGGTGCAGATAGGAATACAGGTAGTTGTCGGTGTAGATCTGGGTCAGGGTCAGATTGCGCGCCAGCCCCTCCCAGGTATGCCCCGGATTGGGTCCCGCTGTGCGCCAGTGATAGACGAGGTACGCCGCGACGACGGTGACCGCGTACGCGGGCATGATGCGGCGCACCCGGTGCCAGGCATAGCGGCGCACCGACGGCGCGGGGGAATCGTCGGCGCAGGCTCTCACCCACGGACTGAACAGCAGGTACCCGGAGAGCACGAAGAAGATCGGCACCCCGATCTCCATGCGGGAGAACATCAACCCGATGTAGCCCTGACCGTATCTGCCGGTGGTGTAGGCCGCGTGCGTCAGCACCACGAGAAGTGCTGCCACCGCCCGAATACCGGTCAGCGAGTCGACCCGGCCGGTCGCCGTGACAGATTCCAGCCCGCCCTGCGCCTCGGTGCCTGCAGACATGCCCGAAGACACCGTCATGGCGCGATCATCGTTCCTTGCGGCGCGCCTTCGGCCCGCGATCGGGTTCGAGGTGGATAAGCTGGCCTTGAATCCTGGTGTTCTCCAGCTTCTTCAGCGTTTCCCGCGACAGGTTGGCCGGCAGCTCCACCAGCGAGTAGTCGAGCTTGATCGCGATGTGGCCGAAATCGCTGCGATGCAGACCGCCCTCGTTGGCGATGGCGCCGACGATCGCACCCGGCATCGCCTTGTGTCGCTTGCCCACCGCGATGCGGTAGGTGGTCAGATCGCTGCGCCGCTCCCGCTGCTTGCGCGGTCCTCGATCGTCACGGTCGGGACGATCCGGCCGGTCCTTCTTGTCGCGGCGCTTCTCCGGCGGCGGCTCGGTCATCAGGAACGCTTCGCCGTCGCGGCTCTGCAGCGCCAGCGCGGCGGCGATGTCGGCCATCGGCACGTCGTGGTCGCGCTCGTAGTTCTCGATCAGCGTGCGGAACAACTCGATGCCCGGCGCGGCGAGGGCCTCGGTGATCGAATCGCGGAACTTCTGCACACGCCGCTCGTTGACGTCTTCGACCGACGGGAGCTCGATCTCGACCAGCTTCTGCCGCGTCACCCGCTCGATGGCACCGAGCAGATGCCGTTCACGTGGCGTCACGAACAGCAGCGCCGTACCGGACCGCCCGGCCCGGCCGGTTCGCCCGATGCGGTGCACATAGGACTCCGGGTCGTGCGGGATGTCGAAGTTCACCACGTGCGAGATGCGCTCGACGTCCAAGCCGCGGGCGGCGACGTCGGTGGCGACCAGGATGTCGATCGAGCCGTCCTTGAGCGCATTGATCGTGCGCTCACGCACCGCCTGCGGGATGTCCCCGTTGATCGCCGCGGCGGCGAACCCGCGCGCCTTGAGCTTCTCGGCGACCTCTTCGGTGGCCTGCTTGGTGCGGACGAACACGATCATCGCGTCGCCCTGCTCGACCTCCAGCAGCCGCGTCAACGCGTCCATCTTGCGGGGATAGGACACCTGGATGTAGCGCTGGGTGATGTTCTCGGCGGTCTGGGTCTTCGACTTGACCGTGACCTCGACCGGGTCGTGCAGGTACTTGGCGGTGATCTTCTTGATCGCCGGCGGCATGGTCGCCGAGAACAGCGCGACCTGCTTGTACTCGGGGGTGTCGGCGAGGATGCGCTCGACGTCCTCGGCGAAGCCCATCTGCAGCATCTCGTCGGCCTCGTCGAGCACCATGTAGTCCAGGTGGCTGACGTCGAGTGTGCCCTTCTCCAGGTGGTCGATCACACGGCCCGGGGTGCCGACGACGACCTGCGCGCCGCGCTTGAGACCGGCCAGCTGAGGGCCGTAGGAGCTGCCGCCGTAGACCGGCAGCACGTTGACGTTCAGGTGTGCGCCGTACCGGCTGAACGCCTCGGCGACCTGCAGCGCGAGCTCGCGCGTGGGCGCCAGCACCAGCGCCTGGGTGGCGCGGCTGGAGGTGTCGATCTTGCTGAGGATGGGAATCGCGAACGCTGCGGTCTTGCCGGTGCCCGTCTGGGCCAGGCCGACGACGTCGGAACCGGCCAGCATGGCCGGGATCGTCGCGGCCTGGATCGGGGACGGCGACTCGTAGCCGACGTCGCTGACCGCCTGCAGCACCGACGGGTGGATCTGCAGGTCGGCGAACGTCACCTCGCCTGGCAGATCCGTACCGGCGAGGGTCTCATCAGAGGAGGTCATCGTGGTGGCAGTCTAGTGCCCTTTGCGGCTCTCTCCAGCCGCGTGCCTGGTGGCCGGTGTCTCGTCGCCAATGTCGAGGCGATGCCGGTACGGTCGCCTGTTGTGAAGTGGGCAGCAGTGATGGGTACCGCGGCCCTCGTCCTCGCGGGCTGCGGATCCGGTGATTCGACCGCATCGAAGACTCCCGGCCCGACAGCGCCGGCGACCCCGACCGTGGCGCCCGCACCCACGTCCGCGCCGGTGGGGCCGCCGCCGGGCCCGACCGCCGCCGCGGACCCGTGCGCGGTGGACCTGGCCGCCCCGGAGATCGCGCGAGCGGTTTCCGAACTCCCCCGCGACCCGCGCAGCAAGCAGGGGTGGCGCCCCGCGCCGGTGGCGGGCAACTACAACGAGTGCGCGCAGCTCTCGGCGGTGATCGTCAAGGCCAACACCAACTCAGAAAACCCCAACACCCGCGCGGTGCTGTTCCATCGCGGCAAGTTCATCCCGACAGGCGTGCCCGACACCTACGGCTTCAATGCACTCGACAGCGTGGGCACCACCGGAGACACCGTTGCGCTGAAGTACTCCAGCGGCACGCCGGGGTTGGACAGCATCGTGAAATTCCGTTGGAACGGCAGCGGGGTGGAGCTGATCGGCAACACGCCGCGCTGAGATCTTCGCGGCTAGGGCGCCGGTGAGAAGCCATGGCTGTGATTTCCGCTCGGCAACGACCTGAAACGCTATTCCGCGGACAACGGGGGCGTCAGTGGGCTGCCCTACAGTGGCGGCGTGTTCGTCATCGACGGCCGAGTGGTCTACAGCGCCTCCGATCTCGCCGCGGCCGCCCGCTGCGAGTACGCGCTGCTGCGCTCGTTCGACGTCAAGCTCGGCCGCAGCCAGGCGGTGCCGGATGATGACGAGATGCTGGTCCGCACATCGCAATTGGGCGACCAGCACGAACAGCGGCACCTCGACGCATTGCGCCGCGACGCCGAGGTCACCGTCATCGGCCGGCCCGACTACACACTGGCGGGGCTGACCGCGGCAGCCGAACAGACGCTGCGAGCGATCGAGCGCCGGGCACCGGTGATCTACCAGGCCGCGATGTTCGACGGCCGGTTCGTCGGGTTCGCTGACTTCCTGCTGCTCGAGGAGTCCGATGCCGGGCCGCGCTACCGCCTGCGCGACACCAAGCTCGCCCGCTCGGTGAAGGTCGAGGCCCTGCTGCAGCTGGCCGCGTACGTCGACACGCTCACCGCCGCCGGAGTGCCCGTCGCACCGGAGGTGGACCTCGTGCTCGGCGACGGTGCGACCGTCAGCTACCCCGTCGACGAGCTGCTGCCCGTGTACCGCCCCCGCCGTGCGGCGCTGCAGCATCTGCTCGACCAGCACGAGGCGGGCGGCCTGCCGGTGGCGTGGGAAGACGAGTCCGTGCGCGCCTGTTTCCGGTGCGCCGATTGTGAGGAGCAGGTCCGTGCCCACGACGATCTGCTGCTGGTCGCGGGCATGCGGGTCAGCCAGCGCGCCCGGCTGCTCGACGCGGGCGTCACGACCGTGCGCGAACTCGCCGCCCACCAGGGCGCCGTTCCCGGCCTGCCGCCCCGCACCGTCGCTGCGCTGACCGGTCAGGCCCGGCTGCAGATCGCCGACCGCGTCGACGGCAAGCCGCCCTACCGCGTGGTGGACCCACAACCGCTGATGGTGCTGCCCGACGCCGACAAGGGTGACCTGTTCTTCGACTTCGAGGGCGACCCGCTGTGGACCGCTGATGGCCACGAGTGGGGGCTGGAATACCTGTGGGGCGTGCTGACCGTCGCCGACGAGTTCTCCCCGCTGTGGGCGCACACGCGCGCCGAGGAACGTGCGGCGCTGGTCGCCTTCCTCGACCTGGTGCGCAAGCGGCGGCGGCGCTATCCCCGCATGCACATCTACCATTACGCGGCCTATGAGAAGATCACGCTGCTGCGACTGGCCGGCCGCTACGGCGTCGGCGAGCGCGACGTCGACGAGCTTCTTCGCGAGGGCGTTCTGGTCGACCTGTATCCGTTGGTGCGCAAGAGCATTCGGGTCGGCACCGAGAACTACAGCATCAAGAGCCTGGAACCGCTGTACATGGGCAACGAGCTGCGCGACGGTGAGGTCACCACCGCCACCGCGTCGATCACCGAGTATGCGCACTACTGCGAGCTGCGTGACGCCGGCCGCGCCGACGACGCCGCGGCGGTGCTGAAGGGAATCGAGGACTACAACCGCTACGACTGCCGCTCCACCCGCCGGCTGCGGGACTGGCTGGTGGCACGTGCGATCGAAGCCGGGGTGCCGCCGCGCGGTCCGGTGCCGGTCGACGGAACGACACCGGGCACAGCCGAGCCGGACGCCGTCGAACGCCGGTTGCTGAAGTTCGCCGGCGACGGTGTCGAGCCACGCACACCCGAGCAGACGGCAGTCGCGATGATCGCTGCCGCCAAGGGCTTTCATCAACGCGAAGACAAGCCGTTCTGGTGGGGCCACTTCGACCGGGTGAACAATCCGGTCGACGAGTGGGCCGACAGCAGCGGGGTGTTCCTCGTCGACGGCCACGAAATCGCCGACGACTGGCACCAGCCTCCCCGGGCACGAAAACCTCAGCGCCGCTTGCTCCTTCGCGGTGAGATCGCCAACGGCGACCTGGAGCGCGAGATGTACGCGCTCTACGACCCACCCGCACCCGCGGGCCTGGCCGACGACCCGGACCGGCGCGGCTTCGCCACCGTCTCCGTAGTCGGCTGCGACAACCCCGATGCGCCGACCGAGGTGACGGTCGTCGAGCGGCAGCCCAAAGGCGGCGACGTGTTCACCCAGATCCCGTTCGCGCTGACGCCGGGTCCACCGATCAGCACCAGGCCGCTGGCGGACTCGATCGCCGCGACCGCGCAGGGCGTCGCCGACGGGTTACCTCGGCTGCGCCCCGGCGCCATGACCGACCTGCTGCTGCGCCGGGCACCGCGCACCTGCAGCGGCGCCGCGCTGCCTGCCACCGGGGATGTCGTGGACGACATCACGGCCGCGCTGCTCGATCTCGACGCGTCCTACCTGGCGGTGCACGGGCCGCCCGGTACCGGCAAGACACACACGGCCGCCCGGGTGATCGCCCGGCTGGTCAACGAGCACGGTTGGCGGGTCGGGGTGGTCGCCCAGGCGCACGCCGTCGTGGAGAACCTGTTCGGCGGCATCCTGGGGGCGGGTGTCGACGGCGCGCGGGTGGCCAAGAAGAAGTCCGCGGGCGCCCCGTGGCGGGAGATCGACGAGAAGGACTATCCCGGGTTCATCGCCGAGCATGAGGGCTGCGTGATCGGCGGTACGGCATGGGATTTCGCCAATGACCGGCGGATACCGGGCGAGTCGCTGGATCTGCTCGTGGTCGAGGAAGCCGGCCAGTTCAGTCTCGCCAACACGATCGCGGTCGCCCGCGCGGCGCGCAACCTGCTGCTGCTGGGTGATCCGCAGCAGCTGCCTCAGGTCAGTCAGGGCACCCATCCCGAGCCGGTGGACGGGTCGGCGCTGGCCTGGCTGGTGGACGGCCACCACACGCTGCCGCCTGAACGCGGTTACTTCCTGCACTGCTCGTACCGGATGCACCCACAGGTGTGCCGCGGGGTATCCCGGCTCTCCTACGACAACCGGCTGGAGTCCCACGTTCCGGTGACCGCCGCGCGGCGGCTCGCCGGTGTGGCACCCGGTATCCGCACGCTGGCCGTCGCGCACCACGGCAACGTCACCGATAGCCCAGAGGAGGCTGCCGCCATCGTCGCCGGCGTCCAGGACCTGCTCGGCGCCGCCTGGACCGACGAGGACGGCACCCGGCCACTGGGGCAGCGCGACGTCCTCGTCGTCACCCCGTACAACGCGCAGGTGGTGCAGGTGCGCCAGCACCTCGACGCCGCCGGGTTCCCCGACGTACGCGTCGGCACGGTCGACAAGTTCCAAGGTCAGCAGGCGCCGGTCGTGTTCGTGTCGATGACGGCGTCCTCGGTCGACGAAATCCCCCGCGGAATCGCCTTCTTGCTCAACAGGAATCGGCTCAACGTAGCGGTCAGCCGGGCGAAGTACCTGGCGGTGATCGTGCGCTCGGCGCAACTCACCGACTACCTGCCCGGCACCCCCGACCGGCTGGTGGAATTGGGCGCGTTCCTGTCCCTGTCGACATGTGATACACCGGGCCCATGACTGAAGCGCTGGTCGAACAGCTCACCGCGATCGTCGGCGCCTCGCAGGTGAGCACCGACGCCGATGTGCTCGACGGCCGCAGCACGGATTACACCGGCCGCTACCGCGGCCATGCCGCGGTGCTGGTGCGGCCGGGCTCGGCGATCGAGGTCGCCGCGGTGCTGACCGCGTGCCGCGACGCCGGGGTGTGTGTGACCGTGCAGGGCGGGCGGACGTCGCTGGTGGCGGGCACGGTGCCCGAGCATGACGACGTGCTGCTGTCGACGGAGCGACTGCGCGAGATCGGCGACGTCGACACAGTGGAGCGCCGAGTGCACGTCGGTGCCGGTGTGACGCTGGCCGAGGTGCAGCGGGCCGCCACCAAGGCCGGCCTGGTGTTCGGTGTCGACCTGGCCGCGCGCGATTCGGCGACCGTCGGCGGAATGGCGTCGACGAACGCCGGTGGGCTGCGCACCGTCAGCTACGGCAACATGGGCGAGCAGGTGCTCGGACTCGACGTGGTGCTGCCCGACGGGTCGCTCGTGCACCGGCACAGCCAGGTGCGCAGCGACAACACCGGCTACGACCTGGCGTCGCTGTTCGTCGGCGCCGAGGGCACGCTGGGTGTGATCACGGGACTGGATCTGCGGCTGCATCCGGCGCCGCGCCAGCGTGTCACCGCGATCTGTGGTTTCGCCGATCTCGACGCGCTGCTGGCCACGGCGCGGGTGTTCCGAGACATGGCCGGCATTGCGGCACTGGAGCTGATCGACGCTCGGGCCAGCGGCCTGACCGCCGAGCACGCCGGGGTCGCCGCCCCCGTCGAAGGTGACTGGTTGCTGCTGATCGAGCTGGCCGGCGATATCGACCTCACCGACCGGCTGGCCGAAGCGCTCAGCGAGGCGCAGTTGTGCGGCGAGCCTGCCGTCGGGATCGACGCGGCGGCCCAGCAGCGGCTCTGGCAGGTCCGTGAGGCGGTCGCGGACGTGCTCGGTGTCTACGGCCCGCCACTGAAATTCGATGTGTCGCTTCCTCTTTCGTCGGTGAAGCCGTTCGCCGCCGACGCGGTAGCGCTGATCGCCGAACACGCGCCCGACGCCATCCCGGTGCTGTTCGGGCATGTCGGCGAAGGCAACCTGCACCTCAACATCGTCCGATGCGCGCTGACCGGTGAGCCCGAGTATGCGCTCTACACCGCGATGATGGCGCTGATCGCCCGCCACGGCGGCAACGTCAGTTCCGAGCACGGCGTGGGCACCCGCAAACGCGACTACCTGTCGATGTCGCGCAGCGACGCGGATATCGCGGCGATGCGGGCGGTCAAGGCGGCATTCGACCCGACCGGCTACCTCAACCCTGCGGTGCTGTTCGGCTGAGGCCCGGTAGCGTGGCGGCGATGACGAGCATCGAGGCCGACTATCTGGTGATCGGTGCGGGCGCGATGGGGATGGCGTTCGTCGACACGATGCTCACCGAGACCGATGCGACGATCGCGCTCGTCGACGACAACCACCAGCCCGGCGGTCACTGGAACTGGGTGTATCCGTTCGTGCGGCTGCATCAACCCTCGGCCTATTACGGAGTCAACTCTCGGGCGCTGGGCAACGAGGACTGGATCGACGAGGCGGGCCCCAACGAGGGCTTCTTCGAGCTGGCCACCGGGCACGAGGTGTGCGCCTACTACGACCAGGTGATGCGCCACCAGATGCTGCCCACCGGCCGGCTGTCTTACTTTCCGTCGTCGCACTATCTGGGCGACAACAGGTTTCGCACCCTCGACGGCGCCGAACACCAGGTGAGCGTGCGCCGCCGGGTGGTGGATGCGACGTACCTGCTGACCGTGGTCCAGTCGATGCGCTCGGCGCCGTTCTCCGTGGCCGACGGCGTCGACGTCGTCACGCCCAACGATCTGCCCCGCCGTGCCGCGGGACGGGACCACTACACGATCGTCGGCGGCGGCAAGACCGGCATGGATTGCTGCCTGTGGCTGCTGCGCTGCGGCGTCTCGCCGCACAACGTGAGGTGGATCATGCCGCGCGACTCGTGGCTGATGAACCGCGCCTACCTCCAGCCCGGCCAGCGGTTCGTGAAGACCTTCCGGGAATCGATCGCGTCACGGATGACCGACATCGCCGAGGCGACCTCGGTCGACGACCTGTTCGCCCGGCTGGAAGCCGACGGCAACCTGTTCCGGCTCGACCCCGCCGTCACCCCGACGATGTACCACTGCGCGATCGTTTCCGCCGGTGAGCTCGAGCAGTTGCGCCTGATCGACGACGTGGTCCGCCTCGGCCACCTCGAGCGCGCCGAGCACGACCGGATCGTGTTGCGCGACGGGGAGATCGCCGTGACGGTCCCGTCGTTGTACGTCGACTGCACCACGCAGGGACTGCCCCGCCCGCCGTCGGTGCCGGTCTTCGACGGCGACCGGATCACGTTGCAGAGCGTGCGCGGGTGCCAGCAGGTGTTCAGCTCGGCGTTCATCGCCCACGTGGAGGCCGCCTACCGCGACGACGAGCTCCGCAACGACCTGTGCGCACCCATCCCCCATCCGGACGCGCCCGTGGACTGGCTGCGAATTCTGCTGTCGGACAACACCGCTCAGGTGCGGTGGCTGCAGGACCCGGAGCTGATGGACTGGCTGAAGAACTCCCGGCTCAACGTGCTGCGCGACCTGTTCCCCGACTTCGGCGACAAGATCCGGGTACGTGACCGCGCGTTCGGTGCCCTGGCCGCCGCATTGGCCAAGACCAACGAACAGCTGCGGACCCTGATGGAGCGCGGCTAGCCCGAGCCCCGCGCGTGACGGCCCCCGCTGTCGGGTTCGGCGAGCACTTGGTCCAGCACATCGGTGTCGACCTCGCTGCTGCGATCGACGACGTATTCGACGTAGTCGTCGTCGTCAACCCACTCGTCGTCCACCCACCCGTCATCGACCCACTCGTCGTCACCGTCGGCGTCAGCAGGCTCTTCGGTGTCGACCGGCGCCCAGCGTCGACCCACAGCACCAGCCAGAAACAGCGCCGCCACCACTCCGAACAGCGCGATGAACGCGGGCAGCAGCATCGCCTGCGACATCGCCGCCGAGAACGGGGAGTGCAGGAAGCCCGGTAGCTGTGCGACCGCGCCCTCCGACGAGCCCGCCGCCCCGGCCGCGCCAGGCATCTCAGCCGACAGCCGCGAGGCCATGAACGCGGCCATTCCCGCACTGCCCAGCACCGAGCCGACCTGGCGGGTGGTGTTGTAGACCCCGGAGCCGGCGCCGGCCAGGTGTGGCGGCAGATTGCGGGTGGCCGTGGCCGCCAGCGGCGACCAGATGAACGCCATGCCGATGCCCATCAAGGTCAACGGCAGGACCAGCCGCCAGATCGGCGTGGTCGGCGTCATCTCGATCGACAGCCAGGTCAGCCCGATCGCCATCACGGAGAAGCCGAAGCCGATCACCGGCCGCGGGTGGGCCCGGTCGACGATTTTGCCGACCAGCGGCGCCAGCACGCCCGTCGCGACCGCCATCGGTGCGGTCAGCAACGCTGCCCGCGTCGGCGTGAGACCGCAGACGGCTTGGGCGTAGAACATCAGCGGCAGGATCATCGACGTCGCGACGAACCCGATCGTCGCAACCCCCAGGTTGGACATCGAGAAATCGCGATCGCCGAAGATCACCAGCGGAATGAGCGGCTCGCCGCGGTTGACCGACTGCCACACCACGAACGAGGCCATCACCGCGATGCCCACGCCGATGGTGGCCCAGATCCACGGCGCCCAGTTGTGGGCCTGCCCCTCCTGCAGGCCGAACACGATCAAGAACATGCCCACTGCGGACAGCAGCACGCCCGGCAGGTCGAAGTGATGGCTCTGGGTGGGCAGCGCGGGCACCAGTCGCAGCGCCAGCACGAGACCGATCAGGCCCACGGGCACGTTGACGAAGAAGATCCACTGCCAGCCGAGGTGGTCGACCAGCACGCCGCCGGCCAGCGGGCCCACTAGCGTCGCCACCCCGGCCGTCGCGCCCCACACGCTCATCGCGACGCCTCGCCGCTCGGCCGGGAACGTCCGGGTGATCACCGACAGGGTCTGCGGCGTCAGCAGCGCGGCCCCAACACCCTGCAGCACCCGGGCGGCCACCAGCATGCCGATGGTGTCGGCCAACCCGCACCACAGCGAAGCCACAGTGAACACCGTGAGACCGACGAGGTAGACGTTGCGGGGGCCGTAGCGATCGCCGAGTCGGCCCGAGACGAGCAGCGGGACGGCATAGGCGAGCAGGTAGGCACTGGTCACCCAGATCACGGCGTCATAACCGACGTCGAGGGCCGCCATGATCGCGGGGTTGGCGACCGCGACGATCGTGGCATCGACCAGGATCATGAAAAAGCCGACGAGAAGCGCCCACAGTGCGTGCCACGGGTTGGCTCCGCGGGCGCGCGGCGTCACGAATTCGAACATGGTGGAAGACAACTAGCCATCAGTCGAGGGACGGGTTCGCGCCGACGCTACGGACCGGCGAGATTCACGACAAGTCGGCCCCGGCGGGCACAGGCGCCGCAGCCCGGTGCGCACCGGTCACCAGCAGAGCCAGTAGCGCGACGACCACGCCGGCGGCCATCACCGCGGCCATCGCCAGCTCGTCGTTGCCGAGTACACCGACCACAGGGGCGACGGCCGCACCCAGGCCGAACTGGAACGCACCAAGAAGGGCGGCTGCGGTACCCGCGGCATCGGGGTGACGGGTCAGGGCCACCGCCGGGGCATTGGGAATGACCAGTCCCATCGCGGCCAGGATGGCCCACACGGGGACGACGAAGCCGAACAGCCCGCCCAGGTGGGCTGCCGCCACGGCGACGAACACCACACCTGCCAGCGACGCGGCGGCCAGCGCCCACACCATGATCTGCTGCGGGGAGAACCGGCGCAGCAGCACGACGTTGAACTGCGTCGACCCGATCAACGCGATCGCGCCCGCGCCGAACACCAGCGCGAACGCCGTCTGCCCCAGGTCATAGCGGCCCTGCAGCACGAACGAGGCACCCGCGATATAGGCGAACAGCCCGGACATGCCCAGCGCACCCACCAGGACCAGGATCACGAACCGGGTGTCACGCAGCAGTTCGACGTAGGTGCGTGCGATGCCGCCGACCTTCAGGGGACGCCGGTGCACCACCGGCAGCGTTTCGGGCAGCGCGAGGACGGCCATCACCAGCAGTGCGCCGGCCGCGACGACGAGCGCGGCGAACACCCAGTGCCAGGACGCGTTGAGCAGCACCGCGGCGCCCAGGGACGGCGCGAGCACCGGGGCCACGCCCAGCACGAGCATCAGCCGCGACATCACCGTGGCGGCGGCATTGTCCTTGTAAAGATCGCCCACCACCGCGATCGCTACAACCATGCCGGCGGCAGCACCGACACCCTGCAGGCCCCGCGCGATCCCGAGCACCGCGATGTTGGGTGCGAACAAACACAGCAGCGAGGCCAGCATGTGCAGCAGGATGCCGCCGATCAACGGCTTGCGGCGGCCCAGCGAATCCGACAGCGGCCCGACGATCAGCTGCCCGAGCGCCAGGCCAGCCAGCGTGCCCGTCAACGTCAGCTGCGCCACCGACGACGACACCGACAGGTCGTCGGCGATCCTCGGCAACGCCGGCAGATACATGTCGATGGTCAGCGGACCGAGCGCAACCAGCAGCCCCAGCACCACGATCATCCGAAGACGGCTCGGCGCGGCGACGGGCACCGCCCGGCCGGTGTCGAGTCGTTCCACGTCCACGTCAGGGGATACTGCCATGGAACTAGTTAGCGCCGCTTTCCAATAAATCCTTCCCCTCACGGCGAACAGTGACCGTTGTCACCCTCGGGCACGCCGGGCCGGCGGCGGATCGTTTCTGTGAAGTTCCCAGGGATTAGCCTGGGAACAAGGCTGTCCAGTCCGTACGACGAGAGGCCGTTGATGAGTGCATGGTCACGAGCCAAGAACAAGGAGCTCGCGGAACGGGAGGACGACCCCGGCGCGGCAGCCAAAGCGCTCAGCCAGATCATCGAGCGGGGCGCGCGGGTCCAGGGCCCGGCCGTGCGCGCCTACGTCGCCCGGCTGCGTGAAGCCAACCCCGGCGCCACCCCTGCCGACATCGTCACCAAGCTGGAGAAGCACTACATGGCCGCAGTACTGGCCAGCGGGGCGGCGGTCGGCTCCGCGGCGGCCTTCCCCGGCATCGGCACCCTGGTCGCCATGTCGGCGGTGGCCGGGGAGACGGTCGTGTTCTTGGAAGCCACCGCGGTGTTCGTGCTCGCTGTCGCCGAGGTGCACGGCATCCCCGCCGAGCATCGCGAGCGGCGCCGCGCCCTGGTGCTGGCCGTGCTCGTCGGCGACGACAGCAAGGGCGCGATCGCCGATCTGCTCGGCCGCGGCCGCACCAGCGGGGGCTGGCTGTCCGAGGGTGCGGCGTCGCTGCCGCTGCCCGCGGTGTCGCAGCTGAACAACCGGCTGCTCAAGTACTTCGTCAAGCGCTACACGCTCAAGCGCGGCGCAATGATGTTCGGCAAAATGCTGCCCGTCGGTATCGGCGCGGTGGTCGGTGGCGTCGGAAATCGGATGATGGGCAAGAAGATCATCGCCAACGCCCGCGACGCGTTCGGTGCGCCGCCGCCGCGCTGGCCATCGCCGCTGCACCTGCTGCCCGCGCCGCGGCCCTGACGGTCTCCCGACCATCGGCGCAACGCTCACCGTTCACCGGCACGCCATGTCCTCTGTGTTCTCTATGACCACAAAGCAACCATGAGGACGTTGCCTGGTCCCGCAGGTCGCCGAAGCGCTAGCCTTTATACGGCGGAATTGCGGGTAACCGCACACCGGGTTCATTAAGGGGTGGCCGGCTGCCGCGGAGCACTGGCCGGAAACGAAGAATTGAGGCGAACAGCAGCCGTGAATTCACCTTCACCATTCGGTCAGAACGAGTGGTTGGTCGAAGAGATGTACCGCAAGTTCCGCGAGGATCCCTCGTCGGTGGACCCGAGTTGGCACGAGTTCCTCGTCGACTACTCCCCCGAGCCCACCACCGACGCCTCCGCCGGTAACGGCTCCCCGGCCCCGGCGCGCGCCAACGGCTCGGCGGCGGCACCTGCCCGCTCCTCGGGTCCGGTGAGCCCGCCCGAACCCGCTCCCGCCCCGCCGCCGAAGACCACGAGCAGCAACGGCGTACCCAAGGCCACGCCGGCGCCGGCCCCGGAGAAGTCTGCCGAGAAGGCTCCGGAGAAGAAGGCGCAGGTGGCCAAGACGGACGTCAAGGCCCCAGAGAAGACTCAGGAGAAGAAGGCGCCCGAGAAGAGCGCCTCGAACTCCGACGGCGGCGACGAGACGCAAGTGCTGCGCGGCGCCGCCGCGGCCGTCGTCAAGAACATGTCGGCCTCACTGGACGTGCCGACCGCCACCAGCGTGCGGGCCATCCCGGCCAAGGCGATGATCGACAACCGCATCGTCATCAACAACCACCTCAAGCGCACCCGCGGCGGCAAGATCTCGTTCACCCACCTGCTGGGTTACGCGATCGTGCAGGCGGTCAAGAAGTTCCCGAACATGAACCGGCACTTCGCCGAGGTCGACGGGAAGCCGAACGCGGTCACCCCGGCGCACACCAACCTGGGGCTGGCCATCGACCTGGTGGGCAAGAACGGCAGCCGCCAGCTGGTCGTCGCGTCGATCAAGAACTGCGAGACCATGCGGTTCGGTCAGTTCATCGCCGCCTACGAAGACATCGTGCGGCGCGCCCGCGACGGGAAGCTCACCGCCGAAGACTTTGCGGGCGTGACGATTTCGCTGACCAATCCGGGCACCATCGGCACCGTGCACTCGGTGCCGCGGCTGATGCAGGGGCAGGGCGCGATCATCGGCGCCGGCGCGATGGAGTACCCCGCGGAGTTCCAGGGCGCCAGCGAAGAGCGCATCAACGAGGTCGGCGTCGGCAAGCTGATGACGCTCACGTCGACCTATGACCACCGCATCATCCAGGGTGCGGAGTCAGGCGACTTCCTGCGCACCATTCACCAGCTGCTGCTCGACGACGACTTCTACGACGAGATCTTCCGTGAGCTCGGCATCCCGTATGAGCCGGTGCGTTGGCGCATCGACAATCCCGACTCGATCGAGGACAAGAACGCCCGCGTGATCGAGCTGATCGCCGCGTACCGCAACCGCGGTCACCTGATGGCCGACATCGACCCGCTCCGACTCGACAACACGCGCTTCCGCAGCCACCCGGACCTCGACGTGAACACCCACGGGCTGACGCTGTGGGACCTGGATCGCGAGTTCAAGGTCAACGGCTTCGCGGGCAAGACCCACAAGAAGCTGCGCGACATCCTCGGCCTGCTGCGCGACGCGTACTGCCGCCACGTCGGCGTGGAATACACCCACATTCTCGAGCCCGAGCAGCAGCAGTGGCTGCAGGAGCGCATCGAGGTCAAGCACGAGAAGCCGACGGTCGCCGAGCAGAAGTACATCTTGAGCAAGCTCAATGCCGCCGAGGCATTCGAGACGTTCCTGCAAACGAAATACGTTGGGCAGAAGCGCTTCTCACTCGAAGGCGCGGAGACCGTCATTCCGATGATGGACGCTGCGATCGACCAGGCCGCCGAGCACGGGCTGCACGAGGTCGTGATCGGCATGCCGCACCGCGGCCGGCTCAACGTGCTGGCCAACATCGTCGGCAAGCCCTACAGCCAGATCTTCACCGAGTTCGAGGGCAACCTGAACCCGTCGCAGGCGCACGGCTCCGGCGACGTCAAGTACCACCTCGGCGCCACCGGCACGTACATCCAGATGTTCGGCGACAACGACATCGCGGTGTCGCTGGTCGCCAACCCGAGCCACCTCGAGGCCGTCGACCCGGTGCTGGAAGGCATCGTGCGCGCCAAGCAGGACATGCTCGACACAGGCGAGGAGACCAACGGCAGCAACGACTTCACCGTCGTGCCGATGATGCTGCACGGCGATGCTGCGTTCGCCGGGCAGGGCGTGGTCGCCGAGACGCTGAACCTGGCGCTGCTGCGCGGCTACCGCACCGGCGGCACGATCCACATCATCGTCAACAACCAGATCGGCTTCACCACCTCGCCGTACGATTCGCGCTCCTCGGAGTACTGCACCGACGTGGCCAAGATGATCGGCGCGCCGATCTTCCACGTCAACGGCGACGACCCCGAGGCCGCGGTCTGGGTGGCCAAGTTGGCCGTGGACTTCCGGCAGAAGTTCAAGAAGGACGTCGTCATCGACATGCTGTGCTACCGCAGGCGCGGGCACAACGAGGGCGACGACCCGTCGATGACGCAGCCCAACATGTACGACGTCATCGACACCAAGCGTGGGGTGCGCAAGAGCTACACCGAGGCACTGATCGGCCGCGGCGACATCTCGATGAAGGAAGCCGAGGACGCCCTGCGCGACTACCAGGGCCAGCTCGAGCGGGTGTTCAACGAGGTTCGCGAACTCGAGAAGCACGCCGTGGAGCCCAGCCATTCGGTGGAGTCCGACCAGATGGTGCCCGCGGGCACGTCCACCGCGGTGGACAAGTCGCTGCTGCAGCGCATCGGCGACGCCCACCTGGCGTTCGACGAGGACTTCAACGTGCACCCGCGCGTCAAGCCCGTGCTCGAGAAGCGCCGCGAGATGGCCTACGAGGGCAAGGTGGACTGGGCGTTCGCCGAGCTGCTGGCCCTCGGCACGTTCCTGGCCGAAGGCAAGACGATCCGGATGACGGGCCAGGACACCCGCCGCGGCACGTTCACGCAGCGGCACTCGGTGATCATCGACCGCAAGACGGGCAAGGAATTCACCCCGCTGGATCTGCTGACCGTCGATTCCGACGGCAACCCGACCGGTGGCCGGTTCATGGTCTACGACTCGGCGCTCTCCGAGTACGCCGCGGTCGGGTTCGAGTACGGCTACTCGGTGGGCAACCCCGATGCGCTGGTGCTGTGGGAGGCGCAGTTCGGCGACTTCGTCAACGGCGCGCAGTCGATCATCGACGAGTTCATCAGCTCCGGCGAGGCCAAGTGGGGTCAGCTCTCCGATGTCGTGCTGCTGCTCCCGCACGGTCACGAGGGCCAGGGGCCGGACCACACGTCGGGCCGCATCGAGCGGTTCCTGCTGCTGTGGGCCGAGGGCTCGATGACCATCGCGATGCCCTCGACGCCGGCGAATTACTTCCACCTGCTGCGCCGCCACGGTCGCGATGGCATCCAGCGGCCGCTGATCGTGTTCACGCCGAAGTCGATGCTGCGCAACAAGGCTGCGGTCAGCGACCTCAAGGAGTTCACCGAGCAGAAGTTCCGCTCGGTGCTCGAGGAGCCCACCTACGACGAGGGCGACGGCGACCGGTCGAAGGTCAAGCGCATCCTGCTCACCAGCGGCAAGCTCTACTACGAGCTGGCGGCGCGCAAGGCCAAGGACAAGCGTGACGATGTCGCGATCGTCCGGGTCGAGCAGCTGGCGCCGCTGCCGAAGCGGCGGCTGGCCGAGACGCTGGATCGCTACCCGAACGCCTCGCAGAAGTTCTGGGTGCAGGAGGAGCCGGCCAACCAGGGTGCATGGCCGACGATGGGGCTGACGCTGCCCGAGGTGCTGCCCGACCACCTGACCGGGATCAAGCGCATCTCGCGGCGGGCGATGTCGGCGCCTTCCTCGGGCTCGTCGAAGGTGCACGCCGTCGAGCAGCAGGAGATCATCGACGAGGCGTTCGCCTAGTTTCGGTTCGGCGAGCGCGCGGGGAGACTTCCCGTGAGCGCGCGGTACGCGCTCAGCGGATGAACGAGAACGGCACCCCGTCGGTGAGCGCGCTGACCGCGCGCGGGCACATGATCTGAATGGCCAAGCCGGTGAACATCGTCGCCGGCCCGAGCGGGCGGCCCAGTTCGTCGGCGACCTTGGCCGCCACGTTGGCCATGTTCTGCCCGGGCTCTGCGAGCATCGGGCACACTGATTCGCCCACCCGCACCGCGGTGGCCGGATCGATGTCGCCGAGCCGGTAGTGGTCCAGCGCGGACAGGAACACGTCCACGCCGGTATCGGCCTGCGCGGGTGCAGCGGCCACGGTTGCGGTGGCCGGTGCTGCGATGGCGAGGGCAGCGCCCAGGACGGCGAGCGAATGGCGAGACTTCACGCTCTGATTGTCGCAGCGGACGCCCCGAGCATTACGCCGCGCCACCGTCCCCCACGTACCCGGAACCGCGGGTACCGCTAAGGTGATCTGCAATCGCACACAGGTTTCGATAGGAGTGGGCTATGCAGGGCTTCGCCGGAAAGGTGGCCGTCGTGACCGGCGCCGGCTCGGGCATCGGTCAGGCGCTGGCCATCGAGCTGGGCCGCTCCGGCGCCAGCGTGGCGATCAGCGATGTCGACACCGAAGGCCTGGCCGCCACCGAGGAACGCCTCAAGGCCATCGGCGCCCCGGTCAAGACCGACCGCCTCAACGTCACCGAGCGGGAGAACTTCCTGCTCTACGCCGACTCCGTCGCCGAGCACTTCGGCAAGGTCAACCAGATCTACAACAACGCGGGCATCGCGTTCACCGGCGACGTCGAAATCAGCCAGTTCAAGGACATGGAACGGGTGATGGACGTCGACTACTGGGGCGTCGTCAACGGCACCAAGGCCTTCCTGCCGCACCTGATCGCTTCCGGCGACGGACACGTCGTCAACGTCTCCAGCGTGTTCGGACTGTTCTCGGTGCCCGGCCAGGCCGCATACAACGCGGCGAAGTTCGCCGTGCGCGGGTTCACCGAGGCGCTGCGTCAGGAGATGGCCCTGGCGGGTCATCCCGTCAAGGTCAGCTGCGTGCATCCCGGCGGCATCAAGACCGCGATCGCCCGTAACGCCACCGCCGCCGAAGGCCTCGACGCCGAGGAGCTGGCCAAGACCTTTGACAAGAAGCTCGCCAGCACCAGCCCGGAGCGGGCCGCACAGATCATCCTCGACGGCGTGCGAAAGAACAAGGCGCGCATCCTCGTCGGCAACGATGCCCGGATGTTCGAGTACGTGATTCGCTTCGTCGGCGCCGGTTACCAGGGCCTGTTCCCGCGCGTGGTGTCGCGGCTGACGAAGTAGCCCGTGCGCCGACCGGCGCGCTCACGTCCGGCCGCCCAGGTGCTTGGCCAGGAAGTCCGACACCTTCTCGTACATCTCGATCGTGGTTTCTGGATTGACGGCGCCGTGGCCCTCGGTGGACTGCACCAGGTAGTCCACGTCGACACCGCGGGCGCGCAGGGCCTCGACGAGATTGTCGGACTCGGCCTGGACGACGCGAACGTCGTTGGCGCCCTGGATCACCAGGAGCGGAGTACGGACGCGATCGACTCTGGTGATCGGCGAACGCGCCATCATGTCGGCGAGCTGCTCGGGATCGTCGGGGTCCCCGACGTAGGCATGCCAGTTGTTCGCCAGGTGCGGGCGAGCGATCGGCGGCAAGGTCCGCATGAAGTTCGCCAGATCGGAGATACCGACGTAGTCGATGGCTGCGGCGAAAACGTCTGGAGTGAAGGTGATTCCGACGAGCGTGGCATAACCGCCGTAGGAGCCACCGAAGATCGCGACGCGCTCGGGGTCGGCGTATCCCCGGTCGACAGCCCAGGTGACCCCGTCGATCAGATCATCGTGCATCTTGCCGGCGAACTCGCCGATCGCGGCCTTCAGGAACGTCTTGCCGTATCCCGTAGAGCCGCGAAAGTTGACCTGCAGAACGGCGTATCCGCGGTTGGCCAGCAATTGAACGCCGGCGTCGAAGCCCCAGGAATCCCGGTACCAAGGCCCGCCGTGGACGACGAGCACCAGAGGCAGCGCGCGCGGCTCGACACCGACCGGCACCGTCAGATACCCGTGCAGCGTCAGTCCGTCGCGGGCGGTGAGCGAGATCGGCCGCATCGGGGCGAGTGTGGCCGGGTCCAGGTGCGGTAGCGGCCGGAACAGCAGCCGACTCCGACCCGTGCCGTGGTCGTACAGGTAGGTGGCGCCCGGGTCACGGTCGTGATTGAAGCTGACCACCCAGCGCCGGCCGTCCTCGTCCGACGACAAGCGTCCGAGATCGCCGTCGGAGAGCTTCTCCAGATTGGTGAGGACGACGGCGAAATGAGGGTCGAGCGCGCGAATCTGCTGCCGCTCGCCGTAGTAGCGCACGCCGAGCAGAGCGCCGGAGCGCCGGTCGCAGATGAGTGGCCCTGGTAGGACCGGGCTGACCGCCGCTCTCGGGTCGAGGTCGTACTCGGGATGACTGTCGACCTCGGTCTCCGCGCCGGTGGCGAGATCGACCAGGACGAGGCGTGTGCGGTCGGTGCCGCGATTCGATCCCATCCACACACCCTTGCCGTCCGGTGTGATGGTCATCGGGTGGATACCGACGGGATAGTCGCCGCCGTCGAAGGTCGCGATGCGGTCCAGCGTGCGACCGTCCCACCGCGAGAGCTCGAGCGCACCGTCTGGAGTCAGGGACGTGGCCAACAGGTCGCCGCTGTCATTGCTCAGCCACCCGTTGACGTGCCCGGGATTCTCCGCGAGCAGAGCGACCTGACCCGTGGCGATGTCGAGTTCGTGCACGTCGAGCAGTGTGGCGTCGCGATTGTTCACCATGACCGTCGTCTTGCCGTCCTTGACCTCGCGAATCGGTAAGGCCATCACTCCGGGGAACGGGGTCAGGTCGACGGGCGTCGACGCCGGATCGTCGAGGTCGACCCGGAACACGTGCCAGTTCTCGTCGCCGTTGGTGTCCTGCAGATAGATCAACCATCGGGGGTCGTCAGTCCACTCGTAGTGGAGGACGCTGCGGTTGTCGTCGGCGGTCACGCAGCGCGGGACGGCACCATCCTCGTCGAGGTCTTCGATCCAGACGTTCAGCCGGTTTCGCCACGGCGCGAGGAACGCGATTCTGGTGCCGTCGGGTGAGATCGTCGCGGCGGCTCGGGTGGGCGGGCTGAAGAAGTCGGCGACGGGGATCATATCTGGGATGGGCATGGCTTCTCTTCCTGGTTGTGGGCGTGCGAGGTCGGCCCGTCGAGATGACTCTCGCTCGACGGATGAATAGTGTTGTGACAGAGCAGGTTTCGAGCAGCCCCGAATCAATGTGGCACAGGTCCACCCAACTGGCCGTTGGTGGCGTCTTTGATCGCACGGTCGATCATCGCCAAGGCTTGCTGCTGGGTGATCTTCTCCTTCTCGACGATGGCCCGGTAGCCGACGTCCTCGTCGATGACCCGAAATGCCGCGGTGACCGCTGCAGCGAAGAGCCGGGCGGTCATGTCGTTGTCGGCGAGACCGAGCCGATCGGCGATGATCGGAACGAACGCGTGCTCCATCTCGTCGTGCACGATGAGGTATGCCGTCCGCAACGCCGGTTCGGTGAGGGACAGGGTCGTGATCCGCAGAGCACTGATTTCATCGGCGATGTCCTGCGGACTCAAGGGGTTTTCCGCGTAGTTGATCGCCATGTGCTCGGCGAGCGACAGTTCCGGCGGCCACCGCCGGGCCAAATCGATGAAGCGTTGCGCCGACAACGCCAGCACGGGCTCCACGCAACTCTCCTTGGACCGGAAATACCGCCAGATCGTCCGCGTCGACAGTCCTGCGGCGGCAGCGATGTCGTCACCGCTGGTGGCCGAGACCCCGCGTTCCCAGAACAGAGCGCACGCATGCCGGGACACCTCGAGCCGGGCTCGAGCCTGCCTGTCATTGGCCGCCCCCGCCGGGAGGGAGGTGGTCACCATCGACGCTCCTGTCACTTAGTGTCACCGACGAGTGTGTCACTAAGTGACAGAGTGGTCAAGGCGCCGATGACGAGACGAATCACGACCCGGGCCGGAGCGCGCCCCCCTTCGATCCGCCCGGGTCCGCGACCACATGGAGCTTCGCGGCAATCCGAGTGAGTGCCCGCATGTCCGATGCGCTGAGGCGGTCGAGAACCGCTTCGCGCACCGAGCGCACATGGATGGGCGCCGCGTCGACGACGAGGCGGTAGCCCAGATCGGTGAGCTCGGCGATGGTGTAGCGGCCATCCTCGGGGTCCGGCGAGCGGGTGACCCAGCCGCGTTGCTCGAAACGCTTGACGACGTTGGACAGCCGCGACAGTGAGCCATTGGCCAGAAATGCCAACTCGCTCATACGAATACGGCGATCTTGCGCTTCGGAGAGATGACTCAGGGTCAAGTATTCGAACAATGTCAGATCGACCTGGCGCAGCGGCGACTCGAGCTTGCCAGGCAGGAGCAGGATCATCGAGATCAGACTGGTCCACGCGTCCTTTTCCTGCGCACTGAGCCACCGCGGATCGCCACTCGACGTCATCGCCACCCCTTCACGTCCGGAAGTCAGTTTACACGTGAAGTTATTTAGGTTAGCGTTGACTTCATGATTGAAGTAAATGACCATGTTGTCCAATTTTTCGCCACGCCGGGCTACGGCGAGATGTTGCGCAGAGAACGGCATTACAGCCAAGCCGTCCGAATCGGAAACAGGGTGGAGATCTCCGGGCAGGGCGGTTGGGATGACCACCTGAATTTCCCCGACTCCCTTGAAGACGAGATCGTCCGAGCATTCGACAACGTCGCGCGCACGCTGGAAGCCGCCGGCGCATCATGGCGCGATGTGGTCCATGTGAACTCGTATCATGTGGTCAACGATCCGAACGCGTTCGAGACCCACAACAGCGTGATGATCGAGCAGATGCGCACACGGATGCCCGGCCACGCACCGATCTGGACGGAGACCGGCGTCACGACCCTTGCTGCGACGGGGATGCGAGTCGAGATCCGCGTCACGGCAATCGATCAGCGACACGCGTGAGTGATTCGGCGGGCGTTCGCCCGGCGCGAGCGCGCGCAAAATGCCAGGAAGCACGGCGTGTCGCTGTGCAGACCCGCACGCTCGCCGAGACGGGACCGCTAGTTGCTGGTGCCGAGCGGGTGCGCCTCGAGCCACTGCGCGGCCACCTGACCCGGCTCGGCGCCTTCGGCGATCTCGCGCCGCATGTCAGCCAGCGATCCGGTGTCCAGCACGCCGGCGATCTCGTTGAGCGCCAACACCTGAGACTCCCTCAGCACGTTGCGCCGATAGAGCGGCACCAGGTTCTCGGCCCGGATCAGTGACGTCTTGTCCGACAGCACGACCACGTCCGACGGCACGCCCGCAGCGGCCGTCGACGTCCACGCGATATCCACCTCGCCTGCCCGCAGCGCAGCGAACATCGTTGCCGCATCGGTGAATTCATGTGCGCGCCGTAAGGTGCACGTACCGATGGCCGCCGGCCACGACGTGCCGGTGACGGCACCGACCGCGACGTCCGAGCACCGGCGCGCGAGCGCCGACACATCGCCGCCTGCGGTGCGCGCCGCCGCCTCGGTCATCGCCACGGCCGGCTTGTCCTCCGCCGCGGTCGTGTAGTCGCCGGCCGCCAGCCCTTCGGGGAGCGCAGCGAGCAACGACCGGTACACCTGCACGTCGGAACGCGCCGGGGAGTCCGGATCGAACCGGGTGAGCAGCCGGCCGGTCCAGCCCGGCACGACCGTGGCCTCGCCGGAATCCAGACCGGCCAGCGGATCGTCGGCGACGCGAACCTGCGCCGCACTGCCATAGAAACCCAGCGCCGACGCGTACAAGTGCGCGACGAGCTCCGCCTCAGGATCGCCGGTCGTCGCCACCGGGATGGGCGGCGGTGACGGCTGCGCGGCGCACGCCGCGGCACACCACACCGTGGCCAGTGCGGCGATCAGCAGCCTCGTGCGGCGCAGCAGACTCAGTCCTCGGAGGCGGCCGCGACGGCCGCCGCGACCGCCGGACCCACCCGCGGGTCCAACGCGCTGGGCACGATGTGGTCGACGGCCAGATCGTCCCCGACGACGGAGAAGATCGCCTCGGCCGCCGCGAGTTTCATCTTCTCGGTGATACGGCGCGCGCCTGCGTCGAGCGCGCCGCGGAAGACCCCGGGGAACGCCAGCACATTGTTGATCTGGTTGGGGAAGTCGCTGCGCCCGGTGGCGACGACGGCGGCGTACTTGCGCGCCACATCGGGGTGGATCTCCGGATCCGGATTGGACATCGCGAACACGATGCCGCCCGGCGCCATGGTCGCGATCAGCTCCTCGGGCACCAGCCCCGCCGAGACCCCCATGAACACGTCGGCACCGGCGAGCGCCTCGGCCATGCCGCCGTGCAGCCCGCGCGGATTCGAGCGGGTGGCCAGCTCGGCCTTGAACGGGTTGAGATCGTCGCGGCCGGTGGCGACGATGCCCTTGCTGTCGAGCACCGTGACGTCGCGAACACCCCGGGCCAACAGGATGTTCGCACACGCGATACCAGCCGCGCCGGCACCCGAGATCACCACCTTGAGGGTGTGCATGTCGCGGTCGAGCACGGTGGCCGCACCGAACAGCGCGGCGAGCACGACGATCGCCGTGCCGTGCTGGTCGTCGTGCATGACCGGACAGTCCAAGGCCTCGATCACTCGCTGCTCGATCTCGAAACAGCGCGGCGCGGAGATGTCCTCGAGGTTCACCGCGCCGAACGTCGGCCGCAACCGGATCAACGTCTCGACGATCTCGTCGGGGTCGTTGGTGTCGAGCACGATCGGGATCGAATCCAACCCGCCGAACGCCTTGAACAGCGCGCTCTTGCCTTCCATCACCGGCAGCGAGGCGGCCGGGCCGATGTCACCGAGCCCGAGGACGGCACTCCCGTCGCTGACCACGGCAACCAGGCGGTGCGCCCAGGTGTAGCGGGCCGCCAACGTCGCGTCGGTGGCGATGGCGCGGCTCACCTGCGCCACGCCGGGGGTGTAGGCGATCGACAGCGCGCGCTGTGTGTCCAGCGGCGAACTCAGCGCCACCGAGAGCTTGCCGCCCTCGTGCGCATCGAAAATCTCGGCGTCGTCGACCACCACCTGTGGGGTGCGCCCCGCGGGGAGGTCGTGCTCAGGGGAAACCGCACTGTTCGCCACGGCCGTCAGGGTAACCGACCACGGGATCTCACAGAACGGGTTGGGGCGCCGGTGAGGAAAAAAGCCCAGGTTCGGCGCGTACCATCCGTCTAGCCGATGCAGGCGGGTGGCCGAAGGGAGTCCGCGGATGCCGTCTTTTCGCCAGTTGCCGCCGTCGTTGATGCGTCAGGGCGGCCGTCCGCGACCCGACCATCCCGACGCGCGCAGCATCCCCGTCCCCGTCGCGCGGGCGATGGTCGACTGCGGCGTGTACTGCGAGGGAAACCGGTTGCCCGGCAAATACACCCACGGCGCAGCTTTGGAGAAGGTGCACGCCATCGAAGCCGAGGGCAGGCCGGCGTTCGTCTGGATCGGGCTGCACGAACCCGACGAGCATCAGATGCAGGCGGTGGCCGATGTCTTCGGCCTGCACGAACTCGCGGTCGAGGACGCGGTGCACGCCCACCAGCGGCCGAAGCTCGAGCGCTACGACGACACGCTGTTCCTGGTGCTCAAAACGGTGAAGTACGTCGACCACGAGTCCATCGCCAATGTGCGCGAGATCGTCGAGACCGGCGAGGTGATGATCTTCGTCGGCCCGGATTTCGTGGTGACCGTGCGCCACGGTGAGCACGGCGGTCTGGCCGGGGTACGCAAACGTCTGGAGGCCTCACCGGCGTCGTTGAAGCTCGGCCCCTACTCGGTGATGCACGCGATCGCCGACAGCGTGGTCGACCACTATCTCGACGTCACCGACCTCATCGAAACCGACATCGACGCGATGGAAGAGGACATCTTCTCGCCGCGCGCCAAGACCGACATCGAATCGATCTACCTGCTCAAGCGCGAAGTCGTCGAGTTGCGCCGGGCCGTCAGCCCCTTGGCCACCGACCTGGAGCGCATCGGCACCCACCACGACGACCTGATCAACGTCGAGATCCGCCGCTACATGCGCGATGTGCTCGACCACACCATCAAGGCCGCCGACCGCATCGCCAGCTTCGACGAACTGCTCAGCTCGCTGGTGCAGGCCGCACTGGGCAAGGTGGCGATGCAGCAGAACGTCGACATGCGCAAGATATCCGCGTGGGTGGCCATCGCCGCAGTGCCCACCGCGCTGGCGGGCATCTACGGCATGAACTTCGACAACATGCCCGAATTGCATTGGACCTGGGGCTATCCCGCGGTGCTGTTGCTGATGGCGACGGTCTGTCTACTCCTGCACCGCACGTTCCGGCGCAACAACTGGTTGTAGCGCCGGTCAGGCGGGGCTGGCCGCGCGGCGGCGCGGATCGGTCACATCCACCCCGTCCTGCTCCCACGCCTCACGCATCGCGGGGGCGCCCTTCAACCGCACCCAGGCAGCCTCCGTCGGGGTGATCGGCACCGCCGACAGCACCGTCACCGGCGACGCAGGCGCGGGCAGCGCGACATCGTCGATATCGCTGCGGCCCAAAAGAAATGCTGTGAACGGCGCACCCTGCCACAGCGGCGTTTCCAGGTCGATCAACGCGTCGGGCTCCAACACCAGGCCCTCCACTGCGGGCGCGGCGGCGACCACCGCGACCGACCGGGCCAGTCCGGTCGGCGCCGGGCCGCGCAGCGCCACCGCGACTTCGGCTCGCGGACCGCGCACGGGATCCGCGATCGCCTCTGCCGGGTCCACCATTGGCTGAGACGAACACCCCAGCGACACATAGTGGGCGAGACCGTCGGGGCCGTCCGGATCGCCGCCTGCGTCGAAACGCAGCACGAGGATGCGGTCGGCGCCCAAAAAGGTGACCGAGGCCTCGGCGGGCTCGCTGGCCCCGGAGAAGTGCTCGAGCAGGTGCTCCCGCACTGCGGCGGGGACGTCGGCCATGTCGGCCCCTGTCAGATCTTCAGCCGAGCGAGCAGATCTCGGCCCTGCTCGGCGCTCTGCGGGTCGCACAGCACGTCGTAGCGGCCGGCCACCAGCTGCATCGTGGAACTGAAGTCACGCGTGCCCCGCGCCATGGCGTACGGCACCGCAGAGGTGATCAGCCCGAAGAACACACCGGCGATCAGACCGGTGATCAGCGAACCCCACGGACTCGGGCTGAAGAACCCCAGGATCAGACCGATGAACAAGCCCAACCAGGCGCCCGTGAGCACACCGCCACCCAGCACTTTGGGCCAGGTCAACCGGCCGGTGACCCGCTCGACCTGCATGAGGTCCACCCCGACGATGGTCACCTGCTCGACGGGGAATTGCTGGTCGGACAGGTAGTCCACCGCACGCTGCGCCTCGGCGTAGGTGGGATAGGAACCGATCGGCCACCCCTTGGGCGGAGTGGGCAGGCCGACCGGGCGACCGCGGCCCGACGACGGGGCGCCCGGGGTCTGGCCTGGCTGAAACGGGCTGGTCATGTCCTTGCGCTCCTCCGGTTCGGCAGTTCGGTTCGGCATAGCTCGTCGCTGAATTCAACGCGCCACAACGGGCAAAGGTGCCCGCTTCTGCGGTCCCGTCCAGCGGCATGCTCTTAGGCTAGGTTGATCAGCATGACAAGTCAGGACGACGACGCACGCCGGTTCGACCGTTCCGACTCCCCCGGGTCCGAGCCCCACCCAGAGGGCTATGAGGCGCCGCCGATCGAGCAGTCCGAAGCTCCTACGGACTACCAGTCCGGGACTCCCACGGACTACCCGCCCGCCTACAACCCGCCACCGCCGTCCTACTCGGCGCCGACGGACTACCCGCCGCCGCCCCCGCCCGGGCCACCCGCCTACGGCATGCCCTACCCGGACCCCAATGCCGGCGCCGCGTACCCGAACTACGGCGCCCCGTCCTATCCGCCGCCACCTCAGTACGGCGGGACCGCGCCCGGTGGCTATCCACCGCCGCCGATGGGTTACCCCGGCGCGGACTACGGGTACGGCCCGCCCGCACCGCAGGGCACCAACACGATGGCCATCGCCTCCCTGGTCGCCTCGATCGTCGGCGTCTGCTGCGGGATCGGCTCCATCGTCGGCATCGTGCTCGGCATCCTGGCGATCAACCAGATCAAGGAGACCCGGCAGGATGGTCACGGCCTGGCGGTCGCCGGTATCGCCGTCGGCGCGGTGACGCTGGTGATCAGCCTCATCTGGGGCATCACCGCCCTGAACGCCTAACCAGCACCACCGGCACCGACGGGTGGGGTGAACCTCTCCCCGGTGCGCTGCATGCCCGCCGCGCGGCCCTTGCCTGCGATCACCAGCGCCATTTTGCGGCTGGCCTCGTCGATCATCTCGTCGCCCAGCATCACTGCGCCGCGGGCACCGCCCGCGCGCGAGGTATGCCACTCGTAGGCCTCGAGGATCAACTCGGCGTGGTCGTAGGCCTCCTGGCGGGGGCTGAAGATCTCGTTGCCTGCCGCGATCTGGTCGGGGTGCAGCACCCACTTGCCGTCGAAGCCCAGCGCCGCGGCCCGCCCGGCCACCCGCCGGAACGCCTCGACGTCGCGCACCTTCAGATACGGCCCGTCGATCGCGTTGATCCCGTTGGCGCGTGCGGCGATCAGAATGCGCATCAACACGTGGTGATAGGCGTCTCCCACGTCGTAGCCCTCCGGCTGCTCGCCCACCTCGAGCGTGCGCATGTTCAAGCTCGCCATCAGGTCGGCCGGACCGAGAACCAACGCATGCATGCGCGGCCCGGCGGCGATCGCGTCGATGTTCGTCAGTCCACGCGCGTCCTCGATCTGCGCTTCGATCCCGATGTGCCCCACCGGCAACCCGTTCGAGGCCTCGACCTGGGACAGCAGCAGGTCGAGCGCGTGGACGTGGGAGACATCGGTCACTTTCGGCAGCACCACGATGTCGACCGACGCGCCGGCGCGGCCGATCACCTCGATGACGTCGGTGTGCGTCCACGGCGTGGTCCAGTCGTTGACCCGCACCCCGCGCAGCTGACCACCCCACCCCGGCTCGGCCAACGCGGCCGCGACCTGCTCGCGCGCTTGCTCTTTCGCGTCCGCTGCGACGGCGTCCTCCAGGTCGAGGAACACCTCGTCGGCGGGCAGTGTCTTGGCCTTGGCGATCATCTTCGCGCTGCTGCCGGGCACGGACAGGCACGTTCGGCGGGGTCGATACCGGTTTTGCACAACCACACTCTCTACTCTGACACTCATGGCGTCGGTAAACAGGGTCTATGCAGCCCGGCTCGCAGGGATGGTGGTGCTGGGTCCCGACGGCGAATCGATCGGCCGTGTGCGGGATGTGGTGATCAGCATCAGCCTGGTTCGCCAGCAGCCCCGCGTGCTCGGGCTGGTCATCGAATTGCTCTCGCGCCGAAGAATTTTCGTCCCGATCCTGCGGGTCACTGCGATCGAGCCGGGCGCGGTGACGCTGTCGACGGGCAGCGTGTCGCTGCGCCGGTTCTCACAGCGGCCCGGCGAGGTGCTGGTGCTCGGACAGGTCCTCGAGACTCGCGTGCGCGTCGACGATCCCGATCTGACCGAACTGGCCGGGATCGACGTCGTCGTCGTCGATCTCGGCATCGAGCAGACACGATCGCGTGACTGGATGGTGACCAAGGTCGCGGTACGCCCGCAGCGCAGACTCGGCCGACGGAGCAACGTGCACACCGTGGACTGGATGCACGTGCAGGGGCTGACGCCGTCCGGGCTGGCGATGCCGGACCAGGGTGTGGCCCAGCTGCTCGAGCAGTTCGTCGGCCAGCGCCCCATCGAGGTGGCCGACGCCATTCGCGAACTGCCGGCCAAGCGCCGCTACGAAGTGGTCAACGCGCTCGACGACGAACGGCTCGCCGACGTCCTACAGGAGTTGCCCGAAGACGAGCAGGTCGCTGTGTTGCGGCAGTTGAAGACCGATCGAGCCGCCGACGTGCTCGAAGCGATGGACCCCGACGACGCTGCTGACCTGCTGGGCACGATGACCCCGGCCGACGCCGAGCAGTTCCTGCGCCGGATGGATCCCGAAGACTCCGAGGACGTGCGCCGCCTGCTCAGCCACTCCCCCAACACTGCGGGCGGCCTGATGACGTCGGAACCGGTGGTCCTCGCGCCTGACACCACCGTCGCCGAAGCCCTTGCGCGCGTGCGGGATCCGGATCTGACGCCGGCCCTGGCGTCGCTGGTCTTCGTCGCCAGGCCACCGACCGCGACGCCGACCGGCCGCTATCTGGGGTGCGTGCACCTGCAGCGGCTGCTGCGCGAACCGCCCGCTGCGTTGGTCAGCGGCATCATCGACACCGACCTGCCGAACCTGGGCCCTGAGGATTCCCTCGGAGCGCTCAGCCGGTATTTCGCCGCTTACAACCTGGTGTGCGGGCCCGTGGTCGACGACGAGAGTCATCTGCTGGGCGCGGTGTCCGTCGATGACGTTCTCGACCACCTGTTGCCTGACGACTGGCGCGAGCGGGAGGCCGAAAACGTGATCGTGAACGCCGAGAAGGCGACATGAGCGACTCCTCGGCCCGTCAGCGGCTCGACACGCCCCGGGTATCCCGGTCGCTGACGCCCCGCTTCGACGTCGAAGCCGTCGGCCGCGTCAGCGAGCGCATCGCCCGGTTCCTGGGCACCGGGCGCTACCTGGCGATCCAGACGATCGTGGTGATCGTCTGGATCCTGCTCAACGTCGGCGCGTTCGCCTGGCAGTGGGACCCGTACCCGTTCATCCTGCTGAACCTGGCGTTCTCCACGCAGGCGGCCTACGCGGCGCCGCTGATCCTGCTCGCTCAGAACCGGCAGGAGAACCGCGACCGGGTGGCGCTCGAAGAGGACCGGCGCCGTGCCGAACAGACCAAGGCCGACACCGAATACCTCGCCCGGGAGTTGGCCGCGCTGCGCCTGGCCGTCGGCGAAGTGGTCACCCGTGACTACCTGCGCCGGGAACTGGAGGAGATCCGCGACCTCCTCGCCGACCTACGGCCCGAGGCAAGCGTTGCCGAGCCAGAGGCGAGCAAAGCCGACGGCGGCGACAGACGATCCCGCAGATCCTGAAGACACGGCTGTGGCCAATGCCGTAACACAGCCGTGGCCCAACCGATATGGTGACTGGGTTCACAGGCCACCACACAGCAAGGACGGTTGCGTGCACATAGGCGGACGGGCGGCTCTCGGAGCAGCGAGATGTCGGGCGGGACGCCTGGTCCGCATGCCGGCCTTCGGCGTTGCGGCAGTGCTGACTCCCCTGGTGTTGGCCGGTGCCGTCGGCGCGTCGTCGCCGTCCGCCCCGAACCGCGATACCGCGGTGATGCCGCTGGCCGCGGTCGCGGCGTCTACGTCGGGCAACTCCGGTATGTCGGTGGTCGCGGTCGCCAAGGCCCCGACGCCGATGCGCATCGCCGCCGCCACCGTGTCCGCACCTCCACCGGCCATCGTCGTGAACGCCCCGGGCACACTGCGCATCCCGTCGATGGCGTTGGCGGCCTACCGCAACGCCGAAGCCAAGATGGCCGCGACGGCGTCTGGCTGCGGGGTGAGCTGGAACCTGCTCGCCGGGATCGGCCGCATCGAGTCGATGCACGCCAACGGCGGCGCCACCGATGCCCGGGGTACTGCCGTGCGGCCGATCTATGGCCCCAGCCTGGACGGAACGCTGCCCGGCAACGAGGTGATCGTGCAGAGCCGCAGCGCCGATCGCGTGGTGTACGCCCGCGCCCTTGGCCCGATGCAGTTCCTGCCCGGCACCTGGTCCCGCTATGCCGCTGACGGTGACGGCGACGGCAAGGCCGACGTCCAGAACGTCTTCGACGCGTCGCTGGCTGCGGCCCGGTACCTGTGCAGCGGCGGACTCAACCTGCGCAACCAGCCCGAGGTGCTGACCGCGATCCTGCGCTACAACAACTCGATGGCCTACGCGCGCAACGTGCTGGGCTGGGCGGCGGCCTACGCGACCGGCGTGGTGCCGGTCGATCTTCCGCCGATCACCGGCGAAGTGCCCGCCCTCGGCGACAGCCACCTGGACCGGCCCGAGGGGCTGGGGCCTGGCTTGCCGCTCAACGCCGCGGGCCTGCCGGCCACCGACCCCCTGGCGCTGCTGCAGATCGGTCAGCGCACCGACGTCGCAAGCCTGATCAACACCAACGTCCCCGGGTTCGCACCCGGTCAGTCCCTGGGCCCGCTGCCCGGACCTGCGCCGGCGGCCGCTCCCCAACCGGCGGCCGCACCTCAACCGGCGCCTGCGCCGCCACCGGCATGGGTGCCGCCGTGGATGACGCCTCCCCCGGCCCAGCAGCAACCGGAGTGCGCGGTGTTCTGCATTACTGACACCGCCGTTCCCGCCGCGCCAGCTCCCGGTCCGCTGCTGCCCGCAGCTCCGGGCCCGTTGATGCCCGCGCCTGCACCTGCGCCCGCACCAGCTCCGGCGCTGCCGCCGGGGCTGGGACCGGCGCCGGGGCCTGCGCCCGGCCCCGTCGGCTGACCGCGCGGCCGGCTGCGAGCGACGGCTCGCCACCGGCCTACACTCGCGGGTGATGTCTGCCCACACCCCCGACCCGGCCTCCTCCGACTTGACGAAGGCCGTTCGCGCGTCGTTGACCAAGGTCATCGACCCCGAGCTCCGCCGCCCCATCACCGACGTCGGCATGGTCAAGAACGTCACCGTCGACGACGACGCCTCGGTCCACGTCGAGATCTACCTGACCACCTCGGCCTGCCCGAAGAAGACGGAGATCTCCGAACGTGTGACCCGGGCCGTCAGCGACGTACCCGGCACCGGCGCGGTGCGCGTCACTCTCGACGTGATGAACGACGAGCAGCGCGCCGAACTGCGCAAGCAACTGCGCGGCGACTCCCGCGAACCGGTGATCCCGTTCGCCCAACCCGGCTCGCTGACCCGCGTCTACGCCGTGGCCTCAGGCAAAGGCGGCGTCGGCAAATCGAGCGTCACGGTGAACCTGGCGGCCGCGATGGCGGCCCGGGGCCTGTCGGTGGGGCTGCTCGACGCCGACATCTACGGCCACTCCGTACCCCGGATGATGGGCACCACCGACCGCCCGACCCAGGTCGATTCGATGATCCTGCCGCCGGTGGCCCACGACGTTCGGGTGATCTCGATCGCGATGTTCACCCAGGGCAACACGCCGGTCGTCTGGCGCGGACCCATGCTGCACCGCGCGCTGCAGCAGTTCCTCGCCGATGTCTACTGGGGCGATCTCGACGTGCTGCTGCTCGACCTGCCGCCGGGCACCGGCGACATCGCGATCTCGGTGTCCCAGCTCATTCCGGGCGCCGAGATCCTGGTGGTGACCACCCCGCAGCTGGCCGCGGCCGAGGTCGCCGAGCGCGCGGGCGCGATCGCACTGCAAACCCGCCAGCGCATCGCCGGTGTCGTCGAGAACATGTCGGGCCTGCTGATGCCGGACGGCTCGACGATGCAATTGTTCGGTGAAGGCGGCGGCCGTCAGGTCGCCGAGAGCCTGTCCCGGTCTGTCGGCGCCGACGTCCCACTGCTGGGGCAGGTGCCGCTGGACCCGGCGCTGGTCGCTGCCGGAGACACTGGGATCCCGCTGGTGCTCAGCGCGCCGGAGTCACCGGCGGGCACCGCGCTGCGAACGATCGCCGAGTCGCTGTCCAGCCGCAAGCGTGGGCTGGCCGGCATGTCGCTGGGGCTGGACCCGGCCGGCCGCTGAGCGACCGACCTAGGTGGCGTCTGGATCGAACCGCGTCTCGGTCGGCCGCGATTGTGGTGGAGTCTCCCCGGGCCCCGGACCCGACTGGGGCTTCTCGGGCGGTGTCTGAGGCTTACCCGAAGCGCTGGGCGAGTCGAATCGTCCGGTGAAGATCGAATCGTCGCCGTCGAGCAGGTGTTTGGTGAGCGCGGCGCGCGGCGTCATGCCGCGCAGCTTCTGCAGCTCGGACAGCGGCTCACGCAGATCGTCGAACTCCGGCCCCAGGTCCTCGCGGAGTTGGCTGGTGGCCCCGGAGATGTAGTCGCGCGCCTGGCGCACGGCACCCGAGGTCCAGCGGATGGCACCGGGCAACCGCTCCGGCCCCAGGATCACCAGACCGGCGATCACCAGGACCAGCATCTCGCCCCAGCCGACGTTGGCGAACATCGGCCTAGGTGCTGTTGTCGGGGCCGGGGGTGACGGTCAACGTCACCCGTCGGCCGTCGCGCATCACCTCGATCGGCGCGGGCTCACCAATCTTCAACTGCCGGACGGCGACGACGAATTCGTCGGCGTCGGCGACGTCACGGTTACCGACCTTGACGACGACGTCGTTCTCCAAGATGCCGGCCCGCTCGGCGGGGCCGCCGGCGGCGACGTTGGCGATCTGCGCGCCCTTGGACACGTCGTTGCTGACCGAGCGGGCGGTCAGACCGAGCGTCGGATGGGCGATCTTGCCGTCCTGGATCAGCGTCTCGACGACCTGCTTGACCTCGTTGACCGGAATCGCGAAGCCGAGGCCGCTGGCGCTGTCGGACAGCGACTTGCCAGCGGTGTTGATGCCGATGACCTCGGCGTTCATGTTGATGAGCGGACCGCCGGAGTTGCCGTGGTTGATCGACGCGTCGGTCTGCACACCGTCGATGACGGTGTCGGTGTCCGACCCGTCGCCGGACAGTGGCACGGGCCGGTGCAGCGCGCTGATGATGCCGTGGGTGACCGTGCTGCGCAGCCCGAGCGGCGCGCCCGCAGCGATCACCTGTTCGCCGACGCGCAGTTTCTCCGAGTCGCCGAGCCGGGCCACCGCGAGATTGTCGACGTTGTCGACCTTGAGAACTGCGAGATCCGTCTTGGGGTCGCGGCCGACGAGATTGGCCGGCACCTCTTTGCCGTCGTTGAAGACCACCGACATCTTGAACTTGCTGGGGTTGGTCGCGGCCTCGGAGATCACATGGTTGTTGGTGACGATGTAGCCGCGGCCGTCGACGATGACCCCGGATCCCTGCGCGCCCTCGGTGTCACTCTTGGCCTCGATCGTCACCACCGAGTCGGCGACCGCAGCGGCCACCTTGGCGAACTGACCCTGCGGCGGCTCGCCGTTGTTGCTGGTCTCCAGCGTCACCTTCGATGTGGTGAACGCCTCGACAACCTCGGCGGTCTTGCGGCCGACCCAGCCGCCGGCGATACCGATGACCAGCGCGACGATCGCGAGCACCACGAGCGCAAACCAGGAGACCTTGCCGCCGAACAGCACATCACGGACACCCAGCTTGCCGGCAGGCGCGCTGGGAGCCGAGGGCGCTGCCTGCGCGACGGCAGGCGTGCCAAGGGCCACGGGGGCACCGGGGTTGCGCCAGGGATCGTCGGCGTCCTCGCCCTCGCCGTCGCGCTCCGCGTCCAGCGCACCGGCGTCGGTCGGGTGACGCTGCAACGAGTCGCCGCCGGGGTACGGACGTCCGAAGGCTTCGGCCAGCACAGGGTCCGGCGGCTGATCCTTCGGGGTGTATTCGCCCTGGTCGCGGGTTTGACCGCGGCCCAGGAACGAGCCGTTCACCCCGTCGGGCCTGCCGAAAGCACGCTTGGCCGCCGGATCAACTGGCGGCCGCGACACCGGGCGCGGTTCGAGACGCTCCCGACCGGTCTGGTCCAGATTGGTCACGCGTAGATCGCCCTTCTCGTCACCGTGTTCAGCACCTGCACGTTTGGGACGCCAGCAATCAACGGCACCCGTGCCGGGCCAGCGCCACCCTCACCCTACCGACGCTTCCGACGGGCTCGAGGTGCACCGTCGGCCAGCTGCGGGGTATCGGGGGATTCAGGATGTTGCACCGGAGCGTGCTGCGGAATCTGAGAGAGCAAGCCCAGCAAAGAGCTCGGCATCGCCACCGGGCAGGCGTCGCGCAGCACTTCCCTGGCCTGGCGCTGCGTGTCGACCTCCAATGCGCAGTCCGGGCACATCGACATGTGGTGTGCAGCACGCAGGTGCGCACTCATGCGCAGCTCCCCGTCCACGTACGCCGCGACGGCTTCGGTGGACAGGTGCTCGGTGCTGCCGAACTGACGCGGCCCGACGGGGGCGTCACTCTGCGAGGCGAACTGAGTGGGAAGCCAGGAGAAGGCACGGCGGAACGCATGTCCGGGTTCGAACACCACCCGACTCCTCTCCGATCATGGACGACGGTCTGCTTCGAATGTAGCGCGGCTTGCTGTGCAATCGCCGTTCAACATCAGGCCGATCTGGCCCCGTCCGTGATGTCGGTGATGTCACCGTGGAGGTCACTGTGCCGGGCCAGGTATTCGCGCAGCGCCTGCCGACCGCGGTGGATGCGGCTGCGCACGGTACCGAGCTTGACGCCCAGCGTTGCACCGATCTCCTCGTAGGACAGGCCCTCGATGTCGCACAACACCACGGCCGCGCGGAACTCCGGGGCCAGCGAGTCGAGCGCAGCCTGCAGGTCGGGACCCAACCGTGAGTCGTGGTAGATCTGCTCGGGGTTGGGCTCGTCGGCGGGCACCCGCTCGTAATCTTCGGGCAGGGCCTCCATCCGGATGCGCCCGCGCCGGCGGACCATGTCGAGGAACAGGTTCGTGGTGATGCGGTGCAGCCAGCCCTCGAAGGTGCCGGGCTGGTAGTTCTGCACGGAGCGGAACACCCTGATGAAGGTCTCCTGCGTCAGGTCCTCGGCGTCGTGCTGGTTGCCTGACAAGCGGTAGGCCAGGCGGTACACCCGGTCGGCGTGTTGACGGACCAGCTCGTCCCAGCTGGGCATCGCCGACTGATCGCCGGTGGCGTCGAAGACGGCCGTGCCAGTCAGCTCATCGCTGGTCTCCACCCACTCGGCGTCGGTGAACTGTTCGAGATGAGCCATCGAGACGGGGGCGGCACTGGTGCCAATGGTGCTCGTCGGATCCTCCAGGTCGTGGGAATACTTGCGCGGGCCTTGCTCGGTCCGCTCGCTGAAGACAACGCGGCGTGCAGACGCATTCTTCCCGCGGTCGGCGTTCTCGTCGCGGTGTGCAGCGTCTGTCATGCGAACACGTTCTCCCGTCGTGGTGTGCCAGGCATATGAGCAAACTGAACATTTCCTGAGAAAGCTCGCTACCCATTTTCGACCAGCGGAAACAGCGCGCACGACGGCGGGACCTCGCCCGTCGCACGGAGCGGGCGTGTCGGCCCACCGCGCCGCAGCCGACGCTCTACGCTGCGGGCATGTCGAGCACCGACGAGCCACCCACCGGCGCCGGCGATTCCACGGTCGTGCCGAGTGCCGCCGAAGCCATCGTCAGCCACGCCGAGCACTCCATCTCGGAGGACACGATCGTCGCGGCCGCGCGGGAGCGAGCCGAGGACATCGGCGCGGGAGCGGTCACCCCGGCCGTCGGCGCACTTCTGTGCGTGCTGGCGAAGCTGACCAGCGCGAAAGCCGTGGTCGAGGTCGGTACCGGCGCTGGGGTCAGCGGCCTGTGGCTGTTGTCCGGCATGCGCGACGACGGCGTGCTGACCACGATCGACGTCGAGCCCGAGCACCAGCGGCTGGCCAAGCAGGCGTTCACCGAGGCCGGGGTGGGGCCGGGGCGGACCCGGCTGATCAGTGGGCGCGCCCAGGAGGTCCTCACCCGGCTGGCGGACGAGTCTTACGACCTGGTGTTCATCGACGCCGACCCGGCCGATCAGCCGCAGTTCGTGGTCGAAGGCGTGCGCCTGCTGCGCGCGGGGGGTGCGATCATCGTGCACCGGGCGGCGCTGGGCGGGCGGGCCGGCGACGCCACCGCCAAGGACGCCGAAGTCAGCGCCGTGCGAGAGGCCGCCCGGCTGATCGCCGAGGACGAACGGCTGACGCCCGTGCTGATCCCGCTCGGCGACGGCCTGCTCGCCGCAGCCCGCGACTGACGTTCCTTCGCCGAGATTTCCCTTGCCGAGCAGACGCGAACTCGAGTAGATCCGCGCCGAATAGCTCGAGTTCGCGTCTGCTCGCGGGAATATCCTTGACCCTGGATTGAACGTGCGTTTAGCATACTGAACATGCGTTCAGTCGACGATCTCACTGCTGCGGCCCGAATCCGTGACGCAGCGATCGAACTGTTCGGCCGCGACGGGTTCGGCGTCAGCGTGCGGGCGATCGCGACGGCGGCCGGCGTCAGCCCCGGACTGGTGATCCACCACTTCGGCAGCAAAGAAAAACTGCACCGCGCCTGCGACGACCACGTCGCACAGACCATCCGAGACGCGAAGTCCGAGACGATCCAGGCCTCGGACCCCGCGACATGGCTCGCCCAGATGGCCGAGATCGAGCACTACGCACCCATGATGGCCTACCTGGTACGCAGCCTGCAGTCCGGCGGCGAGCTAGCAAAAGGCCTGTGGCGCACCATGATCGACAACACCGAGCTCTACATCGAAGAAGGTGTGCGCGCGGGGACCATCAAACCCAGCGTGGACCCCAAGGCCCGCGCCCGGTTCCTCGGAATGACCGGCGGTGGCGCCTTCCTGCTCTACCTGCAGCTACACCCTGACCCGACGGATCTGCGCGCGGTGCTTCGTGACTACGCCGAAGAGATGGTGCTGCCGGCGCTAGAGCTCTACACCCACGGCCTGATGACCGACTCGACGATGTACGACGCCTTTTTGGCCAAGCGTGAACAAGGCGTTCCGTTCACACAGGGAGACCCAGATGAGTGAGCACACCGCGATCGAAGTGCGGTCCCTGACCAAGACGTTCGGCGCGGTACGCGCCCTCGACGGCCTGAACCTGTCCGTCGCCGCCGGCGAGGTACACGGCTTCCTCGGCCCCAACGGCGCCGGCAAGTCCACGACCATTCGTGTGCTGCTCGGCCTCGCCCGCGCCGACTCTGGAACCGCGCGGGTGCTGGGCGCCGACCCGTGGGCGGACGCTGTCATTTTGCATCGTCACTTGGCCTACGTGCCGGGCGATGTCACGTTGTGGCCGACGCTCACCGGCGGTGAGACCATCGACCTGCTCGCCCGCATGCGGGGCGGCCTCGACGAGAAGCGTCGCGACGAGCTCATCGAGCGGTTCAACCTCGACCCCACGAAGAAGGCGCGAACCTACTCGAAAGGCAACCGCCAGAAGGTGTCGCTGGTGTCGGCGTTCTCATCACACGCGACACTCCTACTGCTCGATGAACCGAGCACCGGGCTCGACCCGTTGATGGAGAACGTCTTTCAGCAGTGCGTCGTCGAGGCGCGACGCCGTGGCGTCACCGTCCTGCTCTCCAGCCACATCCTCGCCGAAACCGAGGCGCTGTGCGACCGGGTCACGATCATCCGCGCCGGCCGCACCGTCGAGAGCGGCACGCTCGAGTCGCTGCGACACCTCTCTCGTACATCGATCACCGCGGAAATGCGTTCGGTACCAAGCCAAGTCGCGACGATCCCCGGCGTCGAAGACCTCACCGTCGACGGCACCACCCTGCGAGCTCACGTGGACGCCGAGAGCTTGCCCGAAGTGATCAAACTCCTGGGCGAAGCAGGGGTTCACAGCCTGGTCAGCCAGCCGCCGACACTCGAGGAGCTGTTCCTTCGACACTACGACACCGCAGACACCGCAGACACCGCAGACACCGCAGAAACCGCAGACACCGCACATGTCGCAGAGCAGGTGCGCCGATGACCACGGTGCTCGAGCGTCCCCACCCGGCGCACCAGGCGCCGCGGGCCGGCGCCGCGCTGACCGGCACCTTGCACCTGCTGCGGCTCTACGCCCGCCGAGATCGAATCGTGTTGCCGCTGTGGGTGCTGCTGCTGTCCGTTCCGCTGTCGACGGTGTATGTCGGCGCCACCGCGGCCGTCTATCCGACCACTGGCGACCGTGCCGCGTTGGCGGCGTCGATCATGGCCAGCCCGGCTCAGCGCGCGCTGTACGGGCAGGTCTTCGACGACAGCCTGGGCGCGGTGGGCATCTGGAAGGCAGGCTTGTTCCACACCCTGATCGCGGTGGCGACGATCCTCACCGTCGTTCGACACACCCGCGCCGACGAGGAAGCGGGGCGCGCTGAACTACTCGACTCCACTGCGATCGGCCGCTACGCCGGGCTGACGGCGGCCCTACTGCTCGCCGGCGGCGCGTCGGTGGCGACCGGATTGATCGGGGCGCTTGGCCTGCTCACCCAAAGTGTCCCCGCCACAGGATCATTGGCGTTCGGCGCCGCACTCGCCTGTTCCGGGCTGGTGTTCACCGCGGTGGCCGCGGTGACCGCGCAACTTTCACCGAGCGCCCGCTTTGCACGGGGCGCCGCGTTCGCGGTGCTCGGTGCGGCGTTCACCCTGCGGGCGGTCGGCGACGCCGGATCCGGTGCGCAGGTTCTGACGTGGCTGTCGCCCTTGGGGTGGTCCCTTCAGGTCCGCCCGTACGCCGGGGACCGCCTCTGGGTGCTGGTCTTGCACCTCGTTCTCACCGCCGCGCTGATCGGCATCGGCTACCTGCTGCTGTCGCGCCGTGACGTCGGTGCCGGACTGCTCGCCGAGCGCGCCGGTCCCCCACGCGCATCTGAGTGGCTGAGCGGCGTGTTCGGGTTGGCGTGGCGGCTGGACCGCGGCGCTTTGGTGGTGTGGACGATCGGATTGAGCCTTTATGGCCTGCTGATCGGCAGTGTGGTGCACGGCATCGGCGACGAGATGGGTGGCAGTCAGGTCGCGCGAGACATCGTTGCGCGGCTCGGTGGATCCAACGCGATCGAGGAGGCGTTCATCGCGGTGGCGTTCAGCATGCTCGGCATGATCGCGGCAGCGTTCGCGATCTCGCTGGCTCTGCGGTTACACCAGGAGGAGAACAGCCAGCACGCAGAAGCGGTGCTGGCCGGCGCGGTGAGTCGAACACGTTGGTTGACAAGCCATCTGGTGTTCGCGATCGGCGGCCCGGCCGTGGCGCTGCTGACGGCCGGTCTCGTCACGGGGCTGACCTACGGCGCCGCCGTCGGTGACGTCACCGCCACGTTGCCGACGGTGCTCGGCACGGCGGCCGCGCAGTTGCCGGCGGTGTGGCTGCCCGCCGCCGTGGCCGTGGCGCTGTTTGGCTTCCTGCCGCGGGTGGCGCCGGCCGCGTGGGCCGTGCTCGTCGCATTCGTCGCGGTGTTCATGATGGGCTCGCTGGCCAACGCACCGCACTGGCTGCTCGACCTCGAACCGTTCAGCCACGTCCCCCATGTCGGCACCGGTGAATTCACCGCGGCGCCGCTGGTGTTCCTGCTCTGCATCGACGCCGCGGCGATCGCGTTGGGCGTCATCGGGTTCCGTCGCCGTGATCTGCGCTGAACCGCCGCCATGAAGCTCATCTGGCAGGCCCTCGCTTCGGCGGTGATCGGAATCCTGTGCCTGGGGCTGGCCCTGTTCGTGCCGGCAGGCACCCTGGACTACGGGCAGGGCTGGGGGTTCATCGCGGTGTTCACCGCCTGCTCGACCCTCTCGGGGGTGTATCTCGCGATACGCCACCCGGAAGCACTGGCGCGCCGGATGAAGGCCGGCCCGACCGCAGAGAAGCGGCCCGTACAGCGCGTCATCATCACTGCGACGGTGCTGGCGGTGTTCGCCACGCTTGTGGTCGGTGCGCTGGACTGGCGGTTCGGCTGGTCGTCGGTATCGGTCTGGCTCGTCGTCCTCGGTGACATCATGGTCGCCGTCGGCTTGCTTGGCGCGCAATTGGTTGTCGTACAGAACAATTGGGCCGGCGCCAGTATCACCGTCGAAGAGGACCAGCCGCTGGTGTCGACCGGACTGTACAGCCGGGTGCGCCATCCGATGTACAGCGCGACGCTGATGATGATGGCGGGGATGCCGCTCGCGCTCGGGTCGCTGTGGGCGTTCACCGTCGTGGCGGCGTCGGTACCGCTGCTGGTGGCGCGGATCCTCGACGAAGAGCGGGCGCTCGTCGATGAGCTGGCCGGCTACCCGGAGTACATGGAGAAGGTGCGGTTTCGGCTGATCCCCCATGTGTGGTGAGCGCGTTTAGACGTATCCACGGGCTTCGGACTGCCCACGGCTTACGCGCCGTCCGCGATAGTCGCCGAGCTGCCGGGTACCCCGAGCGCATGCAGACGTTCCTGCCCTACCCGGACTTCGCCGCGTCGGCCCGCGCCCTGGACGCCCGCCGACTGGGCAAGCAGCGGGTGGAGACCATCCAGGTGCTGCGCGCACTGACCGTCCCCGGCTACGGCTGGCGCCATCACCCCGCCGCGGCGATGTGGGCCGGCTACGAGGAGGCCGTGGTGCGCTACGGCTTGGAGGTGTGCGACGTCTGGTGCGCGCTCGGCCGCGCCGACACGTGTGCGGCGACCCTGCTCACCGACCTGACCGCGGGCACCGGGTTGACGACGATCCGGACGCAGGACGAACTCACCGCGGCCGGCGAACTCCCGCCGTGGCTCGGCGATCCGACCGTGCACCGCAGCCACCAGTCGGCGCTGGTGCGCAAGAACCCCGGCCACTACCGACCGCTCTTCGGCGACGTGCCCGACGACCTGCCCTACGTGTGGCCGGCCTCGGACCGGCCGCGCCGCGTCAGCAGCTAGACCCGATTGCCGGACTTCTCAACGCGGCTCGTCGTCCGGCTAGACCTGATTGCCGGACTTCTCAACGCGGCTCGTCCCTCGCCGCTTGATCGTCGTCCGGCTAGACCCAGACGCCTTTACCCACTGCGACCACGCCGCCCGCGCTGACCGAGAACCGCTCCCGGTCCTTGTCCAGATCCACGCCGACCATCTCTCCCGGGCCGACCACGACGTTCTTGTCGAGGATGGCGTGCCGCACCACCGCACCGCGGCCGATCCGTGCACCGGGCATGATCACGCTGCCTTCGACGATCGCGCCGTCGTCCACCGCGACGTTCGACGAGAGCACCGAGTTGCGCACGGAGGCCGCGGAGATGATGCTGCCGGCGCCGACAACGGACTCCTGGGCCGAGCCACCGTTGACGAACTTGGCCGGCGCGAGGTTCTCGGAGCTGCCGCGAATGGGCCACCGCTTGTTGTAGAGGTTGAAGATCGGATGCACAGACACGAGGTCCATGTGTGCGTCGTAGAACGCGTCGAGTGTGCCGACGTCGCGCCAGTAGCCGTGGTCGCGCTCCGTCGCCCCGGGGACTTCGTTGTTGTTGAAGTCGTACACCGAGGCCATGCCGTCGGCGACCAGCCGCGGGATGATGTCGCCGCCCATGTCGTGGTCGGAGTCGTCGTCTTCGGCGTCAGCACGGATCGCGTCGATCAGCACCTTGGTGGTGAAGATGTAGTTGCCCATCGACACGAACGTCTGCTCGGGATCGTCGGGCGTGCCGGGCGGGTCGGCCGGCTTTTCGATGAACCCGCGGATGCGCCCCGAATCGTCGGCGTCGATGCACCCGAACGCGCTCGCCTCGGCTCTCGGCACCCGGATACCCGCGACGGTCGCGCCGGCGCCACTTTCGATGTGCTGCTGCACCATCTGCTCGGGATCCATCCGGTACACGTGGTCGGCCCCGAAGATCACGATGTAGTCCGGGTCCTCGTCGTAGATCAAGTTCATCGACTGGTAGATCGCGTCGGCCGAGCCCGTGTACCACCGCGGGCCGAGACGCTGCTGGGCCGGCACCGGGGTGATGTACTCGCCGGCGAGGCCTGACAGCCGCCAATTCTGGGAGATGTGGCGGTCCAGCGAATGCGACTTGTATTGGGTGAGAACGCAGATCCGCAGGTATCGAGCGTTGACCAGGTTCGAGAGCACGAAATCGATCAGCCGGTAGGCGCCTCCGAACGGAACCGCGGGCTTGGCCCGGTCGGCTGTCAGCGGATACAGCCGCTTGCCTTCTCCGCCGGCGAGCACGATGCCCAGCACGTGTGGCGCTTCCCTCATGAACCCAACCTATCGGCAGGTGGTGGCGGGGGCCAGCTATTCCCGGCATTGGCACGTTCTCACCACTGTGCATCAAGACAATTGAGGATGCGGCGCGAGCCGTCGGAGAATCTGGGTACGGTCACACCATGCGGTCGGCGATGCGGGTGGCGATGATGACGCGGGAGTATCCACCGGAGGTGTACGGCGGTGCCGGCGTCCACGTCACCGAGCTGGTCGCCCAGCTGCGCCACCTGTGTGAAGTCGACGTGCACTGCATGGGGGCACCGCGTCCGGGAGTGACCGTCGCCGCGCCGGACCCGGCGCTGGCCGGAGCCAACGCCGCACTGGCCACGCTGTCGGCCGACCTGAACATGGTCAACAGCAGTGCCGATGTCACGGTGGTGCACTCGCACACCTGGTACACCGGCATGGCCGGACATCTGGCGGCGCTGCTCTACGGCGTGCCTCACGTGCTGACGGCACACTCCCTGGAGCCGATGCGGCCGTGGAAGGCCGAGCAGCTCGGCGGCGGCTACCGCATCTCGTCGTGGGTGGAGAAGACCGCGGTGGAGGGGGCCGACGCGGTGATCGCCGTGAGCTCGGGGATGCGTGAGGACGTGCTGCGCACGTACCCCGCCCTGGATCCAGAGCGCGTGCACGTGGTGCGCAACGGCATCGACACCGACGTCTGGTTCCCCGCCGAGCCTGATCCCGAACAGTCCGTCTTGGCGGACCTCGGCGTCGACCCGACCCGGCCGATCGTCGCGTTTGTCGGCCGGATCACCCGGCAGAAGGGGGTTGCACACCTAGTTGCCGCTGCCCATCACTTCGCCCCCGAGGTGCAGCTGGTGCTGTGCGCCGGCGCGCCCGACACCCCGGAGATCGCCGAGGAGGTGGCGTCGGCGGTTCAGCAGCTCTCCGGGGCGCGCGACGGCGTGTTCTGGGTGCGGGAGATGTTGCCGACCGCCAAGATCCGCGAAATCCTCACCGCAGCAACAGTTTTCGTGTGCCCCTCGGTGTACGAGCCGCTCGGCATCGTGAACCTGGAGGCAATGGCGTGCGCGACGGCAGTCGTCGCGTCCGACGTCGGCGGCATCCCCGAGGTGGTCGACCACGGCCGCACCGGCCTGCTCGTGCACTACGACGCTGACGATGCGGCCGCCTTCGAACGCGACCTGGCCGAGGCGGTCAACGCACTGGTGGCCGACCCTGCGCGCGCGGCGACTTTCGGGGCCGCGGGCCGAGCCCGGTGTATCGAGGAGTTCTCCTGGGCACAGATTGCCGAACAGACCCTGGAGATCTACCGCAAGGTCTCTTGACGCGCCACGGCGCTAGCTGGTGACGCCTTTGAGTTCGTCGCCCAGGGCGGCCGCCTCTTCGGGAGTCAGCTCGACGACCAACCGGCCGCCGCCTTCCAGTGGTACCCGCATCACGATGCCGCGCCCCTCCTTGGTTGCTTCCAGGGGACCGTCGCCAGTCCGGGGCTTCATCGCCGCCATCGAGTGCCTCCTCCACATGGGCGTGCCCGTCAGGGCCCGATTCGTCCGTGCAAGCACCGATGACGTCGAACGCTGACAGCATCGGCCTGAACTGCTTCAGTCATCCATTGTTCCCTATCGGCGCCGTCTCGTGTGCAAAGACCCGCGATAGCTGCGCGTTCGGGGCTACTCGGGGCTCATGCTCGGGGCACCCAGCAGTCGGCGACGTGGTCGTCCACCATGCCGGTCGCCTGCATCAGCGCGTAGGCCGTCGTCGGGCCGACGAACCGGAATCCGCGCCGCTTGAGTTCCTTGGCCATCGCCGTGGATTCCGACGACGTGGCTGCCACTCCAGACAGATCGGCCGGCCGCGGCCGGGTGGCCCGATCGGCCGGGGCGAACGACCACAGCAGGTCGGCCAGGTCACCGCCCGCGTCGGTGAGGTCGACGACGGCTCGCGCGTTGGCGATCGTGGCCTCGATCTTCGAGCGGTTGCGCACGATGCCGACATCGGACATCAGCCGCTCGACATCACGATCGGTGTAGCCGGCCACCCGCTCGACGTCGAAGCCGTCGAATGCGGCCCGGAAATTCTCGCGTTTGCGCAGGATGATCAGCCACGACAACCCGCTCTGGAACGCTTCGAGACTGATCCGCTCGAACAGTGCCCCGGAATCGCGCAGCGGCCGTCCCCACTCGGTGTCGTGGTAGTCGCGGTACAGCACGAAGTCGTCGGCCGACAACCGCGTCTGGTCGATCCAGCCGCACCGGACCCGGTCGTCCTGGGGGGCGGTCATGGGCGGCGCTGCGGGACGTCCCGCGGCGCGCGTTCGGCCGCGAGTTCGGCACGCAGATGGTCGATCTCGCGGCCCAGGCGCTCGAGGGCCCAATCCACCTCGCTGGCCTTGTAGCCCCGCAGTGTCTGGGTGAACTTCAGCGCCTCGACGTCGGCCCCGGTGATCTCGGTGGCGGGCAACCGGGTGGCCGTGGTGGCCTGGGGCAGCGGCGGCAGCGCCTCACCGCGGCCGAAGAGCACACTGCCGATCGCGAACAACACGATGCCGACCAGCACCAGTACCACGAGGTAGAGCAGAACGAGCGTCACACGTCGATAGTGCCTGACGGTACCGACACCGCGGAGCCGGGACGCGTCAGCGCGGGCGCAGCGTGATCATTGGCGGCCGGTCCTCCAGCGACACCGACGACGTGCGCGGCGTGTAGTCCTCGCCGTCGGCGAAGAACTGCGTCAGCCCGACTCCGGAGTCAGGGATACCGCAGCGCTGCAGCAGCGTCGCGATGACCTGCCGGCTCATCGAGGCCAATTCGGTCAGCGGTCGGTTGCGGTGCGTGCGCACCCCGAGGTTCACCTGGGCGATCGCGTCGAGGCCGAGCCGGTCGTAAGCATCGACGAGCAGGCCGATTTCCACGCCGTAGCCGGGCGCGAACGGCACCGCGGTCAGCAGCTCCCGGGTGCCCGCGTACTCCCCGCCCAGCGGCTGGTACAGACACGACAGCTCGGGCCGCAGCGCGGCGAGCAGCGGCCGGGCCACCAGCTCGGTGACGCGACCGCCACCGTTGGCGTCCTCGCGGCCGCTGACCTTGAGCGGACGCCGGTAGAAACCCTTGACCAGGTGCACGCCGTCCGCGGTGAGCAGCGGACCGAGCAGCTTGGGCACGAACATGGGGTCCGGGTCGAGCAGATCGGAGTCGACGAACGCGATGAGGTCACCGGTGGTGGCGGCCAGCGAGCGCCACAGCACCTCGCCCTTGCCGGGCTGCGGCGCCACTTCCGGCAGCGCCGCCTCGCGGCTGATCACCCGGGCACCGGCGGCCACCGCGCGGATCTCGGTGTCGTCGGTGGACCCTGAGTCGAGCACGACGAGTTCGTCGACCAGCCCGCCGAGCAGCGGCGTGATCGTCTCGACGACGCCGGCCACGGTCTCTTCTTCGTTCAGCGCCGGCAGCACCACCGAGACGGTGCGCCCCTTCTTCGCGGCCTCCAGTTCGGCCACCGTCCATGTCGGGCGACTCCAGCTGTGGTCGGTCAGCCAGCGATGCTCGGCCATTCCTTCGGGCCCCAGTCCCGTGACGCGCTCGGACAACACCGTCATGTCAGTCCCCTCACCGTGCGTTGTGGCGGACGGACGCCTTGTATCGACGCCACCATCTCCAGTACCCGACGTGTAGGGCCCACTTCGTGTACCCGGAACATGGCCGCACCGTCGGCGGCCGCGAGTGCGGTCGCCGCCAGGGTGCCCTCCAGGCGCTCGGTGAGTCCCACGCCCAAAGTCTCCCCGACGAAATCCTTGTTACTCAGGGCCATCAGGACCGGCCATCCAGTGTTTACAAGCTCTTTTACGTGGCGCAACAAACTAAGGCCGTGATAAGTGTTCTTGCCGAAATCATGGGTGGGATCGATCACGATGCCGTCCCGGCGGACGCCATGGGCCACCGCACGTTCGGCGGCCGCGGTCACCTCGGCGAGCACGTCGTCGACCACGCCGCGTTCAGTGATCCCGTAGTTGACCCGGAACGGCCGGGTACGTGGAACTGCGCCGCCGGTGTGCGAGCACACCAGCCCGGCGTTGAACTCGGCCGCGACCGCCGCGAGATCGGGGTCCGCGCCGCCCCAGGTGTCGTTGATGAGGTCGGCGCCGGCCGCGCAGGCCTGTTTGGCGACTTCGGCGCGCCACGTGTCCACGCTGATCAGCTGGTCGGGAAACGCGCCGCGAAGCCATTCGATGAACGGGACGACGCGGGCGATCTCCTCGTCGACATCCACGGTCTGTCCGGGTCCGGCCTTGACCCCACCCACGTCCACGATGTCCGCGCCGTCATCGACCACCCGGCGGGCGGCGTCTTTGGCGGCTTCGTCGGTGAACGTGGCACCGCGGTCGTAGAACGAGTCCGGGGTCCGGTTCACGATCGCCATGATCAGCGCACGATCACCGGCCACCGGGCGTCCGAGAAACGTCGACTGCACGCTTCCCAGGCTACGGACCGTGCGATTTGGGCGTGTCTGTCGTGGCTGAGCGACGGATAGACACGCCGAAAGAACGGCTTACTTGGGCTTCTTGCCCGCGGCGACCTCTTCGGGGTACTCGTCGTAGAACGGCACGTAGCCCTCCTCCTTGCCCGAGAGCACATAGATCGGATCGTCGATCTGCACGTCCTCGGAATCGTCGTCGTCGCCGGAGGCCTTGCCGTAGCCCTCCTTGCGCAGATCGCCCTTCTGACTCTTGAACGTGGAGGTGTGAGCGAGCTCCTCGACCACCCGGATGAACAGCGGCACCGCGTAGCCGGGCAGCTTGTCGTAGGCGGCCTCGGCCAGCGACTTGCCGTCGAACTCCTGGCCCTCCTTGAGCTGCACGGCGGCCATGCCGGCCCGCCCGCCCGCGCCGGGCACCTCGACGCCGAACACCGTGGCCTCCTCGACCTGCGGGTCCGTCGAGATCGCGGCCTCGACCTCGGTGGTGGCGACGTTCTCGCCCTTCCACCGGAACGTGTCGCCGAGCCGGTCGGTGAACGCGGCGTGTCCGAAGCCCTGGGCGCGCATCAGATCGCCGGTGTTGAACCAGACGTCGCCCTCCTTGAACGCGTCGCGCACCAGCTTCTTCTCGGTGGCCTCTTTGTCGGTGTAACCGTCGAAGGGCTGGAAGTTGCTGACCTTGGAGAGCAACAGACCGGGTTCCCCGTTCTTCACCTTGCGCAGCCGGCCGTCGTCCCCGCGTTTGGGTTCCCCGGTGTCGTGGTCGTATTCGACGAACGCCACGGGCGTCGGGCAGATGCCGGTGGTCTTGTCGATGTTGAGCACGTTGACGAACGCGGTATTGCCCTCGCTGGCGGCGTAGAACTCGCAGACCCGCTTGATGCCGAAGCGGTTGGTGAAGTCGTCCCAGATCGCCGGCCGCAGCCCGTTGCCGGCGATCACCCGGACCTTGTGCTTGCGGTCGGTGTCGCGCTCGGGCTTGCCCAGCAGGTAGGTGCAGATCTCGCCGATGTAGACGAACGCGGTGGCCTCGTAGCGGATGACGTCGTCCCAGAACTTCGACGCCGAGAACGACTTGCCCAGTGCCAGCGTCGCGCCCGAGTTCAACACCGAGGACAGCGCGACGGTCAACGCGTTGTTGTGATACAGCGGCAGGCAGCAGTACAGCGTGTCGTTGCTGTTCAGGCGCATACCCAGGCCGCCGAAGCCGGCCAGCGCCCGCAGCCAGCGGTAGTGGGTCATCACGCTGGCCTTCGGCATGCCCGTGGTACCCGAGGTGAAGATGTAGAACGCCTTGTCCTTGGCGAGCACCGCGGAGGTGGTGGCCGGGTTGGTGGTCGGCGCGGTAGCGGCCAGCTCCTTCATCTGGTCAACAGTCACCAGCCCGGTGGTGTCCGCGCCGCTCTCGTTGATCGGCTCCACGAGGTCGACCTCGGCGATGACGACCTTCGCCTCGAGCAGCCCGAGGCTGTGGGAGAGCACATCGCCGCGCTGGTGGTAATTGATCATCCCGGCGATCGCTCCGCACTTGACCGCAGCGAGCATCAGCAGCACCGAGTCCGGCGAGTTGCGCAGCATGATGCCGACGACGTCACCGTGGCCGACGCCGCGTGCGGCCAACACCGCGGCATAGCGGTTGACCGTCTCGTTCGCCTCGCCGTAGGTCAGCTCGGTGTCGTCGAACTTGATGAACACCTTGTCGGCGTAGCGGCCCGCACGGTCCTGAAAGACTTTGCCGATCGAGGTCTTCGCCGTCGGGCGGGCCAGGAAGCCGGTGACGACGCCCTGCAGGATCGTCGGCGTGTCCATCAGCAATCCCGGTACCTGGCTCGCGATGTCGAGCACCCCGACACTGCCGCGCGTCCCCGACTTACCGCTCATTCCCCGCTCCTTGTGATCCTCGATGGTCGTGGTGCCGGTCACCCTAGCCCGGGCGCGCACGCGGCCAGAGCGGCATCGATGTCGTCGACGACCACCAGGCGCGTCAGCGCGCCCTCGGCGACGTAGCCACTCTGGACCAGCCCACGCAACCAGACCAGAAGCCCTTCGTAGTGCCCCCAAGTGTCGAGCATCACGATCGGCTTGGTGTGCATACCCAAATAGCCCGCTGTCCAGGCCTCGAAGAATTCCTCCAGCGTGCCGATGCCGCCGGGCAGCGCGATGAACGCGTCGGCGCGGTCCTCCATGATCTGTTTGCGTTCCCGCATCGTGTCGGTGACGACGAGCTCGTCGGCCTCGGTGTCGGCCACCTCCCGGTGCACCAGCGCCTTGGGGATCACACCGATGGTGCGGCCGCCGTGGGAGCGGGCGGCCGCGGCCACCTCGCCCATCGCCGAGACGTTGCCGCCGCCGGACACCAGCGTCCAGCCTCGATCGGCGATGGCGGCGCCGACCCGCCGAGCGAGGTCGAGCAGTCGGGGCTCGGTCGGGCCTGAAGCGCAGTACACGCAGACGGCCCATCGGCGGTCGGGTTCGCGGGACACGACCTAGAACTTAGCCGTATACCAATAGGCTGAGCCGATGCCTGTGCCCTCGCCTGTCTCCTGGGTGACCGGGCCCGACGAGCCGGTGCTGGCGCAGCTGGAGGCCGCTGTGCGGGAGCGGTCGGGCGCGGCCCTGCTCGGGCCTGCCGGGGTCGGAAAGACCTGGCTGTTGCGCCGGGCCGCCGAGCGGCTGGGCCCGGACCTGCCCCGAGTCGACTGGGTACGCGCGACCGCGACGCGGACGGCGATTCCGTTCGCCGCGTTCGAGCATCTGATCGACGTTCCCGACGTCGGTACGACGGCGACGGTCCTGCGGTCGGCCCGCGAGCGTCTCGGTGACGGCCGGCTCCTGGTGGTCGACGACGCCCATTTGCTCGATCCGCTCTCCGCCTCACTCCTGTACCAGCTGGCGGTCAGCCAGACGGCGCGCCTGCTGCTGTCGGCGAGCGTGTCCGCGGCCCCGGCGCCCGCCGAGGTGACCGCGCTGTGGCAGGACGGCCTGCTGGCCCGCATCGACGTCGAGCCGCCGGGGCACGACGACGTCCGGTTGATGGCGCACGTCGTCGATTTCGTCGACGCGCTGCCGCCGTCGTCGCGCCGAGTGTTGGAGTACCTCGCGGTCTGCGACCCGCTGGGCCTGGAAGACCTGGCGGTGTTGACCAGCGCGGGCGCCGTCGAGGACGCCGCGGCGGCCGGGGCGATCACCGTGGACGACGACGGGGTGCACCCCACGCATCCGCTGTTCTGTGACGCGGTGCGCGCGGCGCTCGGCGGTCCGGAGGTCCGGCGGCTGCGCACTGCCGTCGTGGGGCGCCTGTCGCGGATCGGCTCGCGGGGGGTCATCGCCCGGTTACGGCTGACGGCACTGGGAGTGGGCACGGACGATCCGCCACCGGTGGCCGAGGTGTGCGCCGCGGCGCGCGATGCGTTGCGGCTGGGCGACCTCGAGCTCAGCGAGCGGTTGGGGCAGGCCGCGCTCACCCAGGCACCCGATCTCGCGGCGCGCCTGACGGTCGGCTACGCGTTGGCGTGGCAGGGCCGGGGCCGCGACGCCGATGCCGTGCTCGCCGAGGTGGAGCCCGCGGGGCTGACCGAAGACGAGTTGCTGGCGTGGGCCCTGCCGACCGCTGCCAACCAGTTCTGGATGCTGTCGGAGCCTGAGCGCGCAACAGCGTTCCTGCGCACCACCCGCGGCAAGGTGAGCTCCCCGGCGGCGCGTACCACACTGGACGCGCTGTCGGCCACCTTCGCGATGAACGCGGGGAACCTGGGCAGGGCTGTGGAGCTCGCCGACCAGGTGCTCGCCTCCCCCGACGCCGACGAGACGGCGATCGGTTGGGCGGGATCGGCGGCGGCCCTGTGCGCAGCCCGGATGGGTCGGTTCGCCGAGGTGGACGAGCTGGCCGAACGCGCGATGTCGGCCGGCCAGCCGGGTCTGCTGCGGTTCACCAGCGGGTTCGGCCAGACCACCACCCTGCTGATGGCTGGTGAGCCGCAGCGCGCGCTGGCGCTCGCGCAGCGGCTCACCGATTTCGCCCAGCGCCGGCAGCCCGGCCGCGCGATCGGTGAGGTGCTGATCGCCGACGTCCTGATCGCCACCGGCCAGACGTCGCGGGCAGTGGCACTGCTGCGCGCTTCGGCGGCCACGTTGGCGCCGACGGGCTATTCGTGGGGCCCGCTGGCCTGGATGCTGCTGGCGCAGGCACTCGGCCGGCTCGGCGACACTGTGGAGGCGGGAAAGGCGTTGGCGCGCGCCGAGTCTCGACATGGGCTGAAGTCGATGATGTTCGCGCCGGAGTTGGCGCTTGCCCGGGCGTGGACGATGTCTGCGCGCCACGACACGCACGGGGCGGTGGCAGCTGCCCGGGATGCGGTCAAGGCGGCCGAGCGGGGTCGGCAGCAGGCGGTGGCACTGCGCGCCGCGGTCGACGCGGTGGCACTGGGCGATCCGCGCGGCGCCGACACGCTGGCCCGGCTCGCGCACGCCGTGCCGTGCGCGTTGGGGCGCGCCGCAGTGTCGGTGGAAGTGTCCTGACGCTTCTACCGCAGCGCTCCGGCCCGCAGGCACAACACCCGATCGATGCCGATGGCAGCCAGAAAGGCCTCGTCGTGGCTGACGACCACGAACGCGCCCTGATAGGCCAGCAGAGCATGCTCGAGTTGGGTGACGCTGACGAGATCCAGGTTGTTCGTCGGTTCGTCGAGCAGCAGGAGCTCGGGTGCGGGTTCGGCGAACAGCACGCACGCCAGCGTGGCCCGCAACCGCTCACCGCCTGAGAGTGTGGACACCGCACGGTCGGCCGCGTCGCCGCCGAACAGGAACTGCGCCAACAAGTGGCGTCGACGCGTGGCAGACAGCCCGGGGGCGTGCGCGGCCAGATTGTCGGCCACTGTGAGGTCGCCGTCGAGCATGTCGAGGCGCTGCGACAGATACGCCACCCGACCCGCCGAGCGTTCGACGGTGCCGCGATCGGGCGTGAGATCGCCGAGCAGCACGCGCAGCAGCGTGGTCTTGCCGCTGCCGTTGGGCCCGGTCAGCGCGATCCGCTCGGGGCCGCGCACCGTCACGTCGACCCCGGCGAGCACAGTGCGTTCGCCACGCATCACATCGACGCCGATGCACCGCAACACGGTTCGCCCCGCGGGCACCGCGGTGTCGGGCAGGTCGAGGGTCAGCGTGTCGTCGTCACGCAGGCGCTGCTCGGCCTTCTGGAGCCGGGTTCGGGCGTCGTCGACCCGTTGGGCATGCACGTCGTCGGCACGTCCCGCGGTCACCTGCGCGCGGCGCTTCATCGCTCCTGCAACGATTTTCGGTATTCCCGCGTCCGGCAGCGCCCGACGTGCCGCACCGCTGCGTCGGTCGGCGCGTTCACGGGCCTGCTGGCGTTCTCTCTTCTGCCGCTTGAGCTGCTGTTCGGCCTGGCGAACCGCGCTGCGTGCCGCGTGTTCGGCGCCGTCGACGGCGGCCCGGTAGGCGCTGAAGTTGCCGCCGTAGGTGGTGATCTCACCGCCGCGCAGCTCGGCGATGCGGTCCATTCGGTCGAGCAGCACCCGGTCATGGCTGACCAGCAGCAGAGTGCCGGTGAACTCCCCGAGGGTCTCGTAGAGCCGGCCGCGGGCGTCGGCGTCGAGGTTGTTGGTGGGCTCGTCGAGCAGCAGGACATCGGTGCACCGCAGCAACTCTCGGGCCAGCCCCAGAGTGACGGCCTCGCCGCCGGACAGGGTACGCAGGGACCGCTGCAGGCCGATGTGGCCGAGCCCGAGACGGTCGAGCTGGGCGTGCGCGCGCTCCTCGACGTCCCAGTCCTCGCCGATGGCGGTGAACACCTCGTCGCGCGTGTCCCCACTCGTGAGCGCCTGCAGCGCGGCCAGCGTGTCGGCGATGCCGAGGAGGTCGGCGACGCTCCGGTCGATTCTGTCGTCGAGCAGCGGCAGGGTCTGGGACAGGTAGCCGACGGAGCCGTCGACGGTCACCGATCCGGCGGTGGGGGTGAGCTCACCGGCGGCCAGACGCAACAGCGTGCTCTTGCCTGCGCCGTTGGCCGCGACCAGCCCGGTGCGGCCCGGGCCGGCGGTGAAGGACAGCTCGCTGAACAGGGGGATCTCGTCGGGCCAGGCGAACGAGGCATGGGAGAAGACGATCGATGGCATGGAGAATCTCTCGAGACGTGCGGACGGGATGCACAGAGTCGTCAGCGAGAGAGCATGGGTCCAAGGATAATCGGACCCGTCAACCGATTAAGTACCGCCGCAACGTCTCGGTGACCGCGGTGATCTGCGTGACGTCGACGTGTTCGTCGACGCGGTGCGCGGTGTTGGGGTCTCCTGGTCCGTAATTCACGGCCGGAACGCCCAGCGCGGCGAACCGCGACACGTCGGTCCACCCGTATTTCGCACGGACCGCTCCCCCTGCGGCCTGCACCAGCGCCGCCGCGGCCGGGCGCGTCAGCCCGGGCAGCGCACCGGCGGCGGAGTCGGTCATCTCGATGTCGAGATCGAGCCCGTCGAACACCTCGAGCACGTGGGCGTACGCCGCATCCACAGTGCGATCGGGGGCGAAGCGGACGTTCACGGTGACCGAGGCGGCGTCGGGGATGACGTTGCCGGCGACGCCGCCGTCGATGCGCACCGCCGAGAGGCCTTCGCGATAGACACAACCGTCGATGTCGACGGTGCGGGCCCGGTAGTGCTGCAGCCGGGTCAATACTGCCCCCAGCTTGTGAATCGCGTTGTCCCCCAACCACGATCGCGCTGAATGCGCGCGGGTCCCCGTCGTCCGGATCACCACCCGCAGGGTGCCCTGACACCCCGCTTCGATGAGTCCGCCCGACGGTTCACCGAGGATCGCGATGTCAGCGGTCAACCAGTCGGGCAGTTCACGCTCGATGCGTCCGAGCCCGTTGGCCGACGCCTCGATCTCCTCGCAGTCGTAGAACACCAGCGTGATGTCGTGGGTCGGCGCGGTGACGGTCGCGGCAAGGTGCAGGAACACGGCGTCACCGGACTTCATGTCCGAGGTGCCGCAGCCGTAGAGCAGCTCACCGTCACGGCGGCTCGGCACGTTGTCGGCGGCGGGCACGGTGTCGGTGTGGCCGGCCAGCAGGACCCGCGACGGCTTCCCGTAGTGCGTGCGGGCGAGCACTGCGTCGCCGTGGCGGACGATCTCGAACCCGGTGGTCTGCGCCCGCAGCGCGGCTTCGATCTCGTCGGCGATGCGCTGCTCGTGCCGGGATTCACTGGGGATGTCCACCAGAGCGGCGGTCAACGCGATGGGATCACCGTGGAGGTCGAGCACAAGACACCAGGCTAGTCGGTTCGCTAGCGTGAGACGGCGCCAGAGACCGAGGAGCTCAATGCAGGAGTCGGAGCAGGAACCGGACTATCGCTTCACGCTGGCCAACGAACGCACCTTCCTGGCCTGGATCCGGACCGCACTGGCGCTGATCGCCGGTGGCGTGGCAGTCGTCCAGTTCGCGCCGGCGTTCGGGATCGCCGGGGTGCGCCATCTGCTGAGCGTGGTGCTCACTGCCGGCGGCGGGGTGTTGGCCGTGCTGGCCGTGCGCCGATGGCGGGTGGTGCAGGACGCGATGCGCCGCGGCGCCGATCTGCCGGCCACCCGCATTCCGGCCGCGCTGGCGGCGGGCATCTTCGTCATCACGCTGGGCGTGTTGGTGGTGCTGGTGGTCTGGCCACCAGCGGGACAATGACGGGACGCTGCGGTGTCTGAGAAACCCGGGCTGCAAACCGAGCGCACCCTGCTCTCCTGGGAACGCAGCTCGCTCGGCCTGCTGGTCGGCGGAGCGCTGGTGCTGATCCGCCACCACGGCCCGCCCGTTGCGGGCGGGCCGGCGCTGGCGGCGTTGGCCGGCCTGCTGGCCGTCGCGGTGCTCACGCTCGGCTACCGGCGGTCGCGACGCATCCGGCATCCCGGCGCCGTCGAGGTGCCGTCGCTGGAAGTGCGGGTACTCGGCTACGGGACGGCGACGTTCGCGCTGGCCGCGGCGGTCGCGTTGGCGCTCTCGGCGTGACCGATCAGTACCGGATGGCCTCGATCAGCGGCGAGGGCTCGTCCATCAGCGCCCAGAACCGATCCCGGATGGCCACCGTCATCGGGCCCGGTTCGCCGGATCCGATCGGCTCGCCGTCGAGGGTGTTGATCGGGGTGACGCCACCGGCGGTGGTGACCGCCATGATCTCGTCGGCGTCGTAGAGCTCGTGGCTGGTGACGTCGCGCAAACTTGCCTCGACGCCCATCGCGTCGGCGATCTCGAACACCGTCTTGCGGGTGATGCCCGGTAGCGCGTTGCGGGACGGGGACGCGAGCTTGCCGTCCTTGACGATGCAGACGTTGAATCCGGGTCCTTCGGCCACGCAGTTGTCGGAATCGAGCAGGATCGCGGTGCGCGCGCCGCGGTCCTTGGCCTCGAAGCTGGCCGCGGTCAGATCGCCCCACTGGTAGTTCTTGATCGTCGGGTCGACGGTGTTGCGGCCGGCGCGGCGCACGTGCCGCGGGACGACGGCAGTGGTGCCGAAGATCTGCTCGTGGGGAGGGAACGCCCACAGGTAGGGAATCGCGTAGATGTACACCTGATGGGTGAGCTTGGACAGGTCCTTCTCGCCCTTGCGGCGGCCGTAGCCGCGGGTGACCGTCAGGTTCACGAACGACTCGCGCAGCTGCGACATCGACACGCACTTCTTGGTGATCTCGGCGAGTTCGTCCTTGCTCATGCCGGCGTCGAGGCGCAGCTTGCGGGCGCCGTCGAGCAGTCGGTCGAGGTGGTCGCCGAGCCGGAAGATGTTGCCGTGCCACACATGGGCCACGGTGTAGGTCAGGTCGGAGTGGCCGAACCCGGTGTCGAAGATCGAGATCCGCGCATCCTCGGCGGGGATGAACTCGCCTTCGATCCAGGCGACACCCCCGGCGAACGGGCTCGAGGTGTCGAGTTCGTAGTCGCTGTACTGGATCACCGAGCCGGGCGGGGTGTCTTCGCGGATGGCGCCGGGCTCGACGGCGACCAGGTTGGAGGTTCCTGCATCTGCAAGAGTCATGGCGGACAACACCTTTCGATCAGAGGTTATGGGTCTTGGCGTACGTCGCGCCGGCGTCACCGTGAGCCAGGCGCGATTTCAGGCCGGTGGCCCACCACAGCGCCGCGACAGCGACGATGCCGAGGAACACCCACTTGTTGGATGTGAACTGCGGGAGGAACAGCAGCGCCACCGCGACGGCGAGGAAGACCACCAGCGCGGTCACGTACAGCGGAAGCCGGAATCTGCCCAAGTCGAACGTGCCGGGCTCACCCTGGGGAATCGTGCCGCGCCGGTAGCCGACGATGAGCCCGATGGTCTGCAGGATGTAGACGAAGAAGAACAGCAGTGACGCGATGCCGATGATGTAGTTGAACGCCTTTTCGTTGACCAGCGCCGAGCACAGCAGCAGCGCGGACAGGCAGCCCAGGCCGAGCACCGCATACGTCGGCGCCTTGGACTTCGGCGAGACATGGCGCCACACATGGGAGAACGGCAGCATGTTGTCGCGGGCCATCGAGTACGTGAGCCGGGTGGCCACCAGGATGTTGGCCAGCAGACAGGCCAGGATGTTGGTCAGCGCGATCGCGACGACGATCTTGGTGACGACGGGGCCGGCCTGCTGAGTGATGATCTCCTCGATCGGCGCGGCCGAATTGGCCTCCACCGCAGCGGGATCCTTGATGGCCAGCACGTAGACCACGTACATGAGGAATTCGACGACGATCGAGGTGATCAACGCGTAGAACATCGTCTTCGGAACGACGTAGCGCGCGTTCTTGGTCTCCTCGGCGACGTCGGCGCCGGATTCGACGCCGATCAGGCCGAAGAACGGACCGAGCGCCGCGGCCAGCCACGCCAGCAGGTAGGAGTCCTTGTCGCCGGACTGGCCACCGGTGAACAGCGCCGAGATCGGCTGGTGGTTCTCGGGCGCCGAGAACGCGATGATCGCGACGAGTGCGGTGGCGCCGACGGTGATCACCAGTTCGAGGCTGACGCCGATGTTGTTGACCATGGTGGCGAACCGCACGCCGTAGATGTTGATGAGCACGCAGACGAACACGACCGCGATGGCGAGCAGGATCTGTGCGCTCTGACTCATGCTCCAGCCGAACAGCCCACCGAGATAGCCGGACAGGATGAAGCCGACGCCGGTCATGCCGCACACCCAGCCCATCAGCGCGATGAACCCGGTGAACCACGCCAGGTTCGGCCCGTTGATCCGGCTGATCCACTGATAGGAGTAGCCCGCCAGCGGCAGCTTGGCGGTCAGGTCGGCGGCGATGAACGCCCACAGTGCGAACACCGCGCCGGCGAGCAGCAGCGTCCACACGAACGGGCCGCCCGCGGTGAAGTAACCGGCGCCGAAGCCGGTGAACACCGCGGTGGTGGCGCTGATCGTGGCGAAGCCGATGGCGAACGAGGCCAAGGTGCCGACCGAGCGGTCCAGCCGCTGGGTGTAGCCGAGTTCGGCCAGTACCGCGTCTTCGGTGTTGCGCGCGGAGGGTTCGGACGAATGAGTGGATCGGGTTACTGCATCGGTCATGGTCACTCCAGGTCATGCCGTGGGGATGAACTCCTGCAGACAGACAACCGTCATCGCGGCGACACCGGAAGTTCGATGTTTTGATCTACTCATAATCTGCGGTTATCACTCAGGCTCGGCCGCCCCGGTATTCCACTGCTCCTGCACCAGCCGGACCAACGCGTCGGCCTGCGGCGACAGGCTGCCCGGATTCCATGCCAGTGCGGTGTGGCTCGGTGGGCGGTCGCTGATCGGGACGTAGGCGATGCCGGGCCGGTCGTAGAACCGGGCGACCGACGAGGTGGTGAAGCTGATACCCAGTCCACGCGCGATCGCGGTGGTCTCGGCCTCGTAGGTGGCGGCCACCGCGGCGATCGTCGGCGGGCGATTGCCGCGCACGTCCATCGCCAGCCAGTAGTCCCGCCACGTGCCGGCGGTCAGCGGCGCACAGACGATCGGATCGTCGAGCAACTCGGTGATCGATATCTCGGCGCGTCGGGAGAGCCGATGGTCGCGGGGCAGGCAGGCCACCCACGACTCGGAGTCCAGGATCAGCATGCGGTGCTCAGGCAGATCGACCGGCGGACGGATGATCGCCACCTCGGTGGTGCCGTCGGACAAGCCGGCCGTCGGGTCGGCGAAGTCGAACTCGATCGGTTCGACCGTGACGTCGGGGTAGGCGGCCTCGAAGTGGCGCACCAGGCGGAACAGCAGGTCGGCACCTGTGCCGATGAGGTAGCCGACCCGCAGCACACCGAGCCTGGTGCCCGAAAGCATGACCAGGTTGTCGACCACGGCATCGACACCCGACAGCGCCTGCTGCACCTGGGGCAGCCAGGCGGCGCCGAGATCGGTGAGCGCGACCTCGCGGGTGTTGCGGCGGAACAGCACCACCCCGAAATGCTGCTCGAGCTGCTTGATCGCCGTCGACAGCGCGGGCTGGGTGATGAACAGCTTTTCGGCTGCCCGCCGGTAGTTCAGCTCCTGACCGAGGACGGCGAAGTAGCGCAGCTGGCGCAGCGTCACGTCGGTGCTCGTGGCACGCCTCCCGTCCTGCCCGGGCCCGGGTTGGGACCTGTCACGCGATGCTAGGCCCACCGGTAGCCTGAAGCACCGTGACTTCAGGAGCATCAGGTATCGGCGTGGCAACGATCGCGGCCGACGGGTCGGTTCTCGACGTGTGGTTCCCCGCCCCAGAGCTGTCCGACGAGCCCGAGGCCGGCACGGTGCGGCTGTCGGTGGCCGAGGTGCCCGCCGAACTCGCCGAACTCGCCGTACCCGACGAGGACCGCGGCGTGGACGTCGTGGTGGTCCGCACGGCCATCGCGTCGCTGGATGACAAGGCCGCCGACGCGTATGACGCCTACCTGCGACTGCACCTGCTCTCGCACCGACTGGTCGTCCCGCACGGCCTCAACACCGATGGGTTCTTCGGTGTCCTGACCAACGTCGTGTGGACGAACCACGGGCCGTGCGCCGTCGAGGGGTTCGAGACGGTGCGGGCCCGGCTGCGCCGACGCGGACCGGTCACGGTCTACGGCGTCGACAAGTTCCCGCGGATGGTGGACTACGTGCTGCCGTCCGGGGTGCGCATCGCCGACGCGGACCGGGTCCGACTCGGTGCGCACCTGGCGCCGGGCACGACCGTCATGCACGAGGGCTTTGTGAACTACAACGCAGGCACGCTGGGCAGCTCGATGGTCGAGGGCCGCATCTCGGCCGGCGTGGTGGTCGGCGACGGCTCGGACGTCGGCGGCGGCGCGTCGATCATGGGCACGCTCTCCGGCGGCGGCACGCAAGTCATCTCGATCGGCAAACGCTGTCTGCTGGGCGCCAACGCCGGCCTGGGCATCTCGCTGGGCGACGACTGCGTGATCGAGGCCGGGCTGTACGTCACTGCAGGCACCAAGGTCAAGACTTCCGACGAGAAGACGGTCAAGGCCCGCGAGCTCTCGGGCGCGAACAACCTACTGTTCCGGCGCAATTCGGTCACCGGCGCGGTGGAGGTCGTCAAGCGCGACGGCACCGGCATCACCCTCAACGAAGCCCTGCACGCCAACTAGTTCGGCGAGCTGGGGGCACCTCCCGCTTGCGGGGGAGCGTTTGCACACCGACGCGCCCGGCGCGCCGGCATTCTGCGCGCGCTCGAGGCGACGGAATCCGTTTACCGAACCGCTCCACGCGGTGGAAACGATGTCACGGGAGTTGCCCATGGCGGCGAGTGGCGAGCACACGACAGCGGACTGATGGACCGGTGGCGAACCGGCACACGTCACGTCAGTCACGCTGACGCGCCACCCACGCCGCCAGCGCGTCGGGCGTCGTCACGTGGTCGAGTGCCGCGATCATCGCACCCTGCAGTGGCCCGTCCTCACCGTGCTGGGCGTCACACACCGGCGGCGGCGAGTCTTTGCGGAACGTCATCAGCGCGTCGCGGAACGCTGCGTTGAAGTGGTCGGCCGCTTGCGCCCGCAGCAGCGCGGCGACACCCCCGAGCGTCACCGCCTCCGGATCGTGCAGATTCACCAGCGCCCCGATACCGCGGCCCAGCGAGGTCGCCACCCGCTGAAAGGCCCTGCGGGAGCGGGCATCCCGACGCTCGAGCAGCTCGTGGACGTAGCCGACCGGGTCAGATGGCTCCGGATCGCCGAGATGGCGGGCCAACGCCCGACCGTCCACGGTCAGATCCCAGCAGCCGCGAGCGCCGCACGGGCATTCGCTCGCCGCGTCCCCGAACGGGACATGGCCGTACTCGCCTGCGGCACCATGCCCGCCCGCGACCGGCTCGCCGTTGACCACCAACGCCCCGCCGATCCCCTGCGCCACCATCAGGTGCAGCGACGTCGTCACGCCGCGAGCGGCGCCCGTGCGGGCCTCGGCCACACCGGCCAGGGTGGCGTCGTTTCCCAGCAGCACCGAGACCCCGGCCCGTCGCGGGATCTTCGCGGTCAACACGGCCAGGTCGACGTCACGCGAGCCGCGAGCGGTGAACTGGACCAGCCTGGCCTCGCTGACCGTGCCCGCCACCGAAACAGACAGCGCCGCAATTCTGTCGGCATGACGTCGGTGCACGGCTCCGATCGCACGCGACAGCGTGGCCAGCGCCCTGTCCAGGTCGGTGCCGGCGTACTCCTCGTGCGCCACGACCTCCGCTTCCCCGTCCACTCCGGCGAGTGCCAACCGCCAGTCGGCCGCGCGCAGATCCGCCGCCAGCACGAGGGGGCCGTCCTCGTGGGGACCGAGCACCGTGGTCGGCCGTCCTCTACCCTGCACAGCCGCCGGCGACTCGTCGAGCAGGCAGGCGCCGCGCAACCGGGCGATCAACTCGCTCGCCGCGCCACTGCCGATGCCCAGTTGCGCGGCGGCGGCGGCGCGCGTGATCCCGGGCGTGTCGCGCATCACCGCGAGCAGTTGCGCGGCGGTGTGCCACCGCAGTCGGTCAGCGTGCGCAGAGACCATGCCTGACACTCCTTTTGAATAAACTCAGCCGCCGAGTATATTCGGCACACGTGACTCTGACCGCTGAACAGGCCGCGACGCGTGGCCTCCGGGACGCACTGCCGGCCCTGTTGTCACTGGCGCTCGCCTCGGCGTTGGCGGTCACGACCGAGATGCTGCCGGTCGGACTGCTGCCCGATCTGGGCGCGGCCTTCGACGTCTCCGATTCCACGACCGGCCTTCTCGTCGGGCTGTATGCGGTGATGGTCGCCGTGTTCGCCGTGCCGCTGACGATGGCGACCTCCCGCTTCGCCCGTAAGCCTCTCCTGATGGCCACCGTGGCCGGCTACGTGGTCAGCAACACCGTGGTCGCGCTGGCGCCGTCCTTCGGAGTGCTCGCCGCGGGCCGGGCCATCGGCGGCCTCACCCACGCCTTGTTCTTCGCGCTGCTGATCGGTTACTCCCCCCGGTTGGTGTCACGCGCGCATGTGGGCCGCGCGCTGGCGATCGCTGGCAGTGGGGTGTCTGCCGGCCTGGTGCTCGGCGTGCCACTGCTGACGTCGCTGGGTGCGGCTGCCGGTTGGCGCGCTTCGTTCACCGCGTTGGCGGTCGCGTCGGCCGTCACGCTCGCCCTCGTCGGCGCCGTCCTCCCGCCGGTGCCCAACACCCCACCGGCCGGTAAACCCGAACCGGGCCGCCGGGGGCGGCTCGTCGCCGTGTCGGTGTCCAACCTGCTGGTGTTCGTCGGGCATTTCAGCGCCTACACGTTCATCAGTCTGCTGTTGTTGTCCACCGGCGTCGCGCCGGCGTTCCTCGGTCCGATCCTGCTCGGCTGCGGCGCCTGCGGCCTGATCGGACTCTGGTACGCGGGTAAGGGGCTGGACCGCAATCCGCGCCGCACCACGCTGATCACGTTGCTGGCCACCGTGATCGCGGTGGCGCTGCTCGGCCTCAGCTGGCCGGCGCAGGTGGCGGTGCTGTGCGCGACGGCGCTGTGGTGCGCCGCGTTCGGCGGGGTGCCGTCGCTGTATCAGGCGTGCGCGGTACGTACCCACGCGGTGTCGCCCGAGCGGGCAGGAGCGTGGGTCAACGCGACGGCCAACGTCGGGATCGCCGGCGGTTCCGCGCTGGGGGCGACGCTTCTCGACACCGTCGGGCTGGGGGTGCTGCCGTGGGTCGCCGTGGTGTTGATCGCTGCGGGCACGGCGATTGCTGCGCTGTCGCGCAACGCTTTTCCCTCTCGGCCCTGACGGTCAGCCGGCCGCGTTGGGCCGCAGCGGCGGGCAGTTGCCCTGCGCGTCGGCCACCAATTCGAAGTGCCAGATCTCGTTGGCATAGATCTGGCAGAGCCCGAATTGCCTGCCATTGGCGATGAGCCATTCGTCGGCTGCGGTCGGCCCGATGTCGACGGCCTGCCCCTGAACGTGTTTGGACACTTCCGGTGTCGCCACGAACTGCGCGGCGGCCGGTACGCTGCCGTAGCTGCGCACCGCGTCGTCGAACAGCCTCTGCTGGAAGCCTTTCGAGCGCCAGCCTGAGGTGACGCGAAGGTCGACGCCGGCCTGCTGGGCGGCTCGAGCGGCATCCTGCACCGCGCGCAGCAGTGCCGGATCCATCTGCGAGAGGATGGGGTTGGCAGCGTCGAACGGCGACAGCGTGGTGCCGTCGGGCAGCCAGCCGCCGGTGGTGTCGACGGCGGCCGACCCGATCGACAGCGGCTCGACGGGCGGGGGCGCGACGGGCTCGGGCGGCGGGGGCAGCACGATGCTGGTCTGCGCCAGCATCACCTCGGGCTGGGGGGCTTGGCCGCAGGCCGCGACGGCCAGCGCGCACCCGATCGCCGCGAGCGCGCGCGTTGTGCCGGGTAAGCGGGGCGTGTCGCGTGCAGACACGCTCGCTCGCGGGAGGCGCCCCCAGCTCCCTCGCGCAAGGAGTTGGCTCACCCGTCGGCCGCCAGGATGCAGAACTCGTTGCCCTCCGGATCGGCGAGCACCACCCAACTCTGCTCGCCTTGGCCGATGTCGACGCGACGCGCACCCAGCTGTAGCACGCGGGCGACCTCGGCTGTCTGATCGTCGGGCGTGAAGTCGAAGTGGATTCGGTTCTTCACCGCCTTGCCCTCGGGCACGGCGAGGAAGAGCCAGTCCGGCCCGGCGCCCGCAGGCGCGCGCAGCGCCACGTCGCCGTCGTCGGTCTCCTCGGCCGGCCAACCGAGCACTCGTGCCCACCAGGACGCCAGAGCCTCGGTGTCGTGAGCGTCGATGCAGACCTCCGAGAATCTCAGACCCATTCCAACAGTTCTTTTTTCAGAACCTTGCCCATCCCGTTGCGCGGCAGGGTGTCGACCACGCGGACCTCCCGCGGCCGCTTGTGCACCGAGAGTTCTTGCGCGACATGGTCGATCAGCTCCTCGGGAGAAGCGTCGCCGACCACGAACGCGACGATCCGCTGCCCCAGATCCGCATCAGGCGCCCCGACCACCGCAGCCTCGGTCACCCCGGCATGCGCCAGCAGCACGGTCTCGATCTCACCTGCACCGATTCGGAAGCCCCCGCTCTTGATCAGGTCGACCGATTCGCGACCCACGATGCGATGCATCCCCGCTGCGTCGATCACCGCGACGTCGCCGGTGTGATACCAGCCATCGGCGCCGAGCACCTCGGCGGTGGCATCGGGTCGGTTGAGGTAGCCGTCGAACAGCGTGGGGCTCTGCAGATGCAGCGCGCCGATCGTCTCGCCGTCGTGCGCTGCGATACTGCCGTCCTCCGCGGTCAACTTGGTGCTCACCCCGTCCAGCGGCAACCCCACCCAGCCGGGCCGACGCTCCCCAGAGGCCAAGGTGCTCAACGTGATCAACGATTCGGTGCTGCCGTACCGCTCGACGGGTTGGTGACCGCTGAGCGCTGCCAGCCCGTCGAACACCGGCACCGGCAGTGGCGCGCTGCCCGACACCAGCAGCCGTGCGGGTGCCATCGCGCGGGCCGCGTCGCCGTCGTCGACGATGCGGGACCACACCGTGGGCACCCCGAACACCAAGGACCCGCCGGCAGACACGGCTTGCGCATAATTCTGCGGCGACGGCCGGCCGGTGTGTACGAAGCGGTTCCCGATGCGCAGTGAGCCCAGCAGACCCAGCACCAGACCGTGTACGTGGTAGAGCGGCAGCCCGTGCACCAGGGTGTCCTCGGCGGTCCACTCCCAGGCGGCGGCGAGCATGTCGATGTCGGCCGCTATCGCGCGCCGGCTGACCACCACCCCCTTGGGCGGGCCGGTGGTACCGGAGGTGTAGATGATCAGCGCAGCCGCGTCTGAGGGCGGTTCGGCGTAGCGGTGCCAGGACCGGGCGTGCAGCCGCACCGGGATGTGCGGCAGGCCGCCGGTGTCCTCGGGCAGCTCGCCCAGCCAGGCCTGTGCGCCGGAGTCGGTGAGGATGTGCCGCCGCTCCGCGGCCCCGACATCGGCGGGTACCGGGACCACGGGAACCCCGGCGATCAAGGCGCCGACGATGGCCAGCACGGTGGCGGCGGACGGCCGTGCCAGCACCGCGACGGTCGCCGCGCCGGCGACCCGCTCGGCGACCGAGGTGGCGGCGCCGACCAGGTCACTGCGGGAGAGCGTCGCTCCGTCGATACGCACCGCGTCGTCGACGTCGGCACCGGCGGCCACCGCGGCGGGGTTCAGAGAGGCCAGCAGCACGCACTGAGGCTACCCGGCCAACCTGCACGCACTCGGCGATACTGGGGCGATGGAGCCGATCCGGGCCGTTGCGTCCCGCCAGGTCTATCAGAACAACTGGTTGACGATTCGGGAGGACGACATCCGCCGGCCCGACGGCAGCAGCGGCATCTACGCCGTGGTCGACAAGCCGACCTACGCTCTGGTGATCCCCCGGGATGGCGACCGGTTCCATCTGGTCGAGCAATTTCGCTATCCGCTCGGGTTGCGGCGATGGGAGTTTCCGCAAGGCACCGCGCCGGACCGCGCGCACCTCGAACCCGCCGCGTTGGCCGCGCGTGAGCTCCGGGAGGAGACGGGGTTGACGGCGCGGTCGCTGACCGAACTGGGCATTCTGGACGTGGCGCCCGGGATGAGCAGCCAGCGCGGCCGAGTGTTCCTGGCCACCGGCATCACCGAGGGACCGCACGAGCGTGAACACGAGGAGCAGGACATGCACAGCGCCTGGTTCGACCGCACCGAGGTCGAGCAGATGATGCGCGACGGCGTGATCACCGATGCGCAGTCGATGGCGGCGTGGACGCTGATGCTGCTCGCCGGGCAGTGAAGGCTTGTCGACGAGATCAACCCGTGACGCAACCGTGCCCGTGTCGACCGGGGTGTTGGTCAGCGTGCCCGATAGCGTGGTGAGGTCACTGGAGAACCATTGCGAGGGACCATGTCTGCCCGACGGACTGCGTGCGCGTCTGCGACGCTCATCGCTCTGGCGTGCATCCATCCTGCGGCCACCGCTTCGGCCGCGCTTCCGGACTGGTCCGGGCGCTACACGGTGATCACGTTCGCGTCGAACAAGCTGGGCACCAGCATTGCCGCGCGGCAGCCCGAGCCCGATTTCCGGGCCCAGTACACGTTCAGCACGTCGTGCGCGGGCACCTGCGTGGCGACCGCGAATGACGGTCCGGCACCGAGCAATCCGACCATCCCCCAGCCGAGCCGCTACACCTGGGACGGCAAGCAGTGGGTGTTCAACTACAACTGGCAGTGGGAGTGCTTCCGTGGTGACGACGTACCCCGCGAGTACGCGCCCGCCCGCTCGCTGGTGTTCTACGCGCCGACGTTGGACGGTTCGATGTACGGCAGCTGGCGCACCGAGATCCTCGACGGGATCTGCAAGGGCACGGTGATCATGCCCGTCGCCGCCTACCCCGCCTGATCACACGAAGAGGTCCTCGGACAGCGCCGTCGGTGAGCCGAATCGGTGCGCGGTGACCGACACGGACTGCTCACGGAGAAAGGTGAGCACTTCGACCCGCCCCGCCTCGACCACCGGCTGTGCGTAGAGCGCGATGTCGGCCCTGCCCTCGCTCGCTGCGGCGAAGGTCTCGCGATCACCGCCGAGCAGCCGGACACGGGCGGGGGCTTGCTGACCGTCCCTGTCGCGCAACGTCTTCCGCCACGCGTCGTCGTCCTCGATGCGACAGACCACCCCGTGAGACCGCAACAGGTCCGCCGTCGCCGAAGCCAGCGGCGAAGGCGTCGAGACGGTCACGTGGCTGCACGCCAACACACCTCCGCCCACCACGCGCAGCAGTGACGCCGTGGAGCCGCCCTCGATGCGTACCGTCACCGGCACGGGCCGGTAGCGCAGCACGTTCTTCTCCGCCCCGAGGCCCGTCACGTCTCGGGCCACCCCGAACTCCTCAGTCCACGCGAGCGCATCGGAGGCCAACGACCGTTCCAGGAATTGGATGTCCTCGACATCGAGCCCGAGACCCTCTGCCGCAGAGAGGAAGTCCTGGAGCACGGGAGTGAGCGGGCCGCCCCTCGTCGCGGCAGCCGTGCGCCAGCCGGTCAGCCCGATCAGGTAGTTCGGTCCGCCGGCCTTGGTGCCTGCGCCCACCGCGGACTTCTTCCAACCGCCGAACGGCTGCCGGCGCACGATCGCGCCGACCGTCGACCGGTTGACGTAGGCGTTGCCCGCCTCGACCCGGTCGATCCACCGCTCGATCTCCGCGCGGTCGAGGGAGTGCAGACCGGCCGTCAGGCCGTAGTCGACCTCGTTCTGGATCGCGATCGCCTCGTCCAGGTCGCCGGCTTCCATGAGACCCAGGACGGGGCCGAAGTATTCGGTCAGGTGATATTCCGAGCCGCGGCGCACCCCGGTTTTCACGCCGGGTGACCAGAGCCTGCCGGTGTCGTCGAGCTTGCGTGGTTCGACGAGCCACCGCTCCCCCGGCCCCAGGATGGTCAAGGCCCGCAACAGCTTTCCGTCGGCAGGTTCGATAACCGGTCCCATCTGCGCGGTCGGGTTCGACGGGTATCCGACCGTCAGCGAGGTCACCGCGTCGACGAGTTGGTCGCGCAGCCGCTGCGAGCGGGCCGTGGAGCCGACCAGGATCGCCAGCGAGGCGGCCGAACATTTCTGGCCGGCATGCCCGAAGGCAGAGGCGACCAGGTCCTTGACGGCCAGGTCGATGTCGGCGTGCGGGGTGATCACCATGGCGTTCTTACCGCTGGTCTCTGCGAGCAGCGGCAGGTCCGGTCGCAGTCTGCGGAACAGCGCCGCGGTGTCGAAGGCACCGGTGAGGATCAACCGGCCGACCCGCGGATCGGCAACGAGTTGCGAGCCGAGCTCGCTCTCGTCGACATGCACGAGTTGAAGCACGTCGCGCGGAACGCCGGCATCCCACAGCGCCTGCACCATCACCGATCCGCACCGGCGAGCCTGCGTGGCCGGCTTGATGATCACCGCGCTGCCTGCCGCCAGCGCCGCCAGCGTCGATCCGGTCGGGATCGCGACCGGGAAGTTCCAGGGCGGTGTCACCACGGTCAGGCCGACCGGAACGGCCGACGCACCGTCGACGTCGTCGAGGTTCTCGGCAAGGCGGGCATAGTAATTGGCGAAGTCGACAGCCTCGGAGACTTCCGGGTCGCCCTGGTCGAGGGTCTTGCCGGTTTCGGCCGCCATCACCTCGAGCAGCTCGGCGCGGGCGGCCTCCAGGGTCCCGGCGGCGCGGCGCAAGGTGGCCGCGCGCTGGGCCCCCGACTGCGTGGCCCACTCGCGCCCCGCTGCCAGCCCGTCGGCGATCACCGCGTCGAGGCGATCGGCACTGGTGACGGTGTGCTCCTCGACCAGTGCCAGCCCGGCCGTCGAACCCGCGATGCGCTCGGCCCCAGGCTCGGTTGCCCGGCAGCGACGGATCGGTGTCGGCGACGTTGGAGAACACCGGTCGCACCGAATCGGCCGGGTTGTCGGTGCGTCGGTCCTGCCGGCGGTTCGGAGCCGGAACGTGGGTGTCCAGTGCGGCCAGCGACGCGACGAAGCGGTCCCTTTCCCGCTCGTAGAGCGAGCCGTCGTCGTGCAGGTCGAAGACCGCGGACATGAAGTTCTCCTGGCTTGCGCCCTCCTCGAGCCGCCGCACCAGATAGGCGATGGCGGCATCGAAATCCGTCGGATGCACCACCGGTACGTACAGCAGCAGACCACCGACGGTGTGGCGCACCGCTTCGGCCTGAGCCTCGGCCATGCCCAGCAGCATCTCGAAGTCGATGTGGTCGCGGACCCCGCGCCGGCCCGCCAGTACCCACGCATAGGCGATGTCGAACAGGTTGTGGCCGGCCACCCCGATGCGCACGTTCGCCGTGTGTTCGGGCTGCAGCGCATAGTCGAGGACCCGCTTGTAGTTGGTGTCGGTGTCCTGCTTGGTGGGCCACGTCGCCACGGGCCAGCCGTGCAGTTCGGCCTCCACGCGCTCCATCGGCAGGTTGGCACCCTTGACCAGACGGACCTTGATGCCTGCGCCGCCCCGCTGTGTGCGGGCGCACGCCCAGTCCTGCAGGCGCATCATCGCCGACAGCGCGTCGGGCAGGTAGGCCTGCAGCACGATTCCGGCCTCCAGTCGGAGCAGCTCGGGGCGATCGAGCAGTCGGGTGAACACCGCGATCGTCATCTCCAGATCGCGGTACTCCTCCATGTCGAGGTTGATGAACTTCTTCGTGGGCGAGGTGGCCGCGAGAGTGAACAGCGGCAGCAGGCTGTGCACGACGTGGTCAACCGCCTCGTCGAAGGCCCAGGGCGAATGTGGAGGCACGGTCGCCGAGACCTTGATCGAGACGTAGTCGACGTCGGGCCGCGCGAGCAGGCGCTGCGTGCCCTCGAGGCGTCGCAGCGCTTCTCCCCGCCCCAGGACCGCCTCGCCCAGCAGGTTGATGTTCAGCCCCACGCCGCGGTCTCGGATACGGGCGATGGACGGGCCGAGTCGCCGGTCGGTGGCATCGACGAGCAGGTGGCCGACCATCTCGCGCAACGCCTTGCGCGCGATCGGGATGACCAGACCGGGAATCACCAACGACAAGGCGGCGCCCAGGCTGATCAGCCGGCGCAGGTGCCACGGCAGGAACCCGGGGGCGGTGCGCGCGAGATCGCGGAGGTTGGCGGCCGCGACGCGGTGGTCGTCGGGGCGGATCACCCGGTCGACGAAGCCGACGGTGAAGTCCAGGCCCGCCGGATCTCGGAGCACGTCGGCGAGTCGGCGCGCGGCCGCGGTGTCTCGCCGTCTCGCCGCGTCGTCGAGCCAACCGCGGACCAGGGTCTCGACGTCGGGCAGCACATCGAGGTCGCGGCCATCGGGATCGATCAGCGTCATCTCTTCATGATCCCGGCGGACGAACCCTAAAATAAAGCGATGTTTTCTGAAGGAAAAGCGTAAGCAATAGTGACGGTTCGTCGGCCGGATCTCCTCGACACCCGTCGCCTTCGGCTGCTGCGCGAACTCAGCCTGCGCGGCACGATCGCCGACGTCGCCGAGGCGCTGCATCAGAGTCCGTCGTCGGTGTCGCAGGCCCTCTCCCGGCTGGAGCACGAGGTCGGGGTGCCGCTGCTGGAGAAAGTCGGTCGTCGCGTGCGGCTCACCCCTGCCGCCGAAGTCCTCGTCGAGCACACCGCGGCCATTCTGGACCGGTTGGAGGTGGCGGCCACCGAGGTCGCGGCGCGCAGCACCGAGGCGTCCGGGACGGTGCGCGTGGCCGTGTTCCAGTCCGCCGCATCGGCGTTCATGCCCCAGATGCTCACCGCGTTGGCGACGTGCCACCCACGGCTGCGCGTGACGATGTCGCAGCGCGAGCCGGAGCAGGCGCTGTACGAGACGTGGATGCGGGAGTTCGACCTCGTGATCGCCGAGGAGTACCCCGGGCACGCCGCGCGTGTGTACCCCGACCTCGATCGCGAACCGCTGACCTCCGATCTGCTCCGCCTCGCAGTTCCCCCTCGTGGCGAGCCGTGGGACGAGGTGCAGACCGTCGCCGACGCCGCCGCGCTCCCGTGGACGATGGAACCGGCCGGCACGGCATCGCGGCACTGGGCCGAACAGCTCTGTCGCCGAGCAGGATTCGAGCCCGATGTCCGCTTCGAGACCGACGACCTGGAAGCGCAGATCGCCCTGATCGAAAGTGGCAACGCGGTGGCGATCCTGCCCGACCTGATGCGGGTCCGGCGCCGCCCGGACGTCCGTGTCATCGACGTCGACGCACGCCGCCGCACCGTCTTCACCGCGACCAGAACGGCGCTGAGCCGCACCCCGGCGATCCGCGCCTGCCGCGAGGCACTCGCCTCGGTGGCACCGGCGGAGCTCACCCTGCCCTGAGCTCAATTTCTTCCCGCGAGCAGACACAACCTCGAGCTGATTTCGGCGTGTCGCGCTCGAGGTTGTGTCTGCTCGCCGCCAAGGGGCACGCCGACGCGCCTAGTTTCGGCGCCCGCCCCTCGGGGAAACACGGGAGCCGTCCGCGACCTGCCGAGGAGACATTCATGACCAGCGTTCACGACACGACCCCGACGCAAGATCTGACCGGGATCGTCGGACACCGATTCGTCTACACCTACGCCAACGGCTGGCGCTACGAGATGTATGTGAAGAACGACCACACGATCGACTACCGCATCCACTCCGGGATGGTCGGCGGCCGGTGGGTGAAAGACCAGCAGGTCGACCTGGTGGCGCTCGACGACGGCCATTTCAAGATCTCGTGGACCGAGCCGACCGGTACGTCGGTGGCGGTCAACGTGATCCCGGGCAAGCGCCGTCTGCACGGCGTCATCTTCTTTCCACAGTGGGTCGAACAGCACGGCGAACGAACGGTCTGCTTTCAGAACGAGCATCTCGACGAGATGGCGGCCTATCGCGACCAGGGTCCGACCTAACCGATCTACGTCGTTCCGGAGTTCGCCACGATCACGCTGTTCGAGTACGTGGGGGCTGACGACGAGACAGTCATCGCGGTGGCGCCCGGGGAGCTGCCGCCGGGGTGGGCCGACCGCACCAATTGACCGCGAGCAGACATGAACTCGAGCTGTTGAGGCCTCAAGAGCTCGAGTTCGCGTCTCCTCGCCGGGAAAAGGTGACCTTCAGGGACGGAGGCGGTCGACGGCGGCGGCGATGCGCTCGTCGGTCGCGGTCAATGCGACGCGAACGTGCCGGACGCCGCGCGGCCCGTAGAACTCGCCCGGCGCGACGAGGATGCCCCGCTGCGCCAGCCAGGCGACCGATTCGCGGCCCGGCTCGTCCCGGGTCGCCCATAGATACAGCCCCGCCTCGGAGTGGTCCACGGTGAACCCGGCCGCACGCAGCGCAGGCAGCAGCACCTCTCGGCGGTGCGCGTAGCGGGCGCGCTGTTCGCGTTCGTGGGCGTCGTCGTCCAGGGCAGCCACCATCGCGGCCTGGATCGGCGTGGGCATCATCATTCCCGCGTGCTTACGGACCGCCAGTAGCTCCGCGACCACAGCGGGGTCGCCAGCCACGAACCCGGCGCGGTAGCCGGCCAGCGATGACGTCTTCGACAGTGAGTGCAGCGCCAGCAGGCCGGTGTGGTCGCCGTCGCAGACGTCGGGATGCAGGATCGACAGCGGCGCGGCGTCCCAGCCGAGCCCGAGGTAGCACTCGTCGGAGGCGATCAGCACTCCGCGCTCGCGCGCCCAGCCGACCACCTTGCGCAGATGCTCGACCCCGAGCACCTTTCCGGTGGGGTTGCTCGGCGAGTTCAGGAACACCAGCGCGGGCGTTTCCGGCCCCAGTTGGGTCAGCGAGTCGGCGCGCACCACCGCGGCGCCGGCCAGCAGAGCGCCCACCTCGTAGGTGGGATAGGCCAGTTCGGGGACGACGACGATGTCTTCCGTGCCGAGGCCCAACACGGTGGGCAGCCACGCGATCAGCTCCTTGGTGCCGATCGCGGGTAGCACTGCGGCGGGATCGAGCCCGGTGACGCCATACCGACGGCTCAGTGCCGCCACCGCCGCCTCCCGCAGGGCTGAGGTGCCCGCGGTGGTCGGATAGCCGGGAGCCGCGCTGGCAGCGGCCAAGGCCTCCCGGATAAGCGGAGCCACCGGATCGACGGGGGTACCCACCGACAGGTCGACGATGCCATCGGGGTGTGCGCGGGCGGCCACGGTGACGTCGGCCAGGGTGTCCCACGGAAAGACGGGCAGCGACGCCGACCGACGGCGTACGGAGTCAGGCACGGGACGGGGTCCCGCCGATGAGGTCAGTCCTCACCCTGCGGAGGCAGGTCCTTGACCGCCTGCGGATCGTTGTCGGTCTGGCCGACCTTCGATGCGCCGCCAGGCGAGCCCAGCTCGCTGAAGAAGTCGGCGTTGATCTGCGTGTAGCTGCTCCACTGGTCCGGCACATCGTCTTCGTAGTAGATGGCCTCGACGGGACACACCGGCTCGCAGGCGCCGCAGTCGACGCATTCATCGGGGTGGATGTACAGCATGCGGGCGCCCTCGTAGATGCAGTCGACAGGGCATTCCTCGATGCACGCCTTGTCTTTGACGTCGACGCAGGGCTCGGCAATCGTGTACGTCACGAACTTCTCCTAAGTCCTCTCGAACTACCTGTCCGGTGGGCTGTTCCCGGCAGGCGCGCTGGTCGGCGCGACCGGCCCTGGCAAGTATCCCTGCCGCCGGTCGGACGCGCGTCTCAGTGTGCCCTAACTTCGCAACCCCAGAGGTAGGGGTTGCGCGTGGTTACAGATACTAAACGTCTCATGTACTCGGACATGCAGCACCACGCGGGAAGTGCGCAGACATACGGACCGCCGGCAGGGGAATGAATTCGGACTACGGTCCGTTTGAGTCGGTGTGATCGTCGGACCCCCCGACGCCCGTCCGGAAGGAACTCCCATGACCAGCTCCGTTGTCACCGCCCTGCCGACCGGCACCTGGGCGATCGACCCCGTCCACTCCTCGGTGAACTTCTCGGTACGCCACCTCGTGGTGAGTAAGGTCCGCGGCGGGTTCGACACCTTCAGCGGCACCATCACCGTCGGCGAGGACGGCACGCCCTCCGTGCAGGCCGAAATTGCCGTCGATTCGGTCAACACCCGCAACGAGCAGCGCGACGCGCACCTGAAGGCCGCCGACTTCTTCGACGTCGAGAACCACCCCGTCGCCACCTTTACCTCCACGGCCGTGCGCGAGGCAGGCGACCACTACGTGCTGGACGGCGACTTCACCCTCAAGGGCGTCACCAAGCCGATCTCGCTGGACCTCGAATTCAACGGTGTGAATCCGGGCATGGGCCACGGCGAGGTCGCGGGCTTCGAGGCCTCGGTCGTGTTGAACCGCAAGGATTTCGGCATCGACATCGACATGCCGCTGGAGACCGGTGGCGCCGTCGTCGGCGACAAGGTCACGATCACCCTCGAGATCGAGGCGCTCAAGCAGGCCTGATTTCCGACCCCGGAGCACTCGGGCCGCGTCGCCAAGGCGAGACGGCCCGAGTGCTGCGGCGTCCTCAGTGATGGCGAACGCGGGTGACCCGCATCGACGGTACGTGCCGGGAGTCCCCGGCGCGGTCCGGGAAATCGAAGAGACCGAGGATGAGCATCATCGGATAATCCGGTGCCTGGCTGCAGCTTCGCGTGACCGCACCGTCGATGCTGAAATCCACCCGATCTGGCTGCCAGTGCGCTGCGTAAGTGTGGGCCATGGTGATGTCGAGCTCGTGCTGCCGAGCCGAAAAGTCCTCGCGCAGCGCTGGATCACGGAACGGGTGAATGCCCTGTCCGATGATCGCGGTGCCGCGGTCCACCGTGTCACCGAAGACCTCAAACAGACAGATCTCGCCACATCTATCCGGGCGGTCCTCCAACCCGACCATCCACGCCGAGAACATCGATCGCACACTGAGGTTCGCCGCGCACGTGACTTCGATCGTGCCGAAGTGCGGTGTGAAGCCGAGCACGGTGGGCTGCTGTTCGCGCACCAGCAGGCCGTCCTGGAACGGCTGGGGCGCATCGGTCGATCCCACGGGTCCGGATCGATTGGCACTTTGGATCGCCGACACCCGCAGCGGCGTCGGGTGACGGTCAGGGCACCACAGCGGGTGATGGGACGGGATAGACAGCGTCAGCCCCTCAGCACCCACGGTGAACGCTGCCGCCGCGGCAACACGGGAACTCCAGGCGGGAAGGTAGGACGCCGTCCACACAGCCGGGTCCAGAACACCGAAGCTCTCGTCGAACCCCATCCCGCGGACTGTAGCGGCTACTCGGTGACGACGCCCCACTTGGCTTCGGTGCCAGCGTGTCCGATCCGGACCACCTGCACGGTCGTCGCGACACCGATCACCACGGCGAGCACCGCGACGCCGACCGCGACCGCTTTCTGCGGGGTGTCCGAGCGCGCGGCCCGCACGTGCAGCGCGGCGATCGCGATCGCCATCACCAGCAGTGCGATCGAGAAGTAGATCATCGTCTCGCCGCGCTCTTCGTGAGTCTCCAGGATGGGGCTGTGCGAGTCCTCCCGGTTGTAGAGCCACTCCCCCGCAGAGACGGTCAACGGGGTGAGCACCAGGTTGATCGCGGCAAGTGCCACCACCAACCACACGAAACGTGTTCGGGCCCAGGGCAGTATCGCGCACAGGATGCCCAGCGCCGCGGTCAGCGGGGCAAGGACGACGATGGCGTGCACGAGTAGGGCGTGCGCGGGCAGGCCGGCGATGGTGGACACGAATTCTCCCTAGGGGCTCAGGATCGGATGGCTGATCTCGCCGATCTGGTCGATGGTCAACGTCAATTCGTCGCCGGGGCGTAACCACCGCCCGATCTCCATACCACTTCCACCGGGCAGCGTGCCCGTCGCGAAAAGTTCACCGGCATTCAACCTTTCGCCCGCCGAGGCGTGGGCCAGCATCTCGCCGAGCGTCCACTTCATGCCGCGGCTGGACACCGTCGCCACGGTAGCGCCGTTGATGACGACCGAACCGGTGAGATCGTCGATCCGGGGCAGGATCTCGTCGGCGGTGACCGCCACCGCCGACATCGAAGAGGCGAAGTGCTTGGCTTTCTGCGGCCCCAGACCGGTGGCCATCTCGGCGCGCTGGACGTCGCGGGCGCTGAAGTCGTTGACCACGACGAACGCCCCGATCGCCTCGAGTGCCTCTTCCGGATCTGCGTCGAGCAGCGGTGCGCGCAAGACGAACCCGATCTCGAGCTCGAAGTCCAGCGCCGACGAATACGGCGGCACCGCCACCGGCACACCGCTGGGCACGAATGTCAGATGGTTGGACATGTAGTAGATCGGCTGGCGATAGAACAGCGGCTTGGGTTTGAACAGCGGCAAAGGTTTTCGGGTCAGCGTCTCGATCACCGCGGCTGCGCGCGCCTGCCCGGGGTGAAACCTCTTCACCAGGCCGCGGGCGGCGTCGACGGCGTGCCGTTCGTAGAGCATGAAGTCGCGAAACGACGCCGGCGCGAACGGGAGCAGAGCCCCTGCCGCGTCGTGGTGCCGCTGCGCGGCCGCGAGTTCGAACTGTGCATCGAACACCCGACCGCCGAGCGCGGTGGTTTCGGGCGCGGCGTGCCAGCCGCCGTCGGCGGTACGCGCCTGCACCTCGATGCGCCCGTCGACCAGCATCCGCCGCAGCTTCACAAGGAACGTGATACCAGCCGCAGCTGTGAATCCGCGACAGGACAGGCGCAGTCGTCACGATCGAATGTGCGCAGACTGCCCGCCCCGAACGGCGTGTCGACGTACAAACACGCTCGCTCGCGGAAAAAGGGGCTAGGCCGCCAGCGGGGTGTAGTCGGTGGAGCGCTGCCGGGCGGGCCGACCGATGCCCGCGGCGATCGCGACCAACTCGGCGACAGTCTTGGCGCTGCCGTTCTCCGAGCCCGCCATCCGCGAGATCGTCTCTTCCATCAGCGTGCCGCCGAGGTCGTTGGCGCCGCCGTTGAGCATCACCTGCGTCCGTTCGACGCCGAGCTTGACCCAGCTGGTCTGGATGCTCGGAATCCTGCCGTGCAACATGATCCGCGCCAGCGCGTGCACCGCCCGGTTGTCCCGATGGGTGGGACCGGGCCGGGCCCCGCCAGCCAGATACAACGGCGAGGACTGGTGCACGAACGGCAGCGGCACGAACTCGGTGAAACCGCCTGTGCGATCCTGGATCTCACGCAGCACGTTGAGGTGCCCCACCCAGTGCTTCGGGGTGTCGACGTGGCCGTACATCATCGTCGACGACGACCGCAGACCCACCTCGTGCGCGGTGGTGACGACCTCGATCCACATCGAGGTGGGCAGCTTGCCCTTGGTCAGCACCCAGCGCACCTCGTCGTCGAGGATCTCGGCGGCCGTACCCGGAATGGTGTCCAATCCCGCTTCGCGCAGAGCGGTCAGCCACTCCCGGATGCTGGTGCCGGCACGGGTGACACCGTTGGCGATCTCCATCGGCGAGAACGCGTGCACGTGCATCGACGGCACCCGCGCCTTGACCGCGCGCACCAGGTCGGCGTAGCCGGTGACCGGCAGCTCGGGGTCGATACCGCCCTGCATGCACACCTCGGTCGCGCCGGCCACGTGCGCCTCCCATGCCCGGTCGGCGACTTCGGCAGTGGACAGTGAGAACGCATCGGCGTCGCCTTTGCGCTGCGCGAACGCGCAGAACCGGCAGCCGGTGTAGCAGATGTTGGTGAAGTTGATGTTGCGGTTGACCACGAACGTGACGTCGTCGCCGACGACGTCACGCCGCAGCGCGTCGGCCAATGCGGTCACCGCGTCCAGCGCGGGCCCGTCGGCGGTCGCCAGCGCCAGGTATTCGTCGTCGGAGCAGCCTGCGGGGTCGCGTTCCGCCGACCGCAGCGCGGCCAGCACGTCGGTGTCGATGCGCTCGGGCGCGCGGGCAGCGAGTTCGTGCACCTTGGCGCGGATGGACTCCCAGTCACCGAACGCGCTGCCCAGGTCGCTGCGGGTGTCGGTACGCCGACCCTCGGTATCGATGGCACTGTGCAGATCGGTGCGCCCGAGCGACTCGGTGGCCTCGTCGGGCTCCTGCCAGGGCCGGCCCACCGGGTTGACGTCGCGGGCATAGCCGGTATCGGAATCGGCGAGCGCGTCGACATGGCCGGCCACCCGCGGATCGATCCACGCGGCACCGGCCTGCACGTACTGCGGCTGCGCGGTGAGCCGCTGCACCAGGTCGTAGCCCGCCTCGGCGGTGACGGCGGCCAGCTCGTCGAGCGCAGGCCAGGGCCGTTCTGGGTTGACGTGGTCGGGGGTCAGCGGCGAAACCCCACCCCAGTCGTCGACGCCCGCGCCGATCAGCGCCAGGCACTCCTGCCGTGAGACGAGGTTGGGCGGCGCCTGGATCCGCATCTTGGGGCCCATCACCAGACGCGTCACCGCGATGGTGGCCAGGAAGTCGTCGAGACCCGCGTCGGGCACCGACGCCATCGCGGTGTGGTCCTTGGCCCGGAAGTTCTGCACGATCACTTCTTGGACGTGCCCGAACTCACGGTGTGAGCGGCGGATCGCGTGGATCGTCTCGGCGCGCTCGGTCAGCGTTTCCCCGATGCCGACCAACAGTCCGGTGGTGAACGGAATCGACAGCCGGCCCGCGTCGTCGAGGGTGCGCAGCCGCACCGCCGGGTCCTTGTCCGGGCTGCCGTAATGCGCCAAGCCCTTGGTCTCGAACAGCCGCCGCGACGTCGTCTCCAGCATCATGCCCATCGACGGGGCGACCGGCTTGAGTCGGGAGAGCTCCGACCAGCTCATCACCCCGGGGTTGAGGTGTGGCAGCAGTCCGGTCTCCTCCAGCACCCGGATGGCCATCGCACGCACGTAGTCCAGGGTCGAGTCGTAGCCGCGTTCGTCGAGCCACTGACGCGCCTCGTCCCAGCGCGCTTCCGGCCGGTCACCGAGGGTGAACAACGCTTCCTTGCAACCCATCTCGGCGCCGCGGCGGGCGACGTCGAGAATCTCGTCGGGCTCCATGTACATGCCCTTGCCTGCCGCGCGCAGCCGGCCCGGGACCGTGACGAAGGTGCAGTAGTGGCAGGTGTCGCGGCACAGGTGCGTGACGGGAAGGAAGACTTTGCGCGAGTAGCTGACCGGCAACCGGCCACCCTGGCCGCGCCGGCCGGCGGCCTCCAGGCCGGCGTCGCGCACCCGCGCGGCACTGGCACACAGATCGGCCAGATCGTCCCCGCGGGCCGTCATCGCGATCGCGGCCTCGTCGACGTTGAGGGCCACCCCGTCCCGCGCACGCCTCAGCACCCGCCGTAGTGCAGCCGCCGAGGGCGGGGTGGAGGTGGGAGGCACGGAGGGGTCGGGCAGATCGGTGCCGCGCTGCGGGTTCAGAGCCACTTCCGCATAACCCCGGCGTCGACTCGGATCATCCGCGCGTCTCACATTCTGAAACCACTGCGCCTGGCATACCGGCCACAGTAGTCAACGGCGGCGCGGCTCGGAGCGCGCCCCGGTGCGCACCGGCGCGGCCCGTCGTCGGGTCAGCACCCAGCCCGCCGGCAGCGCTCCGACAGCGATGAGCAGCACCGACGCATACTCCATCACCCCCACGCCGCCGAACACGATGTCGTCACCGGGGCCCCCGAATGTGCACAGCAGCACAGTCGCGAGCCACGCCCACAACGGGGTGGCGGCCATTCGCGCCGAGGGTGTCCACTGCATCGCGACCCAGACCAGTCCCACATTGAGCGCACCGCTGAGCACGGCGCTGATCGGGACGGGCACGCCGTCGAGGCGCAGCGGGAGGAAGAACACGGCCATCAGTGCCGAGAGCACACCGTCCACGGCCAGGACGGCCAACACGAACCAGAGCAGCCGGTCGGACGCCGGCGGTGTGGGAGCGCTCAGGTCGGGATGCTGTCGAGCACCGAGACCAGGGATCCGATGACCCACTGGAAGTTGTCGAGACGGTCCTGCCAGTGCTGCAGGTTGGGATCGAGATCCGGATCCATGGGCTTCCCTTCCGCGCGCCGGGCAGTCCTGGGCAGCGTACCCCGTGGGGCGTTTCGTCACTCGGAACTCGAGGGCTACCCCACACCCAGGCCCGCGAGCAGATCGTTCTCCCATCCGCGCTCGTCCCGCGCTCCCGCTTCACCGTCGACCAGCACGTAGTGCTCCACCGACGGCACGGGGAGGGCGATGTTGTTGGACAGCGCCATCGCAGTCCCGTCGGCCGCGACCTGCACCTGGGTGGCGTGGGCCCGCAGCGCCTCCAGCTTGGCAGGCAGCTGCGCGCTGACGTCGAGCGCGGCATCGATGGCGTCGTCGGTGAACCCGATGAAGGGCAGCACCTCGGCCTCGAGGGTGAGCCAGCCGGCCGGCAGGCCGGTCAATCCGGCGAGTCCGTCGCGAATCGCGTTCTGCGACACGACAGTCCAATAGACCTTCGGCACCCGCCACCGCGCGGCGGCGACCGCGGCCATCGTGACACGGTGGGTGTGGATGTGGTCGGGGTGGCCGTACCCGCCCTGCGGGTCGTAGGTGACCACGACGTGCGGGCGCAGGTCGTCGATCACCGCTGCCGCGGCCGCGGTCTGCTCATCGAGATCGCCGTCGACGAAGCGTTGCCGGTGCCGCGCGGGCGTCCCCTCCATGCCGGAGTCCCGCCACCGGCCGGCGCCACCGAGGTAGCGCGGGCGGTCCACCCCGAGCGCGGCCAGGGCGGCGGTCAGTTCCCCGATCCGGTAGCCGCCGAGCTGGTCGGCGGCATCGACGGCCAGCTGCGCCCACCGGTCCCCGATGACCTCGCCCTCCTCGCCCAGCGTGCACGTCAGCACCTGCACCTGCGCGCCTCGTTCGCAGTAGTGGGCGATCGTGCCGCCGGTGGTGAGCGTCTCGTCGTCGGGGTGGGCGTGGACGAACAGCAGTCGCGGCGTCTCCATGCGCTCAGCTTGCCCGCTCATCGACCGGCCATCGACGCGAGGTGTGGCTTAGATTCACCCCGTGTCCCGCCGCAGGGTCGAGTTCGGCTGCGCCATCGTGGTGATCGGCCTGCTCGCCGGTGTCGCCGGCGCCGCCACGACACTGCTGCTGCACACCGTCGAGCACCTCACCTACCGGTACGACTTCGGCACACTGCTGACCGGCGTCGAGAACAGCGGTCGCTGGCGCCGCGCGCTGGGGCCGATGATCGGCGGCGCGCTCGCCGGCTGTGGGTGGTGGCTGCTGCGCCGCCGCGCTCCCGTACCAGCCCTGTCCGCGGTGTTGACCGGCGAGCGACCGGTGCGGCGCCTGGCGCTGACGGGTGACGCCGCTCTGCAGGTGCTGCTCGTCGGGTCGGGGGCATCGCTGGGCCGCGAAGGGGCGCCGCGCCAGCTCGCCGTGGCGTGGGGCGATCTCGGAACCTCGCGGTGGGCGCTCACGCCGCGCGACCGCGAGATCCTGCTCGCATGTGCGGCAGGCGCCGGGCTCGGCGCGGTGTACAGCGTGCCGCTGGGCGGTGCACTGTTCGCGACCCGAATTCTGTTGGGCACCTGGCATCCTCGCGCGGTCGGCGCCGCGCTGATCACCTCGAGCCTGGCGGTGGCGGTCGCGGCTCCGGTGACACACCTGGAGCATCCGTTGGTGTGGCCGGCCGCTCAGCTGTCTCCGCTGTTCGCACTGCTGGCCGTGGCGATGGCGCCGCTCGCGCTGGCGGTCGGCTGTGCCTTCACGCGGGTGACCGCCACCCGCCCTGCAGCACAGCCGTCGTCGGCGCTCGTGATTCCGGCGATCGCCGCCGCTGGGCTGCTCACCGGCGTGTGCTCCCTCTGGCTGCCCGAGTTGCCCGGCAACGGCCGCAGCGTGTTGGAGCTCAGCGTCGACAGCAGTCTGACGCTCGGGGCCGCGGCGGCCATCCTGGTGCTCAAACCGCTGCTGTCGGCGGCGTTCCTCAGGGCCGGCGCGGTCGGCGGGTTGCTCACCCCGGCGCTGGCGACGGGGGCTGCCGCCGGTTCGGTGGTGGCGCTGGCGGTCAACGCGACGGCCGGCACCGCGTTGCACGTGCCCGCGGTGTCGTTGACGTGCGCGGCTGGGGTGTTGGCGATCACGCAACGCTCGCCGCTGTTCGCCGCCCTGTTCGTGTGGGAGCTGGCCCGCCCGCCAGTGTGGCTGCTGGCCGTGTTCGCGCTCGCGGCGATCTCTGCGCACGGCCTGACCAGGTTGCGCCGCGTCACTGCGGCAGCTTGACCCACTGTCCTGCGTCGCCGACGATGCCGACCGGCACGGCACCGGTCAGGCTGACCCCCTGCACGCTGGGTCCGGCGGCGACGATCGTGGTGTCCTGCAGGATCGGCAGCACGGTGGCCATGTCCCACAGGCGCGGCTCGACGTCGTCGATCACCGCGCCGATGTCGGCGGTGCCCTGCAGAGCGGCGTCGATCCGGGGTTGAATCGTCCGGTCACAGATGCCGGTGATGTTGCTCGGCGCCTGCACGAGCTGACCGGATTCCGGCGCCGGTGCGGGAGTGCTCGCTGCCGTCGACGGCGGCGACGGCTGCGGGGGCGGAGTCGCGGACGTGGCTGAGGTCGTGGTCGGCGTGACCGAGCCAGGGGTGCTGCTCGGCGGGGCGGTCGGAACGGCCGTCGCCTCCAGCGCGGGGCAGCCGTAACGCGACGCCAGTGCGGTCGCCAGGTCGCCGCCGGCCTGATGCCAGCCGACGACAGCGTCGACGGTGTTGTCGGTCAGCGCCTCGCCGTAGAGCGTCACCGGGTCGAGCGCCGACACCGACGCCGCGATCCCGACGCTGCGCAGCTGGTCGGCCGCGGTGTTCGCCACCGCGACCGAGGTCGGCTCGTTGGCGGCCACACCGAGCACGAGGGTCAGCGGCTCACCATCTTTGAGCAGCTGACCACGGCCGGTCTCCGGCGTCGGCGTCGCCGTGGGTGTCGGTGTCGAAGTCGGCGTGGGTGCCACCTGGTAGCCGGCCCCCTCGAGCAGGGCCATGGCGTCGTCGCGCGTCATCGCCGGAGGGGCCGTCGGCACATAACCCGGGTCCGAGGGTGAGCGCACCTGGGCCTGCGCCAGCGTCACCGTGTTGTCGTCCCCGGCACCGACCGCGGCGAGCAGGTCGACGTCGAGCAGGCCGAGGACCGCCTTGCGCACCTGTGGATCGGTGAGCGCGGGCCGCTGCGCGCGCAGCGTCAGCTGCATGACCCGCGGGGTGACGATCCGGGCGGTCCGCACGTCGGGGATCGCCGAGAGCTGTGCGAACACCGCCGATCCGCCGTGCACCTGCGCCACCTGGGTGTCGCCGTTGCGGATCGAGTCGGCCAGCGCCGCAGGTGCCCCGCCGCGGCGGAACAGGATCAGGTCGGGGACGGCGGGTTTACCCCAGTAGCGGTCGTTGCGGGCCAGCAGGATCTCGTCGCGCTGCGGATCGATGCTCTCGACGCGGAACTGACCCCCGGTGACCGGCAGCGCCTGGGCCAGCCCGGCGGAGAAGCCGCCGGGCACGTCCTTGACGATGTGCGCAGGCAGGATGTTGTGGAACAGCTCCCGCCACGCCGGATAGGGCTGGGAGAACGTGACCACCGCGGTCTTACCGCCCTCGACCGACTGCACGCCGGTGATGAGGTCATAGCCCGCGGGATCGACCGCACCGGGCTGGCTGACCATCTGCCGCCACAGGTACCAGAAGTCGTCGGCGCCAATCGGCGCGTTGTCCGTCCACTGCGCCTCGGGCCGGATCTTGTAGGTCACGGTGAACGGGTCCTGGCTGGTCACTTCGGCGGATTCCAGCAACGTGGAGTCCATCTCCCACCGGGAACCGGTCGGCGTGCGGGAGTCCGGGATCGGCCGGAAGGCGCTCGGCAGCACCAGCGAGCTGATCGCCGCATTCACCGGGGACTGGTCGGAGAGCAGGTGGGCGTTGAAGCCGGGACCGATCGAATCGATCGCCATGATGATCTGCGTCGCCTTCGTCGGCGGCGGCGCCGTCGACTTGGTGGTGTCGGTGCTCTGCGGCGCGGGTGGCGGGCTCACGGTGCAGCCCGACGCCAGCACCATCACCGCGGCCGCGCAGCTCATCACACGGCGGGCGGTCGGCACGCTGTACAGGGTAACGACGGGCTTTCCCTACACCCCTGCCTGCTGGTTGGCCTGCTGCTTGGCCCGCGCTTTCGCCCGCGCCCGCAGCGAGGCGGTCAGTTCTACCTTGCGTACCCGCACGATCTCGGGGGTGACCTCGACGCACTCGTCCTCGGCGCAGAACTCCATCGCCTTCTCCAGATCGAGCTCAAGCGGGCGGGCCAGCGTCTCCATCACGTCGGCCGTCGACGACCGCATGTTGGTGAGCTTCTTCTCACGAGTGATGTTGATGTCGAGGTCCTCGGCGCGCGGGTTGATGCCGACGACCTGCCCCTCGTACGTCTCCTGGCCGGGCTCGACGAAGAACTGTCCGCGATCGGCGAGCTGGATCATCGCGAACGGGGTGATCTGACCGGAGCGGTCGGACACCAGCGAGCCGGTGTGGCGGGCGCGGATCTCCCCCGCCCAGGGGCGGTAACCGTCGAAGACCGCGTTGGCGATGCCTGTGCCACGCGTCAGCGTCAGGAAGTCGGTGCGGAACCCGATCAGACCGCGGCTGGGCACGATGAAGTCCATGCGCACCCACCCGGCAGCGTGGTTGGTCATCTCCTCCATGCGGCCCTTGCGGGCAGCCATCAGCTGGGTGATCGCGCCGACGAACTCCTCCGGGCAGTCGATCGTCATGGCCTCGAACGGCTCGTGCAGCTTGCCGTCGACCATGCGGGTCACCACCTGGGGCTTGCCGACGGTCAGCTCGAAGCCTTCCCGGCGCATCTGCTCGACCAGGACGGCCAGCGCGAGCTCGCCGCGGCCCTGGACCTCCCAGGCGTCGGGTCGGCCGATGTCGACGACCTTGATCGAGACGTTGCCGACGAGTTCGGAGTCGAGCCGGTTCTTGACCATGCGGGCGGTCAGCTTGTGCCCGGACACCTTGCCCGCGATCGGCGAGGTGTTGGTGCCGATGGTGACCGAGATCGCCGGCTCGTCGACGGTGATGCGGGGCAGCGCGTGCGCGTGATCCGGGTCGGCCAGCGTGTCACCGATCATGATCTCGGGGATTCCGGCGACGGCGACGATGTCCCCGGCGACGGCCTCGTCGGTCGCGGTGCGCTCCACCCCCTCGGTGACGAGGAGCTCGGTGATCTTGGCGTTCGTGATGACGGGGTGGCCGTCGACCTCGCGCATCCACGCGACCTGCTGGCCCTTACGGATACGGCCCTTGTAGATGCGGATCAACGCGAGCCGGCCCAGGAACGCCGACGCGTCGAGGTTGGTGACGAGCGCCTGCAGCGGCGCCTCGGGGTCGCCCTGGGGCGGCGGGATGTGCTCGAGCAGGACGTCGAACAGCGGGTCGAGGTTCTCCCCGTCCGGGTTCTCGCCGTTGGCGGGTGCGGTGGTGCTGGCGATGCCGGCGCGGCCCGAGGCGTACAGCGTCGGCAGGTCGAGTGCCTTCTCGGCGGCGGCCTGGGCGTCCTCGTCGAGGTCGGAGGCGACGTCGAGCAGCAGGTCGTGGCTCTCCTCGACGACCTCGGCGATGCGGGCGTCGGGACGGTCGGTCTTGTTGACCACCAGGATCACCGGCAGGTGCGCGGCCAGGGCCTTGCGCAGCACGAACCGGGTCTGCGGCAGCGGGCCCTCGGAGGCGTCGACGAGCAACACCACGCCGTCGACCATCGACAGGCCGCGTTCCACCTCACCGCCGAAGTCGGCGTGGCCTGGTGTGTCGATGACGTTGATGACGGTCATCGAGCCGTCGGGGTGGTGGCGGTGCACCGCGGTGTTCTTGGCCAGGATCGTGATGCCCTTTTCCTTTTCCAGGTCACCGGAGTCCATCAGCCGTTCGATCGCGTCGTCGCCACGGTGGGTCAGCGCCCCGGATTGGCGAAGCATCGCGTCGACCAGGGTGGTTTTGCCGTGGTCGACGTGCGCCACAATGGCGACGTTGCGGAAGTCGGGGCGTGCAGTCACGCCCGTGATTGTCGCAGTGTGGTGCACCGATCGCGAAAACGAGAGATACCCGTCACGTGGCCAGCAAGCTGACCAAGCTCACCCCGAAGAAGAAATGTTGCCGCAGCAAGCCCCGCTGCAAGAAGTGCCCCCTCGTGCTGCACAAGGTGCGCAAAGCCGAACACAACGGGCTGCGCGGCAAGGAGTTGGAGAAGGTCTACAAGAGGGCCCGGAAGGCCTGATCGGCGGGCGGCTTCGGGCGTACCGTGGTGGCATCCGTCAACTTCATGGAGGTTGGCCATCATGACGGTTTACGAAGTCCTCACCGTTGCCCTGATCATCGCGCTCGCGACCCTGGCCGCGCTGGCGATCTACCTGGGCCTGATGAACTGGATCGGCGCGCTGTACATGGTCCGGTGCTCGGCCTGTCACCATCTGGCATTCAGTTCGCGGCGGGATCCGCGGGCGTCATGCCCGCACTGCGAGCACCCGAGCCTGCTGCACCCGATCTACGCGGCACGCCATCGGGACGCCCCGGTGCACGTGCTCGACGACCGGCTGCGGTTCTAGGGGTAGGACAACAACACCATCACCCGGCTGTCGGCCGGTGGTGGCGGGAAGCCGACGCGGTCGAAGGCCAGCACGCCGCGCCATAGGAACCTGAGCACCCGCATGGCACGGGAGGACAACGGGACCACGATGATTGGCGGCCGAGTTCAGCCAGGAATCCGAAGCAGCACCCGTCGGCAGAGCTTCGCCCGTCAGCCAGTCATCGGGAACAGCGGAGGGTTGATGCGGGCAAAGCCCTCCTGGCGGTAGTACGGGAAGTGCGGATAGGGCTGCTCGCGCTGGCTGATCGCGTCGAGCCGCGCGATCTGGTGCTGGTGCAGCGACCATCCGACGGCACCGAGGTTTTCCTCCAGCTGTCGAGCGTCGCGGGCGCCCACGATCACCGATGCCACGCTAGGACGGCGCAGCAACCAGTTCAAGGCGATCTGAGGAACAGACTTGCCGGTCTCGCCTGCGATGACGTCGAGTTCGTCGATCACGGCGTACAGGAGGTCTTCCTCCACCGGCGGGCCGGCATCCGCGGTCTTGTGCAGCCGGCTCACGGTCGGCATGGGGGAATTGCGGCGGATCCGTCCGGTCAGGCGTCCCCACCCGAGTGGGCTCCACACGAGTGCACCCACCCCCTGATCGATGCCCAGGGGCATCAGCTCCCATTCGTAGTCGCGCCCGATCAGTGAGTAGTAGACCTGGTGGGCGATATGGCGTGGCTTGTGCGCGACATCCGCAGCCGAAAGAGCCTTCATCAGTTGCCAACCCGCGAAGTTCGACACTCCGCTGTACCTGATCTTGCCCTGCCGGATCAGCACATCGACTGTGTCCACGACCTCTTCGACGGGGGTCTGCGCGTCATACCCGTGCAGCTGGAACAAGTCGATGCGGTCGGTGTTCAACCGGCGCAACGCCTGTTCCACGGCGGTGATCAGCCGCGTTCTCGATGTCCCGGCATCTGCCGGCCCGTCCCCCATCGGAAGCGCCGCCTTCGTCGATATCAGCACGTCGTCGCGCCGGTTCGCCAAGGCCTGCCCCAGCACCTCCTCGGATCGGCCGGCCGAGTAGACGTCGGCGGTGTCGAACAACGTGATACCGGCGTCGAGACAGAGATCGACCATTCGACGGGCTTCGTCGACGTCCGCGTCACCCCACGCACTGAAGAACTCGCCGCCGCCGAAAGTCGCTGCGCCGAAAGCTAATTCCGAGACCACCAGGCCCGAGTTGCCGACTCGCCGATATTCCACTTCGCCTCCTTAATAGGACCTTTTTCCCCTTAAGGGAACCTACCAAAGTCGGCGGCTTAACGCGACGCTTGTCCCTTTAACATAGAGGGATGGCACCGCCACGGCCCGGGGGCAGAACAGCGCAGGTTCGTGCATCCGTCCTCGCGGCGACGGCCGACCTCCTGGTGGCCGGCGGCCTCGAGGGAGTGGACCTCACCGAAGTCGCCCGGCAGTCGGGAGTCAGCAAGTCGACGGTGTACCGGCGGTGGGGCACGGTGTCAGCGCTGGTGACCGACCTGCTCGCGGACATGGCTGAAACGTCGTCGCCGCGCCCTGCCACCGGCAGCTTGTCCGGAGACCTGCTCAGCATTGCCCAGCTGATCCAACGCACCCTCGCGGACGGTCGACAGGGGCGTCTGTTCGCAGCGATCATCGCTGCTGCGACCTGCAACCGCGACACTTCAGACGCTCTCGCGCGGTTCTATCGGACGCGCACCGATGAGTTCGCCCCCGTCATCACCGAAGGGATCGCCCGAGGGGAAGCGCCGGAGCGCACCGATGCCACCGACGTCATCCGCTACCTGTCCGCGCCGCTCTACTACCGCATACTGACAGGCAACGGCGCACCCGACGACGATGACGCCCACCGCGCCACGCAGGCCACACTGGCAGCGCTCGCCGCAGGCGTGTTCATCCGCCCAATACGACGGCGTGACGATTCAGCAGTGCAGTAGCACCGACAGTTCCGGAAGCCAGGCCCGGTCGGCAGGTACCCACGCCAAACCGTCGATGGCGTCGCTTCCGACCCACCGCAGCGCGCGGTGCTCGTGCGGGTGCAGCACGCCGTCGGTCCGGGTGACCAGATAGGCCCGCAGCGCTGCCGTCGCGCTCAGCGCCACATCGCCGCCGAGGCGGTCGCCCACGGAAACTCCGATACCCAACTCCTCCAACAACTCTCGCTTCAATGCGGCAGCGTCACTCTCTCCCGGCGCCACCTTGCCGCCGGGCAGCTCCCAACACCCCGCGAGCTCGGGAGGGCGCGCCCGCTGCGCGACGAGCAACCTGCCCTGCTCGATCAGCGCGCCCGCGACGACGATCAGAGTGGACATGGGCAGGGACGATATACGGGTAGGTATACCGTCGAGGGCATGGCTGTGTTACCAGACGACGATGTCGATGCCGTACTGCCCGAACTCGACGATTGGGAACGCGCCGACGGCGCCCTGCGTCGCAGCGTGACGTTCCCGTCGTTTCTCGACGGCATCGAGGCCGTCCGGCGGGTAGCCGAGCGCGCCGAGGCCGCCGATCACCATCCTGACATCGACATCCGTTGGCGCACAGTGACTTTTGCCCTGGTCACGCACTCCGAGGGTGGCATCACGGACAAGGACGTGGCGATGGCTCGCGAGATCGACGGCCTCCTCGGCTAGCGATCCAGCCCAGCGTCGCCAACGTCGCCGCGATGTAGACCAGGCCGGCCCACGCCAGATACCAAGGCCGGGAGATCTCCCAGATGGTCGGTTGGGCGAAGCTGAGCAACCACGGCACGCCGATCAACGTCAGCGCCAGCCAGCCCCAACCGAGGATTCGGGCGCCGAGCTGATCGCGCAGGGGGCCGTGCAGAAGCCAGATCATCAGCGGAACCAGCCACACCCAGTGGTGTGTCCACGAGATCGGCGACAGCAGCAGCCCGAACAGCGACACGATCACCACAGCGCCGAGCCGGTCCCGCGCGCCGCCGATCGCACGCCATGCCAGCACAGCGAGCACGGCCGTCACCGCGATGCCCGCCAGCACGACGGGACCGTAGCCGGCGTCGTGGCCGAGCAGCCGGGAGATGCCGCCGCGCCAGGACTGGTTGAACGACGTGCCGACCGGGCCCACTCGCCTGGCATCGCCGAGCAGATCGGTGAAATAAAACCGGGCCTGCTCCCCGATCACCAGCATCGACACCCCGACCGTCGCGAAGAACACCACGGCGGAGAACGCCACGGTCGCCCACCGGCGCGCACCGGCGAAGTAGAGCCCGGACACCGCCGGGGTCAGTTTGATCCCCGCCGCCAGCCCGACCAGCAACCCCGACAACCACCAGCGGCTGCTGCGCACCGCGAGCAGGATCGCCAGCACCAGCACGACGTTGACCTGCCCGTAGTCGAACGTGCTGCGCAACGGTTCGGTCCAGATACCGACCGCGGTCCACAGCATGGCGACACGCCGGCCGCCGACCGCCATCTGATCGGGTAGCAAACCCTGGCTCAGCCGCACCACGCCGTAGAGCGCCGCCATGATTCCGATCGACCACGCGAACGCCACCAGGCCGAACGGCAGCAGGTGCAGCGGGTAGAACACCACGGCGGCAAATGGCGGGTAGGTGAACGGCAGCGGGAAGTCCGGCGTTTGGTCGGCGTAGACGTAGCCGTACAGCGTGCCGGGCTGGTCGAGGGCGGCCGCACCACCGACGTAGACGTGCAGGTCGACGAAGTTAGCGCCGTTGGGCAGCAGGTAGGTCCAGGCCAGTCGGGCGGCGATGCTCAGGGCAAGCAACACGGGCGCCGCGGCGGACAGCCGGGCTGCCCACCGGGAACGCGATGTCGCCTCGATGGTGTCGATGCGTCCGACTCTATCGATCGGTCACCGTCTGCCTTCACGTCCGTAACGGTTGAATAAATGCCACTCATGTCACTTGAGTAACTCTAGTAACAGGCTAGCTTCGGGTTCAGGCGTGCCACTACATCGATTGGGAGATCTCATGCACCGCACCCGGAAACTGTTCGCCACCACGATGATTGCCGCGGCTGGGGCGGTGACGGCTGCTGTCGCTCTCAGTGCGGGCGCGGCTGCGCAACCGGCCCCGGCTCCGGCACCTGCCCCCGCAGTGCCCGGCCTGCCGTTCTTGCAGCAACTCGCCGCCAACCCGGCCGCGGCGACCCAGCTGATGCAGGGCTTCACCAACCTGATGGGAACCGCGCCGGCCGCCGCCTCCGCGACGACGGGCGCAGCGACCGCGCCGTTGGCTCCCGCACCCGGTGCCACCGCGTCGCTGACACTGCCCCCGAGCGTCAACGCCCTTCCCGGCGCCGTGGCCGCTCTGCCGGAGACGCTGCCTGCGGCGATGCCGACGGTGACGGCCACCCCGGGCACGGTGCCGGCCGGGAACACCACCACCGTTCCGCCGGTCAACACGCCGGCTGCCGCCTCGCCCCTGTCGGGTCTGACCGATGTCCTCGGCGCGCCCGGCAGCCTGGCCTCGCTGCTGCCCGGCGGGTCCCCGCTGGCCGGCCTGCTGCCCACCGGCGGGGCCGCCGCGACGCCCGCGGCTCCCGCTGCGCCGGCGGCTCCCGTCGCGGCGCCGCTGCTCTCGGCGCTGCCCTGACTCCGCTAACCCGATAACCGCCCATCCGACACGAGGGGAACCATGTCAACGATCAGGACGATGCTCACCACCGCACTGGCGGTGAGTTCATCGACCGCGTTGCTGGCGGTCGGCGTGACCGGCGTCGCTCACGCCGACCCGGTGGCGCCGCTGCCGATCGACGGGTTGGCGGCCCCGGGGCTGCCCGCGGTGCAGAGCATCGGGCCCGTCATTCAGCAGGCCGCCGCGGATCCGTCGAATGCGGCGTCGATGTTGATGGCTGCTGCCGCGGTGTTCGCCGGGGACGCCGCGGCTCCGGCGCCGTCGCGTGACGTCGCAGCTGCGGTCAACCAGTTCGTGCAGCCCGTCGCCCACGTTCCCGCGGCGGGAGCGGTGCCCGGGGCGGAGGCGCATCTGCCTGCGGGAGTCAACCCCGAGTTCGCCGTGGGGCCGGCGCCGGACGCCGCGCCGGAGGTGGCGCACATGGGCACGCCGCAGGCGGCGCTGCCCGGGCCGCCTCCCGCGCCGGGGCCAGACCCGGCTGCCCCGCCCGCGCCGGCACCCGCCTCGGCAGGGGATCCGGCCGCGCAGCCCGTCGCCGCGACAACCCCCGGCGGCGGCGCGTTCGGACCCAACACGCCGGTGACGCAAGACTTTCTGTATCCGTCGATCAGCAACGGCTGCCTCGCGGATGGCGGCAACGTGCTGGCCACGGCCATCTCGGTGGCAGGCCCGGCGGCGATCCCGCTGCCCGGACCCGGACCGGGCCAGACGGCCTATGTGTTCACCGCGGTCGGCACCCCTGGCCCCGCGGCGGAGCAGAAGCTGCCGCTCAACGCGACGTGGGTGAACCTCACCACGGGCAAGTCGGGCAGCGTCACGCTCAAGCCGCGGCCGGACATGAACCCCAATGGCCCGACGACGCTGACGGCCATCGCCGACACCGGCTCGGGCAGCATCATGTCGACGATCTTCGGCCAGGTCACCACGACCGAGAAGCAGTGCCAGTTCATGCCGACGATCGGCTCGACCGTCGTCCCCTGACCTGGCACCGCTGCCCGCGAAGGTGCATCCTCGGTAGCGGCAACGACGCCGCAACTACCGTCGATGCACCTTCGCGGTTTGGTCAGTAGGCCATGAACAGGATGGCGTCGCGGTCGTAGTCGCGGCCGGGGTGCACCTCGGACAGATGCGCCTTGGCCTTCTCGACCAAGTCGTCCTCGTCCTTGCCTTGGATCGCCTCGCCGCACGGGCAGCTCAAGTGAGTCTTCATGACTTCACAATGGCACACCTGGGCGCCGGACAGGTCGCAAGATTAGCTACCGCGGAGCGCTTCGACGGCGCGCCCTTCCCGACCAACGGCAGACCCGTGAGACCGTGAAGACGTGACGGTGACGCTGGGGTACGCGACGGCACGCCCGTCCGCTGACCTCGCCACCGAACTCGCCGACCTCGCGGCCTCCGGCGTCGACTCGCGACGCATCTTCACCGATCGAGCGGTGGGGTCGACGGACAAGATGCGGCCGGGCCTGCTCGCTCTGCTCAGCTACGCCCGCTCGGGAGACGCCGTCGTGGTGGTGGCCCTGGATCGGCTGGGTCGCTCGGCGGCCGAAGTGGCGTACGTCGTCGCGGAGCTGACCCGCCGCGGAATCACGCTGCGCTGCTTGGCCAACGGTCTCGACACGGCGAGCGGCACGGGCCGCGCGGTGGCCGAGGTCCTCACCGAATTGGCCGCTCTCGACTCCACCCTCGACAACGAGACTGCGCACCGATCGTGATCTCCCGGATTTCCGGGATCTGACAACAGTCTCGGCGCAGAAGAGCTCAACCCTTGGCGGCCGCCTTGGTCTTGGCCTTCATCTCCTTCTTGTAGGAGCGCACCTTCTGCAGCGAGCCGGCGTCTTTCACGTCCGCCACCGACATGTGGGTGCCGGCCTTGCCGTAGTCCCCAGCCGCCGTGCGCCACCCAGACGGCGTCACGCCGTACTGCTTGCCGAGAAGGGCGAGGAAGATCTTGGCTTTCTGCTCGCCGAAGCCGGGCAACGCCTTGAGGCGACGCAGGACGGTCGCGCCGTCGGCGCCGTCGGACCACAGCGCGGTCACATCGCCGCCGTATTCGTCGACGATCGCCTGCGCCAGCGCCTGTACGCGTTTGGCCATCGAACCCGGGAAACGGTGTATCGCAGGGGTTTGCGCGCACAGTGCGGCGAACTTTTCAGGGTCATAGTCCGCGATCGTCGCGGCGTCGAAACCGCCGATGCGGTCGGCGATCTTCTTCGGCCCACCAAAGGCCACTTCCATCGGGATCTGCTGGTCGAGGAGCATGCCGACCAGCAACGCGAACGGGCTCTCGTCGAGCAGAGCGTCGGCGTCGGCGTCCTGCGCCAGGCACAGCGTCACAGTCATGGCAGCAGCTTAGGCGGCCCGACGCGACGGACGAAGCGCAGAACCGGTGCAGAACGTGTGAGAGGTCGCTCGTGGGGTAGATGGCGCGCCATGGCATATCAAGTGACTGAAGTACAGAAGTATCTCAAGGGTTTCGACTATCCCGGGACACCGCAGCAGCTGGCCGAGCACGCGAAGAACAACGGAGCAGACGACGATCTGGTCCAGACCCTGGCCAGTTTGAACAAGGACAGCTTTGACGGCCCCAGCGCGGGGATGAAGGAGCTGGGCGCTGAGGACGAGCTCGGCGGCGGCAACGACTAGCCGGGCCGGCTCGCATGCTCAGCCGCCACGTGGCGGTCGATGCGCCCGGCCAGTGAAGAGCCGTCGGCTTCCTGCGCGACCGCCTCCTGAACTGTGCTGACCTTCTCGTCGGTGACGTTCGGCGGGAGCATCGGAACATGCGCGTCGACGACAGCCTCGATCAGGGTGGGCCGGTCGGCGGTGAAGGCGGCTCGCCAGGCGTCGGCTGCGTGAGCCGACCGGGCGATCCGAATGCCTGCCAAGCCGAGCATCTCCGCGTATCGGGCGTAGGGGAAGTCCGGAACGAGTTGAGATGCGGGATAGCGCGGATCGCCTTCCATCTCGCGCTGCTCCCAGCTGACCTCGGCGAGGTCGCGGTTGTGCAGCACGAGGACGACGAATCTCGGGTCGGCCCACTCGCGCCAGCGGTGGGCAACGGTGATGAGCTCGAGCAGGCCGTTCATCTGCATGGCGCCGTCACCGACGAGCGCGACGACCGGCCGATCGGGTGCGTCGAGTTTGGCCGCGATGCCGTAGGGCATGGCGCAGCCCATGGAGGCGAGGTAACCAGACACGTGCGCAGGCACCCCAAGAGGCAGCCGTACGTGTTTGGCGTACCAGTAGGTCGACGATCCGACGTCGACCGCGAGGCGCGCGTTGGCCGGTAGATGCTCGTTGAGCGCTCCCACCACGAACTCGGGGTTGGCTGCGCCATCTCGTTCTTCGATGTTGCGCGCCGCGACGGCTTTCCATCGTTGGATGTAGCCGGCGACGGTGTCCGACCAGCCGCGATCGGCGCCGCCGTCGAGCAGGGGCAGCAGCTGGCCGAGCGTGGTCGCGGCGTCACCGACGATGCCGACCTCGATCGGGAACTTGGCACCGAGGACCCGCGGATCGGTGTCGATCTGAACGGCGCGGACCTGCCCGGGCGACGGGTAGAACTCGGTCCACGGGTCGTTGCACCCGATGATCAGCAGGGTGTCGCAGTTGGCCATCAGATCGGCGCTGGCGGTGGTGCCGAGATGGCCCATGACGCCGGTGTGCCACGGCGCGTTTTCGTCGAGTACGGGCTTGCCGAGCAGTGACGCGGTGACACCCGCGCCGAGAGTCGTTGCGATCTGGGTGATCTCCTCGGCGCTGCCCGCCGCGCCGCGGCCGATCAGCAGGGCGACTCTGCGGCCGGCGTTGAGCACCTCCGCGGCGTCCTTGACACGTTCGGGTGCGGGAACGATGCGGCGGTAATCGATCACGGCCGACGACGGGACGATGCCATGGCTATGCGAAAGTTGCTCTGGCAGCGCCTCTTTCTGGACATCATGGGGAACGATGAGACAGGTCGGCGTCGACGTCGCGATGGCGGTGCGCATCGCGTTGTCCAGAGCCATCGGGAGTTGCTCAGGACTGAAGATCGTCTGGACGAATTGGCCGCACACGTCTTTGAAGAGTGGGTGCAGGTCCACCTCCTGGAGGTAACCGCTGCCGAGCGCGGTGGAGACCACCTGGCCGACGATGGCGACGACGGGCCGACGATCGAGTTTGGCGTCGTAGAGTCCGGCGAGAAGGTGGATCGCGCCGGGGCCCTGGGTGGCCAGGCACACGCCGACTTCGCCGGTGTACTTGGCGTGGCCGCATGCCATGAATGCGGCCATCTCCTCGTGTCGAGTCGAGACGAATTCCGGCGTGCCGTCGGCCCGGTGAAGGGCCGCGAGGATGGGGTCGATGCCGTCACCGGCGTAACCGAAGACGCGCTTGACGCCCCATTCTCGGAGGCGGTCGACGATGCCGTCAGCGACGAGTGAGCTCATCCAGCCCGGCTACCCGACACACGTCGTCCCAACCGTGGGCGGACATTCCGCGTTCTTCTGCACCGCCCGTCTAGGGTGGGCCCATCCCCGCACGCGCGAGGAGCGTGAACCATGTCCGGCCAGCTCGCCATCGCCCTGACCGCCGCGCTGATCGTCATCGCCGTGGCGGCCGTGGTGCTGGCGTTGCGCACCCGCCGCGTGGTCGCGACGCCCACCGAGCGCGCAGTGCACGCTGCTCTGCACACCGCATCGCTGGCCGCTCGCGCGCTCCGGCAGGGGCTCAGCCAGGATTCGGCGCGCGAAGCGGCGCCGTTCCTGCGTGAACTCACCGGCACCGACCGGCTGGCGCTCTTCGACGGGGCCGGCAAGCTCCTGGCCGGTGATCCGGACGAGGACTGGGACGCCGACGTGCGCGCCGCCTGCGCAACGGCGGCGCGGGATTCGCTGTCCGGCCAGCGCCGTGTGATGGGACACGCGGCCACGTCGGCCGTGGTCGCCCAACCTCTGCTCGCCGATGCCGGGGATCTGCTGGGCGTGCTGGTCGTGGTGACGACGCGCTCCCCCGGGCCCGGGTTGCTCGGCGCCGTCGGTGAGGTGGCCCGGTACGCGGCCAGCCAGATCGAACTCGCCGAGCTCGACGCCTCACGCGCCCGCCTCGACCGTGCCGAGGTGCTCGCCCTGCGCGCCCAGATCAGCCCCCATTTCCTCTACAACTCGCTCAACACCATCGCCTCGTTCGTACGGACCGACCCCGACCGCGCCCGCGAGCTCGTCCTCGAGTTCGCGGACTTCACCCGCTATTCGTTCCGCGCCGCCGGACAGTTCACCACGCTGGCCGAGGAGCTGCGCAACATCGACCGCTACCTCACTCTCGAGCGGGCCCGGTTCGGCAATGCACTGCGGGTCACGCTGCAGGTGGCACCGGAAGTTCTGAACGTGGTGGTGCCGTTTCTGGCGCTACAACCGTTGGTGGAGAACGCCGTTCGACACGGGTTCGCCGGTCGGGGCAGCGGCTCGATCGAACTGATCGCCCGCGACGAGGGGTCCGACTGCATCATCTCCGTCGAGGACGACGGCGTCGGCATGGATCCGGAAGCGTTACGCGCCGGCCCTGGCGATGCGCTGCCGGTCGACGGCACCGCCACCGACGGGGCGCACGTCGGTCTGACGAATGTGGACCATCGCCTGCGCGCGGCCTTCGGCAACGATTACGGTCTGGTGGTCGAGACAGCGATCGGTGCGGGCACCAAGGTGATCATGCGGGTGCCCAAGTTCCGGTCCGGCGTGCGGGCCGACGGAGGGACGTTCGGGGTGGGCAGCCAGTGAGCAGATCCCTCACCGTTCTCGCGGTCGACGACGAGGTGCCCGCACTCGACGAGGTGGCGTTCCTGCTGAGTCGCCACCCCGACATCGGCGAGGTGGTGCGGGCCGGTGACGCCACCTCGGCGCTGCGAGAACTCAACCATCGCCGCATCGACGCGGTCTTCTTGGACATCAACATGCCCGGTCTGTCGGGCATCGAATTGGCCGGGGTACTCGCTCACTACGCGCAGCGGCCGGCGATCGTGTTCGTCACCGCGCACGACGACAAGGCCGTCGCCGCGTTCGACCTGGGTGCGGTGGACTATCTGCTGAAACCGATCCGCGAAGACCGCCTCGACGAAGCGGTCCGCCGCGTCGTGGCATCCCGGCCACCCGAAGCGCCCGCCGACCGGGAGGACCCCGACTCCGACGTGATCCCCGCTGAACTCGGCGGCGTCACCCACCTCGTCCCTCGGGACAGCATCAGCTGGGTGGAAGCCGAGGGTGACTATGCCCGCCTGCATTCGGCATCCGGGGCGCACCTGGTGCGCATTCCGCTCAGCACACTTGAAAACCGTTGGGGCGAACACGGTTTCCAACGCGTGCACCGCTCCTATCTGGTCGCGTTGCCGTTCGTGACCGGGCTGCGCACCGCCGACGGCGCGGTCCTGGTCCGCCTGCGCGACAACGGTGCGTCACCCGCGGTGGAACTGCCCGTCAGCCGACGTCAGGCCCGCGAGTTGCGCGACCGGGTGGTGCGCATGCCGATGCGCAGCCTGCGTCCCGCCGGAGGCACCGATGAGTGAACGTCCCCAGCGGCAACGGGTGGTGCTCGCCCACCGTCGCGGCGCCCGCATGGTGCGCACCCGCGTGGAGGTGCAGGAGCAGACCCAAGTGGGCGACGCCCTGGTGCGGGGGCTGGTGCGCGCACAGCTCGGTCTGGCGCTGCGGCTCGGCGCGGTGGTGGTGTGCCTCGTCGGCGCGATACCCGTGCTCACGGCGGTCTTTCCGGCTCTCGGCGCGGTGACGGTGTTCGGGTTGCGGCTGAACTGGCTGGTGCTGGCCGGCCTGGTGTATCCGCTGCTGTACGGCATCGGCTGGGCTTATGTGCGACTCGCCGAGCAGGGCGAGCGTGACTTCGTCGGCGTGGTGGACGCCGAACCGTGACCGGTTCGCCGCTGACCGCCGCCGCGCTCCTGGCCGCGGCCGGTGCCACCATCGCGATCGGTGCGTACGGAGTGCGTTTTTCCCGCACCACGTCTGACTTCCTCGTCGCATCGCGCACCGTCGGTTCGAAGTGGAACGCCGCTGCGATATCCGGTGAATACCTCTCTGCTGCTTCGTTTCTCGGTGTTGCCGGGCTAATCGCCAAGTACGGCGCGGATGCGCTGTGGTACCCGGTGGGCTTCACCGCGGGCTATCTCGGCCTGCTGCTGTTCGTCGCCGCACCTCTGCGCCGCTCCGGCGCCTACACCGTCCCGGACTTCGCCGAGTTCCGGCTCGGTTCACAGCGGTTGCGCAAGATCGCGATGCTCGTCGTGGTGGTGATCTGCATCTTCTATCTGGTACCGCAGTACCAGGGCGCCGGTCTGACGCTGAGCACCCTGCTCGGCACGCCGGTGTGGTTGGGCCCGTTGGCCGTCGGTGCGATCGTGCTGACCAACGTCGTCGCGGGCGGGATGCGCTCAATCACGTTCGTGCAGGCGTTCCAGTACTGGCTCAAGCTCACCGCGGTGGCCATTCCCGCGCTCGCTCTGGCGGGGCTGTTCCTCGGTGACCGCGGCGGCGACCTGGGCGGTCCGCTCCCCCCGACGGTCGCACAGGACACCACCGTGGCGATCGAGACCGACGTCGTCGTCCAGGTGGTCGCCCCCGCGGGTGTCACGGTCACGGGCACGCTCGACGGTCGGCCCGTCCACGACGCTCCCGTCGGCGCCGCGGGAGAACATACGTTGCAGACCGGCAGCACGCTGCGGCTGGCCGCCGGTGCGGCGACGCCGGTGGTGGCGGGCGCGCCCGCGGTCGGGTCCGACTGGATCGCCTCGGGCGGCGGTCTCGGTGGCGCCCATCCGCTCTATCAGGTGCTGTCGATCATGGTCGCGACGTTCCTGGGCACCATGGGCTTGCCGCATGTGCTGGTGCGCTTCTACACCAACCCCGACGGTCGCGCGGCCCGCCGCACGGCGCTCGCGGTCATCGCGCTGCTGGCGCTGTTCTACCTGTTCCCGACGCTGCTGGGGGTGTTCGCCCGGCTGTACGTGCCGCAGCTGCTGATCACCGGGACGGCCGATGCGGCGGTGCTGCTGGCGCCGGGATCGGCAGTCGGGGGCGCGGCCGGGCAGCTGCTGGCCGCGCTGGTGGCCGCAGGCGCGATCGCCGCGTTCCTCGCCACCTCCTCGGGTCTGCTGGTCAGCTTCGCCGGTGCGCTGGCCACCGACGTGCTGGGCGGCCGGGTGCGCGACTTCCGGGTGGCGGCGGTGATCGGCGGGCTGATCCCGATTCCGTTGGCGCTGGCGGTATCCGGTGGTCTCGAGTTGTCCCGCAGCGTGGGGCTGGTGTTCGCGGTGGCGGCCTCGACGCTGTGCCCCCTGCTGGTGCTGGGCATCTGGTGGCGCGGGCTGACCGCCGCCGGCGCGGGGTGGGGGCTGGCCGTCGGCGGGTTGCTGTCGGGCGTTGCGGTCACCGTCGCGGTCGCCGGCGGCGTCGACGACGACATCGCGGGCGGGTGGCCGGCCGTGCTGGTCGGGTACCCGGCGGCGATCAGCGTGCCGCTGGCGTTCGCGACGATGATCGTGGTCAGCCGCCTGACCCGTGCGGCGGTGCCTGCCGACGTGGCGCAGACATTCGCGCGGATGCACCTGCCGGAGAATCTGGGGATGGTGGTCGACCGCGTGCCGAGGGGCTAGCCGCTCGTCGTCGTCGACCGACCGCTCACCGCAGCGCTGCCGGACCTCGTCGTCTCGACACCATTGAGTCTGTTTTTGTGACCCACATCTCAACTACGGTCCTGTGCACAGCCGTTTCACAGCAGTCAGGAGCGCAGAGCACCGTGTCCGAAACAGACCTTCCGATCCGCCCGGAGGCCATACCCGGCGAACGCTACCTGCAGGTGCAGGCCAGTCCCGAGTTCCAGGAGCTACGAAACAGACTGCGCCGCTTCGTGTTCCCGATGACAGCGGTTTTCCTCATCTGGTACGCCGTCTACGTACTGCTGGGCGCCTTCGCCCACGACTTCATGGCCACGAAGGTCTGGGGTGACATCAACGTCGGGCTGATCATCGGGCTCGGCCAGTTCCTGTCCACCTTCCTGATCACCGCCCTGTACGTGCGCTTCGCCAACCGCGAGCTGGACCCGCGCGCCGCAGCGATCCGCTCCGAACTGGAAGGCGAGATCAAGTGAGCACCCTGATGGCGCAGTCCGCGACGATCGGCAATCCGGTCGCCAACATCGGCATCTTCAGCCTCTTCGTCGTCGTCACGATGGTCGTGGTGATCCGCGCCAGCAAGCGCAACGCCACCGCCGACGAGTTCTTCACCGGCGGGCGCGGCTTCTCCGGTCCGCAGAACGGCATCGCGATCGCAGGCGACTACCTGTCGGCGGCCAGCTTCCTCGGCATCGCCGGCGCGATCGCGGTCTACGGTTACGACGGCTTCCTGTACTCGATCGGCTTCCTGGTGGCCTGGCTGGTCGCGCTGCTGCTGGTGGCCGAATTGCTGCGCAACACCGGCAAGTTCACGATGGCCGACGTGCTGAGCTTCCGGCTCAAGCAGCGGCCGGTGCGGCTGGCGGCGGCCACCAACACGTTGACGGTGTCGCTGTTCTACCTGCTGGCCCAGATGGCCGGCGCGGGCGGGCTGGTGGCGCTGCTGCTCGACATCAAGAGCCGCACCGGTCAATCGGTCGTCATCGCGGTCGTTGGCGTGTTGATGATCGTCTACGTCCTGGTCGGCGGCATGAAGGGCACCACATGGGTGCAGATCATCAAGGCCGTGCTGCTCATCGTCGGCGCCGGCTTCATGACCGTGATGGTGCTCGCCAAGTTCGGGCTGAACTTCTCCGAGATCCTCGGCACCGCGCAGTCGGCGATCAGCGGCGCGACCACCGAAGGCGTCGCCAAACGTGACGTGCTCGCGCCCGGCGCGCAGTACGGCGGCTCGCTCACCTCACAGATCAACTTCATCTCCCTCGCGCTGGCACTCGTGCTGGGCACCGCGGGCCTGCCGCACGTGCTGATGCGCTTCTACACGGTGCCGACAGCCAAGGAGGCGCGGCGCAGCGTCGTGTGGGCGATCGCGTTGATCGGCGCGTTTTACCTCTTCACGCTGGTTTTGGGGTACGGCGCGGCCGCGCTGGTCGGCCCCGACCGCATCCTGTCCGCCGCGGGCGGGGTGAACTCGGCGGCGCCGCTGCTGGCCTTCGAGCTCGGCGGGGTGATCCTGCTCGGCGTGATCTCGGCGGTCGCGTTCGCCACCATCCTGGCCGTCGTCGCCGGCCTGACCATCACCGCGTCGGCGTCGTTCGCCCACGACATCTACGCCAGTGTGCTCAAGAAGCACACAGTGACCGAGGCCGAGCAGGTGCGCGTCTCCCGGATCACCGCGGTCGTGCTCGGCGTGTTCGCGATCGGCCTCGGCATCCTGGCCAACGGCCAGAACGTCGCGTTCTTGGTCGCGCTCGCGTTCGCGGTCGCCGCCGCGGCGAACCTACCGACCATCGTGTACTCGCTGTACTGGAAGCGGTTCAACACCCGCGGCGCGCTGTGGAGCATGTACGGCGGTCTGATCTCGACGATCGTGCTGATCGTGTTCTCCCCCGCGGTGTCGGGCGCCAAGACCGCGATGATCCCGGGTGCCGATTTCGCCTGGTTCCCGCTGGCAAACCCCGGCATCGTCTCGATTCCGCTGGCGTTCGTCCTCGGCATCATCGGCACGCTGACTTCGTCGGATCGTGGCAATCCGGAAGTCAACGCCGAGATGGAGGTGCGTTCGCTCACCGGTATCGGCGCGGAGAAAGCGGTCGCGCACTGACCCGGTAGGCGGAATAGCGTCAGCGGGTATGCCGCTGAGAATGACCGTGCACCGTTACTCGATGGCCCTGCTGGCGTACGCGTTCGTGGCGATCATGGTCGGCACCACGCTGCCCACGCCGATGTACGCGTTGTTCGCCGAGGAGCTGCACTTCCATGTCCTGACGACGACGATCATCTTCGCGGCCTACGCCGGCGGGGTGCTGGCCGCACTGTTGCTGTTCGGCCGCTGGTCCGACGTGGTGGGCCGCAAGCCCGTGCTGCTGGCCGGCGCGGCGATGGCCGCGGTCAGCGCGGTGGTGTTCGTGTTGGCCGATTCGGTGCCCGAACTCCTGGTCGGCCGGGTGTTCTCTGGATTGTCGGCCGGTTTGTTCACCGGAACGGCGACGGCCGCGGTGATCGAGGCGGCGCCGCCGGCGTGGCGGGGCAGGGCGGCCGCGGTCGCCTCGGTGGTGAACATCGGCGGGCTGGGCCTGGGACCGGTGCTCGCCGGCCTGCTGGTGCAGTACGCGCCGCGCCCGCTGGACCTGAGCTTTGTCGTGCATCTGGTGCTGACCGCGGCGGCGGCGGTGGCCGTGCTGTGCGCGCGGGAGACCTCGCCGCGGGCGGGGCGGCTCGGTCTGCAGCGCCTGGCGGTGCCACCGGAAGCCCGCTCGGTGTTCGTGGTGGCCGCCCTGGCGGCGTTCGCCGGCTTCGCGGTCACCGGCCTGTTCGCCGCTGTCGCGCCGTCGTTCCTGGCCGAGGTGGTCGGCATCGGCAACCACGCGCTGGCCGGGCTCATCGCCGGCTCGATTTTCCTCACCTCCGCGGTCGCACAGGTCGCCGCCCGCACGATGAATCCCGAACGGGCCGTCGCAGTGGGTTGCGCGATCCTCATCGCAGGCATGGCGATCCTCGCGGTGGCGCTACACGTCGGCTCGCTGCCCGGGTTGATCGCCGCGGCCGTCGTGTCGGGTATCGGACAGGGCATCAGCTTCAGCCGCGGTCTGGCCGCGGTGTCGGAACGCACGCCGCCCGATCGACGCGCCGAGGTCAGCTCCACCTACTTCGTGGTGGCCTATGTGGCGATCGCGGTCCCCGTGGTGGGCGAGGGCCTGGCCGCGCAGGCGTGGGGCCTGCGGACCTCGGGGGTGGCGTTCGCGGTGGCGGTCGCCGTGCTGGCGGCCGGCTGCCTGATCGCGATACTGAGTGCTTCTACTCATTCGAAGAACGAGGCACCGCAGCTAGTTTCGGAGCATGAACGTTCGGACGCAGTTTCCCCGCCTCGATGAGGTAGAAGCGGCAACCCGGCCCGACCGGGATCGCGCCATCGACGTCATCCGCATCACCGCCCTGGTCGGGGTGGTGGCCGGTCATACCGTGATGGCGACGAGCACGATTCGCGACGGCGTGTTCGTGTGGACCAACCTGCTGACGGCGTCACCGGTCCTGCAGGCATTGACGTGGATCTTCCAGATCATGCCGCTGTTCTTCTTCGCCGGGGTGGCGGCGTCGGTGCAGACGTGGACGCCGGGCACCAGCTGGGGCAATTGGCTGATGCGCCGGTGCACGAGGCTGTACCGGCCGGTGTTCTCCTATCTCGCGTTCTGGGTTGTGACGCTGGTGGTGGCACGCACTGTCCTGCCGGTGCACGTCTACGAGCCCGTTGCGGGGATCTCCATCCAGCTGCTGTGGTTCCTCGGCGCGTACGTGCTGGTACTCGCCACCGTGCCGCTGCTCGCACACATCACCACGACGCGCCGGTTCGTCTCTGTGGTGGCGGTGCTCTACGCCGTGGTCGCCGGCGTCGATGTACTGCGGCTCACCTACGAGGGTTGGTCGGGTCTGGGCTATCTCAACTTCGCGATGTGGTTGATTCCCGGCGCATTCGGTGTCGCCTACCGACGCGGTCTGCTGAGCGGGGGCGCCGCACTGGGCACGGCGGCCTCCGCATTCGTCGTCAATGTGGCTTTGGTGGCGCTCGGCCCCTACGAGGTGAGCCTGGTGGGGTTGGAGAGTCAGCATCTGAAGAACATGACGCCGCCTTCGCTTCTGCTGGCGGGCCACGCAATCATGTTGTGCGCGTTGGCAATCGCCGCGGCTCCTGCGATCGACCGGTGGGCGCGCCGACCTCGGGTCTGGTGGTGGACGGTGATCGGCAATTCCGGGGCGATGACGCTGTACCTGTGGCACATCCCGCCGCTGCTGGCCGTGCATCTGGCGTTCGACTACCTGGGCTATCCGCGGTTCGACCCCGCCGCGCCGGACTTCGTCGTGGTGTCGGTACTGCAGACCGCGATCATGGCAGTCGCGGTGGCCGGGGCGTTTGTGGCTCTGCGCCCGCTGGAGAACGGTCGGCTCCCCCTGTGGGACGGCGGATTCGTCGCACGGCCTGGGGTACGCAGCGCGGCGGTGGGCACTGCGCTGTGCATCGCGGGGGCGGCGACGCTGGCGTCGGTCGGCTGGGGCCTCAAGGATGTGGGCCTGGCCCTGGTCGCGGTCATGCTGTGCGCACTGGCGGCGGCCCGGGCGCTCGCCGGGGCGCCCGCCGCGCGCCTTCGCGACCGTGGCACACCGATTGAGCGTGTGGCTCGATGAAAGAAGCCCGGCTCAGCCGCTCTTGCGCCGGAACTCGCGGCGGTTCTCCACCGGGCCGTGCGCGCGGGGTTGCTTCGCCCCGCCGTCACGATGGACGGAGCCGCCGGCCGCCTGGGCCTTCTTGCGCTCCAGCGCTTCACGGAACTTGCGCTTGTTCTCGTCCTCGGGAGTATCGGACGCCGCGGCCGACCCTTTGGATGCCATGCGTGCAAGCGTAACCCGTCAGCGTTTGCCGGGCGGCATCCCGTAGAGATGGGTGATGGGCAGCCGCATCAGCACCCGACGATCGTCGACCATCGCCCGTCGGTAATCGTCCCAATCGGGATGTTCCCCGGCGATCTCTCGGTACAGCGCGACCAACCCGGCCACGGTGTCGTCGTCGACGTCGGCAGCCGGCGGAGTCAGGACAGCGTCGCCTTCCGCCACGGCATAAGCCCAGCCGTCGTCGGAGCTGACGTGGACCGCTGCCCGCGGATCGCGGCGCAGGTTGCGGGTCTTGGCCCGCGGCTCGGTGATCGACACCGAGATCGTCAGCTCGCGGGGGTCGAAGTGGTAGGAAACATTCGACAGCTGCGGCCTGCCATCGCGTTTGAGCGTGGCCAGGACACCCAGCGAGTTCCCGGCGATCAACGCCAGCAGCTTGTCGTCGAACACGTCGCGTGTCATCACCCGAGCCTACGTCGGCGCGGCGAGTGGAATGATCGAACAGGTGCACCGAGTGACGAGCGCCGGAGGACTGCCGTGACGCGTTACGCCGCGCTGCTGCGCGGGGTGAACGTGGGCGGGGTGAACCTGAAGATGGCGGCGGTCGCCACGACGCTCGCGCAGGCCGGCTTCACCGACGTCAAGACGGTGTTGGCGACAGGTAACGTGCTGTTGAGCAGTAGCGTCGGCGCGCCGGGCGTACGGAAGACGGCCGAGAAGGCACTCCGCGACGAATTCGGCTACGAGGCTTGGGTTCTGGTGTACGACCTCGACACGCTGGCCGAGATCTCGGCGGCCTACCCCTTCGAGCGGGAGCGAGACGGCCATCAGTCCTACGTCACGTTCGTCAGCGACCCCGAGGTGCTCGACGAGCTGGCGGGCCTGGCGCCCGGACCGGACGAGAAGATCGACGCCGGCGCAGGGGTGCTCTACTGGCAGGTGCCGCGCGGGTCCACCCTTGACAGCACGATCGGCAAGACGATGGGCAACAAGCGCTACAAGCCCTCGACGACCACCCGCAATCTGCGCACCCTCGAGAAGCTGCTGGCAGCCTGACCGCGAAAATGAGGAGTACCGGAATGACACGAGCCCCGAAACACTCCGCCGATCTGACCGGCGTCTCAGAGACCGCGCTGATGACGCTGGCGGTGCGGGCCACCGAAGCCCGCCGGCCCGACGGGATCATCGAGGACCCGATGGCGATCCACCTCATGGACTCGATCGAGTTCGACTTCGCCAAGTTCGGACTCCTTCGTCGGCAGGATATGGCCTTGCGCGCCAACCTGTTCGACAAGCACACTCGCCGCTATCTGCGGGACCATCCGAAGGCGACGGTGGTGGCCCTCGCCGAGGGTCTGCAAACGAGTTTCTACCGGCTCGAGACCGCCGGTGGGGTCGGCCACGAGTTCTCCTGGCTCAGCGTCGACCTGCCCCCGATGATCGAATTGCGGCGGGCACTTCTGCCGCCTTCGGACCGCATCACGCTGTGCGCCCAGTCCGCATTGGACTTCAGCTGGATGGATCGCGTCGACGCCGACAACAACACCGACGACGGGGTGTTCATCACCGCCGAGGGCCTGCTGATGTACCTGCAACCCGACGACGCGATGTCGGTGATCCGCGCGTGCGCGGCCCGCTTCCCCGGCGGCCAGATGATCTTCGACCTGCCGCCGTCGGGGTTTTCCGCGCTGGCCCGCCGCGGGATGCGCACCTCGCTGCGCTACCGGGTTCCGCCGATGCCGTTCTCGCTGACCGTGGCCGAGGCGGCCGACCTGGTCAACACGGTGCCCGGGGTGCGGGCTGTGCACGATCTCCCGGCCGAACCGGCCCGTGGGCGCCTGCTCAACGCAATCCTCTGGACGTGGCAGCGGCTCCCGCTGTTGGACCCGCTGCGACCGTTGACCACCCTGCTCGAGTTCGGCTGATCTACCCGAAGGCTGCCTCGACATACCGCAGCGCCTGCCCCTTGCCGACACCCAGCGCCTTTGCCGCCGACACGTAGGTGTGCGCGGCGCTGGCCAGCGCGGAGTCGGCGGGATCGGAACTGGCCACGAAGGTGCCGAACCGGCCCCGGGTCTCGAGGATCCCGGCGGCCTCCAGCTCGCGGTATGCGCGCGCGACGGTGTTGACGGCCAGGCCCAACTGGGCAGCCAGTTCCCGCACGGTTGGCAGGCGCGTGCCCGGGGTGAGCCTGCCGTCCCGGATACCTTCGATGATCTGCGTTCTGAGCTGGTCGAACAGCGGCCGGGCCGCCTGCGTGTCGACGTGCACCCAATCCCCCAACTCGGCCACGTGCTCAGTATCACCTACAGCGGCTAGTTTGGTGGAGTGCAGGTGACGGTGTTCAGCGGCGCAGGGATTTCGGCCGAAAGTGGTGTGCCGACGTTCCGGGACGTCGAAACCGGGCTGTGGGCCCAGGTCGACCCCTACGAGATCTCCAGCTCCGAGGGCTGGCAGGCGCATCCGGACCGGGTGTGGGCCTGGTACCTGTGGCGCCACCACATGATGGCCACCGTCGCACCGAACAACGCCCACCGCGCCGTCGCAGCGTGGCAGGACTACGCCGACGTGCACGTCGTGACCCAGAACGTGGACGACCTGCACGAGCGCGCGGGCAGCACGCAGGTGTACCACGTCCACGGCAGTCTGTTCGAATTCCATTGCGACCGTTGCGGTTCCCCCTACCTGGACCCGGTGCCCGACATGCCGGAACCGGTCGAGTCGGTGGACCCGCCGCGGTGCGCCGTGTGCGGCGGCCTGATCCGGCCCAACGTGGTGTGGTTCGGCGAAGCGCTCCCCGACCGCGCATGGCAGCAGTCGGTCGACGCGGTGGTGGGTGCCGACGTCGTGGTGGTGGTCGGCACGTCGTCGGTCGTCTACCCGGCGGCCGGACTGCCGGAACTGGCGGTCGCAAGCGGCACCCCGGTGATCGAGGTGAACCCGGAGCCGACGCCGCTGTCGAGTACTGCCACCGTGTCGCTGCGAGAGAAAGCGGGCACCGCGCTGCCCGGCCTGCTGCAGCGGCTGCCCGCCCTCATCGGCTAAGGCGCGGGTTTCACCGCCCGGCCGATCGCGAATTCGGCGACGGGCAGCGGCACCCACTTGGGCAGCGTCGCCTCCCGGCGCGAACCGGCCAGACGGAAGCCCGCCCCGGCGATCGTCTGTTCGGTGTGGCGGTGGGTGTGGCAGTTGCCGGCCAGCCGCGGCCAGATCGTCGCGTCGGCGACCCTCTGCAGCCGCGCTCGCACGCCCGTCTCAGCGACGTGCTCCAGATAGCGCAGCTCGCCGCCCGGTTTCAGCAGCGAATACAGCTGTGCCACAACGCCACTCGGCTGATCGACCGAGCACAGCACCAGGGAGCACACCACGGCGTCGAACTGACCCTGGTCGTTGAAATCCTCGACGGTGTCGGTTGTCAGGGTGACCGGCACCGACGCCCGAGTTGCCGCCTGCGTGGCTAGTGCGGCGAGCCTGCGCTCGGGCTCGACGGCCACCACCTCGGTGACCGTGGCGGGATAGAACGCGAAATTGGTTCCGGTGCCGGCCCCGACCTCGAGGACCCTGCCGGTCAGCCCGGCGAGGTTTTCCCGTCGCAGCCGCCGCAACGATTCCGGTTCCCGCGCCGACATCGCGGTCCAGATCCGCGCGAAGAACGGGTGATCGACCGTGTTACCCATCAGCGAACTCCTCGTGCGCCCGTCATGTTTCGCGTAACCCTATGCGCTCGTGAAGTCTGGCAAGCGGTGCCGGGGCCCACCAGTTCCACCTGCCCAGCGCGTGCATGAAAGCCGGCACCAGCAGCATCCGCACCAGCGTCGCGTCGGCGAGCACCGCCAACGTCAGGCCGACGCCGAACATGCGCATGAACGCCACCTGCGCGGCGATCAGCGCCGCGAACGAGATCGCCATCAGCAACGCCGCAGCGGTCACCACGCGACCGGTACGGGCCAACCCGAGCGCGACACTCTCGTCGTTGGCCGCTGCACTGCGGTCCGAGGCCAGCCAGTACTCCCGGATGCGGGAGACGAGAAACACCTCGTAGTCCATGGACAGCCCGAACGCGATGCAGAACAGCAGCACCGGCATGTTGGCCACCAGCGTGCCCGTCGGCGTCGTGCCCAACGCACCCAGGTGTCCGTCCTGGAAGATCCAGACCAACGCACCGAACGCCGCCGTCAGCGACAACACGTTGAGCGCCACGGCTTTCACCGGCAGCACCACCGAGCCGGTGAGCAGGAAGAGCAGGACGAAGGTGATCGCAGCGATGACGCCCAGCACCGCGGGTAACCGGGACGTGATCGACTCCGAGCTGTCGCGATTGACCTGCGCGAGCCCGGTCAGTATCGCCTCCCGGCCCTCGGGCGCGTCGATCGTGTGCAGCTGGTCGAGCTGGGTTTCCGATGCGTCGGAGAACAGCGGCGCGGTGCTGCCGACCGTGAGGAACGCACTCCCGTCGGCGATTCCGGTCGCCATCCCGGTGTCCGGAGGCGGCGGGCCGACTCTCGCCCCGTCGACGAACGTGCCACCGGGCGCCGACACCGTCGTCACGTCGCCGACCCGGGACAGCTGCGCGGCGTAATCGTCGATCTGCCGCGGCGTCAGGCCGCGGGCGTCGGGCAGCACGACGGTGACGTTGTTCGACGAGTCGACCGCGAAGTTCTGCCGCATGTCGTCGCCCACCTGCCGCGCCGAGGCGGACTGCGGCAGCACGCGGTCGTCGGGGAATCCCCACCGGGCCCCGAGGAAAGGCAGCCCGAGCAGAACCAGGAGTATCACCACCGCGAGACCGATCGGAAGAGGGCGGCGCATCACGAATTTCGTGGACCGGTACCAGAACATCTGCTCGATCGGCACGGGCGCGGGTTCGGGTCGTCGCAGCACCCGGCGCACCAGCTTCCGGACGTCATAGGCATCGAGGCGGTCACCGGCGAGCACGATCGCCGCCGGCGCGACCACGATCGCGGCCACCGCGGCGAACGCGACCACGGCGATACCGGCGTAGGCGAACGACTTCAGGAAGTACATCGGGAACATCACCATCGCGACCATGGACAGCGCCACGGTCATCGCCGAGAACAGCACTGTGCGGCCGGCGGTCGTCATCGTGCGGATCAGCGCCCGCTCGCGGTCGGCTCCGTCGGCGAGTTCGTCGCGGTAGCGGCTGATGATCAGCAGGGTGTAGTCGATCGCCAGCGCAAGGCCCATCGCGATCGACAGGTTGAGCGCGAAGATCGACACGTCGGTGATCAGGGTGACGGCTCGCAGCACCGCCATCGAACCCAGGATCGCGAGGCCGCCGACGGCCAGCGGCAATCCCGCAGCCAGCAGCCCGCCGAACACCCACACCAGCACGACGAAGCTCAGCGGGATCGCGATCGATTCCATCAGCAGCAGATCCCGCTCCGTCTGCGCGTTGATCTGCACATAGGTCATCGCGACACCGCCGGCGCGCACCGTCACACCGTCGCGGTCGTAGAGCAGTGCCTTGCTGAGTTCTTCGGCGTGCCGCTGCGCGCCGGTCTCCCCACCGGTGATGCCGGCGACGATCAACCCGGTCTTGCCGTCGCGGCTGACGAGCGCCGCCGCCGCCGACGGTGGGGCGGTCCACGCCGAGGTGACCTGACCGACGTAGGGCGAATCGGCGAGTCCCGACACGATGTCGGTGGCGGCGGGCCGCGCCGCCTCGATCCCGTCCTCGGCGGTGACGCTGACCAGCAGGTCCATGTCGCCCTGGCCGAAGCGGTCGATGAGGATCTGCGACGCGCGCGCCGATTCGGAGGTGGGGTCCTGGAATCCGCCGGCCGACAACTTCCCGGCCACCGGGATCCCGAACACGCCGCAGACCACCATGATCAGTGCCGCGACAGCGAGGATGCGCCGCGGGGCAGCGATAGCCGACGACGCGATCCGCTGCAACACCTTCGCCTCCTGCGATGTCGCCGCTATGTTATCGGCGATGACGATCACCGGTCGGAGCGATGACCGCTCCGTAATCACTGACCGCGCGGCCGCCGTCGGCCTGCTCGTCCTGCGTCTCGGCATCGGCGGCGCGGTGCTGCAGGCCGGCCTGATCAAGGCGTTCGACTTCCCCGCGACCGTCGGCTTCTTGAGTGAGGCCGGCTGGCGGTTACCGACGCTCGCCGCACTCATGGTGACCACCTCGGAGACCGTCGGCGGCTTCGCACTGATCATCGGCGCGCTGACCCCACTCGCGGCCTGCGCGGTGTTGAGCGCGATGGTCTGCGCCTGGGCGGTGAACGTCTCGGCCGCGGCGTTCTGGTCCGATCCGTTCAACGTGCCGTTCCTGCTGGGCTTGGGAGCGGCGGCCCTGCTGTTCACCGAGGCGGGGTACTACGCGATCGATCGCCGGCTGGGCTCTCGTCTGACCTGGTCGCTACGGGTGAAGGTGGCGCTGGTCGGGATCGCGCTGGTGGCCGCGGCGGTGACGTGGGTGGCGCTCTACGGAGTGAATCCGATCCATCTCACCGCGCCAGCCGCCAGCTGAACCTACCCGCCGGTAAGAATTGCCACAGTTTTCCGAATCGAGGCTCAAAGAACTCTTAAAGCCCGTGGTTACTGTTCAGTACATGTGGATCGACGACACCAGTGCTGATGTCATCAAGGTTGATTTCGACGCTCTCTACCACGGCGATGTCCTGGTCGAGGGGCTGACGTCGGAGCAGCTCGACGACGAGCAGACCCTACCCACCGCAGTGTGACGAAAAGAGCGCGCGCCCTTTCAGGACGCGCGCTCTTTCTCGCTGTTCCCTAGACCGCTGAGGTCTGGGCGACCATTCCGGCCAAGCGGCCGGTGATCAGGTCCTCCGCCTCGGCCACGATGCGCGACACCAGGTCGCCCACCGTGGGAATGTCGTTGATCAGGCCCATGGCCGTTCCGACCGTCCAGATTCCCGCGTCGACGTCGCCGTCGTCGAACACCTTCCGGCCCCGCGATCCGGCCACCAGATCCTTCACATCCTCGAACTGACCGCCGCGCTTGAGGATCTGCACCACCTCACGCGACACGACGTTCGATGCCACCCGCGCGGTGTTGTGCAAGCTGCGGAAGATCAGCTCCGTGCCCCGTTCGTCTCCGTCGACAATGGCTTGTTTGACGTTGTCGTGGATGCAGGACTCCTGGGTGCACATGAAGCGCGACCCCATGTTGATGCCGTCGGCGCCGAGTGCCAGAGCCGCTACCAGACCCCGCGCATCGGCGAACCCGCCGGAGGCGATCATCGGGATCTCGATCTTGTCTGCGGCGGCGGGGATGAGCACCAATCCGGGGATGTCGTCCTCGCCGGGATGACCGGCGCATTCGAACCCGTCGATGCTGATGCCGTCCACACCGAGGCTCTGCGCCTTGACCGCATGCCGCACCGAGGTGCACTTGTGCAGCACCTTGATGCCGTTGTCGTGGAACATCGGCAGGTGCGGCGCCGGGTTGGAGCCCGCCGTCTCGACGATCTTGATGCCGGCGTCGACGATGACCTGGCGGTACTCGTCGTATGGCGGCGGATTGATCGTCGGCAGGATCGTCAGGTTCACCCCGAACGGCTTGTCGGTCAGATCCCGCGTCTTGGCGATCTCGTTGGCCAGGTCCGCCGGCGTCGGCTGCGTCAACGCCGTCAGGAAACCCAGCCCGCCCGCATTGGCAACGGCGGCAACGAGTTCCGCGCGACCCACCCACTGCATTCCGCCCTGGGCGATCGGATGCTCGACACCGAAGGCTTCGGTGAACTTCGTGCGAATCGTCATCGCCCGCTACCTCGGGGCCATCCGGATCGCGCCGTCCAGGCGGATCGTCTCGCCGTTGAGCATCGGATTCTCGACGATGTGCGTTGCGAGCGCGCCATATTCGTCGGGATCGCCCAGGCGTGCCGGGTGCGGCACCTGCTTGCCCAGCGAGGCCTGCGCCTCCTCGGGCAGCGACCCCAGCAGCGGGGTCTTGAACAGGCCCGGCGCAATCGTGACGACACGAATCAGGTCGCGGGACAGGTCGCGGGCGATCGGCAACGTCATGCCGACCACACCACCCTTGGACGCCGAGTAGGCGGCCTGGCCGATCTGCCCGTCGAACGCTGCCACGGAGGCGGTGTTGATGATGACGCCGCGCTCCCCGTCGATCGGCTCGGTCTTGGCGATACGTTCGGCAGCAAGACGGATGACGTTGAACGTCCCGATCAGGTTGACTTCCACGACCTTACGGAAGCCGTCGAGCGGGAACGGGCCGTCCTTGCCGAGGGTCTTGATCGCATTGCCGATACCGGCGCAGTTGACGTCGATGCGGACCGGGCCCATCTCCTCGGCGGCGTCCAGTGCGGCGCTCACCTGCTCGGGATCGGTGACGTTGGCCTCGACGAATTTGGCGCGCGGCCCCAGCTCGGCGACCGCCTCGGCACCCTTGAGGTCGATCACCACCACCGAGGCACCTCGGTCCAGCAGGCGCTTGGTGGTCGCCAGACCGAGACCGGAAGCACCTCCGGTGACGACCGCGACGGCGTCCTTGATCTCCACTGATCGATTCCTTTCTGTTTGGCTAAACCCAGTCCCGCAGAACAGCTTCGGTGTCGGCCCCCGGCACGCCCGGCGCCTTCGGGGCGTCCGGCACACTGCGGGAGAACCGCGGCGCCGGCGCCGGATAGAGGTGGCCGTTCTCGCGGTAGAAGGTGTCGCGTTCGGTGTTGTGCGGCTCGGACTCCACCTCGGCGAAGGAGAGCACCGGCGTCACGCACGCATCGGTTCCGGCGAACACCGCCGCCCAGTGGTCCCGGTCGTGCGCGGCGAACGCTTCGGTGAACCGGGCATGCAACTCTGGCCACCGGCTGACGTCGTTCTGATCGGGCAGATCGGCGCCGTCGAGCCCGAGACCTTTCAGCATCTCCGCGTAGAACTGCGGCTCGATCGCACCCACCGCGACGTAGCGGCCGTCGGCGCAGGTGTAGGTGTCGTAGTACGGCGCACCGGTGTCGAGCATGTTGGTTCCGCGCTCGTCGCTCCACATCCCGGTCCCGCGGAAGGCCCACATCATCGCCGCAAGCACGCTCGAGCCGTCCACCATCGCGGCATCGATCACCTGCCCCTTGCCTGAGGTCTGGCGTTCGAACAGTGCCGAGAGCACGCCGACGAGAAGGAACATCGAGCCACCGCCGAAGTCGCCGACCAGGTTCAGCGGCGGCACCGGCCGCTCACCGGCCCGGCCGATTGCGTGCAGGGTGCCGTTGAGCGAGATGTAGTTGATGTCGTGTCCGGCCTGCTGGGACCGCGGCCCCTCCTGACCCCACCCGGTCATACGGGCGTAGATGAGTCGGTGGTTGATCTTCGCGCAGTCCTGCGGTCCCAATCCGAGCCGTTCGGTGACCCCGGGCCGGAACCCCTCGATGAGCACGTCGGCCTTGGCGATCAGTGCCAAGACCTTTTCCACGTCGGCAGGGTCTTTGAGGTTGGCTGCCATCGAACGTCGATTGCGCAGCAGGTAATCCCCGCTGGGGGCGCCGCCGCCCTTGCCGGGCCGTTCCACCCGAACCACGTCGGCACCCAGGTCCCCCAGGATCATCGCCGCGTGTGGCCCGGGGCCGATGCCCGCCAACTCCACCACGCGCAATCCCTGCAGAGGTCCAGCCATCTCCACCCGCCCTTCGTCTAGGTCGCTCGGTCGAGCCCGACATAGCTTACTTGTATAACCTTCTCGCCGGACCTAGGGTGCCTGACTATGGCGACGACGCAGGATTACGTGGGAATCGACGACCTCCGGGTGAGCCACGAGGAGGGTGTGCTGACCGCGACGCTGCACCGTCCGGACAGCCTGAATTCGCTGACGGGCCCGATGCTGACCACCCTCGCTGACGTGTTGGAGCGCGCCGGGGGCGACCCCACGGTGCGGGTGGTGCGCCTCGAAGGAGCGGGGCGCGGCTTCTCCTCCGGCGCCGGCATCAGCGAGGCCGACCACGCCGATCCGGCGGCGGCGGGCACGCCGGCCGAGGTGCTGGAGGCGGCCAACCGGTGCATCCGCGCGATCGTGGCACTGCCGCAGCCGGCCGTCGCGGTGGTGCAGGGGCCCTGTGCGGGTGTCGGGGCGTCACTGGCGCTGGCCTGTGACCTCGTATTGGCTTCGGAGAAGGCATTTTTCATGCTGGCGTTCACGAAGATCGGGTTGATGCCCGACGGCGGCGCCTCGGCTTTGATCGCCGCGGCGGTCGGGCGTATCCGCGCGATGCGCATGGCGCTGCTCGCCGAACGCATCCCCGCCGCCCAGGCCCTGGACTGGGGACTGGTGAGCGCGGTGTACCCCGCCGACGACTTCGCCGCCGGGGTCGACGCCGTCGTCACCGGGCTGGCCGCCGGGCCGGCGGTGGCCTTGCGCAAGACCAAGCACGCGATCAACGCCGCGACGCTGACCGAACTCGAGGGCGCCCTCGAGCGCGAGAAAGAAGGACAGGAGATTCTGCTGGACAGCAACGACTTCCGCGAAGGCGCCCGCGCGTTCCAGCAGCGCCGCCCGGCCACCTTCACCGATACCTGACCCCCGGCCACCCCGCCCGAAAATCGTTCGACGCGAACACCCCTGGTCGGTCACCATCGGTGGGTGAGCACGGATTACGACATCCAGACGCCAGCGGAGCATGCCCGCTGGCGCGTGCTCGCGCCGTTCAAATACCGGGAGTACCGCCTGCTGATCGCCGCGGTGTCCCTGTCGATCTTCGCCGAAGGCATGTGGGCCGTGGTGATGACGTTGCAAGTGATCGCCATCGACGATGACCCCACGTCACTGTCGCTGGTCGCGACCTGCCTGGGCGTCGGACTGGTGGCCTTCGTGCTCGTCGGTGGCTTGGCGGCCGACCGGCTGCCTCAGCGGGCCATCATCATCGTGGTCGAAATGGTCAACACCGCAGTGGTTTCCACGGTCGCGGTGCTCGGCCTCACCGGTCGCCTGCAGATCTGGCATCTCGCGGTGGCGGCCGGCGCCCTGGGCGTCGCGGCCGCGTTCTTCTTCCCGGCCTACAGCGCGCTGCTGCCGCGGATCCTGCCGGCCGAGCAGCTGCTGGCCGCCAACGGCGTCGAGGGCGTCGTGCGGCCGGTGTTCCAGCGCGCGGCGGGACCGGCGGTGGCCGGCCTGCTGATCGGTGCCACGTTCCCGGCGGTGGGCGCGCTCACCGTGGCCGTGCTGTTCGCCGTCGGCCTGGCACTACTGCTCGCAACCCGCCCGACCACGAGAAACGTTGCCGCGCACGCGCAATCGCAAGCGCACGTGTTGCGGGATCTCCGCGACGGGTTTCTCTTCGTGTGGCGCACACCCTGGCTGCTGTGGACGCTGCTGTTCGCGAGCGTCTTCGTGTTGGTGGTGCTGGGTCCGATCGAGGTACTGCTGCCGTTCGTCGTCGCCGACCGGTTCGTCAACGGCGAGCAGACCTACGGCTTGGTGCTCGCGTTCTTCGGTCTGGGCAGTGCGCTGGGCGCGCTTGCGGTCTCGTCGCGCCAACTCCCGCGCCGTTACCTGACCGTGATGATGACGATGTGGGGGCTGGGCTCGGTCCCGCTCGCCATCGTCGGTGTCACGTCGTCGTTCCCGACCATGGCGTTGGCCACGTTCGTCATCGGCGTCACCGACGGTGCGGGCATGGTCATCTGGGGCACGCTGCTACAGCGGCGGGTTCCCTCTGCGATGCTGGGCCGGGTGTCGAGCCTGGACTTCTTCGTGTCGCTGGCGTTCATGCCGGTGTCGTTCGCCATCGCCGGCCCGCTGTCGAAGGTCGTCTCGATGCAGACCATCTTTCTCACCGCGGGGCTGGTGCCGGTCCTGCTGGCGGCGGTCGCGATGGCGGCGGCCCGCATGCGGCGCGACGAGATCGCGCACCCGCTGCGTTAGACCCCGAACAGCGGCGGCAGGGCGAGCACCATCACCAAGCCCCAGAAGAAGTGCGTCAGCATCGAGGCGAGTACTCCCCCGGTGGCGCGGCGCTCCAGCGCGCACACGGTGCCGAGGATTATCGCCGCAAACCCCAGCATCGGGTTGCCGGTGGTGGCGGCCGTGGCGATCACGTACAGCACGGTCGACACCAGCACCGGCCGGTACTTGAACAGCGCCGTGTAGAGCGCCCCGCGGAAGAACATCTCTTCGGCCAGGCCGTTGATCACGGTGATGAACGCGATCACCCACAACGGCGCGGTGTTGACGTATTCGAGGACGCTGGTGATGTAGTCGCGCACCGGCGGGATCTGCCGCGCCACCAACGCGCCGACCACGAACACCGCGCCCAGTCCGAGCCCGACGGCGGTGCCGGTGATGACCGGCCGCTGATTGCGTCCGCGGAAGCTGACGTGACCCCAGTGCAGCGGACCCGAGAGGAACGCCCCGATCGCCCACACCGCGGCGAGCGCGAGGGTCAGCCAGACGAAGGAACTGTCCCCGGGTGGACGGCTGAGCGAGTATCCGAGCAGCGCTGCGCCGATCAGCAGGAACACTGCGACGACGAATTTGCGCCGGGTGATCATCGACGGCGGTTCGTTGAACGCGGGCGCCTTGGTGCGCGCGATCTGCTTGATCTCGCCGGACAGCGGCGTGTGCTCGGAGGTGTTCACGCGATACTCCCCTTGGGCACCAGTCCGATCACGTGATCCAGACCGGTGCGGACGGCAGCGGCGACGGGTTTGGGCACCAGACCGATCAGACCGAGGACCGGCCGGACGGCGTGCGGGGTGACAGCACAGGCGAGTTGGCGCAACCGCAGCGCGTCCCCGCCCGCCCAATCGGGATCGGTGTCGGCGAGGTGGTGTGGATCGGCGAGCTGGTCGACGGGCCGGCGTGCCGGGCTGGTGACGGCGGCACGCATCGCGTCCTCGACTCCGGTCAGTCCGCCCGGCGGATCGGGCACCAGCCCGGTCAGCCCGTCCTGGGTCGCCATCATCGGGAAATCCAGCGATTCGACGAGGTCGCCCGCAAGACCGCCGGGCACCGGCAGGATCACGCCGCTGACCTTGGACACCAGGCCGGTGTCGATGCCGTACACCGGCACAGGGGCCCGCCAGATCCCTGCGACGCGGGCATAGGTGCGCAGCAGGTCACCGTAGGTGGTGGTCTCGGGCCCGCGAATGTCGTACGAGCCTGCGGGCACCTTCTCGTCGGCGGCGGCGACGAGGTAGTACACCACGTCGCGGATCGAGATGGGGTCGATCGGGTTGGCCGACCACTCGGGCATCGGCAGCAGTAGGAAGCGGTCGGCGACGTACCGCAGCATCTCGAAGGACGTCGAGCCGGCGCCCAGCACAATCGCCGCCCCCAACCACACGACGTCCGGCCCGCCGTCAATGTGCAGCGCACGGGCGACTTCGGCGCGACTGGTCAGGTGCTCGGAAAGCGGTCCGCCGTCGGGCGCCCCCGGCACGAAACCGCCGAGGTACACGATGCGGCGGACGCCCGCGGCCTTGGCCGCCTCGGCGACGTTGGCGGCGGCCTGATTGTCGGCGTCCCGGAACCCGGGCTGTCCGATGCCGTGGACCAGGTAGTACACGACGTCGACGGCTCCGGCCTCATCGAACGCCCGGCGCGCCGACGCGGGGTCGTGGGCGTCCAGCTCGGCCGTCGAAACGCGGTCGTGCCAACCGAATTCGCTCAAACGCTCCGGGTGACGGCTGACCGCCACGACGTCGTCACCTGCGGTCAGCAGGGCGGTGACGAGGCGCGAGCCGATGTAGCCGGTCGCGCCGGTGACCAGAGTCCGATTACCCACGGTAGGGCCTGTACCCCAACGAGCCCGGTGTCAGACGTTGCCTGTGTCACGGTGCAGTTCGACCAGCTCTTGGTACAGCAGCGCGTTGGTGCGAATGCCGTCTTGTTCGGCCTCGCTGAGTTCGCGGCGCACCTTGGCGGGCACCCCCGCGACCATGTGGCCGGGCGGTATCACCGCACCCTGAGACACCACGGCCCCGGCCGCGATCAGGCAGCCGGCACCGACGGTGGCGCCGTTGAGGACCACCGCCCCCATCCCGACGAGGGTGTCGTCGCCGATGTCGCAGCCGTGCAGCACCGCGTTGTGGCCGACGGTGACACCGGTCCCGATGCGCGCCGGGAACCCGGGGTCGACGTGGATGGTCACGCCGTCCTGGATGTTGCTGCCCGCCCCGATCTCGATGTTCTCGGTCTCGGCGCGCAGCGTGGCGCCGTACCAGACGCTGGCGCCTTCGCCCAGCACGATCCGGCCGACGAGCGTGCAGTTCGGCGCCGCCCAGCTCTGCTCGTGCAGCTGTGGCGCGTGTCCGGCGATGGGGAGGATGAGTGGCTCCGGCATGGCGCCATCGTAGGGTCGGCTGCCACGTCGTCGGCGGGTGCGTGCGATCCTCTCGACGTGACAGTGACGTCAACCTCCTCCGCCCGCCAGATCGTCGAGGGCGTCGACTTGACCGGCAAGACCATCGTGATCACCGGCGCGACGTCGGGACTGGGCCGGGAATCGGCGCGATGCCTGGCACACACGGGTGCGCGGGTGATCCTGACCGCCCGCAACACAGCGGCACTCGCCGAAACCGAGGCGTGGGTCCGTGAGCAGGTGCCGCAGGCTCTGACGGCGACGGTGCACCTGGATCTTGCGTCTCTGGCCTCGGTGGGCGCCGCCGCCGCAGAGATCAGTGAGCTGACCCCGGCCGTGCACGTGCTGCTCAACAACGCCGGCGTGATGTTCACGCCGTTCGGGCGCACCGCGGACGGCTTCGAGATGCAGTTCGGCACCAACTACCTCGGCCACTTCGAGCTGACCCGGCTCATGTTCCCCGCCCTGGTCGCCGCCGACGGGGCGCGCGTGGTCAACCTCGCCTCGGCGGGTCACCTCCTCGGCGACATCGACCTCGACGACCCCAACTGGGAGCGCCGCGACTACGACAAGTTCACCGCCTACGGCGCATCGAAGACCGCCAACGTGCTGCACGCTGTCGAGTTGGACCGGCGCCTGCGGGACAGCGGCGTCCGCGCGTATGCGGTGCACCCCGGCATCGTGGCCACCTCCCTGGCGCGGCACATGGACGAGCAGGACTTCGCCGATCTGACCGAGCGCGGCCGCACCAACAGGCAGTTCACCACACCCGAGTTCGGGGCGGCGACCCAGGTGTGGGCCGCCGGGAGCGACGAGGTGGCCGGCCTCGGGGGCGTGTACCTGTCGGACTGCGCGGGCGCCGACGCGGCGCCGTACGCCGTCGACGACGCTCGCGCACTGGCGTTGTGGACGCTGTCCGAACAGCTCTGCACCCCGGCCGTCGGCGCGCGTTGACCGCTGGTCAGCGGCACTTTTGTAACGGTTCGTCGCGTGATTGCGACACATTCTCGACTTGGTCGTGACCCGAGCGTGCGCTTAGCATGCCAAGCGACCTGACGAGCATGAGGAGCAGAACGTGAAGACCCGCCCCAGCAAGGCCATCGGCATCGCTGCGAGTGCCGCCGCGATCGCCCTGTCGGTTCCGCTGGCTGTCACCGCATACGCCGAGCCGACGACGACCACCGTGACGGCCGAGATCCCCGACCCGCAGGGTCCGCAGTGCGATCCGTTCAAGAAAGCGGTGCCGAACTGGAAGAGCCTGGCCAACGTGCCGGTCAGCAAGGTGCTGGCCAGCATTCCGGACATCAGCTCGTTCAACGCCGCGGTCTCCGGCCAGCTGAACCCCGCCGTCAACATCGACCCGGTGCTCGACAACGGCCCGTTCGTCGTCTTCGCCCCCACCAACGAGGCGTTCGCCGAGCTGCCGCCCGAGCAGCAGGAGATGCTGCGCACCGATCCGGCCGCGCTGACCAGCCTGCTGTACTACCACGTGTTCCTCGGCCTGCTGGGCCCCGACGACGTGAAGGGCCAGCGACCCACCCAGGAGGGCACCGAGATCGAGGTCACCGGCTCCGGCGGCGACATCAAGATCAACGAGACCACCAAGGTGGTGTGCGGCGGTATCCAGGCGCAGAACGCGCGGATCTACCTGATCGATCACGTGCTCAACCCGGCCGATGCGCCGGCCCCGGTGACGCCCACGTCGACCAGCTCGTCGACCACGTCGGCCAGCCCGACCACCGAGCCTGCGCCGCTGCCGGCGGAGACACCGACCACGCCGGCCGCCGAGGCGCCGATCGGCTAGCTTGCACGCCAATCGGGCGCGCTCTCCGACGATCACCGTCGGAAAGCGCGCCCGATTTTGCGTTCTACAGGCCCAGGTCGCGGCCGATGATCTCTTTCATGATCTCCGTGGTCCCGCCGAAGATCGTCATGATGCGCCCGTCCACGTAGTCGCGGCACACGCGGTACTCCATCATGTAGCCGTAGCCGCCGTGCAGCTGCACGCACTGATCGACGACCTTCTTCGCCACCTCGGTGGCCCACCATTTGGCCTTGGCGGCTTCGACCGCGGTCAGCTCGCCGTCGACGACACCCTGCAGGCAACGGTCCACGTACTGCTCGGTGACCTCGAGCTCGGTGTCCATCTCGGCGAGCAGGAACCGGTTGTGCTGGAAGCTGCCGATCGGCTGTCCGAACGCCTTGCGATCTTTGGCGTATTGCAGTGTCTGCCGCCATGTTTCACGCGCTCCGGCGACCGCGGAGATGGCGATCGACAACCGCTCCGAGGGCAGGTTCTGCATCAGGTGGTAGAAGCCGCGCCCCTCTTTGCCCAGCACGTTGGCATTCGGCACCCGCACGTTTTCGAAGTGCAGTTCGGCGGTGTCCTGGGCGTGCATCCCCATCTTGTCGAGCTTGCGGCCGCGGGTGAATCCCGGCATGTCGCGCTCGACGACCAGCAGCGTGAAGCCTTTGTGGCCGGCTTCGGGATCGGTGCGTGCCACGACGACGACGAGGTCGCTGTTGATGCCTGAGGAGATGAACGTCTTGGAGCCGTTGAGGATCCAGTCGTCGCCGTCGCGCACGGCCGACGTGCGGATGCCCGCGAGGTCGCTGCCCGCGCCGGGCTCGGTCATCGCGACCGCGATGATCGTCTCACCGCTGGCGATCCCCGGGAGCCAACGTTCCTTCTGCTCGTCGTTGGTGAGGTCCTTGAAGTAGGGCCCGACCACGTCGTTGTGCAGGCTCAGCCCCGGCGCGGGCACCCCCGCCTTGGCGATCTCTTCGTCGATGATCGCGTTGAACCGGAAATCGTCCGACCCGCCGCCGCCGTACTCCTCGGGCATGTTGAACCCGATCAGGCCGTGCTTGCCCGCTGCGACGTAGGCCGACCGGTCGACGATGCGATCGGCCTCCCACTTCTCGGCGTTGGGCACCAGTTCGCTGTCGATGTAGCCGCGCACGGTGTCCCGGAATGCTTCGTGCTCGGCCTCGTAGATGCTGCGCTTCATATCTGTTCCCTCACTTGGCTTACCGCGCCTTCCATACCGGCTCGCGCTTCTGCGCGAAGGCCAGCGGTCCTTCCATGGCGTCCTCGGAGCTGAAGACGACGGCGATCTCCCGTCGAGTGCGCTTCCAACCGGGCTCGTCGTCGACGACGAGCCTGTCGTCGGCGCCGACGGCCACCCGCTTGCTGGCCTGCACAGCCAGCGGGGCATTGACCGTGATGCGCTGCGCCAGCGCCAAGGCTGCGTCCAACTCGGTCCCGTCCGGGACCACCTCGTTGATCATGCCCCAGGACAGCGCTTCTGCCGACGTGATCGGTTCGCCGGTGAACATCATCTGCAGGGCCACCTTGCGCGGGATCTGGTCGACGAGGCGGAAGACCCCACCGGCTGCCGCGAAGAGACCGCGCTTCACCTCGGGCAGACCGAACTTCGCGCTCTCTCCTGCGACGACGAGGTCGCTGGCGAGCGCGAGTTCGGTGCCGCCGCCCAACGCGGTGCCGTTGACCGCGGCGATGGTCGGCTTGTCGATGAAGTGGCGGACGTAGCCGGCGAACCCCCAGCCCGGCTGATCGGGGTGGCCGATGTCCTCGCCGCGCGAGAGCGCCTTGAGATCGGCGCCGGCACAGAAGGATTTGTCCCCCGAACCGGTCACCACGACGACCCACACGTCGGGATCGTTCTGCGCCTCCTCCAGGGCGTCACCCAGTGCGATCGACACCGCGGAGTTGATGGCGTTGCGCGCCTCGGGCCGGTTGATCGTGATGACCATGACGTTGCCGCGACGCTCGACCAGGGCGCCGCTCGACGACGACGCAGGAGGAGTCGAGCCATCGGGCTGGGGCTGGGAAGCTTCGGTCACAGCAGTTCCAGGATGGTGGCGTTGGCCTGGCCGCCGCCCTCGCACATGGTCTGCAGGCCATACTGAATCCCGTTGTCGCGCATGTGATACAGCAGGGTGGTCATGATCCGCGCCCCTGAGCCGCCGAGCGGGTGACCCAGCGCGATCGCCCCGCCGTTGGGGTTGAGCCTCTTCTCGTCGGCGCCGATGTCCTTCAGCCACGCCATCGGCACGGGCGCGAACGCCTCGTTGACCTCGAAGGCGCCGATCTGATCGATCGACAGCCCGGACCGCTTGAGCGCCTTCTGCGTTGCCGGGATCGGCGCGGTCAGCATGATCACCGGATCGGCACCGGCCAGCACCGCGGTGTGCACCTTCGCCAGCGGCTTGAGGCCCAATTCCTTGGCCTTCTCGGCCGACATGAACAGCAGCGCAGCAGAGCCGTCGGAGATCTGGCTGCTGTTGCCGGCGTGGATCACCCCGTCCTCGCGGAACGCGGGTTTGAGCTGACCCATCTTCTCCAGGGTCGTGCCGCGACGGATGCCCTCGTCCTTCAGCACCGGATTGCCGTCCTGGTCTTTGATCGCCACGATCTGATCGTCAAACGCGCCGGAATCCTGCGCCGCGGCAGCCTTTTCGTGGGAATCGAGCGAGTACTGGTCGATTTCGGTGCGGCTGAAGCCCCACTGCTCGGCGATCATCTCGGCGCCGATGCCCTGGTTCGGGGTCTGCGTGTAGCGGTCCTTGAAGCCGGCCGGGTACGGGTTCCCGCCACCGGCCAGGGACGAACCCATCGGTGTGCGCGACATCGACTCGACGCCGCCGGCGACGACGACGTCGTAGTGCCCGGCCACCACGCCGGCCGCGGCGAAGTGCACCGACTGCTGGCTCGACCCGCACTGCCGGTCCACGGTCACACCAGGCACCGATTCGGGCCACCCGGCGGTCAACAGCGCGGTCCGGGCGATGTCGAGCGCCTGCTCGCCGGCCTGCATGACACAACCCCAGATGACGTCGTCGACCAACGCCGGATCGACACCGGCTCGTTCGACGAGCCCGTTGAGCACCTGGGCGGACAGCTCGGCCGGATGCACCCCGGAGAGACCGCCGTTGCGCTTGCCGACAGGGGACCGCACAGCCTCGACGATGACGGCTTCAGGCATTCCAGACACTCCTTCTCACACGATGGTGCCTCGAACGTAAACGAACAAGGTTTACTAGGTCAACCTGCTCAGGCGCGCCGGGCCGCACGGTCGGCCGCGTCGATCAAATCGTCGCGAAACAACGGGTGCGCGATGGCCGCCAACGCATGCCCGCGCTCGCGCACGGTCAGCCCTTCGAGCTCCGCAGCGCCGTACTCGGTGACGATCACGTCGACGTGGTGGCGCGGCGTGGTGATGACCGCGCCCGCCGGGAACTGGGCGACGATGCGGGAGTGCGGAACGCCGTCGCGCTCGAAGGTCGAGGGCAGACAGATCAACGACCGGTCGGACAGTTCGAGCCCGACACCCGCCACGAAATCCTCGGCCCCACCGATTCCGCTGAACTGCTCGTCGCCGATCGTGTCGGCCACGACTTGGCCGTGCACGTCGACCGCCAGCGCACCGTTGATCGAGATCATGTCGGCGTTCGCCGCGATCACCTCGGGCGCATTGACCACCTCGACGGGCAGGAAGGCGACCTCGGCGTTGCCGTCCAGCCAGGCGTAGAGATCGGCCGAGCCGAACGCGAACGTCGTGACGCTGACCCCGCCGTACTGCCCCTTGCGTGCGTTGGTGACCTTGCCCGCCTGATGCAGGCGCATGCAGCCGTCGGTGAACATCTCGCTGTGCAGCCCGAAATCGCCGACATCCCCGTCGGCGAGCAACGTGGCGATCTGGCTGGGGATGGCGCCGATGCCGGTCTGCAGTGTGGCCCCTGAATCGATGAAACCGACTGCGTGCCGTGCGATCGCCAGGTCGGTGTCGGTGGGCGCTGCGCTGGGCAGCGCGAGCGGCGGCTCCGTCGACGGGATCAGTACGTCGATCTCGTCGATGTGCAGCGCGTGCCGATGCTGCTGTCCCAACCCGACGGTGCGCGGGAACGCCTCGGACGCTTCGACGATCAGCAGCCGGTCCGGATCTGCTCCGGCGCGGTGCAATTCGGCCACGGTGGCACCGGCGTGTAGCGACAGTGAACACCATCCGTCGGCATCCGGTGACGCGGCGACCGTGGCCATCACCCGGGGGCGCTGACGCTCGAGCAATGGGCCGAAGCGCCGGAAGTCGGCTGGCATGAACTCGACGTCGGCACCGGCGTCGCGCAGCGCGCGCTCCAGCGGCCCGTAGAAACCCGAGACGTAACGGACCCCGGTGTGGGAGAACAGTTCGGTACCCACCGCCAGCAGTGCGCCGTAGACCTGCAGGTTCGTCCAGTCCGTACGCGCACCGAGCGCACGCAGGAACGTCGGCGGCTGCCCGGGCCCGAGCGGAAGTCCCAGCGTGTCGACGGGGCGCAGCCGCTCGGCGGCCTGCTCGGCGGTGGATTCCTGCGGCATGGGCGCTACCCTGCCATGCTGGTCAGCCCGGCCGCTCACACTCTTCGAAGATTCCGCACCACCGACATGGTTTACTGAGTTGCACAGCTCACCGACCCGCGGTGACGTAGTGGCAAGCATGGTGGAGACGAACGTGACGCGCAGTACCCGGTTGGCGCCGATGCTCGACGCGGCCGGTTCGCGGCCGGGGGTGCGCTCACCGAAGACCGCGGAGTTGGTCGCAGGCACGTTGCGCCGCATGGTGGTCGAGGGACAGCTCACCGACGGGGACTTCCTGCCCAACGAGGCCGAGCTGATGGCGCACTTCGGCGTCAGCAGGCCGACGCTGCGCGAAGCGGTCCGGGTACTGGAATCGGAGCGGTTGGTCGAGGTGCGGCGCGGCTCGCGCACCGGTGCGCGGGTGCGCGTACCCGGCCCCGAGGTGGTCGCCCGACCCGCCGGTCTGCTGCTCGAACTGTCGGGGGCCACGATCGCCGATCTGCTCACCGCGAAGGCCGGCATCGAACCGATGGCGGCGCGGCTGCTCGCCGAATCCGGCTCGGACGAGGCATTCGCCGAACTCGACACTCTCCTCGAAGGTCTGGTGGCGCAGGGCTGCGAGTCCGACCGGCTGGCCGAGAACACCGGCGCGTTCCACCTGCGCGTGGTGCAGCTGTCGGGCAACGCCACGCTGTCCATCGTCGCCGGCATGTTGCACGAGATCACTGTGCGGCACACAGCATTCGTGTTCAACGAGCGCCGGCCCGTCTCGAAAGCTGACTACGACAAGCTGATTCGCTCCTACCGCAAGTTGATGACCTACCTGCGGGCCGGTGATGCGGCCGGTGCCGAGCAGCACTGGCGCAAGCACCTCGACGTCTCGCGCGAGCTCCTGCTCACCGGACTGGAGAGCGTGCCGATCCGCGACGTGATGGGCTGACTCGAGTCAGCTCGTCACTCAGGCTGTTTCGATGGCGTCTTTGCGCCACGTGACGTGCACCGGCACGGTGTCGTCCCACGGCTGCCGGGTGACCATGTCGGCGACCAGGATGTAGCCCCGCTCGAACTCCCCGGTGGCCGCGTCGACGAGCCGGTACTCCTGGCGCTGCCGGTGGATCGGTTGTGCATCGAGCAGCAGCACCCGCACCTCCCCCGGCTCGAAGCCGCAGCGCTTCTGCAGCGCGGCGATCAGCTGCTCGTTGTGCATGTGCCCGTCGCCGAAGTTCCAGCCGATCGCGGTGCTGCAGATTCGTTCTCCGTCGGTGAGCACGTACTCGGCTTCGTCATACCCGGCCATCAGCCGGTGCGCGAGCGTGAACATCGCGCGGCCGTGGGTGTTGAACGAGCGGAAGGCATACCCCATGTACTGGTACATCTCGGCGGTCTCCCGGCTGCCGTAGAACTTCTCCATCTGCGCGGCGGGCATGCTGGCGATCGCGACGATGCCCTGGGCGATCTTGGCGTCGGCCGACGGCTTGATGCACCACAGCGAGGTGTCCCAGTTGCCCGCGTAGTAGCGCATGCCGGGCAGGAAGGAGACCTTGCGCGGAAACAGGTTTCCGATCGCGACGGTGCCCGCCGATACCGCGAACAGCACCAGCGGCCACGGGCTCTGCAGATCGGCGAGCCCGATGCCGGCGTTGCCGACGAACAGCGCCAACACCGAGAACATCATGAAGACGTTCCACTCCAGCGGCACGCCCATCGGGATCGCCGAGAGGATGCCGAAATGGAAGCACAGCATCACGAACGCCGCGATCGCGGTGGGCCAGCCGCCGTGGGAGAAGAACAGCACCAGCGGGACCAGCATCTCGATCGCGGTCGAGATGTGGGCGAGCCAGCGTGAGGCGCGGCCGGGCCGCAGGTCGTCGGGGAAGTGCTCGAAGAACTTTCGTTTGATCCAGCGGGGCCGGATCACCGGGTTGTTGCTCATCATCGTCGAGATGACGAAGGGGAAGTGCTTGTTGAGCTTCGACGTCGCCGCACCCATCCAGATGACCAGGCACACCAGCTTGGCCGCGATCACGATGTCGGCACCGCTGAACAGGAAGCAGACCGCCAGCGCGCCGTAGACCTCGCCGCGGGCGGCCAGGAACAACACTTTGTCGCGCAGGCCGGCGAGCGCGAGCAGGCCGAGGATCGTCGCGGTCTGCCAGATCGGTAGCACGCCGATCTGCGAGCCGAGCTCCGGGATGGGTCCGGTGCCATCGGAAAAAAGAGCGAACAGCAAAGCCACCAGCAGGGCGCCGTAGAGCGCCACGTCGACGGGCGTGCGGGCATCGCCCTTGGTCAGCGGGATGCGGTTAGGCCAGGGAGGCAGCCGAATCGTGCTGGGCCGCAGCCAGTACAGCACCGAACCCATCGGTGGGAAGAACCGGTTGTTCAGCGGGCCGAAGCCGCAGCCCAGGCCGACGATCTCGAACAGCATCGTGTAGAAGACGACCTTCTGATACACGATCGGCTCGTGGTACCAGGCCGCGACGTTGGTGAAGCCGTCGATGCCTGTGGTAGCCAGCGCGACCAGCCACCCGACGAGCACGTAGAGCAGGATCTTGACGACGTAGAACAGGTGCATCACCACCGGTGTGCCGAAGCCCACCTCGGCCCAGTGTCTGGCCATCGGGACGATCCGCTCCGCGCGGGTTCCCTTGCTCCATTCGGCGTAGTCGACGACCGGTGCGTCTTGCTTGAGAAACCCCATGGCTCCTCAGACTAGAACGTGTTCCAGTTCTCGTGGTCGCGAACAGACACAATCTCGTGTGGAATTGCGGCGTGTCACGCGAGTTCATGTCTGCTCGCGGGGTCAGGCGACCCAGATCAGGCCGGGACCCAGTTGCCGTGGAAGCCGGCGGGCACGCGGTGCGGCAGCTTGATCGCGGCCACGTCGTCGAGGGTCTGCGCGTCGAGGATCCTCAGCTCGCTGCGATCAGTGGCCCGGTCGTACACGTAGCCCATCAGCACGCCGTCGTCCTCGTCGGCGTCAGCAGCGGTGGGTTCGAAGACGAACTCGCCGACCGCCTTGCCCGGCCCGAATGACCGGCTGAGCGAATTGTCGCCAACGAGATCGTGTTTGAACAAGGTTTCGTCTCCGCCGGTGGTGAAGCCGGGGGCATAGCCGTAGCGGTGCTGCTTGCCAACCAACCGCTCGTCGACGCGGGGGAACTCCTGGGGACGGTCGTCGAGGCGCGACTCCCGAACCTTGCCGTCGGCGAGGTCGACGGTCCAGCGTTCCAGCGTCGGCGGGCCCTCGGCCGGGCCCAGATGGTCGGTGTCGAACATCGTGGGGTGGCGGACGACATCGAGAACCACGGTGTCACCGGAGTCGTAGGCGTTCATGGGGTGGAACACGTAGCACGGCTCGACGTCGAACCACCGGACGTCGGCGTTGCCGCCCTCGCGCGGCATCACGCCGACCCGTGCCGGGTAGTGCGGATTCCACGAATACGGGAAGCGTCGATCGGCGCTCGGCGGGACCGGCATGCGCGCGGCCACCGGGTCGGGGATGCGCACCCGCCCGAGAAGCGCTGACATCATCAAGCGGGCCGGAAGGCGCAGCGCGCGTGGCACGGTCATCTCCACCGCCTGTTCCACGTCGAAGGTGACCGGCAGGTCGTAGAACACCACATACCGTTCGGTCAGCGAGAAGTCGTGCATCATCGGGCTCCCCGTGACGTCGATGTCCACGGTGCGCCGGGCGCGGCCGTCGACTCCGATCACCGAGTACTGCACGGTGTTCTTCTGCCCCAGGCGGTAGGACACCGCATGCAGTTCGCCGGTCTGTGGATCGCGTTTGGGGTGGGCGGTGTATCCGCCGCGCAGCGTGCCGTCGAAGTCGCAGACGCCGATGGTGTCGAGGTCGTCGGTGAGCTCGTAGGCCGGCACCCCCGCCTCGATGAGGGCCAGGGTCTTGCCCGCGTGGCCGATGACGTTGGTGTTCGCGCCGATCGGCGACACCGCGACGCGCTGGTCAGGGACGGACTCGCCCAGCGCCCGCGCGGTGCCCGGGCCGCGGACCCAGCGGTTGCGATACCACTCGGCGCGGCCGTCGCGCAGCCGGATGCCGTGCACCATGCCATCGCCGACGAACCAGTGATAGAGCTGCGGGTCGATCTCCCCGATCGGATTGGGGCCGTTGCGCAGGTAGCGGCCGTCCAGATGCTCGGGGATCGAGCCGGCCACCTCCAGGTCCGTGAGTGTGACTTCCTCTGTCAGTGGCGCGTAGACGCCTTCGAGGTAGCGATTGACCATGTCCGCCTCCTATAACAGCGTTATCGTGTGCTTTTTATAACACCGTTATGGCACGATGGCAACCATGACTTCGATGCCGGAGGCTGTGGTCGACGCGGGCGTGCGCCTTCTCGAGCGCGATGGCGTGGCCGCGTTGCGGGCGCGTGCGGTCGCCGCCGAGGCCGGGACCTCGACGATGGCGGTGTACACCCACTTCGGTGGCATGACGGGCCTGCTCGACGCGATCGCCCGCGAGGTTTTCGACCGGTTCACCGCGGTGCTCACCGAGGTGCCGCTGACCGACGACCCGGTGGCCGACTTCCTGGCGATGGGTCTGGCCTACCACCGCTTCGCGATGGCCAATCCTCAGCGCTACCAGCTGATGTTCGGCACCTCGGCCCCACCGTCGATCGCGGCACATCGGGCCGATCTCACGCAGACGGGCAGTGCCACCAACCGCGCCGAATGGGCGGCGTCGTTCGGCGCACTGCGGCAGGCCGTGCACCGGATGATGGCCGCGGGCCGCATTCGACCCGACGACGAGACCGCTGTCGCGGGTCGGCTGTGGAGCCTCAACCACGGCGCGGTGATGCTCGAGACCGCGGGATTCTTCGGCCACGAGGGCCACGGGCTGACGCAGATCCTCGGACCCCTGATCGTCGATGCGCTGGTGGGCATGGGCGACGACCGCGAGGCGGCGCTACAGTCCCTGCGCTCGGTCGCCGCGCGGAGCGAATCAGCCGGTCAGCCGAGCTCTCGGGCCAACCGTTCGACATAAGCGTCGACGTCGCCGATCGCCGATTCGGCGGCGTGCACGCTGATCACGACCGTCTCGCCGATGCCGTGCACCCCGTGCGTGACGCCCATCATGGGCGACAGTGCGGGGAAGCCGGCAGTCAGCACGACGGGCGCGCCGCCGAAGGACAGGTCCGCGGGACCCCGGTTCACGCTGGAGACGACGGTGTTACCGATGACGGTGGGCGGACGCTGCTCCGGGTCGAACTGGCTCATCCCCCACCGCAGTAGTGCGGCGGGCACCGCGGCGAAGGCCGCGTCCTGGGCAGCCATCGCCGGATGCGATGCGCGGCGGCGGCGCCGGTGCAGATCCTGCGCGATCGCGTGCGCCCGCCGCTCGCGCGGCAGGTGCGGGTACAGCCCGACCCCGACGTTGCCGAAGTGGTTGTTCGCCCTGCGCGCACCGGTTTTGGCCATCGGCAGCTCAGCGCGCAGGTGCGCGGTGTCGTCGCCGAGAGCGCGCAGCTGGTCGGCCAGCGCGGCCGAGATCGCCGTCAGCGCAGCGACGGTGACCGTCGGACCGGTCAGTTCGCCGCGCCGGCAGACGAGGGTGCGGACGGCCACCGCACCGGTCGGCCGCGTGTTGCTGTGCAACACCGGACACGAGACTGCCGGTGGCGGAACGAGTCCGGCGCCGGTGTCCGCAATGAGCGTGCGGTGCGCCCGAGCGGCCGCCGCGGACTTCCGCGCGAAGCCGCTTGTCGCCCGTGGCATCACCGGAGACAGCGCACTCGACCGTCCGAACAGCCGCGCCGCCAGCGCCGACGCTCGCCCACCGTCGGCCAGGGCATGCGAAACTTGCAGCACTGCAACCGATCCCGCGCCGACACCGGGCAGCTGCTCGACGACGGGAAAGACATGCAGGCGCCACGGGTGCACCTGCGGGTCGACCTGCACGTCCGCCAGCGCGGTCACCATGGCCAGCACGCCCGCCCACGTCGTCCCCTCGTGTACCACGAACTGCTCTGCGTCGAGGTCGCACCGCTCCCACACCGGGTAGCGCCACGGGCCACGGTCGCGGACCCGGACCGTCAACTCGGCGCAGCGGGCCGCTTCGCCGTGCACGGCGGCCTGCGCGGGGGCGGGATCGACCGATGCAGCGAAGCCGTAGAGCAGGAATTGGTCGTTCGGGGTCGCTGCCGACAGCCACAGCATCTGGGCGTCGACCGCGGTGAGTCGGCGCGCCGTCATGGTGCCAAGGTTAGGCTGGCGCCATGTCGATGCTGCCGCCCGTCTCCGACACCGGGGCGGTGCTGGTGACCGGCGCGTCCTCGGGCATCGGTGAGCAGATCGCCCACGAGTTCGCCCGCCGTGGCTATCCGGTGGTGTTGGTGGCGCGGCGCGCCGACAAGCTGACTGCGCTCGCACAGTCCCTGGGCGCCCGCGCCTTCGTCGTGCCCGCCGATCTGGCCGACCCCGCGCAGCGCGCGGCGCTGCCCGACGAGGTGGCCGCGCTCGGCGTGACCGTCGACATCCTGGTCAACAACGCCGGCATGTCCAACCTCGGACCGGTGGCGCGGGTCAGTGCGGCCGACGAGCTGAAACTGATCGAACTCGACATCGCCGCTGTCGTGGACCTCAGCGCCCGATTCGTTCCCGCCATGGTGGCGCGCGGGCGCGGTGCGGTGCTCAACGTGGCCTCCGTCGGCGCGTTCGGGCCGGTGCCGTTCCAGGCGTCCTACGGGGCGGCAAAGGCGTTCGTGTTGTCCTACACCGAAGCCATGCGCGAAGAGCTGCGCGGCAGCGGCGTGATCGCGGCGGTCGTGTGCCCGGGCCCGGTGCGCACCGAATTCGGCGCTGCGGCAGGCATTCCCGACGAGGAGGCTGAGAAGATGCTGCCGCCGTTTCTGTGGGAGCAGGCCGATGCGGTGGCGCGCACCGCGATCGACGGCCTCGACCGGGGCCGCGGCGTGATCGTTCCCGGCACCCCCAACCGCGCGGCTGCGCTGCTGTACCGCTACGCACCGCACCGGCTGCTGCTGCCGCTGCTGGGCCGCAGCCACCCCGGCCGCAAGGCGTGACTAGACCGGGTCGAACTGGGAGATCAACCAGCGATCGCCGACCTTCTCGAGGGTGACGCGCACACTCGAGTTCGTATCGGTCGGCGCGTCCTGGCCGACGGTGACGGTCTGGTTGACGAACACCAGTACCACGGCTTCCTGCGGGGTGGCTGACACCGATGCGGCGGCGGGTACCGAGGCGACCGCGGCGATCTGCTTCTGTTTGGCACCGGGGATCACGACGTCGTTGGTCAGCGACGTGTACGAGTCGCGGAACTCGCCGGTGAGCAGATCGCGGGCGGCGCCGAGTTGCTGGTCCACCTTGTCGGGCGTGTAGGACAGCAGCGCGATGGTGCTGTCCCGGGCCGCCTGCATCGACGTCGCGGCAGCGATGCGACTGTCCCGCACGGTGTCAGACCGCCACTTCAGATAGCCCGCGCCGAGGGCAAAGGCCAACGCGACGGCCGGAAGCACCGCGAAGGCGACGATCCGCGACCATTCGGTGCGGCGGCGCACCGACACGGGCTCCGACGATTCCTCCGACGGCTCGGTGGACACCTCGGCGGACGGCTCGACGTCAGTGCCGGCCGACTCCGTGACCTCGACCGGGTCGTCGGTGCCGGTGTCGGTGTTGGTGTCGGTGACTTTCTCGCCGGTGTCGGCGCCCTTCTCGTCGGTCACGGCACGAACTCCACGTTGGCCACCTTCGCCTCGTCACCGATCTTCTCCACCGAGATCCGCATTCGCCAGGCCCGTGGCTGTTGTTCGGGGGCACCGGCGTTCGTCGTCTTCACCGACACCGCGACCAGCACCTGCGCCTCGTTCTCGCTCGAGGACTCCAGACCCGCTTCGGCGATGGTGCCCTCGGACTTCGACTTGGCCTGCTTCACCACATCGGCGAAGGCCGGGGCTCGCTGCTGGAAGTCGTCGTAGAACGTTCCCGTCGCCGAATCCAGGATGCGCTGCACGTCAGCGTCCGCGTGCTCCCAGTCGATCGTGGTCAGGTTCACCGCGCCCTGCCGGCCCACCTGCAGGAAAAGCTCGCGCGCCTGCTCGGCGCGCTGCGACTCCCAGGCGCGGTAACCCAGCCAGCCGGTCAGACCCGCAAGCGCCAGGACGACGGCCAAGCCCGCGACGAGGGCGATCTTCACCGAGGACCACGGCTCACGCGGCGGTCGCGGTTCCTCGGTGTCATCGATGTCGGTCTCGTCGATGTCGGTTTCGTCGCCGTCGGTCGGCTCGACGCTGGTGTCCGGCTCGGGGGTCGCCTCCGTCACTTCCCCTTCGGGGGCAGCAGCATCGTCTGCCATGTCTTCTCCTCTGCGGCACCGTTGGCCAGGTTGGACTGTGTATAGACACGTCCGTCCGGTCCGACGTACGTGCCGCTCGCCGGATCGTATTCGGCGGCCGCGATGGGCGGTGGCGCGGGTCCCGGTGGCGCAGACGCCCCTGTGGCGGGGATGTTCGGCGGAATGTCGGGGACGGGCTGGCCGGACGCGGTCGCGTTCGGGTCGCCCTTCCAGTTGTAGCCGTCGTTGAGCGGCACATAGGTCTCGTCGCTCAGGCATTCCTGCCACGTCGGGGCACGCTTGCCGGGCCGCTCGACGCACGGCAGGTTACGGGCGCCGCGCACGTTGAACGGCGCGTCCTGCGGCACGCGGCAGTACACGTTGCCCGGCGGCCGGTCGGGATAGTCCTCGAAGGTCGGCACCCGCCGCTGTTGAGCCGGCAGGAAGCCGGTGGTGCACGGCGGTGGCAGCGCCTGCGGCGGCAGCGGGATCGGTGCGGGGAACGCCGGGATCGCCAGGTTCAGGTTGAAGTTCAGGGCGTCGCCCATGTAGTCCTGTTTGGTGTTGCGCTTGTGCACGCCGACGGCCTGCGTGACCGCGGTGCCCTGAGGCAACAGCACCAGCAGCTGCTCGAGGCTGGGCTGATAGGTGACCAGCACCTCGCCGACGCTCACCAGGTTGGCCAGCACGATCGGCAGTGTCGGCTGCAGCCGGTCGAACAGCGCCCGCACCTCCTCGGCGGCACCCGGGCCCTTGTCGAGGATGCCGTTCACCGCCTGGTCCTGCCGCTGCAGCTGTCCGGTGATGCCGGCCAGGTTCGACGCCCATGCCCGGATCGAGTCCCCGGTCTCGATCTGGCTGTCGAGCACCGGCTTCGACTGATCCACCACGGTGAGGACCGAGTCGAGGTTCGCGCGGGCATCGATGGCCAGCGTCGAGCTGCCGCTGACCAGGCGCCGCAACTCCGGACCCAGACCGCCGACCGCGGTGTAGGCCTCGTCGACCACGGTCTGCAGGTTCTCCTGCGGGATCGCCGCCAACCCACGGTTGGTGGCATCCAGCACCGTGTTGATGTCCGTCGGCACCGTGGTGCGGTCCTCACCGATGACATCGCCGTTCTCGAGCATTGGACCGTCCGCGCTGCGGGGCAGCAACTGGACGAACTGCTCCCCTACCGCGGACACGCTGTGTACCTGTGCTTCCACGTCGGCGGGGATCTTCACATCGGAGTTCAGCGCCAACACCGCCGACACCCCGGTGTCGGTCAGCGACACGCTCTTCACCTCGCCGACCTCGACGCCGCGATAGGTGACGTTGCCCCGCGGGTACAGGCCGCCGCTCTGCGCCAGCTTCATCGTGACCTGGTACTGGCCCACACCGAAGAACGCAGGCAACCGCATGTAGTTGAACACCATGATCGCCAGCGCGGTGGTAGCGATGAGGCCGAACACGACCATCTGCATGAGGATCCGACGGGTCAGCCGCATGTCACCGCCCCTGGTCGAATCGGTACGGGGCGACCAGCGGGTTGCCCGCCGTGCCGGGACCGCCTGCGTTGCAGGGGCTGGGGAACTGGCCGATGGTGCGGCCCCACTGCAGTTCCAGCCACGTCAGGTCGCATTCCCACCGGGACCCGGTGAAGATGCCCTGATCGATGCGGCTCAGCGTCAGGTCGAGCACCAGCGTCAGGTTCGCGTAGTCGCCGCGCATCCAGTTGGTCAGCGTTTCCTTGGGGAAGGGGAAGGTCGGGAGGAAGCTCAGCGCGCGGGTCAGCGCGGGACCGGCGTTGGCGAGCTGCTCCACCGTCGGGCCCAGGTCCTTGAGCTCGGCGACCAGAGCCTCCTTGGTCTGGTTGACCGAGTCGGCGGCCAGCGCGCTGAATCTGCCCAACTGGGTCAGCGCCTCGGCGAGGTTCTTGCGTTGCTCCTTGAGCACCGCGAGTGCGTCCGGAATGGTCTTGAGCGCCTTGTCCACCACTGGCTTCTGTTCGGCGAACTGCCCGACCAGGTTGTTGAGGCTGTCGGCGGCATCGATGATGTCCTGCTTCTGGTCGTCGAGGTAGCCGATCGCGAGGTCCAGTTGCTCGATCAGGCTGCGCAGGTCGCCTTCCCGCCCGGCGAACGCGACACTCAGCGCCTCGGTGATGTCCTGGATGTCGCCGATGCCGCCACCGTTGAGCAGCATGGCCACTGCGGCCAGCGCCTGCTCGGTGGTGGGGAACGTGCCGGATGACGACAACGGGATCAGCGAGCCCTGGCGCAGCCGTCCCGCGGGAGCCACGTCGGTGGGCGGGGCCAGCTCGATGTGTTGGGACCCCAGCAGGCTGGTTTGCCCCAGCGTGGCGGTGGCGTTGGCGGGCAACTGGACGTTGCCGTTGAGTTCGATCGTCACCAGTGCATGCCAGCCCTGGCGTTCGATCTTGCGGACGTGTCCGACGTTGACGTCTCCGACGCGCACGCGGGAGTTGGGCTCGATGGCGTTGACGTCCGGCATCTGCGCCTCGATGGTGAACGCTTCGGGGCCGGTGCCCTCGACACCAGGCAGCGGAATCGAGTTCAGCCCACGCCAATCCGCGCACCCGGAGAGCAAACCGACGGACGCGATCGCGACGGTGACCGCACGCACCCCGGCCCTCACGGCGTCGCTCCCGGGGGCACCATCAGCCCCTGCAGGCCGTCTGCCGGATTCGGCGTCGTGGGGATCGCTTCGGCCGGGAGCAACGGCCCCATCGACAGCGGCAGCGGCGCCGCCTCGGCCGGTGCGGGAGCCGGCCCGGGACCCGGCCCCGATGCCGGCGCGGGTGCCGAACCACCTTGCGGCGGAACGTAATCCGGCCGCAACCAGTCCTCGCTGTAGGTCAGCTCGTTGGGCCGGGTGCTGGCGCCGACGAAGACGTTCTGCGCCACCGGCAGGAAGTTGTACTGCCGGTTCTTGACGATCGGCGCCAGATACTGCACGCACAGCTTGGCCGACTCCTCGGCACCCAGCCGTGAGGCCGCCTGCACGGCGCCACACAGGAACGAGATCGGATCGGAGAAGTTGTTGATCATCGGAACGCTGCTGACCGCACCCTGGGCCGGCTGCCAGATGTTCACGTAGTTCTGCAACGTGTTCGGCGCGACGTGCAGGAACTGCTTCAGGTCACCGAGGCTGTCAGTGAGCGCCTGGGTCACCCCGGCGAGTTTGTCGGACGTTGTGCCCAGCGATTCGCGGTTCTCGGCCACGAACGTCTGCACCTCACCGACCACGGTGTTCAGGTCGCGGACGGCGTTGGCCACCTCGTCGGGATCGTCGGCCAGCAGCCCGGTCACGCTGGCGAGATTCTGATTGAGCTGGCGCATCACGTCGGTGCTGTCCTGCAGTGCCGACACCAGGATCGCCAGATTCTCGACCGTGGAGAAGATGTTGGTGCTCTTGTCGCCGAGCGCTGAAATGGCTTGCGACAGTTTGATGACGGCCTCGCGGATGTTGGCGCCCTGACCCCGCAGGTTGTCGGCGGTGGTGTTGATCGCCGAGCCCAGCGGGCTCACCCCACCGGGCTCGGTCGGCTGCAGGCTCTCGGCCAGCTTGGCCAGTTGTTCGCGAACCTGGTCCCACTCCACCGGGACTGCCGTCCGTTCGCGAGGGATCACCGTGTCGTTGCGCATCACCGGGCCCCCGGTGTACGCGGGCGTGAGCTGGATGGCGCGGGAGGTCACCACCGTCGGCGACAGGATCGCAGCCTTGGCGTCGGCGGGCACCTTGTACTTGCTGTCGTACCAGAACGAGATCTTGACCGCGTCGGGTTGCGGCTCAATGGATTCGATCCTGCCCACGGGCACGCCGACGATGCGGACGTCATCGCCGGGATAGATGCCGTTGCTGTTCTCGAAGTAGGCGACGACGTGGGTGCGGTTCACCGAGTCGGTGGTTCGCAGGAGCACCACCACACCGCCGACGAGGATCGCCACCAGCGCGGCGGTCAGGAACAAGCGCGGGATCCGGGTCATTGGCCTCCCTCCGGGGGCGAGAGGTGCGAGACCTCACCGGGCGCGGGCACGACCTGGGGCAGCGGAGTGGGCCCAGGAACCGACTGCATGTTCGGTGGCGCCTCGGCGGGCGGCCCCGGCGGTGGGCCGCCGGGCGGCGGTGCGGGCAGCGGTTCGCGATAGGGGTAGCAGCCGGTGGGCCCCGGCAACGGCAGCCCCGGCGGGCCACAACCCTGGTCCCCGGGATTGCCGGTGATGGCGTCGGGAATGGTCAGCCGCGGTTCGCCGCCCTGGCCGGTACGGGGGAACGGCACCGGCAGCGCAGGGGTGCCGGGCTGACCGACCTGCGGGTCGGTGCGCTCCGACGGCAACAGCACATTGGGGTCGAGGCCGAGGTCGGAGAACGCGGCATCGACGAACGGCTGCACGAACTGGCCCGGCAAGAGGTTCGCCACATACGTTTTGAAGAACGGGCCGGACGACACCGACTCGCCCAGCGACATCGAATACTGCTGAAGCAGGTGCAGCGACTTCTGCAGGCGTTCCTTGCGGTTGTCGATCATCGTCAGCACGCCGTTGAGCTTGTCCAGCGCCGGTCTGAGCGTTGCGCGGTTGTCGTTGATGAATCCGAGCAACTGGTCGCTGAGCGCGGAGACGTTGCCCGAGATCTGGTCCAGCGCCGCACTCTGGTTGCGCAGCTCGGCCAGCAGCGCGTTGCTGTTGTTGACCAGGCCGACGATCTGGTTGCTGCGCTCGGCCAGCACCGTGGTCGCCTTGTCGGCGTTGCCGAGAAGGTTGCGCAGCTGCGCGTCGCGTTCGTCGAGAGTCTGGGAGAACCGCGCGACCCCGTCGACGGCCACCTTCAGCTGCGGCGGGGTGTCGGCGAAGGTCGCCGACAGCACCCGCAGTGACTCCGACAGCTGGTCGGTGTTCAGGCCGCTGATCGTCGTCGCCAGGTCACCGAGCGCGTCGGGGAGCTGATACGGAGAGGTGGTGCGCTGCAAGGGAATCGGGCCATCCAGCTGCCCCTCTCCGCGCGACGTGACCTCCAACAGCTTGTTGCCGAGGAGTCCCTTGGTCTTGATCGCCGCCTCGGTACGGTCTCCGAGCCGGATGTCCTTGGCGACGGTGAACGTGATCCGTGCGCGCGACTGGTCCAGGTCGATGGATTTGACGGTGCCCACCTTGAAACCCGACACCAGGACGTCCTGCCCGGTGGCGAGGCCGCCGGCGTCGGCGAAGTACGCCGAGTACTCGCGACCCTGGAAGAACGGCAGCTTGTCGTAGTTCAAGGAGCCGACCACCACGCCGATGGTGACCAACAGTCCGATCGCACCGATCACCAGCTGATTGCGTTCGCTGAAGGACTTCATCGCGGCGCGCACCTCCCCGTCGACTGGCCGGCCACCTTGACGTACACGGGTTGGCCGCCCTTGCCGTTGAGTTTGAGCACGATGTCGCACAGGTAGAAGCTGAAGAAATCGCCGTAGATGCCTTGCCGCGCCAGCGCCTGGTAGGCGTCGGGCAACGTGTTGAGCAGGTTGTCGAAGTAGTCGTGGTCGGCCACCACGATGGCCGACGCACGGTCTGTTTCATGCACCGTCTTGGCGAACGGTTCCCGCGCCTGTGTCAGCAGGTCAGCGATGCTCGAGGCCGCCGCGTTGGTGTAAGCCAGCCCCGTGCTGATGTCCTGCCTGCGCTGGGAGAGGGTCTCGACCAGTCCGGAGAGCCCGTCGACAGCCTTGGCGAACTGGTCGCTCTGGTCGCCCAGCGATCCCAGCACCACGTTGAGGTTGTCGACCACCTGCCCGATCAGCTGGTCCCGGTCGGCCAGCGTGCTGGTCAGCGCCGCGGTCTGCGCCAGGAAGGAGTTGATCGTGCCACCTTGCCCCTGCAGGGCCGAAATGAGCTGCCCGGACAACGCATTCACCTGTTCGGGATCCAGCGCCCGAAACAGCGGACGGAAGCCGCCGATCAGCGCGTCGAGGTCCAGCGCCGGCGCCGTGCGCGCCATCGGGATCGTGTCGCCCGGCTTCAGCTTCGCAGTGCTCCCCGCACCCTCCTCCAACGCCAGGAACCGCCCGCCGATCAGGTCGTCGTAACGGATCACCGCCCGGCTGCCCTGGGTGAGCACCACCGAATCCTCCGCGGTGAACTCCACGACCGCGGTCGTATCCGGCTGGATGGCAACGCGTTTCACACTTCCGACCTCGACACCCGCGATCCGGACGAAGTCGCCGTTCTCGAGCCCGCTCACGTTCATGAACTCGGCCCGGTAGGTGTGCGTCTTCTCCCCGAAACGCATCTGGCCGAACACGGCGAACAGCCCGAACACGCCCAGCAGGCACACGGTCAGGAACACGGCAAGACGCCACGCGTCGTGCCGGATCCTGGTCGTCAAGCCTGGCATGGCCGGACTCCTGTTCCTGATGTCTCGATGGCGGTCATGGTGACGGGGCGGCCTCGCGCGGAAGCGGAACCGGCGGCAGCGGGGTCGGCTGCATCTGGGCAGGGTTCGCGACGATGAACGGCTCGGAGCCCGGCGTGGCTCCGGGATCCCTCGGCGCGCCCGGGGGCGGGGCCGGCGGCAAGCCCGGCCACAGCGGGGTGCCGTCGGGGGCGTAGAGGTCCGCGCCGTAGGCAGGGGCACCCGGGTAAGGGATCGGTCCGATGGCCGGTCCGCCGAACAGGTTGCGGATGCTGGGCGGCTCTGGCACGGCACGGGTGGTCGGCAGGTAGTTGGCCCAGGCGGGGAAGCCGATGCCCGGATTGGGCCGCCAGTCGATACCGGTGCCGAACCCGGTGTTGGTCACCAGGTTTCGCACCGGCCAATTCTTGGCGACGTCGGGCAGCGACCCACACGACGGCTTACCGCCCGGCCCGCCCTTGGCGCCGATGATCGGCAGGTTGTCGGGGTAGTGGTACGGGTCGTCGCCCAGGGACAGGCCGACGTCGAGCACCAGGGTGCGGCCGTTTCCGCCCGGCCCGTCGTACCCGCCGGTGTCGAGCAGCGTCTTGGCGCCCGTGAGAAGGCAGGTGTATTCCGGGCTGTACTTGAAGAGCAAGCCGGTGGTGGGCTGCAGAACGTTGATGGCCTTGATCAGGTTGGCCTGGTTCGGCGCCAGCAGGCTGATGCCGCTGTTCGAGAGGCCGATCGTGGCCATCAGCAGAGTGTCGAGTTGGGTGGCACGGTTGGCGATCGTCGTGCTGGTGGTACTGAGCGCGTCGAGCGTGGCGACGATGTCGCCCGCCGCGGCACTGTAGGTGTCGTTGAACCGCCGCAGCGTGCGCCAGTCCTCGGCGATCGTCTCGTTGCGCGGATTCAGTTGCAGCAGGACCTGATTCGCCGCGGTAGTGGCCTCGCCGATCTGCGGCCCCAGGCCCCGCACCCCGTCCGCGAGCGCCGACAGTGTGCTGTTGAGCTTCGCCACGTCGACGCGGTCGATGATCTGGACCACGTTCTGGAACACCGTGTTCGCCTCGACGGTGACGTTGCGGGACTGGATCACCTGACCGGGTTGCAACTGCCCCTTCGGGTCACTGGGATAGACCAGGTCGACATACTTGGCGCCGAACACCGTGGTCGCCCGGATCTGGGCCTCCACGTTGCCCGGGATGTAGCCCATCTTGTCCTTGTCGATCTCCAGCTTCAGCGCCACCGGCTCGCTGCCGCCCTCGATGGCGGACACCCGCCCGACCTGAACGCCGCGCAACTTGACCTTCGAGTTCGTCTCCATCACCAGGCCGGCGCGGTCGGAGGTCAGCGTGACGGTGTCATGGGAGGTGAACGTGCCGAAGAACAACGAGTACGTCAGCCAGAGGACGACCGTGACCAGCACGACCAGGAACAGCGTGTACCACGCCGGATGAAGGCCTTCCTCGTGTGGTTCCACGTCAGCCCGCCAGGTTGAAGTTGCCGGACTGGCCGTAGACGGCCAGTGAGAGCAGGACCAACACCGATGCCGAGACGATCAGCGAGGTCCGCACCGCGCGCCCGACGGCCTCCCCCACACCGGCCGGCCCGCCGCGCGCGGTGTAGCCGTAGTAGGTGTGCACGAGCATGATGATCACCGACAGCACGATGCACTGCCCGAACGACCACATCAGGTCGGTGGGGTTCAGGAACGTCTTGAAGTAATGGTCGTACACGCCCGTGGACTGACCGTAGAGAACGGTGGTGCCGAAACGTGCCGCCCAGAACGCCATCAGCACACCGACGCAGTACAGCGGGATCACGACGAGAAAGCCCGCGATCACCCTGCTCGAAGCGAGGAAGGCGATGCTGCGGATACCCATCACCTCGAGGGCGTCGATCTCCTCGTTGATCCGCATGGCGCCGAGCTGGGCGGTGGCGCCCGCGCCGATCGTGGCCGACAGCGCGATGGCGGTGGTGGCGGGTGCGATGAGCCGCACGTTGAAGTAGGCCGAGACGAATCCGGTGAGTGCTTCGACCCCGAGTGTGGAGAAGTCGTTGTAGCCCTGCACCGCGACCAGCGCGCCCGTGGTGACGGTCAGGAAGCCGACGATCGCCACTGTGCCGCCGATGACGATGAGCGCCCCTGCGCCCAAGCCCATCTGGGCGATGATCCGGATCAGCTCGACACTGTAGTGCGTGAAGACGTAGCCGACCGAGCGCAGGGTGCGGCCGTAGAACTTGGTCTGAGTCCCGATGTCGTTCCACGGACCGGCCACGGTGCGGAACCGGGCCTTGAGCCACGGGAACTCGGAGTGGGGACGTGAGACGGTCATGCGGTGATCTTGATCGCTACAGCCGTGGCGACGATGTTGATCGCGAACAGCGCCATGAAGGTGAACACCACCGTCTCGTTCACCGCGTTGCCGACCCCGGCCGGGCCGCCGCGCACGGAAATGCCTTTGTAGCAGGCGATCAGACCCGCGGAAAGCCCGAACAACGCGGCCTTGGCCAACGCGATGATGACGTCGGTGGTGCCGATGAGCAGCGTCAGACCTGCCGCGAACGCGCCCGGTGAGACGTGCTGGATGTAGACGACGAAGAAGTAGGCGCCCGAGAGGCCGACGAGGATGACAGTCGCCGACAGCGCCAGAGACACGATCATGGCGGCCAGCACCCGCGGAACCACAAGCGCCTGAATGGGATTGATGCCCATCACCCGGAGTGCGTCGAGTTCCTCACGGATGGTGCGGGCGCCGAGGTCGGCGCACATCGCGGTCGCTCCCGCGCCCGCGACCACCAGCACGGTCACGATCGGCCCGATCTGGCGGACCGTGCCGAGCGCGGCACCGGTCCCGGAGAAGTCCGCGGCGCCGATCTCGGTCAGCAGGATCGTGGTGATGAACGTCAGCAGCACCGTGTAGGGGATGGTCAGCAACAGCGTCGGCACGATCGACACCCGCGCGACAAACCATGACTGGGAGATCAACTCGCGCCAGGCGAACGGCGGTTGGAACAGCGCCACGAAGGTATCGAGTGCCATCGAGAAGAAGCCGCCGAAGGCGCGGACAGGCTTGCCGATCACGTCGGAAGCGACCATTCAACCGGTCCTTCCTCGCAAGCAGTTCACCGCCACAGCCTCCGACTGACCTACTCCCGGTGTGTGGGGTGACGGTACATCTGTGAGGACGCTGGGTGACGCTATATCACCAAATTGTGGCGCGGCAACACGTAGCGTCACGACCACCGCGTCACAGCACATGGCACGGTCGGCGGGCCCGTGCACGGTCAACCGCGCGAGACTGCACCGACTGCGCGCAACGCGAAGTCCAACAACCGGGACTCGGCCTGCTTGATCGCCTGCACGTCGTCGGGCGTGACGGTGGACAGGATCCGGCTCACCAGCGCGCTGATCGCGACGGCGTCGTGGTCGGGGTCGGCCAGGGGAAACGCTCCGGTGCTGCGCCCGCGCCGCAAGATGTCAGCCAACGACCGTTCCCTGCCGGCGTGCGAGCGGTCGCGCATGTCGCGGTACCCCGCGGCCGAGCGGACTTCCTCGGAGTCGATCACCGTCATCTGCATCCGCTGGCGGGGGTCGATGATCAGGTCGAAGATCTCCCCGATCCAGGCCGCCAACTGTTCTGCGGGGGTGCCGATCGCTTCGGTGGCCACCCGGTCGACCCGGGCTGCGATTTCGTCGGCGCCCTGCTGCAGTAATGCCAGAAAGAGGTCGTCCTTCGATCGAAAGTGGCGATAGAACGCTCGACTCGAGACGCCGGCGGTTCGCAGGATCGCCGACATCTTGACCGGTTCGCGGGGCGAATCGGACAGGCAGCGGTACGCGGCCTCGATGATGCGCCGACGATCCTCGTCGGAGTCGGCATCAATTTGCACAACCGACAATATATTGATCGCTGGCCGTCGGGACCCCGGATCGGCGCAACTGGTGCGCTGGGTAACCTCAGGCGACGGGGGCCGATGAGAGGACGCGGTGGACCATGACCAGCAGCGACGCGACTATTGCGACGTTCGCCGGCGCCGACGGGCTGCGGCTGGTTGCCGACGAATGGAACCGTCCGTCTGTCACAGAGGGGTTCGATGCGGCGCGGCCCTCGGTGCTGATGTTGCACGGCGGCGGGCAGAACCGCTGGTCGTGGAAGAACACCGGGCAGGAGCTGGCCGCCCGCGGGCTGCACGTGGTGGCCCTGGACAGCCGCGGCCACGGTGACAGCGACCGCTCCCCAGATGCCCGGTACAGCGTGGAGGCGCTGTCGGCCGACGCTGTGCGCGTGCTCGAGCAGATCGGCCGGCCGACGGTGCTGATCGGCGCCAGCATGGGCGGATTGACGGGTATCCAAGCCGCCCGCGACGCCGGTCCGCAGCGGGTCACCGGTCTGGTGCTCGTCGACGTGGTGCCCCGGTACGAGAAGGACGGCAGTGCACGCATCCGTGACTTCATGTTCAGCCACGTGCATGGCTTCGATTCGCTCGAGGATGCCGCCGAAGCGGTGGCCGCCTACCTGCCGCACCGGTCCCGACCACGTAACCCCGAGGGGCTGAAGAAGAATCTGCGCCACCGCAACGGCCGCTGGTACTGGCATTGGGATCCGGCGTTTCTCACCGCCCCGCACGATGATCCGTTCCTGCGGGTGGAACAGCTCGAGCAGGCCGCCACCGAGTTGACCATCCCGATCCTGTTGATCCGCGGCAAACTATCGGACGTGGTGAGCGAGGAGGCCGTCGCCGACTTCCTCACCAAAGTGCCGAACGCCGAATTCGTCGAGCTGTCCGGCGCGGGTCACACGGCCGCCGGAGACGACAACGACGCCTTCTCTGATGCTGTCATCTCCTTCGTGCTGACCCCGTGACCGCCCAGGAGCATGCGGGCTTCGACTCCTGACCCACCTCGAGCTGCCCGCGCCCCGCTGTCGTGCGCAATGGGGACGACCGTGCTCGACGTGCTCGCCGAGAGAGCTTGCAGGACAACACTCGTCGTCTGGTGAATCACACCAGCAGCGGCACCCCGGCGATGCGCTCGTCGGTGAGGATCTCGAACATCGCTGCGCTACTCGTCAATTCAGTGCGTGGCAGTGATGTGCCGGCAACCTGAAGCCGGCAGGTGGCCAGCGCAGAGTTGTAGCAGTACTTCTCGGCGCCGTGCGTGTCGGTGTAAGTCAGGCCGATCACATCGTCGGCTGCGCAGAGGATCTCCCCTTCGACGGTCTGCTCCCCCAGCCGAGCCCCGAAGCTCCACGCGAAGGGCTCGTAGCGGCCATGGGTGTGCAGGCTGCCGACAACGGTGCGCACCGCGAACTCGAGGCCGTTGTGGCGCAGCACCAACAGGGTGACACCGGGCAGCAGCAGCGGGCCCACGGCGGCACGAGCGGTGACGATCTCGAGGGTGGACTCCGGCGCGTCGTCGAAGGCGCACACCTGCCCGTAGGCGTACGCCGCGGTGTGCCTGCTGCCCCAGTTGTGGTTCACGCTGCCCACCCAGCCGTCTACGTCGACCCCGACACCGTCGAACTCCAGAAGGCCGTCGACGCGGACCCGTGGCTGCCGCACCAGTGTCTTGGCGGGCGGAAACCGCGCCTGATAGGCGCGGTCCGACAACACTCGCACTGCGGGCTGCCCGCCCGGCGCGATCGTCAGATCCCAGCGCGCACCGCCGGAAAGCCGGCCGACGGCAGCCTCATCAGTCAGCAGGGCCTGCCCGATCTGCGCGGTCCACGGCACGTCGCCGAAAAACGCGGTATCGATCGGGTGGGACTCCTTGTACGCGCGATGACCGGACGGGTCGAAGAGCATCACCCACACGTCGGCGCTCGCGACGCCGGTCGCAGCGCGCAGCAGCGTCTCCCGCAGCCAGATCGCGCGGGTGCCGTCGACACTGTTGGCACGCAGCCATCGGCTCTCGTAACAGGGGGCCTGCAGGCAGTTCACGCGTCCAGCATCCAATACTGGAGCCGTGACCGGGATGCAGATCGTCGCGCTGGCCCTCGCCGTCGTCGTGATCGGCGAGGCCGTCGCGGTCGGACTGCTGTGGCGGCGTGTGCGGGCCGCCGAGGCCGAGGCCGAGGAACTCCGGGGCCGGCTCGACACCCGGCAGCTGCTGGTGTCGGGCGGCACCAGGGCCGTCAAGACGGTGTGGCAGACCGCGAACATCCTGCGCCGTGACGGGCTCGGCGCCGCAGTGCGCTCCTCGATCGAAGACCTCGCCGACTGGGCCGAGGTGGAGCGACCCGACCTCGCCCGGCTGTCCCGCAACGGGCGCCTGGCGATCCTGTTCTCCGACATCGAAGAGTCGACCGCCCTCAACGAACGCATCGGCGACCGGGCCTGGGTGCGGTTGATCGGCAAGCACGACAGGGCCGTGCGCCGCCACGTCGACCGTCACCAGGGCCACGTGGTCAAGAGCCAGGGTGACGGGTTCATGGTCGCGTTCTCCCGCCCCGAGCAGGCGGTGCGGTGCGCACTGGACATTCAGCGGTCATTGCCCAAGGGACGCAATGATATTCGTGTGCGAATCGGTATCCACACCGGGAAGTCGGTACTGCGGGGAGACGACGTGTTCGGGCGCAACGTCGCGATGGCCGCGCGGGTGGCAGCCCAAGCCGACGGCGGTCAGATCCTGGTCAGTTCGGCGGTGCGCGACGCGATCGACGACTCCGAAGACTGCGACGATCTCACGATCGAGCGGGACCGCGACGTCGAACTCAAGGGGTTTTCGGGCACCCACACGCTGTACGCGGTCACGGCGTGACGTCGGGGTGCTGCGCCTGCGCCAACCGCTGATGCAGGCGAGCGCGAATGTCCTCGGCAGTATAGGAATTGCGCTTCCGCTGGTCGCGGGCCACCAGCACGCCACCGGCGACCACGCCCGCCGCGCCGGCCAACCCGACCCACTTCCAGATGCCTCGCATACCGGTCAGTCTGCCTAAGCTGCGGTCATGAATCCAAGCACGGTGTCTCTCGATCGCGCGCTGGAGGAGACACGCACCGGTGACATCTGGTTGTTCCGAGGTCAGTCCGGTCCCGATCGCGCCATCCAGTCGATGACCAACAGCCCGGTCAACCACGTCGGGATGACCGTCGCACTCGACGACCTGCCCCCGCTGATCTGGCACGCCGAGCTGGGCGACAAGCTCGTCGATCTGTGGACCGGCAGCCACCACCGCGGGGTCCAGCTCAACGACCTGCGTGCCGCGGTGCAACGCTGGGCACACACCTACGGTCAGCGCTGCTGGCTGCGCCAGCTCACGCCGCATGCCGGCCGTGAACAAGAAGACCGCATGCTGACGGTCATCGCCCGCATGGACGGCACCCCGTTTCCGTCCACGGCGCGCCTCACCGGCCGTTGGCTGCGGGGCCGGATCCCCACGCTCAGCGACTTCACCCGCGGGATACCGTTGATGCACAAGGCCGTTCGCAGATCTGCTGAGCGACGCAAGGCAGAGCGCACCCAGATGGGGCTGGAGACGGCCTACTGCGCGGAGACCGTGGCGATCACCTACGAGGAAATGGGCCTCCTGGTCACCGAGAAGCACTCGAACTGGTTCGATCCGGGCTCGTTCTGGAGTGGCGACGAATTGCCCCTGGCAGCGGGCTACCGTCTTGGCGACGAAATCGCGGTGCTCCCCTAGAGAACTCCGCGAAACGCCGGTGCGGCTCCCAGCTTCTGCACACCGGCAGTGCTTTGCTGGTGGCAGGCATCGCGAGACGAGGGAGCGTCAGGCATGACCGTCACCGCCCACGCCCCGGCCCACGACGCAGGCGAGGAGCCCCGACCAAGGTCGCGCGTCCGGGCGCTGTCCATCGTCGCCGCCTCACTCGGCACGCTCGTGATCGTCGTCGCGCTGCTCAGCTCCCGCACTCCCGACACGCTCGAGGTGCGATCGATACCGGCCCAGCCGAATCCCGTGTCGCAGCGGGTGGCGGCGCCGGCCAAGCCGTCACCCCCACCGGCCCCCGCACCGGTGACCCCGGCAGTGCCGACGGTTCCGGTGGATGCCGAGGGCTTCGTCGGCTCGGCGGCACGGTGCGACACCGGCCAGCGCGCTATCGCAACGGCCCGCACCGAACGATCGGCGATCGTGGTGTGCCACGGCGAGGACGGCTACTCATATCGCGGTCTGCGACTGCGCGACGGCGCCGCACTGCACCTCGATGACGTCCGCTTGATACCGGCGGGCTTCGAAGCTCGCAACGGCACCACGACCTATCGGCTGACACCCACCGAACTCGTCGTCATCGCCGGCGAGCAACTGCAGAGCCGCGACCGAGTGGTCGAATACCGAGCCGGCTGACCGGGTTTGCGGCGTGCCGACGATCACGGCCATCCACCACAGTGGGCTCAATGCGCCGTCGGGCATCATCGCCACGGCCACAGAGGTGTGGTTCACCAACATCGGTGACGACCGAATCGGCCGGGTGCGCAACGGGGACGTCGAACTCTTCGGCGCTGCGCCGGGCATCATTCGCTTCCCCGCCAACATCTTCCCGGCAGCGGACGGTCGAGTGTGGTGCACCAGCCTTGGCTCCGATGCCTTGGTGGCGATCGATCCGCAGGCCGCCGATCCGGCGTCGACCATCATCGGCTACCCGCTACCCATCGGCAGTCGTCCCGTCGCGCTCAAGTCGGCTCCCGACGGCCGGCTGTGGTTCTCGCTACGCGGCAGCAACGGCATCGGCACGATCGACCCCCTCGCGGCTGACCCCACCGCGTCGTTGCAGGTGATTGCGGAGGAGGGCATCGAGGCGCCGGCGGCGCTGTTCGTCACCCCGGACGGGCGATCTTGGTGGGTCAACGCGGCGTCGATCGGCGGCTACGACCCGGCAACCGGAGATGTCGCGACGATCGGGGCGCTGCCGGCGACGCCGCGCGCGTGGGCACAGAGCGGCGACGGGACGCTCTGGCTGACCACGCGCGAACCGGCGGGGCTCTTGGCGTTCGACCCCGCCGACCCCGCGGGCACCCTGCGCCATGTCACCCATCCCGACCTGGGTGAACCTGATGGAATTTGTACCGGCGCGGACGGCCGACTGTGGTTCGTCGACACAGCGACCGACCGCCTCGTCGGCGTGGCACCGGACAGTTCGTCTGCGCTGCACACCTGGGAGTTCGTCGACTCACCCGAGGTGCGCGGTCCATTCGACATCAAACCCGGCCCCGACCCCACTGTGTTGTGGTTCACAAACAAAGCCGGAAACAGTCTCGGCCTGCTCGATGCTGGACTCTGAAGGGCCGCTCGAGCCGGCGATCACCTCGCGTGGGTTTACTCGCAGAACTCTGTGGCTACGCTGAGAAAGCGGTTCGGGGGGTCGTTGCTCAACAGCGACTCTGAGGAGGGTGTGATGCAGTTCAAGAGGATCGCCGCCGGCGCCGTGGCGGCGGCAGCTTTCGGTTCAGCCGTTTTCGGCATTGGCGCAGGCGTTGCGCAGGCAAAGCCGGGACACGGTCACGACGACATCTGGTTGCCGGGTGATCCGCCCGGCCACAACCCGTTCGGCCCGCCTGGACAGGTCAAGAAGGGGCCGCTCCCGCTGGCCGGCCCGCCCGGACATTGGGGTGACCCGGTGCGCCTGGGTTTGCCACCGGTGTGGCGGCCCGCCAACTGGATCGACCTCGGCATCCGGGATCCGCAGCCTTTGGTGTGGAATCCGGGCAGCAATTCGTGGGGCATCTGGTGGAACGGCCTGTTCATCGGGTACGTGGCCTGATCGCATTCCCAGCTGTGATCGACGTGTGATCTGACCGCGACCGCGGTCAGGCAGGCTCGAGCCGTGGCCGCCGTCATCGTGACACTGATGATGGCGGCCACCGGTCTGTTCGGGTACTACCTGGGCCGACGTTCCCCGGCGCGGTCGCTGTCGTGGCGGCAGCGCACCACGCGGCCCGCGCTGGCGCGGCAGGCGATCACACTGCTGGCCCTGGTGGCGCTCAGTCAGGTGCAGCGCAGCGCGGGGCGACGTCGACCGCGCCGCAGCTGAGCCGGCCCGTCGCCGTCCTCGGGTAGCTTTCCGGTATGCCGCTTCGCTATGTCGATCCGCACCGGAAACGGGGCCGCTCCTATCAGCGCGGGGTGCGCTTCGGCCGCTCGCCGATGGGCCAATTCTTCGCCCGCCACATCGCGCGGCGCACCGACCCATACCTGTTCCGGCTGACCGGCGGTCGGGTCAACATGGGGCCGATCATCAACGCCCCGTTGGTGTCGACGGGGGCGAAGTCGGGGCAGCGGCGTCAGACGCAGTTGACGTACTTCCACGACGGGCCGGACGTCATCCTGGTCGCGTCGAACTACGGGAAGCGGCGGCACCCGTCGTGGTACTACAACCTGACCGCGCATCCCGACTGCGAGTTCGGCGACGAACCGTTCACCGCCGCCGAGGTCACCGACCCGCAGGAGTACGCCCGACTGTTCGCGTTGGCCGAGAAGGTCTACTCGGGGTATGACGACTACCGGGCTAAGACCGCAGATACAGGGCGCCAGATTCCGATCATGAGGCTGACGCCGCGCTGAATCGCCTGTCCCCTTTCAGACTGTCGCATGGTGGGGGTCTTGCCGCAAGCCCCCGGTGATGCGCCACACTGCTCCGACCGGATCACCTATACGGACGGAGAGCATCATGGCGGATACACCGAAAGCCTTTGTGCCACATGAGTCTGGGGCATTCCTGCACGGCACCAAGGCCGATCTGGCGGTGGGCGACCTGCTCGTTCCGGGACGTCGGATGAACTACGACCCGCAACGGCAGGCCAATCACGTGTACGTGACGCGGACGTTGGACGCGGCGGTGTGGGGAGCGGAGATGGCTGCCGGCAACGGGCGGGGCCGCATCTACGTCGTCGAGCCGACCGGAGACGTCGAAGACGATCCGAACGTGACCGACAAGCGGATGCCCGGAAACCCGACGATGTCCTACCGCACCCGCGAACCGGTCCGCATCGTCGGCGAGATCACCGACTGGGTCGGACATTCCGCCGATCAGATCCAGACCATGCTGTCCGGCCTGGCCGACCTCCGGGCCCGCGGACTCGACGTGATTTACGACTGAGAATGCGGCTGGTGCGCAAGGACCGTCAAACGTGGGATTCGTGCATGGTGTTCGCCCGATTCGCGTGCACAAGCCCCACGCTCGTCGCCGTCCGCGTGGCGCCCTAGGAAGGCTCCTCGTCGACGCGCCTCCGGGTCTGGGCCACCTCGCGCGCGATCTCGGCGTTTTCCCGTCGCGCCGCGGCCCTCTCGCGAACAGCTCGTTCATCGATACGGTGCTGACGCTCGCGTTCGCGCTGCTCGGTCGCACCTTCGCGTTCGTCCGCGCGCTGCTCTCGCTCGTTTGCGGCTTGCTCACGGTCGTCAGCGATGCGTTCCCGCTCGTCGGCGATTCGCTCCCGCTCGTCAGCCACCCGCTCACGTCGCGCCACTTCGTTCTCGCGCCGCGCGAGACGGCGCTCGCGAATGTCAGCCGCCTCCGCGCCGTCGACATCGGCACCGTCATCACCGATCATGATCCGACTCTATTCCGAGAGGTCGTCACGAACTAGCTCGCTGCTGACGTGCGCGTATACGTCGAAGCAGAGGCCCGCCACGTCGACGTCAGCGCTACGTCTGCTCTGAAATCTGCCGTCGAACGGCTTCCTTGTCGATCACAGACCACACTTCGGCGATCCGCTCGTTCTCGAATCTGTAGAAGGCGTGTTCGGCGAACGACACTTGCCCGCCCGTCGGTTCAACACCCAGAAAAACGTCCTGTGGGGTGCACTGGAAGAAGAGCCGGCAGGACACGATCTGGCTCTCGGCGATCAGGATCTCCGGGACGAACTGAAGGTCCGGTGCGGCTCGGGTGTCACTTTCGAGCATTGCCCGATAGCCGCTGAGTCGCAGCTTTGCTCCGTTGTGGATCACCTCGTCGGAGACGAAGTGTCGAAGTTCGTCCCACCGACGGGCGTTCAAGCACGCCAGGTAATTGCGATAAACAGCGAGCAGATCACCCTGGGTCATCACGTCAGTCTTCTCGACCTACACGTTGAAGCGGAACTCCACCACGTCACCGTCGGTGTCGCCGAGTGTGGACGCTGTATCGCCACGCTGCGATCACTCAAGCGCAGCGGAAAGTGCGCCGGTATCAGGAAGGACTCGTTCCTCGACCAGCTTGCCCCACACGATGCGGGTGAACTGCACACCGCGGTACACCAACTCTCCATTCCGTTTCGCGGCGTAGCGAGTCGCCATCCTTGTGGACCACGGCCCACCCTCGATAAGTATGTCTTCCACTTCGAACCGCAGGCCGGGAAGGCGGCGGAAGAGTTCATTGCGTAGCCAGTCACGCATCGCGTCGGCGCCATAAAGCTCCGTAGCGAGCGGGTGGTCACCGAGGTAGACGAAGTGGACGTCGTCCGCGATGGGGATTTCATCGATGCGTTGATCAGACAGTCGGTCCCACAGCGTGAATGCACGTTTTCGGACGAACCACCGATAGAGCACTTCCCGAGCGTAGGCATCCGGGGGAATGCGGGGGCGCAAATTGGACTAGGTAAGGCGAATATCTACCGACTACTTCTTGCCGCTCCCTGATGTTCCTCCGTGGCGGAACTCGACCACGTCGCCGCGTAACGGCAAGCAGGAAGCGATTGACCGCAACCGCTGGCCGACGATAATCCCTGTCATGCGGATCGACGTTTGGTGGCCGTTGCTGAGCGACACGTCGCGTCAGTGGCTTGTCGAGCACAACGGCGAGCCACTGGACCAATCCGTGAAAGCCGAGATCTTCGACGTCAACGACGGAGACGCCGAGACGTCCTGGTGGGCGGGCGATTCCAGCGACGGACTTTCCGAGTTGACTGACGATGCGATCGACTGGATCGAAGCTGCGGCCAATAAAGAGCAGCCTTCCGCCTGAATTACTTCTTGGGCTGTTGTCCAGACGTTGCTTGGAAACGAAATTCGACCACGTCGCCGTCGGCCATCACGTAGTCCTTGCCCTCCATGCGGACCTTGCCGGCCGCCTTCGCCGCGGCCATCGAGCCGGCAGCCACCAGGTCGTCGAAGGACACGATCTCAGCTTTGATGAAGCCCTTCTCGAAGTCGGAGTGGATCACCCCGGCCGCCTTCGGCGCGGTGTCCCCCTGATGAATCGTCCACGCGCGCGCCTCTTTCGGGCCCGCAGTCAGATACGTCTGCAGCTTCAAGGTGTGAAAACCGGCCCGCGCCAACGCATCCAGACCCCGCTCGGTCTGCCCGATCGACTCGAGTAGCTCGGCCGCCGACTCCTCGTCCAGCTCCTGCAGCTCTGCTTCGATCTTCGCGTCCAGGAACACCGCGTCTGCCGGGGCCACCATCTCGCGCAACTCCGCGACGCGGGCGGCATCGGTGAGCACCGACTCGTCGGCGTTGAACACGTACAGGAAAGGCTTGGACGTCATCAGGTTCAGCTCACGCAGCAGCGTCACGTCGACACCCGCCGCGAACAGGGTCTTGCCGCTGTCGAGTACCTGCTGTGCTGCCAGCGCCGCCTCGTGCACCGGCCGCCGATCCTTGTGCGTGCGCGCTTCCTTCTCCAACCGCGGCAACGCCCGCTCCAGGGTCTGCATGTCGGCCAGGATCAGCTCGGTCTCGATGATCTCGATGTCGGACTTCGGATCCACCCGCCCGTCGACGTGCACGACGTCGTCGTCGGCGAACACACGCACCACCTGGCAGATCGCGTCGCTCTCCCGGATGTTGGCCAGGAACTTATTGCCCAGGCCGGCGCCTTCGGAGGCGCCTTTGACGATGCCCGCGATGTCGACGAACGTCACCGGAGCCGGCACCGTCTTCTCCGAACCGAACATCTCGGCCAGCTTGTCCAGGCGCGGATCCGGGAGCGCCACCACGCCCTCGTTCGGTTCGATCGTCGCGAACGGGTAGTTGGCAGCCAGCACGTCGTTGCGCGTCAGCGCGTTGAACAGAGTCGACTTGCCCACGTTCGGCAGTCCGACGATTCCCAGATTCAAGCCCACGGAGTCCACAGTCTGCCAGATGTCTGCCGGATGTCACCGCCACGCAGGTGTCCGCTGGCGGCGTGGGGTCACCCCAGCCGGTACGGTCGACGTGTGTCAGGACAGCGTGCGCGCTCGGCGGTGCCAGCCGAACTCCGCTCCGCGCACCCCAGCATCCCAGGAGTTCCCTGGTGGGGTGCGATTCTGATCGCCCTCGTAGCCTGCGCGGTCGGCTTCGCGGTGGACGCCGGCTCCGGCGGCGGGACGTTGACGTCCGTGTTCTCGGTGCTCTATGTCATGGGCTGCCTCACCGCGGTACTCGCTGTGCGACGGTCCGGGTTGTTCACCGCCGTGATCCAGCCGCCGCTGCTGCTTTTCGTCACCGTCCCCGCGGCGTACTTCCTGATGCACAGCAGCGACATCAAGGGCATCAAGGACATCCTGATCAACTGTGGCTACCCGCTGATCGAGCGGTTTCCGTTGATGTTCTTCACCTCGGCCGCCGTCCTGGTCGTCGGGATCGCGCGCCGCTACCTCGGCGCCTCCGCCGCGGGCAACGACAGCAAGGTGTCGGCGAAGCTGTCCAGCCTTGTCTCGGGCGGCGCCCAGAAACCGGAGAAGCCGGAGAAGCAGCCCCGCCGGCGCCACACCGCCGACCGGCGCGCCGAGGCGGCCAAGACCCGAGACACCACCGCGGCCAGGGCCAAAGGCGCGGCGCGCGCCGAGCGGCCCGCCCGGCGTGCCGCGCCGTCACGTTCGCGGCACGCTCGACCCCCGGATCCCACCGAGATCATCGAGCCGGTCGTCGATCCCGACCGGCCGCGCCGGCGCCGCCCCCGCCCGGAGGAAGCGCCACCTGCCGAGCCCCGACGCCGGCCGCGCACGTCGTCGACGCGCGAGCCCCGGGTTCCTCCCGGCGAGCGCCGCAGCGGGTACGACCGCCCGGTGCGCCGCCCGCGGTACGACGAGTACGAGTCGCGCGAGAGCACCCATCACCCGATCTCGCGGGTGCGTTACCGCGGTAGCGACGATGCCGACGAGCCGGAGTACCGGCCCCGCCGGCGCCCGTCGCGCGACGTCGACGCCGACCGCTGGGAATACGACATCTAAGCGCGCAGGAAGCGGCCTGCCGCGTCGACCGCCGGTGTCGAACTGTCGGCGTCGCTGACGAACACCGCCAGCGCCAGGTCGTCGTGGATCCCGACGAACCAGCCGTGCGCGCGCTGCACACCGTCGGGTCCTACGTACTCGGCCGTGCCGGTCTTGCCCAGCATGCCCGCGATGTCTTGCAGCTGCGTCGCGGTGCCGGCGGTGACGGTCTCGGCCATCATGGCTTTGACCTGTTCGTCGACGCCGGCGGGCAATGGCTGCGGGGTGCGGTCGGCGACGCCCGGCTGGCCGGCGACGATAGCCGGTGCCGGCACCGATCCGTGTGCCAGCGTCGCGGCGACCAGTGCCATCCCGAACGGGGACGCGGTGACCTTGCCCTGCCCGATGCCTTCTTCGACGCGCAACGCCGAGGTGTCGGCGACCGGAACTGAACCGGTGACGGTCGTCATGCCCGGCGCGGTGAAGTCGATGCCCAGGCCCAGCTGCTCGGCCGCCCTGGTCAGTCCGTCGGGCGGCAGGTTCACCGCGAGCCGCCCCATCGTGGTGTTGCAGGACCGCGCGAACGCCGTGTGCAGCGGCACCTCGCCGAGATCGAAGTCGTTGTCGTTGGGGATCTGCCGGCCCTCGATGTTCTCGGTGCCGGGGCAGCCGACAATGCTGTCCGAGGTGACCTGACCGGCCTGAAGCGCGGCCGACACGGTGACGGTCTTGAACGTCGATCCGGGCGGATACAGACCGGTCAGCGCGATCGGCCCTTGCGCATCGGCGGGGGTGTTCTGCGCCGCCGCGAGCAGATTGCCCGTCGACGGCTGGATCGCCACCAGCGCGGCCGGTGTCGGCAGCGGCGCCAGCGCCTCCTCGGCGGAGCGCTGCATGCCGATGTCCACGGTGCTGGCGATGTCGCCCACCGGCTTGGCGTCCTGCCCACCCACTCGCTGGGCACCGGCCGCGGTCTGCGCCGTCACCGCCCAGCCGGCCGCGGCGTCCATGCGCTGCTGCCACAGGTCGGACAACCCCGAGAGCGTCGGTGAGCTCAGGGCACGATCGGTCGCCAGCAGCCGGGTCTGCGGCCGCAGCGTGACGTTCGGCAGCGCGGACAGCGCCGCCTCGATGGGCGCCAGGTCGTCTTCACGCAGCGTGACGGCCGTGACCGGCTTGCCGGCGGCCAGGTCGCCGGCCAACGATTCGGCGGTGATCGTGGGGGCGATCGGATTGAGCAGCGCAGCAACGGCATTGACATCGACACCGGGAGCGAGGTCGACCAGCGTGACGACGTGCTGGGTGAGCAGTTCGGCACCGGTGCGGTCGAGCACGCGGGCGGCGGGTTGCGGCACTAGCGTGCTGAACGACAGCGGCCCCTTGTCCAGACCCGGCGCGACGGTGGTCGCGTCCCACTGGATCTTCCAGTTGTCACCGTCGGCCGCGGCCCGGCCGTCGGCGCCGTAGCTCCACTCGATGCGCTTGTCCGGACCGAACTTCCACGTGGTGTCGAGGGTGAAGGTGCCCGTGCCGTCGGAGTCCTGCACCGCGCCGACGCCGACGTGGACGTCCTTGCCCAGGCTGGCGAACAACGCCTCGAGAATGTTGCCGGCCGCGGCCTGGTCAGTGGTCAGTGCGGCTGCGGCGGCCGCGTCGCCGCGACTGAGCGCGTCGGCGAATGCGGTGACCGTGTCTCGCAACCGGTCCTCGGCGCCGCTGCAGCCCGCGACGAGGAGGAGCAGGACGAGCAGGACAGCAGACGATCTCCTCAGGGCACCCACGTGTGCCGAAGTTACCCGCTAGGTGCGTGCGGGCCTGATCTCGCGCGGCAGGGCGAACACGAGTGTCTCGTTGGCGGTGGTGACGGGCTGCACGGTGGCGAAGCCGTGCTCGGCCAGCCGGTCGAGCACGCCGCGGACGAGGATCTCGGGCACCGACGCCCCCGAGGTCACTCCCACCGTGGTGACATCGGTCAGCCATTCCGGGTCGATGTCGTCGGCGTAGTCGACCAGGTGTGCCGCGGCCGCGCCTGCGCCCAGTGCCACCTCCACCAGCCGCACCGAGTTCGACGAGTTCCGCGAACCCACGACGATCACCAGCTGACACTCCGGTGCCATCGCCTTGACCGCCACCTGGCGGTTCTGAGTGGCGTAGCAGATGTCGTCGCTGGGCGGGTCCTGCAGCGTGGGGAACTTCTCCCGCAGCCTGCGCACGGTTTCCATGGTCTCGTCGACCGACAGCGTCGTCTGCGACAGCCAGACCACCTTGTCGGGGTCCCGGACCGTCACGTTGTCGACGGCGTCGGGATTGTCGACGACCTGGACGTGGTCGGGCGCCTCTCCGGCGGTGCCGACGACCTCTTCGTGGCCTTCGTGGCCGACGAGGAGGATGTCGTAGTCGTCGCGGGCGAACCGTTTGGCCTCGTTGTGCACCTTGGTGACCAGCGGGCATGTCGCGTCGATGGTCTGCAGGTTCCTGGCTTTGGCTTCGGCGTGCACCGTGGGGGCGACGCCGTGCGCGGAGAACACGACGATGGCGCCCTCGGGCACCTCCTCGGTCTGCTCGACGAACACCGCGCCGGCCTTGGCCAGCGTGTCGACCACGTAGCGGTTGTGCACGATCTCGTGCCGGACGTACACCGGCGCACCGTGCTTGGCCAGCGCGCGCTCGACGGTCTCCACCGCGCGGTCCACCCCGGCGCAGTAACCACGCGGTTCGGCCAGCAGCACCCGCTTACCCGCGTCGTCGCCGGGAGCGGTGCCCAGCGCGGAACGGCTGGCGCCAGGAATCCCCATGTTGACAGTCGGCGGCATGAGTCCAGGGTACTGATCCGCTCCTGGCCACGCCCAGCCGTAGGCTGTCGCCATGGCAACTGCACCGTACGGGGTCCGTCTGCTGGTGGGTGCAGCGGTGACCGCGATCGAGGAAACCCGCAAGCTCCCGCAGACCATCCTGATGTACCCGATGACGATCGCGAGTCAGATCGCCCAGCTCGTGATGAAGGTGCAGCAGGACGTCGCGGTCCTGGTGATCAAGGGCGACGAGACGCTCGACACGATGTTCCCGCCCAGGGACGAGCAGCCCGAATGGGCGACGTTCGACGAGGATCTGCCGACCGGCGAGCAATCTGACGCCGACGTGGTGACGTTGCCGGTGCGTGACGGCGAACGGCTCACCGAAGGTCGTTTCGCGCTGTTCAGCGAGGAGCCGGAGACCCCGAACACCACCGTGAGCACCGCAGCGCCCGACGCGGCGGCCCCGTCGACGGACACTCCCGAGATCGTCGCCGAGATCGACTACCAGAACCTGACGCTGGCCCAGCTGCGCGCACGGCTGACGTCGCTGCGGATCTCGGACCTGGAAGCGCTGCTCACCTACGAGGAGTCGACGAAGGCGCGCGCTCCGTTCCAGACCCTGCTCGCCAACAGGATCACGCGCGCATCAGCGAAGTGAGCAGCCCGGGCCAGTCACCGGAGAACCCCTTCCCCGTCCGCGGTGTCGCGATCCGGGTCGCGGGGTGGATCGACAAGCTCGGCGCGGTCTGGGTGGAGGGACAGATCGCCCAGTTGACGCTGCGACCGAACTCGAACACCGCGTTCATCACCCTGCGCGACCCGGCCGCCGACATGTCGTTGTCTCTGACCTGTCCCCGCGACCTGGTCACCAATGCGCCGGTGCGGATGACCGACGGCACGCAGGTGATCGTCTACGGCAAGCCGAATTTCTACACCGGCCGCGGCACGTTCTCGCTGCGGGTGAGCGAGATCCGCGCCGTCGGCATCGGTGAACTGCTGGCCCGCATCGACCGGCTGCGCCGGCTGCTCGACGCCGAAGGGTTGTTCGACGCGCGGCTGAAACGACCGATCCCGTTCCTGCCCGGCACCGTCGGATTGATCACCGGCCGCGCCTCGGCTGCCGAGCACGACATCATGGCCGTCGCCGCTGGCCGGTGGCCCGCGGTGCGGTTCGAGGTGCGCAACACGGTGGTGCAGGGCCCCAACGCGGTGCCCCAGATCGTGGAGGCGCTGCGCGCGCTCGACGCGCACCCGGAGGTGGACGTCATCGTGCTCGCCCGCGGCGGCGGCAGCGTCGAAGATCTGCTGCCGTTCTCGGACGAGACGCTGTGCCGCGAGATCGCCCGGTGCGCCACGCCCGTGGTCAGTGCGATCGGCCATGAACCCGACAATCCGCTCTGCGATCTGGTCGCCGATCTGCGGGCCGCCACGCCGACCGATGCGGCCAAGCGCATCGTGCCCGACACGACAGCCGAGTTGGCGCTGGTTTCCGACTTGCGCCGCCGCAGCGCCCGGGCCCTGCGCAACTGGGTCAACCGCGAACAGCACACGGTGACCCAGCTGCGCAGCCGGCCGGTGCTGGCCCGCCCGTTGGACGCGATCAGCGCCCGCGCCGAGGAGATACACCGGGCGCGCCGAGCCGCCCGCCGCGACATCGTCCGGCTGCTCGACGTCGAATCCGACCGGATCGGTCATCTGTCGGCCCGGTTGAGCACACTGGGTCCGGCCGCCACGTTGGCGCGTGGCTACGCCGTGGTCCAGGCGGTCCCGGCGGACGGCGCGCCGCAGGTGCTGCACTCGGTGGCGGACGCACCAGCGGGCACACGTCTGCGGGTGCGGGTGTCCGACGGCGCGGTGACGGCGATCAGCGAGGGCGAGGCGGGAGAGCAAGAATGAAGCCCATTAGCAAGCTCGGCTATGAAGAGGCACGCGACGAGCTGATCGAGGTGGTACAGCAGCTCGAGCACGGCGGGCTGGATCTTGACGCGTCGCTGAAACTGTGGGAACGGGGTGAAGCGCTGGCCAAATGTTGTGAGGAGCACTTAGCTGGCGCCCGCAAACGAGTTGCCGATGCCCTGGCTACGAGTGACGACACCAGCGAGTGAATTCAGGGCCCTCCCGCACTCGGGCCTAGAAAATTGGAACACGTTTCAGTTACCCTGCCTCGCATGGGTGATGCATCGTTGACGACCGAACTGGGCCGGGTCCTGGTCACCGGCGGCTCCGGTTTCGTCGGCGCCAATCTGGTGACCGAGTTGCTCGAGCGCGGCCACCAGGTGCGCAGCTTCGACCGCGTCCCGTCCCCGCTGCCGGCGCATCCGCAGCTCGAGGTCATCGAGGGCGACATCACCGACACCGCTGATGTGGCCCGTGCGACCGACGGCATCGACACCGTGTTCCACACTGCAGCGATCATCGATCTGACCGGCGGAGGGGCGGTGAGCGAGGAATACCGTCAGCGCAGCTTCGCCGTCAACGTCACCGGCACGCAGAACCTGGTGCACGCGGCACAGCAGGCCGGCACGAAGCGCTTCGTCTACACGGCGTCCAACAGTGTCGTCATGGGTGGCCAGCGCATCTCCGGCGGGGACGAGACACTGCCCTACACGGAGCGGTTCAACGATCTCTACACCGAGACCAAGGTCGTCGCCGAGAAGTTCGTGCTAGCCGCCAACGGCGAGCGCGACATGCTCACCTGCTCGATCCGCCCGAGCGGCATCTGGGGCCGCGGAGATCAGACGATGTTCCGCCGCGTCTTCGAAAGCGTGCTCGCCGGCCACGTCAAGGTCCTCGTCGGGAGCAAGAACGTCAAGCTCGACAACTCCTACATCGCCAACCTCGTGCACGGCTTCATCCTGGCCGCCGAGCATCTGGTGCCCGGCGGCACCGCGCCCGGTCAGGCGTACTTCATCAACGACGGCGAGCCGATCAACATGTTCGAGTTCTCCCGCCCGGTGGTGGAGGCGTGCGGTCAACCCTATCCCCGGCTGCGGGTGCCGGGCCGGCTCGTGTGGCTGGCGATGACGTTCTGGCAGTTTCTGCACTTCCGGTTCGGGGCGCCCAAGCCGCTGTTGGAACCCCTTGCGGTGGAACGGCTTTACCTCGACAACTACTTCTCGATCGGCAAAGCGCAGCGCGACCTCGGCTACCGGCCGCTGTTCACCACAGAGCAGGCGATCGAACAGTGCCTGCCCTACTACGTCGACCTCTTCAACCGCATGAAAGCCCAGGCGCACGAACCGCTCGTGCACGCCGCGGCGCCCACACCGCCGGAGGGCTAGCCCTTCTCGCCCTTCTCGGCCGACTCCTTGATCGCCGCGAGCGTGGCCGGCATACCGGTGCGGGCCGCCTCGCTGCGTTTGGCGATCTCTTCGTCAGCGGCGTCGCCGAAGCGCTCGCCGAACCCGGCGATCCCGGCAGGCAGGAACCGCCACGTCTCGGTGAGCCGGGTTCCGTCGCCCTCGGGCTCGAAGGTGTACCCCCACCGCACCCAGCCGTTGTTGACCTCCCAGGCGAACTCGCGGCCGGGCTCGGCGGCCACCACCTGACTGCGGGTCTCCCACGTGCGCTCCGGAAGCTCGTTGCGGCCGGTGAACCACGCCCCGACGCGTGGCCCGTCACCCTCGTCCCACCAGCAGGCTTTGCACACCGGGCTCCACTGCCCCATGTTCGTCACGTCGGACACCAGGGCGTAGAGCTCTCCCGGTGGCACCGCCACCGAGATCGACTCGGATCTTTGAAGTTCGGTCACGACTAGTGAGTCTGCCAGCCGGGAAACGGGCGGCGCTATTGCCTTTTCGACGTCCAGGTGTGACGTTGTAACCCGTTTCCCTTCTTGCCCGAAGGACCCAAAGGAGAAGCGTTCGATGGTCGAGCGGGTGATACTCGGCGAGCCGTCGCGCGGCGTCCTCAGGGCTGACACATCGGCAGTATTCGGCCATGCAATGCCCCAGGTGGACGAGTGAGCGCCGGCCCGGAAAGCTTCACTCTCACCCAGAAGCGCGCGCTGGCGGTCGCGACGGTGGTCGCACTCGGCTTCGGCGCGTACTTTCTGCGCACCTACCTTCTACTGATCGCGGTGGCCGCCGTGCTCGCGTTCCTGTTCACCCCGCTGTACCGACGCCTACGGGCACGGATGAACGTGGGACTCGCCGCAACAGTGACGCTGCTGGGGGCTGTCGCCACCGTACTGGTCCCGCTGTCCGGCGTGATCGCCTTGGCCGTGCTCCAGATCAGCCAGATGGTGACGAGCATCGGGCACTGGGCCGAGCAGACCGATTTCACCGCACTGGCGCAGCGACTCCTCGATTCCGCGAACGAGGTGCTGGCGCGGATACCGTTCGTGAACATCACGCTGACACAGGACTCGGTGCGGGAGGCGGCCACCCGGGTCGGGCAGAGCGCGGGCCAGATCGCCCTGGATTTCGCCCGCGATTCCGTGGGCGGGATCGCGGCGTCGGTGACCGCGCTGGTGATCTTCCTGTACGTGTTCCTTGCGCTGCTCACCACCGGCGGCAAGGTGGCCGACCTGTTCCGCGACCTGAATCCGTTGGGGCCGCAGGTGTCCGACATCTACCTGGCCAAGGTCGGCGCGATGGTGTCGGCCACGGTCAAGGGCCAGTTCATCATCGCGGTGTGCCAGGGCGTGGCCGGCGCAGTGTCGATCTACGTGGCCGGCCTGCACGACGGGTTCTTCATGTTCGTGATCTTCTTGACCGCGTTGTCGTTCATCCCGCTGGGCAGCGGCATCGTCACGATCCCGCTCGGGATCGGCCTGGCGATCTTCGGCAATGTCGCGGGGGGCGTGTTCATCGTGGTGTTCCACGTCGTGGTGACCACCAGCATCGACAACCTGCTGCGGCCGTTCCTGGTGCCCAAGAGCGCACATCTACACCCCGCGCTCATGCTGCTGGCAGTGTTCGCCGGGCTGAAGATGTTCGGCTTCTGGGGCATCGTGCTGGGGCCGGTGCTGATGATCGTGATCGTCACGACGATCAGCGTCTACCTGGCCGTCGACAAGGGGGCGCCGCTGGATTCGGTCACCGACGAGCCCGACGAGGACGACGAGGACGACGAGAAAGAGCCGTGGTGGCGGCGACTTCTGCCGCGCCGACTGCTCAGCTCAAGCGGGACTTGAGGAACTCTACGACGCGCTTACGCGCCTCGTAGGCGGGATGACCGTCGACCTCGCGCACCTGGTCGGTGAGAACCGAATGCGCCATCCGGCCGAAGCCGTCGGTATTGCCCTTCTTGGAGTTGATCTCGATGACCTCGAACGCGTCACCGAGGCGGTTCTTCAGCGTGGTGAACCGCTCCCCCGGCGACATGGCGTCCTCGCTGAACCGCAACCCCATCACGCAGAGATTCTCGGTCCGGGCCCGCTGTTCGATCGTCGCCATCTCCGCCTCGGACACGCCGGGATCGCGCTTGTGCTTGGGTGTCAACGGAAGTGGCACCGACGGCTGGCTCATCACCGGGGCGAGCACGCTGTCATCGACGGCCGCGGCCAGCGCGAACCCACCGGTGAAGCACTGCCCGATCACCCCGACGCCCTTGCCCGGGGTCTTCGCGTTGAGGTCTCGGGCCAGTGCCCGCAGATAGTGCGCGACCGGCCGATCGGCGTTGGTCGTCAGCGCCGCGAATTCCTTGGCCACGCACCCTTTCAGCAATACCGGCACCGCACTGGGGCGCAGCGCCGGAGCTCCCGGGGTGCCGAACAGCGACGGCGCGGCCACGGTGAAGCCGTTGTCCACCAAATGATTTCCGAGAGCGAGGACGCCGGGGTGCAGGCCGGGCATCTCGGGGATGAGCACGACGCCGGGCCCGTCGCCCTTGCGGTACACGTCGTGGGTGTAGCCGGCGGCGGTGAACGGCTCGCAGACCCACCCGGTCAGGTCGGCTTCCGGAGCCGCTCCGGCGGCGACATCAGACTTGCGGTCGGTCATGGCGTCTCCGTCGGTCAGGTCACGGTCAGTGGCTGTTGCGACTGCGTCGCTGCGGCCAGCGTACGGTACTCGCCCGTACCTGCGGCCCCGCGAAGCGCGAGTTGGGCAGGTCCCGTCGGGCCACGGATCTGGGCGGTCCACACAGGTTCGGCGGGCCGACCGTCCTGCTCGCCACCCTGATAGACGACCCACCGCACGCCGTCGACGTCCTCGGTACCCGTCGGCACCAGATCGGGTCCGAACGAGGCGATCAGCTTGTCCTCGTCGGCGTTGCTCTGCGTCAGGCTCAGGTACATGCCGCTCGGAGCCAGGTAGCCGACCGTGGACGCCACCGCACGCACCTGCTGGCCGGTCACCGGGTCGGTGCGGCCACCCTCGATGCCTTTGCGGCTGCCCGAGTTGGCCTGCCAGTCACGCGGTAGCTGCGGCACCCGGATCGGGATCTTCAATGCCTCGGCGTCGGCCTGCAGCGCGGCCTGCGCGTCGTAGTCGGGGGCCGGGCCGGGGCCGGGGCCCGTCGGCGCGAACGAGCACATGCCGAGCACACCTGCCAGCACGACACAGGCCACCACCAGCGGCCCGATCGACCAGAGCATGTCGCGGCCGTCTTGCAGCAGGCGGGCCTTGGCGGGCTTGGCGACGGGTACCGCATACCCGGTCGCGGGGCGGTCGGTGTCCTCGCTGCCTGCAGGCTGACCGGGGTCGGGCGGCGTGGTCATGACTGCCAGTATCCCAGCTCCCGATCGGCGGTCCGCTAATGGGACAATCTGGCCCATGACGCAATCGAGGCGGGAAGCCCCCGACCGCAACCTGGCCCTGGAACTCGTTCGGGTGACCGAGGCCGGCGCGATGGCGGCGGGCCGCTGGGTGGGCCGCGGGGACAAAGAAGGCGGGGATGGCGCCGCGGTCGACGCGATGCGCGAGTTGGTGAACTCGGTGTCGATGCGCGGAGTGGTCGTCATCGGTGAGGGCGAAAAGGACAACGCCCCGATGCTCTACAACGGCGAAGAGGTCGGCAACGGCGACGGACCGGAGTGCGACTTCGCCGTCGATCCTGTCGACGGCACCACGCTGATGAGCAAAGGTATGCCCAATGCCATCTCGGTGCTCGCCGTCGCCGAACGCGGTGCGATGTTCGATCCGTCAGCGGTGTTCTACATGCACAAAATCGCGGTGGGTCCCGACGCCGCGGACGTCATCGACATCACCGCACCCATCGCCGAGAACATCCGCAGCGTCGCCAAGGTCAAGAACTCCAGCGTGCGTGACCTCACGGTGTGCATCCTGGACCGGCCGCGCCACCAGCAGCTGATGGACGACGTCCGTGAGGCGGGTGCCCGCATCCGACTCATCTCCGACGGCGACGTCGCCGGCGCGATCGCCGCCTGCCGCCCGGGCTCGGGTACCGACATGCTGGTCGGCATCGGCGGCACACCCGAGGGCATCATCGCCGCGGCAGCGATCCGCTGCATGGGCGGCGCGATCCAGGCAAAGTTGGCGCCCAAGGACGACGAGGAGCGACAGAAGGCCCTGGACCGCGGTTACGACCTGGACCGGGTTCTCACGACCGAGGACCTGGTGTCCGGGGAGAACGTGTTCTTCTGCGCGACCGGCGTCACCGACGGCGATCTCCTCAAGGGCGTGCAGTACTACGGCGGCGGGTGCACCACACAGTCGATCGTGATGCGCTCGAAGTCGGGCACGGTCCGCATGATCGAGGCCTACCACCGGCTGTCCAAACTCAACGAGTACTCCGCAGTCGATTTCACCGGCGACAAGTCCGCCGCCTACCCCCTGCCGTAACACCGTCACCCCACCCGAGACGAACAGGAAGCGAATGAGCGACAACGAGGTCGAATACCGCATCGAGCACGACACCATGGGCGAGGTCAAGGTGCCCAAGAACGCGCTGTGGCGCGCCCAGACCCAGCGCGCGGTGGAGAACTTCCCGATCTCGTTCCGGCCGTTGGAGCGCACCCAGATCCGTGCGCTCGGGCTGCTCAAGGGTGCGTGCGCACAGGTGAACAAGGACCTGGGCCTGCTGGCGCCGGAGAAGGCCGATGCGATCATCGCCGCCGCAGCCGAGATCGCCGACGGTGCGCACGACGACCAGTTCCCGATCGACGTGTTCCAGACCGGTTCGGGCACGAGCTCGAACATGAACACCAACGAGGTCATCGCCAGTATCGCGGCGGCGAACGGCGTCACGGTGCACCCCAACGACGACGTCAACATGTCGCAGAGCTCCAACGACACCTTTCCCACCGCGACGCATATCGCCGCCACCGAAGCCGCTGTGCGCCATCTCATCCCGGCGCTCGAGGTGCTGCACGAGTCACTGGAGACCAAGGCCCGCCAGTGGCGCACCACGGTCAAGTCCGGCCGCACCCATCTGATGGACGCGGTGCCGGTGACGCTGGGTCAGGAGTTCGGCGGGTACGCCCGTCAGATCCAGGCCGGCATAGAAAGAGTGCGCGGGTGTCTTCCCAGGCTCGGCGAGCTCGCGATCGGCGGCACCGCCGTCGGGACCGGCCTCAACGCCCCCGACGGGTTCGGCGCCAAGGTGGTCGAGGTCCTCGTCGACCAGACCGGCATCGCCGAATTGCGTACGGCGGTGGACAGTTTCGAGGCCCAGGCGGCCCGTGACGGTCTGGTGGAGGCGTCCGGTGCGCTGAAGACGATCGCGGTGTCGCTGACGAAGATCGCCAACGACATCCGGTGGATGGGGTCGGGCCCGCTGACCGGGCTCGGCGAACTGCAGCTGCCCGACCTGCAGCCGGGCAGCTCGATCATGCCGGGCAAGGTCAACCCCGTCATTCCCGAGGCCGTCACCCAGGTGGCCGCGCAGGTGATCGGCAACGACGCCGCCGTCACCGTCGGCGGTCTGTCCGGCGCGTTCGAGCTCAACGTCTACATCCCGATGATGGCGCGCAACGTCCTCGAGTCGTTCACGCTGCTGTCGAACGTGTCGAAACTGTTCGCCACCCGGTGCATCGACGGGCTGGTTGCCAACGACGAGCACCTGCGTGAGCTGGCCGAATCATCACCGTCGATCGTCACACCGCTGAATTCGGCGATCGGCTACGAGGAGGCGGCCAAGGTCGCCAAGGAAGCGCTCAAGGAGCGCAAGACGATTCGTCAGACCGTCATCGACCGCGGGCTGATCGGCGACAAGCTGTCCGAAGAGGAACTGGACCGGCGGTTGGATGTGTTGAAGATGGCCAAGGTTCGCGACGGAGAGTAGGCATTTCTTCCGCGAAGAGACGCGAACTCGAGCTATTTCACGGCGTGTCCGCTCGAGTTTGCGTCTCCTCGCCCCCCTAGGCGCCGTTGTTCGGGCCGCCCGAGTTCTGGTCCGGGATGTCGGTGATCGGGAAGTTCGGCATCGGCGCGGGCGACGGCGTCGCTGGTAGCGCAGGGATCTGATCAGGCGGCAGGTCGACGAGCCCGTTGACCGGCGGCCCGTTCTCGCGGCTGCCGTACACGGTGCCCGGCGTGCGCGGTCCCAGCATCCGGGTGACCGTCACCATGTGGTACCCGTTGGCCTTGAGCACCGGAAGGAACTGCTCGACCAGGTCTACGGTCGAGGAATAGGTGTCGTGCATCAGCACCACCGAATTCGGCTGGATCTGGCTCATCAGCAGCGCGCGGGTGGCGGCGGTGTTGCTGTCGTTGGCCCAGTCGAAAGGAATGACGTCCCAATTGATGTCGGCCAGGCCCTGCTTGCCGGCTTCGGCGAGTACCGCGTCGTTGACCAGGCCGCCCGCGGTGCGCGACAGCGTCGGCCGCACGCCGGTCGCCGCGACGATCGCGTCGATGCCCTTACTGAACTGAGCGGCGATGTCCTGCGGCGGGATCGTCGTCATGTTCGGGTGTTCCCACGTGTGCGTGCCGATCTCCATGCCGGCATCAGCGATCCGCTTGGCCCCCGCGGGATTCGCCGCCACCTTGTTACCGATCAGGAAGAACGTCGCCTCGGCGTTGTTGGCGCGCAGCACCGACAGCAGTCGGTCGGTGAACGGCGACGGCCCGTCGTCGAACGTCAGCGCCACGCATTTGACCTGTGCGCAGTCCACGTCGTCGGCGTTGGCCGGGCGCACGTGTCCGGTCAGCCCGCCGATCACCAGCACGGCGACCGCGGCGGCGGTCCCGAACACGGTCCGGCCATAACGCCAGGTCAAGCTGTCGGGTGGGGTGCGCACGTCGGCAGCCTACCGTGCGATTTCGGCGTGGTGGCGACGCTGGGCGACGACAACCACGCCGAAATCACCGTCACGGCAGGGCGCCGGGGCTGATCTCCTCCAGCATCTCGGTGACCAGCGCCGCGATCGGAGACCGCTCGCTGCGCAGCAGCGTGATGTGGGCGAACAGCGGATGGCCCTTGAGCTTCTCGATCACCGCGGCGACACCGTCGTGCCGGCCCACGCGCAGGTTGTCCCGCTGGGCGACGTCGTGGGTGAGCACCACCCGCGACCCGCTGCCCAGCCGGGAGAGCACCGTGAGCAGCACGTTGCGTTCCAAGGACTGCGCCTCGTCGACGATCACGAACGAATCATGCAGGGACCGGCCGCGGATGTGAGTCAGCGGCAGTACCTCGAGCATCCCGCGGGAGAGGACCTCCTCCAGCACGGCCGGGGAGGCCAACCCCTCCAGGGTGTCGAAGACGGCTTGGGCCCAGGGCCCCATCTTGTCGCTCTCGCTGCCCGGCAGGTAGCCCAGATCCTGGCCACCGACCGCATACAGCGGTCGGAACACCACGACCTTGCGCTGGGTGCGCCGCTCGAGCACCGCTTCCAGGCCCGCACACAGCGCGAGCGCGGACTTGCCGGTGCCGGCCTTGCCGCCCAGCGACACGATGCCGACCGATTCGTCGAGCAACAGATCGAGGGCGACGCGTTGTTCGGCTGACCTTCCCCGGAGGCCGAACACTTCGCGATCGCCACGGACCAGCTGCACCCGCTTGTCCGGGTTGACTCGCCCCAGAGCGTGAGAACTGCTGCCCAGCAACCGGATTCCGGTATGGCAGGGCAGATCCCGGGCCGCCTCGAGGTCGATCTCACCCTCGGCGAACAGCGCGTCGACATCCTCTGCCGCCACCTCGAGCTCGGCCATCCCGGTCCAGCCGGACGTGACGACGTCCTGGGCGTGGTACTCGTCGGCGAGCAGGCCCACGGCACCGGCCTTGACGCGCAGCGGGATGTCCTTGCTGACCAGGGTGACCTGTTTGCCCTCAGCGGCCAGGTTGGCGGCGACGGTCAGGATCCTGGTGTCGTTGCTCTCGGTGCGAAAACCCGACGGCAACACGGTGGGATCACTGTGGTTGAGCTCGACGTGCAGCGTACCGCCTTGTGTCCCAACGGGAATCGGCTGATCGAGCCGTCCGTGTTCCAGGCGCAGATCATCGAACATGCGCAAGGCCTGGCGGGCGAACCAGCCCAGTTCGTGGTGATGGCGTTTGGCCTCGAGTTCGCTGATCACCACCAGCGGAACCACGACCTCGTGCTCGGCGAACCTCGTGATGGCCCAAGGGTCGGACAACAGGACGGAGGTGTCGAGAACGTAGGTCCGGACGGGAGAATCGATCACGTAGCGCTCCTCGAGGCTGCGCGAGTTCGCGGAGCCCCGACGCGAACATCTCGGTGGACGCGGGCGCGGCCGAAAGGACCGGGGCCGGTCCTCTCGTCGAAACGATTCGGACCGCCCGGATAGCAGAGCATGTCGCTAGCCATCGAAAACGACGCTACTCCCGCGCGGGCATCCGCGCCGCGCAGGCGCGCCGTGGCGGAGCGACGGCCCCGTTACGAGCTGGTGAACTCCGCGAGACGCGGCTCGTCGCTCAGGCCCCACGCCGTGATCGAGTCGGTGACGACCTGCCGCAGCGCGGCCCGGTCGAAGATGCCGGCCTCGGCGACCGTGGCCACTTTGTCGGTATAGGCGTCGATGTCGCCGCCGACCAGGTCGAGGGCCGCAGCCCGGGTGGCGATCGCGTCGACGGTCTCGTCGCGCAGCGAGCTCACGCAGTGCGACACCAGGTTCGTGAAGAACTCGGCGTGGCGTTCCTCGTCACGGGCGATCTTGCCGATCAGCTCGCGAAGCACCGGCTCGTCGGTCTGGGCGGCGAGGTTGCGGCAGAACACGGCATGGGCGCGCTCCCACATCGCCATGAAGGCCAGCGTCTCGATCTGGCTGTAGCTGTCGGCGCGGTAGCCCTTCATCACGTGCTCGACGCGCACGTCTTCGTTGGCCGACGGGTCGACCTCGCGGGTGACGACGAGGTAGTTGCGCAGCGCGACGGCGTGCAGGTGCTCCTCGGCGGTCCAGCGGCCCAGCCAGCGGCCCCACTTGTCCTCGAGGATGAAGTGCTCGACCAACTCGCGGTGGTAGCCGGCGAGGTTGTCCTTGGTGATCAACAGGATCTCGACGGCGTCGGTGACCTTCTTGGGCAGCGTCACATCCGAGGCGTCCCAATCACGGCCGCCGAGGAATGCGAAGTTCTCGCCCTGGTCGAAGGGCACATAGTCGTGAGCAAACCAGGCGTCCTCGGTGTCGAGGTGACGCCTCAGCTGCTCCTCGACGACGGGCTCGAGCTCGAGGGTCAGCGCGTTAGCGACAGGTTTCTGTGCCATGCGGTTACAGTAACCCAATTCTGTGGGAATCGTAAAATTCCGCGGTCGTGTCGCGGACCAGTTGTCTACAGCGTCAGACCCGGGTAGAGCGGATTGGCCTCCAGCAGTTCCGCGGCGGCAGCGCGCACCCGGTCCGCGGTGCCGTCGGCCAGCGTGTACTTGGCCTTGGAGGGGCCGTTCGGGCCAGCGGCCGGCTGCGTGTTGGACAGCACCTCGACGACCAGCTCAGCCACCCGGTCGAACTCGTCGGCGCCGAACCCGCGCGTGGTCAGCGCGGGCGTGCCGAACCGGATGCCGCTGGTGTACCAGGCGCCATTCGGATCGGCCGGGATCGCGTTGCGGTTGGTGACGATGCCGGAATCCAGCAGCGCCGACTCGGCCTGCCGTCCGGTCAGCCCGAACGATGTGACGTCGAGCAACACCAGGTGGTTGTCGGTGCCGCCGGTGACCAGCGAGGCGTCCCGCTTGACGAAGCCGTCCGCCAGCGACTGGGCATTGTCGGCGACGGCCTGGGCGTAGGTGCGGAACTCGGGCTGGCGCGCCTCGGCGAGCGCGACGGCCTTGGCAGCCATCACATGCGACAGCGGACCGCCCAGCACCATCGGGCACCCCTTGTCGACCGCCGGCGCGTACTCCTCGGTGGCCAGCACCAGGCCGCCACGCGGCCCACGCAGCGACTTGTGCGTCGTCGTCGTCACCACGTGCGCGTGCGGCACGGGGTCTTCGTCACCGGTGAACACCTTGCCCGCGACCAAGCCGGCGAAGTGCGCCATGTCGACCATGAACGTCGCGCCCACCTCGTCGGCGATCTCGCGCATCTTGGCGAAATTGACCCGGCGCGGATACGCCGAGTAGCCGGCCACCAGGATCAGCGGCTTGAACTCGCGGACCGCTGCGGCGACCGCGTCGTAGTCGATGAACCCGGTTTGGGGATTGGTCCCGTACTGGCGCTGGTGGAACATCTTGCCGGAGATGTTGGGCCGGAACCCGTGGGTGAGGTGTCCGCCGGTGTCCAGGGACATGCCCATCAGCTTCTGGTTGCCCAGCTTGGCGCGCAGCGCCTCCCAGTCGGCTTCCGACAGGTCGTTGATGTGCTTGGCGCCCAGCTCGGCCAGGCCGGGGGTTTCCACCCTGGTCGCGAGGATCGCCCAGTAGGCGACCAGGTTCGCGTCGATGCCGGAGTGCGGCTGGGCGTAGGCGTACGGGGCCCCGAACAGCTCGCGGGCGTGCTCGGCGGCCAGCGCCTCGACGGTGTCGACGTTCTGGCATGCCGCGTAGAAGCGGTGCCCGACGGTGCCCTCGGCGTACTTGTCGGAGAACCAGGTGCCCATCGTCAGCAGCACGGCCGGCGAGGCGTAGTTCTCGCTGGCGATCAGCTTCAGCGAGTGCCGTTGATCGGCAAGCTCTTTGCGCGTGGCCTCGGCGACACGGGGTTCCACGCTCTCGATCACCCGCAGCGCGGCCCGGTAGGCCTCGCTGGCGGTGTCGGCGTACTGGGCGCCCTGGCCAGGGGTGGTGATGGACTCGGCGGTCATGACCACGAGCCTAAACGCTCCCGGCCATGCCGAACTCGTCGAGTGTGCGACCTACGACGCCTCGCCCGGCGTGTTGCGGTTGAATTCGCACACTCGGCGCAGGGCTCAGGCGGCGCGCAACGATGACGGGATCAGCGGCTCGTCGAGCAGCGTGGTGAACCGCTGGGTCAGCGTGACGCCGTCCGGTCGGTCGTCGAGCCAGCCGCGCAGCAGGCGGTAGCCCTCGACGTAGGTGCTGGTGTAGGCCCGCCACAGCGGTGACGACAGGAACCGCAGCATCTGCCGGGCGCGGTCGTCGTCGACGAGCAGCCAGCGCTTGAGGAAGGCGACGACGTCGTCGACGTCGCGGTGCTCGTCATGCAGCATCAGCGCGGCGTCCTGGCGGACGTCGGCCAGCGCGTCCGTCGCCTCAGAGATCGTCTCGGCCCGCGCGCCGTCGAACCGCAGGCCCAGGTCGGCGTAGATCTCGGCGGCCCAACTCCCCCAGCCCGGTCCCACTGCGGCATAGAGCGCCAGGTCGGCCAGCCCCTCGGCCATCAGGCACTGCGGCGTGTTGACCAGGAAGATCGTCTGCTCGGCCTGACCCTTGCCCTCGACGAGCCCGGCCTCTTTACGGCAGTGCTCGGTGTGGTGGCCGGGGTAGGACTCGTGGGCCACCAGCCGCGGTAGGTTCGCCATCTGCTGCTTGAGGTCGGCGTTGACGGCCACCGTCGAGCGGTAGTCGCCGAGGTAGTAGTTGAATCCCGACCACGGCTTGTCGGTGACCACCTCGTAGGTGATGGTCTCCCGCTCCGGCAGTGGGAACGTCGCGCGGACGCGGTCACGCAGAGCGCTGGAAAACGCGTGAATGGCTTCCTCGAGCCGCGCCGGCGGGATCTCCTCGGCGGCGCGGTGGGCAGTGATCCGGTCTACCAGCGGTCCGGTGCCGCCGAGCGCGTCGTCGAGCTTGGCGTGCGCTTCTCGGTAACGCTCCGGGTCGCCCTTGGCAATCCGGACGTCGAAGTACGCCTCGACCTCGTCGACGAAGCCCACCTTCTCGCCGGCGAACGTGCGCGCTGCGCAGTCCAGCGCGCGCAGGTGGGCGCCGACGAACGCGGCGCGGTCGTCGTCGAGCCCGGCGGGCAGTTCGCCGAGCAACCGGCGCGCCTCGCGCGCGAGATCAGCCGGGTCGGGTGTGGGCTCGTCGGCCACCGCACGCCGCAGCGCAGGGTCGCCGGTGAACGAGTCGACGTAGCCCTCTTCGATGCGGTCGAAGCGCAACCCGAGCATCAGGTAGTCGCGCACCAGCGCCTCAGAACCAGTACCGGCGTCCATGGTCACCACGCTAACTGCAAGACTGTGCCCATGGCGCGGCTGAGCGAACCCAGCCCCTATGTGGAGTTCGACCGAAGTCAGTGGCGGGCGCTTCGGATGTCGACGCCGCTCAAGCTGACCGAGGACGAGCTCGTCAGGTTGCGGGGCCTCGGCGAGAAGATCGACCTGCTCGAAGTCGAAGAGGTCTACCTTCCGCTGGCCCGGTTGATCCACCTGCAGGTGGCGGCACGGCAGGCGCTGTTCGCCACCACCGCGGACTTCCTCGGCGAGCCGCAGCAGAATCCGGACCGGCCGGTGCCGTTCGTGATCGGCGTGGCAGGCAGTGTGGCGGTCGGCAAGTCGACCACCGCACGCGTGCTGCAGGCGCTACTCGCCCGCTGGGAGCACCACCCCCGCGTCGACCTGGTCACCACCGACGGCTTCCTCTATCCCAACGCCGAGTTGTCGCGCCGAAACCTGATGCACCGCAAGGGCTTTCCGGAGTCCTACGATCGCAGGGCACTGATGCGCTTCGTGACGGCGGTGAAGTCGGGCGCCGATGCCGCGTGTGCGCCGGTGTACTCACATCTGCTCTACGACATCGTGCCCAGCGAGAAGCAGATCATCGCGCACCCGGACATCCTCATCCTGGAGGGCCTCAACGTGCTGCAGACGGGGCCGGCGTTGATGGTCTCGGACCTGTTCGACTTCTCGGTGTACGTCGACGCCCGCATCGAGGACATCGAGAAGTGGTACATCTCGCGGTTCCTGTCGATGCGGGCCGGGGCGTTCGCCGACCCGGCCTCGCACTTCCACCACTACTCGACGCTGACCGACGAGCAGGCCGTCTTCGCCGCCCGCGACATCTGGCATTCGATCAACCGACCCAACCTGATCGACAACATCCTGCCGACCCGCCCGCGTGCGACTCTGGTGCTACGCAAGGACGCCGACCACTCCATCAACCGGCTGCGGCTGCGCAAGCTCTAGCGGGCCGCCCTGATCCGCCGCACGCCCTGGTACTGCAGTTCGGCCATCACCAGCGTGTAGACACCCGTCCCGAGGACCAGCACCACCCCGGTGGTGGTGAGCGGCCACACCCCGGCCAACACGACGATCACGGTGGCCACGCTGAACAACAGGTTGCCGGCTGCCAGCACCACGCCCGCGGTACGGATACGCGGCCGCGCCGCCAGCACCGCCACCGCGATCGCGAACACGACGAAGAATGCGCCGGTCGCGTATTCGACGGCAGCAGTGGTGCCCGAGAGCTCGGCCACCTTCGGCGCGAAGAGCAGCAGCGCCACCCCGGTCAGCCCGCTGCACAGGGCATCGGCGCGCATCGCCAGGCGCAGCAGCGAGTCGCTCGAGGTGGCCACGGCGGTGTTCGCGGTCGTCGTCATCAGTGGTTCCTTTCTTCGGGGATGGATGTCGACCGGTACCGGAGCCGACGCCGTAACCTCTTCCGACGGCGACTCCGGTCCCAGCCATGCGGGGGTCACGCCAGGTGGCGCACCCCGAGGTACTGCAGCCACGACAGACCGGCCGTCGCGGCGGTGAAGGTCAGCACGAGCGCGGTCCCGGCGCCGGTGAGCGCCAGGGCGCCGGTCGTCAGGACGACGAGCACCGCGGCGGTGAACACCGCGTTGCCGGCCAGCACCGAGAGCCCCACGCGCCGGATGCCGGCCAGCCGGGCGGCGCTGTACAGCAGCGCGCCGTAGCCGACCAGCGCGGCGCCGGCGAGCCAGCCAACCGTCGCGGTGACTCCGGTCAGCCGGCCCAGGGGGTCGGCGGCCATCGCGACGAAGAGCCCGACCCCGCCGCACAGCGTGGCGTCGGCACGCAGGGCGAAGCGCAGCAACTGGTCGTCCGGGCGGGTGGCGCCGGAGACGCGGTGGGTGATGGCGGTCATGGCACCGACGGTGCTGTCGATCCGCTGCCAGATCGACACCGGATACTGCCAATCACTGCCAACCGCAGGTCAGCGCACGTCGACGAGGCTGCTCTTGAGGTCGGTGGCGATCACGCGCGCGGCGGCGTTCTGCCAGTTGTGCAGGGACCGCTGCGGTACCTCGGTGGCCAGCCACTGCCACGCCCGGCGCGCCACGGGGTCCAGCCCGGCGGCGGTCGCGTTCTGCGCATAGGCACGGACGCCGACGACGTAGGGGAAGTACAGCGCGTTGTAGTGGCGCCACGCTTCGGTGGTGCCGAAGTCGTTGCCGTCGCGGGGTTTCAGGCCGGCGATCCGCTCAGCCAACAGCGCCCGCAGTTCGTTGGCGCGTTCCAGCGGGTGGTCGGGCGCCGCCCGCCGGGCCAGCCGCTCGTCGATGATCGGCAGGGCGGTGAGCGGGCTGGCGACGAGTTTGGACAGATCCGAGTAGTGCCCCAGCGCGCGGCGGGTGACCCGCACGAACGTCTCGGCGTCCATGTCGTCGAGTGGGCCGGCCGCGCGACGGGGTAGCGCCGCCTCGGTGCCGCGCAGCGCGGCACGTTCGGCGCTCAGCGCCGGCGTCGTCGAGAACGCCACCCGGTCCAACAGCCCGGCCAGCGGGTCGGCCAGCACGTTGACCGCGATCGCAATCGCGAGGCTGGTGAACAGCAACACCACCAGCGTGGTGCTGGGCCCGGACACGGCCACCCCGAGCAGCACCTGCCCACCGAACAGCACCGCGACCGCGGCGGTGCCCAGCGCCGAGCGCAGCATGTCCTTGCGCACGGCCTGGCCCTCGTCGAACGCGTCGCCGAGGGCGACCGCCACCCCGAGCAGCGCAACGTCGACGCCGGTGGAGGCGAGCGCCAGCCAACTGGGTACCAGGCCGAGCGGGATCACCAGGATCGCGTTGCCGAGCGCGAAGAACAGTGTGGCGACGACGATGAAGCCCACGACGGGCCGGGGTTGGTGGCGGCGCAGGATCGCCGCCAGGAGCGCACCGACGGCCGGCACGGACACCGCGCCGAACATCACCCAGTGGCCGAGCCGCAGCGGCCCCTCGACATCGCCGGCCATCGCGGCGCCTGCCAGCGCGACGACCGCCGCGGCGGCGACCAGCGCGGCCTCGCCGGCCCGGCTGCCCGAGGAGTCCCGCGGTCGCGACATCTCCAGCAGCACCGCGAACCACGCCACTCCCGGCACCACGACGAGGTAGACCTCGATGCGGCCGAGCGCATCGATGCCGGTGCTGCGCACGGCGTCGAGCGCCACCACGGCCGCGAAACCGGTCAGGCCCACCGAGGCGAGCACCAGCATGGGTTTGCGCGGATCCCGGGCCAGCAGATACAGGCCCAGCCACCAGCTCAGTGCGAACACCGCAGCGGACAGGCCCAGCACCGCGGAGCCTCTACAGCCCGTAGCGCCGATGACGGGCGCTGTAGTCGCGCAGGGCCCGCAGGAAGTCGACCCGCCGGAACTCCGGCCAGTACGCCTCGGTGAACCACATCTCCGAGTACGCGCTTTGCCACAGCAGGAAACCCGACAGCCGCTGCTCCCCCGAGGTTCGGATCACCAGATCGGGGTCGGGCTGCCCGGAGGTGTAGAGATTCTCCGAAATCGCTTCTGCGGTAACGGCTTCGATCAGCTGCTCGCCGGTGGCACCGTTGGCCAGCTCCTTGCTGAGCAGCGCGCGCACGGCGTCGACGATCTCCTGCCTGCCGCCGTAGCCGACAGCGACGTTGACGTGGAAGTTGCCACCGTTGCCGTCGGTGGACTGCACGGCCTCGCGCAACCGGCGGGCCGGTTCCTCGCCGATCAGCTCGAGGTCTCCGACCGTGCGCACGCTCCACTGATTGGCCGGAGCGCAGATCTCCTCCACGACATCGGTGATGATGTCGATCAGCGCCGTCAGCTCGTCGCGGTCGCGTTGCAGATTCTCGGTGGACAGCAGGTACACCGTGGCCATCTCGATGCCGGCGTCGGCGCACCAGCGCAGCATCTCGGCGATGCGCTGCGCGCCGGCGCGGTAGCCGTACGCGACGTCGTCGTGACCGAGTTCACGTGCCCACCGCCGATTGCCGTCGCACAGAACGGCTATGTGGCGCGGGAGTTCGGATCTCTGCCGGGACAACCCCTGGCGCAGCCGCATCTCGTAGAGCCGGTAAGCCGGTTCCTTGAGCCGCCGCGGAATGAGGTCCACGATCATCCAGACTACTGTGACCGGTGAACAGTCCACGCCAGTCAGCGGAGGTGAAATGCCGACGTCTCTTGAGCCCTGGTACACCGCCGATACGCCGCGCGACCCCGAGGATCTGCCCGAGGCGGTCGCCGAAGGCGTCGCGCAATTCCTGGGCAAGCCGCGGTTGCGGGGCTGGATTCATGTCTATTCCGCTGTCATCGCGGTCATCTGCGGTGCCACGCTGGTGGCGGTGTCATGGTCGCTGGAGTCCACGCGGGCCGGCCTGGCCACCCTGGTGTACACGCTGACGATCGTCGCGATGTTCGCGGTCAGCGGAACCTATCACCGCGTGAACTGGCGCTCGCCCGGCGCACGCAAATGGATGAAGCGTGCCGACCACTCGATGATCTTCATCTTCATCGCCGGCAGCTACACCCCGTTCGCGGTGCTCGCGCTACCCGAGCGCAGCGGGGAGGTTCTGCTGTGGATCGTGTGGGGTGGCGCGCTCGCCGGGGTGTTGCTGAAGATGTTCTGGCCGTCGGCGCCGCGGTGGGTCGGGACGCCGCTCTACATCCTGTTGGGGTGGGTCGCCGCGTGGTTCATCGGGCCGATCCTGCAGGGCGCCGGGGTCGCGGCCGTGGTGCTGCTGATCGTCGGCGGCGCGCTGTACAGCATCGGCGGAGTGCTGTACGCACTCAAGTGGCCGAACCCGTGGCCGACGACGTTCGGCCATCACGAGTTCTTCCACGCGTGCACGGCCGTCGCGGCGATCTGCCACTACATCGCGATGTGGTTCGCCGTCTTCTCCTGAGCCGGTTCTGCTTACAGCGGGGTGACGTTGTCCTGCCCCCAGTAGGCCTTCATCGACGTGATCTTGCCGTCGCCGTCGAATGTCATCACCTCGATCGGCTCGATGCGCATCGCCCCGCCAACGGTGACCGCGAACACGAACGCCGCCTCGTGCCCGCCCGCCCGGAACGTCAGCAGCTCGGTGGTGATGTCGTGATCGCCTTCCATGCCCTTGTAGAAGCCGGCGATGGCCTGCCGCCCGATGTGCACCTCGCCGCCGCCCACCGGATCCTCCAGCGTGGCGTCCTCGGCGTAGAGCGCCGCGACGTCGTCGGCGCTGCCGGCGGCGACCGTGTCGAGGTAGCGCTGGACGAAACCTTGTAAGACATCGGGCTCGAAGCTCATGAGCGGCAACGCTACACGGGCGGCCTCAGCGCGGCAGCGAGTTCGCCGGCCGTGCGGACCGGCAGATCGCACACCCGCCCGCGGCACACGTAGGCCGCGTCGGAGTCACCGATCCGCGGCCGCCCCTGCAGCAGTTCCGACGTATCGGCCGGCCCGCCGACCACGATTGCCCCGCCGGGGGCCAGCGCGCGGGCGGCGCTCAGCAGATCCGAGGTGGCTGGGTCGGCGCACGCCACTGCGATCTGGATCGGGCCGCGCACCGTTGCCTCGGCGACCGCCAGCCAGTGCCCGGCCGATCGGGGCGCCCGCGCCAGTAGCGGCGTCGCCGCTGCGAGAGTGGCCTCCGCGGCCTCGGCGTAGCGGCCCGCACGCTCGGCAGGGGCCAGGTGCGCGGCCAGCAGCAGCGCCTCGGCGATCGACGAGGCGCCCGACGGCGTCGCCCCGTCGAGCGGATCGGCAGACCGCACGAGCAACTGCTCGGCATCGTCGGCGACGTCGAACCAGCGGCCCGGCCGCCCGGGGTCGGTGAAGTGCTCGAGCGCGAGGTCGAGCAGCTCGACCGCAGCATCGAGCCAGCTCTGCGCACCTGTCACCTGGTGCAGCGTGAGCAGCCCGGTCGCCAACGCCGCATGGTCATCGAGAATCGCCGCACTCGGGCCGACCACGCCGCCCAGGCTGGTGCGACGCAGCCGGCCGTCGCGCATGTGCAGCCGCAACAGTGCCCGCCCGCACTCTGCGGCCGCGTCGATCAGTTCCGGTTCTGCCAGCGCAACGCCCGCTTCACACATCGCGGTGATCGCGAGCCCGTTCCACGCGGTGACGACCTTGTCGTCGCGGGCCGGTTGAGCGCGCTGCGCGCGTGCGGCGCGCAGCCTCGCTCGCACGGCATCGGCGCGCGCGGTGTCGGGCGGGTCGGTGCGCAGCTGCAGCACCGATGCGCCGGGTTCGAAGGTGCCGGCCGACGTGACGCCGAAAACCGTTGCCGCCCACTCTGCATCGTCGTCGAGCACGTCGCGGAGCTGCGCCGGCGTCCACACGTACGTCGCACCTTCGCGGCCGGCGGTATCGGCGTCCAGGGACGAGACGAACAGGCCGTCGCGGCGCAGGTCGTCGAGCAGGAACCTCGCCGTGTCGCGGGTCACCCTGCGCGGCAGGGAATCTGAGGGATCACCGGATATTCGTGCCCAGTGCGCATAGACCCGCAGCAGTTGGGCGTTGTCGTAGAGCATCTTCTCGAAATGCGGCACCACCCAGGCCGCATCGACGCTGTACCGTGCGAAGCCGCCGGCCAACTGGTCGTAGATGCCGCCGCGCGCCATCCCCTCACCCGCCCGGATCACCGCGGCCAACGACTCCGCGGCGCCGGTGCGTTCGTGATGGCGCAGCAGCGCCTCCAGCAGAGCCGAGGGCGGGAACTTCGGCGCGCCGCCGAAGCCGCCGTGCGCGACGTCCTCGTCGGCCAGCACCGCCTCGACCGCGTCGTCGCACAGAGCTGCCGTCACCGGCCCGCCCTCGGGCAGTCCTGTGGTCATCGCGCGCAGTTCACCCGCGATGTGATCGGATGCCTCCTCGACCTCGCCGCGTCGGTGCCGCCACGTCTCGCTGACCGCGGAAAGAAGCTGCAGGAAGGTCGCTTTCGGGTAGTAGGTGCCGCAGAAGAAGGGCCGCCCGTCAGGCGTGAGGAAGCAGGTCATCGGCCAGCCGCCCTGCCCGGTCAGCGCCACCGTGGCCGCCATGTACACCGCGTCCAGGTCGGGTCGCTCCTCGCGGTCCACCTTGATGCAGACGAAACCGGCGTTGGCGACGGCGGCCACCTCAGCATCGGCGAACGACTCGTGGGCCATCACGTGGCACCAGTGGCACGCGGCATAACCGATCGACAGCAGAACCGGCACGTCGCGCCGCGCCGCCTCGGCCAACGCCTCGGCACTCCACTGCTGCCAGTGCACCGGGTTGTCGGCATGCTGGCGCAGGTAGGGGCTCAGCGCCGCCCCGAGGGTGTTACGTCCCGGCGTCGGGCTCACGGCGCGCTGCCGGATCGGCCGGGTTGCCCGCGGCCAGGTCGGGATCCGCGTCGGGGGCGCCTGTGTCGTCAGCGCCCCCGGCTGTGTCGTCGAAGGACTTCGGCAGCTTCTTCAGATGCCGGTTCATCGACCACACCAACCCGAAGACCGCGATCAGCAGCAACACGATCACGATGAGCCCGAACGGGCTCGCTTTGCCGAAGTCGGGTCCGGTCTGCTGCGGCCCGTTCTGGGCGAGCACGTCGACGGCCAGCAGGGTCATCATCGGCTCAGCCCCGGTCCTCGATGCCGGTGAACAAATCGGTCTCGGGCAGCGACACCGGAACGCGGGAGCGGGCCAGCTCGAATTCCTCGGTGGGCCACAGCCGCTGCTGCCACTCCATCGGGGTGGTGAAGAAGAAGCTCTTCGGGTCGATCTGCGTGGCGTGGGCGAGAAGCGCCTCGTCCCGCTGCGGGAAGTACTTCGCACATTCGATGCGGGTGGTGACGCGCTTGGCCAGCAGATCCTCGTCGGGATCCCAGCTCTCCAGCCACTTCGAGAACGGGCCCTCCTGGCCGTTCTTGGTGAATTCGTCCTGCAGCACCTGCATGCGCTGCCGCAGGAAGCCGTGGTTGTAGTACAGCTTCGGGGTGGCCCACGGCCGTCCGGCGTCGGGGTACAGCAGGTGGTCGGCGGCCGCTTCGTAGGCCGCGACCGACACCTGGTGGCACCGGATGTGGTCGGGATGCGGATAGCCACCGTTCTCGTCATAGGTGGTCATCACGTGCGGCTTGAACTCGCGGATCACGCGGACCAGCGCCTCGGTGGGCACCTCGAGCGGCTCCAGCGCGAAGCAGCCTTCCGGCAGCGGCGGCAGCGGATCGCCCTCGGGTAGCCCGGAGTCGATGAAACCCAGCCAGTGGTGCTCGACGCCGAGAATCGCGGCCGCCTTGGCCATCTCCTCGCGGCGGATCTCGGCCATCCGGCCGTGCACCTCGGGCAGATCCATCGCCGGGTTCAGGATGTCGCCGCGCTCCCCGCCTGTCAGCGTCACCACCAGCACGCGCACGCCCTCGTCGACGTAGCGGGCCATCGTCGCCGCGCCCTTACTGGACTCGTCGTCGGGGTGTGCGTGCACGGCCATCAACCGCAGTTCGCTCAACCTGTTCCCTCTTAGCTGCTCACGGACACTCACGGTCAGTTCCAACAGAACCGACACGTCCTATAGTTCCAGTCCAGTACACCTATCCGAACGACGGGCATGCAAAACGCGATGATCGACCATCCCCTCGACCGCCCTGCAGAGCGCTACGGCACACCGCAGCGCAGCCGGCGGACCCGCCGCTGGGTCGTCGTTGGCCTGTTCGCGGCGGTGGTCGCGCTCGGCGTGGCGATCGCCGCGGTGGCATTCAGCCGCCTGGGTTCTCCGGAGGTGAAAGGCGAACTGGGCGGTTACCGGGTCGTCGACGACCACACGGTGGAGGTGACGGCCAGCATCACCCGCGACGACCCGTCCGAGCCGGTGGTGTGCATCGTGCGGGCTCGGTCCTACGACGGCGACGAGGTGGGTCGACGGGAGCTGCTGGTGGCGCCGTCGACGGCAGAGACGGTTCAGGTCACGACGTCGGTGACGACAAGCCGGCCGGCCGTTGTCGGCGACGTCTACGGGTGCGGCACCGACGTACCGTCTTACCTGGTCGACGGCTGATTCGTCGGCTGGTTCGACCCGGCGCAACCAACCGCGGACTGCGAAAACATGAAAATCGGGTGGCCGCCCGGTGCTATCATGGACCAGTACACGGTTCCTGCTGGGGCCGTGTATTGCTGCATTTGAGCGCCGTTGCGACGAGTCATGACAACGGGCGGATGCCGCGATACACGCTGAATCCTCAGCACCGCCCCAGCACCGTGCCCGAGAACTTTTCACGCAAGAAGCGCTGAAAGCGACGACGACAGGAGCGCGCCGACATGACTGACACCCAGGTCACCTGGCTGACCGAAGAGGCGTTCGACCGGCTGAAGGCCGAACTGGACCAGCTGATCGCCAACCGCCCCGTCATCGCGGCCGAGATCAACGACCGCCGCGAAGAGGGGGATCTGCGGGAGAACGGCGGATACCACGCCGCCCGTGAGGAGCAGGGTCAGCAAGAGGCCAGGATCAGGCAGCTGCAAGAGTTGCTGAACAGCGCGAAGGTGGGCGAGGCGCCCAAGCAGTCCGGCGTCGCGCTGCCCGGTTCGGTGGTCAAGGTCTACTACGACGACGACGAGAGCGACACCGAGACCTTCCTGATCGCCACCCGCCAGGAAGGCGTCACCGACGGCAAGCTCGAGGTGTACTCGCCGAACTCTCCGCTGGGTGGCGCGCTGCTCGACGCCAAGGTGGGCGAGACACGGACCTACACGGTGCCCAACGGCAACACCGTCAAGGTCACGCTGGTCTCTGCGGAGCCGTATCACGGCTGATCGGCGTGGCGCAGATCGCTGAAGATCTCTTTCTGCTCCTGGTCGACAACGCGTCCGGTCAACCGGGTCTGGACGACGCACGGCGGGCTCACGCGCTGGCTGCTGCCACCCTGCTCGACGTGGCCTACGCCTGCCGGGTGCGCCCGTCGGTCGACGGTGAGCAGGTGCCGCCGGGGCGGCTGGTCGCGCTCGACGCGGCAGCTCCGCTCGACCCTCTGATGGCGCCGGCGGTGGATTACCTGCGGAGGTCCCCGCGCCGCCCCGGTGACGCGATCAAGGCGCTGGGCCGAGCGACGGAACGTCGGCTGGCCGAGCATCTGGACCGGACCGGCCAGATCCGGCGCGTCCCCGTGCGTTCGGGTGCTCTGCGACGGCGGATGAGCACGTCACCGACCGACCGCCGCCGCGTCGGACCGGCCCGCGACGCCCTACTGGGCGCTCTGTTCGACCGCAGAGCGCCGACGGCGCCGACCGCCGCGATCATCACCGTGCTGCACGCCGCCGACGGGCTGGGCGCGCTGCTCAGCCTCAACGATCGCGGTTGGCGTTGGGTGCACGCCCGAGCCGGTGAAATCGCCAGTGGCAGTTGGCTCGACGAATCGCCGAGCACCCTGGCCGACGTCAACCTGGCGGTCACCGCATCGGCGGTGCGTCAGGCGCTGGCACAGCTGACCTAAGCGAGCGCCTGTTCGACGTCGCCGAGCAGGTCGGCGACGTCCTCGATGCCGACCGACAGGCGCACCAGATCGTCGGGCACTTCGAGCTGTGATCCCGCGGTCGAGGCATGCGTCATCGCGCCCGGGTACTCGATCAACGATTCCACCCCACCGAGGGACTCGGCGAGGATGAAGATGTCGGTGCGAGCACAGAAATCGCGGGCGGCCTGCGGGCCGCCTTTCAGACGCACCGACACCATCCCGCCGAACCCGCTCATCTGTCTGGCGGCCACGTCGTGGTGCTTGTGGTCAGGCAGTCCCGGGTAGAGCACGGTGTCGACGGCCGGATGTCCGGTGAGGAACTCGGCGATGGCTGCGGCGTTCTCGCTGTGTCGCTGCATCCGCAGCGGCAGCGTCTTGAGTCCCCGGATCGTCAGGTACGCGTCGAACGGACCCGGTACCGCTCCGGCCCCGTTCTGCAGGAAGGCGAACGCCTCGTCGAGGGCTTCGTCGTTAGTCACCAGTACCCCGCCGACGACATCGGAGTGCCCACCGATGTACTTGGTCGTCGAGTGCAGCACGATGTCGGCGCCCAGCGGCACCGGTTGTTGCAGCGCCGGCGAGGCAAAGGTGTTGTCCACCAGGACTTTCACGCCGCGCTCTGCGGCCACCGAGGCGATCCCGGAGATGTCGGCGATCGACAGCAACGGGTTGGTCGGTGTCTCGACCCAGATCAGTTTCGTGCGGCCGGTGACCGCCGCCCGCACCGCGTCGAGATCACCGAGGGCCACGGCGGTGTAGCTGATCCCCCACAGCGTGAACACCTTGTCGATCAACCGGAAGGTGCCGCCGTAGGCGTCGTCGGGTATGACGAGGTGGTCTCCGGGCCGCAGCACCGCACGCAGCGCGCAATCGGTGGCGGCCATTCCCGAACTGAATGCGCGCGCATAGGTGGCGGATTCGACCGCCGCCAGCGCCGATTCCAGCGCAGCGCGGGTGGGGTTGCCGGTGCGTGCGTACTCGAAGCCGCCGCGCAACCCGCCGACGCCGTCCTGCGCGAACGTCGAACTCGCATAGATCGGGGTGTTGACCACGCCGGTGGCGGGATCGGGCCGGTAGCCGGCGTGGATGGCTTTGGTGGCCGGTCCCAGTGCCCGGAAGTGGTCGGCCGCGCTGCGCTGCTCGCTCATGCTGCCACGGTAGCGCTGCGGGCCGTCACGCTGTCGACCCGGGCGACCGGCGCCAGCGCAGTGCGCCGACGCCGGTCGGGCGGCTCAGTAGTGATGTGTCGGCTGCTGCCCGGGCTGACCCTGCGGGGTCACCGGAACGCACACCGTGGTCATGATCTTGTCGGCGAGCGTCTGACGCTTGGCATCCCACAGCGGGAACAGGTAGCCGATGTAGCAGATGATCGCGTCGACGAAGTGGGCCAGCTGGCGGACGATGGACAACCCGAAACCGATTGGCTGGAACGTCTTCTCGCTGACGACCTTGAACTTCATCACCGACTTGCCGATGCTCGAGCCCGTCGTGCCCTGGCGGTAACCGTAGTTCCACACCGCGTAGGCCAGTGACAGCACCGACGCCAGGAAGGTCACCAGGGTGCCGAGGGCGGAATAGCTCGACGTGCAGGCGTATCCACCGTTGTAGCTGGTGCAGTTGTTGTCGCCGGTCAGGATCGCGATGCCCTGCCCGAGCCCGACGATGATGAACACCGGGATGTTGTCGATGAACCAGGCGGCCACCCGTGTCAGCCACGGCGTGTAGGACTCCTTGGGCAACGCCTGCGCTGCCTGCGGGTAGCCGCCCTGCTGTGGCGGCGGGAAGCCACCGGGCGGGTAATTGCCCTGTGGCGGAGGCGGATATCCGCCCGGCGGGGGTGGGGGGTAACCGCCCTGCGGGTTCGGCTGGCCGCCAGGCGGCGGATATCCACCAGGGGGCGGATAGCCGCCAGGGTTGTCAGTCATCGAATTTCCTCCTCGGCTCGCTGGAAACTGCAACATGATCGAGAACTTTGTCGACGAGAATCTGGCGCTTCTCGTCCCACAGCGGGAACAGCACGGTCACCAGCCTGACGATGCCGACGCACAGGCCGACGATGACCCAGTAGATGATCTCGCGGACCAGTGACATGCCGAATCCGACTGGCTGGCCGGTCTTTTCGCCTACGATCCGAAACCCGAGGACCCGGATCCAGTAGGCCAGGGCCGATGCCCTGCAGGATCGCGATCGGGATCATGTCGGCGTCCCAGGCCAGCACCCGACTCGACCACGGCGTGCAAGCCGGCTTCGGCGGGGCAGCAACCGATCCCGCGGTTGCCGGCGGCTGATCGCTCATCGCGCCTTCCAGTCTGTTTCTTAGCTGGGAGCAAGCGAGAACACCATACCTGAGAGAACGCTGCGAGCAGCGGTTTTACCCGCGAAGTGATCAGCGGCGCGAACTCGTGTCCGACAGGTAGCCCAGGAGGTCGTGGCGGGTCAGCACACCCACCGGCTTGCCCTCCTCGACCACCATCACCGCATCGCACTCGCGCAGGGTCTTGGCGGCCGTGCTCACCAGCTCACCGGCCCCGATCAGCGGCAGCGGTGGGCTCATGTGCTGGCTTACGGCGTCGGCGAGCTTCGCGCGTCCCTCGAAGACCGCCGAGAGCAGCTCACGCTCGGAGACGCTGCCAGCTACCTCACCGGCCATCACCGGCGGTTCGGCGCCGACCACCGGCATCTGGGACACCCCGTACTCCCGCAAGATGCCGACCGCGTCGCGCACCGTCTCCGCGGGGTGGGTGTGCACGAGGTCGGGCAGCGCACCCGATTTGCCGCGCAACACATCGCCGACGGTGGATTCGGCGACTGAACCATCGAGCCTGCTGCGCAAGAAACCGTACGAGGACATCCAGCCGTCGTTGAAGATCTTCGACAGGTAGCCGCGGCCGCCGTCGGGCAGCAGCACCACGACCAGCGCGTCGGGGCCTTCGCGCTCGGCCACCTGGATCGCCGCATACGCAGCCATCCCGCACGAGCCGCCGACCAGCAGTGCTTCCTCGCGGGCCAGGCGTCGGGTCATCTCGAACGAATCGGCGTCGGAGACCGCGATGATCTCGTCGGGCACCGCAGGGTCATAGGCCGACGGCCAGAAATCCTCGCCGACGCCTTCGACCAGGTAGGGCCGGCCGGTGCCGCCCGAATACACCGAGCCTTCCGGATCGACGCCGACGATCTTGACCCGCCCGTCGCTGACCTCTTTGAGGTAGCGACCCGCGCCGGTGATCGTTCCGCCGGTACCCACGCCCGCGACGAAGTGAGTGACCTTGCCGTCGGTGTCGGCCCAGATCTCCGGCCCGGTCGACTCGTAGTGGCTCTCGGGCCCCATCGGGTTGGAGTACTGGTCGGGCTTCCACGCGCCGTCGATCTCGGTGACCAGCCGGTTGGAGACGCTGTAGTAGCTGTCCGGGTCGTCGGGCGCGACCGCGGTCGGGCACACCACAACCTCGGCGCCGTAGGCACGCAGCACGTTCTGCTTGTCCTCGCTGACCTTGTCCGGGCAGACGAAAATGCACTTGTAGCCGCGCTGCTGGGCGACCAGAGCAAGGCCGACACCGGTGTTACCCGAAGTCGGTTCGACGATGGTGCCACCCGGTTTGAGCTGCCCGCTGGCCTCGGCGGCATCAATCATCTTGACCGCGATGCGGTCCTTCGAGCTGCCGCCCGGATTCAGGTACTCGACCTTGGCGGCCACCGTGCCAGCGCCCGGTGGAACCACCGAGTTCAATTGCACCAGAGGGGTGTTGCCGATGAGCTCACTGACGTGCCGGGCGATGCGCATTCCTCCATCGTCTCAGGCCCGTCAGACGACTACCAGGTGGCCTCTCGGATGTACTCGCCGATCTGCTTGATCGACCGACTGGCCTCCGGCACCGCCGGCGCGCCGAGCTGGAAGACGTGCATCTGACCCGGCCAGATGCGCACCTCGACCGGCACGCCCGAGGCGGCCAGCAGACGGGCCGCCTTGCGCGCGTCGCTGAGCAGCACCTCCGACCCGGACACATGGATCAGGGTGCGCGGCAGGCCGGGCTCGATGTGGTCGAGCGGTTCGAAGATCTCCTCGGGCTTGCCGTTGACCACCCGCTTCGCCCCGGCCTGCTCGATCAGCTCGACCAGCGCGTGAAAAGCCTTGGGCGGGAACATCGCATCGCTGCGGATGTTCGGATGTTCGGCGCGTCCCTCGTTGTCGATCTCGAACAGCGGGGACATCGTGACGATCGCCGCGGGCGCCTCCGAGCCGTACCCCTCGACGCCTTCGAACTGCAGCCGCTCGGCCAGCGACAGCGCCAGGTACCCACCCGCCGAGTCGCCGGCGAGCACGATCTGATCCGGTTCGTAGCCGGTTTCCCGCAGCCAGCGATAGGCGTCGAAACAGTCGTCGAGCGCGGTGCCCACCGAGTGCTTGGGAATCATCCGGTAGTTGACGACGAGCACCGGCGCATCGGCGTAGCGCGACAGCGCCGTCACGAGGCGGCCGTGGGTGTGCACGCCGCAGGTCAGAAACGCGCCACCGTGCATGTAGAGAATGACACTGCGCTTGCCGTCGGCGGGCAGCACGCCGGCCGCGCGCACCAGCTGCGCGGTGCAGTGGGGCAGGCCGATGGTCGCGCGCACGGTGCCGGGCACGGGACGGATGACACGCGCCGCGAAGTCCACCAGCCCCCACGGCCACGGCAACTTCGGGGCGTAGCTGCCGACGGAAAGAAACGGCTTGATGGTGGCCATGGCCGCCAGACCCATGAGACGTCCAGCGATGCTGGGGCCGTCCTCGACAACCTCGACCGGTGCCCCGTCACTGACCGGGAAACGACGCGGTTTATGGCCCCGACCTGGCCGGACACCCAAATGGGCGGTACTGGGGACCTTGCTCGGTGCCGTCATCGCCACCACTTCCTACGCCGTTGTAGTACCGGGATAAGCCAAGATACTCAGACAACCTCGTTACTTAGCTTGGCACTTGTAACCATTATCACAATCGGTTAAACGCGATTGATACCGGAGTTGATACCGCACTGTGACCGCGGATTCCGTCTGCGACTCGGTTATCCGCCGCTGGGCCACCTAAACTCGCAGCGTGGGCACCAGCCGCCGCGCTCCGCACGTCCGCCGATCGAGGGTCGCACTCGCCGCGGTGGCCACGCTCGCGTCCACCGGGTCGTTCTACATCGGCGCCCGCAACCTGCTCACCGGACAGGCCGATCAGGCCCGCCGCGTCATCCCCAAGTCTTGGGACGTCCCGCCGCGGGCCGACGGCGTGTATTCACCCGACGGCGGACCGGTCACCCGGTGGCATCGCGGGGAGCCCTTCGACCTGCACCTGATGATCTTCGGCGACTCCACCGCCACCGGCTACGGCTGCGTGACCGCGGACGAGGTGCCCGGTGTGCTCCTGGCTCGCGGACTGGCGCAGGAATCGGGCAAACGCATCCGGCTCAGCACCAAGGCCATCGTGGGCGCCACCTCCAAGGGATTGTCCGGTCAGATCGATGCGATGTTCGTCGCCGGCCCCCCGCCGGACGCGGCGGTGATCATGATCGGGGCCAACGACATCACCGCTCCCAACGGTGTGGGGCCGTCCGCACGTCGGCTGGGCCGCGCGGTGCAGCGGCTGCGGAGCAGCGGCGCGGTCGTCGTCGTGGGCACCTGCCCGGATTTCGGGGTCATCAAGGCGATTCCGCAGCCACTGCGCTGGGTGGCACGCAGCCGCGGACTGCGGTTGGCGCGCGCGCAGGCCGGGGCGGTCCGGGCCGCAGGCGGCGTGCCGGTGCCGTTCTCCGACCTGCTCGCCCCGCACTTCTACACAGCGCCGGACGTGCTGTTCTCGCAGGACATGTTCCATCCGTCAGCGGCGGGCTACGCGCTGGCCGCCCAGCAGCTACTGCCCGCGCTGTGCGCTGCGCTCGGCGAATTCGTCGGGCAAGAGCCGGCGGAGGCCGCGCTGGAATCCCGTTCGGGTGAGGGCTCGTTGCTGTCCCGAATGGGCAATCTGAGCCGCCTGTGGCGCCGCTCGACCGGGGTGCCCGCGCCCATCGTGGTGGCTGCGAGCTAGGTTCACAGCAGGAACTCGCTGTCTACCGAGGAGTTGTCATGCCTGAAGCCGTCATCGTCGCCACCGCCCGCTCCCCCATCGGCCGGGCCAACAAGGGATCTCTGGTGTCGATGCGGCCCGACGACCTCGCTGCGCAGATGGTCAAGGCCGTACTGGACAAGGTCCCGGCCCTGGACCCGCGCGAGATCGACGATCTGATCATGGGCTGCGGCCAGCCCGGCGGTGAAGCGGGATTCAACATCGGCCGCACCGTGGCGGTGCAGCTGGGCTATGACTTCCTGCCGGGCACCACGGTCAACCGGTACTGCTCGTCGTCGCTGCAGACCACGCGGATGGCGTTCCACGCGATCAAGGCCGGCGAGGGCGATGCCTTCATCTCGGCGGGCGTAGAGACGGTGTCGCGGTTCCTCAAGGGCACGGCGGACGGCTGGCCGGACTCGAAGAACGAGCTCTACTCCGACGCCCAGGCCCGCACAGAGCAGGCCGCCACCGGCGCGACCGAGTGGCACGATCCCCGCGAGGACGGCCTGCTGCCCGACGTGTACATCGCGATGGGTCAGACGGCGGAGAACGTCGCGCTGTTCACCGGCATCAGCCGCGAGGACCAGGACCACTGGGGCGTGCGGTCGCAGAACCGGGCCGAAGAGGCCATCAAGAGCGGGTTCTTCGAGCGCGAGATCACCCCGGTCACGCTGCCCGACGGCACGGTCGTCACCACCGACGACGGCCCGCGCGCCGGCACCACCTATGAGGCCGTCAGCCAGCTCAAGCCGGTGTTCCGCCCCAACGGCACCATCACCGCGGGCAACGCGTGCCCGCTCAACGACGGTGCGGCCGCGGTGGTCATCATGAGCGACACCAAGGCCAAGGAGCTGGGGCTGACCCCGCTGGCGCGCATCGTGTCGACCGGGGTGTCGGGGCTGTCGCCGGAGATCATGGGGCTGGGCCCGATCGAGGCGGTCAAGAAGGCGCTGGCGAACGCGAAGATGTCCATCGGTGACATCGACCTGTACGAGATCAACGAGGCGTTCGCCGTGCAGGTGCTGGGGTCGGCGCGCGAGCTCGGCATGGACGAGGACAAGCTCAATGTCTCGGGTGGGGCGATCGCGCTAGGGCATCCGTTCGGGATGACCGGCGCCCGCATCACCGCCACGCTGCTGAACAACCTGACCACGCACGACAAGACGTTCGGCATCGAGACGATGTGCGTGGGCGGCGGCCAGGGCATGGCGATGGTCGTGGAGCGCCTCTCCTAGGTTCTCGCACGCCGCCGCACGCCGAGACTGGTGTGCACTCAGATCGCAATCTCAGCCTGCGCGACGCTCTGAGCGCACACCAGCGGCTCGTGCCCGAGCGACACGGTCGAGGATCTCGGCTTCCCGCTGTCCGGCCACGACTCGTACCCGTGACCAGCCGCGTTCGGCGATGAATTCGGCTCGGATGATGTCGTCGGCGAACACAGCCCTCTCACGGTGGTGGTCACCGTCGTACTCGACGGCGACACCGGCGTCTTCCCAGCCCATGTCGAGGTAGTACCGCGCCCGGCCGAAAGCGTCGCAGACGGGGATCTGGGTGCGGGGACGAGGATATCCGGCGCTTACCAGCAGCAGGCGCAGCCACGTCTCGCGCGGCGACTCGGCACCCGGGTCGTGTCGGGTCACCGCGTCGCGAAGTCGGGGAACGCCCGGCGAACCTGCGTGTTCGTCCGCCAGCGCAAGCACCTCAAACGGATCGAATGGCGAAGCGTTGCCCAGCGCATCCAACCTGATGACACCGTCGTCCCCGCGCGTCAGCCGTCCGACGTCGAACGCCGTGCGGGTCACGGAGGTGACCGGCAGTCCGCCGACGCGTACCACCTGGTCGCGGCCGAGCCGGTCTCTGCGTGTGACGATCCCCGCGGGTGGCCGCGCGTTCCGCCACACCAATTCGACTGCTTCGTCGTCGGGGATCCAGCGAGCACCGTGGAGAGCCGCCGCAGCCGCACCGGCCACCACACCTCGACGGCCAGACCACAACCACGCGGCGATGGTGTGCTGGATGAGCGTAGGCGTCACGCCGACGGGCACGTAGACGTTTGGAAACAGCGGCCGGTAGCGGCTCCGCAAGTGATGCTTCTTCAGCCGCCCAGCCGCTAGTGCTTCGGTCCCGACAAAAGGCCATGCCAGCGACGACATACTCCGACCGTCGCAGCGGGCGCGTCGTCGTACCAGGAGGGTTCTGCGGAGTGTGGATAACTCCTGCGCTGGTGTGCGCTCAGAGCGCTGTCTACGAGCTACGCGCGATCTCGGAGCACACCACAGAAAAGGGCGCCCACCTCACGGTGAGCGCCCTTCCCTGCGCGATGACTAGTCGCTGTTGAAGTAGCTCAGCAGGCGCAGGATCTCGATGTAGAGCCAGACCAGCGTGACGGTCAGGCCCAGCGCGATGCCCCAGGCCGCCTTCTCCGGCGCACCGGCGCGGATCATCTGGTCCGCTGCGTCGAAGTCGATCAGGAAGCTGAACGCCGCCAGACCGATGCAGATCAGCGAGAAGATGATGGCCACCGGGCCACCGCTGCGCAGGCCCAGACCCTCGCCGCCGCCGACACCGAACAGCGCCAGCACGAAGTTGCCCAGCATCAGGGCCAGCACACCGAACAGGCCGGCCACGATGAAGCGGGTGAACTTCGGCGTCACGCGGATGGCGCCGGTCTTGTAGACGACGAGCATGCCGGCGAACACACCGATGGTGCCGAGCACCGCCTGGCTGATCAGAGCACCGGCGCTGACACCGGACACCATCAGGTTGGCAACGACGAACGAGAACGCACCGAGGAACAGGCCCTCCAGCGCCGCGTAGGTCAGCACGATGCCGGGGTTGTCCTGCTTACGGCCGAACGTGGCGATCAGCACGAGGGCGAGGCCGCCCAGCGAGCCGATCAGCGTGAACGGCATGGCCAGCGCGATGTTCGATGCCACCAGGAAGTACGACACGACGGCGACCGCAGACAGCACCGCCAGCGTCATGCCGGTCTTGGTGACGACGTCATCGATGGTCAGCGGGCGCGAGACACCGCGCTGCTGCTGATCGGGATAGGTGGCATAGGGATCGGCGTGTACCGCTTGCGCACCGTAGCCGGCGGCTCCGGTACCGAATTGCGCGTATCCGCCCTGCTGCCCCTTGGGCAGCGTGCGAAATACCGGGTTGCTGCTCTCGCGCACCGTCGGTTCCTTTCCTGATGTCGTGATTCGGCCTGTGCCGAACACCGGTTCAACGATCGACGAGGCGAGACGGTTCCCGCCACTCGAATGTGTTCCCAGCCTTCTCACAGGAACCTTACCCGGCGCCGTCTGATCTAGGGCGACGATCTAGATTGCTGCCATGGACGAAAACGAGGATGTCCTAGTAACGGTGCGCCGGGGGGTCGGGCACCTGACCCTCAACCGGCCCAAGGCGATCAACTCGCTGACCCACCCGATGGTCACCGAAATCTCGACGGCCCTGCGGACTTGGGAACACGACGACGACGTGCGTGCCGTCGTCGTCACCGGGGCGGGCGAGCGCGGTCTGTGCGCGGGCGGCGACATCGTCGCGATCTACCACAGCGCCAAGGCCGGCGGCGCCGAGGCCCGTCGGTTCTGGCACGACGAATACCTGCTCAACGCCTACATCGGCCGCTACCCCAAGCCCTACGTCGCGGTGATGGACGGCATCACGATGGGCGGCGGCGTCGGCATCAGCGCCCACGGCGACGTCCGCGTCGTCACCGAGACCACCAAGATGGCGATGCCGGAGGTCGGCATCGGCTTCGTTCCCGATGTCGGCGGCACCCGCATCCTGGCCCACACGCCGGGCCTGCTCGGCCTGCACGCCGCATTGACCGGCGCACCGTTCACCGGAGCCGACGCGATCGTGATGGGCTTCGCCGACCACTATGTGCCCCACGCTGATCTCGCGTCCTTCCTCAGCGCGATCGAAACCGACGGCGTGCAGCACGCGGTGGCGACGTTCGGCCAAGAACCGCCGCCCAGTGACCTGCTGGGGCACCGCGAATGGATCGATCGCTGCTATGCAGGCCGCACTGTCGCCGACATCGTGGCGGCCCTTCGAGACGAGGGCACCGCTGCCGCCACCCATGCCGCCGACCTGATCAGTTCCCGCTCCCCCGTCGCCGTGTCGGTGGCGCTGGAAGCCGTCCGTCGCGCCGCCTCCCTGGCCACACTGGAAGACGTGCTGCGTCTGGAGTTCCGGACTTCGTGTGCAGCGCTGCGCTCACATGATCTCGTCGAGGGCATCCGGGCGCAGATCATCGACAAGGACCGCAACCCACAGTGGGCACCGGCAACGCTGGCCGCCGTCACAGAAGCCGACGTCGACGCCTACTTTGGACCCGCCGACCCCGACCTGACCTTCGACCAGGAGTAGCCATGACCACCTACGAGACGATTCTGGTGACCCGCGAGGGTCGCGTCGCCACCATCACGCTGAACCGACCCAAGGCGCTCAACGCGCTCAACACCCAGGTGATGACCGAAGTCACGACCGCGACAGCAGAACTGGATGGCGATCCCGGCATCGGCGCGATCGTCCTGACCGGCAACGAGAAAGCGTTCGCGGCCGGCGCCGACATCAAGGAGATGGCGAATCTGTCCTTCGCCGAGGTGTTTTCGTCGGACTTCTTCTCCGCCTGGGGCAGGTTCGCGGCCACCCGCACGCCGACGATCGCCGCGGTCGCGGGATATGCGCTCGGCGGCGGCTGTGAATTGGCGATGATGTGCGACATCCTGATCGCCGCTGACACCGCGAAATTCGGTCAGCCCGAGATCAAACTGGGCGTCCTGCCCGGCATGGGCGGATCGCAGCGTCTCACCCGGGCCATCGGCAAGGCCAAGGCGATGGACCTGATCCTGACCGGCCGCACCATGGGCGCCGAGGAGGCCGAACGCGCCGGGCTGGTGTCTCGGGTCGTGCCGGCGGACACCCTGCTCGAGGAAGCCAACTCCATCGCGCAGACGATCGCGGGCATGTCGCTGTCCGCGTCGCGGATGGCCAAGGAGGCGGTGAACCGGGCCTTCGAGTCGACGTTGGCCGAGGGCCTGCTCTACGAGCGGCGACTCTTCCACTCCGCGTTCGCGACCGACGACCAGACCGAGGGCATGGCCGCGTTCACCGAGAAGCGTTCGCCGAACTTTACGCACCGCTAACATGCCCTGGTGACCGCCACCGCCGCCACGACGACGGCCGAACCGCCTGCCCGGCCGGCCCGGAACGCGTGGTGGGTGCGCCACTACACGTTCACCGGCACAGCGGTCGGACTGGTCTTCCTGTGGCTGTCGCTAACGCCGTCGCTGCTACCGCGAGGCCCACTCTTCCAGGGACTGGTCAGCGGAGGTGCCGGCGCCATCGGCTACGCGATCGGCGTGTTCTCTGTGTGGCTGGTGCGCTACATGCGATCGAGGGATTCCAGCCCGCCGGCTCCCCGCCGCGCATGGTTGGCGCTCGTGGTGGTGGGCGCGATCGGCATGGTCCTGGCGATCGTCTGGTTCCACGAATGGCAGGACGACGTACGGGATCTCATGGGGGTACCGCGGCTGACCCTGGGGGACTATCCACTGGCCGCTGCCATCTCGGTGGTCACGCTGTTCGCCTTCGTCGAGATCGGCCAGCTGATCGGCCGGCTGGTGCGCTATCTGGTGCGTCAGCTCGATCGCGTTGCGCCGCCGCGAGTTTCGGCGGTCATCGTGGTGACGTTACTCCTGGCGTTGACGATCGCGCTGCTCAACGGCATCGTCGTGCGGTTCGCGATGAGCACGATCAACAGCACGTTCGCCTCGGTCAACGACGAGACCGATCCGGACAATCCGGCGCCGACGACGCCGCTGCGCTCCGGTGGGCCGGGGTCGCTGGTGAGCTGGGAGTCGCTGGGGCACCAGGGCCGGATGTTCGTCTCGAGCGGACCGTCGGTCGCCGAGCTCAGCGAGTTCAACGCCCGACCGGCCATCGAGCCGATCCGGGCATACGCCGGTTTGAACTCCGCTGACGGCATCAAGGCCACCGCGGCGCTGGCGGCGCGCGAGTTGCAGCGCACCGGCGGCCTGAATCGCGCGGTGGTGGCGGTGGCGACGACGACGGGAACGGGCTGGATCAACGACGCCGAGGCCACCGCCTTGGAGTACATGTACAACGGCGACACCGCGATCGTGTCGATGCAGTACTCCTTCCTGCCGAGCTGGCTGTCGTTCCTCGTCGACAAGGAGAACGCGCGGCAAGCGGGTCAGGCACTGTTCGAGGCTGTCGACGAGCTGGTCCGCGCGATGCCCGAGGCGCAGCGGCCCAAGCTGGTGGTGTTCGGCGAGAGTCTGGGCTCCTTCGGCGGTGAGGCCCCGTTCCTGGCATTGAACAATCTGATCGCGCGCACCGACGGGGCGCTGTTCAGCGGCCCGACGTTCAACAACACGATCTGGACCGATCTGACCATCAATCGCGATCCGGGCTCACCGCAGTGGCTGCCCGTCTACGACAAAGGCGAGAACGTGCGGTTCGTCGCGGAGCCCCGCGATCTCCAGCGGCCACACGATCCGTGGGGGCAGCCGCGCGTCGTCTATCTGCAGCACGCGTCGGACCCGATCGCCTGGTGGAACCCGGATCTTCTGTTCGCCAAACCGGATTGGCTGCGCGAACCGCGCGGGTACGACGTCTCCCCTGACATGGAGTGGATTCCGGTCGTGACCTTCCTGCAGGTCTCGGCCGACATGGCGGTGGCGGTGAACGTGCCCGACGGGCACGGGCACGTCTACGTGCGCAACGTCGCCGACGCGTGGGCGTCGATCCTGTTGCCGCCAAACTGGTCTGCGGAGAAGACCGAGAAATTGCGGCCGCTGCTGCGCAGCGACGAAAACGGTTAGTAGACCATCACGCCTTTGAGTGCGTGGTATCCGCCGACGACATCGGTGGCGCGGTGCAGCCCGATGTCCTGCAGGGCGGCGGCCGCCAGGCTGGAGGTGTAGCCCTCCGAGCACAGCACCACCCATTCCACGTCGTCGTCGACGGCCTGCGGGATGCGGGCGTCGCTGGTGGGGTCCAGGCGCCACTCCAACACGTTGCGCTCGATGATCAGCGCGGTCGGCACCTCTCCTTCGATGGCGCGCTGGGCGGCGGGCCGGATGTCGACCAGGATCGCTCCGCGCCGCAACGCGGCCGGAAGTTGCTCCGCGGTGAGACGATTGATGCGCGTGCGGGCGTTCTCCAGCACCACGTCGATGCGGCTTCCCATCTCAGTTTCCCTCCGGCTGATCGGTCAGTTCGGTTCGCTTACGCCGCAACGTGTTTCCTTCGGAGATCTCGTAGTAGGACATCGCGGTCAGCGGCGGTGAGTAGGCGTGCACACTCAGCGTCGGGGTCGGGCTGGCGAGCGTGACGGACTCGCGAGCCCACACCACATCGTGCACCCAGCCCAGCGGAAATGCAGCCTGGTCACCCGCCACCAGCCGGCGCCGCCGCAATCGTGAGCCGTCCCAACGAGTTTCGCTGAGCGCTCCGGATACCACGGTCAGCGCACCCAGCGAGCCGCCGTGGTCGTGTAACTCAGTGGCGTGGTCGGGCACCCAGCTGATCAACCACACGTCGAGCTCGTCGTCGCCGTGCAGCCGGGTGAACCACCGCTCGGCGGTGGGCGGGCCGCCGAGCGGCAGGATGTCGTCGTAACCGCCGCCGAGGACGTCGGCGGCGTAGCGGTCAGTGGCGTGCAGCAGGTCGGCAGGGCGCAGCCGGGTAGGCGCGAGAACCATCGGAGAACTCCAGAGAAGACGAAAGGACGGAAAGGGGGTCGGCGTCAGGCCCGACAACACTCCATGGCCGTCTCGTTCATCACCTGCTCACTGTTGCACACTTTTTCGGCGGATCGCCAGCGCCCGGAGTTAACTTCACCGTGAATCTGGAAATCCGCACTTCGACGCTACATTGGCCAGATGCCCAGGTTGACCGTCTTCGCCTACGGAGCCGCCGCCGCGGTGATGCTGGCCGCATGCTCCCCGGCGTCCGAGCCGGCGCCGTCGTCGTCGTCGACTCCAACGTCATCGGCGGCCCCGGCCACCTCGACGTCGCTCGCGCCCGACGCGGTCGGAGTCTCCCCCGGTGGGGTCACCACCGAAGTCGGGGCGCCCGCCGAGTCGACCGAGGACGACTACTTCCAGAACTGCCGCGCGGCGCGCACCTTCATGGATCAGCGCGGCGGTGACGCGAAGGCCCAGATCGAGCCCTACCTGCAGATGCTGCAGAGCGCGCCGTCCGTGGGTGCGGGTGAGTTCGACAAGCGCTGGGCGGATCTGTCGGCCGGGCAACAGTCCGCGGTGATCGTCGCGGTGCAAGCGGCCGCCGACGCACTTTGCGGGTAACCCGGTCAGACGTTCCAGACCAAGCAGAACGGATGGCCGGCGGGGTCGCGGAACACCCGGAACCGGTCCTCGTCCGCGTCGAGCACCCAGGTCGCTCCCAGCTCGACCACCGCGGCCTGGGCGGCGTCGACGTCGGTGACGAGAATGTCGAAATGGACCTGCTGGGAGCCGTGCGGGTCGGGGAACTGGGGCGGCTGGTGCTCGGGCGACAGTTGGAATGCCAGCCGGCGCCCCTGCGGGTCGGTGACCACCACCCAGTCCGGCTCCTCCTCGGTGACCTCGCCGCCGAGCGCCTCGGCCCAGAAGCGCGCCAATCGCTGCGGGTCGGGGCAGTCGACGACGACTGAACGCAATGTTCCGATCATGAGGGACAGGGTTGCCCGCCGCGGCCGGCTCTCACACGGGAGAATGGGCCGATGCGGGTCGCATTGGCGTTGGGCAGCGGAGGTGCCCGCGGATACGCCCATATCGGCGTGATCAACGAACTACACGAGCGCGGCCACGAGATCGTCGGCATCGCCGGCTCGTCGATGGGTGCGCTGGTCGGCGGGTTGGAGGCGGCAGGACGGCTCGACGAGTACACCACGTGGGCCGGGTCGCTGACGCAGCGCGCGGTGCTGCGGCTGCTCGACCCGTCGATCACGTCGGCCGGCGTGCTCCGCGCGGAGAAGATCCTCGACGCAGTCCGGGAGATCCTGGGACAGGTGACCATCGAGGAACTGCCGATCCCCTACACGTCGGTGGCCACCGACCTGATCACCGGCAAGTCGGTGTGGATGCAGCGTGGCCCGGTCGACGACGCGATCCGCGCGTCGATCGCGATCCCCGGTGTCATCACCCCACATGTGCTCGACGGCCGGTTGCTCGCCGACGGCGGGATCCTCGACCCGCTGCCGATGGCGCCGATCGCTGCCGTCGCGGCCGATGTGACGATCGCGGTGAGCATTTCCGGCGACGACCCCGAGGCGCACCGTCGGGCGCGGGAGCCCCGGCAGCCGACGGCGGACTGGCTGAATCGGATGTGGCGCAGTTCCTCGTCACTGCTGGACACCAAGGCCGCGCGGTCCCTGCTGGACACGCCGACCGGGCGCGCGGTGCTGGGCCGGTTCGTCGTCGGTGACGACGAGGCCGTCGAGACACCCGCCGGACCCGCGGTGCCGCGGTTGGGCGGCTTCGAGGTGATGAACCGTGTCATCGACATCGCCCAGGCGGCACTGGCGCGGCACACGCTGGCGGCCTATCCCCCCGATCTGCTCATCGAGGTGCCTCGCACGGTGTGCCGCAGCCTTGACTTCCACCGCGCCGACGAGGTGATCGAGATCGGACAGGAGCTGGCCAGTGCGGCGCTCGACACGCTCGAGCCCACCGTGCCTGCGTCGGAGGCCTAGGAGCTCACAGGCCCAGGAACTGGGCCACGCGGGCCGCCTCGCGACGGCCCTGGGTGCGGCCGGCCTGCGCGGAGGGGGCCAGGCAGGCAGGGTCGAGCGGATTGGGCCCGAAGGCGGCCGTAGCGTCGGCATCGGCGAAGACGGCGACCGTCGCTCCAGGGAAGGCCGCGATCTCCTCGGCGGTGCCGGTCCCCCACGGCGACGGCGCATCAGGCGAGGACGGCACCAACACCACCGCGGTGTCGCAGTCGGCGACGGCGGACATGTTCACGGTGCTGCCGACGCCGCCGTCCATGTAGCGCCTGTCTGCAACCGTGACCGGCGGCCAGGCGCCGGGCACCGCGCAACTGGCGGCCACCGCGTCGACCAAATCCACGCCGGCCCTCCGGTCGAAGACCACGAGTTCGCCTGTGGCGATGTCGATTCCGGTGACGCGCAGGTCGCGCGACGGCCACTCGTGGGAGGGCAGCCGGTGCGCGATGACCTCGCGGCGCACCGATTCGGCAACGGTGTCGGTGGCAGCTGCGACGGCACCGATCTTCTGCAGCTTCTGTTCGCGCGTGGCGCCCGGGGTCAGCACGGCGTCGAGGAACAGCGCGGTGATGCCGTCGACCGACACCCCGGGATGGATCTCGTGCGACGCACTCGACAGTTGGCGCGCGAACAACTCCTCCAGCGGCAGACCACTGCTCAACTGCGCGGCGACCGTCGACCCGGCCGACGTGCCCAGCAACACATCAGAGGACAGCAGGGCCTGCGCCGCGGCAGGCGACTCGTCGCTGATACCGAGCAGAATGCCTGTCTCCCAAGCGATACCGGCAAGTCCGCCGCCGGCGAGCACCAGAGCGCTGGTCATGCAGTCACCGTGCCGTTCCCCGTAGTCACCCTTCTTCTCTACCGGATGCTCTGGCTGGCCGCGGCCGCCGGGCTCAAGTCGGTGACAGTGAGGCGCTGTCGGGGCGGCTCGAACACACCGGTCGTCGACGTGACGGCCAGTCCGGGTCCGACGTGGACCAGTTCTCCGTCTCCGAGCAATCGCCAGGCCGGGTCGTCGTCCATCCGTTCGGTGGCGAACACCACCGAGGGTCCGTCGACGGCCCGCGCGTTGATCCTGCTGCTGCGCAATTCGAAGCCGGAATGCTCGGCCGGCACGCGCCGGTCGAGTACGAACAGGTCGTGGGTGTCCGGGTAGCGCAGCGCCCACATGTCGGTGGCGGTGCACAACACCATGTTGATCGCGAACACGCCGACGTGTGCACCCAGCCAGCGCACGGCGTCGATCAGGCCGACGTCGACGTCGCCGCCGTGGGCCCGCACCAGGCCGGTGATCAAGGCGAACACCCGTTCCGAATCGGTCTGTCCCGCAACCAGATCTGTGGTGCCCAGCTCGGCGATTCGCGCGTCCAGCACGTCGAGGTCGGTGACGACGCCGTTGTGGGCGAACAGGCGGCCGTCCTGCTGGAAGGGGTGGGTGTTCGACGGATCGGGCGCGCCGGTGGAGGCGTAGCGCACGTGGGCCAGCACCGTCGTCGCGGTCACCTCGCGAGCGACTCGGGCGAACTCGGCGTCCCGCCACGCGGCCAGCGGCTGTTTGTCCACCACCGGCTTTCCGGAGGCGTCGAAGTAGCCCAGCCCGGTGCCGTCGGGGTTGCGGCGGCTCTGCTCAGCCAGGCTGTCGGGTGCGTCGAGCAGCCAGAAGGTCGCCGGGACGGCGGTGCCGGCGTGCAGTCCGAACAGGCGGCACATCGTTTCGCTCCTATAGGTGAGGTGCCGCCCTGCCGCTGATCAGCGGAAGATCGAGATAGGTGGCGATGCCGGGCGGCGCGGCACACACGGCCGGCACCGAGTTCACGCAGTGCGCGGCCGTACCGACCACGCCGTATTCGGGGCCCTGCCCGCCCACCTCGGACTGGAAGCCCGTCACCGACACGGTGAAGTCGGGGTTGCCGCGCACCTCCATCTCGTAGCGTTGCCCAGCCGGGCCGAACGACCACGCGGGATCGAGGTTCTCTTCACCCATCAGCCAATTGACGGTCACCCGGACCACGGGTTCACCGTCGACCAGTGCTTCCCAGTGGAATTTGCGCCCTGCCACCTGACCGGGCTCGATCGGACCCATCGGGGAGTCGATCGGCGCGGTCGCCACGGCAATCTCCTGGGTGGCACGCACCCGCGGGTCGGCGTGAAAACCCAATTGATCCACGCACATTCGCACAGCCTGGATGAAGCCGGCGTCGAGCATCTTCTGCATCGGCCCAGTGAGCGCCTTGTCGGGCGTCTCGCCGAAGCCCATCACGTGGCGCAGCACGTCGGGTGCTTCATACGTGCGCAGATCGGAGAACTCTTCGGCCCGCACGAACGTCACGCCTGTCGACATCGCGGAGAGCATCAGCGGGAACTTCTCGCTGATGCCGCCCGGCGCGATACCGGTGCCGTGCAGGGTGGCGTTGCCGGCCAGTGCGGCCTCGCGCAGCGGAGCGCCGCTGCGCTCGCTTGGGTAGAGCCATCCGACCGGGGTGACGACGTTCTTTCCCGAGCGCAGCAGGGCGCTCACCTCGTCGGGGTTGGCGATCAACGGGGAGTAGATGACCGCGTCGGCGTCCATCGCGAGGATCGCGTCGATGCTGTCGGTGGCGGTGATCCCCAGAGGACCCCCACCGATCAGGTCGCCGACGTCGCGCCCGGCCTTGGCGGCCGAGTGCACCCAGCAGCCGGCGAGTTCCAACTCGGGGTGCTCGAGCACGCCCTTGATCGCGGCGACGCCGACGCCGCCGGTCGCCCACTGCACGACGCGCAACGCCATGTCGCCTCCTCCAGAAACTGGAACATGTTCTACTCAGGTGTACACCAGCGTCCGGTGAACCCGGTCGCGATTGGCGAAGGGATCACCACATGCAGCGAGTGTTCGTCGTGGGCGTCGGGATGACGAAGTTCGAGAAGCCCGGCCGACGGGAGGGTTGGGACTATCCCGACATGGCGCGAGAGTCGGGTACCAAGGCACTCGCCGATGCCGGCATCGACTACTCCGACGTCGAACAGGGCTACGTCGGCTTCTGCACCGGCGACTCGACGTCAGGTCAACGCGCGCTCTACGAATTGGGGATGACCGGCATCCCGATCGTCAACGTCAACAACAACTGCTCGACGGGGTCGACGGCGCTGTATCTGGGGGCCCAGGCGATCCGCGGCGGGCTGGCCGACTGTGTACTGGCGCTCGGGTTCGAGAAGATGCAGCCGGGCTCGCTCGGTGGAGGCGCCGAGGACCGGGAGTCGCCGATGAAGCGGCACATCCTGGCGCTCAACGAGATCGACGCCATGCAGTTCCCGGTGGCGCCGTGGATGTTCGGTGCAGCCGGCCGCGAGCACATAAAAAAGTACGGCAGCACCGCCGAACACTTCGCGAAGATCGGCTTCAAGAACCACAAGCACTCGGTGAACAACCCGTATGCACAGTTCCAGGATGAATACAGCCTCGATGACATCCTGGCCGCGAAGATGATCTCCGATCCGCTGACCAAGCTGCAGTGCTCACCGACCTCCGACGGGTCGGCCGCCGTGGTGTTGGCCAGCGAGGAGTACGTGGCCCGCCACGATCTGGCGGACCGCGCGGTGGAGATCGTCGGGCAGGCCATGACGACCGACTTCGCCTCGACGTTCGACGGCAGCGCCGCCAACATCATCGGCTACGACATGAATGTGCAAGCCGCGCAGAAGGTTTACGACCAGTCCGGGCTGGGACCGCAGGACTTCCAGGTGATCGAGCTGCACGACTGCTTCTCGGCCAACGAGCTGTTGCTCTACGAAGCGCTGGGGCTGTGCGGACCGGGCGAGGCGCCGAAGCTGATCGACGACGAGGACACGACCTATGGCGGGCGCTGGGTGGTCAACCCGTCGGGCGGGCTGATCTCCAAGGGCCACCCCTTGGGCGCCACCGGGCTGGCCCAGTGCAGCGAGCTGACCTGGCAGCTGCGCGGCGATGCCGACAAGCGGCAGGTCGACGGCGTGACGGCGGCGCTGCAGCACAACATCGGGCTGGGCGGTGCCGCGGTCGTGACGGCCTACCAGCGCGCCGACCGCTGAGGTTTCTCCCGGCGAGCAGACGCGAACTCGAGTGACACGCCGCGCGACATGCTCGAGTTCGCGTCTGTCCCCTACTTCGTGGGGCCCCTCGCGCAAGAAACTCTCGCGCAAGGAACGCAACGAAAAGACCCGGCCGGGAAGCACCGACCGGGTCTTTCCTTCTCGCGTCCTACACCGCGGCAGGGACCTTCTCCTGCTGCGGCTCCTGAACGCGTGAGCCGTGCCCGTCGTCGACCATCGTCAGCTCGTCGAACGGGTCCCGCCCGGCCAGCACCGCGTCGACCTTGGCCTTGTCGAGCGTGCGGGTCCACGAACCGACCAGCAGCGTGGCGACCGCGTTACCCGAGAAGTTCGTCAGCGCTCGCGCTTCGGACATGAACCGGTCGATGCCGACGATCAGGCCGACGCCGTCGAGCAGGTCGGGCCGGTGTGCCTGCAGACCGCCGGCCAGCGTCGCGAGCCCGGCGCCGGTCACGCCAGCCGCACCCTTGGAGGCGACGATCATGAACACCAGCAGACCGATCTGCTCGGGGATCGACAGCGGGTCGCCGAGCGCGCCGGCGATGAACAGCGACGCCATCGTCAGGTAGATCGCCGTGCCGTCGAGGTTGAACGAGTAGCCGGTGGGCACGACCACGCCGACCGTCGAGCGGTCCACCCCGAGGTGCTCCATCTTGGCGATCAACCGCGGCAGTGCCGACTCCGACGACGATGTCGACACGATCAACAGGTACTCGCGGGCCAGGTAGCGCACCAGCTTGAAGATCGAGACGCCCGACACCATCCGCAGCAGTGCGCCGAGCACACCGAACACGAAGATCGCACAGGTCAGGTAGAAGCCGAGCATGAGCGTCAGCAGCTGACCCACCGCGGCCCAGCCGGTCTGGCCGACGACGTTGGCGATCGCGCCGAACGCACCGATCGGCGCCAGCCACAGGATCATCACCAGGACCTTGAACACCAGCTTCTGCAGGTGCTCGACACCGCGCAGGATCGGCTCACCCGAGGTCCCCAGCGCCTGCAGGGCGAACCCGACCAGCAGCGCGATGAACAGCGCCTGCAGCACACTGCCCTCGGTCAGCGCGGAGAGCATGGACGTCGGGATGATGCCCTGCACGAAGTCCAGCAAGCCGCCGGCCTCGTGCGCCTTGTCGGCCAGTTCAGCGCCCTTTGCGACCGTGGTCTCGCTGACGTGCAGACCGCTGCCCGGATGCAGCAGGTTGCCGACGACCAGGCCGATCGCCAGCGCGAACGTCGACATCGCCAGGAAGTAGACGAACGCCAGGCCGCCGACCTTGCCGACGGTGGCGGCTTTGCGCACCGAGCCGATGCCCAGCACGATCGTGCAGAAGATCACCGGCGCGATCATCATCTTGATCAGCGCCACGAACATCGTGCCGAGCACGCCGAGACTCTTGCCCACCTCCGGGGCGAGGATGCCGACGCCGACGCCGGCCACCACCGCGACGATGACGGCGATGTAGAGCCAGTGGGTGCGGTCGCGCCGCTTGGGCGCTTCCGGTGTGGGGGGCCGGTCGATGGTCGTGGTCATGTGCTTCCTCCGAACTCGGGTGGCGAAGTGGTCTGCAAGGATGGTCTGCCAGCACGTGAGCCAGGTCACGTTTTAGTTCATTTCGTTCAACGGAGGGTGCGCGAGCCGATGCGACCGATCCGCGCCGCCTGGCCACGCTCGCTGGCCGGGCAGGCCATCGCGCTGCAGGTGCTCGTGATCGCGCTGGTGGTGGCCGCCGGCAGCGTGCTCGCGCTGATCGACGCGCGGCAGGACGGCGACGCGGCGGCGCGCGAGCAGGTCATCGGCATCGCCACCTCGCTGGCCGACGCCCCGTCGACGGCGGCGGCCATCGAATCGGGCCGGGCCACCGAGATCTTGCAGCCGGTCACCGAAACCGTCCGCACGCACACCGACATCGCGTTCATCACGATCATGGCGCCCGATCGAACCCGGTTCACCCACACGGACCCGTCTCAGATCGGCGGCAAGTATCTGGGCACCATCGCGCCGGCGCTGCGCGGTGAGACGTTCACCGAGACCTACACCGGAACGTTGGGGCCGTCGATCCGTGCGGTGGCGCCTGTGCGGGACGGGTCGGGACGGATCGTTGGCCTGGTGGCCGCCGGCATCCTGCAGAAGAGCCTGGCCGAGCGGTGGCGCTCACAGTGGCCGGTGATCGCGGCGGTGGGCGTCGGCGCGCTCGCGGTGTCGCTCGTCGGGGTCTGGGGTATCCGCCGGCGACTGCTGCGCCAGACCCGCGGCCTACGGCCGGAAGAACTGCGGGTGATGTACGACCACCACGACGCGATCCTGCACTCGGTGTCCGAGGGGCTCATCGTGCTCGACCGCGACGGCGTGGCGCTGGTCAATGACGAGGCGCGCCGGCTGCTGTCCCTGCCGGCCGGCGCCGTGGACCGGTCGGATCTGCCGGAATTCCTGCAGTCCTTTGCACCGGGTGCTCGCGACGAAGTCCACGTCACCGACGAGCGTGTGCTGGTGGTCAACCGCTCGCCGGTGCCGACGGCCGGGCGCTCGTCGGAGGTGGTGACGATCCGCGACCGCACCGAATTGCAGGGCGCGCTAGGCGAATTGAACTCGCTGAAGGTGCTCACCGACTCGCTGCGCGCGCAGGCCCACGAGTCGGCCAACACCCTGCACACCATCGTCACGATGGTCGAGATGGGGCGCCCGGACGAGGCGGTCCGGTTCGCGACCGCCGAACTGGAGCTGTCCCAGCAGCTCGTCGATCGCCTGTCGACGGCGGTGGGAGAACCGGCACTGGTCGCGCTCCTGCTGGGTAAGACGGCCCAGGCTGACGAGCGAGGGATCGAGTTGACGATCACCGAGGACACGCATCTGCCCGCCGGCGACGGGCACCTGCTCAGCGGCTCGGAGATGGTCACCGTGCTGGGAAATCTGATCGACAACGCGATGGACGCGTGCGACAAGACTGATCCCTGGGTGGAAGTCACCGTCAACCAGAGTGCCGAGCGGCTGCTGATCCGCGTGGCCGACAGCGGAGAAGGCATGGATGCCAACACCTTTGACAAAGCGATGCGGCGCGGCTACTCGACCAAGACAGGCAGCGACGCCGAGCAGCACGGTCTCGGGCTGGCGCTGGTGGCCCAGGTGGTCAAGCGCCACGGCGGATCGCTGACCGCCGACGTGACGTACGGGTCAGTCGTGACGGTGACGGTGACGGCCTCGTGATCCGGGTACTGATCGTCGAGGACGAGCCGCTGATCGCGCAGGCGCATCAGGCGTATCTCGGGCGCCTGCAGGGGTTTTCCGTGGCAGCGGTGGCCCACACCGCCCGCGACGCGATGCGGGTGGCCTCCGAGGCGAGCGCCGACGGCGTGCCGGTCGATCTGGTCCTGCTCGACATCGGCCTGCCCGACGCGAGCGGCATCTCGTTGGCGTCAGCCCTGTCGGGACTACGCCCTGCCCCGGACATCATCGCGATCACTTCGGAACGCGATCTGGAGATGGTGCGTGCGGCGGTCGGCCACGGCGCGCTGGCCTATCTGCTGAAACCGTTCACGTTCGCGGCTTTTCGCGATCGGCTCGAGCGGTATGCGCGCTACCGCGAGGCACTGCCGGCGGGCACCGACGCCGCGAGCCAGGCCGAGGTCGACCGTGCGCTGGCCGAACTGCGCATCGGGACCGACCGGACCACGGCACCCAAGGGCACCGCTCCCGGCACGAATGACGAAATCGCGCGTTCGGTAAGGGATTCCGGCGAGGCCGGCGTCACCGCCGACGCGGTCGCCAAGCAGATCGGCGTGTCGCGGGTGACGGCGTGGCGCTATCTCGAGCGGCTCGCCGACGAGGGAACCGTTCGGCGCGAGACCGACTACGGCAAGGCGGGGCGGCCCAAGATCCGGTACCTGTGGCGCTGAGCGGGCTCAGACGGTGGCGGGCTGGCGCGCGGTTTCGGCGAAGGGCAGCGCGATCGGATCGGTCGCGAGGAACTGCGAGTACAGCATGCCGATCGTCGATTCGACGGCATGCACGCTCAGGCCGCCGGCGTAGTCGGCCAGGAACAGCTCGCTGCCTTCTGCGCTGTGCGCCACACACGACGGCCGGGCGGGTGCCGACAGGCTGTCGATCATCTCGAGCTTCATCGTGCAGACGACGAGCACGCGGTCGTAGTCGACGACATAGGCGCGCGCCTCGTCGCGACTGAGCGACAACTGCGTGGGCGCCCCTCCGACGACGACGGTATCGGCGACTCGGGCGGTGGCCAGGTCGATCACGTGCACCGCACCGCCGACGCGCCGGTCGGAGGTCAACGCGTAGACGGTGTCCCCCGCGCAGGCCAGATCGCGAAGCGGCGACCCGACCGGCAAGACACGTTGCACACGGGTGGTCTCGGCATCGACGATGACGAGCTGGCTGCCGCGGTCGTCGGTGACGGCGACCAAAAGACGCCTGCCGCGCGGATCGAGCGCCAACGCGTCGATGTTGGCCGCGGGGCCCTGGCCGATGTCGATCGTGCCTGCGCGTTCGGCGGTCACGTCGATGACCGTCACCTCGACGCGATCGCCGGTGGCCCGGCCGGCGTAGAGCCGCTTGCCGTCGGGGCCGACCGCCAGCGCAGTGATCCCGGAGGCGACCGGGAACGTCGCGGTCACGGCAGCGGTCTCCACGTCGACGACGGCGACCATGTCCTGCTGAGCGGAGCTGACGCTGAGGTAGGCGCGGTCGTCGCTGACCACGACGCCGGTCGGCTCACCGTCGAAGGTCAGCACGGCCCGCTCGGTCAGGGTGTGGGGATCCAGGAGGGTGACGGTCCCGTCGGCCGGGGTCGAGATGGCGACCACGCGCGGACCGGCCGCGATGTCACCGATCGGGCCGTGGCCGACAGCCAGGCGCCGCTGCGCCGCGTCGACCGTGGTGTCGGCACCTTGTGCCCCATGGGCCTCCTGGGACACATCCATATGCTTGCGCCCCGATTTCCACTTGAGCAACGCATTGGGCATCGCAAAGTTCGCCATTACCGGTTTCACCTCCCCCGGACAACGTCGCCCGGGTCCGATTTCGTCTGTCAGCAACCCCGAGGGGCGCGGTCTGCACCAAAGTCTAACGACGAAAAATCAAGGTCAGAGGTGCCAAAGGTCACCTGGCGGCACGGCGGCCACGAAACTCTCAGGACACGCTTAGACTTCTCTTGGTTATCGTTTCGTGACCTTGCGGTGGCAACGAGCAAACACTCGATGAACAGCACGGCGTGGCCGATCCGCAACCGGTACACGGCGGTGTGACGAAGTCGACGCGGGCGCCGATTCTTAGGATTGCAGCAGCAAGTGAGCGCCAGATCACACAGGGACACGACAGCAAACACCCGATCCGGCTCGAAATCAGGCCGGTTCGGCCCCACGCAGCACGGGTACGTCGGCCCGGGGAATGAGTCCTTCGGGATCGCACAGCTGCAGCACCCGGGTGACCGCGGGACTGCCGACGACGCACCACTGAATCTCCTCGCGGGAGAAATGGGCGCTGATGGCGTAGAGAGCGGACGCGCCGTCGAACGCCATGAACGGCACGGCGGTGAGGTCGACGATCACCGCGCGAGAAGCGCCTGCGGCCTCTCGGATCGCGTGCGCGAAACTCTTGGCGTTGGCCGCGTCCACCTCGCCGACGACAGCGACCGTCGCCTCCTTCGCATTGCCACGACCGCGTGTCCGAGACGCAACAGTCAGCTCTGTCGAAGCCACGGAGAAGCTTCGACAGTCTGCTGACCTGCTCCGAATGGACGTGACGGTCATGGCACGATGATCACGGCGCTACGACTGCTCGGCTTTCTGACGTTCCTCGTTGGCTTTGGCTTCGGCGCGGGCCTTCTCGGCCTCGGCTTCTTTCTGGGCCGCCTCGCGCTGGGCGTCGGCCTTGTCCTGCTGAGCTTCGCCTTCACGCTGCAGATCGTCGCGGCCGGTCACCACGCCGACGACCTCCTTGGCCTTGCCCTTGACGCCTTCGACGACGCCCTTGACGGCTTCTTCGGGACCGGAATTGTTGTCACCCACGGGAGCGCTCCCTCTGCAGTGTCGTGCCCGGACGGTTGCTCCGTTCCGGGGAGCGGCGGGCCGCTCAGCGAAGCGTTTGTTCCCTGGCCCTCGGAATACCAAACATTCAATCAGCGAAAGCGCCGAGCGCTACGTCCAATGACGAGAACAGTTCGATGTAGTCGGCAAGCCCCATGATGGTCATCGGCCGGCTGGTGGCCGGACCGTCGGCGACCACCGCGAACCTGGTCTGCTCGCCGAGCTGCTTACGCGTGGTCATCAGCACTTCCATGCCCGCGGTGCCGAGGAAGTCCACATCGGTCATGTCGAGGATCAGGCCGGCGGGACACCGATCCGCCGCAGCGTTCATCACGTCCTGGAGCTGCGGTGCGGTCAGCATGTCGACAGCACCGGAAGCCGCAATGACGACAACATCGTCGATGCCGTCGACCTGGTGTTCGCTGAATTGCTGCACGCGGAATGCCTCATCTCGGTCCCGCCCCGGGGGGGCGACGATGTCACGAGGCTGCAGTCTGAACCTGCTCGACCAGTTGCCGTGCCGACAACCGGCTACAGGTTAACGGAGTGGCGAACCGACGGCGCGGACCGGTTCGACCGAGCTGTGTGCACCCGCGCCGACGACGACTACCGTGAACCAGGTCTGACTTCGGCGATTCGTCCGTACCGGCTGGAAAATCGGAGGTGCTCCGTCCGCACGCGTTCACAGCTTGCTGAAGAGGTCGAGCTCGGCCTCGCCGGCTCGTTGCACCCCAGACGCACGGCGATGCGGCTCCTCACGCTGCTCAAACCCGAACTCGCCGATTGGGCGCTGCTCGCGATGCCCGATGCGCGAAGCGGCGGCCTCCTTCTGCAGGGCGGTGACGCGGTCGGGTTCACCGCAACGATCTCGCAGTCGGCGATCGTGGGCAGCCGTCTGGACCGGCTGCTGCGCACCGGCAACACCGACGTCGCCTCCGAGATCGGTGAGCAGTCGCTTGCGCAGCTGGTGCCGCACCCCACGCTGCGGGCCGAGGTGACCGCCCTGGGGCTGACGCACCTTCTGGCCGTCGGGCTCAATGCCCGCGGAACCACCCTCGGTGCGCTGCTGCTCGCGCGGCGCGGAAAGTTCGGCGTCGATGACTGCGCGTTCGCCGGCCAACTCGCCGCCCGGGCAGCCATCGCGCTGGACTCCGCCCGACTCTACGACGAGCGCACGCAGATTGCCGCCGTGCTCAGCAGCGCGTTGCGCCCGCCGTCCCTGCCGGACGTCGAGCACCTGCACCTGGCCGCCCGCTACCGCCCCGCGGCCGAGCACATCGACATCGGCGGCGACTTCTATGACGTGCTCGGCTCGGAACGTGACTGGTTGATCACGCTCGGCGACGTCAGCGGCAAGGGCGTCGAAGCGGCCACCCTGACCGGGCGCACGCGCCAAAGCATCCGGACCGCAGCCTATTTCGATCGCCGGCCGGCCATGGTGCTGCGCGCCCTCAACAGCGTGCTCTACGAGACCCGCTCCGACCAGTTCGTCACGGTGCTGTGCGCCGGGCTGCACATCGCCGAGGCGGGCACACACGTCGATGTCGAGTTGGCCACCGCAGGCCACCCTGCTCCGCTGGTCGTGCGCGGCGACGGGCACGTCGAGCAGCTCGAGGTGTTCGGCACCGCCTGCGGGATGATCCCTGACGTCGAGTACCGGACGATCTCACTGCGGCTGCACCGCGGCGATACGATGCTGATGTTCACCGACGGCGTCGACGAGGCACACGGTGCCCATGGCCTGTTCGGGGTCGACCGGCTCATCGATCTGCTTCCCGCGTACGCCGGCGCCTCTCCCGACGTGGTGTGCGAGGCCGTCGAACAGCAGGTCGTCGAGTACGTGGACGGCAGGCCGCACGACGACATCGCGCTGTTGGCGGTGACATGCCCGGGCTGACCGCCGCCGAGCGGATGCCGGTGTACATGCAGGCGGTGGCATCACGCGACGCCGGGGCCGTCCAGTCGCTGATCCGGCGTCTGCTGGCCGACGGACTGGATCCGGTGACCACGTTGACCGATGTGATCGCTGCGGTGCAGCGCGACAACGGGGACCGGTGGCAGCGCGGTGAGTGGACGATCGCCGAGGAGCACGCCGCAACCGCGATGGCAGTGGCGGCCACCAACGAGGTGGGCCGGCACGTGCGTGGGGTCGCGCCGACGCGGGGACGGGTGCTGGTCGCCTGCGCCGAGCGGGAGTGGCATGCGTTGCCGGCGATGATCATCGACTGCACGCTGCGCAGCGACGGCTGGGACAGCATCCTGATGGGTGCGGCGACCTCGCCAGTGCGGCTGAACCAGTACCTGCAGGACTACGGGCCCGAGGCGGTGGCGGTCAGCTGTTCGGTGCTGGGCTCGCTGCCCGCGACCCGGCGGTTCATCGAGGCCAGCACCTCGGCGGGGGTGCCGATCGTGGTCGGCGGTCCCGCCTTCGGAGCTGACGACGTGCGCGCCAAAGCGCTGGGCGCGACCGCGTGGGCCGCTGATGCGCATGGTGCGCTGGTCGCCGTCGCGAGCCTGCCCGCGGTGGTTCCGCCCGCCTCGCCGTTGCCCCCGCAGGCCGTCGCCGAGCAAGCTGACCTGGAACACGACCACCGAACGGTCGTGGCGGCACTCGCGGCATCGTGGTCGGTGACCGCGGACCGGCAGCTCGGTGCCGCTGATACGGCGATGGCGATCGACGCGCTCAACCAACTGCTGCATGCGATATCGGCGGTGCTGCTCACCGGCGACAGCCGACCGATCCCCGAGACGGTGGCTTGGATCGCCGATGTGGTCACCACGCGAGGGCTGGACGGCACCGTGGTCGATGAACTCGCGGTCACGACGTCGGCGGCCCTGCGCGCGTATCCGTTGGCGCGCGCCATTCTCGACACCCACTTCGCCGACGGCCGCTAGTCCACCCGCTACAGCGCGGAATCGCCCGCATTTCCGGGGCGTTGAACCATTCGGCTGCGGGCACCGTGTCATCGGTTGAACCGCTCACAGAGCCATCAACATAGGGAGTTTCGTGATGACCACCTCCATCCGCACGACCATCACTGCCGGCGTGATCGCCACGGGTGCGATGCTCGCGATGGCCGTCTCGGCGCAGGCCGCGCCCAACTCGGACGGCAGCACCGGCGGCAACGCCGTGGCGACCATCAATCAGCTCAAGGCCTCCGGCGCCGATGTCCGGGTGAACCGCATCGGCAGCGCTCCGCTCGACGAATGCGAGGTCACCAACGTGAACAGCTTCTCGCGCCCGGCGCAGATCATCCCGATCGACGACGACGACATCAACGTGTTCACCACATTCCCCAAGCCCAAGGTGACGGTCACGCTGAATTGCTCACGGTGACACCGGATCAGGCCAAACGTCTTGTGGCCGTTCGGTGTCCGATTCGTGGCCGGATCCAAAGCGCACACCTAGGCTGGGCAAAGAGCCTACCCACGCCGCGCCCCTAGCGTCGTCGCTCGTGTGGTCATCCGCCACGCACGACTCGACGAACGGAGCGACGTATGAACCTCACCCGCACCCTGGCCGCCTCGGCTGTTGCTGGGGCCTTGCTCTTCACTGGCCTCGCCTCGGGGGTTGCAGGCATCGCGGCTGCCCAACCGGGCGGACCACAATGTGGAAGACCGGGTGCGCAGGCGTGCCAGCCGGTGTCTCCGGCCAACAACAACGACTGGCAACGCCGCGGCATCGACCAGGGCCGCCAGGATCATCAACCCTTCCAGTACCAGGGCCAGCTGGTCCGGCCGCTGCCCGCCGGTAACGGCGATGGCTGGGGATTCTGGTTCCTGGGCCGCTGGATTCGGCTCTAACGCCCGGCACGCGGGCGGTGCGCCATGGGAGAACGGCCGCACCGCCCGCGCGCGCCTCCCGCAAAAGTCTCGACCCTCACTTTAGCCTTGGGGGCCGTGACCACCTTGCTGGAGCCGTCGCTGGCGGAACTGGATTTCGAGCCCGACATCCTGTGCACGTGCCGACGCTTCTGCGGCCCGCTGGCGCACCCGGCGCAGTGGTGGGTCACGCTGTCCTGCGGGTGCCCGTACCCGATGTGCCAGCGCGCGCTGCGAATTGCCAACGTGCGCTTGAAGGTACGGCCACTGACATGTCGATTGTGCGACACCGGGCAGATCGCGATCCGGTCGGTGTCGCCCATCTGACCCTCAGTCGCGCGTCGTCACGGGTAGCGGCTCTGCTTCCGATGCTTCTGCAGGCCGCAGAACCGCAGGCCGCAGCCGTGCCGGCAGGGCGCGCAACACGACCGCCAGCGCGGCGACGATGGCGATCGCGATGCCGGCGGCCACCGCCGCCGGCAGGCTCGGACGCAGGTTGTCGATCACCATGAAGATGCCGAACACGCCGAACAGCGCCGCGGCGAGCAGTTGGATGAGCCGCTCGGGAAGGTGCTTGCCGGCCACCGCACCGACCAGGATGGCCAGCGCGTCGGCGGCGACCATGCCGATCGTGGAGCCGATCCACACGCCCAGCCAATTGTTGTCGGCGGCCAGCGTGATCGTGGCGAGCATGGTCTTGTCACCGAGTTCGGCAAGCATGAAAGCCGAGGTGACGACGAAGAACGCGGGCGCGGCGGCGCGCTGGGCCCGGGAGGCCTCCTGATCGGAGAGCGAGTCACCGCGCAGGGTCCATAGCCCGAACAGGACGAACATCAGCCCGGCCACCAGCCCGAGCAGATGCGTCGGAAGGGCAGCACCGAGGTAGTGCCCGATGGCCACCGACAACACGTGCACAGCCGTGGTGGCCGCGAGAATCGCCGACAGCACCACCCACCACCTGTAGCGCAACGCAAACATCATCGCCATCAACTGGCTCTTGTCGCCGAGTTCGGCCACGAAGATCACGGCAAAACTCAGCAGCAGGGCGGCGATCACCAACAACTCCTCGGTTCGGTGGCCGTCGGTCGGATACGAGTAAGCCTCCGGCCGACAACCGAATACGGGTGTCCAGCCGAAGGTCTCGCCCACCGGAGACGACTGTCCGGTCCGAATGGCCGGGCCGAGGCGCATGCGTTCAGCCAGTATGTCGACCATCCGATTGGGGGCTACTCCCCTTCGCTTTAAGCGAGGCTACCCTTGGGAACCGGACCGCGCAACTGCGTTGCCGCGAAAGGGTATGTCGCACAATAAGTTTGACTGCTCGACCGGAATTCTTCGGGTGCCCTGAACCAGAAGTGACGGTACTAGCATCCCGCGGTGTCCCTGACCAGTAGAGCGCGGGTGTACAGAAGATGAAAACCCTTGCGCTGCACGTTCTTCTGCGACAAAGAACCGGGCGCAGTGGTGACCACGGCGAGGTCACACCGGGCGTCCGACGCGTCGCGAAGGCGCCGCACCAGCAGTGCCGCCTGAACGCCGCGGCGCCGGAACGCGGGGGCGGTCGCCGCACCGGTCAGTTGAGCCACACCGCCGGCGGTGCGCATCCCCGCGCCGCCTGCGACGACGCCTCCTACGCCGGCCAGGTAACGCACCACACCGGCTTGCTCCATGTCGTCCATCGCGGCGGCGATGACGGCGCCGGGGAATTCTTCGTGGCTGGGCACGCCGTGGCCGTCCGGATGGGCGAAACCGTCGACGATCACGTCGAGCCACGCCCGGCTCTCCCCCGCCTCGGCGCGCCAGACCTGGAGCTCAGAGGCCGAGTCAGGTGGCGAGCCGGCGGGCAGCGCGCACCCCAGCACGTTCTCGAACCCGACGAGACGGTAGCCCCGCTCACAGAGCAGCGGCGCGATGTCGGGGTCGCCGAGGTTGCACAGTTCGACGACCACGGCTGACCCGTGGGCGGCGAAGGTCCGTTCGATCTCGTCGAGCACGCCAGCGTCCGGCACCCCGGCGAAACCCAGCCCGACCACCTTGTTCATCGGTGAGTCGGTGTCGGCGTAGCAGGCCAGCCCGCCGGAGACGGGCAGGGTGAAGCCGGGTGCGCCGCGACGGGCCGCGGCTCGGGTGGCCGACCCGATCAGATCGGCCTCGGCGCGTTCGATGCGCTGCGCCAGCGCAGGGCCGCAGAACAGCATGGCGCCATTCTGCGGGGTTTGGCGAGCGCGCGATCGGAGAACCCTGCGCGCCGTGGACGACAACAGCACACCCGAGGACGCGACGAAAGCCAGCGAGGAACAGCGCGAGCTGCAAGACAAGCTGGACCACCAGGACGACGACGCGGACGCGCCGGCGGGCTGGCAGACGCGCGACCAGATCCCCGACGAGATCTGACCTGCTCAGGCGCCATCCTGGTCTGCAGGCCCGCGTTCGGGCACCATGCGATCGCGCAGGCTGTCGTAGATGGGGGCCGATCCGGTCAGCTGGGCCGCGATTACCGCGACCGCCGTTGCAGCCAGCATGGGCACGGTGACCGACGTCGTCGCCGTCATCTCGATGACGATCACCATGCCCGTGACGGGCGCGCGCACCGTCGCCGAGAAGAAGGCCGCCATCCCGACGATCGCCATTGGGATGGCCAGCGACGTCAGATCGTGCGGCCACATGCGGTCGACGATGCCGACGAAGCACACCCCCCACAAGGCCCCGATGGCGAGCAGCGGGGCGAACAGTCCGCCGGGCAGCGCGGCCGAATAGCTCAGCGGACCGGCGATGAACCGCACCGCGAGGTAGCCGATGACGAGGCCCAGCACGAGACGGTGGCCGCTGAGCAGCAGTTGGGTGATCGTCTGCCCGTCGCCGACCGACAGGGGCACCAGAACGGCCGCCAGGCCCACCAACCCTCCGATCACCGGCGCCTTCACCGTTGCGGGGACCCGCGGCAGCGTCGCGACGTGGTCGAGGAACCACAGCACCGTCACGTTGTAGGCGGCCCCGAGGAGGCCGGTGAGCACGCCGAAGATCAGGAACAGCGGCAGCCAGCCCAGCGCTGGAGCGGCCAGCGGCGCCACCGCGAAATCAGGGTGGTTGCCGAGGATCAGGCGGGTGCACCCGACCGCGGTCGCCGAGGCCAGGGTGGTGGCCAGCACCAGCTGCATCCGGAAGGACTTGCTGACCTCTTCGACAGCGAACAGCACGCCGGCGATCGGCGCGTTGAACGCGACGGCGAGGCCCGCACCGCCGACGGCCGTCTGCATCAGGCGGATGTCGGCGTCGCCGAGGCGAGCGTGCCGCGCCGCTTGCGCACCCACCGCAGCACCCATGTGGACGGTCGGGCCCTCCCTACCCAGAACCAGGCCCGATCCGATCGCCAGCACGCCGCCGACGAACTTCGCGAACACCAAGGTGATCAGCGGCGGCCGCGCATGACCGTGGTACACGGCCTCGACGTGCTGAATGCCGCTGCCCGCGGCCAAGGGTTGCCACCGCACGATCAACGCGGCCAGCCATGCCCCTGACGCTGCCGCGGCGACCGGTATCAGCCACCCCGGCCCCGGCAGGTGCTGCGCCCACTCGATCGCCTCGAGACGGAGCCGCTCGGCGTGCTGCAGACACCACCGGAACGCGCCACCGACGACGCCGATGACGATTCCGGAGAGCGTCGCGGTTGCGGCGAGGACGAGCGATCCCCGCGCAGTCACCGACGGCTACTCGACGACGAACACCGGGATCTGCCGGTCGGTCTTGGTCTGGTACTCCGCATACGGCGGGTACGCCTCGACCGCGAGTGACCACCAGTGCTCCCGCTCGTCGCCAGACAGTTCACGGGCCGTCATCTCGCGGATCTCTTCGCCGTCCTGCACGGTCACGGCCGGGTTGACCTTGACGTTGTGGTACCACGACGGGTGCTTCGGGTCGCCGCCCTTGGACGCGACCATCGCGTATTTGCCGTTCTCTTCGACGCGCATCAGCGGTACGTAGCGCTTCTGGCCGGACTTCGCCCCGGTCGTCGTGAACAGCACGACGGGTCGGTCCATGATCTCGACACCTTCGGTGGTGCCCTGCTCGAGAATGCGTTGGGTCTGCTCGCGGACCCAGTCGGTCGGGCTCAGCTCTGGTTGCTCGGTCATGCCACCAGTCAACACCACCGAGCCGGCCCTATTCCGGTGACCGACCCGTTTTCACAGCACCTTCGACAGAAAATCCTGTAGCCGTGGATGTTTGGGGTGGTCGAACACCTGAGCGGGGGTGTCGTCCTCGACGATGTTGCCGTCGGCCATGAAGATCACCCGGGAGGCGACCTCACGCGCGAAGCCCATCTCATGGGTGACCACGACCATCGTCATGCCTTCAGCGGCCAGCGTGCGCAACACCTCGAGCACGTCGCCGACCATCTCCGGATCCAGCGCACTGGTCGCCTCGTCGAAGAGCATGATCGACGGATTCATCGCCAGCGCCCGGGCGATGGCCACGCGCTGCTTCTGCCCGCCCGACAGAGTCGCGGGCTTGACGTGTGCCTTCTCCGCGAGTCCCACCTGACCGAGCAGTTCCATGGCTCGTTTCTCAGCGGCCGCCTTGTCCATCTTTTTGGTCAGCAGCGGCGCCAGGGTCACGTTGGCCAACACGGTCATGTGCGGGAACAAGTTGAAATGCTGGAACACCATGCCGATGCGCTGACGCACCTTGTCGAGGTCGATCTTCTTGTCGGTCAGGTCGAACTCGTCGATGACCACGGTGCCGCCGGTGATGTCCTCGAGTTTGTTGAGGCAGCGGAGGAACGTCGACTTGCCCGAGCCGGACGGACCGATGACGCAGACGACTTCGCCCTCTTTGATCGTGGTGGTGATGCCGTCGAGCACCACCAGGTCGCCGAAGGACTTCTTCAGCCCCTCGATGCGGATCTTGACCGCGCCCTTCGATTCGGTAGCGGTCTCGGGTGCGAGCTGGTTCATTTCACGATGCCCCTATTTGACTAACTTGCGTTCGAGTCGATCCGAGAGCTTGGTCAGCGCCATGATCACGATGAAGTAGATGATGCCGATGATCAGCCACATGTTGAACGACTGGTAGTTGCCGGCGATGATGATCCGGCCCGTCTGGGTGAGTTCGGCGATACCGATCACCGACAGGATCGACGTGTCCTTCAGCGTGATGACGAATTGGTTGATGTAGGACGGGATCATCGTGCGGATGGCCTGCGGCAGGATCACCTTGCGCATGGTGGGCAGATAGCCGATGCCCAGGCTGCGCGCGGCCTCCATCTGACCCTTGTCGACGGATTGGATGCCGCCGCGCACGATCTCGGTCATGTAGGCGCCGGCATTGAGCGACAGCGTGATGATGCCTGCGGTGAGCGCCGACATCTGGAAACCAAGCGCCGACGGGATGCCGAAGTAGATGAAGAACGCCTGCACCAGCAGCGGTGTGCCGCGGAAGATGTCGACGAACGTGGTTCCGATGGCACGCAACCAGATCGCCCGCGACACTCGGAACAGCCCGAAGATGACGCCGAGGATCAGCGCGAAGAAGATCGAGACGACGGTCAGGATGATGGTCATCTTGAGGCCTTCGAGCAGAAGCGGGAAGGTGCTCCTGATCAGGCCCAGCAACGAGTTGTCGTCGGTGGTGGCCTCTTCGCCGAGGTAGGCGCTGATGATCTTGTCGTATTCGCCGGAGGCCTTGAGGTTCTTGAGGCCTTCGTTGAACTTGGCGAGCAGCTCGGCGTTCTGCCCCTTGTTGACCGCGAAGCCGTAGCCGGTCGGATCTTCTTTCGGGGTAACCGTTTTGAAGCCGTTGCCCTGGGCGATGCCATACAGCAGCACCGGATAGTCCTCGAACACCGCATCCGAGTTACCGGTGCGCACCTCGTCGAACATCGACGACGAGTCGGCGAACGAGACCACCTCGAAGCCGTACTTGTCTTTGATCGAGTTGGCGAAGTCCGAGCCCTGGGTGCCGTTCTTGACCGCCACCCGCTTGCCTTTGAGGTCCTCATAGGACGTGATGTCGTCGTTGGACTTCAGCACGGCCATCTGGATGCCGGACTCGAAGTACGGGTCGGAGAAGTCGAAGACCTTCCGCCGTTCGTCGGTGATCGACATGCCCGCGATGACGCCGTCGACCTGGTTGGCCTGCACGGCCTGCAGTGCGGCGTCGAAACCCAGTGGCTTGATGTCGACGGTGAAGCCCTGGTCCTTGGCGATCGCCCGGATCAGGTCCATGTCGATGCCGACGAAATTGCCGTTCTTGTCCTGGAATTCGAACGGCGCGAACGTGGTGTCGGTCGCGACCGTGTAGGTCTGCCCCTGCGCCTTGGCTTCTGGGAGGCCGTGCGGAACCGTCAGCGTCGAACCGACTCCGAGGACTGCCAGCACCCCGATCAGCGAGAAGAGCCTGCCCCACCATCGCGCGCTGTGCGCGACTCTGCGCGGGACCGCGGGTCCCGACCAACCGGCTCGCATGCTGAACCTCCCTGTCGGTGATGATCTCGCGAACACGCTAGCCCCAACGGGGGGCGCGCGAGCCGATTATCGGGCCGACACGGTCAGGTTCGCTGCGCTCGCAACTCGGCGTTTTCCGCCTCCAGCGCGGCGAGCTTGCGCCGCATCGGTTCCAGCGCGTCTTCGAGTTCGGGCAGCGTGTAGCGGGGGGTGATGTGCTGCGGGCAATTCCAGTCGTAGGCCGCGACGTCGACGACGACGGCGCGTTCGACGACCGCACCGTAGGCAGGATCCGCCAATGAGCCCACCAGCAGCGGGTCCTCCTCGGCGGTCACGATGCGGGCGCGCCCGAAGATCTTCAGCCGCCGCCGATGGGCATAGTCCAGGAAGATCAGCGCGACGCGATCCTCACCGGCCATGTTGCCGGTGCTGATGTACTGCAGGTTGCCGCGGAAGTCGGCCCATCCCAGAGAGTGGTCGTCGAGCACCCGTACGAATCCCGTGGGTCCGCCACGGAACTGTACGTAGGGCCACCCGGTCTCACCGACCGACGCCAGGTAGAAATGGTCCCGCTCAGCCAGGTACTCGCGCTCGTCGTCGGTGAGCCGGTCCGGTCCCGGTGCTGTCGCGCCCGCGTCCGCTTTGCGTCCGTAGAACGCGGCGCTTCCGCGCTCCTCCTGCACCGACCGCACGTTCGGGGTGAACGCGATCGACCCGTAGTGCTTGCTCACCGCAGCGGGATCTCGTGGCCGTGTTCGGCCTCGGGGCGCGGGCCGAAGTAGCGCCGCTGCGACTCGTCGATCGCGACGTCGTTGATGCTCGCCTCGCGCCGACGCATCAGCCCGCGCTCGTCGAACTCCCACAGTTCGTTGCCGTAGCTGCGCCACCACTGCCCTGACGCGTCGCGGCACTCGTACTGGAAGCGGACGCCGATGCGGTTGTTGCGGAATCCCCACAGGCTCTTCCGCAGTGCGTAGTCGAGTTCGCGCTCCCACTTGGCCGTGAGGAACTCGACGATCTGTGCCCGCCCGGTGACGAATTGGTCGCGGTTGCGCCAGACGCTGTCCTCGGTGTAGGCGAGGCTGACCCGGTGCGGATCGCGGGTGTTCCACGCGTCTTCGGCGGCCTGCACCTTCTGCAGTGCGGTGGTCAGATCGAACGGTGGAAACGGTGGCCGGGATTCGGTCATGGTCGTGCACCTTCCTGGGTCATCGCGGTGACCACGTCATTCGTCGTCGCGAGTTCGTGGGCGAGGAACGCGTAGTTGATCAGTGCTGCCTGGTAGCCGTCGCCGAACACCGGATGCCGGGGCCCTGCGGTGGCATCTTTGACCACCACCACCTCGAAGCCCTGCTCGAGCAGGTCCCGCAGGTGCGATTCGACGCAGATGTTCGCCAGCATCCCGCACAGCACCACCGTGCTCACCCTGCGTTTGCGTAACTGCAGAACCAGGTCGTTGGTCTGCGGTCCCCACACTTTGTGCGGGCTCGCCACGACGGTGCCGGGGTGGTCGATGAACGGGGCGAGCGCGGGCAACCAGTCCGCGCCCGAGCCGGCGAATCCGTCGAGGGTCAGCGGGCCGCGCCGGGCGAAGGTGTCGGTGCGCAGCTCATCGGTTTCCAGTGGTCCGTTGAACAGCCACCGGTGGTCGGTGGGATAGAAGTAGTGCGGCGAGACGAACACGCCGTAGCCACCGTCGTGCGCGGCGGTGAGCAGCTCGACCAGGTGCTCGACGGTCTCGTTTTCGGTGACGCTGGCGCGCAACAGTTCCCAGTTCTTGCCGCGTGGGCTGAGCACGTCGTTCTGCGGGTCGATCACGACCACCGCGGTGTCGGCGGCGGCGTAGTTCACTGCTGGACCACTTTCCGTCCGAGGAAGTCCCGGATGTAGCCGGCGATCTCGTCACCGTGGGTTTCCAACGCGAAGTGCCCGGTGTCGAGCAGGTGGTACTCGCCGTCGGGCAGGTCCCGTTTGAACGCTTCTGCTCCCGCGGCGCCGAAGATCTCGTCGTTGCGACCCCAGGTGACGAGCAACGGGGGCTGATGGGTGCGGAAGTACTCCTGGAAGCCCGGGTATCCGTCCAGGTTGAACTGGTAATCCCAGAACAACTGCAGCTGGATCGCGTCGTTGCCCTTGCGGTCGAGACCGGTCTGGTCGAGCTGCCAGGTCTCCGGCGCGATGCGGTCGAGCCGATCGGCGGGCACGCCGTGGGTGTACTGCCATCGGGTGGTCTCGGCGGTGAAGTACTCCCGCACGGAATCCTCATGGGCGGCGCGGTCTTTCGCGTGGGCGAAGAGGCGGTCCCAGAACGGGGTGAAGCCCTCGACATAGGCGTTGCCGCTCTGGCTGATGATCGCGGTGATGCGTTCGGGCCGCGCATGGGCGATCCGCAGCCCGATCGGGGCGCCGTAGTCGTGGATGTAGATCGCGAACCGCTCGAGGCCCAGGTGCTCGATCAGCTTCTCGGTGATCTCGGTGAGCCGGTCGAAGCTGTAGGTGAACTGGTTCACCGAGGGCATCGCGGACTGCCCGAAGCCGATGTGATCGGGTGCCACGAGGTGGTAGTCGTCGGCCAGCGCGGCGATCAGGTTGCGGAACATATGCGAGCTGGACGGAAACCCGTGCAGGAGCAGCACTGTCGGCCGGGTCGGGTCGCCGGCCTCCCGATAGAAGACGTCGAGCCCGTCGATGGTCACGGTGTGGTGGCGGGTGATGGTGTCGGACACCGACTCAGCCTGCACGGCCCACTCCTAGACGAACAAGATCGGATCTCGGATCGCACTCATCGGGATGGCTGATCAATCGCCGGCGCGGCCTTAAGATCGACGGGTGGAATTGCGCCAGCTGGAGGCGTTCGTCGCGGTGGCGCGGGAGCTGCACTTCAGTCGGGCCGCAGAGAGACTCCGCATCTCCCAGCCCACGCTGAGTGAGTTGGTCCGCCGCCTCGAGCGGGAGGTCGGCACGTCGCTGCTGACCAGGACCACACGCCGGGTGGCACTGACCCAGGCCGGCACCGAGCTGTTCGGTCGCGCGGTCAGCATCCTCGACGACGTCGAGGGCGCCGCAGCGGCGGTGCGCCGGCTCATCGACGGGGACACCGGCACCGTCCGGGTGGGCATCACGCCGCCCGCAGCACCGATGCTGATGCCCCATCTGGCGCGGGCGCTGCACCGGGCAGCGCCCGAGGTCGAGCTCGCGGTGCAGCGGATGTGGCTGCCCGACCTGCAGCAGGCCATCGGCGCGGGCGCGCTCGACGTCGCCATCACCTGCGGACCGGTGACGAATCCGCCCGGCATCCTCAGCGAGGTGTTCTGCGCCGAACCGGTGGTGGTCGGCCTGCGCACCGGCCACCCCCTAGCCGGCGTGCCGGCGGTGAACCTGTCGGAGCTGGCCGCAGAGACGCTGGGCGCGCACAGCGAGACGCTGTTCCCGGCGTGGTCGCTGGCCCTGCAGCAGGTCCTCGACGATGCCGGGATCGCGCCGCCCACAGCCGAATTGACCGACATCGACCTGTCGGCCCATCGGTGGCCCGACCAGCGGGAGGTGGACTGGACGTTGACCACGGTCGCGGTGGCCGGGGTGGCGCCCGGCGTCGTGCTGAAACCGCTGCAACCCGAGCGGTTCATTCCCTACACGTTGCAGTGGTGCCCGATCCGGGCGACCACCGCGGCGGTGGGCCGGTTCGTCCATCTCGCGTTGTCGGTCGACGTCCCGTCGGGCTGGGTGAGCCAAGCCGACCATCTGCGGCACTCCGAGCGGGGCGGCTGAGCCCTCACTTGGCGATGCGCAACACCGTCGCCTCGAGCAGTTTCTGCAGACGGCGGGTGGCCGACTTACCGACGGCAGCAGCCGTCCGTTCGACGACGTTCGGCGGCGGTGGCAGATAGACGGTCACGTCGTCACCGACGCGGACCGTGCCCGCGGTGACGACGTCGGCGTAGATGCCGAGGAACCGGTTGGTCATCTCGGCCAACCGCCGCGTCACCGACAGATCCTTCTCCAGGCCGGGTTGGGGTCGCGTTCCCACCACACAACGAATGGTCGGGTTGGTCACCGCGAGTACGACGGTGCCCAGATGGACTTCACCGCCGACCCAGGCAGACTCGGGGAACGGGTCGGGGCTGTCGAGGTCGACCAACACGTTGGGCCGGAAGCGCCGGACATCGTACGGGGTGTCCCCCTCTGACAGGCTTCGCAGGCTCGCGGTGCTCAGCACGTGCACCGGGCTGAGGTCGACGAAGGTGCCCGGCGGGGTGGAATACCGTGCCAGCGTGATCATTTGACGCGTCGTGAACACAGAGGTGTCCGGCAGTTCGTCGGTGTCCCCCAGGCCGAAGTCGCGACGGACCTGGTCTTCGGCGAAGTTGCCCAGGGAGGCCTGCAGCGACATCCGGTGCGCGCTGGTGTCGTTGACCGCAGGCAGCGCCGTGAGTCGTACCTCTCGGCCCACCAATTCACTGAGCGCGGTGTGCACTGCCGGGTCGTCACTGCTGATCTCCCCTCCGTCGGGCAGCGTGATCACCACGGCAGGGACTCTTCCGGGCCCGGCGTCCGGTCCGGGTTCGGTGGCGTAGCGCGCCGAGCACTGAAGCAGGGCGGGCATCCTGCGCGCTGACGCGGTGACTCCCTTCTCCACGTCGCGCACCGCCCACAGCCGGTCGGCGTGGGCGCCCCGCTCGTCGAGGCGCAGTTCATCGACTCGGTTCCCGCCCATGGATTTGACCGGGAAACGCCACAGTTCAGTGACTTTCATGACCGTTGTGCCATTCCTTCCGTGAGATGCGCCGCGAGGGCGGCACCCAGCCGCTGTCCGGAGAGCCACGCCGCCTCCACGCGTGGTGCGCCCGACGGGCACCACGCATCCCCGCACAGTCCCAGAGGGCGGTCGGTGGTGTCGAGGCCGAACTCCGCATCCCCGTGGGTGCCTGCGGGTTTGGCGAAGGTCCAGCGGTGCACGTGGGTCCAGGACGGCTCGCGTGCGATGCCGAGCAACCGGCGCATCGCGGCCAGCACTGGGGCCACCGCCTGCTCAGGATCGGTGAGATGCTCTCGCGCCCGGTCCGCTGTGCTATGCGCGACGAGCACCGGGGCGCCGTCGCCGCGACGAGACCCGTCGTCGGCGAGGAACGACACGTCGGGATCGTCATTGACGAACGCGGCATCTGCGAGGGACCAGCAGTGCTGGGGCCAGCCCGCGGCGACGGCGATCACCGGGTCATAAGCCACCCAGTCATCGGGCGGCGCGGGAGCGAGACGCGCGGCCTGCGGGTCCGGCATCGCCAACACCACCGCATCGTGGGTCAGCCCGTCGAGGGAGTCGACCTGTGCTTCGTAGCGAGCCTGGCCGGCCAGCAGATCATCGACCAGGGAACGCAGGCCCCCGCCGGCCGCGAAGCGCATCGGGCCGGCGGTACTGTCCCGACCGTCGGGTGAGAGCACGTCGAAGGTGTCGGTCCACGGCTTCACCAGTCCACGGCGCACCCAGTCGTCGACGACGGCGCCGAAGGCCGGCTCCTTGACGGTGAAGTACGCGGCTCCGACGTCGACCCGGCGCCCCTGCACGGTCGGCGAGGCCATGCGGCCGCCGGGGCCGCGACCCCGCTCGAAGATCTCGGCGGCGACGCCCCCCGCGCGCAGCGCCTGGGCGCAGGCCGCCCCGGACAGCCCGGCTCCGAGCACAGCCACGCGCGGAGATGTCATCCCGCAACGGTAGCCCGGCCTCGTGCTCGACACTCGAGTACCTCACTACGCATGTGCACGCTCGGGTGGAACAACCACATGGAGTACATGGGGACTCCGAGATCCCAGCGACTGTCCGACGGCGGATACTTCTGTCCCTGCGCGGGCAGCGGTTCCCCTGGGTCATCCGGTGGCGTGGTTCACGCCTGTCGATGCCGAAGGAAAGGTGTTGCAGGGCAGGGCACTCCGCAGGCTCCCGCCGACCCGGTTTCCCGACGGCTTTGTGTGGGCATACCTGGGCGCATGGGCAACAGGTCTCGGCTGGTGTGGCCGATCGCGACCGCGGCGCTATCGGCGGTCGGGGCAGTGATGTGGTCGGCGCGTCGCCGGTCGGCCGGTGGCCGTCACGAGATGCCGGATCTGCCCGGAGCCCACGAGGACGGCACCGTGCACGTCACACCCGACGGTCAGGTCACCAACGACCCGCACGCCTAGGACTCGCAGCCGGTACCGTTGCCGTCCCGATCGAGGTCGTAGATGTCGGTACCGACGACCGTGACGGGTCCCTGGACGTAGGCCGGCCCGTTCCCGCTCCCGCCGGCGCAGTCGACGTCGCTGGCGATCGGCACACAGGCCCCGGTGTAGTTCGGGTCGCACTCCGCGCCCTGCGCGATGGGCGCCGGGATGAACGTCGTCAGACCAGCGCACACAACCAACGCCGCACTCCATTTGCTCACAGCGCGCAACGCTAACTCCCCACCGGCGCCACTGCGGTCGAAATGACTCGAAGTTTCGCTTTTTGGCTCATCCCCCTGGCGAAGCCGGCGCCGCAGGCAACACCGACCTGGTTTGCCGCGCCGGCCGCGTACGGATCACCTGCGGCCACCAGAACCACCGGCCCATCAGCGCTGCGATGGACGGTGTCATGAACGATCGGATCACCAGGGTGTCCACCAGCAGGCCGAGGCCGATCGTGGTGCCGACCTGAGCCATGATCTTCAGATCACTGATCGCGAACGTCATCATCGTGAACGCGAACACCAGACCGGCTGACGTCACCACGCTGCCGCTGCCGGCAATCGCGCGGATGATGCCGGTGTTGAGCCCGGCGTCGCGTTCTTCCTTGAACCGCGCGACCAGCAGCAGGTTGTAGTCCGACCCCACGGCGAGCAGGATGATGATCGACATCGCCAGGACCATCCAGTGCAGCTCCACACCAACGATGTGCTGCCACAACAGGACTGCCAGTCCGAACGACGCGGCCAGGGACAACACCACGGTGCCGACGATCACCACTGAGGCGATCACCGCGCGGGTGATGAGCAGCATGATGATGAAGATCAGGCAGATCGCCGAGATCGCGGCGATGATCAGGTCGTAGTTCGAGCCGTCGCGCATGTCCTTGTATGTCGCGGCGGTCCCGCCCAGGTAGATCTTCGAGGTCTCCAGCGGCGTGCCTTTGATCGCTTCGAATGCCGCGTTCTTGATCTGCTCGACGTGTGAGATGCCCTCCGGTGTCGCGGGATCCCCCTGGTGGGAGATGATGAACCGGACCGCTTTGCCGTCGGGCGAGACGAATTGCTTGAGTCCGCGTTTGAAATCGGGGTTCTCGAACACCTCGGGCGGCAGGTAGAAGGAGTCGTCGATCTTCGACTGGTTGAACGCCCGGCCGATGGCGTTGGGGTCCGACTGCTGGCGGTCCTGCAGATCCTGCTGCGCCTTCTGCGTCGCGTAGTTCGTCATGATCTGATCGCGGTTGCGTTCCTGGCTGGCGATCTGCGGCGGGAGCAGTGCCAGCAGCTTGGGCTGTAGGGCGTTGATCTTGTCGAGGCTGATCGTCGTCTCGGCCAGCAGATCGGAGAGCTGGTCGATGCCGTCCAGGGCGTCGAAGATCGAGCGCAGGGCATAGCAGGCGGGGATGTCGTAGCAATGCGGTTCCCAATAGAAGTAGTTCCTGATGGGCCGCAGGAAGTCGTCGAAATTGGCTATCTTGTCGCGCAATTCGTTGGTGACCGCCACCGTCTGTTTGAGGACGTCGGACTGCTCCTGCTGCGCGTTCGCACTTTCCGTCTGCAGAGTCAACTGTTGACGGAGCACATCGATCTGCTTGTTGATGTCGTTGGCTTGGGTCAGCAGGTCGGCGGTGCGCGCCTCGGCGTAGGACTGCGTCAGCTTCTGGTTCACGCCCTGCTGTCCGACGATGTACGGGATCGAGGAGCCTTCGATCGGCGTCCCGAGCGGACGCGTGATCGTCTGTACCCGCGCGATCCCGGGTAGGTGGAAGACCTCCTTGGCGACCCGGTCCACGATGAGCATGTCGGTCGAGTTCCGCAGATCGTGGTCGGCGACCAGCATCAGCACCTCGGGGTTGAGCCGAGCCTGCGGGAAGTGTTTGCTCGCAACCTGATACCCGACATTGGCTTCGACGCTGGCCGGCAGATACTTCTTGTCGTCGTAGCTGGTTTTGTAGGACGGCAGAGCGAGCAGCCCGACCATCACGACCGCGATCGACGCCACGAGGATGGGCCCGGGCCACCGAACGACCGCCGTCCCGATCCGGCGCCATCCACGAGTCCGTTGGGCCCTTTTGGGCTCGAGCAGTCCGAACCGGGAGGCCATGGTGATGATGGCCGGTGCCATCGTCAGTGCCGCCGCGGTGATGACGAACATCCCGATGGCCAGCGGCACACCGAGTGTCTGGAAGTACGGCAGCCGGGTGAAATGCAGGCACAGGGTGGCCCCGGCGATCGTCAGTCCGGATCCGAGGATCACGTGTCCGGTGCCGTGATACATGGTGTAGAAGGCTTTTTCGCGGTCTTCGCCGAGGCTCCGCGCTTCGTGATAGCGGCCGACCAGGAAGATGGCGTAGTCGGTGGCGGCGGCGATCGCCAGCAGTGTCAACAGGTTCACCGCGAAGGTCGACAGCTCGATGAGGTGATGCCACCCCAGGAACGCGACGACGCCGCGGGCGACCAACAGCTCGAGCACCACCGTCAGGAGCACGATCAGCACGGTCACGATGGACCGGTAGACGATCAGCAGCATGGTGATGATGACAAGAAAGGTCACCGCGGTGACGAGCTGCAGACTCTTGTCGCCGGCATGTTGCTGGTCTGAGCTCAGCGGCCCGGCACCGGTGACGTAGACGCGCAGACCCGGCGGCGGTGGATGAGCCGCCACGATGTCGCGCACTGCCTTGACCGAATCGTTCGCGAGCGTCTCACCCTGGTCTCCGGCGATGTAGAGCTGCACATAGGCGGAGAGGTTGTCGGCAGACTGCGATCCCGAGGACGTGAGTGGATCGCCCCAGAGATCTTGGATGTGTTCGACGTGGGTGGTGTCTTTTCTCAGGTCGGCGATCAGGCCGTCGTAGTATCTGTGCGCCTCGGCGCCGAGAGGAGTGTCGCTTTCCAAGACGATCATGGCCGAGCTGTTGGAGTCGTACTCTCCGAACAGTTTTCCGACCAGCTGGGTGGCTTGGAGTGAGGGTGCGTCCGTCGGGGTGATCGACGCGGAGTTGGCGGCGCCCACCACTTCCAACTGCGGGACGATGACGTTGAGAAGCGCCGTCAGCGCGAGCCATCCCAGTAGGACGGGAACACAGAACAAGCGGAGGAAGCGCGGGATCCGCGCGCGGCGGGTGGTCGGCTCGGTCACAGGGATTTCACCAGGCAGGACGTCTGTGCGTTGACGCCGGCGGACGCTTGCTGATCGCGCACCTCGTCGTCGACGAGGACTCGACAGCCGATGCTGTCACCGTCGCCTTGCGCGATGATCGTGGCGCTCGCCGAAGGTTTGGTGGTCTTCAAGGTGAGCGACCATGGCAGTGGCGCGTTGTCGACACGGTGCGGCGTCGCGTCGAGGTCGAGGTAGTTGATGTTCGCCACCGTTCCTGTCGGCCCTGTGATCTCGTAGGTGACCACCTTGGGGTTGAAGGGTTCCGCGTCCTGGGCAAGACCGGCGCCGGGTCGAGTCGTTTCGTTGTTCGAACCGAAGAACCCGTGCATGCGGTACACCACGGTGGCCGCGATGGCGATCACCGCGACGATGAGCAGCGGCAACCACGCCCGCCTGATGATCCCGACCATGTACGCCCCTTCACCGCCGCACAACACGTCAATTGCTCGGCTAGGCAAACATAGATGCGGTAACTAATTTGAGCAAGCCGATCGGCTAGCTTTATCGAGCCGTAGAGTCAGGTGAAGTTGCCGTCGCCGCCGGGATCGGGCGTTATTGTTGTGCACGTAATCGGCTCGACACGAAGGACGAACGGATGGCGCGACCCACGGCTCCGCGCGGCTTGGCGCGGCAGCGGGTGCTCGACGCTGCCCTCACGTTGTTCGTCGAGCACGGCATACACGGAACGTCGCTGCAGATGATCGCCGACCGCATCGGGGTGAGCAAGGCGGCGGTCTACTACCAGTTCCGCTCGAAAGAAGACATCGCGCTGGAAGTGTTGCGGCCCTCGATCGAGGACATGGCCAGGGTCATCCGGATCGCGGAAGTTCTTCCCGACATGCATCGCCGCCGCGAGGTGTTGGTCAGTGGCCTGATCGAGATGGTGGTCAGGTACCGGCAGCTGTCGGTCCTGTTCTACGGCGACCCCGCGGTCGACCAATTGGTGCGCGACGAACCAGAATTCAGCGTGGTCACCGACCGTCTGCAGGAGCTGCTCGAAGGACCGCAGCCATGCGTGGCCGACCGGATCGCCCTCAGGGTGTTCCTCTCCGGTGTCTGCCGGGTCGCCGCCGATCCCGACCTGTCGGACGTCGACGACGGCGAATTGCAGCGAACCCTGGTCGAGCTCTCCACCCGCCTTCTCGCCCCGTCCCACACCGGCGCACCCGCGTCCTGATCGCGGATTGCCCTCGCGCGACCGCTAGATGGGTGGGCGGGGTTCGTAGGGTTGGTACCACCACCACTGTGCGCGTTCGCCGGTCGGGCCTGGGCACGGGGGTACGTCCAGTGGCGGTTGGGTGGGTGGTCGGGCCAGCGAGGCTGAGCTCAGGGATCTTCCGGCGGCGTCGGTGACGACGAGGTGGTCGGCGGGGCCGGTGATCGTGATCAGGCCGCGGTGATGCGCCCGGTGGTGATACGGACACACCAGTGCCAGGTTCCACAGTTCGGTGGGGCCGCCGTCCTCCCAGTGCACCAGGTGGTGCGCGTGCAGCGCTCGGGTGGCCCCCGCAGCCGGGCACCACGCAGGCGCGGTCGCGGTGTTCCAGCGCGCGGCGTAACCGCCGGTTCACGGTGCGGGCCGATCGGCCGGCCCCGATCACCTGTCCGTCGCGGCGAAACCACACCTCGCAGGTGGCATCACAGGTGAGATAGCGGCGATCACGCTCGGGCAGAACGGGTCCCAGGTGCAGCGCGGCCACTCGGGTGGCTACGTCGATGTGCACCACGACGGTGGTGCGTTGCCCGTGCGGACGCGCGGCAGCCTCGGCATCCCAGCTCGCGTCGACTAGCCGCAGGAACGCCGCCGCACCCGGTATCGGCGCCCGCCCGTCGGGGTCTGTGGCTTTCCAGTCGGCGATCAGCGCATCGCGATGCGACGCCAGCGCGGCTTCGAACGCGGCGTTCTCGACATGGGGCAGCGCGAGCTGCCAGTAGGTGTACTGGTCATTGGAGGTGGAGGTGATTGACGGGACCGGCCCCGGATCCACGGGGTGCGGATGGGGTTCGGGGTCGGGTTGCATCTTCAGCGCGGTGCGCAGCTGGGCGACCGTTGCAGTCTGGGCCATGGTGGCGAAGTGCTCGTCAGAGCCGGGCAGCCCATGCTCGGCGATCACCCCGACCTGGTCCACGGAGAACCGGCCCTGCGCCAACCCCTGCACACAGGAAGGGAATTCGTCGTAGCGGTGCGCGATCGCCGCGATCGTCTGAGCCCGCGACGGCGACACCCCGGCCTTCCACGCCACCAGCCCGGCCGTCGAGCGGGCCCCGGCGGCGGCCCACAACTGGTCGCGGTCGATCTCGGCGAAGATCTCCACGATCCGCCCGTCGATCGCGTTACGCTGCCCCGTCAACTCCGCGAGCTCGTCGAACAACACCGACAACCGCTCACCGATGGCCAACGAACTGCGCGGGAACATGACCCCAATCTCCCAGAACCACCCGACAATTCACTGTCGCGAACCAAAAAGCTGGGGATGAAAACGGCTCTGGGGACAACTCACAGTCGTGCCCGAAGCCGCCACCGCGCGGCGGCGGCGAAGAGCACGCCGAGCACTCCCAGCATCGCCATGTTCACCAGCCACGCACTCGCCGTGTGTTGCCAATGCACATCGTCGGCGATACCGGCGACCAGGCGCGTCACGTCTGCCGTCGACGCGGTGGCCGCGAACCCCCACCGCCCCGGCATGATCCACGCGAGGGTTTCCATCACCGGCCGGCCCGTCACCGGGATGAACCCGCCGGCCAGCACCAGCTGCGCCATCAGCGCGATCGCCAACAGCACGATCACCTGGTCACCCGTCCGCGCCACGGCCGAAATCGTCAGCCCCATCAATACGGCCACCACCGAGGTCGCCGCGACACCGGCAAGCAGTTCGACCGTCGCGCTTCCGAGCACGACCGCACTCGACGGACCGGGCTTGCCGATTGCCGGCGCGATCACGATCGCCACGAGGACCGCGGACTGCAGCACAGCGACCCCACCGAACACCAACGCCTTCGCCATCAGATAGGCCGTAGCGGACAGTCCCGCCGCCTGCTCGCGCCGGTACACCGCACGTTCGCCCACGAGGTCGCGGACCGTCAGCGTCGCGCCCATCAGGATCGCCGCGAAGCTCGTCAATGCGATCACGTGCTTGGCCTCGAACGGTGGCGCGCCGGGCGCCGGCAATGCGCCCAACCCGCTGTCGCCGGCGACGGTCAACGGCAGCAGACCCACGAGGAACGGCAACACCGCCAGGAACGCGAGGTAGCCCCGGTTCCCCAGGAGCAAGCGGACCTGGCGCCGCACCAGGGTCGACGTCTGCCGCCACAGGCCCGGCCGCAGACGGTCGGACACCGCCGGTGCGCCGACGGCTAGGCACACGGTCTCGGCCTCCTGCCTGGCGCGCCGCTGCAGGAATCGTCGATGCAGACTGTCGGCATCAGCGCACACCGTGGCGAAGATGTCGGCCCAATCCGCGCCACCCAGAAAGGAATTGATCTGCTCGGGCGCTCCGACGAACACCGTCTTCCCGCCGGGGGCGAGCATCAGCACCTGATCGCACACGTCCAGGAACGACAACGAGTGCGTCACCACCACGACGACGCGGCCCGCATCGGCCAGGCGGCGCAGCATCGCCATCACCGACCGGTCCAGGGCGGGATCGAGCCCGGTCGTCGGTTCGTCCAACACGAGAAGGCCGGGTTCGGTGAGCAATTCGATCGCCACCGACACCCGCTTACGCTGACCGCCCGACAGGGATTCGATGCGCGTGGCGGCATGCGAGGTCAACTCGAGTTCCTCGAGCACCGCGGCGATCGCCCACGCCCGGTCCCCGGCGCCGGTGTCGGCGGCCATCCGCAGTTCCGCGGCGAACTGCAGCGCCTGTGCGACCGTGAGCCGTCCGTGCACGACGTCACCCTGGGGCACCATTCCGATGTCGTCACGCGAATCCCGCACGTCGCGCGCATGCAAGGCCACCGTGCCCGTGGCGGGTCGAACTGCACCGGCGATCACCTTGGCCAGGGTCGACTTGCCCGCACCCGAAGGACCGATCACCGCGGTGAGCGTGCCGGGCCGTGCCTGCAGCGAAACCCGCTGCAACAGCACGGTTTCGTCGGCGACAACGGTGACGTCGCGCAGGTTCAGGCCGCGGGTCGCGGTCACGCACTGGGTCATGTCAGCTCTTTCATCCGAGGAAGTAGGCAAGGGGAAGGACGACGAGAAGGGAGTCGATACGGTCGAGCAGGCCGCCGAACCCGGGCAGCCAATTGCCGGCATCTTTGACCTGAGCCTGGCGCTTGAGCATGGACTCGAGCAGGTCACCGAACACGCCGCCGAGCGCGACGGCAATGAGCAGCCCGACGGACAGGGTGCCGAGCAGAGTCAGGATGAGAGCGGCGCCGATGATCGCGCCGACCATCCCGCCGACCGTCTTGTTGGGACTCAGCGGGGACAGCGGTCGGCGCGCCCATCGCATGCAGCGCAGTGCTTTTCCGCCGCACCATGCAGCGACGTCGGTTGCTGCGACCGCCAGGCACAGCAGATAACTGTCCGGCCACACCATCACGAGGTGCGAGAGCGACCAGCAGATCCACACCGAACCGAACCCGACGAACGCGGCGCGCTTGGCGCCGCTCTCGACGTCGCCTGCCAGCACTGACGGGACCGCGCACAGCAGCACCACCGCCGGCGCGGCATACAGAAGCGACGGGCGCAGCCACGCAGCCAGCGGATATGCCACCGCCAGCACGACCAGAAGAACCGCGTCGGCCCGGCCCAGCTTCGCCAGCCGCACGTACTCGAGCACCGCGACGACGGCCAGTGCCGCCGCCAACGCCGCGGTCGTACCGGGGCCGAACCACACCGGCACGCCGACAGCAGGGGCGATCAGCACCCAGGTGCGCCACTTTTGCACCAACTCCGACCTGCGGGAAATCAGAACGGCCACACCGGCAATCGCCAGGACGGCCACCGTCACCCACATCAGGAACACAGCGCGCGAGTACAGGTGGAGGTGCAGGGGGCCGAGATCGATGTCGAGCGGCATCCGGCGATCCAGGTGGAGGGTGGTCATTACGACACGCCGTCAGGACGCCAGAAGGTAACGGTCGTCGGCCACCACATCGCCGCGCAGCTCCAGCACTTGCGAGCGCAATTGCGCGGCCGTGACGGTGAACGGGTCGACCGGAGCCCCGAGACGCACCTGCATGGGCCCTGGCGCAAAGTGACCGTCCTTCGGCAGCACGTCGGCAGTCCCGGTGATCGCGACAGAGACGATCGGCACGTTGCAGTCACGCGCCAACCGGACTGCGCCAGAGCGGAATTCGCCGATGCTGCCGTCGGTCGAGCGGGTGCCCTCGGGATAGAGGACGACGGTACGTCCCGCCCGAAGGGCAGGCCCGGCGGCGGTCAACAGCGCGTCGTAGTTGCCGTCGCCGCTGCGACGCACCGGCAGCACCCCGATCAGGGACGTGGCGATGAGCCGTCGCACCGGAACCGCGAACCAGTAGTCGGCAGCGGCCCCGAAGACGGGACGGGCGCCGGCAGGAAGCGCGGCCACCAGGACCGCGGTGTCGGCGTGCGAGGAGTGATTGGCGACGACGATGCAGCCGCCCTGGACGGTCCACTGCCCGGTCACGGTGAGCCCACCCGAGGCGGCGCACACCGTCCGCCAGAGCCAGTGCCGGAGCGCGGCGGCGATCATGCGGCCACCTCGGCCATCGGCCGGGTCACGGCCTCGTACGGATGAGCGACGCGGGCGATGCGCTGGGTGACTGCGGTGAACCGTCGGTGCGCGGCGGTGAACGGCTGGGTGATGGCGTCGAACTGGGCGTCGACGAGAGCCTGCGCGCGCTGGGCCTTGAGTTCGCGATGGGCGGCGCGCAGTCGCAGCACGGTGGTGAGCAGCGATCCGTTCACCAGTTGCGCCAGCAGGATCGGCAGCAGGACCGGGAATGCCGTCGCGAGTACCAGGAACAGGCAGCGTTCGGTCTTGCCGAGCGGTCCGCCGTTGCGGCGCGTGAGTCCGGCCGCGGCGACGGCCAGCGAGGCGAAGGTCGGCAGTGTGGCGGCCAGGGCGGCCAGCAGAACCTGCAGCACCGGCCAGGACAGCCACTGCAGTCCGGGACCGTGTTGGCGCGCGGCCCAGACCGCCAGGCCGGCGAAGCCGAGCAGGTCGGCGGTGCGATCTCCGAGTTCGTTGACGACGAATCCCCACGGCCTGCTCACGCCGCGGGCGCGGGCGACGGCTCCGTCGAGGTTGGCGCCCGCGAGGCGGAGCACCATGAAGACCGCCGCCAACGGCCAGGAGCCGAACGCGATGGCGGTTCCGGCCGCCCCGGCCGCCACCACGCCGGCCGCGGTGAACACGTCCGGCGAGATGCGTCGCGCGACGGCCGCGTCGATGATCGGGGTCAGCCGTCCGGTGAACCACGGCTTCAAGGCGTAGAGCCCCGTGAAGCGGGTGCCCCGCACAGCCGCGGGGAGCAGGCTGCGGCTGATGGTGGTGATGCTCACGGCCGGTTCCTTTTCGTCCAGTGCCCACCGGATGGTGGATGCGACGAGTACACCGAGGCCGGCGGGCTACCGATCCCAACTCCGCGGGCACGGCGATATGACTCCACGGAGGGCACTGAGGGTGTGACACCATCGACTCGGCGAGGAGTGGAGGGTCATGCCGGTATCGATATCGGTGGTCAGGGGGACGCAACCGGGCAAGCTGGTCGACGCGGCCACTGAACTCGGGCGCACGTACTCCGAGGTCCAGACCGTCATCGCCGGTGAGCGGGAGACGCTGTCCCGCCTGCAGGACCACTGGAAAGGCGCGGCCGCCGAGGCTGCCATCGCACGCGGTCTGAGGGACATCGCGATCCAGGAGCGCACCGCGATGCGTCTGCAGCAGCTGCAGTCTGCGCTGCAGAATGCCGGTCTGCAGATGGGCGCGCTGCGGGACGCGCTGCTGAACCTCGTCTCGTCCCTGGAGAAAATGGGTTTCGCGGTCGCCGACGACGGCACCGTGACCCCCGAGCAGTGGTTGGTGGGGCGCTTCCTGCACAGCATCGCCGACAACTGCACGACGATGCTGAAGAAGATCCTGCAGCTGTTCACCGACCTCGACGAGAACACCGCGGCGGCAATCGATCAGGCCGACGGCCCGAACCTGGACAACCCGACGGTCACCGTCGGCGGTCAGGAGGTGCCGATCCCGTCGATGGACACCGCCCCGCAGGACGTCAAACAGTGGTGGGACAGCCTCACCGAGCAGCAGCGCCAGGAGCTGATCGCGCAGCATCCCCCGATCCTGGGCAACCTGAACGGACTCCCGGCCGAGGTGCGCGACCAGGTCAACGTCGCGGTGATGGACGACGACCTCGACCGAGTCGAGCACGCCGCACAGCAGCACGGCGTCTCGGTCGACGACGTGAAGTCCGACCCCGGGCGGTTCGGGCTGTCCCGCGACGACGTCATGCGCTACGACAACGCGAAGCGAACCCAGGACGGTTTGCTGCACCAGATGGGGGTCGACGGCGACGAACGCAACAACCGCCGCTACAGCGACATCAGCGCGCAGGAGCGCATGGACCGCAACTTGCGGCCGACGATGCTCTGGGCTTACGAGCCAACGGCTTTCGACGGCAAGGGGCGGGCGGCCATCTCGATCGGCAATCCGGACAAGGCCGCCAACACCGCCGTCATCGTCCCGGGCACCGGCTCCAGCGTGCGCGACGGTTGGCTCTCTGACGGGCACAACGATGCGCGCAACCTCTACGACCAGTCACTGGCCGCCGACCCCGACAGCCCCACGGCGGTGATGTCATGGATGGGCTACGACACACCCGAGAGTTTCACCGACCCGAACATCGCCACCCCGGGCCTCGCCCGCACCGGTGGCGACGCGCTGGCGTGGGACGTCAACAGCCTGGGCGTCACGCACGATCCCAGCGTGCCGCAACACACGACGGTCATCGGGCACTCCTACGGTTCGACGACGGTCGCGGATGCGTTCGCGCGCAGCGGTATGCAGGCCAACGACGCTGTGCTGCTGGGGTGCCCCGGCACGGATGCGGCCCGCAGCGCCGCCGATTTCCATCTCAACGGTGGGCAGGTCTACGTCGGCGATGCCTCCACCGATCCCGTCGGCATGCTCGGCGAGGCCGGGCCCGGACTGCCCAACGCACTGAACGATCAGTTGGGCAACATGGTCGGTTCCTCGGCCGGTCTCGGTACCGATCCGGCCGGGCAGGACTTCGGATCGACCCGCTTCCGCGCCGAAGTCGCGGGCTCCGACGGCATCGACCCCGCCGACCATTCGACCTATTACAAGGTCGGTAGCGAATCGCTGCGCAGCATCACCGACATCGCCACCGGAAACAGCGACCGACTCGTCACCGACGGTTTGATCGCCGAGCACCGCCACCCGGTGACCGTGAGCACGCCTCGCGAGGTCGACGTGCCCATCATCGGCCGGGTTCCGATACCCGGTGTCGATGTGCAGACCCCGATCATCTACGACCCGGAATGGGACCGGCCCGGAAAGACTGTCACCAATGACCACGGCTACTGATATGCGGTTACGACTCTGCGCGGCAGCATCGTTCGTCGTTGTCGCCGCCCTCACAGGAGGTTGCTCATCGATGTCTCCCCCACCGAAAGACACCCCGTCCGCCACTCCGTCGGTGCAGGGCCTGCCCGACGAACAGGCTCGCGCGCAGGTCGTCGACGCGGCCAAGCAGATCGCCCGCGCGGCGAATCTTCGCGTCACGTATGCCACGTTCGAGTGGGAATGGTGCAACGATCAAGGCGAGCCGCCGTTCCACGGCCGCGTCGACGTGGCGTATGAAGTGCCGGCGGGGACGGAGAGCGCGGCGATGGCCAAGCAGGTCGCGGCGACGGCGGCGCGCCAGCCCGGCTGGGCGCCCGGACCGCCGCCGGGGCTCAACCCGTTCGGCGAAGTCGCGCACAAGGGCGGCGTCATGGCGATCGCCGGGCCCGGGAACTATCCCGAGCGCGGCTCACTGCGGATCTTCGGCGAATGCCGCAACATGAACGACCACCGCGACGACAGCGCGGTGCACGACATCACCGGCGAGGTGCAGAACGGCTGACGGCTCCCCCTGACGCCGGAACCCCCGCCGCTCCGTGACGGGCACGTCGGCCTGCAGCGTACGGACTTCGGTCACCACCTGAGGGGAAGAACGTCCCGAGCACCGACAGTTCCGCCCTGCGACGGCCTGGCTGGTCTTACGTTGGCCGCAGGAGCTGATGATGAACGAATTCATGCGGAGCAGCGACGCGTTCACATGGTCGATGGAAAGCGACCCGCGATTGCGCTCGACCGTGGTGACAGTGATGCTGCTCGATCGTCTGCCGGACTGGGATGACGTGCGACGACGCGTCGACGACTTGAGCCGTCAGCTCCCGATGTTGCGTCAGCAGGTGGTGGAGACGCCGCTGTACGCCCCGCCGCGCTGGCAGGACTGCCCGGATTTCGATCTCGACTTCCACATGCGCCGAACCGCATTACCGTCCAAGGGATCGTTCTCCGATGTCCTCGAGCTCGCCCGTCTGGCGCAGATGGAGGACTTCGACCGCGCCCGCCCGCTGTGGAAGATCACGCTGATCGAAGGCCTGCCGGACGGTGCCGCCGCGGTGTTGTGCGTCTTTCATCATGCACTTTCCGACGGGGTGGGCGGTGTGCAGATCGCGATGACACTGTTCGGCCTGACCGAGCTTTCCGCGACCGACGACGTGGAGCCGGGTGCGCGGGCGCACAACCTGCTCGATGACTACGCGGAGGCGGCGCGGTACGGCGCCGGCCTGATCGGCGAGGCCGCCACCGGCGTCGCCTCGGCATTGCCGCGACTGCTCGTCGACAGCGCCCGAACACCGATGCGCACCGCGCGCTCAGCCGCGGAAATGGTCACCTCGGTCTACCGGACCGTCCGCCCGGTCAACCGCACAGGATCGGCGCTGATGAGCCGAAGGACCCTGCTGCGACGTCTCGACGTGCTCGACATACCGATGCCCCAGCTGCGGGAGGCGGCCCACCGCGGTGGAGGCGCACTCAACGATGCCTTCGTGGCGGGGGTGGCCGGGGGGCTGCGCCGCTACCACGAGCGGCATGACGTCGGGGTCTCCATCCTCCACCTGACGATGCCGATCAGTTTGCGCACCGAAGACGATGCACCCGGCGGCAACCGCATCACGTTGATGCGGTTCGACATTCCCGTCGGCGAGAGCGATCCCGCCAAGCGAATCGGGCACATTCACGAGACCACGGCACGGGTCCGAAACGAGAAGTCGTTACCCCACACGCAACTCATCGCGGGCGTGCTGAACCGGGTGCCGCGCTGGTACATCGGGTCGATTCTGCGCCACGTCGACTTCCTCTGCAGCGATGTGCCCGGCATTCCCGTTCCGGTCACTCTGGGCGGGGCGAGCGTCTTGAAACAGTACGCGTTTGGGCCCACGATCGGCGCGGCGGTGAACGTGACGCTGCTGACCTACGTCGACACCTGCGCCCTGGGAATCGACGTCGATTCCGGCGCCATCCCCGACCTCCCCGTGTTCATGGATTGCCTGCGCGAAGGTTTTGACGAGGTGTTGGCACTCGCCCCGGCGTGAGCCGAAGTCGACCGCGATTCGTCGGCGCGGACGTGAGCGTGCCCGGTCAGAGACCGGTCACGGGTCAACGACGGAAAAGCCCCGTCTTCGAGCGCTTCCGATCGCCCTCCACGCTGACCCACTGATCCCGTGTGTAGTTGAATGTCGCCTTGGCACCCAGCCGGACGACGTCGAGACTGCCGTCACCGTGCTCGACGTAGGTGTCACCGAAGCGCATGTAGCTGTCCAACCGGCCGTCCGGCAGCGTCACCTTGACAGTCATGGGTCAGCGCATCTTTTCGGGGATGGCGTTGAGCGCCGCCAGGATGTGCACCGCCAACCCGCGTGCTGCTTCGGAATCGAGCTCCGAGTGACTCGTGATGGTGTCTTGAACCAGCGCGAGCCGAATGTCGTAGGGCGATCGGATGATTGTGGGCGATGCCATGAGTTTCCTCTTCAATCAGACATGTTCGCTCGATTTCCGAGCTGCCCGATGACTCCACGCTACACGCACACCCACGAAGACCTCGGATAGGAGTACGGTCAGACCATCGGGACCACACAGGCCCCCACGATCAAGGGGCTCCTCAATGTCCGACAAGTCTCCGCGCCAAGCCATGTCCAAGAAGTCGGGAAAGTCGTTGAAAGAGAAACGCGTAGAGAAGAGCGCGAAGACGGCGGCCAAGAGATCGTCGGCTGAGGCGTTGTTCGACAACAAGAAGCGCTGACGTTCGGCCTCAGCCGACGGTGAGCCGTTTCCGCATGCCGTCGGCCCGGCTCGCTTCGACACTCGGCTACTCCGGGAAATCTGCTCCGCGAGAGAGCTTTTCGTTCGACCGGAGGTCGGCCAGCGTCTGCTCCAGCGCATCGATCACAGCGTCGTATCCGCTGTTGCCCAGGACCAGCCGACGGGGAGGCGGATCTTGGGCCATTGCCGCGATCACCGCACGGGCCCCGCGGCGCGGGTCGCCGGGCTGCACACCGTCCATCGCAACGAATGCGGCGCGGACCTGCTTCAGCAGGTCGTGGTATACGGGAATCGGCTCGTCGATGGGCTCATCCGCGAAGCCGGTGTAGGCGTTCGTACGGAACGCCCCCGGTTCGACCGTCAGCACAGAGATGCCCTGCTCGGCGACTTCCTCGCGCAGTGCGTCGGTGACGGCTTCGATGGCGAACTTCGTCGCACTGTAGTACCCGAATCCGACTGCCGACACGAGCCCAGCCACCGAGGACACGTTGACGATCCACCCACTCCCGCGAGCGCGCATGCCCGGGAGCACCGCGCGGGTCACGGACAACACCGCGAAGAAGTTCAACTCGAACATCGCCCGCAACGAGGATTCAGCCATCCCCTCGATCGATCCGTACCAACCGCGGCCGGCGTTGTTGACCAGCACGTCGATACCGCCGAAGTGCTCTTCGGCTGTCTGCACCGCACGCTGCACCTGTGCCGCATCGGTGAGTTCCAGCGGCACGACGAGAACGCGGTCACCGTACTGGTCGGCCCACGACGCCATCTCCTGCGGGCGCCGGGAGGTGAGCACGACGCGATCCCCCGCCTCCAGCGCCGCCTCGGCGAACGCCACCCCGAAGCCGCCGGGGGTGCCGCCGGTGATGAACCATCTTCTGCTCATGGCTCGATCACCAGCCGGCTGATCAGCGCACCGTCGAGGGTGAAGCGGTAGTGCAGGTCGGCGACCCCGCCGGGGAAGTCGCCCTCCAAATGCTGCCCGACGTCGACTCCCGCGTCCGTCGTGTTCGCGCCGGTGAAAGCGGTGGTGTAGGTGTATTCGCTGGCCGCGGTCGCGATCCAGGAGCCGATGTCGTCATGTCCCTTGTAGTCATGGCCTTCGTCGGTGACGACGGCGTCCGGGGTGAGTGTGGTCAGCGCTCGATCCACCTCACGGGCATCGAGTGCGGTCATGAACGTTCTCACGGTGTCGGGGAGTGCACCCCAGTCTGTGTTGGTCATGACCCGACGGTGGACGTTTCCGTAAGGGGAAGGTCAACCCCGGCCGGGAAAAAATCTCGGGACTCGCCGTGATGTTGACCTTCCCCCTGGGGGAAACTGCACGATGGCCTGACCGGAATCCGCCGGGGATCGCAGAGGAGGGTGTCATGGGTGCGAAAGTGTCGATCGGCGACTTCGCCGTGATGACCACGCTGAGCCGCAAGGCCCTACGGCACTACCACGACATCGGCATCCTCGAGCCGGCCCACGTCGACGCACACACCGGCTATCGCTTCTACGACACCAGCCAGGTCGATCACGCGCACATCATCCGCCGGTTCCGATCGCTGGGCATGTCCATCCCCGACATCAAGGCGCTGCTGAGCACCGATGACGCCGCAGCCCGCACCGACATCATCACGAGTCATCTCGCGCAGATGGAGGAGCAGTTGCAGCAGACCCGTGACACCGTGGGTGCGCTGCGCGAACTGCTCTCTCCCGCGCAGACCCCTCCCGACGTGGCGGTGCGCCGCGAACCCGCGCTCGCGGTGTGGGCGATCGGTGCCACCATCGAGACCTCGGAGATCGACGCCTGGTTCGGGGCGGCGTTGACGACACTGCGCGACGCGGTGGCCGCGGCGGGTGCGGATCGCGGTGTCGTGCCGGGCGGGCTCTACGACCGGGCGTTGTTCCTCGAATCACGGGGCAGTGCAACCCTCTTCGTCCCCGCGCCGCAGTCCGCGGACCCCCCGGTCGGCGTCCGCGCCGAGGTGCTGCCCAAGGCGGAGTACGCGGTGCTCACCCACCCCGGCGGCCACGACGGCATCGACCGCAGTTACGGCGCGCTCGGCACGTACGTCAACGAGCACCTGATCAGCGGCCAGGGGTCGATCCGCGAACACTACCTCGGCTCCACGCCCTCGGCGCCCATGGCGTTCACCGCCACGGAGATCTGCTGGCCGATCTTCAGCACGATCCCGACGACAGGATGACAGCGCCCTCAACGACGAACACCGTCGACAGTTTCGAGGCAGGGCCGAGCATCCCTTACACAGACGTTCCACATCGGTATCCGGTCGGAAACACTGCGGGGTACCACCTTTCGTGCCACTACGAAAGGTCGGGAAATGGTCGAGTTTGCACGACAGGCTGCTGAGACGCTGTGGACGGGGCTCGGCCGACGGGATTTCCTGCGCGCGGTGACCGCCGTCGGCGTGGGTACCGGCGTTGCCGGGGTCGCCGCGGCCTGCTCCTCGGGCTCATCCGCGCCCACGCCACCGTCGGCGACGGCGGGCAGCTTCACCATTTTGCAGCCGGGCCAGGGCGACCCCGCCGGTGATCACTACCTGCAGTCCCTGCCCGACGAGGTGCTCTGGGGCTATGTGCCGAACGTGCACGCCAAGCCGGTGCTGCAGATGAGGTCCGGCCAGACGGTGAGCATCGACGCGGTCAGCCATGAGGGCATCCTCGAAGATCAGGGCCGTGACCCGGTGGAGTATTTCGGTGGCCACGGCGTCTCGGAGTACGACGTTCTCGCCGATGCCGTCACGATCGCTGCGGAGTACCGCAGAACCCCGCGCGACTTCGACAAGGACGGCCCGCACGTCGTCACCGGGCCTGTCTTCGTCGAGGGGGCGCAGCCGGGTGATGTCCTGAAGATCCAAGTGCTGGAGGCTATTCCGCGTGTGCCCTACGGCGTGGTCTCGAGCAGGCACGGAAAGGGGGCGCTGGCCCGCGCGGCAGACGGTGCCCCACCGGCCGGGGTGACGCTCGCGGAGGTCATGCCGGCGACAGCGACCGACGGACGACCTACTGCTGATCCCACCCGCTACGGCAACATGTCGACGTTCACGGCCGTCGAGGACGGCCACGGCGTGATGACCTACGGCGACGCTCAGGTCCGATTTCCGCTGCGACCGTTCATGGGCATGATGGGCGTCGCCTTCTCCCAGGACCGCGAGTTGACCGCGGCCACCGCCAATTCGATTCCGCCGACGGTCGGCGGCGGCAACATCGACATCCGCCTGCTGGGTCCCGGGTCGACGTTCTACCTGCCCGTGTTCGCCGAGGGGGCGCTGTTCTACGTCGGCGATCCGCACATGGCGATGGGTGACGGCGAGGTCGCACTGACCGCGATGGAGGGCTCGTTGCGGGGCACCTACCGGTTGACGGTGTGCAAGCCGGGATCGGGCGACGCCCCTTCGGTGTCGTACCGTTATCCGTTCGCCGAGACCGCGGAGGCCTGGGTGCCCATCGGCCTGTCGGACCCTGACGGTTCGGTCGGCGGGCAGGGCAGCGACTTGGACGTGGCGATGCGGCGCGCGGTGGTCAATGCGTTGGACTTCCTGGAGACCGACCAGGGTATGGACCGCGCGACGGCGTACGCGTATCTGTCTGCGGCCGCGGACTTCTCGGTGTCACAGGTGGTGGATCGCACCGTCGGGGTACACGGCCAGGTGTACAAGTCGCATTTCGCTTGAGGTGTCGGTGGTGGCGAATCGCTAGCGGCTGCGTGATGGACCGGCGTGCTTGAAGACCGGCGCCGGGCCCGGCGGATCTCTCAGCAGCGCGGGCAGGACGAAGGTCTGTAGGTACCGACGCGCGGTTTCCGGATCCGTGGAGTCTGGAACGACTCCCATCAACAGCGTGATCGCTGTGGTGACGAGGAACTGCGCCACGTCTGCGGGGTGCAGCCCGTCGCGTAGAGCGTCGCGATCGAGGTCGAGTGTGTCGACGAGCAGGGTGATCAGCTCTGTCAGCGATTGGTCCTGCACGATCAGCTGCGCGATCGTGCCGTCTTCGGTGTGCTCCGACAACGTCTGCAACAGCGGGTCGTCGACGAGCTCGGTCGCCACGATCACGAGGCTCTCGACCAGCATGTCGGCCAGGCTCGCGCCCTGCGGAAGGCGCTCCAGGATGTGTTGCTGATGCGCGCGGGTCTTGCGGGCCACCAGCTCCTCGAGGAGGCGCTGGCGGTTCGGGAAATGGCGGTACATCGCCGCGCGGGAGTAGCCGGCTTCGCGAGCGATGAGCTCCATCGTCGAGGCTTGGAACCCGCGCTCCAGGATCGATCGCTCCGCCGCATCCATGAGCACAGTACGAGCCTGATCCGCGGAGTTGCCCCCACCGGGTGGACGCCCGCGCGGTCGTCGCGGCGGTGCCGCTCCGGCGGCGTCGGGGGATGCGTTCATCGTGATGTCCTTCGGGCGACCAGTATGCCCGAGGCCCTTGCCCTGATTGAGAACGCGTCATATAAATAGACATCAACCATCTGATGTCTATTTATAGAGAGGTGTCGGTGATGCGACGCACCGCGGCGGTCGTGACTCTGAGCGTTCTGACGGCGCCGGTGTCAGCAGCGCTGTTCCTCGGCGTCGCCACCGCGGCGGCGGAGCCGGACGCGGCGGGCGGACAGGCGACGGTCAGCGCACCGACCGACTCGGGATCCCGAGCCGAAACCTCTCCGCGAGCCCGTCGGGGCGAACGATCCGACGCAGACTCTCATCCCCCTCGATGGCTCGCGCCCCGCCACGCGAAGGCAGAGGCTGAAGAGTCGACGGAGGACGCCCCGCGTCGCTCGCCTCGGGCCACGCGGCAGACGGCGCCACGGGACGACGTCCCCGCGCGCCCCATCGCGGAGACGGATCAAAAAAACGCAGTGACAACCGAAGCCGATGTCGAGCGTCCTGCAGCGGCGGAGTCGACGGCCGGCACCGCTGACCGCCCGACCCTCCGCGAGAGAATCGCCGACCGCGTCGCGTCGCGTAGGACGACGGCGACCACGACACCGTCGGGTCCGGTGGTGGCGCCGTCCGTCGCGACTCGGGTGGAGGTCGACGTCGACGGGCCTGCGCCGAGTCCGCCGCGGCGCGCCGGACTGATCAACGTGGTGGGATCGCTGGTCCTCAACACTCTCGTCGGACTGATCCATCTCGCCGACGGGCCACCCGTTCTTCCGCCGAACAGCACCGTCACCGTGCGGACGTCAAGCCTCACGCTGCCGATCGGAACCGGACGCTCCGTGCAGGCCGACTGGTACTTTCCCGAGGACGCCGACGACTCGACGCGGCTGATCTATTTCCAGCACGGTTTCCTCGCCAGCGGGCCGATCTACAGCTACACCATCGCGCATCTCGCCGAGCGCACCGGCGCCATCATCGTGGCGCCGTCCTTGTCGTCGAACTTCTTCTCACCGTCGGCCGAGTGGGTGGGTGGCTCGACCATTCAACGCGCGGTCGCCGACCTGTTCGTCGGTGACCGTGCAGCGCTCACCGAGAGTGCCAGCACTGCAGCGGGATACGACGTGGCTCTGCCCCAGAGGTTCGTGCTCGTCGGGCACTCGGCGGGCGGCACTCTGGTCACCAGCGTCGCCGGCTACCTCGCCGACAACGGTGCGATCGCCGACCTCCAGGGCATCGTGATGCTCGACGGTGTGGAACCCGCCGGGTCGCCTTTCGTGAGCAATGCGCTGTCGAAGCTTCGCGGTGCCGACTACCGGCCCATCTACCTCATCTCCTCCGACCGCTATTTCTGGAGTCGAAACGGGGACATGGCCGACAAGCTGCAGCTGGCGCGGCCCGACGACTTCAACGGGGTCAACCTCGTCGGCGGCAGGCACATCGATTACATGCTGGGCGGCAACAAGATCATCCAGTTCGCCGAGTACCTCACCGCCGGCTTCTCGAAGCCACAGAACATCGACGCCGCCGAAATCCTGACGGCCGGTTGGGTGAACGACCTGTTCTCCGGGACGCGGTCACAGGGCGTCTACGGTGCGCCCGGAGAGCAGATCGCGATTCCTACGCCTGCCGGCGCCGCTGATGCCGTCGTTCTGCCGCTGGGGTATCCGGCACGTCCGGTGTGGAATCCGTTGCTGGAAGCCGTGTTGACTGCCGTCTTCGACTTCGGCGGCCGCAACTGGTTCGTCTACGAGCCCCTGCCGGGGCATGACCTGCCGGTCGGAGGACAGACATCCATCACCCGCGCGGCCTGACGATGCGGCGGATTGCGTTTCGTCTGATGCGGGGCGGCTAGGCTGGGTGGCATGGCTGGCAGGATGTCCGAGAAGCGCACCGCGGACGTGATCGCACATTTCCTTGCCGCGCAGCGGTATACGCGCAACGAGGTGTTCTCCGAGGCCGACCCGGTGCCCGCCAAGGCCGGTGCGCACGGGTGGTGGTTCCGGGAGATCCCCGGCGGGATCGACGTGTCCGGCTGCGAGGAGCGCGATGGCTGGACGCTGCTGTACGTCGGCGTGAGCCCAGGCCCGCCGCGAGCCGACGGCAAGCCGCAGACTCCGCAGGACCTGCGCAAGCGCATCCGCTACCACTTCGGCGCGGGCAATGCCGGGGCGGACGGCTCGACCCTGCGCAAATCTTTGGGGGTGCTGCTGGGCGGGGAACTCGGATTCGCGCTGCGCCGGGTGGGGTCGGGCAAACGCCAGACGTTCGCCGGCGGGGAAGCGATCCTCACGCAGTGGATGGCCGAGAACGTCGCCGTGTCATGGGTTCTGCACCCCGAGCCCTGGCATCTGGAAGCGAAGCTGCTGCAGGCGCTGGAGCTGCCATTGAACATCCAAAGCAACGAGCGCAACGCGTTCGCGACCGAATTGAAGAAGCTGCGGCGCGACGCGGCGGTCAAGGCCGGCAAGATGCGGGTGCTCGCCGAATGGTCGTGAGTCGGTCCGCGCGTTACGACGCGGTGCTCTTCGATCTGCTCACCGCACTGCTCGACTCGTGGACCGTGTGGAACGACGTCGCAGGAGACCCTCGTACCGGAAGGCTCTGGCGGAACAAGTATCTCGAGATCACCTATGGGCAGGGCTCGTATCGAGACTACGAGACCTTGGTCGCCGATGCGGCAGAGGCACTGCATCTCGATCGCGGCTTGGCTGCCGGCCTGTCCGCCCGCTGGGCAGAATTGCAGCCCTGGACTGAGGCGCCTGACGTGCTGACGGAGTTGGCCTCGGCTGGCGTCAAGCTCGGAGTGGTCACCAACTGCTCAGAACATCTGGGGCACCTCGCGGCCTCACGGCTCACCGTCCCTCTCGACGTCATCGTCACAGCCGAAACGGCCGGCGCCTACAAACCACAACCCGCGCCGTACGTTCTCGCGTTGCAGCAGCTTGGGCTCGAACCTCATCGCGTGCTCTTCGTCGCAGGATCGCGCTACGACATCGCCGGAGCAGGCAACGCCGGCATGCCCGTGTGGTGGCACAACCGCGTGCACATGGCGGGCGGCACCGAGCCCGCACCGGTGGCCGAACACGACACCCTCTACCCGCTCGTGGGTGATGTGCTCGAAGCGGCCTCAGACCTCCGACGACTGGCGCGATGAACGGGACCTGCTCCTCGGCGCCGGCGCCTTGCGCGATCGCGTTTGTGGCGTGGCCGCACTGGCCGGGTACTTGCGCTCGGTGTCGAGCGCGAGTGCGGCGCCGATCAGGTCGCGGAGGTCGGCATCGCTGAGTTGAGTTCCGTTGAGCACCCGTTGAATGGTGGTCCCGTCCCAGATCGTCTCCAGCATGAACGCTGTCCGCTTCGACACGTATGCCTCGATTGCGGAGCGAGCCCGGTGTGACCATCGTTGTGCCAATTCGCGGTAGGCCTGCTCGCGGCCTGCCTCAGCGAGAAGCTCCCAGTCGAGAATTGCGTTGCCGACGTCGGTGGTGAGGATCGTCGTCACGCGGAGCATCGCGTCGATCAGCTCCTCGTCACACGTGACGCGCGAGAAATAGTCCTCGTACTTCACCGAGACGGTCTCGACGTAATGGGCGAACGCGTCGAGGATCAGTGCGTCGAGGTTCTCGTAGTGGTAGGTGCTGCTCCCCAGCGCCACACCGGCCCGGCTGCACACTTTGCGATGGGTGACGCTCTTGACACCGGATTCTCGAACGATCTCGAGTGCCGCCTCGACGAGCGCCGTCGCCGTCGCTTCCGAGCGACTACCCGACCTCTTCACCGTCGTCACGTTACCGCAGCCGGTGCGCTCCCCATTCCAGGGACTGGTGACGACGAACACCTAGCGTCAGAGCTGCGGCGCTTTGAACGGCGCCAGGGCTCCGGCGTCGACCACGTGTGTGATACCGGTGACGTACCGACCCGCGTGCGAGGCGAGATAGAGGACCGCGTTGCTGATGTCCTCCGGCTCGACGAACGGCACTGGCAGCCCGTTCATGGCCTGCAGCGCAGCCAGTGAATCTTGCTGTGTGGCATTGTCTTTGCCGCCAGAAAACAGGCGGTTGTAGGCGTCGTTGTCGATCATCTTCGTGTTGACGTTGGTGGGGTTCACACTGTTCACCCGAATCGAGTACGGCGCCAGTTCAGCAGCCAGCGTTCGCATCAGTCCGTTGACCCCGTGCTTCGACGCCGAGTAGTGACCGACGTTCAATTCGGCAACCAGACCGGAGATCGAGCTGATCAGGATTACCGCACCGCCACGCCGCTGCCGTATCAATTGCGGGACCGTGGCCTTGATCGTGCGCCAAACGCCCATGAGATTGACATCGAATTGATCGCGAACCTGATCCTCCGACAGTTCCCACATCGGAGCGATGCCGTTGACCGTGCCCGCGTTGGCCACCACGATGTCGATACCGCCGAACTCGCGGACGGCCGCCTCGACGGCTGCATCGAGGTCACCAGCGCTCCGCACATCCGCTTCTCGCGTCACGATGCTGCCGCCCAAGTCGCGGACGACTTGTGCCGTCTGGTCTAGGTCATCGCGACTCCCCATCGGATAGGGCACCGTGGGGATCTGGGTGCAGATGTCCAGCGCGACGATCGAAGCTCCCGCCTCGGCGAGGCGCACAGCGTGCGAGCGACCCTGCCCGCGTGCCGCTCCGGTGATCAGCGCGACCTTGCCTTCCAGGCCAAACATGACTGCCTCCGATTTTGGTTTGGGCGCAGGTGGTTCAACGCCCGGCAAGTAGACCTCCGTCGATGACGATCTCGGCGCCGGAGACGTAAGAGGCACGGTCAGACACGAGAAACACGACGATCTCCGACACCTCTGCGGGATTGGCGAACCGACGCAGAGGAATCTGCGCGATCACCGCATCCGCCGAACCGGCCGGCAACCCGGACAGTTCCTCTTCCAGCATCGGCGTATCGATGTATCCGGGGTGAATGCTGTTGCATCGGACGCCCTCTGGCCCATATGTGAAGGCCAGCGTCTTGGTCAGCAGCGTCACGGCACCTTTCGACGCCGTGTAAGCGACATATCCGGTGGCACCGACCAGACCGAAAATGGACGACACGTTGACGATCGAGGGCGAGGCCGCCCGGCGCAGCAGCGAAAGCGCAGCTTTGGCACCAAGGAACACGCCCGTCTGGTTGACGTCGAGGGTAGCGCGCCACGATTCTTCGGTCGCATCGTCTAGGCCTGCGAGGTCCAGAACCCCGGCATTGTTGACCAGCGCATCGAGTCTGCCCTCGGCCTCACTGATGCTGGCCATGACGCCGGCCCAGTTCGACGAGTCTGTGACATCGAGGTGGTGGTAGGTGACGTCCAATCCCACTGTGTACAACTCAGCGCAATACTTCTCGCCGAGTTCGTCGGTGATGTCACCGAAGTGAACTCGCGCCCCCTCTTCGGCCATCCTGCGAACGTGGGCGGCACCCATACCCCTCGCACCGCCCGAAACGAAGACGACTTTGCCGGCCAACAACTCAGAGCTGATCATGCGGTCAGGTGGGCGACGAGTTCGGTGACCTTGGTCCCGATGAGCTCGAAGCTTCGCCGGTACACGTCCGGGTCCGCTGCGTAGTCGTGACCAAAGGAGATCAAGGTTCCGAAACCTCCTACTTCCTCGTACATTTCGGTGATCTTGTCGGCGACGCTTTGCGGCGATCCGACGATATGGAAATTATCGACCATCCACTCGACGTCGAGATCCTGCGCGGGCACGGTGCCGCCTGATAGAAGATCACCGATTCCGAGTTCGATGAATGTGGGGATGTTGTAGTTGCCCCACAGATCGCCCATGGCGCCGTTGAGGTACGCGTCGCGGGCCTCCTCGTCGCTGTCCGCCACCAGTACGTCGCGGCACACGCGCCACTGCGAGCGATCGGCAGCGTGCCCTGCTTGTTCGGCCGCCTCCGCATAAGTTCGCCAGTGCTCCTTGAGCACACTGTTGTGGACCTGCTGGCTCATAGGCAGATATCCGCGCGCTCCGGCTGTCGTCAACGTCGGTGAGCTGGCTTGCATGCCCGTCATGATCACGGGGATGCGGCCCTGCTTCGGCCTCAGGTGCGGCCCGTGGATGCTGTCGCTGTAGGCGGGCATGTCGACTGTCCAGAATTCACCCTCGATGCGGAACGGACCGGTTCTGGTCCAAACGGCCTCGACGATGTCCATCGCCTCGGCCATCATCTGCGGATTCTTCTTCCCGGTGTTGAAGAGTTGGGCGTCGCTCGGGAAGGCGCCGGGCGCGAATCCAGCGATGTAACGACCACCGGTCATGTGGTCGAGCCACATGATGCGGTGCGCCAACGAGATCGGATTGTGGTAGGCCAGCAGGTGCGCCGCCGCACCCAGGCGGACGTTGCTGGTGAGTTGCGATGCGGCCGCGATCATCGCGTCGGGCGCAGGGCTCGGTTCACCGCCGAGAGTGTAGTGTTCGGCGAAGAAGACTTCTTCCCAACCGAATTCGTCGGCCCACTGTGTGAGCTGCAAGTCCCAGTCGATCACTTCTTTGGCCGAACGCCTTCCGTTTGCGTAATCGCGCGAGTAGGGGATGTTGAAGAGGCCGAACTTCATCGCGGTCATCATCCTTTCATTGGGACATAGCGCAGTTCTGCCGCACGACAAAATGATTGCTCTGTCCCACAACGTGTTTGGTTTCATCGGCCACCACATGAGCCACATCCGCAAGTTTGTACATTTGTAGAAATTTGCAGTGTGCAGCCACAGTAGGACGGCTGAACGAGGGTGTCAAGACCTGTAGCCGCAGCTCTTTTCACCGCCAGCTGTTGACACGCACGCAACCCGGGGTTAGTTTGAGCCCGCTTGAGAGTTTCTACAAACGTCCAAATTGTTGCGCAGCCGCTATCTCCTCGACCGCGAGCGTGTCGTGGCCAGCGACCATGTAGATGCCGATGCCTTGCCCGAGGGAAGGAAGCACCTCATATGTCAGAGTCAGTCATGCCACCAAAACCGGCGATCAAGCCGGATTCGGTTCCACAGGAAGGTTTCAAGCGCAGCATCGGACTGGTCTCCAACTTCTCACTCGGCTTCACATACCTCTCGCCCGGCGCCGGCGTGCTGTCCATCTTCGCGCTGGGCCTCGCGACTGCGGGGCCGCCATCGATCTGGTGGTTCCCGATCGTCGCCGCCGGACAACTCCTCGTCGCACTGGTCTTCGGAGAGATCGTCTCGCAGTATCCGATCACCGGTGGCATCTATCCCTGGGCGCGGCGTCTGTGGGGACGCCGTTACGCCTGGATGGCCGCGTGGATCTACATCGCGGCGCTCATCGCCACCACGACAGCAGTGGTTCAGTTCGCAGTTCCATTCCTCGCGAACCTTTTTCACGTAGAGCTGACGAACGTGACAGGTCTGGCGATCGGCCTGGGTCTGCTTGCCGTGGCATTCGTGTTGAACAGCACCGGCACCAAGACGTTGGCTTTCGTCGTACGCATCGGCTTCTACTGCGAATTGATCGGAGTGGTGGCACTCGGACTCTTCCTCCTCCTCTTCGAACGGCGCAATTCGTTTGGCGTCCTCTTCGATACACTCGGCGTCGCGGGCGAGGGCTCGTATCTTTGGGCGTTCACCCTCGCTGCCCTGGTCGGTCTCTGGCAGTTCTATGGATTCGAGGCGTGCGGCGATGTCGCCGAAGAGGTGAAGGACCCGGAACGCCGCATCCCGGTCGCGATGATCCTCACGATCGTGATCGGTCTTGTCGCCGCCTTCATCGCGTACGCGGGTTTCGTGTTGGCAGCACCCAACCTACAAGAGATCGTGGATGGTGGAGTGGCAGATCCCATTCCGGCTATCGTCCGTGGCAGTACCGGCGAACTCGGCATGACGCTTCTACTCGTCGTCGCCGCGACCATCTTCCTGTCCGCTGCGTTGTCGCAACAGGCAGCGCTCAGCCGATTGCTCTTCAGCTTCGCAAGGGACAACATGCTGCCCGGCAGCACGTGGCTCGCCAAGCTGCACCAGGAGGTCGCTGGTAGTGGATCGGTACCCCGCAACGCGATGATCGCCGCATGCTCGGCACCGATGCTGATCACTGTGTGGCTGTACTTCAAGCCGGACAGCGCGGTGCAGGTCACGGCCTTCGCAGTGCTGGGAATCTATGTGTGCTTCCAGATGGTTGTGTTCGCCGCTCTGCGACAGCGCATCAAGGGCTGGCGACCGGCCGGACCGTGGTCGCTGGGAGGGGCGGGCCTACTGATCAATGTCCTGGCGCTCATCTATGGCGTCTTCGCGATGATTCTGCTTGCGCTACCGGGCGATCCGAGCCTGGGTTTCATCGACAGGTGGATCGTTCTCATCGGGTTGGCTGTGGTGTTGGTCGCAGGGGCGCTCTATATGGTGTTCGTCCGACCGTATGGCAACTCGGACGCACCCGAAAACGACGCCATCGAAACCGCCGACCGCATCAGAGCGCAGCGAGGATGAGCAGGTGACCGCGAAGTTTCGCGACGTCGTCGGTCACTTCCCGACGGGGGTGGCGATCGTGACCGGCGTGAGTCCGCACGGGCCGCTGGGTCTGACGATTCAGTCGTTCATCGCGCTGTCACTCGACCCGACGATGGTGCTGATATCGATCGATCGTGGGTCGTCCAGTTGGCCGGCGATCCGCGCGACCGGCAAATTCGTCGTCAACATTCTGTCGAGTCGGCAGGAGGCCATAGCGAGGTCGTTCGCCATCTCGGGTGGTCCGAAATTTGCTGAAGTGCAATGGTCCCCAGGCAACTGCACCCAAGCGCCGGTGATTGCCAACTGTCAGGCCTGGGTCGAGTGCGAGATAGATGAGTGCTACCCCGGTGGCGATCATGAGATCATCACCGCCCATGTCCTGTCGCTCGGATCGGTCGAGGACCCGCACTCGCACCCACTCGTCTACTTCCGGTCGAAGTTCCCGCGGCTGGACCGTGACCACTGGGCGTCCCTCGTCTCATGACCAGCGTCGTTGACGAGATACCCCACGGACTTCGCGATCTGCCCTTGCCAACGGTCTTAAAGGCCCTCGAAGCACTGCGTCGTGGTGAGCCCGTGATCGTGGGAGCGACACCGTGGGCGTTCATCATGGTGGACGCGAGAATGGCAACGCCCCGAGGAATCGCTTCACTGATCCGGCACGGCTCAGGCCTGCTCCATGTAGCGCTGGATACCGGCCGTATGCGGGCGCTCGACATTCCGCCCATGCCGGTCGACTCCGACTCGCTGTGCCCGCAGGCGCACGTAGCCGTCGACGCCAAGACCGGTGTGACTACTGGGATCTCAGCGACAGACCGCGCGGAAACCATCCGCCGGCTGAGCAATTCCGACAGCAGGCCGGGTGACTTCGTCCGGCCGGGGCACGTTCTCCCTGTGGCCGCGCAGACCACTCCGTCATCGACTCCGGCTGATCTCGCCTTGGCGCTGTCGGCACTGACCGGCGCGTCCCCGCCGGCATCCGCGTTCTGCGCACTGGTTTCCGTGACCCACCCGACCGACGTCGCCGGTGCGTCCGAGGCGAAGACAATGGCTGACGAAGGCGGCTATACCTACCTGACCGTGGAGGACGTGGTGTCGGCGTTCTACCACTACGGTCCGGAGTAATTCGACTCTTGCCCAAGCGCGTCGTCGGCTTTCATCGACGGGCATGTACTCGGCCGGAAATGCCGGCCGATCAACACTAGCCGACCGACACCCCCGCTCTCACCGAGCAGCGTGATCGCCGAGAACGATCGATTCGGCCATGGCCACTCCTTCATGCGGTACCCACACCAATGCACGCAGCGCCGTCGATCGCGTGCTCGTGCCGGCTCCTTCAGGTTGATTCTTCGTGATCAACCGCGCTTCAGACCGCACGAGGGGCTAGTGCTCGTGGCCGGCGAAGACCTTGCGATAACTCGACGGCGACATGCCCAGACCGCGCCGCAGGTGGTGCCGGAGATTGCCGCCGGAACCCAGCCCTGACCGTCGCGCGACCTCGTCGACGCTGAGGTCGTGGCCCTCGAGGAGTTCGCGGGCGCGGTCGATGCGGCGGGTGCGCAGCCATTCGCCGGGCGGCTGGCCCGTCTCCTCGCGGAAGCGGCGGATGAACGTGCGCGTGCTCATGCCGGCGTGCTCGGCGAGCCGGCCGATCGTCAACGGCTCGTGCAGATTCTGGGCCGCCCACGCCCTGGTCGCCGCCGTAGACGCGAAATCCTGGACTGGAACCTGACTTTCGATGAACTGAGCCTGCCCGCCTTCCCGCCACGGCGGGACGACACAGTGGCGGGCGACGGCGTTCGCGACCTTCGTACCGTGGTCGCGCCGAATGATGTGCAGACACAGGTCGATTCCTGCGGCAAGCCCGGCGGAGGTCAGCACGTCGCCGTCGTCGACGAACAGCACGTTCTCGTCGACCAGCACCTCCGGGTACAGCGCGCGTAGCGCGTCGGCGTGCTGCCAGTGCGTCGTGGCGGGTCGGCCGTCGAGGAGCCCCGCCGCGGCGAGCACGAAGGCGCCGGTGCAGATCGAGACGACGCGGGCGTTCGGCGGAATGGCGGCCAGCGCCGCGGCGACCTGGGGTTCGAGCCGGCCGTCGACGCGGGCGGGCTCCAATCGCGTGCCGGGGACCACCACGGTGTCTGCGGTGGCGAGGGCCTCGGCTCCCGCAGTCGGAATCATCGCGAACCCGGTGGTGCTGGGCACCGGGGCGGTCGTCAGGCCGCAGGTGACCACTTCGTACAGCGGGGCCCCGTCCCAGCCGGTGGCCGCGCCGAACAGCGTCGGGGCAATCGCCGCGTCGAAGCCGATGACGGGCTCGAGCAGGAGCACGGCGACGCGGTGGGTGGACATGGCGCCATGATGGCATGTTTTTGACGAATAACGGCAGTCTTGCCACTAGTCCTCCAGTCCGGCTGCCGCCATAGTCGAGCGGTGACCGTGACCGACCGCTCTGCCCGCAACACCGTCGGCCTGCACTGGGCCTGGGTGGTGGCGGCCGTCAGCTTCGTCGCGCTGCTGGGCGCCGCCGGCTTCCGCTCCGTACCCGGGGTGATGATGAACCCGCTGCACCACGAGTTCGGCTGGTCGCACGGGACGGTCGGGCTGGCGATGTCGGTGAACATGACGTTGTTCGGCCTGACCGCCCCCTTCGCCGCGGCCTTGATGGACCGCTTCGGCATCCGCCCGGTACTGACCATGGCTTTGACGATGATCGCAGCCGGCAGTGCGTTGAGCGTGACGATGACCGCGAGCTGGCAACTGGTCCTGCTGTGGGGTGTGCTCGTCGGCACGGGGACCGGAGCCATCTCGATGGGCTTCGTCGCCACGATCGCCACCCGGTGGTTCGACGCCCACCGCGGGCTGGTCACCGGGGTGTTGACCGCCGCCAGCGCGACAGGTCAGCTGATCTTCCTGCCGGTGGTCGCCGCCATCACGACGCACCACGGCTGGCGCTGGGCCTCGCTGCTCGTCGCTGCCGCGGCACTCGCCGTGATCCCGCCCGTCCTGCTCCTGATACGAAATTGGCCGCAGGACAGAGGTCTTGGCCGCTACGGCCAGCCGCCTGCCGTCGAAACGGGGCCGGCGCCACGTGCACCCGGCGGCAGTTTCGCCGCGGCGTTCTCCGGGCTGGCGCTCGGGGCGCGGGTGCCCGCCTTCTGGTTGCTGGCGGGCAGCTTCGCGATCTGCGGCATGACGACCAACGGGCTGATCGGCACCCACTTCATCCCTGCCGCCAACGACCACGGGATGCCCACGACGGTGGCCGCCGGCCTTCTGGCCGTGGTCGGCGTCCTCGATGTCGCGGGCACGGTGTTCTCTGGATGGCTGACCGACCGCGTCGACGCCCGCGTCCTGCTCGTCATCTACTACACCGGGCGGGGGCTTTCACTGCTCGCGCTACCGGCCCTGCTCTCCCCGCACGCCGAGCCCGGCACGTGGGTGTTCATCATCTTCTACGGCCTGGACTGGGTGGCCACGGTTCCTCCCACGATTGCGCTGTGCCGCAACTACTTCGGCGACAAGACGCCGATCGTCTTCGGTTGGGTGTTCGCGTCGCACCAGCTCGGCGCGGCGGTCGCCGCCGCGGGTGCAGGTTGGATTCGCGACCTGCGCGGCGACTACGACCTCGCGTTCTACTTTGCGGCCGGGCTGTGCGTCGCCGCGGCGATCATGTGTCTGTCGGTGCGCCCCGTGCGCGTGACCTGACGAGAGCTCGCCCAGCTTCTGCACCCCCTTGCCGGCGGAAGCCGACGCACGCACTGCGGACTGATGGTAATCGAGATTGTCAGATCGGCTATTTCTGTACGCGATGTACAGGTTTTCGTTTTGCTGACATCGGGCACACGCACGGAGCCGACAAGCGAAGTAGGTGACGCGGTGACCGACGACTCGACGGCGAGCCGTCCGGAAGAGACCGAGAGTTGCGACCTGTGCATCGTCGGAGCGGGTCTGGCCGGGATGAACGCACTCGCGGTGGCATCCGACTACCTCGGCCGCGGGCAGCGAGTGATTCTCATCGACCGCCGCCTGCGCGTCGGCGGCATGTGGGTCGACGCCTATCCGTACGTCCGCCTGCGCGACGCGATCCGAGGTGCTCGACCACTTCAGCCACTGCCTTGATGTCGTCCGCAGGCGGGTCACGGTCGACACCCTGTTCGGCTGGGAATTCGACGGTTCCACCGAATCCGACGGCATGGTCACCGTCCGAGTAAGCGACGCCGATGGGCGCACGCGCACGATCACCACACCGCGTCTCATCAACGCGGCCGGCTTCGCCGTCACGCCGAACAACCCGCTGCCGGTTCAGTCCCGACGGGTGAACTCGGTGTCGCCGAACTTCTGTGACGTCGACGAGATCGCCTCGAAGGATGCGCCCGTGTGGGTGATCGGCGGCGGGAAGACGGGGATGGACACCGCCCACGCACTCATCACCGCCAACCCGCATCGGGAAGTGTCGATGGTGGCCGGTTCGGGCACATACTTCCTCAGCCGCGACGAGACGTTCCCGCAGGGACGCAGGCGGTGGTGGTCGGGCACCCGGCGAGCGTCTCGGGAGCGCAGATGCTCAGCCGCTTCGACGCCACCAACGAAGACGAGGCCAACCACTGGTTCCGTGACACCTGCGGCGTCTGGCCGACCGAGCGCGCCGACACCTACGTGCTGGGCATCATGTCGGCCGCCGAGAGCCGCGCCATCGCCGAGGGTCTGCGAGAGGCGGTGATGGACCGTTTCACCGACCTGATCGACGGTCCCGACGGCCCGGTGATGACGTTCGCGAGCGGACCGGGCCGCGGGATCGAGCCCGGCAGCTGGGTCATCAACTGCACGGGCTAGGTCCTGCGCGATGCGGGACCCTATCAGCCGTACGTGTCGCCCGGCGGATCGGTGCTGTCGATTCAACCCCGCTCGGCGACAATGCATTTGACGTCGTTCACGGCGTACTTCATGACACACATGCTCTACCGCGACCGGCTGGCAGACGCCCCGCTGTACGAGATGGACGCCATCGACCTGCGGGCCAAGTCGAAAGTCATCATGCCGTTCGGAATCCTGTGCCTGTCGCGGTACAACCTCAGCGTGATGTTCGAACGTCTACCGACTTCGGCGTTCCTGCGGTGCGGGTCCAACGTCGACTCCTGGTATCCACTGACCCGCCAGGTGCGGGGGTCTCTGAGCTTTCGGCTCCGGCACCGGCGCGACCGCGACAACGCCCGCCGGACCTTGGACACGTTGCGCGAGCGCTTCGATCTGCGCTGCGGCCCGCTGGCCGCATCAGCTGGTCTGTGAGCGCTGACTGTCAACTGGGTCGGACATTCACAATGGCATCGAACACGGCCTCCAGAATGTCCGTGAGCCCCTCGGCGTCTCGGCTGTTGAGAGCCCGGGTGCCGACGACCCGTCGCATCAGCAGCACTCCGCTGATCACAGACAGCACGACGTCGCTGCGCACCTGCCGGCCGGGGCCGGAAAGCTGCCTGGTCAATCGCCTGCCCACATGACGCTCGATGGCATCGACGACGATCTCCGCGGAGCGCGGGTTCGACGCTGACCGAAGCATGATCAGGAACGGGGCCAGCTCATCGCCGTCCGGCGCAGAGCGGGCCACCAGCGCCACTGCGGTCTCCCGCGCAGAAAACTGCGGCTGCTCGGCGACGAAAGTGGGCGCGGCGAACGATGCTTCGACCGCGTCTGCGAAGAGCTGCTCCTTGGAGCCGAAATACCTGTTCACCAACATGGCGGTGACACCAGCATCGCCCGCGATCTCGCGGACGCCCACTCCGTCATACCCGGCACGTGCGAAATTGCGTACCGCCGAGGCCAGGATGGCCTCGCGAGTGGCCTCCGCATTGCGAGGTCGCGACGACGAGCGGGTGGTCACGTCCCCATGGTAGGGAATAGACCGGAACAAGTCTACGTTTGTATACCTAGCATGTATACGACTGTAGATTTGGAGAGCGACAGTGGACATGGGTCTGACCGGTAGACGCGCACTGATCACCGGGTCGAGCACCGGCATCGGTTGCGCAATCGCCGAAACGCCGGCAGCAGACGGTGTTTCAGTAGTCGTGCACGGACGCGACCAGGCCAGGGCGTCTGCGGCGGTCGACGCCATCCGCGCGAACGGGGGCGAGGCCGTCGCCGTCCTGGGTGACCTGACATCGGCGGCACCATTCGGTCCGTTTCCTGATCACCCGTCCGATATCGATCCACGCAAGGAGTTCTCATGACCGATCAGTCACACGTCTTTCTCATCTCCGGAGCCTCTCGCGGCCTCGGCCGCGCGATCACCGAAGCGGCACTGAGAGCAGGGCACCGCGTGGTTGCCGGTGTCCGCTCGATATCAGCCCTGGACGACCTTGCCACCGCATACCCCGACGCTCTGTCGGTCGTCACGCTCGACGTGACCGATGGCGGCCAGGTTCGTGCTGCAGTCATGGCTGCAGTCAACGACTTCGGGAGCCTCGACGTACTGGTCAACAACGCCGGTTATGCGAACATGGGCGCGATCGAGGACGTGGACTTCGACGACTTCCACACCCAGATCGACACCAACTTCCTCGGCGTGGTGCGGCTGACCCAGGCTGCGCTGCCCGTCATGCGCACCCAACGCTCCGGCCACATCGTCCAGATCTCGTCGGTGGGCGGCCGGGTGACGCGACCGGGACTGGCCGCCTATCAGTCAGCCAAATGGGCGGTCACCGGCTTCTCCAGCGTCCTGGCCCAGGAAGTGGCGCCGCTGGGCATCACGGTGACGGTCTTCGAGCCCGGCGGCATGCGCACCGACTGGGCGGGATCGTCGATGCGCGTCGATCCGATTCGTGAGGAGTATCAGCCGACGGTCGGGGCCGCCGCAACGATGAGCAACACCGCAACCATCGGGGCAAGTGACCCCGCCAAGGTGGCCGCGCTGCTGCTCGATGTCGTCGAGATGCCCGAACCGCCGACCCGACTCCTGGTCGGGCCGGACGCCTACCGCTACGCGACCGCCGCCGGACGTGATCTGCTTGCCGCGGACCGACAGCGGGAGAAACTGAGTCTGTCCACAGCCGCCGACGACGCCACCGACGATCAACTGGACCCGCTGGGTACCAACAGCAAGCGGCGCTGATACCGATGAGACCGACCGGGACAACGGAATTACGCATCTACACATTGCCGAGCGCGGCGGCGGTGCGTGACTACACCGCGTCGTTCTGGCCGCGCCACATCGCGAGCCTGCGCAAATACGGCAGCACAGTGCACGGCCTCTGGGTGGACGTCGGCCCGACAAGTCACCGCGTGATTGCGCTCATCGGGTACCCACATGACACCGATCCGCCCGCGATTGCTGAGAGATACCGTGCCAGTGCTGGTTTCGACGAGGATCACGCGGATTTCGACATGTCCCCCGTCGGTCCGCCAATCGTCGCGAGGCTCGCGCTGACCGGCTAGTCTCGATCTGTGCGGCGTGTGCAGATCACTCTGTCGCTGGCCTTGGCATCGCTCCTCGCCGGCTGCGAGATGACGCTTCCCGATCACATCTCCATACCCCCGGCGTTGACCGGAGGTGAGCCGCAGACCCTGGAGGCGGCCACGGCGTCGTCACAAGAGGTCGCCGACCGTCGCACCTCCGGCGACTTCGCGGGTGTCTGGCTGATGCTCACCCGGCAGCAGCGTGATGCGATCAGCCAATCCGACTACGTGACCCTCCAGCAAACCTGCTCGGAGACGGGGCTACCCGCGCACGCCACAGGGGTGCGGCTCGACGATCCCACAACGGCGATCGTCCGCTGGAACATCGACATCCCCCGACTGAGCGGGTTCGCCGACACGAAGACGATGCTCTACGAAGACGGCAAGTGGGTCCTCGCGCCGGACCCCGACTTCGTGTGGGACTACGGCGTACCCATTGACGAGCTTATCGCCCAGCGGCGGGCTGCGGGTGAGTGCGACAAGACCATCGGCCCGACGACATCTGTCCCGAGCCCTGCCCCTACCCCGCGTCCTGATGCCCCGTCGCCAGATGTCACCGGGACGAGCACAGGGGGCACGGGCGAGCTCGTCGCCGTCCGTGTGGCCGCACGCGAGAACGCAGACCGGTTCGTGATGGAGTTTCGCGACGGCGTGCCCGCCTACCGCGTTGGCTACCGGCCACTGCCGGCACACATGGATGGGTCGGGCAACGAGATACCGCTGCCCGGAGCCAACGCACTCGTCGAGGTCGTGTTGACCGGAGCGACGGGCAACGGGTGGACGGAGGGGGTGCAGACCTACTTCGGGCCGGCCTCTGTCAGCGGCGACACGGTGGTCATCACCGAGGCCAAGGCGGCCGGCGACTTCGAGGCGGTGGTGACGTGGGCCGTCGGCCTGCGCAAGCGGACTCCGTTCCTCGTCTCGGTCCTCGACGGGCCGCCGCGCCTGGTCATCGACTTCCCGCACTGATTCGCGGTCCCCTACGTTTGCTCTGCAGGACCAAAGCAAAGACGAGGGGATCCCCCGATTCGCTCCCAGGAAGTTCCCAGGATGATTCGATGGGACCAGACTGGCACGCGACGGGGGCGCCATGCAGAAGAACACGCACATAGGACGCGTCGGCGCGCTGGCCGTCGCACTCGGTATCGGCTTCGCGATCGTGGCGATACCCGGGGAGGCGTGGGCGAAGCCGGACGAGGCCGGCTCGGTGAGCGCGACGGCGGGGCCCAGTACGGAGTCGGCCGGTGGTGAAGCGGCCGGCAAGCCCGTGCGGCGCGGTCTGTTCACGAAGCGAACCGAAGCAGCGTCCGGCGACGACGCTTCTGCGGAGAAGAAGCGCAATTCCGTTGCTACGAGGACAAAGCGGGCAACGATCGCAGAACGCCGCGACGCTAGCGACGAGCCGCGCACTGCCGCGCACGACACCCCGGACGTTGAGCCTGCCGCCGAACCATCGGCGCCGCAGCAGCCGGCGCTGACAGCCAACCCGAGCCCGCGCACAGCGACCGAGACAACCAATGGTGACGTCATCGAGGCCGCCGACGAGCCGGCTCGCCCACTGGCCACGGCGCTCACGACGCTGTTCACCCCGAAGGCGACGGCCCCTTCGGACGAGACGCCGAATCCGTCGACCGCCGCTCCCTTGCTGTGGACGATGCTGGCCTCCGCGCGTCGCCACGAAATTGACGCGAACAGCAAATATTCAGCGGCTAGCAGCGCGGTTGCTGCACCCGACGTCCAAGCATCTGGGATGTCCGCCCTGCCCGGCCAGGCCTATCAGTCGCCGATCATCGCCGCCGACGGCACCATCTACCAGGTCACCACGGGCGGGGGCAGCGCCCGCGTCTTCATCCTCGACAAGAACGCGCAGGTACTCGCCGACAGTGGTGACATCGACGGCTACCTGCGCGGCGGGGTGGTGACTCGTCCCGACGGCACGCTGGTCCTGATCACTGCCAACGAGCGCGGCACCCGGTCGACGATCTCGAGCGTCGACAGCAGCGGCACCGTGACCACGATCAAGACGATCACCGGCTCGCCCGACGGCCGGGTGCGCGTGGGCGCCGACGGGGCGCTGTACTTCAGCACCAGATTGCCCAAGCCGTTCGGCACGTTCGGGGAGACCATTCCCCATCGCTACTACCGGATTTCGCCGTCCAACTCGGCGCAGATCCTCCCCTACACCACGTCGCTGGGGCTGGAGCCTGACGGCACGGCCTATCTGGTGTCGTCGCAATTCGGCGCCTCGGCACTGCGGGTGTACACCCCGTCGGGTGCCACGCGGACCATCGCGCTGCCCTACGGTTCCACGGCAAGCGCCCCGATCCTCGGGCAGGACGGCACCGTCTACGTGACGGCGGGCCAACGGACACTGTTCGGAGCCAAGACAACTCGCGTCTACGCGTTGGACGGGGTCAGCAGCACGGCGCGGACGGTCAATGGGCTGCCGGGCACCACGGTGGTCACCGCCGACGGGCTGTACCTGGAGACGTTCACCTACGCAGGCAACACCGACAACGGCACCGGAACCACCTACATCTCGAAGATCACCTCTGCCGGCGCGGAGACGTCTGACCCGATCACGGGCCGCGTCGCCGGCTACGCGTTCCAGATCACGTCGGACGGCAGCGTCTTCGTGCCGATCACCCATCCGTCGCTGAACACCGGCGCGGTTGCGATCGTCGCGCCCGACGGCAACGTCACCACGACCAGCCTGCCGGGCGCGTTGGTGACCCGGACAGTGCGCACGAGTGGCGGGGCGACGACCGGCAGGCAGCACGTGGGGTACGTCAACTACCGCGCCGACGGCATCGACCACGTGGCGGTGATCAATCCGGACGGCTCGATCGCCCGCACCATCGACCTGCCGGCAGGTGCGTCGGCGAGCACCGTGTTCTTCGGCCCGGACGGCGCGGCCTACCAACTCCTCGACTACTACGGGCCCGACCCAGGCCAGACGACTGCTCGCCAGGTGATCGCGCTCGATACCGGGACGCTGACCGAGGTGGTGCCCGGAACTGTGGCCCAGGGCTCATTCGACGTGATGTTCGGCCCGGACGACGTCGGCTACTTCTTCGCCGGCACACCGAATTCGACGATCACCAAGATCGTGGGCTTCGACGCCGCGGGCAACACCGTCGTTCCGCTGAGCATTTTCCAGCAGCCGGTCGACACGTTGACCGAGACCGGCGACTATCGGCTGCTGTCGTTCGACCCCTCCGGCACCGCCTACCTGTTGGACTACACGAACGCACCGGGTGCCGGCGTGTATGCGCTGACATCGGCTGGCGCACAACTCGTTCAGGCGATCGACCGGGCGGGTGGAGCGAGCGCCACCGCGCCGGTGTTCACCGATGACGGCACGGGATTCGTGGCGGTGGCCGACGGAATGGGCGGCACGCTCGTCATCAGCTTCCCGACGGTGAGCACGGTCTGAAGGCTCAGCCCCGACTCTACGGGCGAGGTGTCAACCGCACGTCGAGTTTCGCCAGACCCCGAAGTACCGGATTGGTCCGCCATATCGGGGCTCCCACGATGTCGATACGGTCCACGTTCTTGACGATTTCGCGCAGCACGATACGGCCTTCGAGTCGGGCGAGCGGTGCACCCAGACATAGGTGAACACCCGAGCCGAACGACATGTGTCCGGGGTTGCGCTCCACCCGGAACTCATCGGGGTCCTCGAACTGACGGGGATCCCGATTGGCCGCACCAAGAAGGAGCAGTACACGAGCTCCGGCGGGAATCACCGTGTTCTCCACGACGTAATCGGCACGCGCCGTGCGGTACAAGCCCTGGATGGGTGAGTAGTACCGCAGCTGTTCTTCGACGGCGCTCGGGATGAGGTCAGGGCGCTCATGCAGCAAGCGCAGTTGGTCGGGATTGTCTGACAGCGTGCAAAACAACGTGCCCAACATGTTCGTGGTGGTCTCGTTGCCGGCCAGCAGTAGCAGGAACGCGAAGAAAAACAGCTCGTCGTTGCTGAGTTTGCCTTGATGGGCGTTGGCGACCAACCTGCCCAATACCGTCTCCTCATTGAGCAATTCACCGTTGCGCAGCTTGTTGGTGAAGTACTCGTGGAAGTGGCCGATCGCCTTCATGCCCGCCATCGCCTGCTTCATCCCATGCAGCGACAGGTTCGCCTGGCCCAGCCGGGTGGTCTCGTTGGACCATTCCTTGAAGGCCGCCAGATCATCGTCGGCGATGCCGAGGATGTGCGCGATGACAGCGGTCGGCAAGGGCTCGGCCAGCGTCTTGATCACGTCGGCCTCGGGCGTGGAGAACAGCTGGGTGGTGTGCTCCACGGCGAGCTCTTCGACCATGGCTTGCCAGGCCTCCACCGCACCGCGGGTGAAGGTCGGCTGGGCTTGCTTGCGCATCGCGGTGTGCCGGGGCGGATCCGTCGTCAACATCGACGGTGCACGCATGCGGTTGAACGAGACACCGTCGGCACTGGAGAGCACGTCAGAGGCTCGAGCAGCCGCCCGTACATGCTCGAAATGACTCAGGATGTAGACCTTGCGGCGCGGGTTGTACTGAACCGGCCCGCGGGACAGCAACTCGCGATAATGCGGATAAGGGTCCGAGGTGATCTCCGAGTCGAGCGGATCGAAGTCGGTGATCTGGACGCCGCTGGGAATCGGCCTTCGCCGAGCCATCCGCACGACACCACTGGTGACGTCGTCGACGAGGCCCGCAGCACCGCTCGGCCCGTACATTTTGAGGAAGCTCATCTGCGCCCGGATCGGCATGGTCGCTTAGCATAGACACAAGAAGCCGAAATATCTGCGCCTTGTAAAATTCTGTTCGGCCGGATGCGAAGCGATGTTGCGGAGGGATCGACTCGGCCGCCCTATCGCAGACGCCAAGCCTGGGCGGCACCTTGGATCATCCCTGAACGGCGTCGCCGCTAGTCAATTCAGTGGCATCCATGAGCAACGGACGGACGTGGTATCGAATGTTTTTCTAGTTACATTCAATAAATCTGAATTGCGTCATCGAGGCGCACTCCTTGCGTGACCGGCGCATCCGCCGTCCCGGTGGCGTTCGTTGTGATGGCGCGGCCGGCCGCTCCACTGGGCGCCCCCGCTACGGAACGAGTTGCTCGATGTCGTCGAGCGAGGCGTCGCGCGTCTCGCGCATCACCAGGAGCGCGATGCCGGTCAGCAGCGCGGCGCACAACAGATAGACGCCCACCCACGCCACCCCGTAGGACGTGGCCAACCACGTCGCGACGAACGGTGCGATCGCCGCGCCGAGGATGCTGGCGACGTTGTAGGCGACACCGGATCCGGTGTACCGGACGTTGGTCGGAAAGAGTTCGGGCAGTACGGCACTCATCGGTCCGAACGTCAGGCCCATCAACGTCGTTCCGATGATCAGGAACACCAGCGTCGAGGTGGTCGTCGCCGACGCGGGGTCGAGCAGCAACCCGAAGGTGGTGCCGTAGACCATGATCGCCGCGGTGATCACCAGCAGCGTCACCCGGCGGCCGAACTTATCGGCGAGCAGTCCGGTGACCGGCAACATGACAGCGAAGAAGAGCACCGAGATGAGCTGCAGCTGAAGGAATTCGAGATACGGAATACCCAATCCCCCACCGGTGGGCGTCTTCTTGGCGGTACCGAAGCTCAATGCCCAGGTGGTGACGACGTAGAACAACGTGTAGGTGGCCAGCATGACGAACGTGCCGATGATCAACTGACGCCAGTGGTTGCGGAACACCTCGGCCAGCGGGGCACGCACCCGCTCCCCGCGGGCAATCGCGCGGGCGAACACCGGGGTTTCCGTCAATCGCAGCCGGACGTAAAGCCCGATCGCCACCATCACCGCGCTGAGCAGAAACGGGATGCGCCAACCCCACGTCAGGAACGCGCCGTCCAGATCCGGGCTGGCGGTGTTGAAGCCCAGCCACAGCACCAGGATGAGAAACACGCCGTTGGCCAGCAGGAAACCGAACGGGGCGCCGAGCTGCGGCCACATGGCCGCCCACGCGCGCTTGCCGGGTTTGGCGGTCTCAGTGGCCAGCAGGGCGGCGCCGCTCCATTCGCCACCGAGCGCCAGGCCTTGGCTGAAACGCATGAGCGCAAGCAGCGCCGGGGCCAGCAACCCCACCTGATGGTAGGTGGGCAGCACGCCGATGAGGAACGTCGCGATGCCCATCACCAGCAGCGAGGCCACCAGCGTGGTCTTGCGTCCGATCCGATCGCCGAAGTGCCCGAACAGGATCGACCCGAGGGGACGCGCGACGAAGGCGAGGCCGAAGGTCGCCAGCGATGCGAGCAGCGCCGTCGTGGGGTTGCCCTTGGGGAAGAAGAGGTGCGGGAAGACCACGACGGCGGCGGTGGCGTACGCGTAGAAGTCGTAGAACTCGATGGTGGTGCCCACCATCGACGCGACGACGATCCGCCCGCGCGGCACGCCGTCGACCAGGTCCGGTTCGCGTGTGGTCATGGGTGGACATCCTCGCAGCCAGCGGGTGTCCGGGGCGTGTCCGGGGCGTGTCCGACCCCGTGGCTACCCTCGTTCACCAGCTTCTGGAAGCAGTGCGAGCGGACGATGAGGTAGGCGCTCGAGTGGCGTCCGCGTCACCAGCGGTAGTCGAGGAACTTTCCGTCCAGCGTGACCACGACACGGTCGCCGTCCGGATCCTCGCGACGCTTGATGTCGACCTTGAAGTTGATGGCGCTCATGATGCCGTCACCGAACTCTTCGTGGATCAGCTCCTTGAGGGCGGGCCCGTAGACGGCGAGAGCCTCGTGGAACCGGTAGATGGTCGGATCAGACATGAGCGCGGGGTCGATACCTCGGCTGGGCTGGAGCTGAAGACTCTCGGCCACCGCACCGTCGAGGTCGAGCAGCGCGCACACCCGCTCGGCCTGAGCGGCCTGCATGGGGTGCTGGCCGAGCAGGGCGGCCACACACCACACCAGTGGCGCGTCGATCTCCGCCGCGATGTCGGACCATTCGAGCTTCTTGCGGATGCGGGCAGCCTTGATCAGTTCCGCAGCCTCACTCTTGGGCATGATCGGGGTCATCGAGCACTCCGTCCTGTCGTCACCAGCGCGCGATCCTCCGAGGGTAGTTCGACCAGTCGTGTGTCGCCGGTGCGGGCGTGCGTGGCGAAGAGCGTCAGCCCCACAAACGTCAGTCCACCGACGAGATTGCCGATCACGGTGGGTATTTCGTTCCACATCAGGTAGTCGCCGATCGAGAAGTCGCCGCCCAGCATGAGACCCGACGGGAACAAGAACATGTTCACGATGGAATGCTCGAAACCCATGTAGAAGAACAGCATGATGGGCATCCACATCGCGATGACCTTGCCCGAGACGCTGGTGGACATCATCGCCGCCACGACGCCGGTGGAGACCATCCAGTTGCACAGCACGCCGCGGATGAACAGTGTCAACATGCCTGCGGCACCGTGCTCGGCGTACCCCACCGTCCGGCTGTGCCCGATCTCGCCGAGCCGCTGGCCGACTTCGTTGGGGTCGACGCTGAAGCCGTAGGTGAACACGACCGCCATCATGAGAGCCACGAGGATGGCGCCGGCGAAATTGCCGACGAAGACCAGGCCCCAGTTGCGCATCATCGACCTGACCGTCACGCCGCGACGCTTGTCGAGCATGGCCAGCGGGACGAGCGTGAAAACACCTGTCAGCAGGTCGAATCCGAGCAGGTAGAGCAGGCAGAAGCCGACGGGGAACAGGACCGCGCCGAGCAACGCGTTGCCGGTCTGCACGGTGATGGTCACGGCGAACGCCGCCGCGAGAGCAAGGATGGCGCCTGCCATGAAGGCTCGAATCAAGATGTCGCGGGTTGACATCAACGCTTTGGACTCGCCGGCATCGATCATCTTGCCGACGAACTCGCTCGGACTCACATACGACATGGAGAACCTTTCGGGGAAGACCGTTGTCCTCAGAGTTCCCCGATCGGATTGCCGATTCGCAACAGTGCGTGGACAGTCGTGTTGCCGCCACCTCACAGTCAACTCCCAGGTTGCGTGAGGGGGCTCGTCAGCGGGGCGAGATCGCTGTCCGGTCGACGGGGAAGTCGAAGAAGGTGTCGGAGTACGGCTCGTCGGCGAGCGTGAAGTGCCACCACTCGCTGTCGTAGAACTCGAACCCCTGCGCTTCCAGCGCATCCTTGAGGAGGAGGCGATTGGACAGTTGCGCGCCGTGAATGCGTGGGTCGAAGGTGTGACTGAGGGTGTCGAAGCAGTCGAAGCCGGTACCCATGTCGATGCTGTTGTCGGGGAAGCGAACCGGTTGCGGTGCAGCACAATCCACCAGGGGTTGACCGACGATGTAGGGCGCGGTCGTTGTCGCCGGCAACTGCACCAATGTCAGGTCGACGGTGCTGCCGCGGCTGTGGCCCGACTTGTCGGCGATGTAGCCGTCGGCGAAGAGGGTGGTTTTGTCCACCCGGGGGTAGAACTCGGGCTTCATCCGCTGATCAGGGATGTCCTGGGCCCAGGAGACGAAATCGTCGACCGCGCGCTGGGGCCGGTAGCAGTCGTACACCTTGAGCGAATAGCCCTGCGGCAGCAGAAGCCGCTGCGCTCTGGACAAGGCGTCGGCCGCAGGTCGGGTGAGGATGCACAGCGGCTCGGCATAACCCGTGACCGGTTCACCCGTGAAGTTGTGCGGCGTCACGTAACGGATGTCGTGCAGGATCGTCGGGTCGACGTCGGCGAGCACGACGAAGTCGGCGGGCGCGGTTGGGCCCGGCGGCGTGGCGGGCTGCGCTGCGGTTGTCGCGGGCGACGCGACGGCGGCGATGAGGAGTGCCGCACATATGGCGAGGAACCGGATCATGAGGCCGGGGTACCCATGAAGGTTGGCTTTTCCTCTGGCGACGACAGGTGCTGGTCGGGGCGGTTGCAGATGAGTGGGCTGGTGGGCGTCGTCCACCGATTCGAGCCGTCACCGCCCGCGGGCTCGGGAGTCCAGCCGTGCCCCCAGTCGGACTCGAACCGACACTTGGCGGATTTTAAGTCCGCTGCCTCTGCCAATTGGGCTATGGGGGCGTTGCAGTTCAGAGCCTAATTTAGGCCCTTTCCGCCTCGTCACGATGCTCTGAATACCGCAGTAATACCGCAGTGCTGTCGATAGCCTTCCCCAGGGCGTCCGCCACACCGCTCAAATCGTCATTGAGAAGATGGCCGTAGCGGTCGAGCGTCATCGCGGCGGTCGCGTGCCCAAGCAGTCTCTGCACGACCTTGACGTTAGCGCCTGCACTGATCGCCAGTGACGCCGTGGTGTGTCTCAGCCCGTGCGGTACCAGCCCGTCGATGCCGATATCAGCACACGCGTTGTCGAACGCCCAGCGGTATTCGCCAAGTGGAAGGAACCCGCCCTTTCGGCTGGGAAAGACCAGCGCGTTGGGGTCGGCGGGCAGCTCGGCCTTTAGCTTTTTCCAAACCGGTTCGGGCACAGGCACGTGACGATCCCGCTTCGTCTTAGTCGTTGACTCCACGATGCCCTTACCGGTGACGGCTGTTGCGGACGAGCGCACCGTCAGCATCCGATCCCCCACATGCCGGCGGCGCAACGCAACGGCTTCGCCGAACCTCAGTCCGCAGTACCCGAGAACGAGCGTCAGCGTCTCGAACCGATCAGCAGCCTTCGCCAGCATTAGCAGCTCGGCATGGGTCAGATAGCGCCGCTCACGCTCGCCTTGCTCGGGAAGATCTTCGTCCCGCTTGATCTCGAACGCGACGTTCTTCGCCACCTTGCCAGTCCGTTGGGCGTACTTCAGGACAGCGCCTACCAGCTGATGAGCTTGGGTGATCCGACTTGCCGACAGGCCGGTTCCGCGTTGCCCGCCGTCGACTGACAGCGCCCCTAGCCACGTTGAATATGATTCGTAATTAATTCTTTTCAGCTGAACACTTTCCCACTTCGGCAGCACCACAGTGTCGAGCAACGAGCGATATCCGGCAACGGTTTTCGGCTTGCGGTGCTGTTTGGTGGCGAACCACTGCTCGGCCACCGATCCGAAAGTCTGCGCACTCTTCCGCGGATCGACATACTCGCCGCGCTGCACATCGGCGGTCAGCCCATTTAGGTAGGCCTGCGCATCCGGCTTACGCTGGAAACTCTTGGTGCGCTCGGCTCCACTGGCGTCAACCCACCTGACACGCCATCGCGACACCTTGCCATATACCGCAGACCGCTCAGTGCGCATCGCGCCGTCCGGCGCCTTGACTCGTTTGTGCCAGCGGTCGTCAATTCCCGCTCGCTCGTTTCGAGTCGTCATACGCTGAAAGTACCGCAGTACTCCGCTCCCCTCATCCGCTTCGTTGTCCGGAGGCCGGACCATGAGCCCGCCGAAGACGTCACGACCCCCGAGTCATTGAAAGGCTTTTCTTCAAGCGAATGTGGCTGTGGTCGTGGACAGACCGTCAAGTCACCAGTCACTGTTGGCTCAGGCGAACCGACCATAGCTGAGGAGTAATTTGATGGATTTGCTAGGAGCGAAGGAAGTTTCGGACATCACTGGAGTTCCGATGGGGACGCTGAGGTACTGGCGGCATTCGAATATTGGCCCGGCGAGTTTCACCTTGGGACGCCGAGTCGTTTATCGCAGGGCCGAGGTATTGCGCTGGATATCGGAGCGAGAGAGCGCAACCCGCCGCGGAGGCGGCGACGCCGCTTAGTGCCTCCGCACGAAAAAGACCTCGGGGACTAGCCGAGGCCTTCGTTCGAACCACCCGATCACGCCACACGGAAGTTCCTCATGAGAATAGCGCAGCATGCCCATAAGCGACAGCACCACGGGCAGGAAACCCTTTGAACGGCAGGGGGGAGGGGGACAAGAAGTCAGTCGCGGCACGCTTAGTCGATATGGCCCGGGAACGCTATGTTCTCGGAGTCTCAAAGGACGGCGAACCTTTTGGCGCCGAACGCAGTCGACCCCACCTCGCGATACTCCTGCGTGGTGGGAGGGCTGGCCTACGGGCAGATCTCGCCGCTCGCTACTTCACCGAGACCGGTGCGGTCGCCGGGGGCCAAGCACTTACCGACGCCACACTGATTTTGGAAGGTCTGGCGGCCACGCAGGCACCCGACAAGTTGAACCTACGCGTTGCCGACCACCACGGGACGATCTACATCGACACCGGAGATCCAAACGGTCAAGTAATCAAAGTCTGCGACGGAAGGTGGTCGATGGCTCCCACTGCGCCGGTGCGGTTCCTCCGAAATACGAAGCTGACGGGGGCGATGCCGGCACCAAGCTCCCGCGGGGATGTGACGAAGCTCTGGGAGTTCGTCAATGTCGCCGTTGAGGACCGCCCAGTTCTTCTCGCGTTCCTAGTAGCTGCTTTGGTTCAGTGCGACGTCCCGCATCCGGTACTAGCCCTGTTTGGCGAGCAAGGTAGCGCTAAAACGACATCGACACGGAGCTTGGTCGAACTCATCGATCCTTCGCCCGCCCCCTTTCGTCAGGCGCCGCGGGACGCGGACTCATGGGCGGTTGCCGCGTCTGGATCGTGGGTCGTTGCTCTGGACAACCTGTCGGCCATCCCGCCGTGGCTGTCGGACTCTTTATGCCGCGCTGCGACAGGCGACGCCATGGTGAAACGGTCTCTATATACCGATGCCGATCTGGCTGTCATCAAGTTTCGTCGATGCGTGATTATCAACGGAATCGACGTCGGCGCCATCCGACCCGATCTGGCAGAGCGGCTAGCGATCGTCGAGCTGCGACGCATCGACCCCAGAATGCGACAGTCAGAGGCCGAGATGCGACAGCGGTGGGAAACAGCTCTACCAGGTATTTTTGGCGGACTACTTGACTTGGCTGCCTCCGTTCACCATCGGTTGGATACCATCAAAGTTGAGGACTCGCCCAGGATGGCGGACTTCTGTCGCACGCTGGCGGCCGTGGACGAGATCTTGTCGACTAATGGCGTACGCCGGTACATGTCGCGCGCCAATCAGTTGTCTGAGGACAGTTTGTCCGTCGACCCGTTTATCGAACAGCTTCGCTCGCGGACATTAGAACCTGCTGTTGGTCAATCCGGCAGTGATTTGCTGATGCTGCTCACACCGGTCAACGACGACTGGCAACGACCGAGGGACTGGCCGAAGAACGGTCGCGACGTTTCTGGGCTGCTGCGTAGGCACGCACCCGCTCTACGCAACCTCGGATGGGTGATCGAAGATGATGGCGCGCGCAACCGCAGGAACGTACTGCTGTGGACAATCTATCCGCCGTACAAAGATGTTGTGGCTCAGCGAGCCTCGCAACCCTCGCGTCTCTCGCTTACGCAGATCAGCGAGAACGCGAACTTCGACCGGAGTCAGCAGAAAGTTTTGAATGCCGACGCGAAGGCTGGCGAGGGTCGCACGGCGGCAGCGTCGTGACCGTGCGCTGTGGTGCAGGGAATCAGGTGCCCAGATAGTTGATCGCATACCGTTTCGTCCGGTCTGATGATGCGTCAATACCGGCGAAGCGTCGACGTGTAACAGCTCGCCTCGGTGGGTCGGCTTGGTCCTAGAGCTCATCCTGAATCGGCAGCAGCAGGGCGATGGCGTGACCATCCTCCGCCCGGATTTCGAATGAATCCCCTCGTTCGACGCTCAAGAGCACTTCGTCGAAGTTCTCTAGGAGGTCCTGCATTGCAATGATCTTCACGATTGGTCCAAGGGTATGAGGTCACCGGTTACATGCCCGAGAGCAGTGAAGCACCGTGAGGCCAAAGACTGCCGCAGGCGCCACTCTCGCATTCGGCCTTGTATCAACTGGCGGAGCAGGTCAGGGCGTGGGAGGGCACCAAACTTCCTGGACTGCTCTGCAATCCGCGACAGCTTGCGGGTCTACGACCTCGATGTCACGAAGCACGGAATCACAATCACCCAAGGAGCACCCATGGTCGGTCAGTGCCTTCATCCAACTCACCAGCACGGTCATTGAACGAGTTCCATCCTCGGAAGATCCGGTAGCCCACGCACGACCAAACGTGGCGGCCGCACTGTCGAGAAACGCTCTGTGCACCACCCGATATGCTTTGTCGAACTCCGATCGAGCCATCCAACCGTACGCAACTAGTTGCGGCACACCGATTTCGCGTTCGATGACGCTTGGGCTCGCAAGGCGAAGGGCAGCGCTCCACTGTTCACGAGCGGTAGCCGGGTATCCGTGTGGCGAAGTGGGCTGAAGCATCAGCAGGTACCGACCGCCTTCCGAGTAATCGGCCCGTCGCCAATCTGGGTCTCGCCCGGGCACCGCTATAGCCGGGGGCGCATGCAGGGTCGTGCGGTCCCAGGTCGGCGGCGGAGGCTGTAGCGAAGCAATTGCGCACACTCTTTTTAGTGCTGAGCTGAGCTGTCTCAGCCTGTTCGCGTAGTCCAGCAGGGGATAACTCTTTAGTGAGGTGTAGTTGCCGCACAGCTCAACCTCAGTTTGAACGTGGAACTCGCGCGTCCAGGCACATGCTTGATCGACGACGTTCGCCAGATACGTATGCTGCCGCGCGAGCTCGGCGCGCCAAGCTTCACCATCTACCTCCTGAGGCAGCGAATCCATTGTCAGGATGAACCGCCTGCAGTGTCGAAAATTGCAGTGATCCAGCCGGTTTCCCGACTGTCGAGGTAGGCATGTGCTGCGGCGTAGATCATGTCTTCCAGCGGCAGGTCCGCCTGCATTGCCCCGCAGTTGTCGTCAGCTATCCACCCCAGGACCACCTCAAGCGCCCGGCAAATAAGCCATTGCCCCCTGTACTCTGCACAGACGGTGTCAGTGCGTTCATCTTCCCAACCCGGCTGCACCATTCCGATGCTGAACCATTGCTGCTGAACCGCTTCGGCGAAACGGGCGCGGTCCGAAGCGTCTACTCTGCCGTCTGCTGCAGCCGGCCATACCGAGTCGAAGTTCGGCGGAATTCGGGGGCCACCGTCGGCGACGATCGCAAGGCGCGCGTCGGAAACGATTGCTTCCGTGACCAGTTTGGCGGCTCGCTGGGTAAGCCCTCTGGCACGAAGTTGCGCTACACGCTCGAAAAGGTCGGGGTACTCCCGCTCCAATCGGTGCGGAGTATTCGCGTTGGCGATAGCGTCCCGTTTTCCGATTGAGGCGGGCATGGACATACCGGAGCAGGTGGCCCATTCAGTGCCCCAGCGTTGCGCGGCAGTCATGAGCGCTGTTACGTCAGACCAGGTGGTCGCTGCAGCGGCTAAGCGCCAGCCAGCCGGCTCCGCGGCCTTGACTTCTGCGAAGGCGATCAGTGTCGCAGCCGGATCGAGATTTCCGATCCATCGGCTACGAAAGCCCTCTCCAATAGCTTGGTCAGACCAGAGCATCCGCACGCCCTTCGGGACCACAATCCCCGCGGGGACGTAACCCGCACCGTGATGTGTCAGCGCCACAACATGCCGATCGCCAGCCGCTGAATACATCAGGCCGACGGCCCACAGTGCGAAGGTTCGGCAGGATTCGGTGGCGTACAACAGTTCCCACGCCAACCGTTTAACCGTCTGTAGATCGCTCGACTCGTTGCGCCGCCGTTCCAAGTCCCGGGCCGCCGCGGCCGCTACCCGGGACGGCAGCGTCGCGGCGGGAGTTGTCAACGCTGCCGTCGCGACCGATGCGGCGGCAGGCGCCATTGAGGTGTGAGCGCCGCCAATCAATGGGACAGCACCGGCGGCCGGTGGAATTGCGGCCGGAACTGAAGGCGGCGGACCCAGCGGCCCCGGGGGCAGCAAGGGTGCTGAAACGGCTGGATAGGGATTAGTACTCGACACTACCTGCGGCCCGGCAATAGACGCTGGCACGGCACCCGTGGTCGCCCCTATTGACGGATGCCAGATTCCACTCGGAGATGCCGCCGGCTGCGCCGGTGTCGCAGTGGCTACGAAAGCAGGAATGCTAGTCGTCTGAGCGCCGGTGACCGATGACAGCGGCGCAGGACCACTTGCAGGCATGACCCCTTGCAGCGCGACAGCAGGAGACGGCGATGCAGATACTGCCGGTCGTACCGAACCCGACTGCGACATTCCTCCAGTGCCCGCTCCCGGTAGCGGCGATGCCGAACTTCCGAACGCGGCCAACGAGCCTATGGATGAGGAACGTCCTGGTCCGGCGAGGCCTACCCCACTGCTTCCAATGTCACCAACCGCGGCTACGGACGCAGGACTGGCGCTCTGCGCCGGGGGGTGCGGTGACAGCGATGAAGGACCAGGGGTAGGCCCGGTGCTGACTCGCGGCGCAGTGTTACCAGACCTGGATTCGGCATCAGACGGGTCTGGCACCGAAAGACGGGGCTGCGTATCACCGGTCTCCACTGCTGCCTCGGGTGGACGCTCAGGCGATTCGTCGGATCGCTTATCGGTCGACCGATCGTCATCGCCGGTACTAAACGGATCGCCATTCGGGGGTCCCTCCGGCAGAGGCGTAAATCCCTGGACGAATTGCACAGTTAAAGCGCGGATCTCATCGGCGGCCCCTACTGCGATTCCCCGCGCCCGCGCGGCAGCACTGGTAATGATGTTGATAGCGGTGGGACTTCTGCTCGGCACGTGTACCAGTTGTTGATGTGCCTCAGCATCAATCGTGTCAATCATCAGCTCAGCACTCATCTGGATCGCCGCAACACTCTGCATCAGATCAGCGGCAGCCATATCCGCGTCGGCCTTATCGTCGGCCCGAACCTGAATACGCCTGTAGGCAGCGTGCATTGCTTCGAAGCCATTTGACTGCGCCACACCGACAACCTGCAAGCCGTGCAAGGCGATCCGATGAGCATCTACTGCAGCCGCAGTCGCCATCGCCAGACGACGTTGAGCAGCAGCCCGCCCTTCAGATTGCTCGCGGGTGACCGGCCATACATCGGGCGCCACGATGAAGCGTGAATAGCTACGAGCGGGTGGTGAAGCGGCCACTAGCCGACCCCCGTTGCTTCGCAGGCACTTTCAGCGGCCCGCAGGGCACTCGAGTACTGATCAACCATGTCGTTGGAAACGGAGGCGGGTTCACGGCGCAAATCTGCGTCGACCACAGCCACGATCGACCGCCGGACACCAGCGAGCGCATCAACAATTTCTCGTGGTACGCCTGGACTCAGCCGGGTGGCCATATAGTTCAACTCCGCACCCACCGCGCCGAAGTAGTAGCCCTGCACCCCCAGGCTTTGTGATGATTCCCAGTCATTGGCCCGGTCGACGCGATCGATGAAGGCGCCACGCGCAATCCCAACACCGCTCTTGAAGTTCCTCAGGCCAACACACGCCTCAATTGCTGCGTCGTGCTTTTCTGAGGGCTCCGCAGCAGACGTGGACGAGGTCGACGGCCTTATCGCGTGTTCAGTCTGCCCAAGTGGGAACATATTGAGACTCACAGCGAGTGACATGATGGCAACGACGGTGCTAACGACCGCGAGGTAGAACGCCAGCTTGCTCACAGTCACTCCACCACGGATTGAAGCTGTGTCGCGTTCAGTTCATCAACGACAACAAGGGAATTAACTGCTGCGGCCGCTGCAGTGCTCAACGCTTCAACACGCAGAAGAAGCCCCGCCGCGTGACCCTGCTGGGCAGCGACAGAAGTGAAGTCTGCGAGGCCGGCTGCGGCGTCGATGATGGACAGCCTGCCGCTAGCGATTGGACCGGCCGGTTCAACAGACGCGGCGTCTGAACCGGCCACGGCAGCTGCCGCAATTCCGCCCCATGCGGGCGCCGGCTGCAGATCTAGACGCTCCATGACTCATAAAGTACCGCTTCGCACAGACAGTTCGCCACAGCTGAGCACACATTTGTTCAGCGGATAATCGCAGTTCAGTAGGCTGATCTGCAATTTCACGCAAACAGGACACTGGCAGCCGCGTCATGTCCAAAACGTTTGATTCCAACCGAACTCTCATATGTCAGGATCAGTCACGCTGGGATTGACGCCGCCGCCTGTTTGCATGGCCAGCCATGCCCTCATCAAGTGAAGGCGGAACACGACATGCTTCGCATCTGACGGGGTAGCGCCGAGCCAGGGTATGCGGCGTTAACCCCTATTTGGATAGACCACTTTGGCGAGTTCTCGGGCGGCCTCAAATGTGCTGCGGTCTAGCTCTTTACGCCGTGCCCGCTCAGCCACACTCGACAATAGTATCTTCATGGCATCCGCGTTTTGGAGTGCGAATTCTACCGCGTCGCATGCGGAACGAATTACCGGAGCGGTGGCGCCGTGTTGCTGTGTACTCGATGCACTTCGGACGGCAGCACGAGGAACCTCGACGATGCGAATCGGTTCTCCGTGCCGCTGTGCTGCTGTACGCGCCGCCGAGGCGTCTCTGCGGCACGTGTCAGAGCAATAGCGACGCGGACGCCCTCGCCGGGAAGTGACTTCGGGATCCAGCATGACCGCGTCGCAACGGACGCACCGATTCGGATCGGATGTCGGGTAGTTGTCCGCTGCGATCGGTTGATGATGGTCAACGCCAACTGCGCTATGGCTCACCAAACTTGCGCCGTTTGCGCTTAGAGCCGCGGCGTTTCGAGACTCCGTTGCACGCTGCGCGCCGCCCTCGTCAGCACGCGCTCTGCGAAGGACATTTTGGAGGTCGCGAACCTCGACCTCCGCAAGAGTAGCGATCGACGCGATCGTCTGACCGCGGTCCCTCATCCGCCCGGTAACCGTTTGCAGGTTGACGAAGTGACTCACACGCTTGCGGGCTGCGTCCATGCGCACATTTTCATTCACTTGATCGAGGCGCACACTCTCCCAAGCGTCAACGGCGCGCAGCCGCTGGAGCAGCACACGAACCGAGGCGGCATCGTCTACGTTGGCACGTTCAAGGTTCGCGCGTTTCTCGTTCGCCCTGCGCTGCGCTTCCACCGCACGCTTGCGCGCCCGCAACTTCTCACTTCCGCTCATAGACGCAAACGTAGGACGGGCCGCGCGCTATCGTCCACCACCACAGCCACATTCGCGAGCAACTAGGGCTGGCTGCTCGGAATCTCCGAACTGCCTACGATGCCACCGCGCCGTCTACGCAGGGAGAGTCGGTTAATACACCAGTCAGCGGCAAGCCGATTAACCGTCAGTCGTCGACGGTTGTTTCGCCCTCACGGCGGCTTATGTAGTTGCCGCGCGCCGCGCGCCTCTCTGCGTCGGCGACGTCAGCGTTGAACGTGGCGGCGAACTCTGTGTACTTGACGTCGAGCAGGTGCTCGTCAGGCGGCGCGGGTTGCACGGCGGCTGGACTTGTGAGGGCGTAGTAGGCGTAGCGGCTGTCGAGACGGTTTTCCGGCACCAAGGTGATTAGCCGTGGGGTGAGGCCGCACTCTGCCGCCAGGTTCCAAAACTCTTCGATGGTGAAGGTGGTGGTCGATGCGAGGTTTCGGTCGTAGGCTGTCCCGGCGAAGCCGCGGGTCCGACGATCGCTGGTGTGGTACTTGATTTGGACCAGCGCCATGCCTCCGGGGGCCAACACGGTGCGGGCGATTTTAAGGATGGCCCGTACCGCGTTCGCGCCCGTCGTTAGCTCGATCACGTATAGACACAGGAAGACATCGCAGCTGCCCGCCAATCCGACGGTGGCTTGTTCGGGGCAGGCGAGGTCGATGCGCCGTGTCTCGACGGGTGTCGTGCACGTTGCGCGGACTTGTCGGACGCATTCGTCGAGGTTTTCTTGGGAGATGTCGGCGGCGATGAAGCGCTGCGCATGGGTGGCGAAAGCCACGGCGTTGGCCCCGCCGCCGGCGCCCCACTCCATCACCGTGTTCGGGCTGGGCGAATTAAGGGCTCGGGCGAAGGTTTCATAGATCTTCCAGTGGTCGTCACCAACCTCCAGCCAGGCTTGATCACCGATTCCGTTGCGCCAGTGTGAGTTCGCTTCCCAGGCCGATCCTGTGGGCGCAGACCAGTAGCGGGCGGCTTGCCCGGCGATCCGGTTCCGGAATCGCCGCCTTCCCGCTGCTGCCAGCGCTGCTGCCAGGAATCGCTCGCCTCGCACTACCACGTCGATACCTCCGGTCAAGGACTTGTTTCCGGTTGGGCTGACAGTAACCGGCCTTCCCTGGACATCGCCGCCTTCGACGCCGGACCGACCCCGCACCAGTCGCCGCACTCTAAGACTCGATGATCATCCCGCCGATTGGAACGGGTGTCGCGTCCACACCAGTCAGCTAGCAACCGGCGCCGACGATCGCTAGCGGCACACCACTGCGCCTCCAGAGACACCTGCGGGCAGCTTGCGGGCCAGCCAGCGCGCGGCCGGTGGCTGAGCGGGCAAGGAATCCTCGGACAGCTATCTGGAGGCTGTTGGCGCTGCTAGAGGGCACCACATTGTGCGGCGCTGCACCCGCGGTGGTGCACGCATCTGCAATGATCGAGCGAGCGGCATTGTGCAAGGAGGGGGCCATGGCGAGGTCTGACCTGGTGATTGATCTGGTCGAGGCGCAGCAGCGTGGCGACGTCGCCCGCTTTCGCATGCTGGTGGAGGCGATCATCGCCGAGGAGCGCAACAATCAGCACCATCTTGTGGCTGATCGTCTGTCTGAATTGATCACCACTGCCGGTGCTCGCAGCCTGCTCGCCCGTGATGACACCGCCCGCCAGGTCGCTGATCTGGTCACCGAAATTGTGCCTAAGCGGCGATTGTCAGAGGTGCATTTGGCGCCGGCCGTCACGGCGGCGGTGACCGAGATCATCGAGGAGCATCACCGTAGCGAGCTTCTCCGCAGCCACGGCCTGGAACCGCGTAACCGCATCCTTTTGGAAGGTCCGCCTGGTAACGGTAAAACCTCGCTTGCTGAAGCGTTGGCAGCGGAGTTGATGGTGCCGTTCTACGCCGTGCGTTACGAGGGAGTTGTATCTAGCTTTCTTGGAGAGACAACGAGTCGAATCGATCACGTTTTCGAGTTCGCAAGGACTCGGCGCTGCGTGCTCTTTTTCGACGAGTTCGACACCATCGCAAAGGAGCGCTCCGACGCGCACGAAACCGGCGAAATCAAGCGCGTCGTTTCGACGTTGCTCCTACAGATCGATCGCTTGCCCTCCCACGTGGTCGCCGTCTGCGCGACCAACCATGGCGAACTGCTCGACCGCGCGGCATGGCGCCGCTTTCAGGTGCGGTTAACGCTGCCTCCCCCGTCGCGCATACAGGCCACGGCTTTTCTCGAGCAGCTGCGTATGCGGCTCGGCGGGAACCTCGGTATGGCGCCGCGCACCCTCGCCGACAAGCTTGCGGGCGCCAGCTACGCCGACATTGAGGAGTTCGCGCTGGATGTCATGCGGCGCTATGTGTTGTCGCTACCCGATGGCCGTGTCGAGGATGTGGTGCGCGAACGGCTTAAGCAGCGCAACGCCATGAGGGAGATGTGACCTCTCCGCGTCCACCGCTGTCGTTCGGCGCCCCGGTGACCGGGCCTATACCTACCGGCGCGCCCCGCTTTCCTGGGACTCGCATCGCCGGACCGGAACCGGCCCGGCAAGGGCAGCGGCTAGCACCACAGTTCGCCGCTCTCCAAGAGGCTTTGCAGGCTGGGCGCGTCGACGTGGACGGTAACACCAGTGAAGCCGATCCCGAGCTTGTGGTGGTCTTCGACCTCGCCGCGCCCGTAGCCGAGTTCGCGCGAGCCGCAGGCCGTGTGCCCGGACTGGAGTTCCTCCTCGAAGTTGATGGCGACGAGTTCGCCGCCGACGACGACTTCCACGCCGTACGCGATGGCGAACCGAGCGACGATGCCGTGACCGACAGTCTCTATGTTGTGATGTCGAACAGCCAGGCCGTCGTCGAGCTCCTCACCCTCTTCGCGCGATGGCAGGAGAACCGCGATGCAGCAATGCCTTTCGGGTTAGCGCCCTTACGCGAGGTCTTTTCGCTGTTGCGCGAGGTGAGGCGCTGGGGACCCCAAGATCGGGTCCGCGAGACCGGTCTACTGGAGCGCTGGCGCGAAGACGTCGCCGTCGTGGGACAGTCAGCCACCACGGCCCGCGTCGAAGTCGAGCTGTGGTTCCGCCGCGATGCCGCCCGCCGGGCGGTTGCTGAAACGACTGTACGGGAACTCATCACCGCAGCCGGCGGCCAAGTCATCACTCAATCGACACTCACTGGCATCGGCTATCACGCCATTCTCGCTGATATCCCCTACAGTCAGGTCGAAGCGGTCCTTGATCGCGGGCCCGACGCGATCGCACTGTTGACCACCGACACCATCATGTATGTGTCCCCGGCACGGCCGATGACCATTCCGTCAGCAGCGCCGTCCGACGAACCTGTTGAGCCCGAAGTGTTTTCGGTGAAGCCCGTCGACCGACGTCCACGGATCGCCCTGCTCGATGGCCTGCCGATGGCCGGTCACATCGCCCTCTCCGAACGACTGATCATCGACGATCCTGACCAGATCGCTGCGTCCTATACCGCATCACAGATGCAGCACGGCACCGCCATGGCGTCGCTGATTTGCCACGGCGACCTCAACGCTCCCGGCGAATCAACACAGCGCCGCGTGTACGTGCGGCCGATCATGCAGCCACACCCATTCAGTGGCCAAGGCGAAGCCGTGCTGAGGGACCGGCTATTAGTCGACCTCATCCACGAAGCCTTTCGACGCCTGTTCGAGCGACACGGCCAACACGATCCTGCGGCTCCCAGCGTGAGAATCGTCAACTTTTCCATCGGCGACCCCATCCAGATGTTCGTGCGCCGCATCAGCCCCCTAGCGAAATTGTTGGATTGGCTCGCCCACACGTACAACGTGCTGATCCTGGTCAGCGCGGGCAACCATCCCATTGACGCCGACATCCCCGCAGCAGCGCTGCTCGATGTATCCGAACTACGGCGCGCGGTGGGCACCGCCATGTACGCGCAGGCGCGCCGTCGACGACTCCTCTCCCCCGCTGAGGCGGTGAACGTCGTCTCCGTGGGAGCCCTGCATGCAGACGCCGCGACCACCCCAACCAGCGACACGGTGCTCGACACCGCCGACGCGGGAATGCCCGCGCTCTACAGTCCCGTGGGTTTCGGCCACCGCAACTCGGTAAAACCGGAAATACTGCTGCCCGGCGGTCGGAGCCTGCACCAGCGTCCGCCTTCGGCCGAAGGAACCACGACCTTGTATCCGGCCGAAACAACGATTACCGGCCCCGGTATGCGCGTCGCCGCACCCGGACACGGCGGCGCGCTCAACGGAACGGCCTATCTGCACGGAACCAGCAACGCCACCGCCCTCGCGACGCGCACCGCCGACCACATCTTCGATGTGCTCGAAGCCCTACAGTCCGCCGACGGCGAACCACCGTTCGCCACCGCCGAATACCATCCTGTGCTTGCCAAGGCTTTGCTTGTTCACGCCGCATCCTGGGGCGCCATGCGCGAGGGGCTGACCCGCACAATAGACGGCGGCGCCGATCTCAACCGTCGTGACATCTCTCAGCTACTTGGCTACGGCGCCATCGACGCCGAACGGATCGTCACAGCGCGACCAACAGAGTCCTCCTCCTCGGCGCCGGGTCCATCACAGCCGACCAACGCCAGACATTTGCACTGCCTCTGCCGGCCAGCCTGGCTGCGACGACCGACTGGCGACGGCTGACGATAACCCTGGCCTGGCTTTCCCCGGTCAACACAGCGACGCGCCGACATCGTATGGCCCGCTTATCTTTCGAGCCGCCGCGTCAGCCACTGGGAGTCGAGCGCCTGGAAGCTGAAGCGCGCGTGTCCCGCAACGGTACGGTTCAACACGAGATTCTTGAAGGTCAGCGGGCCGTCGTGTTCACTGCCAGCGATGCGCTGGAGATCAACGTCGACTGTCGCGTCGACGCAGGACGCCTGGCGGCACCAATTCGCTACGCACTGGCGGCGACACTTGAAGTTGCCCCAACCATCCGTGCTGATATCCACCAGGACGTTCGTCAACAACTGCAAACACGACTCCGCACCAGGACACAGTGACACGCGTAGTCCCGTCGACACTCTGAGCCATCTCCGGACGCTAACAGCGACGTGCGCTACTGCCGCATCGGCGAGGTCTTAAGAGAAGCCGGTGTTGGTTATCGCTAAACGGCGGTGGTTGAGACGCGCAGACGAAGGGTCGCATCGAGCCATCTACGTAGGACGGCAGTAGTTGATGACGAATGAATCTCGTTCGTATTGAGATGTGGCCTCATGCAGCCAGTGTCGAGGGTGGCGCTGTCATCCTGGTTCGGTGGCGCCTAGGACAGCGAAGAAGACCGACAGCCGGTTAGCGGCTCGGCTTGCCGCGCTCGCCTCACTAGGCGCTTCTGTCATCCACTTCGCCGTCGTTCCCGCGCACTGGCAGGAATGGATGCCAGCGGGCCTGTTTTTCGCTGGCATCGCGCTGTTCCAACTGTTGTGGGCGCGGCTAGTACTCACCCGTACCACCACCCCGGTGCTAGCTCTTGGCATCATGGTCAACCTTGCCGTTATTGCGCTTTGGTCCGTGTCGAGAACCGCGGGAGCGCCGCTCGGGCCCCACGCCGGTCAAGCCGAACTGATCCAAGCCGCGGACCTATGCGCGTTGCTGCTTCAGATCTATGTCGTCATGGGCACTGGCTGGGTCTGGCACCGCGGCCTTCAAGGAGAACCGGTGCCCGCCTTCGGCAGTGCCATGGTGCTCCTGGGCGCGATTGGGATCGTCACGTTGGCGTCCACCGTGGGCGCTGCCTCTGGTCTACGGCACGGCCACCACGCCCCAGTCGGTGCTGAAGCAGGGGTTCATCACCACGGATCTGGTGCAGAGCAGACTGACGACCATCACAGCCATCCTGAACCATCCCCTGCAGCGCCCGCTGGGGAGCCCGCCTCCGATGATCACGGAACCGGTGCAGAACACGTCGACGACCATCACAATCACGATCCGGAGCCGACGTCTCCCCCGCCTGCCGTGCGCCCAGTCGAAGCTCCCGCGCCCGGCGCTGGCTCTGGCGGCGCGCCTGAGCAGGCTACGCCCGCGCCCATCAGCGAGCCGCTTCCAGCAGCGACGCCGCTAGACGACCACCAAGACCACGACCATGTGCATTGACCTACGCCTGGGTGGCCAATCCACGGCCTGACGGCTAGTTTCCGCCCGTCAGGTCTGCCCGCCCGATGGCGTCGCCCGGATGACGCACGATGTCGAGGGCCGACATTCCGATGCCGTAGGTGGATAACCATCGCCTCGGCCGGACCGCGATGAAGCACAGCTCAGCACGCTGAGAGACGATGCGCTCCTCGGCGGCGAGAATGCGACGGAGAAACCAGTCCGCATGGAATGCCCCTCGCGCGTCGGCGTTTTCGTGGTTCAGTATTTCGGCCGACCCCGCAAACTGGACAGCTGCCGGCGGCATCATGGGGAGAAAGCGGTGCGGCACGGGAATGACGAAGGCTACCTGTGGGCGTCGTCGGATGTTTCCCACCTTGACGTTCGTAGTCCGGGTCGTGATGTACAACGTCAGGTTTGTGCCTTCACCAGCCGCTGCGTACGTGACGGCCGTCGCGTGGGGGTTTCCGCTGCTATCGAGCGTCGACAGGGTGCCGAACGACCGTCGTCGAATCGAATTCTCGACAGTGGCGAGGTCGGTCACTGGTGCTCCCTCCTCCGCTTCCCGGCTCCGATTGGGTGGCTTGTCGCTCAGCTACACGCCGTCTACGGCGCATCCGAAGGTACCGGCGGTCGACGGATAATTGAGAACTCGACCAGCGACTGCATTCGCTTTCTTCGCGCGAAGCTCCACGTGGTTGGGAGGGGCGATTCGAACTTCACCTGGTCGCCGGATGCTCCACATGGTGGGCCGTCCCCTAACGGTTGAGAACGGCACGGGTGCTCGCCTCGGGCGCCAAATCGAGGCGGCGCAGAAGTTGCGCGTTGAGCGCTACGACGATCGTTGACAGTGACATGAGGATGGCGCCGACCGACATGGGCAGCACGATGCCGATGGGTGCCAGCACACCAGCAGCCAGGGGCACAGAGATGAGGTTGTACCCGGCGCCCCACCAGAGATTCTGTTTCATCTTGCGGTAGCTGGCGCGGGACAGCTCGATGACCGACAGCACCGACCGGGGGTCGGAACTGGCCAGGATGACACCGGCGGAAGCGATGGCGACGTCAGTGCCGGCACCGATGGCGATGCCGACATCGGCCTGCGCCAAGGCGGGGGCATCGTTGACTCCATCGCCGACCATGGCAACCTTCTTGCCCTCGTGTTGCAGGGCAGCAACTTTCGACGCCTTGTCTTCGGGGCGCACCCCCGCGAACACCCGGTCGATGCCCAGTTCGTGGCCGACACTATTGGCGACGGCTTCGGCGTCGCCGGTGATCATGACGACTTGCACGCCGAGCTTGTGAAGCGCATCGACGGCTTCGCGGGATTCGGGGCGGATCTCGTCGGCCAAGCGCAGGCCTCCGAGCACCTCTCCGTCGCGGATGACGTGCAGAATGATGGCGCCTTCGCCGCGCCACGCGGTGGCCGCGGGGACCTCCTGGGCGCCGACTTCTTCGAGAAGTCGGGGGCCGCCCACTCGGATTTCGTGCTCGTCGACCGTCGCAGTCACACCGACGGCAGGAGAGGACGAGAAGCCGCTGGCGCGCGGCACCGTTAATCCTCTATCCTTGGCGGCTTTCACGATGGCCCGCGCCAGGGGGTGTTCACTGTCGGTCTCGGCGGCGGCGGCGAGCGCGAGCACGGTGTCGCCGTCGTCGTCGCCGGTCGCCTCGACGGCGGTGACGGTGGGTTCGCCTTTCGTCAGGGTGCCGGTCTTGTCGAACAGCACGGCGTCGACAGTGCGCATCCCTTCCAGGGCCAGCCGGTCTTTGATCAAGACGCCGCCTCTGGCGGCGCGTTCAGTGGCGATGGACACGACCAGTGGTATCGCCAGGCCCAGCGCATGAGGGCAGGCGATGACCAGCACGGTGATTGCTCGTACCACCGAGGCATCGGGGTTGCCGACGATTGTCCATGCCGCCGCAGTGATCGCGGCGGTGATCAGGGCGAACCAGAACAGCCAGCCGGCGGCCTTGTCAGCAAGGCGCTGGGCACGCGAGGACGAATTCTGCGCTTCGGTGACCAGGCGTTGAATGCCTGCTAGGGCGGTGTCGTCGCCGGTGGCGGTGATCTCGACCCGAAGCCCGGAATCGGTGGCGACGGTGCCGGCTGTGACGGGATCCCCGACGCCGCGGGTAACGGGCCGGGATTCGCCGGTCACCATGGACTCGTCCATGTCGGCGCGTCCGTCGACGATCTTGCCGTCGGCAGGGATGCTGCCGCCGGGTCGGACTACAACGACATCGCCGACGTGCAGGTCGGCCGGCGAGACGGTGACGGTGCGGTCGCCGTCGATCTTCTCGGCTTCGTCGGGAAGTAGTGCGGCCAGTGAGTCCAGCGCTGAGGTGGTCTGGGCCAGCGAGCGCATTTCTACCCAGTGGCCGAGCAGCATGATGACGATGAGAAGGGCGAGTTCCCACCAGAATTCCAGCTCGTGGTGGAGCAGGCCCAAGCTCGCGCCCCAGGACGCGAAAAAGGCGACGGTGATCGCCAGTCCGATCAGGAGCATCATTCCTGGTTTGCGGGAACGGATCTCGTTCAGCGCACCGGTGAGGAAGGGGCGGCCACCGACGACGTACATCACTGTCCCGAGCAGGGGCGCGATCCAGCGTGCGCCGGGGAAGTCGGGGACGTCGTAACCGAGCAGCATCGCGAACATGGTCGAGAACGCGACGACCGGTATGGCGATGATCAGGTTGATCCAGAAGAGCTTGCGGAATTGGGCCACGTGGTCACCGCCGTGGCCGCTATGGCCAGTGTGGCCGGTGTGATTGTCATGGCCGTGGTGTTCGCCGTGTGGGTGGGTGTCAGGGTGTGCGCTGGGGAATTGGTGGTGGGCGTGCCCGCCAGGGTGGGATGTTGCTACGTCGTGGTCATCGCGGTTTGTCATGTTCTTTCCTTGTGGGGCTTCGCGTTTCAGTCGACGCGCATTGATGATGTGGGTGTTAGGAACGCACCAAGCGGGCGATGGCTTCAGAGGCTTCTGTGAGTTTGGCGTCAGCGGCCGGTCCGCCGGTGGCGGCGGCGTCACGGACGCAGTGGCGAAGATGGTCGTCAAGCAGTGCCAGCGCGACGCCTTGGAGGGCTTTGGTGAGCGCGTCTGTTTGGGTCAGGATGTCGATGCAGTACCGCTCCTCTTCGATCATTCTGCTGATGCCGCGGGCTTGGCCTTCGATGCGCTTCAATCGCTTGAGGTATTTGTCTTTATCGGTGATGTAGCCGTGGTGGGTGGTGCCTGTTGAGGGGCAGTGCCTGGTGTTGTCGGCGTGGGTCATGACGCTTTCCTTGTGCGTGGTGGTGACTAACTTCGGGTGCCCGGCGAGGAGTGCGCGACGAGGGTCGCGGTCATGCGACGGCGGCATACTTGTCGGGGTCGCGGTCAAAGCGTGGTCCGCATCCCTTGCAGCAGAACCAGTAACGCCGACCGCGATAGTCACGGAATAGTCCCGCCGCTTCGGCGACCGTCTTGTTCACCGGCGTGCCGGGCATCACGGGGCAGGTGGTCTCGTTCTGCGATCCGAGGTCAAGCAGGTTCCTCGCCGTAGGGTCGATGGGTGAGGTATCGATTTTGTCGGCTGCGCCGCTGCAGCAGCAGGCTGACGCGCGGTTCTGATTCTCGGACATGGGTTCTCCTCACAGGTGGCGGTGATTTAAGTGGTGGTGTCGGCGGAAGTGGTTTTGAAGCGGCGCAGGCGCAGGCTGTTGCCCACCACGAAGACGCTGGAGAATGCCATTGCGGCTCCGGCCAGCATCGGATTGAGCATGCCCAGTGCTGCGACGGGGATCGCTGCGACGTTGTAGGCGAACGCCCAGAACAGGTTGGTTTTGATCGTCGACAGTGTTTCGCGGGACAGCCTGATCGCGTCAACGGCGCTGCGCAGATCACCGCGCACCAGGGTGATGTCGGAGGCCTCGATGGCGACGTCGGTGCCGGTGCCCATCGCCAGACCGAGGTCGGCTTGGGCGAGGGCGGGCGCGTCGTTGACTCCGTCGCCGACCATGGCGACCGTCTTGCCTTCGGCTTGGAGGCGTGCGATGACGTCAACCTTGCCTTCGGGCATGACTTCGGCGATGACGTCGTCGATGCCGACTTCGGCGGCGATCTGTCGAGCGACGGCTTCGTTGTCGCCGGTGAGCAACACGGGGGTCAGACCGATGTCACGCATCTGCGAGATTGCCTGTGCGCTCGTCGATTTCACGGTGTCAGCGATGACGAGTACACCGCGCGCCTGCCCGTCCCACCCGACCGCTACCACGGTCTTTCCCTGGGCTTGCGCGCGGGCCTTGGCGTGGGACAGATCCGGGCTGAGGTGTTGCGCCCAGTCGGACAGCAGTGATTCGCGCCCAACGATGACGGCGTGTCCATCCACGATGCCGTGGACGCCTTTACCTTCGACATTCGCGAAGTCCTCCGGAACGGGCAGGGCCTGGAGTTCCTCGGCCGCCGCGGCGGCGACGGCTTGGGCGATGGGGTGCTCGGAGGCGTTCTCCAGGGCGCCGGCCAGTCGAAGCAGCTCCGCGCGTTCGGTTTCCGGCGCTGTGATGACATCGACCAGCGTCATTTTGCCGGTGGTGACGGTTCCGGTCTTATCCAGCACCACGGTGTCAACCTTGCGGGTGGATTCGAGCACCTCGGGACCTTTGATCAGCACGCCGATTTGTGCGCCGCGACCGGTGCCCACCAGCAGGGCGGTGGGCGTGGCCAGCCCGAGGGCGCAGGGGCAGGCGATGACGAGGACCGCGACCGCTGCGGTGAACGCGGCGGCGACTGAGAATCCCGCGCCCAGCCAGGCGCCGAGGGTGATCACGGCGATAGCGATGACGATCGGTACGAAGACGCCGGAGATGCGATCGGCCAGGCGTTGCACTTCGGCCTTGCCGGTCTGGGCGCGTTCGACCAGCTGGGCCATCTGCGCGAGCTGGGTGTCCGAGCCGACGCGAGTGGCCTGCACCACCAGCCGACCGCCGGCGTTGACGGTGGCACCGACCACGGTGTCGCCGGCAGCGACTTCCACGGGTACCGCTTCGCCGGTCAGCATCGAGGCGTCGACAGCCGAGGAACCGGACACCACCACGCCGTCGGTGGCGATCTTCTCCCCCGGGCGCACGACGAACTCGTCGCCAACCACGAGTTCTTCGATGGCGATCTTGGTTTCCGTCCCGCCGCGCAGGACGGACACGTCTTTGGCGCCTAGGTCGAGCAGGGCTCGTAGTGCCGCTCCGGCCTGCCGTTTGGACCGCTTCTCGAAGTAGCGTCCGGCCAGGATGAACGTGGTTACGCCGGCGGCGACTTCGAGGTAGATGTTGGCGGCGCCATGCGACGGCGCCAGGGTGAACGCGAAGGGATGCTTCATACCCGGCGTGCCGGCACTGCCCAGAAACAGCGCATACAGCGACCACAGGAACGCCGACACGGTGCCCAGCGAAATGAGCGTATCCATGGTCGCGGTGCCGTGTCGCAGGTTGGCCCAGGCGGCCCGATGGAATGGCCATGCTGCCCACACGACGACGGGGGCCGCCAGCGTGAGCGACGCCCACTGCCAGTACGTGAACTGCAGCGCCGGGATCATCGCCATCGCGACGACCGGCACCGTCAGGACGGCCGAGCCCCTCAGGCGGTGCCGCAGCGACGCCAGTTCGGGGTCGGCGGTGTCCACGGCGTGCGGGGTGTCACCGGATGCGTCGGAGGGCATCGGCGTGCGCGGTGTCGGGAGCGCGGCGGTGTAGCCCGTCTTCTCCACCTCGGCGATCAGCAGCGCCGGATCGTATCCGTCAGGCACCGTGACGGTGGCCTTTTCCGTCGCGTAATTGACTGTCGCGGCCACGCCGTCGAGCTTGTTGAGCTTGCGCTCGATGCGGTTGGCGCAGGAGGCGCAGGTCATTCCCCCGATGCGGAGTTCCACACTCGGGCCAGACACCGGTGTCGATGTCGTCATGAAGCCACTGCCTTTCAGTTTCTGATTCGGACGGGATAGCTCAGTGCCCGCCGGCATGGCCGGCGTCACGCGACGGCTCTGGCGCGGGCTCGTTGGTGCCACCGGGTGCGGCGTCGACGACGAAGCTGGCGGTGTGCACGGTGTCCTGGACTTTGAAGTCGAGGTAGAGCAGGTAGCGCCCGGCAGTGGGTGCGGTCGCCGCGAACGACACCGCAGGCCCACCGGTGCCGCCCGGTACCGGCTCGGCCCCCTCAGGGTGCACATGTAGATACGCCAGGTCTCCCTCACGCAAGGCGACGAGATGGCCGTAAGCCCCCAGGTAGGGCTGCAAGGTCATCACCGGCCGGCCGTCGCGCGTGACTGTCGCGGTGAGTTGGTGGGAGACGCCCGCGGTGAGTGCACCGTCCAGTTTCACGGTGTATCCGGCGATTTCATCCACGGTGCGTGTGGCACTCCCCACCGCCGGGACGAACGCACCGGCCACCTGCACGGTTCGGGTGAGGGTGAGTTTGGCGCTGCCCGCCCCTGCGGGTTGGAAGTCGGCGAACACGCGGTAGGTGCCGGCGGCGTTCCACGTCCACGGGATTGACCACGTGCCGGTGGCCGCGTCCAGCCTCGGGTGTACATGGGCGAAGTGCTGGCCGTCGGAACGGACCACGATGAGGTGCAGTTGCTTGTCGTGCACGGTCGCGTAGTCCAGCAGCGGCGTGCCGCCCGGGTCGACGATGGTGAAGCTCATCGTTCCCCGATCGTTGGGTGCGCTGGGGGACCGCACCGGGCTCAGGACGTATCCGTCTTCGGCCAACGACAACCCCGGCGGGTCGGCGAAGGGAACGACTGGCGACGTCTGCTCGGTCGGCGGCGCGCTGTGATCCGCTGCAGCATCGGAAGTTTGGGTCTGGGAAGATGTCGCCGCGGTATCAGGGACGACCGCCGCGGCGGTGACGTATGCAGCCGTGAACGCCACTGCCAGTCCGGCGCCAAACGCTGTCAATCGTCCCGCGGCGTTCATGCGACACGCACCGCCGAGTAGCCGGCCTCGTCGACGGCGTTGAGGATCTGCGCGTCGTCGACGGGACGGCTCGACGTCACGATCAGCGTGCCGGTTTTGGCGCTAACTTCGACGTCTTCAACTCCGGCGACCTCGCTGACCTCTTCGCGCACCGACAGCTCGCAATGTCCGCAAGTCATCCCTGTGACGGCGTACGTGCTCGTGCTCATCACCGATCTCCTATCCTCGACGGGTGTAGATACCCCTACCGGGTATACGTAAGAGAGCATATACCCCTTGGGGGTATGCTTCAAGGGTTACTTTCCGGGGTCATTGGTGTGGTGTCGACGCGCGTAGCGCTATCCCGGAACGACGGGAGGGATCAGTTGGTGGTGCGCGCGTTACACGTCGGAGATGATGGCTGGCCCCTCATGGGGGAGGTCGTCGGGCGCGGCGAACTGATCATCATGCTTCATGGTGGGGGTCCGGATCACTACAGCATGCGACCGCTTGCTGACCGGCTCGCTGGCCGGTATCGCGTTGCGTTGCCTGACATTCGAGGGTACGGAGCATCGCGTTGTCCCGACCCGACGTTGCACCGATGGGATCAGTACGTCAGCGACGTCATTGCGATCATTCACGCGCTCGATGACACCTGCGCCCACCTTGTCGGCGCCGGACTGGGCGGCACCATCGTTTTGCGGACGTGCCTCCAGCACCCCCGTATCGCCCGGTCGGCGGTGGTCATCAGTGCTGAAGCGATAGAAGACGATGCGGACAAAGCCGCAGACACCGATCTGATGGATCGTTTCGCCGAGCGTGCCCGTTCCCGCGGTCTGCAGGCCGCCTGGGAATTGTTCATTCCTGATCTTCAGCCGCTGATCGCCAACCTGGTCGCTGAGGCTATTCCGCGCGCTGACGCCCACAGTGCGGCGGCCGCGGCGTCAATCGGTCATGACCGCGCCTTTGCAACGGTCGAGGACCTCCGGCGCATCGACACTGCGACGCTCGTCATCGCCGGCGACGACATCCGTCACCCCGAGTGCTTGGCACACAGCCTCGCCGATGTCCTTCCACGAGGGGTCCTCGCCGAAGTTTCGATGTCCCGCCATTTCGTCGACGCTGAGGACATGGCACACGCTTTCGGCCCGGCGATCGAGAACTTCCTTCGTAGAACATCAAACCGGGACCCTCGGCTCCATAAAGACTAGGCACGAAGGACGGCGGCAGCAGCAGTGAGGGGCCTGACACTCCGGCGGCAAGCCGCTCGGGGGCAGCCTGTCGCGGTGCTGTCAGCCGCAGCAGGACTTTCCCTCGCTGGCCTTGCCTGAGCGGCGCCCACTAGTGACACGACCCACCGCGCACAAAGCGATGCATTTGGCGATCGACCGTGCGGTCTGGCTTTGGACGAGCTGCCGAAATTTTTCTTGTACGGGCACCAGCGATACGCCTTCCAGTTGTCGGGCTACCCGCCCGGGTGATGCAACGAAGGTACCCCTGAGGGGTATACGGTACAAGGGCGCCCGAGCTAGGCGCGGCCGTGGGTGACTGGCCAATGGCGCATATCCTGCATTACCCGTGGCTGCGGATGGCTGGCCACGCCTGATTCGATGTTCCCCGTTGCTGGCGCCGCGGTAAGTTGATTGATGGAAGGCCGTAGCATCGATTCGTGGCGATGATGCGGGATGGCGGTGGTATCACCGGTGAACCGCACTGGGGCGGGACGGCACTGCTGCGACCTGGGGTGTTGGCGTTCACCGGATCGATTGGCACCACCCACCTACACGCCCACCATGCCGTCCAGATTGTCACCGCAACAACACCTTTCACGATGCGTGACGAGCACGGCAACCAGCATCGCGGCACCAAGGTGGTCGTGCCCGCCGATGCGCTACACCGGGTCGAAGTCGGCGCGCCGGAGGGCACCGTGGTGTTCTTGGAACCGGAGTCTGTCCCAGGGCGCTCGGCGCACTTGCGCGCGCTTCGGTCCGGCTGGACTGTTGCTCCGGTGTTGACGTTCACCCGCCGACGTCCGTTGGCCGTCGTGGTCGACGAGCTGATCGAACACCTCGCACCCGCCGTGGCAGCTGATGAAGCAGTGACGCGCCATCGCGCCGTCGACGAGGCGTTGCGGCTGCTTCCCGACCTTGTGACTGCAGGCCCAGTCAGCGGTACCGAACTCGCGGCCCAGGTCGGTGTGTCTGCGAGCCGATTGACCCATCTGTTCACCGAACAGGTCGGCATTCCGCTGCGCCGCTACGTGCTGTGGTTACGGCTGCGGCTCGCCATCATTTGCGCGCACGCCGGCGATGACCTGACCGGCGCCGCACATAATGCGGGGTTTTCCGACAGCGCCCATCTGACCCGCACCACGCGGAGGATGTTCGGGCTGGCGCCCTCGGCGTTGAGCCGGCAAGTGTCCTGGGACCTCGGGCCGAAATGTAGCCGGATCGTTCAAGCGGATGAGCCCTGAGCCACGCTGACCATAAGCCGGTTGACACTACGCATGAGCACTCCATCAGAGGACCAAGTGTGATCCGGGTTCCGCCGAAAGCGTACGTCCAGCCTCTAGTCCTCGAATGCGAGGCCGCTGACCAAGATGAAGATGCCCAGACCGATCAAGACAACCGGGAACAGGACGTGTTCCCAGCGTTCGAGGACTTCGGCGATCGGCTGGCGGGTGGCAACGAATTTGGCGGTCAAGACGAGAACCGCAACCAGCGCGAGGAAGACCAAGCAGTAGGCCACCACGGCTGCGGGTCTCACGCTCAAGAAGACCGGAACATAGACGCCGATGTTGTCTCCGCCGTTGGCGAAGGTGACTGCTGCGACGGTCCAGACGCCGACGGTCCTGCCAGCAATCCTGCTGTCGTCGTCATCGTCGTTGTCGCGCCAGGCTTCCCATGCCGCCCTCAGTCCCAGGGCCAAGGGTATGAGCCCAAAATACGGGATGACTTTCGGGGGAAGGAACGCCCCCGCGCCCAGGGTGACGAGCACAGCCGCACCCAAAATTCCCGCAAAACCCAGGTATTGGCCTGCAGTGATGCGGGCTGTTGTTCCGCGTTGTCCCGCGCCGCGAGCGAAGAACAGTGAGAGCACGATGATGTCGTCGATGTTGGTGACGATGAACAGGCCGATGGCGGGCAGAATCGACGACACGATCATGCGCGTGACCTCGTATTGGCGGTGTCGCTGGCGCGGCAACTGGCGACAACGAGAACGGCTGCGCTTGTGACGACGAAGACGTCAGCGAGGTTGGAAGTGGGAAACCAGCCGGTGTGCAGGTAGTCAGTGACTAGACCGTCACCGGCGCGGTCGAGGAGGTTGGCGATCGCGCCGCCCAGCATCGCCGCCAGTGCCAGCATCACGGGCAGCGAGGTGGCGGTGCGCGTGACACGCACGGCGAACACCGCCAGTGCGACCAACACTACGCCGGTGATACCGAGCAGGGTCGCTGGGGGAAGGGCGTCTCCGAGGCTGAATGCCACCCCCGGGTTGAACGCCAGCCGCAGCTTGAGAAGCCCGAGATCCGTTGCGCTGCCGTCATTTAGCGCCTGTCGGGCCCAGTTCTTCACGCCCAGGTCGAGTGCTGCGACGAAGACCGCCGTGGCGATCAAGGTAATCCGTGCCCGCGTCAGTATGGCCGCGGGGCTGGTGTGGCCGGTGGTCACGACGGCGCGCCGACCGGCGCTGCGCGGGTAGGGCTGGTTGCTGGATCGACCGGCGGGGCGGACATCGGTGTGGTGCGCCCGGCGCGCACACCGTTGGCGATGACCACAATCTCGGCGAGTTCGTGGATGAGCACGACGGCGGCCAGTCCGAGCACACCGAACAGAGCCAGCGGCATCAACACGATGATCAGCCCCAAGGACAGCCCGACGTTTTGCAGCATGATCTGCCGCGCCCGGCGCGCATGGCCGAACGTCTGCGGCAGGTGGCGCAGGTCTTCGCCCATCAACGCGACGTCGGCGGTTTCGATGGCCACGTCGGTGCCCATCGCGCCCATCGCGATCCCCACGTCGGCGGTGGCCAGGGCGGGAGCGTCGTTGACGCCATCACCGACCATCGCCGTGGGGCGCTGGCCCCGGAGCTGCTCGATCAGCCGCGCCTTGTCTTCGGGGCGCAGCTCGGCGTGCACGTCCTCGATCCCGACATCGCGGGCCAGTGCGGCGGCGGTGGCCTGGTTGTCGCCGGTGAGCATTGTCACCTGGTAGCCATCGCGGCGCAGTCGGGCGACCACCTCGGCCGCCTCGGAGCGCAGCTCGTCGCGCACGGCGATGGCGCCGATGACCTGGCCGCCGTCTTCGACGAGGACCGCGGTGGCCCCGGTCCGCTGCATGCGGGCGACGTCCCCGGCGAGCGGGCCGGGGTCCAGCCAGCCAGGACGGCCCAGGCGAATGGTGTGCCCGTCGCGGTGGCCGGTGAGCCCGGCGCCGGTGACGGCCTCGACGTCAGTGGCCGGGGTGACGTCATCGACGGCGGCGAGGATGGCCGCGGCCAGCGGGTGCTCGCTGCGCGCTTCCAGGGCCGCCGCCACATCCAGCACCTGGGCGCGTGTGGCGCCATTAGTGATGGCCACGTCGATGACGGCCGGCCGGTTCGCGGTGAGTGTGCCGGTCTTGTCCAGGGCGACGCCGCGGATCTTGCCCAGCCCTTCCAGTGCGGCGCCGCCCTTGACGAGGGCACCGAGCTTGCTGGAGGCGCCGATGGCGGCCACGACGGTGACGGGCACCGAGATCGCCAGGGCGCACGGTGAGGCGGCGACCAGTACCACCAGGGCCCGCTCGATCCAGGTGGCCGAGTCGCCGAGCAGGCTGCCGATCACCGCGATCAGCGCCGCGACGATCATGACCCCAGGTACCAGCGGTTTGGCGATGCGGTCAGCCAGGCGTTGGGAGGCGCCCTTGCGGGACTGTTCGGCTTCCACGATGCGCACGATGCGGGCCAACGAGTTGTCCTTGGCGGTGGTGCTGACCTCCACCTCGAGTGCACCGGTGCCGTTGATCGACCCGGCGAACACCTCATCACCGGGGCCGACCTCCACCGGTACCGACTCGCCGGTGATCGCCGAGACATCCAGCGCGGTGCGGCCGTGGCCGACGATGCCGTCGGTCGCCACGCGCTCACCGGGCTTGATCAGCATCCGATCGCCGATCTGCAAATCCGAAGGCGCGACGATCTTTTCGGCGCCATCACGCAGCACCGTGGCCTCGTCGGGGACCAGCGACAATAGCGCGCGCAGTCCGCGGCGCGTGCGGGCCAGCGAGTACTCCTCCAGCCCCTCGCTGATGGAGAACAGGAAGGCCAGCATGGCGGCCTCACCGACCTCGCCGAGGATCACCGCGCCCACCGCGGCGATGGTCATCAGCGTGCCCACCCCGATCTTGCCCTTCGCCAGCCTCTTCAGGGTGGACGGCACGAAGGTGTAGGCGCCAGCCAGCAGCGCCACCGCTTCCAGCGCCAGGACGACCGGCTCCGCGGCGTCGCGGAACCCTGTGACCACCGCTGCCAGCAGGAACACTCCCGAGAGGGCGGCGAACTGCAGTTCTTTGATCTGCCAGAGCCGCTCGGGCTCACGCTCCTGCTCCTCCGCGCTACGCGGTTCGTCGTTGCCGCAGCCGCAGGCATCGCTCATCGGCCAGTCTCCTGCGCATCCGTCGTCGCGCCGGCGCGGGAGCGGGTTCCATAGGTGGGACACAGCGCCACCTGGCTGCCTGTGGCAGCCAATAGCGTCTCGGCCGCGGCCATTAGGTCCATCAGCTCTGGTCGGGTCAGCGAGTAGAACACCTGTCGGCCTTCGGGACGGCCGGTCACCAGGCCGCACTCGCGTAGACACGCCAGATGCGCCGACACGGTGGACTGCGCCGCGCCCAGTAAACCGGTCAGGTCGACAACGCGGGCTTCGCCTTCGGCGAGTCGCTCCAGGATCGCCAGTCGTGTCGGGTCGGACAGGCTGTGAAACAGCGCCACCGCCGGAGCGAGTCCTGTGGCCGGTTGCGTCGAGGATTCCCCCGTTGTGATCGCCATTTAGCGATGATAGCGTCAACAGGGCATTGATCGTCAAATTTCGGTATTAGCGGTTTCAAGCGTTCATGCACGACGTAACCAGCGGACGACACATGAAGCAAGGGGAATGACTCGACGATCGTTGGCGACCAAGAAAGGGGGTATCGGCGATGTTGATGAACCGCACCGAAACCGGGCTGGTGAATTCGCCGCCGCGGCGCTGGCTGCAACGTACCTATGAGGTGCCGGTGTTGCTGCGGTTTGGCGGCCGCCTTCTGCCCGGCACACGAGCCTTGGAGATCGGCTGCGGGTCCGGGTACGGCTCGCAGCTGATCTTGGAACGGTTCGGGGCAGACACCGTGGACGCGGTGGACTTGGATCCAACGATGATCTGCCGCGCCGCCCGCCGCCTGGCCCGCTACGGAGATCGGGTCCGGCTTGCCCAGGGCAGCGCGACCGATTTACGAGCCGCGCTGGATGCCGACGACGAAAGCTACGGCGCGGTCTTCGATTTCGGGATCGTGCACCACATCCCCGACTGGCGTAAAGCCACCGCCGAAGTCGCCCGGGTGATCGCACCGGGTGGGCGGTTCTACTTCGAGGAGGTCACCTCCCACGCCCTAGCGCGCCCCGCCTACCAACGACTGTTCGATCACCCCGCCGACGACCGATTCAGCGCCGAACAGTTCCTCGATGAACTGACCCGCAACGGTCTGGTGGTGCTCGGATCGCTCACCCGAATCCAAGGCGACTATCTGCTCGGCGCCGCCGCCAAGCCGGTGTCCACCGGGGGCGAACGATGATGGCGATTGCTGTGCTGGCGCTATTCGCCGCGATGATGCTCCTGATGGGTGCCCTGCGCGCAGCGATTCAACGACGCCACACCGGTGAGATCGGCACGCGGCGCACACTGCGCCCAGACGGCTCACTGGAGTGGTGGGCCCTGGCCGGGACCGACCTCGGCTGGCTGGCAGTGGGCGTCGGCGCACCCGTCGCCGACCTGGCCGGCATGTCGCCGCTGGCGACTTTGGATCATTCGGTGCTGCGCGGGGTCGGTGTGGCGGTAGCCGTGCTCGGCATCCTCTTTGCCTTCGCCGCTCAGATGGCCATGGGCGCATCCTGGCGGACCGGGGTCGACGAGGCAGAACGCACGACTCTGGTCACCAACGGTGCCTTCCGGGTCGTTCGCAATCCAATCTTCGCCGCCGCAACGGGCGCGTTTATCGGCCTGGCGCTCATGGTGCCCAACGCGGTGGCAGTCGCCGGCCTTGTGGTCTCCGTGATCGGCCTAGAAGCACAGGTGCGTTTCGCCGAAGAGCCTCACCTCTGTCGAGTCCACGGCGTGGCCTACACCGAGTACGCCTCCCGCGTGGGTCGCTTTCTACCCGGCATCGGACGCCTGCAACCCGAACACCAGCACCGGAGCTAGAGCCGATAGGGGCGAAACGGCGCGGTCCGCTGCCTCACTCACCGCGAATCTCGGGCTGCGGCCCGGACACCACTCGCGGTTGAAAACCTATGCAGCGTCACAGCTGGATGATCTGGCGATCTGATTGCTGCGATGACGGCGCCTGCCTGCCGGGGCTTGCGGGTACCAACGCTGCTGCGCCCGTGCGGCGTGATGCCGCTGCCCCGCCAGACAGCGCATCTGATAAATGATGAAGGGACGATCAGGTGACCGATTGTGAAAGTGTCGAGGCGACGTTCGCATTCGTCGACCTGTCCGGATTCAGCGTCCTGACTGAAATGTGCGGTGATGAACAGGCGGCCAGTCCGGCGGGCCGCCTGCTGGCCGTGACCCGTGAGTCGCTCGGGCCGGGCGTCACCATCGTCAAGACGATGGGTGATGCGGTCATGCTGCGAGCCAGCAAGCCCGCGCCGATGGTAGCGACCACCCTGCAGCTCGCTGACCGGGCCGCCGATGAGGACGGCTTTCTTGCGCTGCGGGCCGGCATTCACCACGGCAGCGCGGTGCACCGCGACAACGACTACTTCGGACACGGCGTGAATGTTGCCGCCCGCATCACGGCGCTGGCCGGTGCAGGGCAGGCTGTGGTCACCGATGAAATTCGTCGGGCCTGCGCGCAGCTCGGTCTCTCGCCAGATCCATTAGGGGCCAGGGAACTCCGCAACATTGCGACACCATTTCAGGTGTACGCGGTGGGCCTTGCGGCGGCCCGCTATCCCACCGACTCGGTGTGCCGCGTGCGCGTCGACCCTGCCAGGGCGGCCAGCCATCGGCGTCACGCCGATCGCGACTGTTGGTTCTGCTCACCTCAGTGCGCCATACGATTTGCCGCCGCACCCGCGCAATACGCAAGCGTCGAAACAGTTAGCGATCGACACCCGCGCGGAATCACCCAGGACTGAGCACAGAGTCAGGCTCACCTGGGCGCCGGGTCCAGATCGATCGGCGCTGCTGTCGTTCACGCTGCGGCGTGGGCCTGCGCCCATGCGTTGTAACCGCCGACCAGATCACTAACGTGTCCGAATCCGTCGGCCCGCATTAGTGAGGCGGCCACACTGGAGCGCCAGCCTCCTGCGCAATGCACCACGATCGGCTTGTCGCTAGGAACATTCGCCAACTGGGTGCGCAGCTCAGCCAGCGGGATCTGCAACGCGCCCGGAATGGTGCCGACGTCGCGTTCGCCGGGGTTGCGGATGTCGATCACCGTCACCGCATTCTCGGCCCGTACCCGGTCGAGCTCAGCGACGCTGACCCGTGGCGCCGGTTGAACAAGATCGGCCAGCTCCGCCGGGAAGGCACCCACAGTTTCGACGGACAGGTAACCGATCACGTTGTCGCAGCCGATGCGGGCCAGCCGCATGGCCGCGGTCTGCTCGTCACCGGGATCGGTGATCAGCGCGATGCTCTCGCCCACCTCGGCGACCATGCCGCTGGTTTCGGCGAAGCGGCCGTCGAAGCCGACGTTGACCGATCCGCGCAGATGACCGGCCGCGAAGTCGTCGACCGACCGGGCATCCACCACCCGGACACCGGACGCCAGCGCAAACCGCACCTGGGCCGCGGTCAGTTCGGGAATGTTGCGGTGCTGATCCAGCAGCGGGTGAACCCGCTTGTTCATCGCCGCGTCCATCGAGAAATAGGCGGGTGCCGCGGGCTGTCCGCGGGTGATCAGCTCAACGAAGTCAGCCTCGGTCATCGGCTGCACCGACGGATTGGTGCGGCGCTGCTCACCGATCGTCGAGGTCAGCTCGGCCGAGAGGTTCTTTCCGCATGACGAACCCGCGCCGTGGGCGGGCATCACCGTCACCTGATCGGGCAACCGCAAGAGCTTGTCGTGAATGCTGTGATACATCGCCCGCGCCAGGTCGGCTGTCGAGCCATCACCGAGGTTGACAAGATCCGGACGACCCACATCACCGACGAACAACGCGTCACCGGTCAGCACCGCGACCGGCTCGGCGCTCAGACGTTCACGCACCAGAACGCTGATCGATTCCCAGGTGTGCCCCGGGGTCGACAGGATCTCCAGGTCGACCTCACCGAGGGACAGGTGCTGCCCGTCAGACAACCGGCGGATCGGGTAGTCGGTCTGGGCGGCCGCGCCGAAGCCGATCCACCCGCCGGTCGCCTCCACCAGCTCCAGATGACCCGAAACGAAGTCCGCGTGGAAGTGGGTGTTGATGACGCCTTCGATCGTCAACCCGTACTTGGCGGCGTCGTCGAGGTATTCGGTGATGTCGCGGCGCGGGTCCACAACCACTGCGCGCCCGGTGGTTTCGTCGCCAATCAGATACGACGCCTGCGACAGGCACTCGATGTAGTACTGCTCCAGAATCATCATCTTTCCTTCTCTAGGCGGGGCCCTGCTGCCTCAACCCAGGACCCTCGTTCCTTCAGTAGGAATACCCCTGAGGGTATTTTATTCCGCGATGCAGATACCCCGCGGGGTATGTGTAGCATGTTCTAACATACCCCCGGTGGTATTGCACGGCAAGGTGCGGCTACTTAAGGAATCGACTGGAAGGACGACATGCCGGTGTCGAACACCGCGATGAGCGCTTCGGCGGCGAGCTCGCCGACATGACGGCCCTGACCGTTGCCCTGGCCGCGGTCGTCGGGGTCTCGCTGGGACTGCTGGGCGGGGGTGGCTCAATCCTGACCGTCCCGATGCTGACCTACGTCGCAGGACTGGATGTCAAAGAGGCGATCGCAAGTTCGCTTCTGGTCGTCGGCGTCACCAGCATGGTCGGCGTGATCGCCCATATGCGGGCCGGGCGCGTGCGGTGGCGCGTCGCTCTACCGTTCGGCGCGGCGGCCATGACCGGGGCCTTCTTCGGCGGCCTACTGGCCGGCGTCATCCCCGAAACGGTGCTGCTGATCGCCTTCGCGGTGATCATGATCGCCGCCGCGATCGCGATGCTGCGCGATCGCAAGAACACTCCCGCCGGCGACGAGTCCCGGCAGGTGCAGGTGGCCAAGGTGGCAGCGCTCGGCATCGCCGTCGGTGCGTTGAGCGGACTCGTCGGCGCCGGTGGCGGATTCTTGCTGGTACCTGCGCTGACCCTGCTGGCCGGACTTCCGATGCCCGCCGCGGTCGGTACCTCGTTGGTGGTGATCGCGATGCAATCGTTGGCCGGTCTGGCCGGCCACCTGACCGGTGTACAGCTTGACTGGCGCCTGGCAGCGATGGTCACAGCCGCCGCAGTCGCGGGTGCTCTGATCGGCGGACGGCTAACCGGCAGAGTCAACGCCGAAGCGTTGCGCACGCTGTTCGGCTTGCTCGTACTACTGATGGCGTCGGTGATCCTCGCCCAGGAGACCACTCCAGTGTTCGGTGTTGCATCGGCAGTCCTCACCTTGATCGGCGCCGGCGGCTATGTCACCTGCAGCCGCACCAGGTACTGCCCGCTGCGTCGGATCCTCGCCCACAAGAACCCGGCTGCGGTTGGCTAACCCGCGGAGAGCGCCGGGAAGCATACCCCCACGGGTAATGTTGCCCATGATGAAATCCCAGGAAAGGAAGCCACGATGGTTGGCGACGAAGACAGCATCGCCGCAGTGTTAAATCGGCTGCGGCGCGCTCAAGGGCAGCTCGCCGGCGTGATTTCGATGATCGAGCAGGGACGCGACTGCAAAGACGTCGTCACCCAACTCGCCGCCGTCTCACGAGCCCTAGACCGGGCGGGATTCAAGATCGTTGCGACCGGCCTGCGGGAATGCATCATCGGTGACGGCAGCGAGAGCACCCAGCCGATGACCGAAGCCGAACTCGAGAAGCTCTTCCTCGCACTCGCCTGACGAGTCAACTCCACTTCCGTCACCGATCCTCAAGTACTGCCTACCGACACACAGGGTCGTGGTCAGATTGGGCCGGTCCAAGGTGGCATCCCCCGTCGCGGGTGAAGGGGTAGATCATCTGGCGTAGGTAGCTGCTGGGGTAGTCGGGTTTGGCGGCCATGCCGAGCTGGGTGGAGTCGAAGCGGCGGGTGGGGTCGTAGGAGAAGGTGCGCATCAGGTGGTCCCACACCAGGGTGAACAGCCCGAAGTTGACGTCGCCGATGCCGGCCCATTTGAGGTGGTGGAAGCGGTGTCCTTCGTTGAGGGCCAGGACGTATTTGGCGGGGCCGATGCGGTAGTCGGCGTTGGAGTGCTGCAGCAGCAGCTGGATCGCCACCGCCAGGGCCAGGGCTGAGGCCACGTTGACGGGCAGCCCGATCAGGATCAGCGGTGCCACCCCGGCGGCCATCTCGACGGTTTGATGCAGCGGGTGTTTCATCAGGCCGTTGAGGCCGTAGAAGCGGGTGATGCTGTGGTGCACCGCGTGGAAGCGCCACAGGATCCCGATCTTGTGGCTGGCCAAATGCACCACGGTGATCCCGAAATCGGCGACCAGGACCGCGGCGAGGACCTGTGCGACGAAGGGCCAGCTGTGCGGCCACAACTGGGGCGCGGGGACGATCGCGGCCAGCAGCGGGATGGCGGCGACGCTGGCCAGGATGAGGGTTTCGTTGACCGCGACGTGGATGCGGTCACGGGTGGTATCGGCGCGGTCGTGGTTCCACTGCGGGTCATACGGGATGATCCGCTCCACCACGAACGCCGTGGTGATCGCGATCCCCAGAATCCCGAGCAGCCAGTACTTCGGGGCGCCGGCGGCGGCGACGGCGATGCCCGCACCGTTGAGGCCGATCAGCATGAACGGCACGTAGCCGTAGCGGGCCACCGCCTGGACCGCGGTGATCACCCTCGTCAATGGCGGAGAAGTAATCGTGCTCATGCCCTGAATCGTCGCGGTCGCCGCCGTGACGAGGCTTGAATGATTCGGCTACCCGCCTGTCGAGGTCCCAGGAGACGTGGCGGCTCAGCACCGAGGGGGGTAGGCCGAACATCTCACGGGTGGTCCGGGTCAGGTGGGCGCTGTCAGCGAACCCCGCCCCGTGCGCCGCGCCGGTCAGATCATCCCCGGCCTGCACGCGGGTGATCGCGATCCGTAACCGCGTCCACAGCACGTAGCGCCGTAGCGGGATGCCGACCTGCCCAGTGAACAGATGCGTCAGTCGGCTCGCCGAAAGGCCGACCAGCCCCGCGAGTTCGGTGCCGCTGACCGGGCCCGCCGACACCAGGTCAGGCAACAGCCTCAGTGCATCATCGATGGCGGGATGCCGCCCCGCGGTGGCGTTGTCGGCCGTGGCGGGCGCCAGGTGCGCGATCAGCTCGTCGACCACCGTGGCCAAGGCTCGTCGCCGGGTGAAGGTCAGGACTGGGGTGACGGTCCACCCGGAGCGCACAGCGCGGGAGTGTGCGGCGTGCCCCGGCGCGGATTCCGGCTCCAGGAACACCACCGTGCCCTCCTGGGCGCCGACCTCGACCGGTGCGGCGCGTCGGCGGGCACGACGACCTTCGTGCCCCGATGCCGGTCGCCGTGCTCGTCGAGCACCGTCAAGGCCGTCGTCGCGGTGACGATCTGAACGGCGTGATGCGCGTGAACATCAGTGGGGCCGATCGAACCGGTGAAGGCCAACACCCCGGGCCGCAGAAGCGCCGCCCCGCCCCAGCGCGACGCGGCAGCGGCATCGCCGCCAGGACTATCGCTCGCCACAAGCGATGTTAGCGTTTTGACACCGGGGTGCCGCTTGCCCGGAACACGCTGCAGTGGTCACTGCGCGCCTGTTTAGGTGGGTGAGCAAACCCATCTTCTTCGCGATGCGTAGCCCGCCTCGCCCGAGTGCTCATGGCTCCAATCTCCTCGCTCTCATCGGCTGGGGCCTGCCCGTAGCCAGCATCCAGACGCAAACACGGCTGACCGAAGAGCCCCACCTGCGCAGTCTTCGCGGCGAACCAAAAGACCGCTCCGTCGCTACAACCGGACGCTTACTGCCTGTAACTATTGCGCGCCCTGGCGCCCACGAGCGCGAAGACGTGCTATCGACCAAGCCGGTGAAACTCACCCAGTCGGGCTTTATCGAATCTTCATCGAAGAACTACGAAAGCCAAACGACTGACGAGAAGACTTCGAGCGTGAACGGTCCACCGTCGCCCGCGTCCGACCAGTGCGGCGCGCACACCGCGGTGCTCAGCCCGTTAGCCGGTGACAACAAACCGATTCGGAGAATTTAGTATATGCCGCAGACAGGCCGCCTACCCATGTTTCGAGCCACGGCGCAGTGGCTGCGGACGGCCGTCCTGGCGATGGCGGTGCTGCTGATCGCGGCCGCGTGCAGCTCGTCGCCGGCCGCCGCGCCCCAGCCCAAGGTCATCACTGATAAAGGCACCCCGTTCGCCGACCTGCTAGTGCCCAAATTGCAGGCGTCGGTGACCGACGGAGCGATCGGTGTCGCGGTGGACTCCCCTGTTACCGTGTCCGCCGGTGACGGCGTTCTCGGCCAAGTCTCGTTGACCAACGAAGCCGGCGAACTCGTCGACGGCCAGCTCAGCCCCGATGGCGTGTCCTGGTCGTCTGCCGAGCCGCTGGGCTACAACAAGCAATACACCCTTCATGCCCAGGCCCTTGGACTGGGCGGCGCGACCACTACGACAGCGACCTTCGAAACCCACTCGCCCGACAACTTGACCATGCCCTACGTCCTGCCCAACGACGGCGAGACGGTTGGCGTGGGCCAACCCATCGCGATCCGCTTCGATGAAAACATCACCGACCGGATTGCGGCGCAGCAAGCGATCAACGTGACCACCAACCCCCCGGTCGAGGGAGCCTTCTACTGGCTCAATAATCGCGAAGTACGGTGGCGCCCAGCCGAATACTGGACACCGGGAACAAAAGTAGAGGTGGCGGTCAACGCCTACGGCGTCAACTTCGGTGACGGGCTGTTCGGTCAGGATGACGTCACTACCCGGTTCACCATCGGTGACGAGGTCATCGCCACCGCCGATGACGCCACCAAAACGATGACTGTGCGGCGCAATGGTCAGATCGTCAAGACCATGCCCATCTCCATGGGTAAAGCCAAGACTCCGACCGATAACGGCACCTACATCATTGGAGATCGTTACTCGTTTCTGGTGATGGATTCGTCCACCTACGGAGTCCCGGTCAACTCTCCTGACGGATACCGCACCGAGGTGGAGTGGGCGACCCAGATGTCCTACAGCGGGATCTACGTGCACTCTGCACCGTGGTCGGTGGGCAGCCAAGGCATCGCCAATGTCAGCCACGGATGCCTCAACGTCAATCCGGCCAACGCCCGTTGGTTCTACGACAACACCCGACGCGGCGACATCGTTGAGGTCATCAACACCACCGGCCCCACGCTGTCGGGGACAGACGGTTTAGGTGACTGGAACATCCCTTGGGATCAGTGGAAAGCCGGCAACGCCAACCTCTGAAACTCAGATCAGAAGCGGAGACTCACAACCGCCACCTCCCAGTCACCTCGTGGCACCAGTTACGCGTGTCAGCAGGACGTTTCGCATCTACCGAACCGGGTTGCGAACTGCCGAGTGTCACCCAAGCATCGCGCGCCGTGGGGCCCACGCAGCACAGGTAGCGCAGCCCTTTCCGCTACGGCACCTTTGGTTTGCCGCCCCCAGGTAAAGGCGTTTTCACATGTCCGGACCACCGGTTAGTACGTAGTCCCACCATCGACGATCGACACTTTCAAGCACCCCTTCGCAAAACACCATTAGCAATTTCAGCCGCCGAAATTCCAGCATTGTAATTATGTTGCTGGTGTTACTGATGAGGCATATGTGAGTTAGGCTGATCTACGTATTCGCTACGTACATCGTTGCTGCACAGTACGGAACGCTCTGTTTCGCCTTTTTTGGCGAAACCAATCACCGGCGCTCCGACAGCCGAAAGAAAGAACGCCATATGGAACCGATGGCCCGATGCGCCCGCCCGGAGGAAGGCCGCGTATCTGCGTTCGGCTTTCGCCTGACTGGGGTGATCGTTGCCGTCGTCGCGACGGTACTTTTGGCGTGCACGCCAGCAGCCTCCGCCGAGCCGACAGGCGGTCCGTGGGATCCACTCCTGCCCAAGATCCCGAGTGCGGGAGCGCCCGGCGATCCGGTTGCCATCGCCAACGCGTCCTTGCAGGCGACGGCCGTTGCCACCCAGACTGCGATGGATTTGGGGCGTAGCTTCCTGGGCAGTCTCGGACTCGTCAGTCCCGCGGCAAGCCCCCAAACGAGCGTCCGCGGCAACCGTCTCTACGGTGCCCAGGCGATCGAATACGTTATCCGCAGGGCAGGAACGCAGATCGGCGTTCCCTACTCCTGGGGAGGGGGCAGCCTCACCGGCCCTAGTCGCGGTGTCGACCAAGGCGCAGGCACCGTCGGTTTCGACTGCTCAGGACTGACACGATTCGCCTTCGCCGGCGTCGGAGTACTGTTGCCGCGATGGTCCGGCGACCAGTACAACGCTGGCCGCAAGGTACCTCCCGCGCAAGCTAAACGCGGTGACCTCCTGTTCTGGGGGCCCGGCGGAAGCCAACACGAAGCGATCTACCTCGGCGGCGGAAAAATGATCGAGGCGCAACAAACCGGCGTTCCCATCAAGATTTCACCGGTGCGTACCGCCGGGATGACACCCTACGTCATACGGATTATCGAGACCTGACCCCGAACGCTTCCGCCAACAGCTTCCTCCCACCAAAAGCCTTGTCCACACCGGGTAACGGTTCAGCCGGCCAGACAGTAGCCGATGCCGCGGACCGTCCGGACATAGCGCGGACAAGACGGGGCGTCACCGAGCTTGCGACGTAGATTGCCGATGTGCACGCCCAGTGCCGACCGCCCGCCGGGCTGCGTCGCCCCCCAAAGGGCTTCCTGAAGTCGTCGGCACGTCACGGGCTCCCCTGGATCATCGGACAAAACCCGAAGGATCGCGAACTCCGTTCGAGTCAGCGATATGACGTTGCCGCGCTGATAGACCCGCCGGACCCCCACGTCGATCACCAGATCGTCGACGTGGCGTCGCTGGGCGCCGCCGTCCTCGCTGCGTTGGTGAGAATGCCTGAGTGTCTGCCGTATTCGCGTGTTGAGTATGTCGCGGGAGCCGATGGGAACCACTCCGACGCGCGATATCAGTGGCGCCATCTCTGTGTCGGCGAGCGCGACGACGCCGCAATGGGCGGCCTGGCGAACACGGTCAAGGACGACGGCGCCGTGCGCGGATGATCCCAGGCACACCACCACCACGTCGGGGTCATCGTCGCGCACCGCGGTGAGCGCTGCAGCATCTGAGCGTGCGACGTCGACGGCGAACTCTTCGGCGCGCAGGGTGCCGGCCAACATGTCGGCGTAGATGCGCCGAGGTTCAACCAGCAGAACGCGAATGCGCCCAGCAGCTATCGCCGGAGAGGCAACGCTGCCCGAAGCGGGGTGCGGCTCGATGGTCGTGGCAGTCTCCTTGCCAGCGTGGGCCATTCACGGCGTGAAGGTGTCCGCGGGGATGCTGGAACCAGCATATCGCCATCTACGTAGCTACTACGTAGATGGCGATATGGGGTGTCGGGCATGTTCGCGTCTTCGGGTGTTCAGCGGGGGGTTTGCGCGCCAGAGGATGTCAGCTGTTGGGGTTGAAGTCGGCCCCGTCGGTCCAGCCGGAACAAGGCCGCTGCGGAGGACAGCCCGATTGCCGACAGCAGAACCCACAGCAGCCAGGGTTGCCCGAGATCTCGGGCGGCCTGCATCAGCGAGCCGGTGGCCAGATTGCCGATAAGAATTCCTACTCCGACGATGGTGTTGTAGAAGCCGTAGTGCGTTCCGATGAGACGGTTGTTGGCCAATGAGACGACGGTGTCCATCTCGAACGGGAAGACGGCCGCCGACCCGACCGCCAGCACCGCCGTGGCGACGAGTAGCGCGGTCGCGGCGGCGACTCTGCCTGCCCTGGTGTCATCGGGCAGCACGATCAGCGGCAAAAACGACGCCGCGAGGATCAGCATGCCGATCACCAGGGAGCGGCCGGCGCCCCAGCGGTGGGCGAACCATCGTGTGATCCGCATCTGGCCGAGGACGGCAACCAGACCCGAGACCACGAAGATCATGGCGGTGACAACGGAATCGTTGCGCGGAAACAGGTCTCGCGCCTGAAGCGGCAATGCCAGATAGACCTGGAATGACAAAACATACGACCCGATCATGGCCGCCGCGAAGAGCAGAAAGGAGCGGTTGGCCGCTACTGTTCGCCAGTCCTGCAGCACCGATGTCTTCTCATCAGGTGTCCCCGCGGCGCGGTGGGGCAATGCTAAGAGTTGGGCCACGGTCAGCGCTGCGAACACGACCGCTGCGGCGGCAGCTGTCATTCGGAAATCGACGAACATTAAGGCCAGCCCGACAAGGGGTCCGGCCAGAATGCCCGCCTGATAGAACACGTTGAACACCGCGAAGGCTTCCACGCGCCGTGGGCCCGCGTCGGCCGCCAGATAGGCGCGCACCGCAGGATTGAACAGGGCGCCTGCGAAGCCGGTTGCTGCCGAGGCGATCAGAACCGCCGGCAGCGATTCAGCGAAGACGAGCAGGCCGAATCCTGCTGTCCGGAGGACACATCCGCAGACGATGAGCGGTTTGTAGCCCAGCCGGTCTGCCAGAGTGCCGCCGATGAGAAACATGCCTTGCTGGGAGAAGTTACGTACACCCAGCACCAGGCCGATGGCCCACGCGGCCAGCCCCAACGGGCCGGCGAGGTAGCCGGCCAGGTAAGGCATGAGCATGTAAAAGCCCAGGTTGATGCCGAATTGGTTGATCATCAGCATCCGACTGGGCCAACCAAAGCTGCGGAAGGCTGACAGCAGGGTCATCGTGACTGCCTCTCGGTGGGGTCGACAACGGTGGTGCATCGCGTCCACGCCGTGACTGTCTGGGTCATCGGGTCCTCAATGGTGGCGGGATGCCTCGGGGGCGCTGCGTCGAGCAGGCCGTGGGCGCGGCAGTAGTCGTCGTTGTAGATGGTGTCGAAGTAGCGTTGCGGACCGTCCGGGAAGATCGCTGCGACAGTGGCTCCGGCAGGGCTATTGCGCGCGACCCAGCCTGCAACTAGGGCGACCGCACCGACGCTCCAGCCGCCACTGGCGTAGTGGGTGGCCGCCAGGGTGCGGCATGCCCACACCGACTCCGCGGGGGCAACCCAATGCACTTCGTTGAACGCTTGGTAGTCGACGTTGCCGGGATAGATGCTCGATCCCAGGCCGCGCATGAGCCGAGAAGCCGCGGGCTGGCCGAAGATCGTCGAGCCCACCGTGTCGACGCCGATCAGCCGCAGCTGCGGGTTAAATTCTCGGAGGACGCGTGCGACGCCGGCCGAGTGGCCTCCGGTGCCCACCGAGCACACCAGGACATCAACGGCGCCGAGTTGTTCGTTCAGTTCCAACGCGAGCCCGCGGTAGGCCTCGACGTTATCGGGGTTGCTGTATTGATCGGGATGCCACGCGCGCGGGTCGGTGGCCAAGATCTTCTGCACGCGGTCACGGCGAGCCTGCTGCCAGCCTCCCTGTGGGTGCGGTTCAGTGACCAATTCGATGTCGGCGCCGAATGCGGCGAGCATATTCTGAATGATCGGCTCCATCCCGGGGTCGGTGACCAAGGTGACGGGGTGCCCGTAGACCGTTCCGGCTAGTGCGAGACCCAACCCCAGTGTCCCGCTGGTGGATTCGACGATGCGGGCGCCGGGGGCAAGTGCCCCGCGGGAGCGGGCGCGTTCGACCATGTGTAGCGCGGGTCGGTCTTTCATCCCTCCCGGGTTGAAGCCTTCGAGTTTGGCCCAAAAGCCCCGCTCTTCTGACGTGAACGGTGCGCTGATTCTCAAGACAGGGGTCTGGCCGACCATGGTGGCCGGCCGCTCGTTGCGGCCGCGTTGTGGCTGTGCCGATCGGGTGTGGGAAGTGCGTGCATGGCGGATTGGCAGGGCAGGATTCATCGATGAATGTCGCTTCTGTGAGGCCGCGACGAAGCGCGGCGACTGACGGCAGGTAGCGGTCACCGGCCACCGTCGAAGACGACGGGGCCTGACGCTAGCCGATCAGCGGCGCGCGATACACAGGTGGGCGAGCACGTCGCGGCCGGTGCGCAGGGCGCGGGCGTTCCGTGGTGGACCGCGGATAGGCGCCTTCGCCGCCTGGCACCACAGCAGCGGAAGCACAGCCACGACGAGGCCCAACGCGAGCGCGATCAGGGAGACCGTTCCCCGCGGCAGGATCGCTTCGGCCAATGTGTCGGGCGTGCACTCGGCGTCGGGTTGGGAGACGTGGGGGTGGTCGAGCTCGACAGACATCGGCGCGCCGACCGCACTGGTGGCCAGGGTGTGCGGTCCGTGCGTAGGTGCCGCATTCACGCCGGGCAGTGCCCACTCGGCTCCGACGATGACGGTCCAGAACGCGATCAACGCCGCGACGATGGCGCGGCGGCGTTGCCCAGAGTTCGCGTCGAAGTACATCACGATGTTGCCGACTGTAGCAGCGGATCGGCGATTTCAGGCTCGGCCCCTGAGCCGATGCCGGGTTGTGATCAGAGCGCGACCGCCGTTGCGCCGAGCCATCCGGCCGTTCCGTCGCACGATCGACTTCGCCCGATGACCTTGCGAAAACGCCCTTTTGGTGGTTCCGCGAAGGAGATGCAATAGATCGGAGCGCTGCTTGTACCGCAGATCATCTACGGTTTTACTACGTAGATAATTTGCTCTCTATCGGCCCGCGCGCCAAGCGGTGTTTCCTTTGCTGGCGGCCTACGCGCATTGGCTCCACCTGCGGAACGTGCGGCCGGCGTTGAGGCGCTAGTGGTGGCAGAGCACCTGGATGAGAGCGGGTGTGGCGAGCATGGCGGTGATCGCGGCTGTCAGGCAGATGCGGTGGCGCCATCGCACGTGCCGGCGTGTGGGGGTGAGCAGGCGCTGCGCTCGCGCGATGACCGCTGTTCCCGCCGCGGCGAGGCCTTCCCGCGCAGGCGGGTGTTCTCCGGCCAGAGCAGATAAACCAGCCAACAGCGGATGCGTGCCGACGCGGCGCACGGCGGTGTCGTCAGCGCACATCTCCAGCAGTTCACCCACACGATGAGGGGCCGTCGCGAAAAGCGGAAGCCGCGGCAGTGTGCCCCCCAAAGCGCGGAGCGCCATGAGGATGTGGTGGTGGCGCCCCGAGATGTGCGCGTTTTCATGCGCCAGAACCGCTTTGAGCTGTGATCGGTTCAACGACTTCATCGCCGCGGAGGTGACGATGATGGCGTTCGGGCGTCCGACCACGCAGTAGGCAGCAGGCCGGTCGGCCTCCACGACCACCACATTGGGATGGTCGGTGGGTCGGCCGACGATCCGCGCGGCACGCGCGTGCTCGTGACTTCGCGCCCGCAGCCGCGACAAGCAGCGACCGATCCGCATTACGACGAACCCTGACGTCAGGGTTCCTACCGCGATGAGAACAACAGAACCGATTCGTCCGGCCATGGGGGTGTGCTCGGAGAAGCCAAACAGCTCCAGGCACAGCGTCACGACCGCGCCCGTACGAATACTGTCCGTCGTTGCGCCGATGACCATGATCAGCGCGACGAGCCACGCCGTCAGCGTCGCGGAAACGGTGGCCAGCCAGGCGGCCACTCCCATATGGGGGCTGATGCCGTGACGGGTCATCCGTCTCAGGACCGGTGGCGCCCACCAGGCCAGCGCGCTGCCGTAGAGGAGCAGCCACAGCGCGGCGGTCATCACCGACGACCCTTGCGCAGAGCCGCCTTCAATTGAGCGGACTGCTCGGCGTTCATCTGCTCAACAAAGAAGGCCAGCACCGCATCGGTATCCCCGCCGGCGTCGAACGCGGCCTTCATCAAACGCGCGGAACGCTCCTCGCGGCTCATGGACGCCTGATACACGTACGCTTTCCCATCGCGCTGACGTTGCAACCAGCGCTTGCGGTACAGGTTGTCCATCGTCGACATCACGGTGGTGTAAGCGATCTGGCGCCGTTGAGAGATCTCGTCGAAAACCTCACGCACCGTGACAGGCTCGGCGTAATCCCACACGCAATCCATGACCACCGCTTCGAGGTCGCCGAATCCTCGCTGTTCCATTTGCGCCTCCCGCTCTCCGCGACGAGCTGGCCTCCTCGCGCCCCGAGCTCTTCAGTCCCCAATGTAGCCGCCGAGCTGGGAAAAGCCGCGATACGCCTCACCTGGACCGCATAGGGCCAGCATCTGCACTACCGGCCGCGGCGCGTGAACCTAGCGCCCGTGGCGCACAGTTGTAACCGACCTGAGACTGTGACAGACGTTCCTCCTGATACCAAAGTGATGTACGTTCCGTCTACGTACTATTGTGCTACGTACTTAGCTCGGTAGTAGGAGTGCCGCGGGTGCCTTTCGGCTTAGGTGCGCGGCTCGACAACGCTCACCCCAGCTGAGGAGATTCGATGCGGCGCCTCACTTCTTTTCTGAGTCTCTTCGCATTAATGCCGGCACTGGTGATCAGCGCCCCGGGCACCGCTGTTGCCGGGCATGACGGCAGCCCCGACCGCGACGACGTTCCCTCATTGGTTGCGGCGGTCGCCGAAGCGAACCAGCGGATGGCCGACGTCGGTAGCGACATCCAGATCAAGCAAGAGGGCGTCAACCGTGCCCTGGTCGAAATCGCGGCCGCTCGCGACACCCTCGCGCAGGCCCGACGCGACGTTGTTGCCAGCGACCAAGCCCTTACCGACAGCCAACACGCGATCGAGGCCGCACAACAGCGCTTTGACCGCTTCGCCGCGTCGACCTATATGAACGGGCCGTCGGGTGCGTTGCCGCTGGCAAAAAGTCCCGAGGAGATCCTGGCCGGGGCCTCGACCCAGCAGACCCTCACCATCAGCTTTCAGCGGGTCCGCGACGACCTCCTGCGTCGGCAGACCGATCAGGCCAACAAGCTTTCTGCTGCGACGGCCGCGCGGGCGCGCGCCGAGAGCGCCGCCGCGGACGCCCAACGCCGGCAAGACGACGCGGTAGCCGCACTCCGGGACGCCCAGCAGACGTTTACCGCACAGCAACGCGAGGTCGAACGGCTCGCTACCGAACGCGACTCCGCTCAAGCTCGACTGGAAGCCGCCCGACCGGTGGCGGCGACAGCCGCCGCGCCCAGTGCCGCGCAACCCGGCACTGTTCCGGCATCCGGCGCTCCCTGGGACCGCGGCACCACGTCGCCGGGGGGCGCCACCAAGGGGGGCCTGTGGGACACCACGCTGCCGATGGTGCCCAGCGCTAACGTGGCCGGCGACCCGGTGGCCATCATCAATGCCGTCCTCAAGATCATGGCGACCTCGGCGCAGCTGACGGCCGACATGGGCCGCAAGTTCCTCACCAAACTCGGCATTCTGTCTCCAGTCACCGCCGCCGCAGATCCCGGCATCACCAACGGACGCATCCCCCGCCTCTACGGCCGCCAGGCCTCAGAATTCGTGATTCGCCGCGCCATGTCACAACTGGGCGTGCCTTACTCCTGGGGCGGCGGCAACGCCAACGGCCCGTCACGAGGCATCGACCAGGGCGCCAACACCGTGGGTTTCGACTGTTCGGGCCTGATGCTGTATGCCTTCGCCGGCGTCGGCATCAAACTCGACCACTACTCCGGATCGCAATACAACGCAGGCCGCAAGATCCCCTCGTCACAGATGCGACGCGGTGACCTCATCTTTTACGGCCCCAACGCCAGCCAGCACGAAGCGATGTATCTGGGCGACGGCATGATGATCGAAGCCCCCTACACCGGGTCGGTCGTCAAGATCTCGCCCGTACGCACCTCCGGCATGACGCCCTACGTCACCCGCTTGATCGAATATTGACATCGCCGCGATGCCGCGCAGGTGGACCGGTCAGTGCGCCGCGGTGCGGCCGCTGCGAATCGGCCTCCTCGGGCACGTCAGGCCGCCCCGAACGACGCGGCCAGCGAGAGGCGTTAAGTAGCGCCGTCGCGCCGGCGATCGCAGCCGCCCACAGCACCACGACCACGGCACACAGGATCAGCCACGCTTGCCACCCGAGACTGTTCGGGCACACGTCCATCAGCCAACGCATGTCAGGCCCTTCTCCGCAGTGAGCCTCACCCCACCGCAGGAGGAAAACGGTATGAGTCGTGTGAAGATCTGCTGAAGATCGAGCCGCCCGGTCAGCCATACCTGGTTACGGGCGCACCAGCAGGCACCATATGGGATATGCAGCACCACCACCTGGGCGCGCCTGAGAGCGCGAAGGGATACCGCGCGCTGGTCGTCGACGACGAACTCCCCCTGGCCGAAGTGGTAGCCAGCTATCTCGAACGCGAGCAGTTCGAAGCCGTCGTCGCCGGCAACGGTGTCGACGCAATCGCCGTCGCACGCGACCTGGATCCCGATGTCGTCATCCTTGACCTCGGCCTACCCGGCATCGACGGACTCGAGGTCTGCCGGCAATTGCGGACCTTCTCCGACGCCTACGTCGTCATGCTCACCGCCCGTGACACCGAACTGGATACCGTCCTCGGCCTCACCGTCGGCGCCGACGACTACATCACCAAACCCTTCAGTCCCCGCGAGCTGGTCGCGCGCATCCGCGCCATGCTGCGGCGACCCCGCATCCTGCAAACAGCCGCCGCACCCGCCGAACGAGAGACAGCCCCGCCGCGCCGCTTCGGCGCACTGAGCATCAACGTCGCCGCCCGTGAGGTACATATCGACGACGAACTAATCCTGTTGACCCGCACCGAATTCGACATTCTCGAAGCCCTGTCCGCGCGGCCAGGAATCGTGCTGAGCCGCCGACAACTTCTCGAAATAATCCGCGACGAACCCTGGGTCGGCAACGAACACCTCGTCGACGTCCACATCGGACACTTACGACGCAAACTCGGCGACGACGCCGCACGCCCCCGCTACATCGCCACGGTTCGAGGTGTCGGATACCGGATGGGAACCGGACAGTGACTCCCCCACCTACGTCGACCCCTCGCCGGCGTCGACGGCCGGGCCGTCCCGGTATCGGCCTGCGACTCCTGGCGGCCCAAGCCATCGTGCTGGCGGCCGGAGCGGCGACGACCGCGGTGGTCGCTGCCGTGGTCGGCCCACCGCTGTTCCGCGAACACCTCCACCGTGCCGGTGTCCCGATGGACTCCCTGGAAGAAGTCCACGCCGAAGAGGCCTACGGCTACGCAACGGTGATCTCCATCGGAGGCGCTTTAGCGGTGTCAGCACTTGCCGCCCTCGCGGTCAGCTTCTACGTCAGTCGACGCCTCCAACGGTCCATCACCGAAGTCGCCGCCGCGGCCACCGATGTCGCTGAAGGGAACTACGACATCCGCGTGTCACCGCCGCGCCTCGGCGATGACTTCGACGCCCTCGCAACCGCATTCAACCAAATGGCCTCCCGGCTTCAAGCCGTCGATTCGACACGCCAGCAACTGTTCGGAGACCTCGCGCACGAGATCCGCACACCCGTGGCAGTACTCGAGGCCTACATCGAGGCACTCGAAGACGGCGTGCGCTCCTTGACACCCCAGACAGCAGCCATGCTGCGCGACCAAACCCGTCGGCTGGTGCGATTCTCCGATGACGTCGCCGCGCTGGCGATGGCCGAGGAAAGTGCGGTGTCTATGTCCTACGCCTCCCTCGACGTGGACCGCCTAACCCGCCAGTGCGTCGCAGCAGCACAAGAACGGTATGACGCCAAGGGGGTCGGACTGCACGTACACCTCCCGCAACCGCTACCGCCGCTTTGGGCCGACGAACAACGACTGTCTCAAGTGTTGGGAAACCTGCTGGAGAATGCGCTACGGCACACACCGCCCGGCGGGTCGGTACACCTTCACTGTCTTCGTGACGGCGACCAGGTAAAAATCGCTGTCGCTGACACCGGAGAAGGGATCACCGCTGAGCACGTCACCCGAGTGTTCGAACGGTTCTACCGGGCGGACACCGCCCGCGACCGCGAGCATGGCGGCGCCGGTATCGGGCTCGCCATCGCCAAAGCGCTCATCGAAGCGCACGGCGGATCGATCTCGGTAGCCAGTGCTGGACCCGGCGCCGGCGCAACATTCACCATCGCCCTGCCCATCACCCCGATACGCAGCGAACACCACCCTGCGACGGCTGCTCAACGCGTCCCTGACTAGTGCCCACTCCGCGCTACTTGTCCAACATTCCCTGCATCGTGTCGATCTCTGCTTGCTGAGAAGACACGATGTTGCGCGCCATCTCGACTGCCGCCGGGAACTGGCCGTTGTCAACTTCCTGCTGCGCCATCATGATCGCGCCCTTGTGATGCTCGATCATCTGCGTCAAAAAGAGTCGGCTAGCCTCAGCGCCCTGCGCGTTCTGCAGTGCAGCCATATCGGCTTCCGACATCATGCCCATACCGCCGCCGCTCATACCCGGCATATCACCCATGTCTCCGCTGGGCATTTGATGGCCAGGCATGTCATGGCCGGGCATTGCGGCGGTGCTGGGGGCCGTTGTCGACGAGGACACTCCCCAGTCCTGCAGCCAGCCCTGCATCTGTTCGATCTCAGGACCCTGAGCGTTCTTGATCTCGTTGGCCAGTGACACTACTTCAGGATCAACTCCCTGCTTGCCGAGCAGCATGTCGCTCATCTCGATCGCCTGCTGATGATGAGGGATCATGCCTTGAGCGAACGTCACATCAGCATCGTTATGGGCAGTGTCACTGCTCGCAGCACTGGGCGAAGCCGACGCCGACGCTGCTGCCGAGGTGGTGCTCGACGACGATGACTGAGACTCGTTCGTTGCATTCGAACAGCCGCTGACAAACAGGGCCGACGCCGCAAGCGCCGCAAGCCCGAATCCAAAACGCTTGTGCTGCATCGCACATCCTTCCTCGAACATCTTCGTGACACCATGCGTCCACACGGCAAGCCCTTGCACCGCCGCACCCCAGCCTCAGCAATCCGAGTATGGGTCGGTTCGTGATCCGATGAAGATTTGATGAAGACGACTCCCCCGGTCCATCACTCGCGGTCGCGCCACCCGAGGCGCAGCCACCTCACGCACCGCCCACCTACTATTGAACTACGTAGATCTCGTGACCGGAAGGTGTCCGTGTGCTGATCCGCAACCTTTTCGCCATCGCCCTGACCGGGGCTCTGGCCGCGGCCTGTTCGTCGAACGCCCCCGAAAGCCCGCCACCCGCCGTCGTGCCGGGCATGGTGCACATCCACGGCCTCGGCATCAACCCATCTGACGACAAGCTCTACGTCGCAACTCATTACGGCCTCTACACCGTTGAGCAAGATCAGGCGCCACAACGAGTCGGTGAGCTCTCGCAGGACTTCATGGGCTTCACCGTCGCCGGCCCCGACGAATTCCTGGCCAGCGGCCACCCCGACCCCGCCGACCGCCAACAACCGCCCCACCTCGGCCTGATCAAAAGCAGCGACGCCGGCCAGTCCTGGGAACCTCTGTCATTGCACGGTAGCGCCGACTTCCACGCACTCAAATACCGCCACGGACGGATCTACGGTCACGACAGCCAATCCGGCACCGTGATGGTTAGTTTTGATCAGCGGTCCTGGCAGCAGCGCGCAGAAGTCCCCGCCGTCGACCTCGCAATATCACCGGATGCCCCGGATGAGATCCTCGCAACAGCACGCCAAGGGCTGCTCCGAAGCACCGACGGGGCGAGGACGTTCAGCGCAGTCACCGGTGCGCCGGCACTGCTGTTCATCAGCTGGCCCGACCGCGGTCCCCTGCTCGGCGCCGACCTCGAAGGACGGCTGTACACCAGCGCCGACGACGGGCAGACCTGGCAGCCGGGCCACTCGCTCAACAACAAACCCCAGGCCCTGCTCGCCGCCGGCAACGGTCAGGTCTACATCGCCACTGATACCGCCATCTACAGCTCCACCGACAACGGCGCGACCGTCAACGTCCTCACCGCTGTCGAATAGACACGACCGCAAAACCCCCGTCGAAGCCGTGCGAGACGGGTTTCGAGTACGCAGAACGATTGCCTACTCAACCCTGCACATCGCTCACATCATCGACGACATCGGCGAATGGACCGAACCGCCGAAATTTCCTCTGGAATGGACCGGCCTCGCTGCGAAGCTCCTAGTACCGCCGCACGTTGTGAATCGGCGCCGACGAGATCGGCGCGACTTTCACCGGCGTTCCGTACGTCGACGCATGCACCATCAACCCGTCGCCGATGTAAATCCCCGCGTGAGACACGTCAGCATAGAAGGTCACGATGTCGCCGGGCTGAACGTCTGAAAGCGCCACCGGCTGCCCGCCCTGCGCAAGCGCCTGACTCGACCGAGGCAACGACTTGCCGTTCTGCAGAAACGCCCACTTAATCAGCCCAGAGCAGTCGAACGCATCCGGACCGGTGGCTCCCCACGAATAAGGCGACCCCACCCGTGTCAGCGCCGCCTGGACCACCGCAACACCGTTCCCCGAGGAGGCCCCGCCCGCCGGGCCCGGCATAGCAACGATGCTCGGATCGCTCACCGGCGGAGTCGACGGCAAAGGAGGCGGCGCGGGGCCAGGGTCAGCCAAAATCGCTCGCTGATCAGGCGTCAAAGCGTCGTAGCGGGCCTGCACAGCAGCAATCTGCTCCGCCATCCGACGCTGTTTGGCCTCCAGGTCGGTCCGCACTGCCGCCGCCTCATCGGCCGCACTCCGCGCTTGGGCTGCCGACTTCGCAGACCGCTCCGCAGTTGCCGCGGCCCGCGCACTGGCCGACCGGAACGCAGCCATCTGCACAGCCAGCTCCGACGCAACCGTCTTCTGAACTGCCAGCTGATCGATCAAATCCTGAGGAGACGTCGCCGTCAACGCCGCCGCCAAGGTATCCGTGCGCCCACCCATGTAGGCAGCCGCGGCCAACCTATCGACAGCAGCCTGATACCTCACCAGATCGGCCGCCGCTGCATCCGCGGCCATGCGATCCGAAACCGCCCCCTTCTCCGCAACCTGCTGCGCTGCGAGCTTCTCGTCAAGGTCGATCTGCGCCGTGTGAATCTGCTCGGTGGTCTGCTCCGCCAGACGCGACAATTCAGTCAGTTCGGCAAGGGCATCAGCCGCCGGATCAGCGCGGACATCGGTTGCCAAAAGCGCAGCAACAACGCCGAAAGCCACCAAAATGCAGACGAGCCGCCTGCCCAACGCGCGCGGCAGGACCGCCAGCACAGATGAAGTCACAAGAGCGAAAACCTTCGGCTAAGTAGCAAGTACGTACTAGATACGTAGGTCACGGTTAGGTTACGAGGCCAGGCAGCCGCTGTCCAGCCGGATTTTCTAGGGCGCGCTCTGAACTGATGGCCCGAAACTGCGTCGGCTCAGCGGCATCCTTCGGTCCCGCTGTTCGTCACCCACGCGACGTCAAGCGCTAAGGGTATGAAGAAGGCGCAATCGACACCACCGACTCATCGCCCCTTACCAGCTACCGCCTCACGACCGCTTCCCCTAGCGTCACGACGCGCCCTCCTGGTTGAAAGCCCTATTCGGAGTCATACAGACATTCATCGTGGATAACGACTGATATCCATAGCGCGGTTGACTTGTCCCCCACGACCCGATCGAGTCGATGCGACAATATGCGGGAATCGAATATGCAGGTTTACCGGTATTAGTCTGCTTATTGCATCCGGCGAATTTGGCATCCTCGCACGTCAGGACAACAAACATTCCCCAGCCGAGCGAGCGTCCAACAAGAACGAGCTGCAAGACGCTCCCCTGGGGCGGGGAGCAGGCCGCCGCCCCTAGTTAAGGGTGCCGTGCCGCAGTTCTCCGTAGCGGGTAGGTGTCAGATCCTCGCTGTGGCTGACGTGGAGCTGACCGGGGCGGGTCCGTTGTTCGTAGGCGGTGATGACCAGGCCAATTCCCCCGGCGGCAGGCACCAGTACGCCTTGCACATGCAGGAACCATGCGGCATGGCCCACCGCTTGGCACGCCGACCAGTCGTCGCCATAGATGTCGTCGTCCTCGAGCCCCACCGCTTCGCGGGCGTCAGAGGTGATGAGATCCAGGACGGCCAGGTCGGTGGCCTCGATGGTGTGCAGTCGATAGGAAGCTTCGAGCATCTTCTCCGGGGTCGTCGACGCCGCCTGCGCGGCGCGTTCTACTTCGACCATGCACGCTTGCGTGGAGTCGGCCAGATAGATCGCCGAGAAGAGTCCGGCAGGGTTTCCACCTTCCGCCGAATCTGCGCGCCCCTTCCCCCGACAAGGGGTCACGGTGGGCGCCGGTGTAGCGAGCGCACGTGCCCGACCACCGGCTGGTGCCGCGCGCGTCAATGCGCTGCACCAGGTCCTCGTCGAGCGCATCGCTCACACGAAGATCCCTTCGGCCATGGCGTCGATGAGGGCCAGGACGCGCTGGTACTCGCCGTCACGCACCAGGTCGGCGGGCTTGGCGTGGGCCAGTAATCGATTCGGGGAGAACATCCAGACGTTGGCCTGGTCTCGGGGAAGCACTTCGGCCAGCGCGTCGGCGACGTAGGCCAGTTCGATGAGTCGTTGTTTGTTGAGTCGTTGTGGAACGACCTGTCCTGAGGTCCAGCGCGCCACCGAGCGCGCCGACGCGTCGACGATGTCGCCGACCTCTTCGTAGGTCAATCCCAAGCGCTCGATCGCACTCGACACGGTCGAGGCGAGCGCGTTAGCTCCCATATCGTCTGCCTGTCTTCCTTTTGTCTGCGTGTGTGTCATGCATTCTGTCATGAAACAACGCCCGAGGTCGAGAGGGCGTTTTCACACGATGGGCATTCAGTTTCGGCTCGGACCCAACGACCACAAGCAGGTCGAAGATTTCCTGTCGCGTGAGCACGCTGGCACCGACGCCATCATCCTGGACACCAAAGCTGCACGTCACCAGGCCGCTGCGGCGGCAGCCGCCGTGGAGGCGGGCCTGCGGGTGTACTGGGAGCCCGCCGCTGAGCGGCTTGCCGACGAGGGCTTCGGCCTCGACAAGCTGCCGCTGTGCACCGGCCGTCCCTACGGCATCAATGCTCTTGCCGAGGATCAATCGGCACGCCGCGCTGGTAGACCTGACGGTGGAGAAGCACCCGGAGCTCGTCACCCACGTCACGGCCCCGCACTTCTACGTCACCGACGAACGCACTGCACGACTGAACGTCGATCTCGCCGAACGCACCCGCCTGGCCGTCGGCAAGGACAAGCCCACCCGGGCCGTGATTACCGTTCACGCTCAACGTCAAGTTCACCAACCTCAACAAGGAGTACGGCCTCACCGTCGAGAACGCGGTGCTGCACTACGCTCCCGAGCCGGTACCGAACGCCAACGCCAGCCTGACACTGCTAAAGCCACGCTGGACGATATTCAGCTGGGCAACATCACCCTTGACGACCCCAAGAAGCAGAACAAACTCACCATCGATGGCCAAGAAGCGTCGTTCAACGATTTCCTTGACCTACTCGACACCTTCCCGTTCTGGTGCAACATCGTCACCCCATAGCCCGAAGCCGGCGTCGCCGTTCACCGAAGACTGACCTGAGATAAAACCGGCCCTAGCCATCGGCACCGATGGCACCTGTCCCAGATGTCGAGTCCGACACCGTGGGCCCGCACACCACATGGCGGTGAAACGCGCGATCTCCGAGGCGTGCGCCAGCCGGTCCACGATAACCTCGCCGCTCTCCTCAAGACCGGTGAACCTAACAGCCGGCACCTACGTTCACCGCGGCCCGCGTATTCGGCCACCGCACCACGCCGCACGCCCCATCAGACAGCGTCCGCGTCGACACGACCGCGACCCCGCAGCCGCGCTGCGGCGACGCATCGCTCAGTGCGCCCAGCAGGCCGGCGGGAGTGCGGGATCGCGGCCCCGCGGCAGCGTCCCCGCGACGGCATCAACTTGCGCGCTGCCCTGCGCCGTCGCAACGCCGCGCCGAGCGCCCTTCTGTCGTCGGGTTCAGGACGTAGCGCACCCTTGAGACTTCCGTCGCCGCGCCACCGCCGAACCGTCACCCTGGCGCCGCTCCGGCCGGCGGTTCGCCCGCGTCCGGGCCGACCTCCCCGTCCGCCGCCGCCTCCCCCGTTCCGGACACATTCCGACCTAGTGCCTGCGAACCGTTCCGCGATACCGGATTTGCCGCTTTCGGCGCATGCCGTGCCATCACGCGAACGATTGCGATCCCGAGGTCGTGTTTGGTGGCGATCGTCGTCAGCGTCTCACCCCGCTCACGCATCCGTTCGACGGCCGCGCCCGCCGCTTCGCGATCGTCGCCTACCCGTTTAGCTTCTTCGCGCGCCAACTGCGCGTCGGCCTGCGCGCGCAGCTCCGCGCGCCGCTGCTTCTTCCACTCGCCAATCGCGTCGAGTTTGTCGATCGCGTGAAGCAGGATCGTCGCGTCCTTGAGGTTCGCCTTCTCCCGCGCCGCAAGCTCCTCGTTGGCGCGCCGAGCCGCTTCCACAGCCCGGCGCCGGGCCTCCGCCTTGGATGTTCTCGCTGCCGTCATGGTTGAGGACCTTAGAAGTGTTCGGGCCGAGCAGGCCACCACCACAGCCACATTCGTCGCCCACGACTTTTTTCGTCCGCCCTCCTGACCGCTTCACCGTCGCCACCCTCAACCCACCGTCACCCACCCCACTCGCCAACCACCGCACCCACCGCCAGCCGCCCTCCTCACACCCCGTTTACAGCCCGCCGACAGACCACACACCTCTTGCACTCAGGCCCCGAAGGTCGCGAATCAACCTGAAGTTGACGCGTATATCTGGCGCATGGGACCAGCGCCGGATGCGCTTCATTGAACCACTTTCGTGTTCCTCCTGGTAGACGGATTTCGCTCGCAGGTGTGGTAACTTGCGGTTGTCATTGACAACTCTAAGTTGACGATAGATGGAGGTTCTCTTGTGAGCGTTCCGGGGTCGGCGCACTTGGTTCTTGCCTCGGGCGTGGTTCACCTGGACGAGGCCAGCGCAGTCTTCGAAGCGATGCTGTCTGGGTGGGGTCGTCAACAGGCGTCTCGGCTACTCGCTGCTGAGGCCACGATCGAGCCGCGGCTGGCGTTGGTGCGGCGGTTCGCAGAGTTCGCCGGGGCGCCTCCGTGGGACTGGACTGCCGGCGATGTCGAAGACTTCACGGCCGCTTTGATGTCGGGCCCGGAACGCAAAGCACCGTCGACCATTCGCGGCTATCACATGTCGTTGCGGATGTTCTGCGACTACCTACTCGATAGCCGCTACGGTTGGATCGCGCAATGCGAGAACAGGTTCGGACGGATCCCATCGCAGGTCTGTCACGACTACAACACCGCCGCGCATCTGGTCGACTACGAGGGCAAGCCCGCGCGTCGCCCGTTCACCTACGACGAACTGGAAACATTGTTCGATTTCCTCGATGATCGCGTCGATGTTCTCGCTCGGTCCAGGAACAAAGGCGCGTTCGCGGCGCTGCGCGACGCACAGATGATCAAGACGGCCTACGCCTTCGGTTTACGCCGCCGCGAGCTGTGCTATCTCGATCTCGCCGACCTGCGTCCGAACTCGCGGATGCCGGCCTGGGGCACGTTCGGCGCCGTCCACGTTCGCTACGCCAAATCACGTCGCGGCAGCTCTCCCAGGCGTCGCACCGTGCTCGCCGTTCCGGAGTTCGACTGGGTGATCGACGGACTGCGCCAATGGGTCGACCACGGCCGCCCACTCCTCAGCCCCGGGAACCGTCAAGAGCTCTGGCTGACCGAGCGTCGACGGCGCGTGGCGACCAAGACCATGGATAGGCGATTCGCCGTCGCACGGGTGCAAGCGGGACTGCCTGCCGAGCTCACCTTGCACTGCCTGCGGCACTCCTATGTCACCCATCTGATCGAGTTCGGTTATCCGGAGCGGTTCGTCACCGAACAGGTGGGGCACTCGTATGCCTCGACCACCGCGATCTATACCTCGGTGTCCGACGACTTCAAGACCAAAACACTGCAGGCGGCGCTGCGCCGCGTCTACGGATCATCCACGACGACAGGTGAAGGCGGAGATGAGCACTAGGACCGTGCTGCGGTGGAACCTGCGTCAGCTGATGGCCCAGAACGGAATGTTCGCCACCACCGACCTTGTCGCACCGCTGCACGAGCGTGGCGTGGAGATCTCCCGACAGATGGTGCACCGGATCGCGACCAAGCCCCCGCAGCGCATCAATCTCGACCTGCTCGCCGCCCTCTGCGACATCTTGTCGTGCACGCCCAACGACCTGCTCGAGCTCGTCGCCGAACAAGTCCGTGAGGCGCCCGCGGTCAACGACAGCGGACCCGGCATCGGCGACCTGCGACCCATCCGCGCCACCATCCGCCGCCCCCACGACAACCAGTGACTCAGCGGGCCTGCTGGGAGTGTGCAAGCACCATCCGGCTAACCCCACTGACGCACGGGCGTCGCATCTGTGTCGCATGCCGTCGCAGACGGCACTATCACCCCGAGAAATGCCCGCGGTGTGAGACCGTGCGGCCACTGGCGTGGCAGCTCGACGATGCCATCGTGTGCGCCTCCTGCGCCGGTGTCGCATCGATCTTCACCTGCAGCGAATGCGGCCGCGAAGAACACCCCTACGGGTTCTACCGATGCGCCCGCTGCTTCCTACGCGAGCGCCTCACCGAGCTGCTCACCGACCCGATCAGCGGCACGATTCATCACCGACTACGGCCCGTGTTCGACGAACTGATCAACGCCGACCGCCCACAGACGGTGCTCTGGTGGCTGCGAAAGAAGCCCGGTACCGGCCCGCAGCTCCTTCGCGACATGGCCTGCGGAACGCGTGAAATCAGCCACGACACCTTCAGCGATCTTCCCTCGGACCGAGCCCACGATTACTTGCGCAGCCTCCTGGTCGCGGTCGGCGTTCTGGGCCCGATCGACATCCGCGTCGAACGGATGCTGCCCTGGATCGAGGACGTTGTAGCCGAGCTTCCGGCCGAAGACGCCGCCATCGTTCGCCGATTCGCGCATTGGCATGTACTGCGCCAGATGCGCAAGGCCTCCCACGAGAACCGGCTGACGAGATCGATGACCGATGCCTGCCGTCGTCGCGTCCGCGTGGCGATTCAGTTCATGGCGTTTCTGCACACCCACGACGCCACTCCGGCGACAGCGACACAGGAGATGCTGGAGCGCTACCAGGCGCTCCACCGGAGGCCGCTCACTGCCGAGTACGCCTTCCTCGTCTGGCTACGCCAATCCCGCATCAACACCACACTGAGGGTCACCGATCCGCCACGGTCACCTCCCTCGGTAACCGTCTCGGATTCCCAGCGGTGGGCCGCCGTCGGGCGGCTGCTGCACGACGACACAATCCGCCGCAAAACCCGCATCGCGGGACTGCTCACATTGTTGTTCGCCCAACCTCTTTCGCGCATCGTCGCCCTGCGATCAAGCCAAATCTCGATCTCCGACGATCACGCCGTGCATGTCGTCTTCGCCGCCATCCCCATCCAAATGCCTCCCCTACTCGACGACCTCATCCGCGAGCATCTGGAGCAGCAATGCGAAAGCCGCTACACCCCATCCCATACGGGCTGGCTGTTCCCCGGCCGACTTCCCGGCACCCACCTGTCCACCGAGAACATCCGCACCCAGCTCGTCGCGGTCGGGGTGAAACCCTACGAACATCGCAAAGCCGCCCTCTTCCAGCTCGCCAGCGACATGCCCGCACCCGTGCTGGCCGAACTGCTCGCGATCACCACCAAGAACGCAGCCGCCTGGGCCAAACTCGCCGCCCGCGACTGGACCGATTACGTCACCGAACGCGGCAGATCAATGCCGCATCGAAGGCGGAGCTAACTCGCAACAGCGATGTCGTAACCACTCCATGCCGCCGAGGCCACGATTCGCCTGCTCTCGTCAAAGTTGTTCTTTGTCAATCCTCCTCGCCACAAGTCAAGCAATCGAGAAACGGGTTCAAGCAGTTGCGCGCCCTCAAGCGTCTGAGACGCCGAACCGCGGGTGACCTGCACTTCGGGTAGCTCACTACCCTGCTGCGAGTCTCCGCACCTCGCTGTGGAACGGAAACCAGCGTACGGCCTCGCCGATGATGGCGACGAATGGTCCTTCGATGCCATCACCGACGCGATTTGGGAGAGGCGAAAAGGGCCCGAAGACCAGCCGGCTCGACATTGTGATTTCGTTGTGCCTAGCGAGCTGAGCGCGCCGGGCGGCCCGTCTTCTTGGTGGCGATGTTCGATTTTATGGCGTCGCTGTCGGTGTTGCGGTGGGCGGCGAGAAAGTCATCGACGATGTTCGCGCAGTCATTGTGAGTGATAGTGCGAAGCCCGGTCATTCGGGCGAAGGCGAGTGGTCCGACGAGTTGGCAAAGCGCCAGTTCCTGGTCGAAGTCGTTGAGTTCGGCTTGAGCTTTTGGGCTGGTGAGTACGGCGTCAAATGGTTGACGATATTGATCGACAACTCGGGTCCGTAGCGCCCCGGATGTGTGGCGGTCTTCCGCTTGGGCATTGGAGCCGGTGGGCCCCAATGAGAGCCACGCGAGTGTCGTGACATGCAGCGGTGCGTCGTTGAAAAGGGCGGCTTGGCGGCTGAGCAATTCGATCAGCTGCTCACGGAGGGGTCCGCTGGTCGGTGCCGGAGTGGTCACTTGTGGAAGTAGGCGTTCGAACGTGGCTGCCAGTAAATGCGACGAACTGTGGAAGTGGCGGTACAGCGTGGTTCGGGCCACTTTGGATGCTTTGGTGACGGCATCGATAGTGACCGCTTCCACCCCACCGGTGCTCAGTAGCGTTGCCGCAGCATCCAGCAGCCGGGTGCGTGACCGGATGAGCCGAGGGTCCACGTCGTCGTCAGGGACGGGCACTGCCTGACTGTCGCTCACTCGTTCACCTCGGCGGTCGATCTTCACGCGATGCTGTCACGGCAGTCTAGCAGTGTGGTACTAACGGTAGCGCAGCGAAACCGATCGTATTGGAGGGTGACGGTGCCCGAAAGCCTGTTGCCGCCCGAGCGGCTGCCCTCGCACACCACGACATGCATGGGTTGCGGCCCGGACAACCCCCACGGACTGCGGTTGGTGGTGCATCGTAGCGGCGACGCGGTGTACACCGATGTGACGTTCGATGAGCGCCATATCGGGGCCCCGGGCCTGGCCCATGGCGGGGCAGTGGCCGCGGCATGTGATGACGTCCTGGGCTTCACGTTGTGGATCGCCGGAACCCCGGCGGTGACCCGCACCCTGACGGTCGAATATTTGCGGCCGGTGCCGCTGCATCAGACCCACCGGATTACTGCCCACATCGTCTCTCGTGAAGGGCGGGCGCTGCATGTCACGGCGACAGGCACGGGTGAGGGTGGGATCGCCCGCTTCACCGCCAGTGCAGTGTTCATTGTCGTCAGCCCTGAGCACTTCGCCGCACACGGCGATGTCAGCGCTTTCGGCGATCTTCTGGAGCAGTTCTCGCGCCGCGGCGGCCTCGACCCGGAGCCGTCATGACTGTCCCTCAGGCGCGCAGCCACGGGAAAACCCCGCCTTCGGAAGCGAACTCGGTCGCTGCAGAGAAGCGAGCCGCTAACGCGTCGCGTTCACGCGCGTCCGCACGGCGCCGGGAGACCATTCTTGATGCAGCTTTGGTCGTGGCCGCGGCGGGTGGTTACGAGGCGGTTCAGATGCGGACAGTTGCCGAGCGGGTCGGCATCGCCGTCGGCACGCTTTACCGCTATTTCCCGGCGAAAACCCACTTGCTGGTGGCAGCGCTGACGCGCGAGTTCCGTCGACTCGACTCGGCCGGGGACTGGGCGAGTGGTGAGGGCACACCGCTGGAACGGCTCGAACGGCTCACCGCACATCTGCATGACCGCTGGCAGCGCGACCCATGGCTGACGACGGCCATGACACGGGCCTTCGCAGTCGCAGATACCCGCGCCGCCGCGGAACTCGACCGCGCGGCCGATGAGATCCAGATCCTGCTGGCCCGCACGCTCAGGGGCGGCGAGCCCACTCCTACCGATCTGCACGTGGCTGGGATCATCTCCGACATCTGGCTGGCCAACCTCGTGGCCTTCAGCGGCCACCGCGCGACAGCCGCCGACACCCGCGACCGCATTGACCGAGCCACCAGGCGCGTCGTGACCAGCGCTGCTAGGCCAGCCGTCTACCGGTAACGATACTGCTGGTATCGCAGCGATACTTGGCGTACTCTTTGGGGATACGGCTCAACGATGCGTCGAAAAGAGACTGCCATGTACACTCAATGGATCGAAAACCTTGTCGTACAACGCCTCTCGCTGCACGGCGGCCTGGTTCTGGATTTCGATGATTACAACGAAATCGTCATCTCCTGCCCCCTACTATTGACGCTTCCTGCCGTCGGCACCTACCCCATCGAGGCGGTGCGTATTGACCCCCTCAGGATCGCGACCCACGAACGCCCGCTGCTGAACCTCGCCGGCGCACTGTGCACCCAGGCCTGGTCCAGCGACGATGGAGGGCTACACCTGAGCTTCTCGCGCGGACATCGCATCGATGTCGATCCCGACGCTGAACAGACAGCGTGGGAGCTCTATGGCATGCGCCACGGCTACATGGCCTGTCTACCTCAAGGACGGGTACGCGTGGTCCGCCATGACCTCCCCGACACCGACGACGCCAACATCGTCAACAGCGTCAGGCAATCATCGGCGGGGTCGGCGCGGCAGACCCACTAATCCGGCCGCGGACACTGCGACGGGTCGACTTGGGCGGCAATACGTGGATCAGGTTGAACGTGGACAGGACCGCCCTGGCGACATCGAGGCGGGCGAGCATTCCCGGATGATGCTGTCGAGGTTTTGTTGCACGCGTTCGGCAGTGATGCCGACCGATGGTGAATACAGCATGATGTGGTCGAGGACGCCGTTGTACCGTCTCAATTGTTCACGGACCTCGTGCGCCGTCCCGGCGACACCCATGGCGTCGATCATCTCCTCGGACACAGCGGCGAACATCGCCGGGAAATCGCGCTGGGCGAATGCTTGCCGGATGGCTCGGCCTTCGCTGGCGAAGCCGTTCACATCGAGTACCGTCTCGTAGGATTTGACCGAGGAGTAGAACGCAATCTGCTGCGCCAGTTCGCGCCTGGCGACCTCGGCGTCGTCGTGGATGGCGCACATCACCATGGAAATGATTTCCACGTCATTGGGGTCGCGGCCGGTGTGCGCGGCGCCCCTGGCGATAGCGGGCCGGACGACCTCTTCGACGTAGGTGGTTGTGAACAGCGGATGTCCGGCTAGGCCGTCGGCCACCCGCCCGGCCGCCTCGCACATCCGGGGCCGGACACCGGCAGTGACGATCGGGATCGGCCTGCTGGAGGGTCCCACGTCGCCGGTCGGGGTGAGATTCATTCTGTAGAAACGGCCCTCGTGATGGATCGGGCCTTCATGCAGGTTCCATATCCGGCGCAGCAGCATCACGAGTTCTTCCATCCGCAGGGCGGGTGCGGAGGTGTCGGGCACGCCGTGCCAGTCGCCCATCATCCGTTTGGTGCCGTTGCCGATGCCGAGTACCAGTCGTCCGTTGGAGAGTTCGTCGAGGTCGCGCGCCTCGGTGGCCAGCACCAGGGGGCTTCGGCCGACGCCGTAGAGAATGGAGGAACCGATCCGACAGTTCTGGGTGCTGTTGGCCATCGCGGCCATGGAGATCGATCCGGACCGAGAATAGAACTCCGAGGCCCATACGGCGTCGAACCCGGCCGCATCAGCGGCCTGGGCGGTCTGGGCCAGTGACTTCAGATCCGCGCCGAGAACCGACAGGCCGTAGGTGCTCATGACTGGTCTCCTGTGCGCGGGCGCAGCCCGTCGAACATGACGGCGCTGAGGGTGCTGGCGACCACCGTCTCGTCGAGGTGGTTATCGGTGACCAGGTACATGAGTGCATTGATGGTGACCGCGCCGAACAGCGCAATCGACGTCGATCGCGCATCGGGCTGAGCGACGAGGGATCCGTCGCGGGCCCCTTCGATGAGCAGGGTTTCGACGGGTTGTTGGTAGGCGGTATTGATCATCTCGGCGATAGCCGGCATGCGGGCCGCTCGTCCCAATTCGCCGATGAGTGCACGGCATACCGCTGGCCGCTGCGCCATTGCCCGCAGTTGTGCGCGGATCACGAGTTCGAGGCGTTCGGCACCGGTGCCGCCGGTGTGCACGATCGCGGTCACAGCATCGAAGATGTCCTTGAGGAGGTCTTCGAGCAGGAAAGCAAGGATGTCCTCTTTACCGGCGAAGTAGTAGTACAGCGTCGCTTTCGGCACACCGGTCACCGCGGCGACGTCTTCGATCTTGGAGTCGTTGAGCCCCTTCTCGGCGAACAAGTCCGCCGCGGCGGGAAGCCGGTCAGAGATCTGACGTGGAATCTTGCGCATTGCCCCCCTGTCCCGTTCGGCCGGTTTAGACTGCGAGTCTAAACCGTCGTTACTTTGGTGGTCGGAGGTCTTGGTGGTCTCGGTGCAAATTCGTTACGACCCGTTCGACGCCTCGATTCTCAACGACCCCTATCCGACGTATCGGTCGTTGCGTGACACGGCTCCGGTGTACCGCGCCGAGGAATCCCATACCTGGGTGTTGAGCCGGCACGCCGACGTCCAGGCCGCAGCACTGGATCACGGCACGTACTCCTCGGTGGACGGCATCTTCCCCACCCCACCGGGATCGGACTTCATCGGCTCGTTCCTGCCGATGATGATCGTGATGGACCCTCCGCGCCACGACCAGTTGCGTGCCCTGGTGAGCCGGGCGTTCACTCCCCGGCGGGTGGCCGGGCTGCAGGGCGCCATCACACAGATGGCCGCGGAGTTGTTCGAGCGCCTCGACGAGGGCTCTGGTTCGGCGGACTTCGTGACCGACTTCGCCGCGATCCTGCCCGCCGCGGTGATCGCCGATCTACTGGGCATTCCCGCCACCGATCGTGATCAGTTCCGATTGTGGTCGAGCCAACTGGTCCAGGTCGACGTCAACCACGGACAAACCACCGACGCACTGACCGCCGCCACCTCGATCTACGCCTACTTCACCGACTTCCTCGCCGACCGCCGCCAAACCCCCCGCGAGGACATGATGTCGGCGTTGGCGAACGCCACAGTCGACGGGATCAGACTGACCGACGAGGAAGTCCTCGGCTTCTGCGCGCTGCTGCTCGTCGCGGGCTACGAGACCACCACCAATCTGCTGGGGAACTCCGCGGTCGTGCTGGCCCAGCATCGGCAGACCCGCCGACGCCTGGCCGCCGATCGAACACTATTGGGGCCGGCAGTTGAGGAGTTGCTGCGCTACGACTCACCGGCACAGGGACTTTCACGAACCCTGACCCGCGACGTCACACTGCACGACACGACCATGCGTCAAGGTGAGAAGGTGCTGCTGCTGTTCGGGTCGGCCAACCGCGACGAGCGCGCCTTCCCCGATCCTGACGTGTTCGACATCGAGCGCACCAGTGAGCACCAGGTCGCCTTCGGTCGCGGCATCCACTTCTGTCTGGGCGCGGCACTGGCGCGGATGGAGGCCCGCATCGCTCTGGATGCTCTGTTGGACAAGGTGCCCGACTGGGAGGTCGATCTTGAATCGGCGCGGCGGCTGCGGTCCGGACCGATCCGCGGCTACACATCGCTGCCCATCACTTGGACCACACCGGTCTAGCCCGTGCCCCTCCTCGACGACGCGTCGTGTGCATCACCGCGCGGCCAGGTTCTTCATCGCCGTCGATATCGAGCACTCCGCCGCGCACGGCGACCTCGGCGCATTCGGCGACATGCTCAAACGATTCGCGGGCTCGAACGGTGATCGACCCATGACCGGACAGGAGAAAGGGGCATGGTGGTGGCAGTGACATTCGCGCACTTCGATGAGCAGATCGCCGACCAGCTGCTCAGATCGCCGAACACAGCAGGTGGACTGTCGAGGTTTCTGAGCTTTCGGCACACCGAACTCGCCGCCGGTCGGCTGGTGGCAGAGATGGAAACCCGTGCCGAACTGCTCACACCCTTCGGCACCCTGCACGGCGGATGTCTATCGGCGATGGTCGACCACTGTCTCGGAGTCGTGTTCTACCCCGTCATTCCGGCCGGATCATGGGTCGCCACCACCGAATTCAAGCTAAACCTGCTGCGACCCGTGTCCACCGGTGTGTGTGTCGCCGTCACCGACATCGTGTCGCTGGGCAAGCGCAGTGGAGTGGCGCGCATCGACATTAGCAACGGCGACAAAGCCGTCTGCGTAGCCCAGGGCACGGTCACGATCGTGAACGCCGCGGGCAACGCACTATGAAGGCGCTTGCTGCCGGGCCCACGCTTCGGGCGGACGACGATCTCGCCAGGAAGGTGTCATGACCTCCGCCGTGCAGCATCGGGTCCGAACCCAGGACGGGATCGCCCTGGCTGCGGACTGCTACGGCCACGATGACGCCCGTCCCGTCGTGCTGCTCCTGCACGGCGGCGGCCAGAACCGGCACGCGTGGAGCACTTCAGCGCGTCGCCTCCACGCATGCGGATACACAGTCGTCGCCTACGACACCCGCGGTCACGGCGACAGCGACTGGGACCCAGCCGGCAGGTACGACATCGAGCGACTCGCGACCGATCTTCTCGCCGTGCGCGAGCACTTCAGCGCCTATACCGCCCCTGCGGTCGTAGGTGCATCCCTTGGGGGCATGACCGTGCTCGGCACGCATCTGTTGACATCCGGGGCGTCGTGGGCGGCGGTCGTCCTGGTCGACGTCACCCCGCGACTTGAATTCCAGGGCGCCCGTCGCGTGGTGACGTTCATGGCCGCACATCCCGATGGCTTTAGCACCCTCTCTGACGCCGCAGAGGTGATCGCCGCGTACAACCCCCATCGCTCGCGCCCGGCCAACGTCGACGGCCTGCGCAAGGTGCTACGGCAGCGTCACGACGGCCGCTGGATCTGGCGGTGGGACCCGGCATTCATTCACTCCAACTTCGACTTTCTCCGCGACGAATCGACCACGGGAACGGAGCAATTCGACGCAATCAGCCACCTGCTGATCGACGGAGCCCGACGGGTCAATGCCCCAACACTTCTCGTAAGGGGCCTCTTGTCCGACGTGGTCTCCCAAGCCACCGTCGACGAGTTCAAGCAACTGGTTCCCCACGCCGAGACCGTCGACGTATCCGGCACCGGACACATGATCGCCGGCGACGACAACGACGCCTTCGGCTGCGCCGTCACCGAGTTCCTCGGCCGGAACCTCCTGTAGGTCGCGACGTTGGTCGAGCACCATCGATCGGCCAGTAGTCAGAACCGATCTTGACTTCACAGCGCGCGAAGCGGAGCCCATGAAGTGTTCTTCGGTTAAGGCCGACTTTGAACTGTGCCGGGCTCTGGTCGAGCTAGACGCCACTACGCACTTGCTGGCCACCATCGGCGTCGAAGAGTTCCTTGGTCCAGCGTTCGAGGATTTCTGCGCTGTCCCAGTCGTCGGGATGAAATCCGGCGCGGGTGTAGGAGCGAAAGCGCGCAATTGCTGCTGGGCTGAATAGCGGGTTATGACGGAAGGCTCGAAGGCTGCGCAGCAAGCGCACCGGGTTGTAGGCGGAACGGTCACCAGCCAGAGAGCGGGTGGTCTGGATGACCAACTCGCTGAACAAGAGGAGGCTGGCGATCCGCATCCCCCAGACCCTGGTGCGTTCGCTTCCACCGACCGTCTCGTAGACATCGAAAGCAACGGCCTTATGCTCGCATTCTTCCAGTGCGTGCCAGAGCAGAATAGGCCGCACTTCGGTGTCGCCGATCAGTTCTTGAGCTTCGTCGCTGGTGAGAATGATCTCGGCGAATGTCGCCGTGTAGTGCTCGAGGGCGGCCGTCACAGCCAGGCGCATCTTGGGAGAAAAACGCTTCTCAAGTCGGCCAACCAGCTTCTTGACATGCCGATCGATCCCCTCGGTGGGATAGCCCATTGCTTGAAGCCGATCGTTGAGCAGCCGATGCTGGTGTCGGTGGGTGGCCTCTTGTGCGATAAACCCCTTGACCGCCTCCTTGAGGTCAGCGTCGCTGATGTGGTCCCGGTACTCGCGGACTGACCGGATAAAGAAGTCTTCGCCTTCGGGGAACGTGGCCGACAAGGTGGACACAAAGTGGCTCATCACCAAGTCGCCATCAACGAAGTGCTGCCGACTGGTCCCAGCAGGCATATCGAATCGAACACGGCGGGGCTTCGGGACGACCCGTGCGGTGGGCCGTGTGGACGAATCGTCGCTCATGTTGTTCTCCCATTCGCCAAGGACGCGCTGTCAATCTGACTCTAAGCCTTGTCAGAATTAGATGGCAAGCTATCCACGTGGTTTCGGCGCGGGTGTATAGCGGAATGTCCGCCGAGGAGCGTCACCGGAACCGGCGCACCCGTCTCATCGAGGCCGCAACGGAGTTGATCGGCACGCGCGGCGTTGCCGCCGCCACTGTGACTGCCGTCTGCGCTGAATCGGGTGTCACGTCACGGTACTTCTACCAGCACTTCTCCGACCGAGACGCACTCCTGCGGGCTGTCTACCAGCAGCTCTATGCCACCTTCCAGGAGGTGATAGTCGACGCGATCCCCGATGCCGGCGAGCCACCGGAGGTATTGGCGTACGCGCCAATCCGCAGGCTGGTCGGCATGATCGACAACGACCCGCGGCTGGGTCGGATCCTGTTCGTGGAATCTGCAACCGAGCCGCTGCTCCGAGAGCTACGCAGCGAACTAATGGCAGGTTTCACCGACCTTGTCTTGCGCGAAGCCAGACTTCACCTCGACATCGCCGACTCTGCCGTGGGGGTTGCCCATTTGGCTTCGACCTTGGGCGTGGGAGGGCTATTCGAAGTCTTGCGCCGCCGACTCGACGGAGAACTGGAATTCACCACAGATGAACTCGTTCAGCACTGCGCAGGTTTCCTGGGCAGCCTAGGCAATTACGTGCTGCTGCAGAACACGGGCCAGTCGGCCACAACCGAAGCGCAAACCTAGAGCTAGCGGCCCCGCTACGCGATGTGGCCGTGCGTGCGCCCGACGACCAACGTCCGAGAACAGCAACAGCAAGACCCTGAACGGCATCCAAGGCCAGTGTCGTCGACTTACAGCGTCAGCCCTGGCTTCCAGAAACCCACTGAGTGTTCGATCATTCCTCTGCCCACTGCGACCGTCGGCCCGGTCCCGACTCGATAGCGGTCGCCGGCCCCTTCGCCAGCCGCGCGCTTTGCGCGGCCTGGCGACGACGGCCCCGCCACCACTTGCACTACATGCGGTAGCGTAGCGATACCGATAGTATCGCTACGATTCGCTACTAGTGGAGGCCCAGTGACCGACGGCACTGCAGATTCCCCAGGCCAGGCCACGCGCCGTGGCCAGCGGGACAACGGATCCCCCAACCCGGCCGAAACCCGCGAGTACAGCGAACGGTTGGCAGCGCTAGCCCGATTCACCCTCCGACACAAAGCGCTGGTCATCGGGGTATGGCTAGGCGCCGCGGTCGTCCTCGCGTTGCTGTTCCCCCAGCTAGAAACCGTGGTGCGCCAACAGTCGGTGGACCTCATCCCTCGCGATGCGCCGTCCTTGCAGACGGTTGACCGCATGAGCGCCGCTTTCGGCGAAGAAGGCTCAAAAACCATGGTGTTCGTCGCCATGGAAGACCCCAATGGCTTGACTCCGACTGCACGGCAGCGCTACGGCGAACTCGTGCGCCGGTTGCAGGGCGAAGGCAACCACGTCCTGCTGGTGCAGGACCTACTGTCCGATCCGATTACCGAAGCCCAGGCAGTCAGCGCCGACCGCAAAGCTTGGTACCTGCCCGTAGGTGTCACCGGCACCCTCGGAGACCCCACGGCCGCCGAATCGGTAAACGCGGTGCGCAACATCGCCGCCGAGGTCTTCACCGGCTCGACCACGACTGTGCAAGTGACGGGACCACCGGCAACCTTCAGCGACATGATCGCATCCGCCGAGCACGACCTGCTGCTGATCTCAATCGCTACCGCGGGCGTGATCGCCCTGATCCTGCTGATCGTCTACCGGTCGGTGTTCACCGCGCTGTTACCGCTGCTAGTAATCGGGTTGAGCCTGGCAGTCGGGCGCGGCGTGCTGTCCGCCCTCGGCGAGATGGGCATGCCCGTCTCCCAGTTCACCGTCGCCTTCATGACTGCGATCCTGCTCGGCGCGGGAACCGACTACACCGTATTTCTGATCAGCCGATACCACGAACAGCGCCGCGCCCAAGTACCCGCCGATCAGGCCGTCATCCACGCCACCGCCAGCATCGGGCGCGTCATCCTCGCCTCCGCCGCCACCGTCGCACTCGCGTTCCTGGCCATGGTCTTCGCGCGGCTCAGCGTCTTCGCCGCCCTTGGCCCCGCGTGTGCCATCGCCGTACTGTTCGGATTTCTGGCCACCGTAACCCTGCTGCCACCGGTGCTGTCGCTAGCCGCCAAACGCGGCATCGGTGAACCCAAACCCGATCGCACCCGCCGCTACTGGAACAGCGTCGCCGTCGCCGTGGTCCGCCGTCCCGTGCCACTACTCATCGTCAGCCTGGTCATCTTGCTCGCCCTGTCGGCAGCGGCAGCAACCATCAAAATCAGCTACGACGACCGCAAGGGCCAACCAGACACCACGGCCAGCAACCTGGGCTACCACCTGCTGGACCGCCACTTCCGCAAAGACGTCGTCATCAGCGAATTCCTCGTCGTGGAAAATCCGACCGACATGCGGACCGGCAAAGGACTGGCCGATCTTGACGAGATGGCCTCCCGCGTCTCCCAGATCCCCGGCGTCACCAAGGTTTCCGGAGTCACCCGCCCCACCGGAGAGCGCCTCGACCAAGCAGAACTGGCCTGGCAGAACGGCCAGATCGGCGACAAAATGGCCGGCGCCGTCGCCGAGGGCAACTCCCGCAAGGACGACCTCACCAAACTCACCGACGGCGCCGACCAGCTCGCCGACGGCCTCGCCCAACTCGACAGCACCGTGCGCACCGCCTTCACACCACTAGCCGGAATCCTCACCCAAGCCCAATCCGCAGGAACTCAGGTCAACCAATTCCGGCCGCTGCTGCAACAACTTTCCGCCACTGCCCCCGCCGTCGACCAAGCCATCCAATCCGGCCCAGGACTACGACCGCTGGCCAACCAAGCCCAAAACGCAATCACTCAACTCGACCCACTCGTCGGCGCCCTCAACACCTCACCCTGGTGCGCCACCACCCCACAATGCGCCCAAATCCGCAACCAGGTCCAGATCCTGGTCACTCTGCGCGACAACGGATTCTTCAACCAAATCGCCGACCTCGGGGACCGCTACGATCCCGCCACCAATGCCACCGTTGGTGGCACCCTCGCCAACGTCCAGAACGCAGTCGCCTCACTGGACAAGGCATTCGGAGCCCTGGGTGACCCCGCCGACCTGACCACAAATCTCCGCCGATTGCAGGACGGAATCGGACAGCTGGCCTCCGGCGCCCAAGCACTCGCCACCGGCGTCCGCACCCTCGCCGACAGCAACATCGAAATGCTGTCCGGCATGAGCCAGATCGCCACCCAACTACAGAACTCCTCGCGCGCAGCGGCCGACTCCGACTCCTCGAGCGGTTTCTACCTGCCCGCCAACGCATTCGAGAACCGGCAATTCACCGACGTCGCCGAACAATTCCTCTCACCGGACGGCAAAACAGCGCGGTTCATGATCGAAAGCAGCCACGACCCATACAGCGTTGAAGCCATGGACCTCGCCAGCCGCATCACCGACACCGCCAACACCGCACGACCCAACACGTCACTCGCCGACGCCACCGTGTCCGTAGCCGGCTTCCCCGCCGTCAACTCCGATATCCAACGACTCCTCTGGGCCGACTTCGCACAACTAGCCATCGCCACCATCATCATCGTCGGCGTCATCCTGGTCCTACTACTGCGCGCACTCCTAGCACCGCTCTACCTACTAGGCACCGTCGTGCTCAACTACCTCGCATCACTCGGCATCGGCGTCGTAGTCTTCCAATGGGGACTGGGCCACGAAATCGCCTGGCCCGTACCGCTGCTGGCGTTCATCATCCTCGTCGCCGTCGGCGCCGACTACAACATGCTGCTCGTCTCACGGCTCCGCGAAGAATCCGGAACCAACATCCGCGTCGGCGTCCTGCGCACCGTGGCAAACACCGGAGCCGTCATCACCTCCGCTGGCCTCATATTCGCCGCCAGCATGTTCGGCCTCATGGTCGGCTCAGTCGCCATCATGATCCAAGCCGGCCTCATCATCGGCTTCGGGCTGCTGCTCGACACCTTCCTCGTGCGCACCCTCACCGTGCCCGCCATCGCCACACTCCTACGCGAAGCCAGCTGGTGGCCCACCAAAGCAACAAACCCGCGACCCGGTCAGACCAACCCAGGAGGCATTAAGGACGCACCTCACGTGCTGGTCCAGGAGAGGTGAAAAGCGAACAGAGCAATACCCGGCGCTACATGCCGACCAGCGTGAAGGCGTATTCACCCCGAATGAATACGACCCCTGCGCCGGTATGAGCCGCCGAATAGCGACGGACAAAATGCGCCTCTGGGTAGAGAAGACGGCATCGAGATGAGCTAGAAGGCTGGTCGATGACGCTGTATCGATGTCTCGTTGAAACGAAAGTGGACACCTCAAGACAGGGCGCTTCCACGTGTGCCCCAGGCCGGCTGTGTCTGCGTACGCGGCCTCCCCCGGTACGCCGGCCGCGCCACCGCCTACCGCTACCTCGAAGACGCCCGAGCGACGCTGAGCGTCATCCGCCAAGACACCTTTCGTGCGCGAGATTGATGGCTCTTGGCGTTACTAAGGGGAATGTCTTCGGGCAACTCCGGATCTGGCCCACGTGGCTGCCTAAATTACCGCTTGATGACGGTGGTAACGCGGTGCTTGCTCACGGACGCACGGATGAGGATAAGCCGGGTGTAGTCGTCCACATCGCCTTCATCCGCGCAGAATTCAGGTCCGTAGAACACCACGACATTCGCTCCTGAACCCTGCGCGCTGGGAAACATCAGACCGTCGACGCGGGCGGGAAACGAGTACCTGAGATATTCAGTGAATACCTGGGTGGGCACGTAGTCGATATGTTCACGGCCGTCGAGGTCGACCGGCAAGGTGAGATCCTGAACGAAGTCGTGCAAGAACAGGATCGTGTAGTAGCTACGGAAGGTCTGTTCGTCGAAGATGCTGGGGATCTCGGGAAGCTTGGTCAGGTCGATCAGGCGTACTTCGCGGCCGGTCGTGAACTCCCCTGTAATGGCATAACCGTACGAACTGTGGGCTCCGATTTCGGCGACGGCAGTGTCCAGGTCGGTGGCGCCGTAGAACATGCTGATTCCGGCGGGACTCATCCGGTTGGCGGCGGCCAGCTTGGACGGGGGCGGCCCAAGTTTGGCGGCATCGTAGTGCTTCAGGTCTGGGTCGGTTGCGGTCATGCGGCCGCGGTACAACCGCGGGCACGGTTGGGGAAAAATTTCGGGAGTCCGGGACAACATTGCAGCCAATTGCCGGAAGAATTCGAGCACCGGTAGCCTCTCGCCATCGGCGCTCGCGTCCCCCAGGGCTCCCGTGAAGAAGAACCGCGTGGAGTACTTCACAAGCTCCTTGAACGAGTCCCAGCTGTATTGCATGACCTGATCGGGTCTGAGTCGCTGCCAGTCTCGCCTTACCCACGAATGCGTGGTGAGGGCAGCGGTGATGTCCGAGGCCAGCACGTCATCGGGGGTCCGTCCGGTCATAGCATGCTCTTCCAGCACCGCCCACACGACGTCGCCGGCGTCGTACACGGTGGTCACCTGACGACCCGGTGTGACCGGCACGCCCGAGGCCTCGGCATCCTCGTAGAGATTCCGGACCCCGACCATGAAGACGTCCAAGAAGTCATCGAGCGGAGCCGCTACAGGATTGGACTCGTCGCCGACAATCCCGCAATAGTTGCACCTCGGCTCGGAGAGGTGGTTAGCGATGACAGCCTTGAGTACCGGGTCATCGACATGGGCGAGGCACACAGTGGAGTCGGTCGCCCAGTAGCCGCGCTCCTCGGCCGCCATGGCTTCCCCTTTGACTAAACCCACACCGCCTCCCGCGAGCCCATCGTTGCGCGGTGATGCGCTATGCCCGTCAACCGTATCCGTCGACTCGGAGGTAGCGCGCCACCGCCTACCGCTTACCTCGAAGGCGCCCGAGCAGCGGCGCTGAGGGAGGCCGGCAAGAGCCCTCGCGAGCGCCCACGGGATTAAGCTGACGGCCCCGCTCAGCTAGGCGCTTTCGACCGTGGCTCGCAACTGCGCAACCGTCGGCGGCTCACGCACTGCCACCTTCACAAGGGTCATTCGTCCGGGCACGACGAGTCCAGCCGCTGACTGCTCGGCGGGCGCACTGCGCGCGAGGATTGCGAGGGCGGGATGCGCGCATCGTCTAGCGACACTGCAAGCGCGCCGGCTCAGGCAGCTCGCGTTGGCAGGTTTTCGAGTATCGCTTTCAGTTCGGGCGACCGAGACGAGCCGCCTGGGAGGCCATGTCATTGTCATCAAAGTCGACGCGCTCGCCGATCAACATTTTTGTCGGATTGCGGGTGCCGGCCTGGTCGTGCCATCGGGCTTGAAGCTGGTGGATCCAACGACAGCTGAGGACGCGGTATGCGGTTTGCTTCCTCGTGGTCGTGCGCTGTGATTCGCAGTCGGCTGCGCCGCCGTTCCAGCGAGTTCAGCGAGATCGCCGTCGGACATACACCAGCCCACCGGCAGTGCTGATACGGCCTCGTGCTCGCCATTTCCACTCAGTTGTCGTTCGCGATTACTCAGGGAATGTGGCGGTCGGAGGATCTCGCGGCCCAAGTTCTGCAACAACTGGCGGCTGGCCATGAACAAATTAGTCCGACCCTCGACGTGTTAGATCGCCGCAATTAGAGCGGTCACAGGAGGAGGCGCGAAGGCGGCGCCCGTCATCCGTCGGTGGATGTGGTGAGCAGGCGGTGCAACACCCACGCCACCCTGGCGATGCTCAGCACGGACCACGTGGCCGCGGCCATCGTCAGCAGCTGCAGCGGCCAGTACCCGAGTGCGACATTGGCGTCGGTCATGATCGCCACGACGGTCGACAGAAACACCAGCAGCAGCCGTGGCAGCACCGTGATGAACAGCGTGCCCACGGTGCGCTTGTCGCGGGCCGGCAGCAGCCGGTCCAGGGTGTTCAGCGGCGTACGCAGCAGGTTGACGAGGATGGAAAGGCTCGTCAGGACGAACCCGCCGATCGTGGCGGCGATGGTCGCCACGATCTGATAGAGGCTGCGGCGAGCGTCCACAGGGACCTCGGTGAGGATCAGCGGGATCCCGCAGCGCTGCCCGGCAAGAAACCATCCGGCCGCCAGCACCGCGACCAGCGGCAGGTCGGTCCAGCGGTGGCGCACCCACCGGTGTTGCAGTCGCTGCCAGCGGCTGAACTTCAACAACGGCTCGGTCATCGCTGCTCGTCGTCGGGGATGTCGATGAAGGTGTCGGGAAAGCTGACCGAGGCGCCGGCCACCGGTTCGACAACAGACTTGAGGTACTCCTTGTTCTTGGTCACCGCGGCGCCTAGTACCTCACGGGCGTAGGCGATGGAGCGTTGCGCGTCGTTAAGCCGGTCGGCGTCGACGTCGGTCTTCTCGACAAAGCGGTCTTCGAGCAGATCCACCGACCGCGGCGATCCGGAGATGGAGCCGCTGACCCGGGTGGAGTCGAACTCCGACAACGCGCTCGAGCCGCGCAGATCGGCGACGCGTCGGCTCAGCAGGGCGCGGATGGACTCCTTATGGGCTCCTGTGCCGCGGCGCCCGACCGACATCCCGATGCGCACGACGCCGTCCTGGGCCAGCAGGCGGGCGCCATTGAGGGCCTCGATCCAGTCGCCGCCGATCAGGTTGCGTCGATGCGACTGACCGGGATGGCGACCTGGATCTCGGAGATGCGCATCTCGGCCAGGACGTCATCAAGGTTTTGCTTGAGCACCGGCTTGATGCCGACCTCGATGTCCAACTTGGCTTTGAGGTAGTCGACCACCCGGCGGGGCCGCGGGCCGTCCCCGCTGGTGAGCATCGCGATGATGTTCCGGGCGGCGAACAGGCAATAGGCGGGTTCAAGCAGCCCTTCATCCTCGCCGAGGGGAATCGCGCGGCGGGCGCCGATCGGATCGCCCACGCTGGGCAGGTTTTCGCGGCGCACCTTGTCGAGCACGATCATCCGGTGGTCGGGTTCGGCGACACCTTTGCCCAGCATGACCATGCCGTCGCGGCAGCGCCGGTACCGATTTTGGTCGGCCGCTTCAACCGCGCACAAGCGCCGAACCACCTGTCCGACCGGAATTTGCCGGCCAGCGGCTTCCCGTCGGGTCCGATGAGCCGCCAGTACTGCACGGTGCGCTTCATGGCGCCCCCCCTGTTGTCGTGGGCCGATGTCACCGTAGGTCGGTGCGCTGACAACCGGACGGGCCCCAGTGCGAGGCTGCCCGGACACACTCACCCTACTAGGTTGTTAGGGTTGATCAATGTTGTACAATTTCGGCATGGCTGAGGAAGATTTTCTCCGGGTCGCGGAGGCGGCGGCGTATCTCGGGGTATCCGCGCAGACTCTGCGCCGGTGGGATCGCGACGGCACGCTGCCGGCGCTCCGGCGTCCCGGCAGTGACTACCGCTACTACCGTCGCGCTGACCTCGAGCCCTTCCGGCTGCAATACCGCCGCGCCCAGGAGGCGGCCGCCGCGGGCGCCGACAGCAGCGTGTTCGCCACCGCGAACGCCGACATCGAAACCAACCTTGCGCTGCGCGACCCGCAGCGCGAGGCCCACCGCGAAGTGCGTGAACACTTCGCCCACCGCACCGATCCCGCGATCGTCCAGATCCCCGTCGGGTGCGGCAAGACCGGCATCATGGCCACCCTGCCCTTCGGCATCGCCCGCGGCCGCACCCTGGTGATCACACCGAACCTGACGATTCGCAAAGGGGTCGCCGACGCGGTCGACATCACCAGCCCCCAGTGTTTCTGGACCAAGTGCCGGGTGTTGTCGGACTTCACCGCCGGGCCGTGGATGGCGGTGCTCGACGGGCCCAACGCCAACATCCACGACGCCATCGAAAGCGACTTCGTGGTCTGCAACATCCAGCAGCTGGCCAGTCAGGCCGACCGGTGGCTACCGCAGTTCCCAGAGGACTTCTTCGACATGATCCTCGTCGACGAGGGCCATCACGCCGCCGCCGAAAGTTGGCAGAAGGTGTTCCGGCGATTTCCCAACGCCAAGGTCGTCAGCTTGACCGCCACCCCGTTTCGCTCCGACCAGCAGCAGTTGCACGGCGAGATCGTTTACCGGTATCCGTTCACCCGGGCGATGATCACCGGCTACATCAAGCAGATCCACTCGCGCAACGTCGCCCCCGCCGAGCTGTACTTCACCTACCGCGATGACACCCGCCGCCACACCCTTGACGAAGTGTTGGAACTGCGCGAGGAGGCATGGTTCCGCCGCGGCGTGGCACTGAGCACCAAGTGCAACCGCCACATCGTGGAGGCAAGCATCCAGGCGTGTGACCGTATGCGCGCCCAGACTGGTATCCAGCACCAGATCATCGCCGCGGCATGCTCAGTCGACCATGCCCGGCAGGTTGCCTCGATCTACAACGAATGCGGGTACCGCGCTGCCGAGATCCATTCCAATATGGACGAAGACGCCCAGGACGCCGTCATCGAGCGGCTCCGCCAAGGCCAGCTCGACTGCATTGTGCAGGTGCAGATGCTCGGTGAGGGCTTCGACCATCCCCGGCTCAGCGTCGCCGCGATCTTCCGACCCTTCCGCAGCCTGGCGCCCTACATTCAGTTCGTCGGCAGGGTAATGCGCGTCGTGCAGGAAGCCGCCCCCGACCATCCCGACAATCAGGGCCACATCGTCTCCCACGTCGGACTCAACAACGACGCACGATGGGCAGAGTTCCGCGAACTCGACCTCGACGACCAAGCCCTAGTGCGCGGGTGGGTCGCCGGCAACACCAACAACGACGGGGAGGACAACGGCGAACCGCGGGCCCGGCGCTTCGACGAGGGCATGCTCGTCGACAACGAGATCCTCGCCGACTTCGTCGAGCAGACCTACCTCGACCCCACCGACGACCGCGTGCTCGACGAGATCCTCGCCCGCGAGGTCGCCCCTGGCATCCGGGTCGGTGACGTCGTCGACCGCGAGCAACTACGTCAGCGCCTGCTGGCTCAGCAGGCTGCCGCTGCCGCTCCGGCCCCAGCGCCGATCCCAGTCTCTCCGCAGCGGGCCCGCCAGTCGGCCAAGGTCCGCGTCAATCAGCGCACCAAATCGGTCGCCAACCGCATTCTGGCCGATCTCGACCTCCCGCCGCGGGGTCACCAGCTGATGGCCGTTGCCGGCGGCCCGCGCCAGCACAACACCGTCATAGCTATCCGTCGCCTGGCCGCGGCGATCAACGAGGAGGTGGGCATGCCCAACGGCACACGGGGGCAGTGGTCGGGAGCGCAGCTGACCACGATCTTCGAGCGCATCGACGATCTCGGCGACACCGTTCGCGACACCCTGCGCACCCAGCTGTCCGAGCGCGGATAACCCACCCGCGCGCGTCTGAAGGAGTCAGCATGCCCACCAAAGCAGTCCTGCGCCACATGCACGTGGAAACGCCGCGGACTAATCACCAGCGCGCGTGCGCGGCGCACCGCAAGGGTAAGAAGGCTCACCACCTGCTGGCCGGCGACACTCACCTGGTTATCGTCGAGAACGACACGTCATTCCGGTACTGCCCAGCAGCGGCGGCCGAGATCCTCGACCTCGCCCAAGACGACCTCAACCGGCTACGTCAGCAGCTAGGCATCTAGCCAGAAGCCTCCCGACGCGGCGGCGCGCCCGATCTCGGAATACCTCACCGCAGAGCGACAGCTGTTGTGCCCTCCTGCCCGTTTGCCGTTCCTTTCGCACAACAGACCCGCGCGGAGTTGTCGCACCCCTGCACTTGCTATCCCGAGGGGCAGCACCACATTCCACTCCCAGTCGCGAACAGTCCGCAGCGCAGTCGCACTTCGCCGGCGCCCAACCCTGCCTACGCACGTTGCTTATTCACACCCCAGCCAACGCAGCCAACTAATAGAGCTTCCTGGTGCCTTGGTTCGGGACGACGGGGGCGTGGCCCGCCTATCCGCGGTACACCGCCGAATGCCCCGGCCTTCTTAATTGCGTACCGCAGCAGATACCGCAGCACGTTCGTTGCTCGTCGACGTTCACCATCACGACCAACGCCATTCTCGCAGCTAGCGCCAATCCGTCCCGCGACAAACAGAATGGACAAACGCAACAAACGCCCAGTTCGGAGGATTTTAAGTCCGCTGCCTCTGCCAATTGGGCTATGGGGGCGTGGGCGTGATCCTACGGGCGCGCCGACTGGCCCTGCGCCCCGCCGCCGCCACCGATCACCTCGCTCCGATCCGTGGCGGCCCGCGACCAGATGCGCGATGATGCCGCGCATGCATCGCCTCACTGGTGTCCTCTGCGCGCTCGCCGTCATCCCCGCGGCCATGACCGCCTGCGCCCCGGCTGACGAGCAGCCGGCATCCTCGTCGTCGGCATCCGCCAGCGCCGACGCCTGCACCAAGGACAACCTCACGACCCTGAAGCCCGGCACCCTCACCTTCGCCACCGACCAACCGGCCTACGCGCCCTGGTTCGAGGGCGACGACCCCGCCAACGGCAAGGGTTTCGAGTCCGCCGTCGCCTACGCCGTCGCAGGCGAACTCGGCTACGCCAAGGAGAACGTCACGTGGGTCCGCGTCCCATTCAACGCCGCAATTGCGCCCGGGCCCAAGCAGTTCGACGCCGACCTCAACGAGTTCTCCATCACCGACGAGCGCAAGCAGGCCGTCGATTTCTCCTCCCCCTACTACGACGTCACCCAGACCGTCGTCGCGCTCAAGTCCTCCCCCGCAGCCAAAGCCACCACCGTCGACGGCCTCAAGGGCCTCAAGCTCGGCGCACAGGTGGGCTCCACCAGCTACACCGCCGCGCAGAAGATCGACCCCGGCGTCGCGGTGTTCAACAACAACGACGACGCCAAAGCCGCGCTGGCCAACGGCCAGATCGACGGTCTCGTCGTCGACCTGCCGACCGCCTTCCAGGTCCAGTCCGAGCTGACCGACGGCACAATCGTCGGCCAGCTGCCCGCCGGCTCGGACACGCCCGAGCAGTTCGGCATCGTCCTCGACAAGGGCAGCCCGTTGACGGCGTGCGTCTCCCGCGCCGTCGACCAGCTCCGTGATCGCGGCGAGCTCGCGGAGCTGCAGAAGACCTGGTTGGCCCAGGCGGGGAACGCACCGGTCCTGTCGTGACGACCGTCGGCATCGACCGCGTCGCCTACCGGCAGTCGCGGGCGCGCCGCTCCACGCTCGTGGCGCTGCTCTCGACGGTGGTGTTCGCCGCGGTACTGCTGTTCGCGATCACCTCGGCACCGGGCTGGCCGCGGGTGCGCGACTCCTTCTTCAACCTGCGCATCGGCTGGGACAGCCTGCCCGCTCTGCTGTCGGGGCTGTGGCTGAACATCCGCGTGCTCATCGTCTGCCAGATCCTCGTGCTGATCGTCGGACTCACCCTCGCCGCGCTGCGCACCCTGCGCGGACCTGTCTGGTTTCCGTTGCGCGCCTTGGCCACCTGCTACGTCGATCTTTTTCGCGGGCTGCCGCTGCTCATCTGCCTCTACCTCGTCGGCTTCGGCCTACCCGGTCTTCGCCTGACCGGGCTGCCCACCAGCCCGGTGATCCTCGGCGGTCTCGCCCTGGTACTGGTCTACTCGGCCTACGTCGCCGAGGTGCTGCGGGCCGGCATCGAATCCGTGCACCCCTCGCAGTTCGCCGCCGCCCGCTCGCTGGGCCTGACCTACCGCCAGACCATGCGCCTGGTGGTCCTGCCCCAGGCCACCCGACGCGTCACCCCCGCCCTGCTCAACGACTTCGTTGCGCTGCAGAAGGACTGCGGTCTCATCTCCGTGCTCGGCGCCGTCGACGCCGTGCGCGCCGCGCAGATCCAGTCCGCCACCACCTACAACTTCACCCCCTACGTCGTCGCCGGCCTGCTGTTCGTCGCGCTCGCCGTGCCGTCGGCTCGACTTGCCGACTGGGTGGCACGACGCTCTGCGACCCGGCAGGGCGCGCTGTGACCCCGCTGCTCCAGATCCAAGGCCTCGTCAAGGCGTACAAGGACCGCACCGTGCTGGCGGGCGTCGACCTCGACGTGAACGAGCACGAGGTGGTGGTGCTCATCGGCGCATCCGGCTCGGGCAAGTCGACGCTGCTACGGTGCATCGATCTGCTCGAAGAGATCGACGACGGTCGAATCCTGCTGAACGGCCGCGACATCAGCGATCCACGCATCGACGCCGAAGAAGCCCGGCGGGCCATCGGCATGGTCTTCCAATCGTTCAATCTGTTCCCGCACATGACCGCTTTGGGCAACGTCGCCCTCGCGCCGCGGGTGGTGCACGGCAACAGTCGACGCGAGGCCGAGCAGCGGGCCCGTGAACTCCTCACGCGAGTCGGCCTGGAGTCACATGCACATGCGTATCCCGACAAGCTCTCCGGCGGCCAGCAGCAGCGGGTGGCGATCGCCCGGGCCCTGGCCTATGAACCGAAACTCCTTCTGCTCGACGAGATCACGAGCGCTCTGGACCCCGAGCTCGTCGGCGAAGTGCTGACCCTCGTCGGCGAGCTCGCAGCATCAGGGGCGACGATCGTGATGGCCACCCACGAAATGGCCTTCGCGCGCGACGTGGCCAACACCGTATGCTTCCTCGACGGCGGTCAGATCGTCGAATCCGGCTCTGCCGCAAACGTCTTGGACAACCCAAGGGAAGAGCGGACGCAACGATTCCTGCAGCGATTCACCGCCGGTCGCTGAACCTCAGCTCGTCGGCGGCTCGAAGGGCACCTCGGGATGCTCCTTGTGCCACTCCACGTTCTTGTCCACGACTTTGCGATGCCGCAGCGCCAGCCACGCGAAGCCGGCGCCGGCCAGAACCAGCGCGAGGATGATCGCGACGACCCCGGTGGTCCGCGAGCCGTTGGCGAAGGAGAACAGGCCGACCACCATCGACAGCACTCCGAGCCCAACGCCGATCAGGCCCAAAGCGTTCTTGCCTGCCTTCATGGTCTCGCCGGAGTATTGGCGATAGGTGCGGGAATGGTCGATGGGATCTTTCGATGTATCCGGCATGTGCGCTCCTCTCGAAATCTGGGCGTCACTCGAAGGGCGGGTATTGGGATTGCCGCAACACCCGGGCGAGGTGCGCGGCGTTGCGCGCCACCGTCGCGTTGGTCGACGCGGTGGCTTCCGGCACCTCGTCGAGCTCTTTGTAGTCGGTCGAGTTCATCGCCGGGCCGTTCCAGTACGTCGACCCCTGCGCGGGGATGGTGTACCCGATGTCGTTGAGCGACTGGAACATATCCGCGGCGATCTTGTGCGCGCCGTCCTCGTTACCCACCGCCGCGACGATCGCCACCTTGCCGAACATCGCCGGCCTGCCCTGCTCGTCCTTGTTCGACAGTTCGGCATCCAACCGCTCCAGCACGCGCTGCGCCACCGACGACGCATGCCCCACCCAGGTGGGTGTACTCAGCAGGAGAATGTCCGCGGCGAGCAGCTTTTCCCGGATCTGCGGCCACTGATCGCTGTCGCCCATGTCGGCCTCGGTGCCGGGTGCGATGTTGTAATCAACGCACCGCACCGCTTCACACTGCACGTCTTGCCCCCGTAACGTCTCGAAGACGTGCTCGACGATCAGCGCGCTGCTGGACTCCGCCGGGCTCGGTTTCAAGCTGCAGATCAAGGCCACGGCGCGCAAGGACTGGGTGCTTTCGGCCATGTGGAAGCGATACCCGAGCGCCTCCCCGCCAAACGGACGGCGGTCCCCGGTCACAACTCAGTCATCGTTGCGACGGGTCACCAGCTCATGCCCCTCGAAGGTCACCCGATCGTGCGGTGCGTCGGCTGGCCCGCCACACCCGGCCGGGTTTGGATTTGCGCCGTTCGGGCATAGCCTGCACGACCCGATACAGGAGGCACCGATGAGCAATCCGCAATCCGAGAAAGCCGAGTCCGATATCGATTCCGACCCCAAGGTTGCCGGCTCACGCGCCAGTGAAGGCGACGACGATCAGGCTGACGGCCCGTACGTCGGCCGGGCCGGGTCAGACGACGACATCGACACCCAGGAGTCGGGCGCCGAGGCGCGGGCGCAGCAGGACTGACGTCGTCAGTGGTTGCGTAGCTTGGAGATCAGCTTGTCCTTGGTCAGCCGCGAATAGCCGCTCATTCCCAGCTCCTTGGCCCGCTTCTTCAGGTCGTCGACGCTCCAGTCGTCGTAGGAGCCCGAGCGACCGCCTTTCTTGCCCACGGATGACGCGCCGCGCGACGCCGCGGCGTTGGAGATGCGGGCCGCCTTCTCCTTCGAGTTCCCCTCGCGCCGAAGATCCTCGTACATCTTCTCGTTCTTGATCGATGAGTTCGGCATGAACATGACCTCCTCGAGACTTCGTCAATGGCTCTAGGTTTTCCGTACCCGCGAGCAACCAAACACGCGGCTAGCCCTTGGCGACCCGCCTGATCAACTGGCGAGTGGCCTTCTCCAGCAGCTCCTGGGCCTTGTCCGGCTCCTCGATCTTCTCGGCCCGCTTGGTCGCCGCCGCGATCGTCAGCCCGTTCTCGTATCCGGTGACCACCCGCGGATCGACATAGGAGGCCCGAGCCACCGCGGGCGTGTTGCCCAACTCGCTGGACACCTCCTTCATCACCGCCGACGTCTCCCGCTTGATCGCCGTCTTCGAGGTCGGCGGCTTGGCATCGGCGAACGCCGCGGCGGCCAGCACGGTGCCGTGCCAGGTACGCAGATCCTTGACGGTGAACTCCTCGCCGACGATCTCCTTGAACCGCGCGTTGAGATCGTCTGCTTTCACGTCGATCCAGCCGCTGTTCCCGCTGCGGCACACCAGGAGTCGCTCGGTGCGTTCCGTGCGCCGCATCAGCGAGCGGACGGCGCGTACCACCTCCGGGTCGTCGACCTCGACGGTGCGCTGCACGCCGCTCTTGGCCGGATAGTCGAAGGCCACCGCGTTCTTCTTCAACGTCACGTGCTCACACAGCAGCGTCGCCAGCCCGTAATGCTCGTGCTCTTCGGCCGACTGTTCGCCGCCGGCCCGGAAGTAGCCGCGGTCCAGCAGCTGTAGCGCCAAGGCGAGCACGCGGTCCCGAGTCAGCCCGCGGCCGGCCAGATCCTGGGCGATGCGCGTCCGCCACTCCGGCAACCGGGTCGACAACTCCAGCACGCGATCGAACTTCTCCTCGGCGCGTTCCTGCTGCCACCGCTCGTGATAGAGGTACTGGCGCCGGCCCGCGGCGTCGGTGCCGACCGCCTGGATGTGGCCGTTGGGCCGCGGGCTGATCCACACGTTCTTCCACGCAGGCGGAATCACGAGATCCTTGATCCGCTGCGCGGTGTCCGGATCGGCCAGCAGCTCACCGTCGGGCCCGTAATAGGCGAATCCCTTGCCGCGCCGTTTCCGGACGATCCCCGGCGTATCCAGCCGGCTTCGCGCTAGCCGCATCCTGACGTACCCCTTGTCGGCGACCGATAGTCGAGCTTGGGATACCCGCTCAAGGCTGGAGCATCACCTTGACCGCGCCGTCCTGCTTCTTCTGGAAGATGTCGTAGGCGTGCGGCGCCTGATCGAGCGGCAGCACATGGGTGGCGAACGTGTCGACACCGAGCGGGTCGGCATCGGTGAGCAACGGCAAGATGTCGTCGACCCACTTCTTCACGTTGGCCTGCCCCATCCGCAGCTGGATCTGCTTGTCGAACAGCGTCAGCATCGGCATCGGGTCGGCCATGCCGCCGTACACGCCGCTGAGCGAGATCGTGCCGCCGCGGCGGACGCAGTCGATCGCCGAGTACAGCGCGTCGAGCCGGTCCACACCCGCCTTCTGCATGAACGGTTTGGCGACGAAGTCGGGAAGGAACGCCGCGGCGGTCTGGGCGGCCTGCGCGATCGGTGAGCCGTGGGCCTCCATCCCGACCGCGTCGATCACCGAGTCGGTACCCCGCCCGTCGGTGAGATCGCGCACCGCGTCACCCACCGAGCCGGTGAGCCCCACCATGTCGATGGTCTCGATACCTCGGGCGGTGGCCCGCGCCAGGCGCTCCGGGACACGGTCGACCGCGATCACCCGGTACCCGAGGTGGGTGGCGATGCGCGCTGCCATGTCCCCGATCGGACCCAAACCGAGCACGGTCACCGAGCCACCGTCGGGAATGCCGGCGTAGGCCACGCCCTGCCATGCGGTGGGCAGCACGTCGGACAGGTAGACGAAGCGCGAATCCGGCGGTCCGTCAGGCACTTTGATGTGGGTGAACTGGGCCTGCGGGATGCGCAGGTACTCGGCCTGACCGCCGGGCACCTCACCGTAGAGCTCCGAGTAGCCGAACAGCGCGGCGCCCATCCCCTGCTCGCGGACCTGCGTGGTCTCACACTGTGTGTACAGCGATTGATCACACATGAAGCAGTGCCCGCAGGAGATCTGGAACGGCACCACGACACGGTCCCCGACCGCGAGATTCGATACGCCTGCACCGACCTCACGAACCACGCCCATCGCTTCGTGGCCGAGGATGTCACCGGTGTGCATGAACGCGCCGAGCACCTCGTAGAGGTGCAGGTCCGAGCCGCAGATGTTGGTCGACGTCACCTCGATGATCGCGTCCGTCGGTTCCTGGATACGGGGGTCGTCCACGGTGTCGACCCGCACATCGCGGCGACCGTGCCATGTCACTGCCTTCATGACACGCTGCCGTACCCTCCCGGCGGCGGTCCAAACGCCCCCGCTCGACGGCTGTCAGGTTTCGCCGACGCAGGCACGGGTACGGATCGCACCAGACGATCCCCGCAGTGCCGCGGCCGGATCGCTGATGAAACATCCACTACCACAGGGAGGTTCAGGTGTCTGCTCCGAGCATCTCCTCGGCCCGCGACGTCGTCGACTACCTCAAGACCCAGCACGAGACGATCAGGGCGCTGTTCATCGAAACGTTGGACGCCGCGGACGCGGCGACGCGCCAGGAGGCATTCACCCGGCTGCGCACCATGCTGGCCGTGCACGAGACAGCCGAAGAGATGGTCGTGCACCCACGCGTGCGGCGCAAGGTCGACGGCGGCGACGAGATCGTCGACGCGCGATTGGCCGAGGAACACGACGCCAAGGTGCTGCTGCGCGACATCGAGGACCTGCCGATCGACAGCGCCGAGTTCAGCAAGGCGCTGATCCACCTGCAGGGCGCCGTGCTCGCGCATGCCGACAACGAGGAAGAGCTCGAGTTCACCGCGTTGGAGGACGCCGTCAGCGACGACGAACTGGCCAAGCTCGCCGACGCCGTCGAGGTGGCCGAGCGCATCGCGCCCACCCACCCGCATCCCGGCGTCGAGTCCGGCTTCGCCAACTTCGCGGCGGGACCGTTCGCCTCGGTGCTGGACCGCGCCCGGGACGCGTTGGGCGCGTTCCGGTCCTGACGAGGCTCGCCGCCCGGTGGTGAAACCCGCTCAGCCCGGCAGGGTTTCACCACCGATCGGCGCGAGCACCTCGCCGCTGTAGTAGGACGAGAGCCGGCTCGCGGCGAAGAACACATACGACGGGGCGATCTCGTCGGGCTGGGCAGCCCGCCCCATCGGCACCTGCTCACCGAACGACTCGGTCTTCTCGGCCGGCATGGTGGCCGGGATCAACGGAGTCCAGACCGGCCCCGGCGCAACGCAGTTCACCCGGATGTTGCGCTCGGCCAGCGACTGGGCCAACGAGTACGTCAGGGCGATCACCGCACCCTTGGTTGCCGAATAGTCGATCAGCGACTTGTTGCCACGTAACCCGTTGATGGACCCGGTGTTGATGATCGCCGAACCGTCGGGCAGATGCGCCAGCGCGGCCTTGGTGACATGGAAGAAGCTGTCGATGTTGACCGCGAAGGTTCGCCGCCACTGCTCATCGCTGATCTCGGTGAGGTCCGACACCGGTGACTGGAACGCCACGTTGTTCACGACGATGTCCAGACCGCCGAGCTGGTTGACCGTCTCGTCAACCACGGCGCGGCACTGCTCTGCATCGGCGAGGTCGCCGGGGAGGTGGATGGCGCGTCGGCCCGCCGCCTCGACCAGGGACACCGTGTGTTCGGCGTCGTCGCGTTCGGAGAGGTACGCGATCGCGACATCGGCGCCCTCTTTGGCGAATGCCACCGCGACCGCGCGGCCGATGCCCGAGTCACCGCCGGTGATCAGCGCGCGCTTGCCGGAAAGCAGTCCTGTACCGACGTAATCGGACATCTCGTCGCGCGGTTTGTCGGCCATGTCTGCGGTCTCGCCGGGGTAGGGAATTGTACCGTCGGGCATATCGCGCGCCTCCTGAGCTCGTGGGCTGTCAGGGCGTCGAGGTACCCCGACGTTCGGCGGCGAAACTACGGCCCGGTGCGGCGCATCCCGAGCGGCAGCGCTATCCAGAAGCACGCGAACAACAGCAGAGCGGCCACCCCGGCGATCACAGCCGCTGTCAGCCCCGCGACGGTGTCGAAGATGATGATCGTCATCCCGGTGACCGCCACGCCGAGAAGCAGGAGCCCGGCGTAAGCGCACCGGTGCGCGGCCGTCACCAGCGTGTCGAGGCGATGACGTCGGAAGAGCACACGGTGCATCCCGACCGGGGCGATCAACAACGCCGTGGACAGTACCGACGCGCTCACCGTGGCCAGGTAGACCATCTGCATCTTGTCGCCCAGCACGGTGAAGCGCTGCTGGAACGGCAACGTCAACAGGAACCCGGTGAGCAGCTGGACACCGGTCTGCACGACGCGCAACTCCTGCAGCAGGCTGGCCCAATTACGGTCCAGCCGTTCGATTTCCGTCTCATGGCGCACCCGCCGGTCCCACCCTTGGTCGCCGTCGTAGGGGTGCGCGTTCACCGATCGATCTTCCCACTCGCTCCGCCGGGTCGCACCGAGTTTGGCAACGGCAGGCTCGGGTAACCAAGGGTGCCAAGGAGGTGGGCATGAGCAGGCTCTCGAGGAAGTTGTACGCCCCGTTGTCGGTGGCCACCGGTGTGGGCGGCGGTCTGCTGGCCGGGCAGATCTTCGGCCAGATCTGGAAGCGGGTGGGCCAGAACGATCCCGAACCACCCGACCCCAAGGACCTCAGCTACTCGACGACGTCGGTGTTGATCGCCGGCGCCATCCAGGGTCTGATCGTCGGGTTGGTCCGAGCCAGCCTGCAGCGGGCCGGCGCTCGCGGGTACCAGGCACTCACCAACGAAGCACCCCCGGGCTGACAAGCGAACTCATAGCCTTTCCACAGCTACCGGTGAGCATGTTCTTAACCGGTGGACGGACCGTGGAGGCATGTCTGGATCGATCGACACCCGGCTCCTCGGGTGTGCAGCGGTGCTCGCCATGCCCGCCAGCTTGGCGGTGATGTTGATGGCGACCCCGGGCTCGGCGTCGCCCTTGCTCTACTGGACGGTGTCCACGTTCGCGTTGGTGATTTCGTTGACCGTGCTCGTGGCCGGTGAGTGCGCCTGGGAGAGCACTGTCGCCAAGGCGCAGGCGGCCGGCCTGGTGGCCAGCGAACCGGGCCACTGAGCTCACTTCGACGAGGCTCACTTCGACGGGGCTCACTCCGACGGGCCGAGCATCACCGCCGGCCGGGGCAGCCGCCACCGCGCGCAGCCCTCGGTGAGGGCACCGTCGACGGCCGCGGCCGCCGCGCTGCTGCTCGCGGCACCGTACACCCATTCTGCGGTGTCGCCGCCGGTCAGGCTGAGCCGCGACAGCGTCAGCCCGCAGGTCCGCAACACCGCCGTGCGGCAGAGCAGGCGGTCGGCCTGCACGCCCCACTCGACGGCGCCCGCAGAATCGTCGACGTCGGCATGCAGCCCGACGACCTGCAGGTGACGCTCGCCGATCACCGCAGGCCCGCGATCGTCCAGATACACCGCCAGGCCCGGATGGCCGAGGGCGGCGAGAACGTCGACATGCCGCTCCGTGCTCACCATGAACCGGACGACCCCAGCGCCGACCGCTGTTCGGATCGTCGACGTCGTCGCGTCGCAGCGCAGCATGATGTGCTCGGCCCGGATACCGCGGTGGCAGGTGTGTTCGAGGTCCTCGTCCCCGCGGGCGATCACCGTGATGCCGTGGGCGCGCACCCAGCCGGCCACCGCGGGATCGCGCAGCGCCCGCGCGGGAACACTGCACGAGGACATCGGCAACACCCGTCGCACACGGCGGATGGACGCCGGCAGGAGGTGGGCGGGGCGGGGAACATCGAGAACGGCCATGTTCTCGGTCTACGCCGCGACCGGCCACCCGGCCGCGATCCTTGCGACATCTTGACGGGTGCGGGCTGATCTTTGACGCCGAGCAGACGCGAGCTCGAGCTCAAAGGGCCCGAAAAGCTCGAGTTCGCGACTGTTCGCGGGAAGAACTGGGGAGAATCCTCAGCGCGCCGGGATCTCGTTGGCGAGCTCGATCAGCCTGGCGCGCACCAACTCTGGTTGCTCGTCGAGGATGAAGTGTCCGCCGTCGACCAACTCCAGCGTGTAGTCGTCGGCGCGGGCGGTCTCGGCCGCGGCCAACGACGGGTGGATGGCGGTGTCGTTCCGGGCGAACAGCGCCCGGGTGGGCACCGTGGACCGGCGCCGCTCCGGGTGGCGCGCGCTCTCCCGCGCCTCGCGCAGCAGGAACGTGCGATAGGTGTCGCGTGCGGTGCTCGCCACCATCGGGTCCCGGAACGCGTCGGCGTACACCCGCGCCGTCTGACGGTCGATGTTCGGGGCGGCGACGCCGAAGATCAACCGCTCCAGATAAGGGGTGAACCGCTGCAGTGGCACCCCGATCGAGGCGACGAACGGCTGGTAGATCGCGAATCGCCACAGATGTGGGGCCAGCGCCTTGGCCGAGACCCACGGGTGCGGGATGTTGAGCACCAGGTAGCCGTCGATCCGTTCGGGCACCCGCAGCGCCAGCAGATGGCCGATGTAGCCGCCCCAGTCGTGACCGACCAGCAGGACGTGCTGCAGACCCATCTCGTCCATCAGCGCCACCAGGTCGCTGACCACGTCCTCCTTGGCCCACTTGTGCGGGGCCGGGCCCGACCAGCCGTAGCCGGGCAGGTCCGGCGCGATGATCCGCAGCCCGGGCGGCGGATCGGCCAGCAGATCGCGGTAGGCCCAGTGGTGCTGGGGCCAGCCGTGCAGTGCGAGCACCGGCCTGCCGTCTTCCGGGCCGGCCTCGGTGACATGGAATCGGACGCCTCGGGCGGTCACATGACTGCGGCGGACCCCTCCGATCGGAGGGGGTTGGTTCGTCATGCCCCTGAGACTAACGGGGAGGCATTACGGTGCTGCTATGCCCGGGTACCGCGACCTGTTCGACGCCAGCATCACCGACCCCGAAACCTTCTGGGCCGACGCCGCGACCGCCGTCACCTGGACTCGCGCACCGCAGCGCATCCTCGACGACAGCCGGCCGCCGTTCTACCGATGGTTCCCCGACGCCGAGCTCAACACGTGCGCCAACGCGCTGGACCGCCACGTCGAGGCCGGTCGCGGTGAGCAGCCCGCATTGATCTACGACTCGGCGGTCACCGACACCCAGCGCGTCTACACCTTCCGCGAATTGACCGACCAGACTGCGCGATTCGCCGGCGCGCTGCGCGATCTCGGAGTCGGTCGCGGCGATCGGGTGATCATCTACATGCCGATGATCCCCGAGGCCGTGATCGCGATGCTGGCGTGCGCGCGGCTCGGCGCGGTGCACTCGGTGGTGTTCGGCGGGTTCGCGCCGCACGAACTGGCGGTCCGCATCGACGACGTGCAACCCACCGTCATCGTGTCCGCGTCGTGCGGGATCGAGCCCACCCGCCTCGTCGAGTACAAGCCGATGCTCGACGCCGCGATCGGTATGACCAGCCACCCGCCGCGCCGTTGTGTTGTCGTGCAACGCGACGTGCATCGCTGCGAGCTCGTCGACGGCCGCGACCTCGACTGGGCCGACGTGATGGCGGCCGCGAGCCCCGTCGAGCCGGTACCTGTCGCCGCCACCGACCCGCTGTACGTGCTCTACACCTCGGGCACCACCGGCAAACCCAAGGGCATCGTCCGGGACAACGGCGGCCACGCCGTCGCGCTGCTGTGGAGCATGCGGCACATCTACGACATCGCCCCCGGCGACGTGTTCTGGGCGGCCTCCGACGTGGGGTGGGTGGTCGGACACTCCTACATCGTCTATGCGCCATTGCTTCTCGGCGCGACGACCGTGCTCTACGAAGGCAAGCCCGTCGGTACCCCGGACCCCGGCGCGTTCTGGCGGGTGATCTCCGAACACGGCGTCAAAGCGCTGTTCACCGCGCCGACCGCGATCCGCGCGATCCGCAAGGAGGATCCGCAGGGCACCTACGTCGGTCAGTACGACCTCTCGTCGCTGAAATACCTGTTCCTCGCCGGCGAGCGCCTCGACCCCGACACCTACTACTGGGCCGCCGACAAACTCGGGGTGCCGGTGATCGACCACTGGTGGCAGACCGAGACCGGCTGGCCGATCGCCGCCAATGCGATGGGGGCCGAGGCACTTCCGGTCAAGGCGGGCTCTCCGACGGTGCCGATGCCCGGCTACGACGTGCACATCCTGCACGAGGACGGCAGCGACTGTGGCCCCGACCAAGAGGGCGCCATCTGCATCAAGTTGCCGCTGCCGCCGGGCACCCTGCCGACGCTGTGGCACGCCGACGACCGCTACGAGCAGTCGTATCTGTCCGAATACCCGGGCTACTACCTGACCGGCGACGGCGGACACTTCGACAGCGACGGCTACCTCTGGGTGATGGGGCGCATCGACGACGTCATCAACGTCGCCGGGCACCGGCTGTCCACCGGCGCCATCGAAGAGGTGCTGGCCGGGCATCCCGCGGTCGCCGAGTGCGCGGTGATCGGGGTGCCCGACGAGATCAAGGGTCAGGCGCCGCGCGGGCTGGTGGTGGTGAAGGCGGGTGCCTCGACCGAAGGGCTGGCCGAGGAACTGGTGCAACGGGTGCGTGACGAGATCGGCGCGGTGGCCGCGTTCCGGCTCGTCGACGTGGTCCCCGCACTGCCCAAGACGCGGTCGGGAAAGATCCTGCGCAAGACCATGCGGGGACTGGCCACCGGCCGCGACGAGCCCGTGCCGTCGACGATCGAGGACCCGGCCGTCCTGGACAAGCTCGGCACGATCCTGCGCCCGTAAGGGGTGTTACCGCGCCGCTCCGATGGGTACCTCTTCCAGCACACACGTCAATATGGCGACGTGAAGGGAGGCGGAATGGCGCACGGCCCGAAGTACATGGCGGTGCAGGGCGCGGCTCTGATCGTGGCGGTCGCGCTGACGCTGCTGGGCGTCCTCGGATTCGTTCCGGGTGTCACCTCCGGTGTCGACCAGTTGAGTTGGGCCGGGCAGCATTCCGGCACTCACCTGTTCGGCGTCTTCTCGGTGTCGTCTCTGCTCAACATCGTGCACATCGTGGTGGGTGTGGCCGGGTTCGCCGGAGCGCGCACGTACGCCGCCGCCCGCGCCTACCTGCTCGGTGGAGGGGTGATCTACCTCGGGCTGTGGCTCTACGGGCTGCTCGTGGAGCGGGGCAGCAACGCCCACGTGCTCCCGCTCAACGGCGCGGACAACTGGCTGCACGCCGGCATCGGTGCGGTGATGCTACTGCTGGCCGTCACCCTGGCGGGCCAGCACGATCCCACCAAACGCCGCTCGAGGGTGCGCCGGGCCGCCAGCCACTGAGCCGCCGAGTCAGGCGATCGACAGCGCGATCCCGTCGAGGATGTCGTGCTCGCTGACCAGCAGCCGGTCGATGCCTGCGCGCTCGCCCAGCACCGCGGCCAGCTCCGTCACGATCAGCGCCCCGCCGCCGATCACGTCCACCCGGCCCTCGTGCATCGGCCCCAGCACGGCACGCTGGGCTCGCGTCATCGCCAACAGCTCATCGCACACCGGAAGCAGCTCGTCGAAACCGACCGAGGACAGGTGGATCGCGTCCGAGTCGTAGGTCGTCAGCTTGCGGGCCAGCGCGGCCAGCGTGGTCATCGTGCCCGCGACCCCCACCCACGTCCTGGCCTGCTGCACCGGCACCACCGCGAGCACCGCGTCGAGGGCGTCGCGCACCACCGCGCGCGCCGCGGCGATCTCGTCGGCGGTCGGCGGATCGGAGTGCAGGCACCGCTCGGTCAACCGCACGCAGCCGATGTCCGCCGAGTACGCGGCGTCCACGTGCTCGGAGCCGAGCACCACCTCGGTCGAGCCGCCCCCGAGATCGACCACCACGAAAGGTGCTGCCGCGGCATCCAATTCGCCGACTGCGCCGAGGAACGACAGCTGCGCCTCCTGCTCCCCGGTGATCACCTCGGCCACCGCACCCGGCACGACGGCGCCGAGTACCTCGGAGGTCATCGCGAAGAACTCGTCGCGGTTGCCGGCGTCCCGCGCCGCGGACGTGGCCACCATCCGGACGGCCGTCACGTCGTGGTCGCGCATCAGCTGGGCGTAGGACTCCAGCGCCGTACGGGTGCGGGCCAAGGCCTCGGGGGCGAATTCACCGGTGGCGTCCACACCCTGCCCCAACCGCACGATTCGCATCTCGCGGTGCACATCGGTGAGCCGACCGCCTTCGACGTCGGCGATCAGCAGGCGGATCGAATTCGTCCCGCAATCGACCGCAGCCACCCTGGCACTCATGTCCACACCTCCGGATCGAGAATGCCGGCCATCTCCAGCTCGGCCGCCAGCAGCGCCAACGCCTCGTCGCCGAACGGATTCACCCCCGGCCCCTTGGCCAGCGAATGGGCGATCACCACGTGCAGGCACTTGACGCGGTCGGGCATCCCGCCGCCGGAGAACGTCGTGCCCAGCGGCTCGATCGCGTCGCGCTCGGCCAGATACGACTCGTGCGCGCGGTGATACGCGGCGGCCAGCTCGGGGTCCTCGGCCAACCGCTGCGTCATCTCCCGCATCAGGCCCGACGACTCCAGCCGGCTCGCCGCGGCCGTCAACACCGGATGGGTCAGGTAGTACAGGGTCGGAAACGGGGTGCCGTCGGGCAGTTTCGGCGCCGTCTTGACCACGGCCGGATCCCCGTCGGGGCAGCGGTAGGCGATCTCGAGGACACCGCGCGGCTCACGACCCAACTGCCGCGCGACGATCTCGAGATCCGTCGGCTCAACCACCGGGCGCCGGCGGTGGTGCGGGCGGCGGCGCCGACGGCGGTGCGGTCGGCGTCGTCGGCGAAATGCCATGCGGCGCATCGGCAATCGTGTGCCACAGCGCCGTGTACCACGGGTCGGATCCGGACACCGGGCCTGCGCCCTGGGGCGCCTCCCCAGCCTGCGTGGCGCCCGCCGGCAACTGGACCTGGTACGGAATCTCCCCCGGCATCACGAACCCGAGCCGCTCGCGCGCCTGCGCGGCGATGAACACCGGATCGGCCAGCTTCGCCTTCTGCGCCTCCAGGTCGGCGATCTGGTCGCGCAGTTGCGACTCCGAGGCCTGCAACTGCTTCATCTCGGTGCGCTGGCTGAAGTACGTGCGCACCGGCCCCGCGATCGTCAAGGTGAGCACACAGACCACCGCGGCCAGGATCGCGGCGCGGCGGGCCGTGGAGCCGAACCGCTGGTCTGCCGAGGCCTGCATGGATGCCGCGATCGAGGCCCGGATCGACGTGGCCTGGTCGGCCTCGACGGGCTCTGTGCCCTCGGCGCCCTCTGGCACCCGAGGTTCGGCCGCGCTGCGCTCGCGACGACCCGACGTCGCGCCGGGCTTGGCCCGTCCGCCGGGCTTACCCGGCCCGGCGGGCCGGGAGGTACGCCGCCGGGGATCGGGCCGTTTCGCTTCGGGCACAGGCTATTTCGCTCCGCCTTCGAATCGCGGGAAAGCAAGGTCGCCGGCGTACCGGGCCGCGTCACCGAGCTCTTCTTCGATCCGCAGCAGCTGGTTGTATTTGGCGACTCGCTCGCTGCGAGCCGGGGCGCCGGTCTTGATCTGACCGCTGCCGACAGCGACCGCGAGATCGGCGATCGTGGTGTCCTCGGTCTCGCCGCTGCGGTGGCTCATCATCGTCTTGTATCCCGCGTTGTGCGCCAACGAGACCGCATCCAGCGTCTCGGTCAGCGTGCCGATCTGGTTCACCTTGACCAGCAGCGCGTTGGCGGCGCCGCGCTCGATGCCGTCCTCGAGCCGCTCGGGGTTGGTGACGAACAGGTCGTCACCGACGAGCTGCACCCGGTCCCCGATCGCGGTGGTCAACGCGACCCAGCCGTCCCAGTCGTCCTCCGACAGCGGGTCCTCGATCGACACCAGCGGGTAGGCGCCGATCAGCTCCTCGTAGAAGGCCGCCATCTGCTCGGCGGTGCGGGTCTGCTTCTCGAACGCGTAGCCGGTGCCCTCGGTGTGGAACTCGGTGGCCGCCACATCGAGCGCCAGCGCGACATCGCTGCCGACGGTCAGGCCCGCAGCCTCGATGGCCGACCCGATCAGGTCCAGGGCCGCCTTGGTGCCGGGCAGGTCCGGCGCGAAGCCGCCCTCGTCGCCCAGGCCGGTGGCCAGCCCTTGCTTCTTGAGCACCGACTTGAGCGAGTGGTAGACCTCGGCGCCCCAGCGCAGCGCCTCCTTGAAGCTCGGCGCGCCGATCGGGGCGATCATGAACTCCTGGACGTCGACGCCCGTGTCGGCGTGTGCGCCACCGTTGATGATGTTCATCATCGGCACCGGCAGGATGTGCGCGTTCGGGCCGCCCACGTAGCGGAACAGCGGCAGCGCGGCGCTGTCGGCGGCCGCCCTGGCCACCGCCAGCGAGACGCCCAGGATCGCGTTGGCGCCCAGCCGCGACTTGTCGGGTGTGCCGTCGAGGTCGACCAGCGCCTGGTCGACGAGGCGCTGCTCATCGGCGCCCAGGCCGATGACCGCGGGGCCGATCTCGTCGAGCACCGCCTCGACCGCTTTCTGCACACCTTTGCCCAGGTAGCGCGAGCCTCCGTCGCGCAGCTCCACGGCCTCGTGCTCACCGGTCGAGGCACCCGACGGGACGGCGGCGCGGGCGACCGTACCGTCCATCAGCCCGACCTCCACCTCGACTGTCGGGTTGCCCCGGGAATCGAGGATCTCGCGGGCACCGACCTGCTCGATGATGGGCACTACTGCCTCCTTGCTAGATCCGGGGGTCTTTCCTGGCGTGACGATCAGCACTGAGCCTAGAGGGTCTCAGAGCGGGTGTCCTTCGGCGTACGCGGTCGCCCAGTCCCGCACCGTGCGCGCGTACTGATCGGAATGGTTGTAGGCGTGCAGCGCGTCCATCCAGCCGCGCGGCGTCGCCAGGTCCTTGCCGCTCCAACACAGGTAGCCCGCTGCCGACAGGGCCGCGTCGTCGATGTTGTCGGCGCTGATCTTGCCGTCGTTGTTCGCGTCGACCCCGTAGAGCCGCCACGTCTCGGGGATGAACTGCATCGGCCCCATCGCGCGGGCGAACGGCTCGTCGCCCCTGTCCTCGACGGCCGGGTCGTGACTGACGGAGTCGTGGTCGAGGATCTCCAGGTTGCCGCCGGTGCCGTCGAGCAGCACGCCGCGGATCGGCGGCGTCACGTCGCCGTTGCGGGCGATCACCGCGCCGCGATACGTGCCGTGATGGCTTTCCACCTGCCCGATCCCCGCCAGCGTCGTCCACTTCAGATGACAGTCGGGGTTCTCCACGTCGGCCACGCGCGCGGCGTAGGCGTAGGCCTCCAGCGCCGGAACCGGGATGCCCAACGCAGGAGCGCGCGCGGCCGCCCACTCGTGCAGGGCGTCGGCGGGCCGGCCCCTGGCGTAGGTGTCGATCTGCGGTACGGGGTCCCCGGGCGGAGGCGGCACGCCGTCAGGAATCGGATTGCCGACCTGCCACGAACAGCTTGCTGCCAAGAGCAGCGCTGTCGCGCCGATCACGGCCACCGTTCGCAGCCAACGCTCCCGTACCACCGGACTCCTCAACCCAATCTGGTCTTAGCCATGCTGCCACGCACCCAAGGACTTAAGACCCATCCCGGGCCGGACACCGGCGGTGTACATTCACTAAACGCATCACCAAGCAAGGTGAGCCGAACCTTCGTTTGGCTAGCCAATGCTGAACGCCGCGACGTAGCGAGGACATTCGATGAGCATGGGTACCGACCTGCCGGTCAGCATGTACTCGGCCACGTTGGCGGCGTCGCCCAACGTCACCTCCCAGTTGTTCGGCAGCGGCCTCATCGGCGTCCGAGAAGGCCTCGAAGCCGCGATCGTCGTGTCGATCCTGGTCGCGTTCCTGGTCAAGTCGGAACGCCGGGACGCGCTGAAGTGGGTGTGGCTGGGCGTCGGCGCCGCGATCGCGATGACACTCACGGTGTTCCTCGTCATCCAGTTCGGCGAGAACACGATCACCGGCCTGGCCGCCGAAGCCATCGCCGGCGTCGCCTCCCTGGTCGCGGTCGTCATCGTCACCACGATGGTGCTCTGGATGCGGCGCGCCGCGGCAGGCATGTCCGGTGAGTTGCGCAACGACATGGCCCAGGCGCTGGAAACCGGCCCGCTGGCCGTCGCGCTGCTCGCCTTCTTCGCCGTCGGGCGCGAAGGCGTCGAAACCGCGCTGTTCATGGTCGGCTACGCCGAAGCGACGTCGAACTGGCCGCTGGTCGGGTTGATCGTGGGCGTGCTGATCGCCGGCGCCATCGCCTACGGCATGTACCGCGGCGCACTGAGCATCAACCTCGCCAAGTTCTTCACCTACACCGGTGTGTTCCTGATCGTGGTCGCCGCCGGAATCCTGTCCTACGGCATCGGCGCGCTGCAGACCGTCGGCTGGTTGCCCGGTCTGGCCACCAAGGCCTTCGACATCACCACGTGGTTCAACTGGTCCTCCTGGTACGGCGAAGTGGTCCAGGGCGTCTTCAACGTGACCCCGACGCCCACCGTGCTGCAGCTGTGCGGCTGGCTCGCCTACCTCCTCGTCGTCCTCGCCCTGTTCCTTCGCCCCACCCCGGCGCCGACCCGCTCGGCGCCCACCCCTCCCTTGCCCGACCCCGAAAGGTCCACCACGTGAAGGTCTCCCCGTCTGTCGCCGTCCTGAGCACGGCCGTCGCTGCGCTGGCACTGAGCGGCTGCCAAGCCAAAGAGGACTCGTCCGGCGCCGCGGAGGGCAGCGACGCGCCCGCGCAGATCACCGTCAATGCCTCGGACGGCGCCTGCGAGCTCTCCGGCACGGAAGGCAAGACCGGCGCCAACACCTTCGTGGTCACCAACAACGGCAACAAGGTCACCGAGTTCTACGTCTACGGCGAAGGCGAGCGGGTGATGGGTGAGGTGGAGAACATCTCCCCCGGCCTGCAGCGCAAGCTGATCGTGCAGCTCACCCAGCCGGGCACCTACCAGACCGCCTGCAAGCCCGGCATGATCGGCGACGGCATCCGCGCCGATTACACCGTCACCGGCGACGCCGTCGAGATCGACACCGAAGGCAAGTTCAAAGAGGCCGCCGACAGCTACAAGCGCTACGTCAACAGCCAGACCGACGCGCTGATCCCGGCCGTCGAATCGTTCGTCGCCGCGATCAAGGCCGGCGACATCGAGGCCGCCAAGGCGCAGTACCCCACCTCGCGCACCTACTACGAGCGCATCGAGCCCGTCGCGGAGTCATTCCCCAACGACCTCGACCCCCGCATCGACCTGCGCGAGGCCGACCTCGAGCCCGGGCAGAAGTGGACCGGCTTCCACCGGCTGGAGAAGGACCTGTGGGTCAGCGGCCTGCAGCCCGACACCAACGCGATCGCCGACCAGCTGGTCGCCGACGTCAAGGAGCTCGACGCCGGGGTGAAGGCGCCTGATTACACGATCGACTCCACCCAGATCGCCGGTGGCGCGCAGGGGCTGCTCGACGAGATCGCCACCAGCAAGATCAGCGGCGAAGAGGACATCTTCAGCCACACCGATCTGTGGGACTTCAACGCCAACCTGCAGGGTTCGCAGACGGCGGTGGCCTCGGTGCGGCCGATCCTCGACGAGCGCAACGCCGATCTGGGCAAGCGCGTCGATCAGCGGTTTGCCGAAGCCGAGAAGCTGCTCGAGAAGTACCGCCAGGGCGACGGTTTCGTCAGCTACGACAAGGTGACCGAGCCGGAGCGTCAGGAGCTCTCACGCGCGATCGACGCGCTGAGCAAAGAGGTGAGCCAGGTGCAAGGTGTCATCGCGCCCCAGTGAGCGGAGCTCACAATCGAGCCCCAGTGAGCGGAGCTCACAATCGAGCCCCAGTGAGCGGAGCTCACAATCGAGCCCCAGTGAGCGGAGCTCACAATCGAGCCCCAGTGAGCCTGTGGCCCCGCGTACGGGGCTGAGCAGGCGCAAGCTGTTCGGTGCGGCCGGGGTGGGCGCCGCGGTGGTCGGCGCGGCCGGCGCCGGTGCGCTGGCCGGGCGCGCCTCGGCGGCCCAGCCGGCCGACCACCTGCAGACCGCGGTGCCGTTCCGTGGGGAGCACCAGGCGGGCATCGTCACCGAGGCGCAGGACCGGATGCACTTCGCGACGTTCGACGTGACGACCAACAGCCGCGACGACGTCATCAAGATGCTGGCCGACTGGACCGAGATGGCCGAGCGGATGACGCAAGGCGAGGAAGCGTTCAAAAACGGTGCCACCGGCCAGAATCCGTACTCCCCGCCGACCGACACCGGTGAAGCGCTCGGCCTGCCGCCGTCGCAGCTGACGCTGACGATCGGGTTCGGTCCGTCGTTCTTCGTCAAGGACGGCGTGGACCGGTTCCGCATCGCCGACAAGAAGCCGGCGCAGCTGGTCGACCTGCCGAAGTTCCCGAACGAGAAGATCGATCCAGCCCGCAGCGGCGGCGACATCGTCGTGCAGGCCTGTGCGAACGACCCGCAGGTCGCGGTCCACGCGATCCGCAACCTGGCCCGGATCGGCTTCGGCACGGTGGCCGTGCGGTACTCGCAGCTGGGGTTCGGTCGCACGTCGTCGACCACCCGCGATCAGACCACACCGCGAAACCTGTTCGGCTTCAAAGACGGAACGGCCAACCTGCGCTCCGACGAAACCGACAAGCTGAACCGCTTCGTCTGGGTTGCCGACGGCGACGGGCCCGACTGGCTGACCGGCGGCAGTTACCTGGTGGCTCGGCGCATCCGGATGCGGATCGAGCAGTGGGACCGCACGACGCTGCTCGAGCAGGAACGCGTCATCGGCCGGCAGAAGGGCAGCGGCGCGCCGATGGGCCTGTCCGACGAGTTCGACGAGCTGAACTTCTCGCTCAAGGACAAGAAGGACAAGCCGATGATCGACGAGCTGGCGCACGTGCGGCTGGCGTCGAAGGAGAACCTCGGCGGCATCGAGATCCTGCGCCGCGGTTACAACTTCACCGACGGCTCCGACGGGTTCGGCCACCTCGACGCCGGGCTGTTCTTCATCGCGTTCGTGCGTGATCCGGTCAAGCAGTTCGTGCCCATGCAGAATGCGTTGTCGCGCAACGATGCGATGAACGAGTACATCACGCCGACCAGTTCCGCGGTGTTCGCCTGCCCACCCGGCATCCGCGAAGGCGACACGTCGACGTTCTGGGGCTCGACGCTGTTCGAGTAGAGCGGGTTTCTTCAGCGCGCTCGACTAAATCCACGTTCTGCGGCGAAGTTCCGAGCGCGGTCAGCCTTCGAGCTCTTCCTCCGCGTCGGCCTCATCGGCCTCGTCGTCGACGATCTCGCGCGGCCAGTGCGTACGCCATTCGTCTTCCGAGATCGTCCCGCGCGGGCTGTCGTCGAGCTCTTCGGCCACGTCGTCGCTGCGTCGCGCGCCGGCGGCTGAGCGCTCCGCGACCCGCACGTCCTCCATGAACTCCAGAACCGCTGTGCGCAAAGCGTTCTCGGCGTCGAAGTCGGCACCGACGGTGATCCAGGTGAGCGCGTCGGGCACCAGCTCGGCCGGGAACCCGGCCGCCTCGGCGCGCGCGAGCACTTTCTGCGCCAACGCCAGCGCGGGTTGTGCGGTCGGGATGTCGTCCATGATCGACTCCCGTCCGGACTTCTCCAACGCCTTGCGGGCCTCCCACTGGGCCAGTTGGTCCTCCAGCGAGATCGCCTCGCCGGCCAGCACCGCGGGCACCCGATTGCCGAGTTTGCGCACCAGCGCATCGGCGACGTCGTCGATACCGAACGCGTTCTCCGGCGCATCTTCGGCGATACGCGCATGAAAAAGCACCTGTAGCAACACATCTCCGAGCTCGTCGCGCAGCTCGGTCAGATCACCGCCGTGCACCGCGTCGAACAGCTCGTAGGTCTCCTCGAGCAGGTAGCGCCGCAGCGAGTCGTGGGTCTGCTCGCTCTCCCACGGCCCGGCAGTGCGCAGCCTGTCCATCATCGCGACCGCGTCCACCAGATGCTCCCCCGGCTGCGGGTCCGGCGCGGCGATCACCCGCTCCCCGGCGGCGATGCGCGCGGCCACCGACGGGTGCTCGCGATCGGACGACAGCAGCACCGGCGCGGGGTCACCGCTGTAGGCCGGCCGCGCCGACGGCAGCGACCACGGCACCTTGACCGGCATCTCCTCGGTGTACTGGACGTCGCCGGTGAGCAGGTCGATGGCCTCGATGGGCACCAGCGACGGGCGGCGCGGGTCCACCAGGACGACCGTCATGTGCCACCTCCGAACTTCGTTATATCAACCTGCGCCTGCCCGTCACCGGCAATCGCCACGAGCAGCCCCGCGACGAACCCGACCAACTCCAGGTCGCGGATGCGGGGCGCCCCCACCCCGCTGCCGGCCCGCGGGATCGGCACCTGCACCGTCGAGGTGGTGGCCCGGTAGGTGGCGCTGGCGTAGAGCCGCTTGAGCCGCAGCTGCGCGGAGTCCGGCAGCGTCAGCGGCGAGATACGCACCGTCGACGCCGACGGCGCCCCGATCTCGGTCACGCCGTGGGCACGGGCGAGCAGCCGCAGCCGAGCCACCGCGACCAGGCGTTGCGCCGGCTCGGGCAGCGGGCCATAACGGTCGATGAGCTCCTCGATCACCGACTCGATCGCGGCGTCGTCGGAGGCGGCGGCCAACCGGCGGTACGCCTCGAGGCGCAGCCGGTCACTGCCGATGTAGTCCGGTGGCAGATGCGCGTCCACCGGCAGATCGATCCGGACATCCTTCGGTTCCTCCGGTGTGGCAACCGTTTTCCCGTCGGCGGCCGCACGATAGGCCTCGACGGCCTCGCCGACCAGCCGCACGTACAGGTCGAAGCCGACACCGGCCACGTGCCCGGACTGTTCGGCCCCCAGCACATTGCCGGCCCCGCGGATCTCGAGGTCCTTCATCGCGACCGCCATCCCCGCGCCCAGATCGTTGTTCTGCGCGATCGTGGCGAGCCGGTCGTACGCCGTCTCGGTCAGCGGCACCTCGGGCGGGTACAGGAAGTACGCGTAGCCGCGCTCACGCGAGCGGCCGACCCGGCCGCGCAACTGATGCAGCTGCGACAGACCGAACGTGTCGGCCCGCTCCACGATCAGCGTGTTGGCGTTGGAGATGTCCAGGCCGGTCTCGACGATCGTCGTGCAGACCAGGATGTCGAACTCGCGGTTCCAGAACCCCTCGACCGTCCTCTCCAGCTGTTCCTCGGGCATCTGCCCGTGCGCGACCACCACCCGCGCCTCGGGCACCAGCTGGCGCACCCGGGCGGCGGCCTGGTCGATGGAGCGCACCCGGTTGTGAATGTAGAACGCCTGCCCGTCGCGCAACATCTCACGGCGCAGCGCGGCGGCGACCTGCTTGTCGTCGTGCGGGCCGACGTAGGTCAGCACCGGGTAGCGCTCCTCGGGCGGGGTGAGGATCGTCGACATCTCCCGGATCCCGGCCAGGCTCATCTCCAACGTGCGCGGAATCGGCGTCGCGCTCATCGTCAGCACGTCGACGTGGGTGCGCATCGACTTGATGTGCTCCTTGTGTTCGACGCCGAAGCGCTGCTCTTCGTCGACGATGACCAGGCCCAGGTCTTTCCACGTCACGCCGGTCTGCAGCAGCCGGTGGGTGCCGATCACGATGTCGACCGAGCCGTCCTTCATGCCTTCCATCACGGCCTTGGACTCGGAAGGAGAGGTGAAGCGCGACAAGCCTTTCACCGTGACAGGGAAGCCGGTCATCCGCGCACTGAACGTCTGCAGATGCTGATCGGCCAGCAGGGTCGTCGGCACGAGCACCGCGACCTGCTTGCCGTCCTGCACCGCCTTGAACGCCGCCCGCACCGCGATCTCGGTCTTGCCGTAGCCGACGTCGCCACAGATCACCCGGTCCATCGGGACGGGCTTTTCCATGTCGGATTTCACCTCGGTGATCGCGGTGAGCTGATCCATGGTCTCGGTGAACCCGAACGCATCCTCCATCTCGACCTGCCACGGGGTGTCCGGGGCGAACGCGTGGCCGGGCGAGGCCTGCCGCTTGGCGTACAGCGTGACCAGCTCCGCGGCGATCTCTCGAACCGCCCGGCGCGCTTTGGTTTTCGTGTTCGCCCAGTCGCTGCCACCGAGGCGGCTCAGCGTCGGCGCTTCTCCACCGACGTAGCGGGACAGTTGATCCAGCGAATCCATCGGCACGTACAACTTGTCGGTGCCGCCGCCGCGCTTGGCCGAGGCGTACTCGAGCACCAGGTACTCGCGGCGCGCACCACCGACCACCCGCTCGGTCATCTCCACGAAGCGGCCGATGCCGTGCTGATCGTGGACCACCAGATCACCGGCGGTCAGTGCCAGCGGGTCGACGACGTTGCGGCGCTTGGCCGCCAGCTTCTTGCCCTCGGTGGCCGCGGCGCGGTTGCCTGTCAGATCAGTCTCGGTGATCACCACGAGGTTGGCGCCCGGGATCACCACGCCGTCGTGCAGCGGACCCTTGAGCACACCGACGACGCCCTCGCGCGGCGCCGCACCCGGCTCGAGAATCGTTGCAGGCGTGTCGGCTTCGCCGAGTTGCTCGACCACCCGCATGCAGGTGCCGGTGCCCGGCGTGACGACGACGCCGTAGCCGCCGGTGGCGACGTGGGCGCGCAGCATCGCGAAGATCTCCGACAGATTGTGCTGCTGGCCCCGCGCCGACGGCGCCGGCCGGATGTCCAGGCGCACCGGCTCGTCGGCCCCGCTGTCGAGTTGGCTCAGCGTCCACCACGGGTGCCCGCCCGCGCGGGCGGCGTCGCGGCCCTCGTCGAAGGGAACGAACCCCGAGGCGCGCATCGCCTCCAGGTCGATGGGCGCGTCGCCACCGACGGCGGCCGTCGACCACGATGCCTCGAGGAACTCGCGGCCCGCCTTGATCAGATCGGCGGCGCGGCTGCGCACCTTCTCCGGGTCGCAGATCAGCAGCGGCGTCGCGGCGGGCAGCAGGGTGGGCAACGTCACCAGACCGGCCGGCTTGAGCAACGGAAGCAGTGCTTCCATCCCGTCGACCGGGATGCCTTCGGCGAGCTTGGCCAGCATGTCGGGCACGCTGCCCGGCACGCCGCCGTTGTCCACCACCGGATGCTCGGCGGCCAGCGCCGCGGCCCGCTCACGCACCTCGGGGGTCAGCAGCACCTCACGGCACGGCACGGCGATCACCGTCGCCACGTCGATCTCGGGGATTGACCGCTGATCGGCGACGGCGAACATCCGCATCTCCGAGACCTCGTCGCCCCAGAACTCCACCCGCACGGGGTGCTCGGCCGTCGGCGGGAAGAGATCCAGGATGCCGCCGCGGACAGCGAACTCGCCTCGTTTGCCCACCATGTCCACGCGGGTGTAGGCGAGGTCGACCAACCGGGCGACGGTGGCGTCGAAGTCGGCGTCCGCGCCGACGGTCAACGTGACGGGTTCGACCGCGGCGAGGTCAGGCGCCATCGGCTGCAGCAGCGAGCGCGCCGTCGTCACCAGCACGCGCAGCGGAGGACCCAACCGGTCGTCATCGGGATGGGTGAGCCGGCGCAACACCATCATCCGCGCGCCGACGGTGTCGACGCCGGGCGAGAGCCGCTCGTGCGGCAACGTCTCCCACGACGGGAACATCGCGACCGCCTCGCCGAACACACCTTTCAGTTCGGCGGTCAGGTCGTCGGCCTCCCGGCCGGTCGCGGTGACGGCGAGCAGCGGGCCCGCCTGCGCGAGCGCGGCGGCCACGAACAGCCGCGCGCTGGCCGGTCCGACGAGATCGAGATCGGCGGGCCGGTCGGCGGCGCGGCGGGTGAGCTCCTGCAGGGAGGAGTCGCGCAGCGCCAGGTCGACGAGGCCCGCGATCGGGGTGTGGACATGAAGGGTCCCCGATACGGTCATGATGGCTCCCATCGTAGGCCCCGCCCGCGTGGTGGCTGAACCGGCCGAGGAACCGGCCGAGGCGGCTACTCCCCCTGAAGTTGCGGATCGGCCTCGAGATGGGTCAGGCCGTTCCACATCAGGTTCACCAGATGCGCGGCCACCACTTCTTTCTTCGGCTCGCGGGTGTCGAGCCACCACTGCGCCGACATCGACACCGACCCGACGAGCGCCTGCGCGTAGAGCGGCGCCAGCTCGGGGTCGAGCCCGCGGCGGGAGAAGTCTCCGGCCAGGATCGACGACACCTGGTTGACCGCGTCGTTGAGCAGCGTCGAGTAGGTGCCCGCGGTGATGCTGGCCGGCGAATCGCGGATCAGGATGCGGAACCCGTCGGTGTGCTCCTCGACATAGGTGAGCAGCGCCAGGGCAACCCGCTCGAGACGCACCCGGGACCTGTTGTTGGTCAGCGACGAGGTGATCCCGTCGAGCAGCGCCGACATCTCGCGGTCGACGACGACGGCGTAGAGCCCTTCCTTACCGCCGAAGTGCTCGTAGACCACGGGCTTCGAGACGTTCGCGCGCAGCGCGATCTCCTCGATCGAGGTGCCGTCGAAACCGCGCTCGGCGAACAGCGACTTGGCGATCTCGATCAGCTGCTGGCGACGCTCGCTGCCGGTCATCCTGGCGCGCGGGGCGCGGACGTCCTTGTCGGGAGCTGGCACGTGGTTCAGGGTAAACCGGGGCCACGCTCCGTTGGGCCTGCATGGGCATGCGATGGGTTAAAGTCGCACGCGTATCTCGTCACCGATCCGTCGTGGTGTAATCGGCAGCACCTCTGATTTTGGTTCAGATAGTTCAGGTTCGAGTCCTGGCGACGGAGCATTCTGCTGACGACTGTGCGGATTGATACGGCGCACCCGGCGTGTCCCGGACGAACCTGCACAGTCGACAGGCAGGAGCCGCGATGACGCGTGACGCAGCCGTCCTCATTCTCGCCGCGGGAGCGGGTACCAGGATGAAATCCGACACCCCCAAGGTGCTGCACACTCTCGGCGGGCGCAGCATGCTGGCCCACGCGCTGCACGCGGTGGCCGGGGTCGCCCCGACGCACCTGGTGGTGGTAGTCGGCAAGGACCGCGAACGCGTCGGCCCGGCGGCGCTGCAGATCGGCGAGTCCCTCGGTGGCAAGGTCGCGATCGCCGTCCAGGAGGAGCAGCGCGGCACCGGGCACGCGGTCGGGTGTGGACTCTCGGCGCTGCCCGAGGACTTTTCCGGGGTGGTGGTCGTCACGTCCGGAGACGTACCGCTGCTGGACTCCGGCACCCTGAACGAATTCATCGCCGCCCACACCGCGGCGGGCGCAGCTGCTTCGGTGCTGACCACCACCCTGCCCGACGCCACCGGATACGGCCGCATCCTGCGCACGCAGGACGGCGCGGTCACCGGCATCGTCGAGCAGGCCGACGCCACCCCGGCGCAGCGGGCGATCACCGAGGTCAACGCCGGGGTGTACGCGTTCGACGCCGCGGCGCTGCGCTCGGCACTGAGCCGGCTGCGTGCCGACAACGCGCAACACGAGCTCTACCTCACCGACGTGATCGCGATCGTCCGCGGTGACGGCCACCCTGTCGTCGGTCATCACGTCGCCGATGCTGCGCTGCTGGCCGGCGTCAACGATCGCGTGCAGCTGGCTGCGCTCGGCGCCGAACTGAATCGTCGCGTGGTCGCGTCCCATCAACGCGCCGGCGTGACGATCATCGATCCGGCGACGACGTGGATCGACGTCGACGTCACCATCGGGCGCGACACCGTCGTCCGTCCGGGCACGCAGCTGCTGGGTGCGACGGCGATCGGCGCGCATTGCGAGATCGGCCCGGACACCACGCTGACCGACGTCACGGTCGGCGACCGCGCAGCGGTGGTGCGCACTCATGGCTCGGAGTCGGCCATCGGCGCCGACGCCGCTGTGGGGCCGTTCACGTTTCTACGGCCCGGCACCGTGCTGGGCGACGACGGAAAGCTGGGTGCGTTCGTCGAAGTCAAGAACGCGACGATCGGGACGGGTACGAAGGTGCCGCACCTGACCTACGTGGGCGATGCCGACATCGGCGAGCACAGCAACATCGGCGCGTCGAGCGTGTTCGTCAACTACAACGGCGAGACGAAGAGCCGCACCACGATCGGCTCCCACGTGCGCACGGGGTCGGACACCATGTTCGTCGCACCGGTGACCATCGGTGACGGCGCCTACACCGGCGCGGGCACCGTCGTGCGCGACGATGTCCCGCCGGGCGCTCTGGCGGTGTCGGCCGGCCCGCAGCGCACGATCGAAGGCTGGGTGGAACGCAAGCGGCCCGGCAGCGCGGCGGCGCAGGCCGCGGCGGCAGCCCGGGCGGCGGCCCAAGCTACCGGCGAGTAGCGTTTCGTCGCCGTTTATTGGCATTCTGGTAACCCGCCGACGTGCGAGCGTCCCCGCTACGTACGATGTCCCGAGAATCGATCTGAGAAGCCGAGGGCAGCCCGTGAGCCACGACTGGACCGACAACCGCAAGAACTTGATGCTCTTCTCGGGTCGGGCGCACCCCGAACTGGCCGAGCAGGTCGCCAAGGAACTCGACGTGCCGGTGACGGCGCAGACGGCACGCGACTTCGCCAACGGCGAGATCTTCGTCCGCTTCGACGAGTCGGTGCGCGGCAGCGACGCCTTCGTGCTGCAGAGCCATCCCGCGCCGCTGAACACGTGGCTGATGGAACAGCTGATCATGATCGACGCGCTCAAGCGCGGCAGCGCCAAGCGGATCACCGCGATCCTGCCGTTCTATCCCTATGCGCGCCAGGACAAGAAGCACCGCGGCCGCGAACCCATCTCCGCGCGGCTGGTCGCAGACCTGTACAAGACCGCCGGCGCCGACCGGATCGTCACGGTCGACCTGCACACCGATCAGATCCAGGGCTTCTTCGACGGCCCGGTCGACCACATGCGTGCCCAGAAGCTGCTGACCGGCTACATCGCCGAGAACTACGCCGACCACGACATGGTGGTCGTCTCCCCCGACTCGGGCCGCGTGCGTGTGGCCGAGAAGTGGGCCGACAGCCTCGGCGGTGTACCGCTGGCCTTCATCCACAAGACCCGCGACCCGCTGGTGCCCAACCAGGTGAAATCCAACCGCGTGGTCGGTGACGTGCGCGGCAAGACCTGCATCCTGACCGACGACATGATCGACACCGGTGGCACCATCGCCGGCGCAGTCCGGCTGCTCAAAGAAGACGGTGCGGCCGACGTCGTGATCGCGGCGACCCACGGTGTGCTGTCCGACCCGGCGCGCGAGCGGCTGGCAGACAGCGGGGCCCGCGAGGTGATCGTCACCAACACGCTGCCGATCGGCGAGGACAAGATGTTCCCGCAGCTGACCGTGCTCTCGATTGCGCCCCTGCTGGCCAACACGATCCGCGCGGTGTTCGAAAACGGTTCGGTGACAGGTCTTTTCGACGGATCGGCATGAGCGCCCGGATTCTGCACAATCCCAGGTGCTCCACGTCGCGCAAGACGCTGGAGTTGTTGCGGGACAACGGTATCGAGCCCGAGGTGGTGCTCTACCTGAAAACCCCGCCGTCGCGGGAGGAACTCGCGACGATGATCGCCGACGCCGGGCTCACCGTGCGCGCGGCCGTGCGGACCCGCGAGTCGTTGTACACCGAACTCGGCCTGGCCGGCGCGTCGGACGAGGAGTTGCTCGACGCCATGGTCGAGCACCCCATCCTCATCGAGCGGCCGTTCGTCGTGACCGGCAAGGGCACCCGGCTGGCCCGGCCGCTGGAGCGCGTTCGCGAGATCCTGTGACGGCACGACAGGTGGTCGCGGCCGTCGCAGCGGTCCTCAGCCTGGCCGCCTGCACGCCGGAAGCCCCCGACTATCAAGCGGTGTGGTCGACGAGGAGCGCGCCCAGCCCGTCCCCGCAGCCGTCGTCGAATCCGTCCGCGGCGCCGGTACCCATCGCCGCGTTCCTCGAGCAGGCCGGGGTGACCGGTCAGCCCGTCGCCCCCAACAAGGTGACGGACCTGACGGTGACGATGCCGACCCCACCCGGCTGGCACCCCTACCAGAACACCAATCTGTCACCCGGTACCCGGATGATCGCCAAGGGCGACACCTACCCGACCGCGATGCTGATCATGTTCGAGCTGACCGGCGATTTCAACGTCGCCGAAGCCCTCACCCACGCCAACGTCGATGCGCAGATGAGCCAGAACTTCCGACAGCTGAACGCCTCCACGGCGGACTTCGACGGCTTCCCGTCCTCGATGATCGAGGGCAGCTACGACCTCAACGGTGCGCGGATGCACAGCTACAACCGCATCGTCATCGCGACCGGGTCCGCCCCGAAGAAACAGCGGTACCTGATCCAGTTCACGGTCACGGGGTTCGCGGACAAAGCCGCCGAGGAGTCGGGCGACATCGAGGCCGTCATCAGGGGCTTCTCCGTGAAGGTGCCCACGCCGCCCGCGCGCTGAGCGCGACTGCGGGGTCCCGGCCGCACCGAGGTGGAATTTCCGCTGTGGCGCCGTGGTGGGCTACCCTGGTCGACGCATCACGGCGAGGGTGGTCCGCGGACCGCCGTTATCGACGGGAACTGAGCAACTGCAGTTCGTGTGGCCCTGGCCGTGTCCGACACCACCGGCACAGGAGTACCGAACACATGGCGAAGAACGCCCCGAACAATCTGACCGCCCAGGTCCGCACCGCGACCGGCAAGGGCGCCTCGCGCCGCGCCCGCCGCGAAGGCCGTGTCCCCGTGGTGCTCTACGGCCACGGCACCGAGCCCCAGCACCTCGAACTCGACGGCCACGACTTCGCCGCCGTGCTGCGCAACGCCGGCACCAATGCCGTGCTCACGCTCGACATCGCCGGCAAGGAACAGCTCGCCCTGACCAAGTCACTGGAGATCCACCCGATCCGGCGCAACATCCAGCATGCCGACCTGCTGGTCGTCCGCCGCGGTGAGAAGGTGACGGTCGAGGTCACCGTCGTCGTCGAAGGCGACGCCGCGCCGGGCACGCTGGTCACCCAGGAAGCCAACGCCATCGAGATCGAGGCCGACGTCCAGTCGATCCCCGAACAGCTCACCGTGTCGGTGGAGGGCGCCGAGGAGGGCACGCAGGTGCTCGCCGGTCAGGTCGAACTGCCCTCGGGCGTCACGCTGGTGTCCGATCCCGAGCTGCTGGTCGTCAACGTGGTCGCCGCGCCGACCGAGGAAGATCTCGAGGCCGAGGGTGGCGGTGAGTCGCTGGAGGAGCAGGCGGCCGACGCTGAGGCGGAGGCCGAGGACGCCGAAGGCGCGCCTGCCGACGCCGACTCCGAGTAGTCGCTGTCATGGCCGAGCCCCTGCTGGTGGTCGGCCTGGGCAACCCGGGTCCGCAGTATGCGCTGACCCGGCACAACCTCGGCTTCCTCGTGCTCGACGTGCTCGCCGACCGCATCGGCGAGACCTTCAAGGTGCACAAGAAGTCCGGGGCCGACGTGGCCACCGGGCGGCTCGCAGGCCGCCCGGTGGTGCTCGCCAAGCCGCGGGTGTACATGAACGAATCCGGGCGCCAGGTCGGCCCGTTGGCCAAGTTCTATTCGGTACCCGCGCGTGATGTGATCGTCGTGCACGACGAGCTGGACATCGAGTTCGGTCGAATCCGGCTCAAGTTCGGCGGCGGGGTGGCCGGCCACAACGGCCTGCGATCGGTCGGTTCAGCGTTGGGCACCAACGAGTTTCACCGCGTCCGTGTCGGCATCGGCAAGCCGCCGGGCCGTCAGTCGGGGGCGTCGTTCGTCCTGGAACCGTTCAATTCCCGGGAGCGGCCCGAGGTCGCGGTGGTCTGCGAGCAGGCCGCCGACGCGGTCGAGTTACTGGTCGCCCAGGGCCTCGAGCCGGCGCAGAACGTCGTGCACGCCTGGGCCTAGCGGCCCCGGACACCCTTGATACCACTGCCCACCTGCTTCACCGGTTTGTGCGGGTAGCGCTTGAGGGCGTGGGCTTCGGCCTCCGAGCCGGGCAGCACGTAGAGCGTCTCTTTCTTGTCCTGCAGCGGTTTGAGCACCAGCTCCATGAAAGCCTTGCGATCGTCGAGGTAGGGCTCGATGACCTCCTCCCCCGCCGGGCACACCGCCAGGCAATAGGCCGCTTTGTAGTTCGCCTTGAACGACAGGCTCTGCCACATCGATGCATTCTCCGAATCGCTGACCCGGGTCCGGAAATCGTCACCGTCGGCGCTCTCGGCGACGGTCTGCACCCAGTCGGTGAAGCCGCCCATGAACTCGCGGTAGTTGTGCACAGAGCAGGCGACGAAGTCGAACTCGCCGTCCTTTTTGATCGCCCCGACCGGGCAGGCCGCCACGCACAGCTTGCACTCCAGGCACGGCGAATAGTCCAGCGGCGCATCGTATTCAGAGATCTCCGTGGCGACCACGATGGTGCCGAGCAGGATGAAGTTACCGAACCGCGGGTGGATCACGTTGCGGTGGATGCCCATCACCCCCATGCCGGCGGCGACCGCGACGGGCTTGTGCGCCACGACCCAGATGCGCCCCGGGTAGCGGTCCATCTCCATCGGAAAGGTCGCCGACGGGTTGACCACCCGGTGTCCGGCGTCCTGCAGCACCCGGGTGATGCGGTGGGCCGCCTCGTTCATGATCTCGCCGCTGCGGTGGAACTCCTGATTGGCGACGCTGCGCGCGGTCGAGCGGACGTTGTCGCGGTTCATCTTGACGACGAGCGAGATGTAGCTGACTGCAGCGGGCAGCGCCGCCTGGACGTACTCGACCTCGCTGGCGAGGGCGGGATCGTCGACGCGGGCGAAGCCGACGTCATCGACGCCGGCCTCTCGGCAGATCGTGCGCAACCAGCCTGCGTCGATGACACCGGGCGGTTGCGACGGCCGCTGCTGCACCGCGCGGACCGTCGGGTGCGCGGCGAGCCGCGGCGGCAACTTCTGCACCATGCTGAGTATGGTACACAATACTCAGCGGTTCGGCTCAGTCGGTGGTGCGCCGGCGGTACGCGGCGAGCGCGAACGGGGCGAACACTGCGGTGAGCGCGAGGGACCACAGGATCGTCGCCAGCACCGGGTGGTGCAGCGGCAGTTGGGCATCCGGCGCAGCCGGGCCACCGTTGCCCCAGAGTTCGCGCATCGCCTGCGCCAGCGACGACACGGGGTTCCACTCGGCGATCACCCGCAGCCAATGCGGCATCGGTTCGGTCGGCACGAACGTGTTGGCCAGGAACGTCACCGGGAACAGCACGGTGAACATCACGCCGTTGACGGCCTCCACCGTGCGCATCAGTGATCCCACGAGAATGCCGAACCAGATCATCCCGAACCCGAACACCAGGATCAGCGCGAAGGCCAGTACGGCTTCGGCGATGCTGCCGCGGATGCGCCAGCCGATCGCCAGCCCCGTCAGCGCCATCACCACCACGCCCAGAGACGAGTGCAGCAGGCTCGCGATGCTGCGTCCGATCAGCACCGAAGAACGCGAGATCGGCAGCGAACGGAAGCGGTCGATGATGCCCTTCTCGACGTCGGCCGTGATCCCCGACGCCACCACGAACGCCGAGAAGACGATCGTCTGCGCTTGGATTCCAGGCAGCAGGAACTCCCGGTATGACGCGCCCCCGGTGTTGGTGATCGAGGCGCCGAACACGAACGCGAACAGCAGCACGAACATGATCGGCTGCGCGGTCACGTCGCTCAACATCTCCGGCATCCGCTTGGTGTGGATCATGTTGCGCTTGACCATGATCCACGATTGCTGCGCGATGTTGGTCGGGTGCGTCCGGACCGCGTCCGGGCGGGCCGCTCGGCGCTCGGTGTCCAGCGCGGTCATGCGCCGACCTCCTCTGATTCGTCGGTACGGTGGCCGGTCAAGCTGAGGAAGACGTCGTCGAGGCTGGGCCGGGAGAGTCCGATGTCGTCGACGGCGATGTTGCTGTCGCGCAGCCATCCGGCCACGTTGATCACGTCGTCGAGCCCGTCCGCTGACGCCGTGAGCCTGCGCGCGGGTGCATCGACGTGCACATCAGCGCCGGTTCGTTGCAGAAGCTCTTGTGCGGCAGCAAGATTCGCTGGGTCGCCGACAGTGATCACCAGGCTGGCGCGGCCCGCCTGCTGCTTGAGCTGTAACGGGGAACCTTCGGCGATGATGCGGCCCCGGTCGATCACCACGATGTTGTCGGCCAGTTGATCGGCTTCTTCGAGGTACTGCGTGGTCAGCAGCAGAGTGGTGCCGCCGGCGACCAGTTCGCGCAACACGTCCCACAGTTCGCTGCGGCTGCGGGGGTCCAGTCCGGTGGTCGGCTCGTCGAGAAACAGGACGGGTGGCGCGGCGAGCAGGCTGACCGCCAGGTCGAGACGCCGACGCATGCCGCCGGAGTAGGACTTCACCACCCGGTCGCCGGCGTCGGTGAGGGAAAACTGGTGGAGCAGTTGATCACCGAGCTTGTCGAGCGCCTTGCGGCGAATACCGTAGAGGCCGCCGATCATCCGGATGTTCTCCCGCCCGGTGAGCAGCTCGTCGACGGTGGCGACCTGACCGGTCAGACCCATGTGGCGGCGCACCTGGTCCGGTTCGGTGCGTACGTCGAACCCTGCCACGCGTGCGGTGCCGCTGGTGGGTTCGGTCAGCGTGGTCATCATCCGCACGGTGGTGGTCTTGCCCGCGCCGTTGGGCCCCAGTAACCCGAGGACGGTCCCCGGCGGTACGGCGAAGCTGACTCCGCCCACCGCGGTGTTCTCGCCGAAGCGTTTCACCAGCTCGATGGCTTCGATGGCCGATTCCATGGCTCGACCGTATCTGCGCGGACCGACATCCGGCCAACGCTTTACCCGCAGCCGCGGGCGACCGATCTAGGTGACCAGCGAGACCGAAGTCGAGCGGCGCAGCTTGCCTGACGAGGTCTTCGGGATGCTGCCCGGGCCCAGCACCACGACGTTGCGCGGGCGCATCTCGACTTCCGCGACCACCTCGTGCGCGACCTGGTGCTCGATGCGACGCACCTCGGCCGGGTCCTGCCAGGCGTTGGACTCCACGGCGACCGCGAATGTCTCACGGGAGTGGCCGGCGTCCAGCCGCACAGCGACCGCGCAGCCCGGCCGCACGCCTTCGACGCGTCCGGCGGCCCGCTCGATGTCGGTCGGGTAGATGTTGCGGCCGGCCATGATGATGACGTCCTTGACGCGGCCGCACACCACGACGTGGCCGTCCTCGGTCAGGTAGCCCAGGTCACCGGTGTCGTACCAGCCGTGCTCGTCCTGGGCGGGGATGAACCCACCCATCGTCATGTAGCCGGGTGTCACGCACTCGCCGCGCAGCTCGATCACACCGACCCCGCGGGGCGGCATCACGTTGCCGTGATCGTCGATGACGCGGGCTTCCAGGTCGGTGAGCAGCGGGCCGAGATCGGCCAGCCGCTTGGTGTTGCCCTTGGTGGCCGGCACGGCGCGGCGCAGCGCGGCCAGCAGGTCGGCGTCCACCTCGTCGACCACCAGACCGGCGTTGCACGGCGAGAACGACACGGCGAGACAGGTCTCGGCCATGCCGTACGCAGGCAGGATCGCCGACGCCTTCAGCCCGAACGGCTTGCCGGCGTCGATGAGGTCTTCGACGTCACCAGGCTCGACGGGTTCCGCGCCCGAGAGCGCGAACCGCAGCGTCGAGAGGTCGAAATCGCCTTCCTTGGCCTGGCGGCGCAGGCGCTTGGCGAGCAGCGCGTACGCGAAGTTCGGGGCCGCGGTCATCGTGCCCTTGTACTTGTCGATGAGCTTGGCCCACAGCAGGGTGTCGCGCAGGAAGTCCATCGGCGTGACCTTGACCAGCTCGGCGCCGAAATACATCGGGATGGTCAGGAAGCCCACCATGCCCATGTCGTGGAAGCAGGGCAGCCAGCTCACCATGACGTCCTTGTCGACGTCGTACTGGGCGCCGATGAACATGGCCTCGGCGTTGGAGTGGATGTTGCGGTGGGTGATCTGCACGGCCTTGGGCGAACCCGTCGAACCCGAGGTCAGCTGCATCAACGCCAGTTCGTCCTCGCCGACCTCGATGGGGTCGATCGGGTCGGCAGCGAGCAGATCGGTGACGGTGAGGACGGTGATGCCCTTTTCCTCCAGCACCGGGATCGCCACGAGGAACGGCTCGGACACGATCACGGCCTTGGCCTCGATCATGCTGATGACGTTCATGGTGTCCTCGGACCACATCACCAGATCGGTGCGGGGGGTGGGCTGGTGCAGCATGGTCAGGCTGGCGCCGCGCATCCACAGGCCCTGGGCGGTCGGCGCGATCTCCACCGGAAGTCCCGCCAGGACGCCCACGGCGTCGCCGCGACCCACTCCCGCTGCCGCGAGACCACCGGCGATGCGCCGGGCACGCTCGTGCACCTCGGCCCAGGTGTGCCGGACCGGCTCGTGCGGCTCGCCGGTCACCATGCCCCGGGTGCTCATCCGAGCGTTGCGGTACATCTTCTCGGTGAATCTGCTCACGACGACCTCCTCGCCGACATCTGCGGATGTGCACATGCCCGTTTGCCATGTTCCGCCTGTTGAGCGGCCTTTTCATGGAGGCGCGCACACATTAAGGCAGCGGTTCTGTCTCGAAACGGTGATGGCCCGTGAGGACGACGCGCACGGCGGCCGAAGCGAGTGCGACGCCCTCCGTCGGAGACGACGGGGGAATCTGATGCGTCCACTGCTCGACCGCTAGCTCTCACCGTCGCTCATCTTAGGAGACTCTTAAGTAACTGCCAAACGCGTGTCGAGTTTGAGGCATCCGTCACAGATCGCAGGCCCACTTGGTCAGCCCGACGGGGTGGGGCTGGGCACCACACGGGCGCCGTGCACCGGACCGCTGGCGACGCGCACCGTCCGGCACACCCCGGCACCGGCGAGCTCCGTGCCGACATCGACGGCCGAGCCCGCGGATGCGCACAGGAATGCGCACGTCGGGCCCGAACCCGAGACCACCCCGGCCAGTGCACCCGCCTCGACGCCGGCCCGCAGGGTGCGGCGCAACCCCGGGTCCAGGGTCAGCGCGGCCGGCTGCAGATCGTTGCCGAGCAATGGCGCCAGCGCCGCGGGGTCCCCCGTGGCCAGTGCGGCCAGCACCTGTTCGGCGGACTGCAGCCGCGGGGGCAGGTCGTGGTCCCGCGTGTCGCGCAGCCGGTCGATCTCGCCGAACACCCTGGCCGTCGAAAGACCTCCGTCGGCGAACGCGAGTACCCAGTGGAAAGTGTTGCGTGTCAACACTGTTGCCAGTTCCTCACCGCGGCCGGTGCCGAGCGCGGTGCCGCCGTGCAGGGCGAACGGCACATCGGAGCCCAACTGTGCAGCGAGTGCGTGCAGGTCGCGGCGGGGCACACCCAACTCCCACAGCTCGTTCATCGCGACCAGAACGGCTGCGGCGTCGGCGCTGCCACCGGCCATGCCGCCGGCGACTGGGATCGTCTTGTCGATCGCGATCGCGACGTCGGGTGCCCGCCCGACGTGGTCGGCCATCAGCTCGGCCGCCCGCCACGCCAGATTGCGCTCGTCGGTCGGCAGCGAATCCGCACCTTCCCCACTGATCTCGAGGGTCAAAATGTCCGAGGTGGTGACCGTGACCTCGTCGAGCAGCGAGACGGCGTGGAACACCGTGGACAGCTCGTGGTAGCCGTCGGGACGGCGGTCTCCGACCTCCAGGTACAGGTTGACCTTGCCGGGGACCCGCACCGTCACCGAACCGGTGGGGACCCATTCGGGAGCGGTATTGCCGTCGCGCGCGGACACCGCACGACACTAACGCCGCGCTGCGGCGCGGGTGAACCCTACTCTGGGAACGTGCTTTCGCCGGGCGACCGCTTCGAGCGTTACGCCATCGATGCGGTGACCGGCCGTGGCGGCACATCGATGGTGTATCAGGCGCACGAGATCGGGTCCCCCGGCCGCACCGTCGCCCTCAAAGTGCTCCTCGACAGTCACCCCGAGAGCCTGACCCGCCTGGAGCGCGAGTTCGGGGTGGCCCACAGGCTCGTCCACCCTCACATCGTGTCCGTGTTCGACCACGGACCGGGCTGGCTGGCCATGGAGTTCGTCGGGGGCGGACCGATCACGAACCTTTCGACGTTGCCGCACCGCCTCGCCGCGTTGACCCAGATCGCCGGTGCGCTCGACTATCTCCACGCGCAGGGCCTGGTGCACTGCGACGTCAAACCGAACAACATGCTGTTGCGATCGGACTTTCTCGCCCGCGGTGCCGCGCTCGCCGATTTCGGCGCGACGCAGGCGCTGGGAGAGTCGGTTCCACCACGCGCCACACACGTGACGGCGTCGCTGCCGTACTCGGCACCCGAACTACTCCAAGGACGGCCGGTCTGCGCCGAGACCGACGAATACTCCTTTGTGTGCAGTGTCGTCGAAGTGCTGACCGGGGCACCGCCGTTCACTGCCCCGACCGCGATGGGGCTGACGGCGGCCCAGCTTGCCAGCCCCCCACCGCGGTTGTCCCGCCGCATCGACTGGTTACCGCACGCGTTCGACTCCATCGTCGCCAAGGCACTGGCCAAGCAGCCCGCGCTGCGCTACTCCACCTGCGCGGAGCCGATCGGGCTGATTACCCGGCTTCTTCGCGTCTGAAACGTGAAAACGATTCCCGCGCTTCGTAACCGACGCTTAACGTCGGTGACTTCTGGTGTGACACGACCGGTCTAGCGTCCCGTCCATGGGAACTGCGGTGCAGTACGACAACTCGGCCCTCGCGCACGAAGAAGAGGGTTACCACAAGGGACTCAAACCGCGACAGCTGCAGATGATCGCGATCGGCGGTGCGATCGGCACCGGGCTCTTCATGGGAGCCGGCGGTCGGCTCAACACCGCGGGCCCGGGCTTGTTCGTCGTCTATGCGGTGTGCGGAATCTTCGTGTTCTTCATCCTGCGAGCCCTCGGAGAGCTGGTGTTACACCGCCCTTCCTCAGGGTCGTTTGTGTCGTATGCCCGCGAATTCCTCGGCGAGAAGGCCGCTTTCGTGGCCGGCTGGATGTACTTCTTCAACTGGGCCTGCACCTCGATCGTCGATGTCACCGCGATCGCGCTGTACATGCACTACTGGGGAGCCTTCAAGGCGGCCCCGCAGTGGACGATTGCGCTCATCGCGCTGATCATCGTCCTGACGGTCAACATGATCTCGGTCAAGCTGTTCGGCGAGATGGAGTTCTGGGCCGCACTGATCAAGGTCGTCGCACTGGTCACCTTCCTGGTCGTCGGCATCGTCTTTCTCGCCGGCCGGTTCACCGTCGAAGGGCAGCCGACCGGCATGTCGGTGATCGCGGACAACGGCGGCATCCTGCCGGCCGGCGCGCTACAGCTGGTGCTCGTGACGTCCGGGGTGATTTTCGCTTACGCCGCAGTGGAATTGGTGGGTACAGCGGCGGGCGAGACGGAGAACCCCGCCAAGGTGATGCCAAAGGCCATCAACTCGGTGGTGTTCCGCATCGCGGTGTTCTACGTGGGGTCACTGGTGCTGCTCGCTCTCATGCTGCCCTACACCAGCTACAAGCAGGGCGAGAGCCCGTTCGTGACGTTCTTCTCCAAGATCGGCGTGCCCGCGGCAGGCGACATCATGAACTTCGTCGTACTGACCGCGGCGATGTCGAGCCTCAATGCCGGTCTCTACTCGACGGGTCGCATTCTGCGCTCGATGGCGCTCAACGGCAGCGCGCCGCAGTTCACCGCCCGCATGACCCGCCGCGGCGTGCCGTTCGCCGGCATCGCGCTCACCGCCGTGTTCACCGTGGTCGGGGTGTTCCTCAACCTCGTGGTGCCGGCCGAGGCGTTCAACATCGCGCTTGACCTGTCGGCTCTGGGCATCATCGCCTCCTGGGGCACGATCGTGATCTGTCAGATCCAGCTCTATCGCTGGTCGAAGAAGGGCATCCTCACGCGGCCGTCATTCCGGCTGTGGGGCACGCCCTACACGAGCTATGCCACGCTGGCGTTCCTGCTCGGCGTGACAGGGCTGATGTGCTACGAGAACTACTGGAATCTGGTGGCCCTGGTCGTACTGGTCCCCATGCTCGTCATCGGCTGGTTCCTGGTGCGCGCACGAGTGATGGCGGTCGCGCGTGAGCGCATCGGCATCACAGGCAACTACCCGATCGTCGCGCAGACACCTCTGATGAGTGAGTACCTGGACCGGGACAACCCCGGCACAGCGGCTGAGCCGAAGGACCCTGACGCTACGGAGAGGTGACCTGAGCGTCGAGCTCGTCGGCCTCGGCCTCCGAGGCCGACTCGGCGGAGGCCGGCTTCGGGACGATGTGCCAGTCGGCGTTGCGTTGCAGCAGCCGCACGAAGTCCGCGATGGCGAGCGTCTCACCCCGCCGGGACGGATCGATGCTGGCAGCCAGCAGCCGGCTGGCCGACTCGTTGCCCGAACCCGCCCATTCGGCGAAGGCGTTGCGCGCGGTCTTGCGGCGCTGGGCGAACGCAACGTCGACGAGCTCGAAGACCTGCTGGCGGAACTCGGCGTCGGTGGGCCACGGCGAGGTCTCGTAGCGGTCGATGCGAACCAGACCGGAGTACACGCGCGGAATCGGCCAGAACACCGTCGGTGAGACCATGCCGTAGCGCCGCACATTGCCGAAGAAGCGGACTTTTGCGCTGGGCACCCCGTAATCCTTGCCACCCGGTTCGGCGGCCAGCCGCTCAGCGACCTCGGCCTGCACCATCACCATCACGGTCCGGATGGACGGGAATTCGGCGAGCAGGTGCAGCAGTGCAGGAACAGCAACGTTGTACGGCAGATTGGCGACCAGCGCGGTCGGCTCGTCGTCGAGGTCCTCGCGGCGGAACGTGAGGATGTCGCGGTTGAGCACCTTGAGTCGGTTGATCTCGCTGTGCGAGTGGTCGGCGATCGTCTTGGGCAGCTGTTCGGCCAGCACCGGGTCGATCTCCACCGCCGTCACCCGGCTGCCGCGGTCGAGCAGCGCCAAGGTCAGGGAGCCAAGGCCGGGACCGACCTCGAGCACGTGATCATTGCGGTTGACCCCCGACGCGGACACGATGCGGCGCACCGTGTTGGCGTCGTGGACGAAGTTCTGGCCGAACGATTTGCGGGGGCGGAAGTCGATGGACTTTGCCAGGTGACGAATCTCAGTTCGCCCGAGCAGCCGAATTGTCACGACGCACCGATCCTTCCGCTACAGACCGGCCACGCACCCCATCCTTGGCGCGCCCTGGTCACTTCAGCTATTGCGATCTGCTCTTCTCTCGTTGCCAGATCTGCTCGCTGAGCATACCTCAGACCACCGTTGCGCTCCCAGGTGTTTTGATCAAATTGCACGCCACCAAAAAATCCGTTGCCCGTGTTGATCGCCCAATTACCTCCCGCTTCGCAGCGAGCGAGGGCGTCCCACTGGCCGGGATTGGACACCGGCGGCACCTCCGTGCCCGGCTTCGCGCCGACCCGAAGAACCCCGTCGCGGGCGGGCACCACGATGACATTGGCTACTGGCATTCTGCCTGTCTCAACGCCATTGACGCGCGCGATTGCGAACGTGACGTCCTGGGTACCCGGCATTCCGGGATCCTCTACGACCTGTCGGCTCATGTTCAGCGAGACGTCGGGGATCTGCTGGTTGTTGGGGGCGAGCGGGAGCCGCTCGGTGACCTTGTCGATGCGCACCCGGGTGACCGTGATCCGCATGCCATCGACAATGGCAGCCGAAGGTGCTGGGTTGACGGTGTCGCTTTGCTGGAGCGGCGCCCCGGCGGCATCGAGGAGCGCGGCGACGTTCGGCGCCGCCAGCCGGACGGTGCGCACCACACCGCCGTCGTCGAGCTGAACTGTTTTGGGGCTCACCACCGGAAGCGCCATTCCGCCGAGCGGTACGCGGCTGCCGCGAGACGCGGCCAGCGGCGCCTTGTCGGTCATCCGCAGCTGCGCGAGCGCCTCCTGAACCGTCGACGCGGTTGTCCACACTTGCTCGGTGCCGCCCCCGTCGGTGGATATCTCCAACGGCCGGCTGCGCCGCAGCACGATGGTGTCGGACTGATGGATGGGTGCGTCGGCGGCCGGGAACAGGTCGTCACGGTCGCCGACATCGAAGCCGTTTTCCTTGACGACATCGATCACGCGGCTCTTCATCGTCGGCACTGTCATCGACGCACCATCGACCGTGAGCGTCACCGTCTTGTGCATCGCGACGGCTGCACTTCCCGCGAAGATCAGCGCCAGCAAAGTCGCCACGACGAGTGCACGCAGAATGGGCGAGCGCGTTCGGTGAAGTCTGGTGATGGCACTCACGATGTCGTCGACCCCAACTTCTTCGACGCGCGCAGTCTCTGTACGCGCGTGCATTATCACGAGACGGTAACGAAAAGGCCTACGAGCGGCAACTCTGCAGGCCGTAGGTACGCTCCGCCGTCGCCGAACTCTGTTCAGCGATCAATTCCGGCGCCCGACCGACCAGGTCAGCCAGCGCACGAACAGTGTAGGGGAGGCAGTAGGGCTCGTTCGGCGCCCCGCGGAACGGGTGCGGAGTGAGGAAGGGCGCGTCGGTTTCGACGAGCAGCTGCTCGGCGGGGATCAGAGCGGCGGCTTCCCGCAGCGCATGGGCATTTTTGAAACTCACCGTGCCCGACAGGCTCAGCAGCCATCCCTCGTCCACGCAGACGCGAGCCATCGCGGCATCGGAGGAAAAACAGTGGAAGATCACAGTCTCCGGGGCGCCTTCGGCGCGCAGAACGTCGAGCACCTCGGCGTCGGCGTCGCGGTTGTGGATCATCAGTGGCTTGCCCACACGTTTGGCGAGCTCGATATGCCACGCGAACGCCTCACGCTGAACGGCCGGCTCGGCGCATCCCTCGAGACGGCCGGGCCAGTACAAATCCAGGCCCGTCTCACCGATCGCGACGACCCGCGGGTGTACCGCGAGCTCGGAAAGCACCGCACGCGCCTCCTCGGTCAGCGCGCCGGCACGGGTGGGGTGCAGCGCGACCGCCGCGTACACCCGCGGGTCCCACTCCGCTGCGTGGACCGCCCAGCGCGCCGCGTCCAGATCGTCGGCGATGGTGACCGCGGCTCCGACCCCGACACTCTCGGCCCGGTCGAGGATGGCTCGCACATCGTCGACGGTGCGGGCTCCGCAGGCGTCGAGGTGGGTGTGCGCGTCGATCAGCGGGGTCAGGGGCTCGGGCAGCGGCGGCGGCTCGCGCCGCTGTCGGGAGGAGGAGCTCACCGTCCACACCTTAGGGTGAAGCTCAAATGAGCGAGCCTTACTACATCACCACGGCGATCGCCTACCCCAACGGCGACCCGCACGTGGGACACGCATACGAATACATCGCCACTGACGCCATCGCCCGCTTCAAGAGGTTGGACGGGTACGACGTCCGCTTCCTCACCGGCACCGATGTGCACGGGCTCAAGATGGCCGAGACCGCCGCGCGCGAAGGCGTGCCGACCATCGAGTTGGCGCGGCGCAACTCCGATGTCTTCGAGCAGCTGCAGCGCAAGCTCAACGTCTCGTTCGACCGCTTCATCAGGACCAGCGACGCCGATCACTTCACCGCCTCGGAGGCGATCTGGCGGCGCATGGTCGACGCGGGCGACGTCTACCTCGACAACTACTCCGGCTGGTACTCCGTGCGTGACGAACGCTTCTTCGCCGAGAACGAGACCGTCGTCGGCGAGGACGGTGTCCGCACGTCGATCGAAACCGGGACCCCGGTGACCTGGACCGAGGAACAGACCTACTTCTTCCGGCTGTCTGCCTACGCCGACCGGCTGCTGGCGTTGTATGCCGAGCACCCGGGGTTCATCGAGCCGGAGGTGCGCCGCAACGAGGTCGTGAGCTTCGTCTCGGGCGGGCTGCGTGACCTGTCGATCTCCCGGACGACGTTCGACTGGGGCGTTCCGGTGCCCGATCACCCCGACCACGTCATGTACGTGTGGGTCGACGCGCTGACCAACTACCTCACCGGCGTCGGCTTCCCCGACACCGACTCCGAGCTGTACCGCCGCTACTGGCCGGCCGACCTGCACATGATCGGCAAGGACATCATCCGGTTCCACACGGTGTACTGGCCGGCCTTCCTGATGTCCGCGGGCATCGAGCTGCCCAAGAAGGTCTTCGCGCACGGCTTCCTGTTCAACCGCGGCGAGAAGATGAGCAAGTCGGTCGGCAACGTTGTCGACCCCAACGACCTCGTCGATACGTTCGGCGTCGACCAGGTGCGCTACTTCCTCCTTCGCGAGGTGCCCTTCGGCCAGGACGGCAGCTACAGCGAGGACGGCATCATCGCCCGGATCAACGCCGACCTGGCCAACGAGTTCGGCAATCTGGCGCAGCGCTCGCTGTCGATGGTCGCCAAGAACCTCGACGGCGCCGTCCCTGCGCCCGGCGACTTCACGCCCGAGGATCTCGAGATGCTCGCGGCCGCCGACGCACTGCTGGAACGTGTGCGCGGACATTACGCGGCGACAGCGATGCACCTGGCGCTCGAGGCGATCTGGTCGGTGCTCGGAGCGGCGAACCGCTACTTCTCGGCGCAGGAGCCGTGGGTACTGCGTAAGACCGACCCGCACCGGTTCGCGACCGTGCTGTACACGACGCTCGAGGTGGTCCGGATCGCCGCGCTGCTGAGCCAGCCCGTGATGCCCGAGTCGACGGCCCGACTGCTCGATCTGCTCGGCCAGCCAGAGGACCGGCGCGCGTTCACCGCGGTCGGGACCCGGCTGGACCCCGGCCTCGCGTTGCCTGCACCCAGCGGTGTCTTTCCGCGGTATCAACCCGACGTGTGATACGCATCACGTCGTGTCACAGGGAGACGGTCGCCGGTGTCTGGAGGTCACAAGCCCCCGGACGAAGGAGACACCATGACCCAATCCCAGCCCCGCGTCGTCGTGATCGGTGGCGGCTACGCCGGTGTGATGGCCGCCAACCGGCTGATGTCACGTGACGATCTGAGCGTGACCCTGGTGAACCCGCGACCGCAGTTCGTGGAGCGGATTCGCCTGCACCAACTGGCCGCGGGCAATCACGACGCGGTCGTGCCCTATGACCGCGTGCTCAACCCCGGCGTGCGGGTGCTCGTCGACAGCGTCGAGCGCATCGACGTCGCGGTCCGTCGTCTTGCGTTGACCTCCGGCGCCACACTGGACTACGACTACCTGGTCTACGCAGCGGGCAGCACCGGCGCCGCACCGACGTCGGTACCGGGTGCGGCCGAATTCGCTTACCAAATCAGCGAATTGGAGCAGGCTGTCGCGCTTCGTGAGCGGCTGGCCGATGTGGCGCTGCCCGCACCGATCGTCGTGGTCGGGGCCGGCCTGACCGGTATCGAGGCGGCCGCCGAGCTCGCCGAGGCGGGTCGACCCGTCACCCTGGTCAGCACCGTGATCGGGCCGTCGCTGAGCCGGCCGGGCCGCCATTCGGTGACCAAGCGACTGCGCAGGCTGGGTGTCACGCTGCTCGACGGCGACGGTGCCTCGGTGACCGCTGTCGGGCCTGACCACGTGCAGCTCGCCGACGGCCACCGCATCCGCAGTGCTGCGACGGTGTGGAGCGCCGGGTTCGGCGTCCCTGCGTTGGCCGTGGCGAGTGGGCTGAGCACCGACGGCGTGGGCCGGTTGATCACCGACGAGACGTACACCAGCGTGGACGACGTCCGCATCGTCGCCGCGGGCGATTCCGCCGCACCGTCGCGGCAGCCGTACCGGATGAGCTGCCAGGCGAGCCTGCCGATGGGCGTGCTGGCCGCCGATACCGTGCTCGCGCGGATCGCCGGGGCGCAGCCTGCGCCGCGGTCGGTGCCGATGACCGCGCAGTGCATCAGCCTCGGGCGCCGTGCGGGCACGCTGCAGCTACAACGCAGAGACGACACGCCTCTGCCGGTGTTCGTCGGCGGCCGCGCCGGCGCGGCGATCAAGGAGCAGGTGTGCCGGTGGACGGTGAAGTGGATGGCCGGAGAAGCCGGCAAGCCGGGCTCTTACCGGTCGCTCAAAGGACCCGAGCGGACCGGCTTGCCCGCCGACGCTGACGTGCTCGCATGACCGACGAACACGCCGAACGGTTCACCGCGCTGCGGCCGCTGCTGTTCACGATCGCCTACGAGATCCTGGGCAGCGCAACGGAATCCGACGACGTACTGCAGGAGAGCTACCTGCGTTGGGCGCAGGTCGAGTTGAGCGGGGTGGCCGACACCAAGGCCTACCTCGCCCAGCTCGTGACCCGGCAGGCACTCAACGCGCTGCGCGCCCAGTCGCGGCGCAGGGAGACCTACGTGGGCCCGTGGCTGCCCGAGCCGCTGCTGACCGAATCCGATCCGTCGGCGGACGTGGTGCTCGCCGAATCGGTGTCGATGGCGATGCTGGTGGTGCTGGAGACGCTGCGGCCCGACGAACGCGCGGTGTTCGTGCTCCGCGAGGTGTTCGGGTTCGACCACGACGAGATCGCCGCGACGATCGGGAAGTCGACGGCCGCCGTGCGCCAGATGGCGCACCGCGCACGCGAACACGTGCACTCACGGCGCAAACGGTTCGAGCCCGTCGACCCGGCGTTCTCGGCGGAACTCACCACACGTTTCTTCACCGCCGCGGCGACCGGTGACCTCGACGGGCTGATGGAAATGCTCACCCCGGACGTGGTGTGGACCGCCGACAGTGACGGCAAGGCCAGCGCAGCCAGGCGGCCCGTGAGCGGGGCCGAACGCGTCGCGCGGCTGGTGGTGGGCCTGGTCCGGCTGGGCGGATCCGACGGTCGGGTCGAACCCGCCGTCTACAACAGCACCCCCGCACTGGTTCTCTACAGCGGCGACCGGCTCGAGGGCGTGGTGCTCATCGAGGTGAGTGACGGCAAGATCGCGAACTTCTACGCGATGCGCAACCCTGAGAAGCTCGCCACGGTGACGGTGCCGCGGCGCATCGGCCGATAATGGCCCGGTGCGCATCGACCGGCTCGGCGACCTGGGCGCGGCCCCGTCGGTGCTCCGCGCCGTGGCGGTCGCGGCAGCGCAGCGCGGGGTGGCGCCGCCCGCCGCCCTGATTGGCGACTGGTTCGGTTCACGCGCGGTGATCGCCCCGAGCGTGGCCGTGTCCCCCGTGCTGCCCGGCGAGGCTTTCGACGTGCCGGTCGGGGCCCGCGAGGACGGCCCAGTGGGTGGCGGCTGGTTCGGCTACCTGTCCTACCCCGACCCGGGTGCCGACGGGCGTGGCCCGCGCGTGCCCGAGGCTGCCGGCGGGTGGTCGGACAGCGTGCTGCGATGCGCCACCGATGGCACGTGGTGGCACGAAAGCCTCAGTGGCGCACCGCTTTTCGACTGGGTCCTCGAGGCCGTGCAGGCTCCGTCGAGCCCGCGGCCCGCTACCGTCACGTGGCGCGCCGCCGACCGCGACGCGCACCAGGAAGGCGTGTACGCGTGCCTGGCGGCCATCGCCGCCGGCGAGGTCTACCAGGCGTGCGTGTGCACACAGTTCACCGGCAGCATCGACGGCGAGCCCGTCGACTTCTTCGTCGACGCGGCGGCGCGCACCGCTCCCACGAGGGCCGCATTCCTGTCGGGCAGCTGGGGCGCCGTGGCTTCGCTGTCACCGGAGCTGTTCCTGCGCCGCTGTGGCGAGGCCGTCACCTCGAGCCCGATCAAGGGCACCCTCCCCCGGCACGCCGACCCGGCCGCGTTGCGCGCGTCGGTCAAGGACGTTGCGGAGAACATCATGATCGTCGACCTGGTGCGCAACGACCTGAGCCGGGTCGCCCGCACCGGGTCCGTGACCGTGCCTGAGCTCCTGGCCGTCCGCCCGGCACCCGGGGTCTGGCACCTGGTGTCGACGGTGTCCGCGCGGGTGCCGGTGGACGTGCGGACCGCTTCGGTACTGGCGGCGACATTCCCGCCGGCGTCGGTGACCGGCACACCGAAAACCAGAGCCCGCGAACTGCTGCGGCAATGGGAGCCGTACCGACGCGGAATTTATTGCGGGACAGTGGGTTTGGCGTCACCCGTGGCGGGCTGTGAGCTCAACGTCGCGATCCGCACGGTCGAGTTCACCGCCTCGGGCGATGCGGTCCTCGGTGTGGGCGGCGGCATCACCGCCGACTCCGATCCGGCGCAGGAGTGGGAGGAGTGTCTGCACAAGGCAGCGTCGATCGTCAGCCTGTCAGGCCCGGGACCGCAGCACCGCGTCGTAGAGCTCCCGGCGTGACGGCGCCCCGGGGTGAGCGGCGACCACCTGCGCGCAGGCGTCTTTGACCCGCAGGCCGTCCTCGACGAGCTGATTCACCTCCGCCACCAAACTGTCCGGATCTGCCTTGGGCGTCGCTCCCGCGAGCACCACGGTGATCTCCCCCAACACGGGATCGGCGGCCCAGTCCGCGAGCTCCCCCAACGTCCCCCGCACGATCTCCTCGTGCGTCTTGGTCAGCTCCCGGCACACCACCGCACGCCGATGCGGCCCCAGCACCGCCACCGCATCCTGCAGACACTCACCGAGCCGGCGCGGCGACTCGAAGAACACACAGGTGCGCACCTCGGTCGCCAGCGTCTGCAACCACGCCGTGCGCGCCGCCTTCTTCCGCGGTGCGAACCCCTCGAAGCAGAACCGCTCCGACGGCAGCCCGGCGACCGCCAGCGCGGTCGTCACCGCCGACGGGCCCGGCAGGCAGTGCACCGGCAGCCCGGCATCCACACACGCCGTCACCATGCGATACCCGGGATCGCTGATCAGCGGCATCCCGGCATCGCTGACGAGCAGCACGGTGGCCCCGCCGCGGATGTCGTCGAGTAGGGCCGGGACCCGGGACGCCTCGTTCTGGTCGTAGAGGCTGACGATCCGTCCGGCGGGCCGCACTTCCAGCGCGGAGGCGAGGGTGCGCACCCGGCGAGTGTCTTCGGCGGCGATCACATCGGCGCTGGCCAGCGCGCGAATGAGCCGGTTCGAGGCGTCTGACGGCTGGCCCAGGGGTGTTGCGCCGATGAGCAGTCGTCCGGCGGTCATGCCCCACAGCCTACGATCGCAGGCGTGACCGCCCCGCCCGACGAGCTCGTTGTCGAGCGCCGCGCGGTACCCGTCATCTCCCCTGGGCCGCTGGTTCCGGTGGCCGACTTCGGGCCGCTGGACCGTTTCCGCGGTTGGGCGATGACCCTGGTGATCACCGCCCTGGCCGCGGTGACGCGCTTCCTCAACCTCGGCTCGCCCACCGACGCGGGCACCCCGATCTTCGACGAGAAGCACTACGCGCCGCAGGCCTGGCAGATGCTGCACAACCACGGCGTGGAGGACAACCCGGGCTACGGCCTGGTGGTGCACCCGCCCGTCGGCAAGCAGATGATCGCGCTGGGCGAAGCGCTGTTCGGCTACACCGGGGTGGGATGGCGCTTCACCGGGGCGCTGTGCGGGGTCGTCATGGTGTTGCTGGTGGTGCGGATCACCCGTCGTATCAGCCGCTCCACCCTGGTGGGTGGCATCGCCGGGTTGCTGCTGATTGCCGACGGCGTCTCGTTCGTGATCGCCCGCACCGCGCTGCTGGACATCTTCCTGGTGTTCTTCGTCGTCGCCGCGTTCGGCGCTCTGATCGTCGACCGCGATCAGGTACGCGAGCGCATGCATGTGGCGTTGATGGCCGGCCGGGTCGGCGAGACCCGGTGGGGCCCGAGGCTGGGCGTGCGCTGGTGGCGTTTCGGCGCGGGCGTGCTGCTGGGACTGGCCTGCGCCACCAAGTGGTCGGGACTGTATTTCGTGCTGTTCTTCGGGCTGATGAGTGTCGCGTTCGACGTGGCCGCCCGCAAGCAGTACCGGGTGCAGCGGCCCTGGCTCGGAGCGCTGCGCCGCGACGTCGGCCCGTCGCTGTATGCGCTGGTGGCCATCCCGTTCGGGGTGTACCTGGCGTCTTATGCGATGTGGTTCGCCTCCGAGACCGGGGTGAACCGCTACGAGGTGGGGCGTTCGATCGGGCCTGACAGCGTGCTTCCGCTTCCGGATGCAGTGCGCTCATTGTGGCATTACACCTACGCGGCCTTCCGATTTCACTCCGGGCTGACCAACGCCGACGGCAATCACCACCCGTGGGAATCCAAGCCGTGGACGTGGCCGATGTCGCTGCGCCCCGTGCTCTATGCCATCGACAACCAGGACGTCCCCGGCTGCGGGGCCCAATCGTGCGTCAAGGCGGTCATGCTGGTCGGCACCCCGGCGATGTGGTTCATCGCGGTGCCCGTGCTGGGGTGGGCGCTGTGGCGGGCATTCGTCAAGCGCGACTGGCGCTACGCGGTGCTGTTGGTCGGCTACAGCGCAGGCTTCCTGCCGTGGTTCGCCGACATCGACCGGCAGATGTACTTCTTCTACGCCGCGACCATGGCGCCGTTCCTGGTCATGATCATCGCGATGATCCTCGGCGACATCCTGCACGCGCCACGCCAGAACGCCGAGCGCCGAACACTCGGGCTGCTCGTGGTCAGTTGCTATGTCGCACTGGTGATCACGAACTTCGCCTGGCTGTACCCGATCCTGACGGGCCTGCCCATTTCCCAGGGCACGTGGAACATGCAGATCTGGCTGCCGTCCTGGCGCTAGCCCGCCCTGTTGCCGCGCTAGAGCGGGTCGCGGGCGGCCGGGCACGACATGCAGCGGGGCCCACCGCGACCGGTGCCCAACTCCGAGGCCGCGATCGCCAGCACCTCGATGCCCGAATCCCGCAGACGCGCATTGGTTTCGGTGTTGCGCTCGTAGGCGACCACCACACCCGGCGCCAGCGCGAGCGTGTTGTTGCCGTCGTCCCACTGCTCACGTTCGGCGGTCACCGGGTCGAGGCCGGTGTCGATGACCCGCAGCTTGCCGATGCCCATCGCATCGGCTGCCACGTCGACGAACGGAGCCGCCCGGTCGATCCGCACCCCGTCGCCGGACTGGCGGATCGGAAACGCGGTCAGCGAGTCCACGATGTTGGGGTACATCACCACCGCGTCGGTGTCGACCATCGTGCACACGGTGTCCAGATGCATCTGCGCGCGCTCCTGGGCGATGGGCACCGCCAGCACGGTGTGAGCCAGCCCGTCGTCGAACAGGCTGCGCGCCAACGCTTCCGCACCCGCGGGAGTGGTGCGCTCCCCCACCCCGACCGCCACCACGCCCGGGCCGAGCAGCAACACGTCGCCGCCTTCGACCGGCGCCGACCGGGATTCGTAGGCACGCCGCACCCCGAGGAAGCGCGGGTGATGGGCGTAGATCAGATCGGTCAGCGACGTCTCCCGCACCCGGGCGTGCATGGACAGCGACGTGATCGCCACCCGCGGCCCGATCCAGAACGACGAGTCCCGGGTGAACAGCAGATTGGGTAGCGGGTCGATGACGAAATCGCCACCGTGGTGCATGCGTCGCACCAAAGACAGTTCGTTCTCCCCGAACGGCAGCTCGTCGAATGTCATGCCCGCCATCAGCACATGGGCCAGCGCACTCGGTTCGAGGGTCCGCAGATACATCGAAAGTTCTTGCGCCAGCGGCACTCCGAGCCGGCGTGCGTCCACCGCCGCCGAGATGCCGTGCATGCGTGCCGCACCGCTGTGCGCGAGCGCCTCGCTGAGCAGATCCCCTAGCAGCAGCACCTCGACCCCACGGGACCGCAGCAGCCCGGCGAAGGCGTCGTGTTCTTCCTGCGCCCTGCCCACCCACGGCAGCCCGTCGAACAGCAGCGTGTCGTTGTTGCGCGGCGTCAGCCGTTTGAGCTCGGCCCCGGGCCGGTGCAGGATCACCGTCCGCAGCGTGCCGACCTCCGAGTTGCACCCGAGCACTGCGTCTGTCACAACTAGCACCGTAGCGGGAAACCGACCTCAACTAGGGTTTACCTATGAGCAGGGTGCAGGAGCTCACTCCGGGCGAGATGGCAGCGCGCAGTGGCGTGGCGGTGTCGGCGCTGCACTTCTACGAGCGTGAGGGACTCATCTCGAGTCGCCGCACGAGCGGCAATCAGCGCCGCTACGCCCGCGAGACCCTGCGCCGGGTGGCGTTCATCCGGATGTCTCAGCGGCTCGGCATCCCGCTGGCACGCATCCGCGAAGCGCTGGCCACCCTGCCGACCGACCGCACTCCGACGAGCAAGGACTGGGCGCGACTGTCGGCGGGCTGGCGCGACGACCTGGACCAGCGGATCGTGCACCTGGAGCGACTCCGCGACAACCTGGCCGGATGCATCGGGTGCGGGTGCCTGTCGCTGAAGACGTGCACGCTCGCCAACCCTGACGACGTGCTCGCCGCCCAGGGCCCCGGCGCCGCGCGCCTCTAGTCGACATCGAACGCCTGTGCGATAAAGTGGCGGTCATGGAGCAGGCGGTGCAGAGCTCTCTGTTCGACCAGGCCGACCGGCGCGAGCTGGGCGACGGGGCGTGGCTGGAGGTGCGCTCGGGCTGGCTGGGCCAGGACGGCGGCAGCGACGAGGGACTGTTCACCGAGCTGCGCGACACGATCCCCTGGCGGGCCGAGCGGCGCCAGATGTATGACCGGGTGCTCGACGTGCCGCGGCTGGTCAGTTTCCACCACCTGCTGGACGAGCCGGCGCCGCACCCGCGCCTGAAACAGTTGCGGCGGCGGCTCAACGACGCGTACGCGGGCGAGCTGGGCGAGCCGTTCGTGACGGCAGGGCTGTGCCTCTACCGCGACGGTAACGACAGCGTCGCGTGGCACGGCGACAACATCGGCCGCAGCCGCACTGACGACACCATGGTGGCGATCGTCGGGCTCGGCGCCACCCGGGTGTTCGCGTTGCGTCCTCGCGGCGGCGGGCCCTCGCTACGCATCCGCCACGGCCACGGCGATCTGTTGGTGATGGGCGGTTCCTGCCAACGCACCTGGGAGCATGCGATTCCCAAGACCACCCGGCCGACCGGTCCGCGGATCAGCATCCAATTCCGGCCGTATGACGTCCGCTGAAACGGTGCCCGTCAGCCCTTGACGAGCGCGACGGCCCGGGTGACGAGGTCGCGGGCGCGTCCGGTGTCGACGTGCTTGACGGGTCGGTCGGCCTCGACGAGCGGGTTGGCGGTGACGATCACGATGAACGTCCCGAAGTGGGCGACGTAGTTGTAGAGCTCTCCGGTGCGCGGGCCCTCGGCGGTCACCGTCTGCAGCACCCGGTGGGTACCCACCGTCTGCACGCCCTCGATGTCCGGCGCGTCGACCACTTCGACGAGCCCACGGATGCCAGGTCCGGTGACGGTGACCTTGCGGCACTGGTCGGTGGGCACCGGAACGGGCACCTGCTCGGATGTCTCGACGGCGATCGCGACGTAGCGCACACCGTCGCCCTCCGCGGTGAGCGCAGCCATGTTGCCCTTGACGTCGGCGGGAACAGTCTGCTGCTGGGCGACCTTGCCGCAGTCGGCGGGATCGAAAGTCAGCCCTGCAGGCAGCTTTTGGCCGGCGAGCAGCCGCGGGTCGATGGCTGCCGGCCCTGCCTCCTTCACGCTGAACGGCGCGGGGAACTCGCTCTTGAGTTCCTTCACGCGGGTGATGTCGGCGTGGGAATAGTCGGCTGAGTTTCCACCTGCACAGGATGCCAGCAGTCCCGCGGCCAGCAGCAGCGTCACCGACTTCGAGTACGACATCGCCGCCAATGTACCCGGGGCTCTTCCCTCAGCCCCGCAGCGCCGCCACCGTTTCGGTGAGCAGGTGCGCCGCGAAATCCGGCCCCAACGCGGGCTGGGGCGATCCAGGGTCGGTGACCAGCGATACCAGACATACATGGTCACCCAGCGAGGCGATGAATGTCACCGCATGCAAACGCGTTTCGGTACCGCCCTCGACGACCGTGACGGCGTCGGTGCGCATGCCGGCAACGTCGGCGCCGGCAACGGCAGGCGCAGGCACGGCCACGACGGTGGCCGTCGTCGGGCCCGCGGACACCGACCACCGGTCGCAGCCCTGCGGCAGCACCGCCGGACCGCCGAGAACCTGCGCCACCACCGCGTACGCGATGCCGCCCGGCCCGGATCCCGACCATCCCCGCGCGGTTGCCGGGTCGGCGGCTGGAGACCCAAGCGCAGCGCACTGCGAGGGGTCCGTCACGGCAGGTACCCGCATGCCCCACAACGCCACCGGCGCGGGCGGCCCCTGGTAGGCGGTGATTTCGTACCCGTCGGGCAGCGTCGCGCGGCTGCGCTCGATGCGCGCCGGGCTGATCGCGGAGGATTGCGGCGCAGCAGAGGGCGCCACGGCGGCCGGCTCCGCCCCTGGGCCACAGGCCGTCGCGGTCGTCACGCACATCGCCACAGCAACCACGCTGAGGGCGAACCGCACGCGCTGTTGATACCACGCCAGCCGGCGCGTCATGCCGATCGACACCACCTGGAACAGGTGTCAATCGGCTCGCCGCCACGTTCGGCCGGTTATGCTCGCGCTGCCCATCGGCGGACAGGAGACGACATGACCACCTCTGCGCGGGCCGGATTGATCATGCTGGCCGCCGTCACACTCGGCGTCGGACTGTCGGCGTGCTCTTCGGACACGGCAGGCACCCCCTCGAGCGCCTCGGCCGAGTCGTCGTCGACCTCCTCTGCGTCGTCGTCACCGGCGCAGGCGGCGCCGCCCACCTCCGCTCCACCGGCGGCGCCCGTCACCACGCTGGCCGACTACATCCGGGACAACAACATCGTCGAGACCCCGGTGGCGCCCGGCGATCCTGGCTCACCGACCATCGAGCTGCCCACCCCGAAGGGCTGGGAGGACATGGGCTCGAACACCCCCGAGGGCGCGTATTCGGCGCTGACCTTCACCGGCGATCCGGCTGCAGCGGCCAGCCCTGCCACCGTCATCACCAAGGTGGTCAAGCTGACCGGCAACGTGGATCCGGCGAAGGTGCTCGAGTTCGCACCCGGTGAACTGCGCACGCTGCCGGGCTTCGACGGACCCGAATCCGGTCAGCCCAACCAGCTCAGTGGCTTCGACGCGACGGTCATCGGCGGGACCTACACCAAAGACGGTGCGCCGCACATGATTGCGCAGAAGACGGTGGTGATCCCCGGCCAGGACGGCCTGTATGTGTTGCAGATCAACGCCGACGGCACCGAGGACGCGGCGTACGCGCTGATGGATGCGACGTCGACGATCGACGACCAGGCCAAGATCACGCCCTGACGATCCGAGTAGGGCCAGTCACGCCCGCGAGATCGCGGAGGCCTCGGCGATCTGCGCCGCAGTCGGCCGCACCCCGGTGTAGCGCTCGAACTGCTCGGCCGCCTGTAACGCGATCACCTGGGCCCCGGTGATGACATCGATCCCAGCGCTGCGGGCGGCCGCGATGAGCGGTGTCTCCGACGGCAGGGCCACCACGTCGAAGACGGTGTGCGCGTTGCGGATCGTCTGTTCGTCGAACGCGAGGTCGTGCGCTTCGGCACCGCCCGCCATGCCGATCGGCGTGACGTTGACGATGATATCGGCGGTGCGCGGAGACGCTGCGCCGCTGTCGGTTTCGTAGTCGTAGCCGAGCCGCTCGGCCAGCGCTCGGCCAGCCTCGGCGTTGCGCGCGACGATGGTGCCGGCGCCGAAACCGCGGTCGGCGAAGGCCGCCCCGACCGCGCTGGCCATGCCGCCGCTACCGCGGATGAGTACCGACTGACTTGGAGTGAGACCACAGTCGTCGATGAGCTGTTGCACGGCAAGGTAATCGGTGTTCGACGCGGTCAACCGGCCGTCGTCGTTGACGATGGTGTTCACCGACTGAAGCGTCTCCGCCGAGGGCTCTACCTCGTCCACCAACGCGAGCACATCGGCCTTGAACGGCATCGAGACCGAACAACCGCGAATGCCGAGCGCACGCACGCCACCGACCGCGGCCACGATGTCAGTGGTGGTGAACGCCTTGTAGAGAAAATCCAGCCCGAGCACTTCGTAGAGGTGGTTGTGGAACCGGGTGCCGATGTTGCTGGGCCGCCCGGCCAGCGAGATGCACACGCGAGTGTCCTTGTTGAGCGGAGGTTTACGAGCGTTCGGGCTCATCCGACGGCTCTGATCACTTGGCGCGCCACGTCGCGGATCTGCTGAATCAGCTCGGCATCGAAGGCCAGATCACCGGGTTTGGGCACATCGATTTCGGTGACGACGACGCCGAGATCGTCGCGCTGCCAGCACGCGCCGAAGCGGTCGAGGATCGCACGCATCGGAATGTTGTCCGACAGCACCCGTGCAGTGAAGCGGCGCACGCCGTCATCGTGGGCCGCCACCGAGATGGCCCGCATGAGGAATGTGCCAATCCCGCGGCCCTGGTAGGCGTCACCGACGATGAACGCGATCTCCGCCTCTTCGGGGTGATGGGCGTCGCGCACGAATCGGGCATCCGCAACGACGGGGCCGTCCGCGCCGTCGGTGAGCACGAACACGAAGTGGTCCAGGTAGTCCACCTCGAACAGGTAGGTCATCAACGATTTCGTCGGCGAACGAACCGATTGGAACCGACGGTAGAGCGTCTCGCTGGAGAATTCGACGGGACCCTCGGTGGTGCGCTGGCTGTCCCCGGGGAGCACCGGACGCAAATACAGCACGCTGCCGTCGCGCATCATCACCGGAATCGGGGTGATGAACGCGGCCAGCCGCTGCCGGGCTGTGCGGACCAGCTTGTCCATCATGCCGGGGATCTCGAGCATCGTCGCGAACGCCTCGCGGCCGCCGACCCAGCCGGTCAGCGGGTCGGTGGCAACCACCGTGGCGGTTCGCGGGGCGTCGCGCAACAGTGCGATCTCGCCGACGATCAGCCCGGGGCTGACATCCACGACCGTGTCATGGCCGTCGGTACCGGTGTGGCTCACCTCGGCACGCCCCGAGCCGATCAGCAGAAAACTCACCGCGAGTTCACCCTGCTGCATCAGAACCTGCCCGGCGGCCGCCGACAGCGGCCGCAACTGCTGAGCCAGCGGCACCAGCGCTGTGACGGCCACCCCGGCGAACACGTCGAGGGTGGCGAGGTCGTCGGCTCGGACGGCGGTCACCCCGGACATGATTCGAGGCTACGGGCGGCCGTCGAGGCCCGGCAAGGAAACCGTGGCTGTGACGGCCCCCATATTGCTAGTGCACTAATTATTAGGGCACTATAGGTTCGTGACCACCGCCGCCGACGTCGACCCCCTCGCGCTGGAACAGCAGGTGTGTTTCGCGTTGGCAGTCACCAACCGCGCGGTGCTCGCGGTTTATCGTCCACTGCTCGAGCCGCTGGGCCTGACGCATCCGCAGTATCTGGTGATGCTCGCCCTCTGGGACCACCGCAAGGCAGCCGGGGACGATCCTGCGCCACTGTCGGTCAAGCAGATCGCCACCGCACTGCAACTGGACTCGGCCACACTGTCGCCCATGCTCAAACGCCTCGAAGCGCTCGGGCTGATCACCCGCACCCGCAGCGCGACCGACGAACGCGCCACCGACGTCGAGCTCACCCCGAATGGTGTCGCCCTGCGCGAGCGGGCGCTGGCGATTCCGGCCGCGGTCGTGGCCCGACTGGGTGTCGACCTGGCCGAACTCGAGACGTTGCGTACTACCCTGACCCGCGTCAACACCGCCGCCCTGGCTGCCGGCGCCCTGCACGCCTGACCCCACCACGAGGAGCCGTCATGTCCGCTGACAAACCCAATGTCTGGCAGTACCTCACCTACATCTACGGCCGGCGCCTGCCGGCGTCGATGCAGCGCTGGGTCGCCGAGGACCTCGCGGGCGAGGGCGCGGTCCGCAGGCACATGATCCGCTACTCGATCCCGCCCATCTTCGTGCTGGCACCGTTCTGGCTCATCCCGGTCAACCTCTACATGCACCTGGAGATGACGGCGCCGATCTACGTGTGGGCGGTGCTGATGGCGCTCGCGCTGAACAAGCCCTGGCGGCGGCACCGATTGGCAGCCCACGGCCTGGATCCGAACCTCGTCGACGTGATCAAGCGCAAGAAGCAAGCCAAGATGCACGAGGACTATGCACGCCGGTTCGGGGCTCGTCCCGAATCAGCCGAGTGGCAGCAGAACAGCAGCCCGTTCTAGGGCGGCCGTCAGCCCAGGCCGGGCGTGGGGACCAGCACCTCGGTGATGTTGCCCTCGACGTCGACCTGATTGGCCGGGTCGTCGATGTTGATGTCCGAGTAGTCGGTGTGCCGCTTGCTGGCCTGCCCGTCGATCGAGCGTTGGTCACCGGGGATGTAGTAGCAGAAGCCGTCCCACTTGCGGCAGATGTCCACCACGCGGTACGGCGTGTTCGGCGGAATGCCGAAGCCCTGCGGGGCGCGCCACCGGTTCTTGCCCTCGGGATCGGTGTAGACGTAGCCGGTGCCGCGGCGCTCCGGAGCGCCGGTGGTGACGAACCGCAATTCGCTCGGCGGCGGGGCGGTGGGATCGAACGAGAACTGGCGCAGCCACCGGTAAATGACGTTGGCGCCCAGTGAGTGGCCGAAGACGACCTTGGGTCCCGGCGTGTTCCGGATCCAGCCGTCCAGCCGCGCCACCCCGTCATCCAGGCTGGCCTGACCGATGGCCGCGCCGAGGAGGCCGACGTTCATGTAGTTGAGCGGTTCGCAGACGTTCGGAGGCGCACACAGCGAGCCGTGGAGTTGTTGCATCGTGCGCTCCGGCTTGTCGAGTGCGCCGGCGAGCACCGCCACCCGCGCACCCGACCCCGCACCGTCGTCGACGTCGGCATGGGCGATCGCGGGGGTGACGCCGAGCAGCATCATCATCACGGTCGCGAGCATCACCAGTCGTGGTCTCATCGCGTCTTTCCTTGCGCCAGCCGAGTAGGGGATCTGGCCATTGCATCGCAATCCCAGACCCCAAGGTTACGTCTGCGACGGGCGAGGTGGATGCCGGTCGCAGACCGATGCGGGCGCAGACGCCATAGACCACACACATCGTAAGAATGTATGGTCAACGGGAAGCGCCGAACATCGGAGGTCGTTGTGGACACCTGCACCGCCGAGTTCGCCCGCCTCAGCCACGATCTCGGCGGGCTGCGCTGCGACGGAAGTCCATTCGTGACGCTGACCAATCCCCTGGCCGCACAGCACTGGTCGATGCCGGTCATCGAGGCATTGCTCGTCGCCGGCGCTGCAGCGGGGCTGGTGCACGCGGTGCGACGCCGGCGCAGGTGCGGCGACTCGTCCAACCTGGTGATCTGGACGGCGTCGATCATCGCGCTCCTGCTCGTCGAGCCGATCGCCTACTTCCCCCACTGGTTCGGCCTGCAGGATTCCTTGGGCCTGACGTTCGTGCACAACCAGTTCTCAGTGCAGTTTTTCTTCGACCGGTTGCCGCTCTACATCGTGGCGATGTACCCCGCCTACACCTACGTCTCCTACGTACTGATCCAACGCACCGGCATTCTCGGTCGATATCACCCGCTGGTCGGGGCCACCTGCGTCGCCTTCACCTTTCACTGCCTCTACGAAGTGGTGGACACCGTCGGCGTGCAATTCCGTTGGTGGGTCTGGAATCAGGACCTCTCGACATCCGTGCCCGCACTCGGGGTGGTGCCGTACTTGAACATCCAGGCCTTCTCACTCGGAATCCCCTTCGGCCTCGCGCTGCTGACGCTGGTCATGTCGAAGCGACCTGCCGACAGCGGGTGGCAATTGACGCGGCACGTCGCCGTCGTGAGCGTGTTCACGTGGCCGGTGATGTTCCTGTCGTCCGCACCCGCCACACTGCTGCATCTGATCGGCGTGCCGATCGTCACGGCACGCCTCATCGCGACTTGGACGCTGATCGTCTGCGCGGCGACGGTGACAGCACTGGCGCTGGTCAACAATCGTCGGGCTCGCGGTGAAACCCCCCACCCCGTTGCCGTGAGCGGCGACAATTTCGCCCCTGTCTGCATTTCCGTGTATGTGGTTGCATGCGTGGCCTTCTGGGCTGCCGCACTGCCGGATTACCTGCGCGCCGTCGACCACGTGACACCCGATGGCGCCCCTACCGGCTCACTGGCCTACGCCATCACGACATTCGTCACGTCCATCGTCCTGACCGTGGCCTGCTCTCGGACCACCCCACGAGCGCAGGGGGTGACGACACGGGATTCCGAGCGGGGCCGCGTCGCGTAGCGTTGCCGCATGTCTCGCCCCCGCCGCCGCACAGGGTGTCGTCGCTGATGCGGACGCACGGCTGGTCCGGCGCGGCACCCCGGTCCGACGATGAAGCCAGAGAGCGCATACTCCTCGCGGCGAAACGCGCGATCAACAAACGCGGCCGCGACATCCGGATCGCCGATATAGCGCGGGAGCTCGGCGTCACCCGGCAGACCGTGTATCGCTACTTCCCGAGCACTGATGCACTCTTGGTGGCTACGGCAATCTCCGAAGCCGGCCCCTACCTCGATGCGCTCACCGAGCACCTGGCCGACTTTCGTGATCCAGCCGACGCAGTCGTCGAGGCGATCGCACACACGCTCGAGTGCTTGCCGGCCGAACCCTATCTGGGATTGCTGCTGCGGTCTGGCAATGCCGGCGCCTTCGCAGCCGGAGTCACGTCGGACACCGCACTGCTTTTCGGCCGGGTGATGTTGCAACGTTTCGCGGTCGACTGGCCCTCCGTCGGGATCACCGACGACAAACTGGACGCACTCACGGAGTACATGCTGCGGATTCTGCAGTCACTCGTCATCGACCCGGGCCGGCCCCCGCGACGCGACAAACGATTACGAGCGGACCTGACGCTGTGGGTCGGACCCGTGGTCGCACGCCTTCGGACCTCGGACGTTGCACCACCCTAGGCGCCTCCATGCTTGACCATACAGATGATGTTTTTGTATGGTCAGGTGACGTAGCCCGTCGCACGGCGAGGAGCCTGATGACCGATTTGACGGTTCGTAGGTTGCGCTTCGATTTCAGCGACCCGGTCCCCCTCGTCTGGCACCCCGAGCGACCGGCGTTCTCCCACGCGACGAACATGGCGTCGTTCATCGCGATCTGCTTCGAGACGATGATCGTGCATGCGGTGAAGGAGGCCGAGACCTGGCTCACCGACGACGAGGTGGTAGCCGAGGCGCACGCGTTCTTGCGCCAGGAGGCCCAACACGCGAATGCGCATCGCCAGCACGTGACCGCTCTGGTCCGCCAGTGGCCGGGCCTCCAGGAGGTTCTCGACGCCATGATGGCCTCCTACACCGCGATGACGCGCTCGGCTCCGCTGGACTACCGGTTGGCCTACATCGCCGACCTGGAAGCGACCTTCACGCCGTCGTTCCGGTTTCTCCTCGACAACGAGCACCTCATGTTCGCGCCCGGCGATGACCGGGTGGCCTCATTGTTCTTGTGGCACATGGTGGAAGAAGTGGAGCACCGCAGTTCCGCACTGACGATCTACCATGCGGTGACCGGCCGGCGGGTGCGGCGCCTCGGCGTCCTGCCCGGCGTCGTGAAACACATCGTGGCCACCCTGGTTCCGGCCTACGTCGACGGGGTGAACGCCGCTGTCCCGCTGCGTGATCGAGTCATCGATCTTCGTGAGATGTCGGCGTCGTGGCGGACACGGCAGTGGTTGGCCGAGGCCATCCTTCGTCGGCGGTCCGGTCACCGCCGCGTACCGATGACGGCGGGTATCGATCGGGTGGACAAGCGCCGCGCGCTGCGCGGGCTCCTGGGAAGTCAGAGTCCTTTCTTCGACCCGTCCGACGAGCCGTTACCGGCGTTCGCAACCCGATGGTTCGAGCGCTACGAACGCGGTGGTGACGTCACCCACTGGTACGGAAGTGCCGCCTCGCGCGGCTGAGGCCCTAGACCGGCGCACACGTCCGTACCGCCGCGCCGACATGTCGTAATACCCTACGGGGTATGGTAAAAAGATCGCCGGGCGACATCTCCGATGCCGCTGCACGACCGGTGTGACGACTCGATCGACTCGATGAGGAAAGGAACGTCTGTGAAGCTGCTCGCGAGAGCCTGGGTTCTCCTCGTCGCCGCTATGGCCGTCGCCGTCGGCACTATCGCGGTGATCCAGCTGCGCGACGCGTTCGGCTCCGAGGCCGTGTTCTCCGCGTCCGGGCGTAGCGCCGAGCCTCTCGATCCCACCTACGTCAAGTACGTCACCTACGACGTCTACGGCCCCACCGGCACGACCGGCAGCCTCAGCTATCTCGACGAGAATGCGCAGCCACACCAGGTCGAGTTCACCTCGCTGCCTTGGACATTGACGGTGTCGACCACCGACCCGGCCGTCATGGCCAGCCTTGTCGCTCAAGGTGTCGGGGACAGCGTCGGCTGCCGCATCACGATCAACGGAGAGGTCAAGGACGACCGCATGGCCTATGGACACCACGCACAGACCTCATGTCTGGTCAAAGCCGGATGAGCGGCGACCTCGAGTCGAGACCCGCGCCGATGCGGTTCATCCGCCGCTTCGCCGTGCCCATCGTCCTGGCCTGGCTGCTGCTGACCGTTGCGCTCAACGTGGCGGTTCCTCAGATCGAGGCGGTGGCGCGCGACCACGCGGTGACGATGTCACCCCAGGATGCACCGGCCATGATCGCGGCCAAGAAGATCGGCGCGACGTTCCACGAGTCCGATTCCGACAGTCTCGCGATGATCGTGCTCGAGGGCGACCGCGAGCTCGGCGCCGAGGCACGCCAGTACTACGACAGCCTGGTCCGCGCTCTGCGTGCCGACACCGAACACGTACAGCACGTCCATGACGTCTGGGGCGACCCGCTGACCGCGGCCGGCGTGCAGAGCCGAGACGGCAAAGCGGCCTACGCTCAGATCAACCTTGCCGGCGACCAGGGCAGCACCGAGGGCATCGCGTCGATCGAGTCGGTCCGTCACATCCTCGACGATTCCTCGCCGCCCGCCGGACTTCGGGTGTACCTGACGGGCCCAGCAGCGCTGACCGCCGACATGAACGAGGCCGCCGACAAGAGCATGCTGATCATGATGGGCGTCACCGGCGTCGTCATCATGGTCATGCTGCTCATCACCTACCGTTCCCTCTCCACCATGCTGCTCGTCCTGGTCATGGTCGGATTCGAGATGGGTACGGCCAGAGGCCTCGTCGCGGTGCTCGGCGACAACGGCATGCTCGGCTTCTCCACCTTCGTCGTCGCCATGCTCTCGTCGCTCGCCATCGCAGCGGGAACCGACTACGCCATCTTCCTGATCGGTCGTTACCAGGAAGCCCGCCGAGCCGGTCAAGACCGAGAAGCCGCTTACTACACCATGTTTCGCGGCACGTACCACATCATTCTGGGTTCAGGTTTGACCATCGCCGGCGCCACGCTGTGCCTGCACTTCGCGCGCCTGTCGTACTTCAAGGCACTGGGCATACCCTCGGCCCTCGGATTGGTCGTGGTGGTCGCCGGTGCCCTGACCGCAGCGCCCGCCGTGGTCGTCATCGCCAGCCGCTTCGGACTGCTGGATCCCAAACGCCCGGTGAATGTACGGCGGTGGCGCCGGATCGGCACCGCGACGGTGCGGTGGCCGGGCCCGGTGTTCGCCGCCACACTCGCGATCGCGCTCGTCGGCATCGCGTTCGTCCCCACCATGAAGGTCAATTTCAACGACCGCTACTACATCTCATCCGACCTGCCGTCAAACGTCGGATACGCGGCTGCGGAAAGGCATTTCAGCGCCGCAACCATGAATCCGGACATCTTGATGGTTGAGACCGATCACGACATGCGCAACAGCGCCGACATGATCGTGCTCGACAGGATCGCCAAGGAGATCTTCCGCACCCCGGGAATCGACATGGTGCAGAGCATCACCCGACCGCTCGGCGGACCGATCCAACACACTTCGATTCCGTTCCAGATCAGCGCGTCGTCGATTCCGATCCAACAGAACCTGCAGTTCATGAAGGACCGGACGGCCGACATGCTCACGATGAGTGACGACATCGGCGGCATGATCACCGCGATGCAGGCACTCAAGGCATCGCTGGCGCGCATGGGCGACGTCACGCACCGTATGGTCGGCGACACCGAAACGATCAAGACGGCGATCGACGAGGTCCGTGATCACCTGGCCGACTTCGACGATGTCGTGCGTCCTCTGCGCAACTACTTCTACTGGGAACCCCACTGTTTCAACATCCCTGCTTGCTCGGCGGTCAGATCCGTCTTCGATGCGATGGACGGCGTGAACACCTTCAGCGAGACGATGACGGCACTGATCCGGGATATCCGGGACGCCGACGCGGTCATCCCCGACATGCTCGCTCAGTTCCCACCCGTCATCGCGGTGGCCGAATCCCTCCGCGCCACCCTGCTGACCATGCACAGCAGCTTCTCGGGGCTGATCACACAGATGTCGCAGATGACCGACACTGCGAGCGCCATGGGGCAGGCGTTCGACGCCTCCAGAAGTGGCGACTATTTCTATCTGCCGCCTGAAGCGTTCGCCAACCCTGACTTCCAGCGGGGATTGGCGATGTTCCTCTCGCCTGACGGCAAAGCAGCACGCTTCATCATCACGCACGACAAAGACCCGGCAACACCCGCCGGAATCGCCTCCGTGACACCCGAACTCGAGGCTGCCCACCAGGCCGTCAAGGGCACCAACCTGACCGATGCGACCTTCTCACTGACCGGCACCGCGGCGATCTACCGCGATATCCAGTCCGGCTCGCAGTACGACCTGCTCATCGTCGGGATTGCCGCGCTGACGCTCATTTTCGTCGTCATGGTGCTCATCACCAGGGCACTGGTCGCCTCGCTGGTCATCGTCGGCACCGTACTGCTCTCGCTCGGCGCAGCATTCGGCCTGTCGGTCTTGGTGTGGCAGTACCTGTTCGGCCTCGAACTGAACTGGATCGCACCGGTCTTCGGGTTGATCATCCTGCTGGCGGTCGGCTCTGACTACAACCTGCTGCTCGTGTCGCGCTTCCAGGAGGAGATCGGTGCCGGGCTACGTACGGGGATCATCCGGTCCATGGGCGAGACCGGCGGCGTGGTGACGGCGGCAGGACTGGTGTTCGCGTTCACGATGATGTCCATGGCGGCCAGCGATCTCATCTCGATCGGGCAGGCCGGCACCACGATCGGAATCGGCTTGCTCTTCGACACCCTGATCGTACGTTCACTGATGACTCCATCGATCGCCGCGCTGCTCGGCCGCTGGTTCTGGTGGCCGCTCAAGGTGCGTAACCGACCCATCTCCCACGGGTAGCCCGCTGCAGCGCCAACCACCGTCCGAAAGAAGGGAAATCAGATATGTGTCGAGCAGTTCGGTGCCGCACGTGCGGAAAGACGACATGGTCGGGATGCGGTGCCCACATCGACTCGGTGCGCCGCAGCGTTCCGGCCGGCCAGTGGTGCGGCGGCCATGCAGCGGAGCCCGCGCCGGGCAAATGGTGGAATCGGTTCGGCAGGAAATGACTGCCTACCTCGCCGGGTAGGCGTGCACGAGTGCCGAAGCCAGTCTCGGCACCGCGTGCGTGAGTGTGTGCTCGGCCTCGTGGGCGATGCGATGCGCTTCGGCGAGACTGACATCCGGGTCGATGTCGAGTTCGGCATCGGCATGCAGCCGGTGTCCGATCCACCGCATCTTCACGCTGCGAACCCCGGTGACGCCGGGCTCGGCCGCCAGCGCTTCCTCAGCGGTGGAGACGAACCTCGGATCGACGGCGTCCATGAGGCGACGGAAGACGTCACGGATGGCGGTGCGCAGCACCACGAGAATGGCGGCTGTGATCACGAGGCCGACGATCGGGTCGGCGAGCGGAAAGCCCAGCGCCGCCCCGCCGGCACCGAACAACACCGCAAGTGACGTGAAACCGTCTGTGCGAGCGTGCAAACCGTCGGCCACCAGCGCGGCCGATCCGATCTTCCTGCCGACCCGGATGCGGTACAGAGCGACCCATTCATTGCCCAGGAAGCCGACCAGCCCTGCCACGGCGACCCAGCCGACATTGTCGATGGGCACCGGATCGACCAGGCGACGGACCGATTCGATCCCGGCGATGACGGCAGAGAGCGCGATCGTCGCCACGATGAACAGCCCGGCAAGATCCTCGGCGCGCCCGAAGCCGTACGTGTAGCGGCGCGTGGCCGCCTTGGTGCCGACCGCGAACGCGATCCACAGCGGGATCGCGGTCAGCGCGTCGGAGAAATTGTGGATCGTGTCGGCGAGCAGTGCCACCGATCCCGACACGGCGACGATCCCGATCTGCGCGATCGCGGTGATGCCGAGAACCACCAGGCTGATCTTGACCGCCCGGATCCCGGCAGCGCTCGATTCCAGCGCGTCATCGATGCTGTCGCCGGCATCGTGGCTGTGTGGGACGAAGACCTCCCGCAGCGCGGAGCCGATGGTGTGCTCGTGGTCGTGGTGATCGTGATGGCGGGCGTCGTGGGTCATGCTCCCTGATCCTTGCTCGTTTCGGAGTGCAGGACGGCGAGCTCGGAATCGGCGCGATGGTGGCCGGGCACGCCGGGCCCCGCGTGCTCGGCATTGAACACCGCGTCCGTGACCAGTTGCCGGACGTGTTCGTTGTCGAGGCTGTAGAAGATCGTGGTGCCCTCGCGGCGGGTGCGCACCAGGCGCGCCATCCGCAGTTTCGCGAGGTGCTGTGACACCGAGGGCGCCGGTTTGCCGATATGGCTTGCAAGATCATTGACCGACATCTCGCGGCTGCCCAGGGCCCACAGCACCTGAACGCGCGTGGCATCGGCGAGCATTCGGAAGACCTCGACCACCAGATCGACCTGGTCGTCCGGCAGGCGGCGGGCACATCCCCGCGTATCTGCATGCATACGCAGATAGTAAGAGGCACTGCATCGGATGGGCAAGCCACGCTCTGCCGTATACCCCCGCTGGTATGGTGGCGACCACAGGCAGGAGACTGAGGAGGAGCACATGGGTTACGCGCTTTCCACGACCATGCAGGCGAGTTTCGAGGATGCAGTAGCGCGGACTCGCAGTGCCCTCGCCGAGCAGGGGTTCGGCGTGCTCACCGAGATCGACATGAAAGCCACCCTCAAGGCCAAGCTCGGTGAAGACATGGAGGAGTACCTGATCCTCGGCGCGTGCAATCCGCCGCTGGCGCACCGCGCGGTCGAGGCTGACCGTCAGATCGGGTTACTTCTGCCCTGCAACGTCGTCGTCCGCGCCGATCCGTCGCACCAGGGAACGGTGATCATCGACGCCATGGACCCCGAGGTCATGGTTCAGGTTTCTGAGAACCCGCAACTGCGCGAAGTCGCCGACGAGGCCGCGCGGCGATTGCGAGCGGCCGTCGAATCTCTCGGCTAGGTGCACTGCCGAAGCCGGCCGGGTCAAACTCTGTGGAGCTAAGGGGAATCGAACCCCTGACCTACTCGATGCGAACGAGTCGCGCTACCAACTGCGCCATAGCCCCTGATACCGGTAGCAGGCTACCAGTCACCGGTCACCGGCAGAAATCGCCTGGACTACTGCCCTGCCGCCCGTGGCAGGTCGTAGTGCCGCGCGAAGGCGACATAGTCGAGATGCTCGAACTCCGGGTCTTCGTCGTCGATCTCGAGGACGGCGGCACCGGGCCTGCGCAGCCGCGACGGGACCACGTCGAACTCCGGGTCGCTGGTGTTCTCCACGCCGAGGCGTGAGCGCGCCATCCGCTGGGCGCGGCGCCGGCGCAGCTGCTCTTCGATCCGGGTCTGACGCCGCAGGTATGCCAGATACAGCAGGGTGATTGCCGCAATGGTGCCGCAGGCCCACCACATCGACGGCGACCAGGTGAACGCCGCCACCGCGCTGGCGAGAATCAGGACCGCCATCACGGCCAGAGTGCGGGCCCGGAAGCGGTACTTGCGAGCGCTCACTGCCGCGGCCGTGGACGACTCACGACGCCGGCGCCGCGAGTCGCTGAGCGAATCGGCGACACGGAGATCCGGGTCCGCGGGCGGCTCCAGACCCGAGGAGTCATCGACGTACTCGTATTCGTCCTCGGCGCGGACGTCCTCACCGGGAGACGCATCGTCGTCTGCCGTGGCCAGCTCTTCCGCGTCGTCGAGATGCTCGTCGACGTCCGAGTGGTCACCTTCGACGTCTCCGACGGGCTCCTCGACCGCCGATACCGCCTCCGCGAGGGGCAACGCGCCGGACTCCTCGACGACGTCGACGTCGAGGTAATCGGGCTCGTCGGCGTCGCGCGTCTCGGCTGCCACCATGACCACCGAGCGACCCGGCGTCTCCTCGGGAAGGGCCTCACCCTCATCGGCGGGCTGCCAGTGCGGGTCGCTACGGTGCCCCGCCGCAGGTCCGCCGCGCCGACGCAGGCGTGCACCGGCGCCGCTGTTGAGCACGCGGGTGGCCAGCGCGACATCGCTGGTGCGGCGGACCGCATCGCGCTTGCTGATCAGCATCGGCACCAGCACGAACAGCCAGAGCACGACGAGGGAGATCCAGAGAAGAGATTGGGGGATGCTTGGCATGGCGCCTGCTCCTTTCCCCATCAGGCTAGGTCTGTCCGACCAGCGCATCCGTGAGCGGCGCGCCGTGACAATTACACACCTGTAATTCGCTGAGTACAAGCACCAAACGTCACACGTGTCACATCAGCAACAGCAGGTCGGCAAAGGGACGATCACGCCCACGATGCCCGCCCGGCCCGGACCAGTGCGGAGGTCACCGACCCGTTGACTTCCTCGATCGTCAGCGCCACCAGCAAGTGATCGCGCCACGCACCGTCGACGTCGAGGTAGCGCTGCAGCAGACCCTCCTCGCGGAAGCCGGCCTTTGCCAGCACGGCGCGGCTCGCCGCATTTTCCGGTCGCACCGTGGCCTCCACCCGGTGCAGCATCACCGGGCCGAAACAGTGGTCGAGCCCTAGCGCCAGCGCACCGGTGGCCACCCCTCCCCCGACGAATTCCCGCGCCACCCAGTAACCGATCCACGCCGACCGCAGCGCGCCATGGGTGACATTTCCGATGGTCAGCTGACCGGCGAACTTCCCGTCCAGTTCGATCACGTAGGGCAGCATCCGACCCTTACGAGCTTCGGCCCGCAAACCAGAGCACACCGCAGGCCAGGATGAAACGGCATGGCGCAGTTGCCAATCCAGGTCGGTGGACGGCTCCCACGGCTCCAGATGTGCCTGGTCGGCCAGCCGAATCCTGCTCCACTGGGCGGCGTCGCGCAGCCGTACAGGTCGCAGCCGAACCATTCCTGCCGCCACCCGAATCGGACCGACCGGCTGCGGCCAGCCCGGATGCTGCGAGCGGGAGCCGAGAAGGTTCATCACTGCGCTCGACTCGACCTCAGCCGCGCTGAGCCAGGAACGCGACGTCCACGATTTCGCCGGTGCGGATCTGCTCGGCGTCACTGGGGACGATCACCAGGCAGTTTGCTTCGGCGAGGGTGGCCAGGAGGTGTGACGACGCGCCGGGCGCCCCACCGAGCGCCTGCACCAAGTACTCACCGGTGTCCTGATCGCGCATCAACTGCCCGCGCAGGTACCCCTTGCGGCCGACCACCGACGTGATCGGCGAGAGCGCCCGCGCCTGCACGATGCGCCGCATCGGTTGCCGCTTGCCCAGCGAGAGCCGCAGCAGCGGACGCACCATCACCTCGAAGACCACCAAGGCGCTGACCGGGTTGGCGGGCAGCAGGAACACCGGCACCCCGTCAGGCCCGAGCTGACCGAAGCCCTGGACCGATCCGGGGTGCATCGCGATGCGCGTCACCTCCATGTCGCCCAGCTGGGCGAGCACTGACCGCACACTCTCGGCGGCGGCGCCGCCGACCGCCCCCGCGATCACCACCGCCTCAGCCCGGCTCAACTGACCTTCGACGACCTCGCGCAGTTGCGCGGGATCGGTCGGCACGATGCCGACCCGGTTCACCTCGGCGCCGGCGTCCCGGCCGGCAGCGGCCAACGCGTAGGAGTTGACGTCATAGACCTGGCCGTTGCCCGGAGTCCGCGAGATGTCGACGAGTTCACCGCCGACGCACATCACCGACAACCGTGGCCTGGGATGCACCAGCACCCGCTCCCGCCCCACCGCGGCGAGCAGGCCGACCTGGGCGGCACCGATGATCGCTCCCGCCCGAACGGCCACGTCACCAGGCTGAACATCGTCACCGGTGCGGCGGACGTAGGCGCCGGAGCGCACGCCGCGCAACACGCGCACCCGGGATTCACCGCCGTCGGTCCACCTCAGCGGCAACACCGCGTCGGCCAGCGTCGGCATCGGCGCACCGGTCTGCACACGCGCGGCCTGGCGCGGCTGCAACCGACTGGGCGTGCGAGAGCCCGCCTCGATCAGGCCCATGACCGGAAGGCTGAGGTCGCGGTTCTCGGGTTCCTCACCGTCGCCACCGCTGTCCGGGCCGCCGCCGATGCCCAACACGTCGACACTGCGCACCGCGTACCCGTCGATCGCTGCCTGGTCGAACCCCGGCAACGGCCGCTCGGTGACCACCTCTTCAGCGCACATCAACCCCTGCGCCTCGGCGATCGCCACCCGCACCGGCCGCGGCGCCACCGCGGCCGCGGCGACCCGAGCCTGCTGTTCCTCCACCGAACGCACGGCATGCCTTTCTTCTGTTGAGCGCCTACGCGCCCCGCAGAAGATGCGCGTGATCGGCGGCGCTAGTGCTCGGCCGAATCCTGCCCGAGTCCCAGCCGCTCGACCAACCACCGTCGTAGTTCGGGACCGTAGTCGTCTCGCTCCAACGCAAAGTCAACCGCAGCCTTCAAGTAGCCCCCGGGATTTCCCAGGTCGTGTCGAGATCCTCGATGGACCACCACGTGCACCGGGTGGCCCTCCTCGATCAGCAGGGCGATGGCGTCAGTGAGTTGGAGCTCACCGCCGGCACCGCGCGGGATGCGCTTGAGCGCATCGAAGATGGCCCTGTCCAGGACGTAGCGGCCGGCCGCCGCATACGGCGACGGGGCGTCCTCTGCCTTGGGCTTTTCCACCATGCCTTTGACCCGCAGGACGTTCGGGTTGGCGGCGTCGGGCACGGTCTCGACGTCGAACACGCCGTAGGCGCTGATGTCTTCGCGGTCGACCTCGATCGCGCACAGCACCGAGCCGCCACGTTTGGCGCGCACCTTCGACATCGTCTCCAGGACGCCGGTCGGCAGCACCAGGTCGTCGGGTAGCAGCACCGCGATCGCGTCCTCGTCGGGGGCCAGGCTGGCCTCGACGCAACCGATCGCGTGCCCCAGCCCGAGAGGCTCGGCCTGCACCACCGACTCGACCTTGATCAGTGCGGGTGCCCGCCGCACCTTCTCCAACATGCTCTTCTTGCCGCGCGCCTCGAGCGTCCCTTCGAGCACCAGGTCCTCGACGAAATGCGCGACGACGCTGTCCTTGCCTTCGGAGGTGATGATGATCAGTCGCTCCGCGCCGGCCTCGGCGGCCTCAGCAGCCACCAGTTCGATGCCGGGGGTGTCGACGACCGGCAGCAACTCCTTGGGCACCGTCTTCGTCGCAGGCAGGAAACGGGTTCCCAGCCCCGCGGCGGGGACGACCGCAGTGAGCGGAATGGGAACTTCAGGCCGATTCATCGTTCACACACTAACCTCTCGGGGTCGGTTGTTCTCTCCTTACCCAGCACGCGGAAGGCTACCCAGTGCGACAGACGAAAACACAGGTACGCGCCGCAATCCTGGCCGCCCGCGCGGCGTCGACGGCCGAGGAGCGCGCCGCCGAGGCCGCCGCACTGACGCAGCACGTGCTCGGGTGGATCGCGCCCGGCGCCACCGTGTGCGCCTACGTGCCCATCGGGACGGAGCCTGGCTCGCCGGCTCTGCTGGACGAGCTGACGCACCGCGGGGTGACCGTGTTGCTGCCCGTCGCGCGCCAGGATGCCGACGGCGTACCGCAGCCTCTGCGGTGGGGCACCTATCGCGCCGGCACGCTGGTCCGTGCGGCGTTCGGACTCCGCGAACCGAACAGTCCGCACCTGCCGCCGGACGCAGTGGCCGAGGCGAGCACCGTACTGGTACCGGCGTTGGCCGTCGACCGGCGCGGTGTGCGCCTGGGCCGCGGCGCCGGGTTCTACGATCGGACGCTGCAGTTGGCCGCGGCGAGCGCACAGCTGGTGGCCCTGGTGCGCGACGCCGAGCTCGTCGACGAGCTACCGCACGAACCGCACGACGTCCGTATGACTCACGCCGTGACGCCCGGCCACGGGGTGGTGGACTTGCGGCGGGAATGACGAGCACCCGCTGGCGGTTCTAGCACTTGAGTCGGTAGAGTGCTAACAAGTGTGACGACCTCGGAGGAATCTGTGCCCACCTATTCGTATGCGTGCACCGAGTGCGACAACAAGTTCGACGTGGTGCAGGCGTTCACCGACGATTCACTGACCGAGTGCCCCCAGTGCCAGGGCCGGTTGCGTAAGGTCTTCGGCAAGGTCGGCGTGGTGTTCAAGGGCAGTGGCTTCTACCGCACCGACAGCCGCGAGTCCGCGAAGAGTTCGTCGGCCAGCTCCAGTTCCGCCACCAAGACCAGCGGCGGTTCGGAGTCCGGTTCGTCCGGCTCGTCGGAGAGCTCGTCGTCGAGCAGCTCTTCGAGCACCTCGGGCACGTCGTCGAACACCTCGTCGGCACCTGCCGCCGCCGCCTCCAGCTGACCGGGTTATCCACAGGCAGCGATTCGCCTGCTGACCGTCAGCGCGTGCGGCCCTAGCGTGGCCGCATGGCCGGCTCGCTCGACCCCACCCCGCTGCACCGGTTGACGCGCGCGCTGCGTCCTGACTGGTTGCGGACCGCGGTCGCCCGCCGGGTACTGGCCGGTGCGCTCGTCCTTCTCGCCGCCGCTGCAGCATGGCGGGACGACCCCCGTGACGACCAGACCGAGGTGGTCGTCGCAGCCCGTGACCTGACGCCGGGCGCGGCGCTGACGGCCGACGACGTGCGCCTCGAAAGAGTCAGCGCTGCAACCGTTCCCGATGGAGTTCAGACAAGCGTGGAAGCGGTGACGGGACGTTCCCTGGCTGGGCCTGCGCGCCGCGGTGAAGCGATCACGGACGTCCGGATCCTCAGCCCACGGCTGGCCGAATCGAGCGCTGGACCCGATGCCCGCATCGTTGCGCTGCCGTTGGCCGACGCCGCCCTCCTCGACCTCGTGCGCCCGGGCGACGTTGTGGACGTGGTGGCCGCCCCCGCGTCCGCCGACGCGGCGTCCGAAGCGCGTGTCATCGCCACCGACGCGATCGTGGTCTTGGTGTCGACCAAAGGTGGCGGAATCACCGCCCAGAGCAGCAATCGCGTTGTGCTGGTTGCCCTTCCCTCCCCCGCAGCCAAGACGGTGGCGGGCGCCGCACTGGTCCAGGCGGTCACCCTGACGCTGCATTGACCTACTTCACGGTCAGGTAGATGACGCTACCCGTCCTGGTGAGGTGCTGATCGTCGAAGTTGCCGTCCCACACCCTCTTCCAGATGTCAGGACCGGTCGTGAAGTTGACCACCGTCGCCTCGTCGAGCGGAACGTTCGACTGACGGGTGACGATCACTCGATTGCCCGCGGCCTCCAGTTCACTGATGGTGTCCTCGGCGCTGGTGGCCGTGGGCGCGGCGAGCACAGGCGCCGCCAGGCCGAGCGCCGCGGCTGTGAGGGCGGTGGCTGTCGCGGTGACGATGCCGAATGTGTTCATTGCGATCCCTGCGCTTTCCGATGTCCCGATCTGCTCGGTTAAACCCGCAGCTCAGACGGTTCATTCCGGTGGCAGAAAGTGTTCGGTCGGTGGCAGGAACGGCTAACGTGGAGCCCTGCCAGTCAGCATTTCCGACCGAGAGGACCAGTCATGCTCAAGGGTTTCAAGGAGTTTCTCGCCCGCGGCAACGTGATCGATCTGTCGGTGGCGGTGGTCATCGGCACTGCGTTCACCGGACTTGTGAAAGCCTTCACCGACAGCGTGATTCAGCCGCTCATCGACCGCATCGGCGCCGGACCCGACAAGGAGTACGGCATCCTGAAAGTCCCCCTGGGCGCCGACAAGTTCGTCGATTTCAACGCTGTGCTGTCGGCTTTGATCAACTTCTTGCTGGTGGCGGCGGTGGTGTACTTCGTGATCGTGCTGCCCTACAAGAAGCTCCGTGCACGCGGCGAAGTCGAGCAGGCTCAGGACACCGAACTCAGTCTGCTCACCGAGATCCGCAACCTGCTGCAGGACAACAACGGGTCACCCGGCAGCCGTGTCAGCGGCCCCGGGACGGGCCCCAGCCCGGACACCGCAAGACACACGTCCGCAGACCGCGACTGACCCACGCACAACAATGGGCCCCCGGCTTTCGCCGGGGGCCCATTGCGTGAAAGCTCGATCAGGGATTGTTGATGTCGAACGGGATCGCCATCCAGTTCGCGCACCACGGACCGTCGTAGACGCAGGCGCTGATGTCACCGGCGGCACCGGAGAAGACCCACGCCTTCGTGCCGGGGACGCCCCGGGTGGACGTGCGAACCTCGCCGCCCTGCGAGGCGAGCGCCTCACCGAAGCCGGAGGAACGCACCTCACCCTGCGCGTAGACGCCGGACGAGCCATTGGACACATCGGGTGAACGCACAGCGCCATCGGCCTCGCGGCCGTTGCCCGGCGTCGAGGGGTCGGCGCTCATGTCATCGGCGCTGGCGGTGCCCACGCCGATCGTCATGAGCGCGGCGGCTGCGGCGAGACCGCTCAGCCCCATTGCGATCGGCTTCGCCAACCGCGCGGAAACGGAAGTACCGTACTCGGCCACCGGCCGTCCCTTCTCTTTGAACTGGATCAAGCTAGGTCCGCTCAGATTACCAGTGTTACTCGTGTCGCGCGTAGGTAGCGTCATGTTCAGAAACATCGTCTTCGCCAGGAGTTTTCCCGCCATCACGTGGGTATCCCCCTAGTTCATGTTCCAGGGCTCGCCGTAGGTGGTGACGCTGTCGCCGTCCTTGGAAATGAGCCGCGCGTACGGCCGCAACAGCACACCGCCCGCGGCACCTGTGACCGTGCCGTGTGCGTTCGACACCGCGACTGCACCGTGGTCACCGGACACGTCAACCGAGAAGGTGGCGACCTCCTGAATGCCCGGGCCATTGCCCAGATCCGCGGAAATCGAGACGCCGGGCAGCAGCGGCGGCGTGGAGATCGGCGGGAACAGATCGATAGCGCCCTGGCTGGTGCCGATCACGTCCTGCGCGTCGAGTGCGATGTTGGGAGTGGTGTAGCTGAAGTTGATGCCCACGCCGAGTGACCACGGGAAGCCGATCTGGTAGCCGAGTTCCAGTGTGCCGGCGAAATCCTTGGCGCCGTCGCCCACGACCGAGTACACGGCCTTGCCTGAGTGGAACCATTCCCGGGTCAGCCGGTTGCGGTCGAGGGGAAAAACACCATTGAGGAAGGTGTCCCACTGCTGGATGGTCAGCGTGCGTCCCTTGCCGTCCACCAGGCTCAGTTCGTTGTCCAACCCTGCGTGCGATGTGCCGGTGCTGACGAGCAGCGCCGCCACGCTCATGCTGACAGCTGCCAACACCCGAATGATTAGCTTCATGCTCTCCTCAGCCCGTAGACGGTGATTTATTGGAAGATTTCTCATCTTTGAGGAGACGAAAATAACCAGCGGAACGTCGGACCGCTTGCCCGCCAAGCTGTTTGGTAACCAATTGCCAGGCTGGTCACAGGGAGCGTGAGACGACGGCCACACACAAAGGTGGCCCCTGACCGGGTCAGGGGCCACCTCAGGTCGTGTTCAGTTCATGTTCAGTTCATATTCCAAGGCTCGCCGTAGGTGGTGACGCTGTCGCCGTCCTTGGAGATGAGCCGCGCGTACGGCCGCAACAGCACACCACCGGCAGCGCCCGTCACCGTGCCGTGCGCGTTGGACACCGCCACCGCGCCGTGGTCACCGGAGACGTCCACCGAGAACGTCGCGACCTCCTGGATACCAGGGCCGTTGCCCAGATCTGCCGAGATCGAGACCCCGGGCAACAGGGGTGGCGTCGAGATCGGCGGAAACAGATCGATCGGACCGTTCGCGGTGCCGATGATGTCCTGCTGATCGAGCGCGATGTTGGGGGTGGTGTAGCTGAAGCTGATACCCACGCCGAGTGACCACGGAAAGCCGATCTGATAACCCAGTTCCAGCGTGCCCGCGAAGTCTTTGGCGCCGTCGCCCACGACGGTGTACACGGCCTTGCCCGAATGGAACCACTCCCGTGTCAGCCTGTTGCGGTCAAGGGGGAACACGCCATTGAGGAAGGTGTCCCACTGCTGAATGGTGAGGGTGCGGCCCTTGCCGTCCACGAGACTCAGTTGATTGTCCAGTCCTGCATGTGATGTGCCGGTGCTGACGAGCAGCGCCGCGACGCTCATGCTCAGTGAGACCAGCACCCGGATGATTGGCTTCATGCTCTCCTCAGCCCATAGACAGCGATTCCTTGGGGGTTCTCGTCATCGAGGAGATGAAAGTAACCAGCCGTGCATCGGACCGCTTGCCCGCCAAGCTCTTTGGTAACCACCTGCCAACCTGGTCACAGGTGGGGCCCGCATCATGAAGAGGTGAAGGTGTGCAGAACACACAGAAGCGGCCCCTGACCGAAGTCAGAGGCCGCTTCCGCAGTCGAACGATGGTGCGTTAGTTCATGTTCCAGGGTTCGCCGTAGGTGGTGACGCTGTCACCCGCCGACGAGATCAGCCGTGCGAACGGCCGCAGCAGCACGCCACCGGCAGCACCGGTCACCGTGCCGTGCGCATTCGACACCGCCACAGCACCATTGGCGCCGGACACATCGACGGTGAACGTCGCGACTTCCTGGATACCGGGACCGTTGCCCAGGTCCGCCGAGATCGACACGCCCGGGAACAGCGGCGGCGTCGAGATCGCCGGGAACAGGTCGACACCCACCCCGTCGACGCCGATCACGTCCTGACCGTCGAGCGCGATGTTGGGGGTGGTGTAGCTGAAGTTGATGCCCACGCCCAGCGACCACGGGAAGCCGATCTGGTAACCCAGCTCCAGCGTGCCCTCGAAGTCGTCGGCACCTTCACCGGCCACGTTGTACACGGCCTTGCCCGAGTGGAACCACTCGCGGGTCAGGCGGTTGCGGTCGAGGGGGAACACACCGTTGAGGAACGTGTCCCACTGCTGGATCGTCAACGTCCGCCCCTGGCCGTCGACCAGGCTCAGCTCATTGTCCAGCCCTGCGTGAGAGGTGCCAGTGCTCACGAACAACGCCGCGACGGCCGCGACCATCGCGACCAGCACCCGAGAGATTGTCTTCATGGTGATCCTTTTCAGGTGATGAGAGCGACGGAGTGCCGGCCGCGAAGGACCGGCACTCCACCGAACTCGTGGGCGAAGCCCGTGTGTCAGTTCATGTTCCAGGGTTCGCCGTAGGTGGTGACGCTGTCACCCGCCGACGAGATCAGCCGTGCATAGGGACGCAGGAGCACGCCGCCGGCAGCACCGGTCACCGTGCCGTGCGCATTCGACACCGCGACCGCACCGTTGGCGCCGGACACATCGACGGTGAACGTCGCGACTTCCTGGATACCGGGACCGTTGCCCAGGTCCGCCGAGATCGACACGCCCGGGAACAGCGGCGGCGTCGAGATCGCCGGGAACAGGTCGACACCCACCCCGTCGACGCCGATCACGTCCTGACCGTCGAGCGCGATGTTGGGGGTGGTGTAGCTGAAGTTGATGCCCACGCCCAGCGACCACGGGAAGCCGATCTGGTAACCCAGCTCCAGCGTGCCCTCGAAGTCGTCGGCACCTTCACCGGCCACGTTGTACACGGCCTTGCCCGAGTGGAACCACTCGCGGGTCAGGCGGTTGCGGTCGAGGGGGAACACACCGTTGAGGAACGTGTCCCACTGCTGGATCGTCAACGTCCGCCCCTGGCCGTCGACCAGGCTCAGCTCATTGTCCAGCCCTGCGTGAGAGGTGCCAGTGCTCACGAACAACGCCGCGACGGCCGCGACCATCGCGATCAGCACCCGACTGATTGCCTTCATGTTCTCCCTTGCTCAGTAGAACGGGTCCCCATCATGGGGCACCGGTTGTTCGTGCCTGGCCGTACCGCTACACCACACACCTCGCAAGAACTTCATGTGAGTGGAATTAAAAATCCCACACTTTGTTCTTACGAATCACTCATCGTTGACGGAAGGAACATAACGAGGAGGCATCCGACCGGCAACGCGTACGCCCCTGTGGTGTCGCAGGACGTACCGCGCGCGCATCGTTTGCTGACGACTCCCCGAAGGTCGGCGACCCCCTCCTCGCGACGGCGGGGATCGGTCGAAGAACACCGTCGCTGATCTTGACCCCGCACCAACGTCTTCGCATCGGGGGTCGCCGCCGTTACACCAGGTTCCTGAAATGAAGCTGTGGCGAAACTACAGGTCAGCCGTGATCGCCGTGATGGGGCGGAACATTGTCACGCAGCCATCGCTCTCGGTCGCCGTCGTCTTCGGGGCGGTCGGGATCGCGTTCGCCCATCGGCATCTCGGGCAACGTCTCTCCGAAAACCTTGTTAACTACATCTCGCGACGGCCGGGGTCGTTCGGTCATTGAGGGCATCCTCTGTGACAAAGATCACAACACGGGTGGGATTCGCGTTCACCGTCTGTTAACACTGCTGGTCGGATGCCTCGCGCAGACATGAGAACGCGGGCCGGAGAGGGTGCTCCTCCGGCCCGCGTGCGGACTAGCTGCTGCCAGCCCATGGCGTTTAGATCTCCAAACTGGATAACTGCGCGATGATGTGCCCGGCGAGCGGCCCCAAAGTCGCCATGCCGTCTCGGACCGCAGCCCGGGACCCGGCCAGATTCACCACCAGCGTGCTGCCGGAGACCCCGGCGAGGCCGCGTGACAGGCCGGCATCCGCGGTGCCGGCCGCCAGTCCGGATGCGCGCAACGCCTCGGCGATGCCGAGGAGCTCCCGATCGAGCAGATCACGTGTCGCTTCGGGCGTGACGTCGCGAGGTGTCACGCCGGTCCCGCCGACCGAGACCACCAGATCGACGCCGCCGATGACTGCTGTGTTCAATGCGTTGCGGATCTCGACCTCATCGGAAGACACCACGACGACACCATCGACGACGAACCCGGCCTCCCCGAGCAACTCGGTCACCAACGGCCCGCTGTGGTCCTCTTCATCTCCGTGCGCGGTGCGGTCGTCGACGACGACGACGAGAGCCCGGCCGACCAAGGTGTGGGGCTGTTCCATGGGCACAACCGTATATGTCGGCACGGACAACGGCGCAGCCACTCGAAGCGTCGGCCGAGACGGACCTTGGACCACCCTCACTGCGCGGCCTTCCCCAACGTCACGTCCACGGTTTGCGGCTTCCCGGCCGGGTCCAGGTAGGTCAAGGTGACTTTGTCCCCTGGCGCCTTGGACCGCACCGCGGCAACGAGCGCATCCGCGCTGTCGATCACCCGATCGTCGAGCTTGGTCACCGTAACGCCCGCGGGAAGCCCGGCCGACGAGGCGGCGCCGTTGGGCGTGACCTCGACGATCCTGGCTCCGTCTCCGCCGGCGTTGTTGCCGACCTGAACTCCCAGTGAGGCCCGCGACGCACTGCCCGTCTGGATCAACTCGTCGGCGATCCGCTTGGCCTGGTCCACCGGGATCGCAAAGCCCAGGCCGATCGAACCGCCCTGCGCCGCGCCCGAATCAGCGCCCATGGTGGCGATCGCCGAGTTGATCCCGACCAACTCACCGTTCATGTTCACCAACGCGCCCCCGGAGTTGCCCGGGTTGATCGCAGCGTCGGTCTGAATGGCATCGAGCACGGTGTTCTGGTTCTGCGCGTCGCCACCGGCGGCGACCGGGCGGTTCAGCGCGCTGATGATGCCCGTCGTCACGGTGCCTTCCAAGCCCAGCGGCGATCCGATCGCGACGACGTCCTGGCCGACGCGCAGATCAGCCGACGAACCGATCGCGATCGGGGTCAGGCCCGAGACTCCCTTGGCGCGCACCACCGCGATGTCACTGCCGGGATCGGTGCCGACGATGTCGAAGGGGGCAGTCCGGCCGTCGGCGAAGGTGACCTTGGTCTGCGGGCCACCCGGACCGCCATTGGCCGCGGCGGCAACCACGTGGTTGTTGGTCAGGATCAGCCCGTCGGTGGACAGGATGACACCGGAGCCCTCCTCGGACTGGCGCCCTTCGTTCACCTCGAGCTTGACGACGCTGGGCACCACTTTTGCCGCCACCTGCTCCACCGAGCCGGTGGGCACGCTGGCGGCCGGCACACTCGGCGCCGCGCCGGACGCGCTGAAGCCACCGGGACTGTGTGCCGGGTGCACGAGCGTCGCGACGCCACCGCCGATTCCCGCGGAGAGGATCGCGATGGCCACCGCTCCCGCAGCGAGACCCGTTGTGCGCGAACGCTTCTTAGGGGCCGGGGCGGCCGGCGGGAAACCGGGCCGCGGGTACGGGTTCGGCATCGGTGCGCCGGGATAGGGGTCGTAGGGCGGACGGAACGCCTGGCGCTGCTGCTCCGTCGCATACCGCCAGTCCCAGCCGGCCTGCTGCTCATGGGAACCGGAGCGCTGGGGGCCGACCTGTCCGTGCGGCGCCTGGCCCGCCATACCGGGCTGCTGACCCGGGTGCGGCGCCGGTGAGTACCTCGGATGGTTGGTCATGTCGCAGCGGTGTCTTCCTCGAGTAGGGCTGTGGTTTCATCAATGCTTCGGTAACGAAGTGCGTGGGTCCCAGAGTGCCCACCCGTGCTGAGAGTGCCCTGAGATTCCCATCGGTACACGCCCAGATTCTGCCGTTCCCATCTGCACATCGTCGCTGGTGACACGCGTCACCGTGAGGATGACGAGGCGTGTGTCGCCGGTGTTTCCGGCGGAACCGAGGGACGGCCGGGCAACACCATGTGCATGGATGTCCCGGGCGGATCACCTCCCTCGACGGTATCGGTGATCAGCAGCGTTCCGCCGTGTTTGGCCACCACCTGCTTGACGATCGCCAGGCCTAGGCCCGACCCGGGCATCGCCCGCGCCGCAGTGGACCGGTAGAACCGCTCGAACACGAGATCTCGTTCCTGGGCCGGGATTCCCGGCCCGTTGTCGGCGACCACGAGCGCGGCATGGTTGGCGTCGACCTGCCGCAGCCGCACACCGACCCGGCCACCCGGAGGACTCCACTTGGCCGCGTTGTCGAGCAGATTGAGCACCGCGCGACCCAGACCTGCCGCATCGCCGTACACCTGCCACGGCGTCACCGAGACCTCGAATTCGATGTCGTTGCGGCGCCGGCGAACCCGCTCCAACGATCGGTCGATCACTTCGGCGAGTTCGACCGTCTCGTGGACCACCCGCCCCGCGTCCTCGCGCGTGAGGTCGACCAAATCGCCCACGAGCGTCGACAACTCCTCGATCTGACCCACCACGTCGGCCTGCAGATCGGCCATCTCGCCTTCCGGGATGCGCGGCGCGCCCGGGCGCATCGACGCCATGAGCAGTTCGACGTTGGTGCGCAGCGAGGTCAGCGGGGTGCGTAACTCGTGGCCCGCGTCGGTCACCAATCTGGCCTGCCGATCCCTCGATTCGGCCAGCGCCCGCAACATCATGTTGAAAGCTTCTGTGAGTCGGGCCAATTCGTCGTGGCCGACGACCGGGATGGGGCGCAGGTCATCGGTTCGGGCGACTCGTTCGGCAGCCTGGGTCAGCCGGGCGACCGGCCGCAAGCCTGCGGTAGCCACCATTCCACCTGCAATCGCGGCGATAGCCACACCGATCCCGCCGACCGAAAGCAGAACGGTGCCGAGGTTTTTCAGGGCTTGGCCGGTGGGTGCCAGGCTCTTCCACATCAACAGCGTCGTGCCATTGGGAAAGTGGCGCGCCAACAGCCGGTTGTGGCTGACGGTGCGCAACGAGCTGAGCTGCCTCCCGGCGATCACGTCCTTCTCGACGGCACCAAGGGTCGGGATCTGCCCGTCTTGGTTGGCTGCGTAGATCGCACGGCCAGGAATGACGAACATCGCCTTGATGTCGGAGTAGGCAGTGCCTTCGATGATCTTGCCGGGATCGACGACCAGAGAGCCACTCTCCTCGAGCATGTCGGCACGCGACGTGAGCTGGTTGTCGATGTCTCGATAGAGGGTCTGCGCCATCACCGCGTACACCGCCACCCCCATCAGCACGACGGCCATCAACACCATCGACATCGCCAGCAGCATCACGCGCCAGCGCAACGACACTGAGCTGCCGACCGGGTGCGGTTGATGAGGCGGTCCCAGCCAGGCGACGTCGGGGTGCGGCTGCATCAGGGCGGGGTCTCCCGCAGGACGTACCCGACCCCGCGCACCGTGTGAATGAGTCGTGGCTCGCCTTCAGCCTCCGTCTTGCGGCGCAGGTAGCCGACGTAGACCTCGAGCGCATTGCCGGAGGTGGGGAAATCGAAGCCCCACACTTCCTCGAGGATGCGGCTGCGGGTCAGCACCCGACGCGGATTGGCGATCAGCATCTCGAGCAGCGCGAACTCGGTCCGGGTGAGGCTGATGGCCCGCTCACCCCGAGTGACCTCGCGGGTCACCGGGTCCAGGGAGAGGTCGGCGAAGGTGAGCGCGGCGGATTCGCTCGAATCGTCGGGTGTGGTGCGGCGCAGAAGCGCCCGCATGCGTGCCAGCAACTCTTCGAGTGCGAACGGCTTGGGAAGGTAGTCGTCTGCGCCGGCGTCGAGCCCGGCGACGCGCTCGGAGACCGAGTCCCGTGCCGTCAGCACCAGGATCGGCAGGTCGTCACCAGTGCTACGCAGCTGACGGCACACCTCGAGCCCGTCGAGGCGCGGCATCATCACATCGAGTACGACCGCGTCGGGGCGGTCACTGGCGATCAGGTCCAGCGCTTCGCGGCCGTCTTGCGCCAACTCCACGGAGTAGCCGTTGAAAGACAGGGAGCGGCGTAGCGATTCGCGGACCGCGCGGTCATCATCGACGACAAGAATGCGCACCGCCACAGTCTCGACCCCGTGTCTGAGAGAGTGCTGAGAGCCGCGCCGGTGATACCTGAGTGTTACCGCTACGCGGCGTTGCGGTTAGCGGCGGTCTAGATCGATCAGGCCGAGACGGGCGGCCTTGAGCAGCCGCCGCGGCACCTTGCGCTGCTGACCTGCGACGGTCACGCCCACGAGTTCGGTACGGGTGGCCTTCCACTGCGCGCGCCGGCTACGGGTGTTCGCGCGCGACATCCTGCGCTTCGGCACAGCCATGATCGAGCTCCATCTGTTCGGGGGTGCCTGCGAGCCTGGGCGGACCGGGCGCTGGCAATTGGTCACCAGGATAACCGGTGAGCTGGACGGGCTCCAAACTCCGCCGATCCCGACAGCGGAGGAACCCGATCGGGTCTTGACGCGCTACCGCCGGTACCCGTTAACCTACCGGTTGGTTGGGCGTTCGGCCCGCCGGAGCGACGGGAGAATGCGTGACGCCGGTGTCGGACCGCGTTCCTGTTCGGATCGGGAACTGCTCAGGCTTCTACGGGGACCGACTCTCGGCGATGCACGAAATGCTCACCGGCGGCGATCTGGACTACCTGACCGGCGACTATCTCGCCGAGCTGACGATGCTGATCCTGGGCCGCGACCGGATGAAGAATCCCGAGCGCGGCTACGCCAAGACGTTCCTGCGACAACTCGAGCAGTGCCTCGGCCTCGCGATGGATCGTCAGGTGCGCATCGTCGCGAACGCCGGCGGCCTCAACCCCGCGGGGCTGGCCGGCGCCGTACGGGCCCTCGCCGAGCGCCTACAGATACCCGTCGCCGTCGCGCACGTCGAGGGCGACGACCTGCTGGCCCGCGCAGACGAACTGGGGCTGGGCCGGCCGCTGACCGCCAACGCCTACCTCGGCGCGTGGGGTGTCGCCGAGTGCCTGCAGGCGGGCGCCGACGTCGTCGTGACCGGCCGGGTCACCGACGCGTCGGTCATCGTCGGACCCGCCGCCGCGCACTTCGGCTGGGCGCGCAACGAGTACGACGCCATCGCCGGCGCGATCGCCGCTGGACACATCATCGAATGCGGCACCCAGGCCACGGGCGGCAATTACTCCTTCTTCACCGACATCGCCGACATGGATCACCCCGGCTTCCCCATCGCCGAGATCCACGCCGACGGATCCTCGGTCATCACCAAGCATCCGGGCACCGGCGGTGCCGTCACAGTCGGCACGGTCACCGCCCAGCTGCTCTATGAGATCGGTGGTGCGCGGTACGCGAACCCCGATGCCACGCTGCGGGTCGACTCGATCACGCTGACCGAGGACGGGCCCGACCGGGTGCGCGTCGGCGGCGTCACCGGCGAACCGCCGCCGCCCACACTGAAAGTCAGCCTCAACAGCCTCGGCGGGTTCCGCAACGAGATGACGTTCGTGCTGACCGGGCTGGACATCGACGCCAAGGCCGCACTGGTGCGTCGTCAGCTCGAGAACAGCCTCACAGCCCAGCCGGCGGAGATGCAGTGGTCGCTGGCCCGCACCGACCACGCCGACGCCGACACCGAGCAGACTGCCAGCGCTCTGCTGCGCTGCGTCGCGCGCGATCCTGACGCCGCCACGGTGGGCCGGCAATTTTCCTCGGCCGCCGTGGAATTGGCGCTGGCGAGTTATCCCGGCTTCACGAGCACGGCGCCACCGGGAGATGGCCAGGTGTACGGAGTGTTCACCGCGGGATACGTGCCCGCCGAGCAGGTACCCCACATTGCCGTGCACGCCGACGGCACCCGTGTCGACATCGCTCCGGCGGCACAGACCCTCGAGCTCCAGCCCGTCCCGGATGTCGCGCTGGCGCAGCCGCGTGCCTACGGCGCGACGCGGCGGGTGCCACTGGGCACCATCGCCGGCGCCCGCAGCGGGGACAAGGGCGGTGACGCCAACGTGGGAGTGTGGGTGCACACCGAGGATCAGTGGCTGTGGCTGGCCTCCACGTTGACCGTGCCGGCGCTGCGCGAGCTGCTGCCCGAGGCGGCCGATCTTCCGGTCACTCGCCACCTGCTTCCCAACCTGCGTGCGGTGAACTTCGTCATCTCCGGCATCCTGGGCCGGGGCGTCGCCTACCAAGCGCGCTTCGACCCGCAGGCCAAAGGGCTGGGCGAATGGCTGCGCAGCCGAACCATCGACATCCCCGAGGAGTTGCTGCCGTGAGCATCTGGGCCACGCCGGAACGCGAAGACCTGCGAAAGACGGTGCGCGCGTTCGCCGAACGTGAGGTGCTTCCTCACGTCGAGGAATGGGAGCGCATCGGCGAGCTGCCGCGCGACCTGCACCGCAAGGCCGCCGCTGCGGGCCTGCTCGGGGCCGGCTTCCCCGAATGGGCCGGCGGTGAGGGCGGCGACGGCGCCGACGCGGTGGTGATCTGCGAGGAGATGCACCAGGCGGGCGCTCCCGGTGGGGTGTTCGCCTCGCTGTTCACCTGCGGGATCGCCGTGCCGCACATGATCGCTTCCGGCGACGAGCACCTCATCGAAACCTATGTGCGACCGACGTTGCGCGGCGAGAAGATCGGTTCGCTCGCGATCACCGAACCGGGCGGCGGCTCCGACGTCGGGCACCTGACCACCCGCGCAGTCCGCGACGGCGACGAATTCGTGATCAACGGCGCCAAGACCTACATCACCTCAGGTGTGCGGGCCGATTACGTCGTCACCGCGGCGCGCACCGGCGGACCCGGCGCGGCAGGAGTGTCGTTGATCGTCGTGGAAAAAGACGGACCCGGATGCTCGCCCGGCCTGCAAGTCAGCCGAAAGCTCGACAAGATGGGCTGGCGCTCCTCCGACACCGCCGAACTGTCCTACACCGACGTCCGTGTGCCCGTCGCCAACCTCGTCGGCGCGGAGAACAGCGGCTTCTTCCAGATCGCCGCGGCCTTCGTCTCCGAGCGCGTCGGTCTGGCCGCGCAGGCCTACGCCAGTGCGCAGCGGTGCCTGGACCTCACCGTCGAATGGTGTCGCAATCGCGAAACGTTCGGCAAGCCCCTGATCGCCAGGCAGTCGGTGCAGAACACGCTCTCGGAGATGGCGCGCCGCATCGATGTCGCCCGCGTGTACACCCGCCACGTCGTCGAACGTCAGCTCGCGGGCGAGACCAACCTGATCACCGAGGTGTGCTTTGCAAAGAACACCGCCGTCGAAGCCGGTGAGTGGGTGGCCAACCAAGCGGTCCAGCTGTTCGGCGGCATGGGCTACATGGCCGAGTCGGAGATCGAACGCCAGTACCGCGACATGCGCATCCTCGGCATCGGTGGCGGCACCACGGAGATCCTGACCTCGCTGGCTGCCAAGACGCTGGGTTTCCAGGCATGACGCTCCGCTCCACGCTGGACACCCGCTCCCCCGCCTACCGCGAGGCCGCCGACGCGATGGCGATCAAGCTCGCCGAACTCGACGCCGAGCACGCCAAGGCGCTGGCCGGCGGCGGAGAGAAGTACGTCAACCGCCACCACGCGCGGGGCAAGATGACCGCCCGCGAGCGCATCGAGGCGTTGATCGACCCCGATTCGCCGTTCCTCGAGCTCAGCCCGCTCGCCGCATGGGGCACCGACTTCACCGTCGGTGCGAGCGTCGTCGTGGGGATCGGCGTGGTCAGCGGTGTGGAGTGTCTGATCGTCGCCAACGACCCCACCGTCAAGGGCGGTACCAGCAACCCGTGGACGCTACGAAAGATATTGCGCGCCAATCAGATCGCCTTACAGAACCGCCTCCCGGTGATCTCCCTGGTGGAGTCGGGCGGCGCCGACCTGCCCACGCAGAAGGAGATCTTCATCCCCGGCGGGCAGATGTTCCGCGACCTGACCCGGCTGTCCGCGGCTGGCATCCCGACCATCGCGTTGGTGTTCGGCAACTCGACCGCCGGCGGGGCCTACATCCCGGGGATGTCCGACCACGTCGTGATGATCAAAGAGCGCTCGAAGGTGTTCCTCGCCGGGCCGCCACTGGTCAAGATGGCCACCGGCGAGGAATCCGACGACGAGTCGCTGGGCGGGGCCGAGATGCACGCCCGCACATCAGGTCTGGCGGACTATTTCGCCGTCGACGAGCTCGACGCGATGCGCATCGGCCGGCGCATCGTGGCGCGGCTCAATTGGCGCAAACAAGGTCCGCAGCCCCAACCGATCACCCCGCCGGTGTTCGACTCCGAGGAGCTGCTCGGCATCGTGCCGCCGGACCTGCGTATCCCGTTCGATCCGCGGGAAGTGATCGCCCGCATCGTCGACGGCTCGGAGTTCGACGAGTTCAAGCCGCTCTACGGCGGCTCGCTGGTGACCGGATGGGCGACGCTGCACGGCTATCCGCTCGGCATCCTCGCCAACGCCCGGGGTGTGCTGTTCAGCGAGGAGTCGCAGAAAGCCACGCAGTTCATCCAACTGGCCAACCGCTCGGACACCCCGCTTCTGTTCCTGCACAACACGACCGGCTACATGGTCGGCAAGGACTACGAGGAAGGCGGCATGATCAAACACGGCTCGATGATGATCAACGCCGTCTCGAATTCGACGGTGCCGCATCTGTCACTGCTCATCGGAGCCTCCTACGGCGCGGGCCATTACGGCATGTGCGGCCGCGCCTATGACCCCCGCTTCCTGTTCGCCTGGCCCAGCGCCAAATCCGCGGTGATGGGTGGCACCCAATTGGCGGGTGTGCTGTCGATCGTCAGCCGGGCCGCCGCCGAGGCCCGGGGCCAACAGGTCGACGAGGCCGCTGATGCCGCGCTGCGGGCCGCCGTCGAAGCACAGATCGACGCCGAGTCGCTGCCGATGTTCTTGTCCGGGCGGCTCTACGACGACGGTGTCATCGATCCCCGCGACACCCGAACCGTGCTGGGTATGTGCCTGTCCGCCATTGCCAATGCACCGATCAAGGGGACGTCCAACTTCGGCGTCTTCCGGATGTGAGAAGGCCGCCGACGAGCGCTCGCGCGAAGAGGAAAAACCCATGATCACTCGCGTTCTGGTCGTCAACCGCGGTGAGATCGCGCGGCGCGTGTTCGCCACCTGCCGGCGCCTCGGCATCGGCACCGTCGCCGTGTACACCGATCCCGATGCCGACGCGCCCCACGTCGCCGAGGCCGACGTCCGGGTGCGGCTGGACGGCACGCGCGGCTACCTCGACCCCGCCCAGTTGATCGCCGCCGCGCAGGCCGCCGGCGCCGACGCCGTGCACCCCGGCTACGGGTTCCTCTCCGAGAACCCCGATTTCGCGTCCGCCGTGATCGAGGCGGGCCTCACGTGGATCGGCCCGCCGGTGGCCGCGGTCGCGGCGATGGGCTCGAAGATCGAGGCGAAGAAGATCATGGCCGCCACGGGCGTGCCGGTGCTCGAAGAGCTCGACCCCGACACGGTGACCGCGGACATGCTGCCCGTGCTGATCAAGGCGTCGGCGGGCGGCGGCGGGCGGGGTATGCGGGTCGTGCGCGATCTCGCCGAGCTGCCCGCGCAGGTCGAAGCCGCCCGCCGCGAGGCACAGTCGGCCTTCGGTGACCCCACGGTGTTCTGTGAGCGCTACCTCGACGCCGGCCACCATGTCGAGGTGCAGGTGATGGCCGACGCGCACAACACGGTGTGGGCGGTCGGCGAGCGGGAGTGCTCGATCCAGCGCCGTCACCAGAAGATCATCGAAGAGGCGCCCTCACCGCTGGTGGAGCGCACCCCGGGTATGCGGGACAAGCTGTTCGAGGCGGCCCGGCTCGCCGCAAACGCGATCGGATACACCGGTGCGGGCACCGTCGAGTTCATGGCTTCCGATGATGGGGACTTCTTCTTCCTGGAGATGAACACCCGCCTGCAGGTGGAACACCCGGTCACCGAACTCACCTCAGGGCTCGATCTGGTCGAGCTGCAGCTCGCGGTCGCCGAAGGCGCACCGCTGGACCCGCACCCGCCCGCCACGGCCGGGGCGTCGATCGAGGCACGGCTGTATGCCGAGGACCCCGCCAAGAACTGGCAACCGCAGGCAGGCACCGTGCACCGCTTCGAGGTGCCCACGGCCGCAGCACATTTCGAGCTGCTCGACCGAGCAGGCGTGCGGCTGGACGCCGGGGTGGGCGACGGCTTCGAGATCTCGGTGTTCTACGACCCGATGATCGCCAAGGTCGTTTCCTGGGCGCCCACCCGGGCGCGGGCCGCCGCGCTGCTGGCCGACGCGCTGACCCGCACCCGGCTGCACGGCGTGCGCACCAACCGTGACCTGCTGGTCAACGTGCTGCGCCACCCGGCATTCGCCGCCGGCGCCACCGACACGGCATTCTTCGACGCCCACGGGCTCGACGCACTGGCCGCGCCGGTCGCCGACCCGGCCACGGTCGAGTTGTCCACTGTCGCAGCAGCACTGGCCGACGCAGCACGTAACCGCAGCACCGCAGCGGTCTTCGCCGACATGCCCAGCGGGTGGCGCAATCTGGCGTCAGGGTGGCAGACCAAGAGCTACACCGACCGCGACGGCGAAACCCACGACGTCGCCTACCGTTTCACCCGCGACGGGCTCCGCGTCGCCGGCCGCGACGACATCACTCTGGTCTCGGCAACCCCCGACCGGGTGGTGCTGACCGTGGGAGCGGTGGACCGGCCGTTCGCCGTCACCCGCTACGGCGACGACATCTACGTCGACTCCCCCACAGCGGCAGTGCATCTGGTGGCGCTGCCACGGTTCCCCGACCCGGCCGATGCGGTGGCGCACGGTTCGCTGCTCGCGCCGATGCCCGGCGCGGTGCTGCGGGTCGGTGCCGCAGTCGGCGACACGGTCACCGCGGGGCAACCGCTGGTGTGGCTGGAGGCGATGAAGATGGAACACACCATCGCCGCGCCCGCCGACGGCGTGCTGGCCGAACTCAACGTCACCGCGGGAACGCAGGTGGAAGTGGGCGCCGTACTGGCGCGTGTCGATTCAGGAGAGGCGTCATGACCGGATTCGTCGAGACCGAAGAACAGCAGGCCCTGCGCAAGGCGGTCGCCGCGATGGCCGCCAACTACGGGCAGGACTACTACCTGGAGAAGGCCCGCGCCGGCCAGCACACCGACGAGCTGTGGGCCGAAGCCGGCCGGCTCGGCTTCATCGGCGTGAACCTGCCCGAGGAGTACGGCGGCGGCGGCGCAGGCATGTACGAGCTGAGCCTGGTCATGGAGGAGATGGCTGCCGCCGGCTCGGCGCTGCTGATGATGGTGGTCTCCCCCGCGATCAACGGGACGATCATCGCCAAGTACGGCACCGAAGAGCAGAAGCGACGCTGGCTTCCCGGAATCGCCGACGGCACGACCACGATGGCGTTCGCGATCACCGAACCCGACGCCGGCTCCAACTCCCACCGCATCACCACCACGGCGCGGCGTGACGGCAGCGACTGGATCCTGTCCGGCCAGAAGGTCTACATCTCCGGTGTCGACCAAGCCCAGGCCGTGCTCGTGGTGGGCCGAACGGCCGATCACAAGACCGGCAACCTGAAGCCCGCGCTGTTCGTCGTGCCGACCGACACCCCGGGATTCACCTTCACCAAGATCCCGATGGAGATCGTCAGCCCCGAGTTCCAGTTCCAGGTGTTCCTCGACGAGGTGCGGCTGCCCTCCGACGCGCTCGTCGGCTCCGAGGACGCTGCGATCGCGCAACTGTTCGCCGGGCTCAACCCCGAGCGCATCATGGGTGCGGCGAGTGCCGTCGGCATGGGCCGCTTCGCGATCGACAAGGCGGTCGACTACGTCAAGACCCGACAGGTGTGGAAGACCCCGATCGGCGCGCACCAGGGCCTGTCCCACCCGCTGGCGCAGAACCACATCGAGGTGGAATTGGCCAAGCTGATGATGCAGAAGGCCGCGAGCCTGTACGACGCTGGGGACGACGCGGGCGCGGCCGAGGCGGCAAACATGGCCAAGTACGCCGCCGGTGAGGCCTCGGTGCGCGCCGTCGACCAGGCGGTGCAGTGCCTCGGTGGCAACGGGCTGACCAAGGAGTACGGCATCGCCTCGGTGTTGACCGCGTCGCGGCTGGCCCGAATTGCGCCGGTCAGCCGGGAGATGGTGCTCAACTTCGTGGCGCAGACCTCCCTCGGACTCCCCCGGTCGTACTGATGCTGGTCGTCTACGAGCGCGACGGCGCGGCTGCTCGGCTGACCCTGGATTCGCCCCACAACCGCAACGCGCTGTCCACGGCCCTGGTCGCCGAGCTGCACGAAGGTCTGGAGCGGGCGTCGGCCGACCCGGGCGTGCGGGTGGTGGTACTCGGCCACACGGGCGGCACATTCTGCGCCGGCGCCGACCTCAGCGAGGCCGCGGGTCGCGATCCCGCCGAGCTCGCGCTCGACCGGGCCCGGGAGATGACGCTGTTGCTCCGCCGGTTCCTGGCCTGTCCGCTGCCGGTGATCGCTGCCGTCGACGGGCACGTGCGGGCCGGTGGGCTCGGCCTGATCGGCGCCTGCGACATCGTGGTCGCGGGCTCGGCCAGTACGTTCGCGCTGACCGAGGCCCGCATCGGGGTGGCGCCGTCGATCATCTCGCTGACGTTGCTGCCCAAGATGACCGCACGCGCCGCGGGCAGGTACTTCCTCACCGGCGAGAAGTTCGGCGCGACGGAGGCCGCGCAGGTGGGGCTGGTCACCGTCGCAGCGCAGGACGTCGCCACTGCGGTGGCAGATCTGACGGCCGCGATCGCGCTCGGCTCACCGCAGGGGCTGGCCGAATCGAAGGCCCTCACCACCGCAGCGACGCTCGAGGAGTTCGATCGGCGGGCCGAGGAACTGACGCAGCGCTCGGCGGCGCTGTTCGTCTCCGACGAAGCCCGCGAGGGCATGCTGGCGTTCCTGGAGAAGCGCACGCCGCACTGGATCGGTTGACAGCTCACAGTTTGGCCACGGGTATTGCATGTATCGCTGATCGTCGTAGCCTGGGGGACGATGTGCGGAGTTAGCAGGAGCCCCCGATGAGCAGGCCCGCCTCGCGGAGCCGCTCGATGCGCGCTGCGGACACCGACCGCATTGCGGTGGCGCAGCTGCTGACCGACGCCGCAGCGTCGGGCACGATCGGCGTGACCGAGTACGAGGCCCGCCTGGCCAGGGCGTACGCGGCCCAGACCTGCGATGAACTCGACCGGCTGTCGGCCGATCTGCCCGGTGCGGTGACCCGCGGGCGCACCGGCACCTGCCGGCCTGCCCCGTCGAGCACACTGCTGGCGATCCTGTCCGGCTATGAGCGGCGCGGTCGCTGGAACGTGCCGAAGCGACTCACCACGATCGCGTTCTGGGGTGGGGGCGTCGTCGATCTGCGGTACGCCGACTTCACCGCGCACGACGTCGAGATCCGCACCTACTCGGTCATGGGCGGGCAGACCATCTTGGTGCCGCCGGAGGTGAACGTCGACCTGCGCGGCGTCTCGGTGATGGGCAGCTTCGAGCACAGCATCGAAGGCGAGGGCGCCCCGGGTGCGCCGTGCGTACGAATTTCCGGTTTCGCGCTGTGGGGCAGCGTCACGGTCAAGCGCAAGAAGCGTAAGGCGAGTTGACGCAGGGTCAGCGGCGCCGCTTGGAGCCCAGGTAGTCGCCGACCACCGCGGCGCCCAGCCCGTCGAGATCCGGTACGACCACCCGCCCACCGACCCGTCGGGCGACCTGGTCGATGAACCGGGCCAGACCGGGGTCGTTGCCGAGCCGGAAAATCGTCACCTGCGCGCCCAGCCGGGCGACCTCGTCGAAGCCCTTCACGGTGTGGGCGATCGTGCGCGGATGCGGGGGGTAATCGAAGAACACCGCCGGGCTTCCGTTGCGATCGAAGTCTTCGAGGTGGGCAGTGGGTTCGCCGTCGGTGACGACGAGCACGACGGGCTGCGCGTTGGGGTGCCGGCGCAGATGCCGGGTGGCCAGCGCCAGCGCGTGATGCAGGTTGGTGCCCTGCTCGTACACGCCCTCCAACCCGGTCAGCTCCGCGGCGGTCACCGTGCGGGCATAGCGGCCGAACGCGACGATCTGCAGCGCATCCGACCGGAACCTGGTGCTGACGAGGTGGTTGAGCGCGAGCGCGGTGCGCTTCATCGGCAGCCACCGGTTCTCCATCACCATCGAGAACGACGTGTCGACGAGCAGCGCAACCGCGGCCTGGGTGCGGGTCTCGGTCTCGGAGATCTCGACGTCGTCGACGGTGATCTGGATGCTCCCCGACCGCTCGCCGGTACCCGCCTCCCTCAACACGGCGTTGGTCAGTGTGCGGGTGACGTTCCACGGCTCGGTGTCGCCGAACTGCCAGGGCCGCGTGGCTCCGGTCAGCTCCCCCGCCGCACCGGCCCGCCGGGTGTCGCGTTCACCGTGGCGGCCTGAGAGTTGTTGAGCCACGTCGCGCAGCGCGGTCTGCCCGAGCTGACGCATCGCTTTGGGTGAGAGCCGCCACTGCCCGTCGGCGCCGCGGTCGAGGAAGCCCTGGTTCATCAGCGCGCGCTCGAGTTCGGCCAGTGTGCGGGCGTTGACGGCGGCCTCGTCTCCGAGTTGACGCGCCAGCATGTCGAGGTCGACGTCGTCCATGGACGCACCGGAGTAACTCTGCGACAGCTGTTCGGCGAGTTGCTCGAGTTCGGCGATGTCGGCCAGCGCCTGCGCGCCCTCGCCCATCCCCATCGGGTCGTCGCCGGAGAAGCGCTCCGAGCCGTTCCAGTCCTCCCCGGGACGCGCCGCCTGCAGATGCGCATCGAGCCGGTTCAACGCGTTCATCAGCGACGGCGACCCGAACGCCTGCTGCGCCAGAGAATCCAGCTCAGCGCGCTGTTGCTCGGACAGGCTGTTGCGGAAGCGCTGAGCGGCCGCAGCCCGTTTGGCGAGGGAGTCGAGCAGCTCGTCGATGTTGCGCGGGTTCTCGGGGAAGAACTCACCGTGCTTGGCCATGAAGTTCTCGAAGTCCTGCTGGCTGTCCTCGCCCTTGGCGTGCTTGTCCAGCAGGTCGTTCAGGTCGTCGAGCATGTCGTTGACGCGCTGGCGATCCTCGTCGGTGGCGTTCTCCAGCGCCTGCTTCATGCCCGCGAAGCGTTGGTCGAGCATCTCGCGGCCCATCAGGTCCTTGATCTGCTCGTATTTCTCCCGCGCTTCCTGGGAGCGCCAGTCGTACTCGGAGAGCTCCTGGACGGCTTTCGCGGGTGAGGGCGAGAGCGAATCCAGCTGCAGCTCACCGAATCTCGCGTCATCGTCGAGTGCGCGCGCCAGCTCTTTCCGTTCGGCCAGCACCGCCTCGTCGAGCAGTTTCTTGATGTCGGCCAGCGTGCCGTCGAGGTTGTTGCGCTGCAGCAGCTCGCGTCGACGCCGGTTGGCTTCGGCGGCCAGCTTGTCCGCACCTGGCATGTTCTTCGACCCGCGCCGCAGCAACTCCTGCAGCGCGCGGCGGGGCGATGTGCCCTCCATGACGTCCTGACCGATGGCCTCCAACGCCTCGCGCAGGTCGACCGGCGGGGCCAGCGGATCCGGCCCGCCGGTGTACCGCGAATATCGCGAAAGCCTCTTAACCACTGCCGCACTCTCCCCCTACGCTTCGCGCGGGTGGTACCCCCACACCGCGGCTCGTCCCTCGCCGCTTTATCGTCGTACGGCGGTCAGCCATAGACGGTTTCGCCCTCTCCGGACACCTTGTCGATGCGCTTGGCCAGGTACAGCGCCTCGAGCGCCAACTCGATCGCGGCGGCCCGCTGCCCTTCCGAGGTCGCCTCGAGCCGGCGCTGGATCTCGGCGACGGCGGACACCTCCGGCAGTGCGGCCAGCACCTCGCGGGCCGACACCCGCTCCCCCGTCGTCACCGGCGACCCGCTCTCCACGGCCGTGACGATCGGGCCCACGTCGATGCCGCCGAGCAGCCGCTGCGCCGTCTCGGCGGTGGCTCGCCGCAGCAGGTGCTCGAGCACCGCCTGTTCACGGCCTTCCTCGCCTGACTCGAATTCCAGCTTGCCGCGCAGCACGTCGATCACGGTGCCGAGATCGACCACCCGCGCCACCGGGTCCTGCTCCCCCAGGAGCGCCGCGCGGTGCCGCGCGGATGCGGCCACCGTTTCCGCCGCGGCGATCGCGAACCGAGCCGAGACACCGGAGCGCTGGTCGATCGCGGTCGATTCGCGCAGGGCGCGCGCGAACCGGGCGAGGATGGCCAGCAGGTAGGCGGGCACCTCGGCGGCCAGGTGCGCCTCCTGGGTGATGACGCCGACCTCCGCGTCGAGTTCGAGCGGATAGTGCGTGCGAATCTCCGCGCCGAAGCGGTCCTTGAGCGGGGTGATGATGCGCCCGCGGTTGGTGTAGTCCTCCGGGTTGGCGCTGGCCACGACCAGGACATCGAGCGGCAGCCGCAGCGTGTAGCCGCGCACCTGGATGTCGCGTTCCTCCATCACGTTGAGCATCGCGACCTGGATGCGCTCGGCCAGGTCGGGCAGCTCGTTGACCGCGACGATGCCGCGGTGCGCCCGCGGGATGAGCCCATAGGCGATCGTCTCGGGATCCCCGAGGCTGCGGCCCTCGGCCACCTTGATGGGGTCGATGTCGCCGACCAGGTCGGCCACGCTGGTGTCCGGGGTGGCGAGCTTCTCCGTGTAGCGCTCGCTGCGATGCCGCCACGCGATCGGCAGATCGTCGCCGGAGTCGGCGGCCCGCCGGATCGACTCCGGAGTGATGGGGCTGTAGGGATGCTCGCCCAGTTCGGCACCGGCGATGACCGGCGTCCACTCGTCGAGAAGTCCGCTCAGCGCGCGCAGCAATCGGGTCTTGCCCTGCCCCCGCTCGCCGAGCAGGACCATGTCGTGGCCCGCGATCAGCGCCCGCTCCAGCTGCGGAATGACCGTGTCGTCGAAGCCGAGGATGCCCGGCCAGATCTGTTCGGTGGTGGCCCCGGAGCTCAGCGCGGCCAGCAGGTTCTCCCGGATCTCGGCCTTCACGCTGCGCTCCTGATGCCCGGAGGCGCGCAGCTCGCCGACGGTGCGGGGCAGATCGTTAGGTGATGTCACCACTCCACGCTACGACTGCTGTCGAGCGACGGCACTGCTTGCCTGGACAACGTCACCGTCGAGAGTTGGGTTGGCGCACACTTCTGCCGTTGCGGCGCGCCTCAACCCGACACTGGGCGACCGCTCCACGTGGCGAGCTGCACGTCGAGGTGGACGCGGCCGTGCTCCAGCCAGCCCGCCTCGCGCAGCGCGGCTCGAACCCGACGCAGAAAGACCTCGCGCCGGTACTCGAGGATGTCCCTGCTGACGCGGATGATCGTCCACCCCTGTGCCTGCAGCTCGGCGAGGCGGTCGATGTCGCGAGCCCGCACGGCCGGGTCGGTCCAGTGCTGCGGCCCGTCGTACTCGATACCGACCTTCCATCCAGGCCACCCCATGTCGATGCGGCCGATGAAGTACCCATGCTCGTCACACACCATGATCTGGGTCTGCGGGCGGGGGAATCCCGCCGCCAGCAGAAGCAAGCGCGTCACCGTCTCCCGGAGCGACTCGGCGCCGTCGTCGTCCACCAGGTCCAACACGGTGCGCAGCTGCACCAGCCCACGCGCCCCTCGGTGCCGCCCGACAACCGCCTCGACGTCGGTCCGCTTCAGCCGCGTGGCGTTGGCCAGCGCGTCGACGCGCGCGACGGCCTCGACCAGTGGGTGCCGTCTACCCGCGTCGAATGCCGTGCGCGCCGGTGTCGTGACCGGGATGCCCCGAACGGTGCCGACTTCGCCGTCGACCAGGGTGTCCCGATGCACCACGATGCCGTCGACCACGCACGCCTGGTCCCGGATGAGTTCCGCGGGCGACGCGGCCTCGATCCAGCGAGAGCCGTGCAGCGCGGCCGCCGACAGACCGGCGACAGTGGCCGAGCGGCCGGACCACAGCCATGCGGCCGCCGCGCGCCGGCTCATCTGCCCGCGATGACGCGCTTCACTGCCCAGAAACGGCCAGTCACTGCTCCCCATGGCGCGACGGTGGCACCGCCGGGCGACACTTCTGACGGATTGTCGGCACTCGGCACGCGCTCAGTGCGCGAAGTGGCGCGCTCCGGTGAGGTACAGCGTGATCCCGGCCGCCGCGGCCGCCGCGGTGACCTCGTCGTCGCGCATCGAGCCACCGGGGTGCACCACGGCCGTCACGCCCGCGCGCATCAGCGTCTCCAAACCGTCGGGGAATGGGAAGAACGCGTCGGACGCCGCGACGGCACCCTGCGTGCGATCGCCCGCCCGCTCCACCGCCAGCCGCGCCGCGTCGACGCGATTGACCTGACCCATGCCGACGCCGACAGTCGCGCCGTCCTTGGCGATCACGATCGCGTTCGACTTCACCGCCCGACAGGTCCGCCACGCGAACACCAGGTCGGCGAGCACTGCCGGATCGGCGGGCGTGCCCGTAGCCAGTGTCCAGTTCGCGGGGTCGTCGCCCGACGCATCCACCGCGTCGCGCTGCTGGACGAGCAGGCCGCCGCTCACCTGACGGAACTCCGTGCCGCCGGCCTGCGGCTCCGAGGCCACCAGGATGCGGATGTTCTTCTTGCCGGCCAGTACTTCCACCGCACCGGGCTCGTAGGCGGGCGCGACGATCACCTCGGTGAAGATGCCCGCCACCGTCTCGGCCATCTCCACACTGACCTCGGTGTTGGTGGCGATCACGCCACCGAACGCCGACAGCGGATCGCATTCGTGGGCCTTACGATGGGCGTCGGCCACAGATACCGACGACACCGCGATGCCACAGGGGTTGGCGTGCTTGATGATCGCGACACAGATGTCCTCATGGTCGAACGCCGCGCGCCATGCCGCGTCAGCATCGGTGTAGTTGTTGTAGGACATCTCCTTGCCGTGCAGTTGCTCGGCCTGCGCGAGGCCCGGCCAGCCGCCGTCGTCGCTGTACAGGGCGGCCTGCTGGTGCGGGTTCTCGCCGTAGCGCAGCACGGCGGTACGGCGGAACGTCGCGCCGAACCACGGTGGCAGCTCCGCGGGCGCACCATCGGTGACGTCCTCCGGCGCCAACACCGACTCCATCCACGAGGCCACCGCGACGTCGTACTCGGCAGTGTGCCGAAACGCCAAGGACGCCAGTTTCTTTCGCTCGGCGAGCGTGAACCCACCGGCGCGCACCGCGGCCAACACGCCGTCGTAGCCGAGCGGTTCGACGACGACGGCGACGCTGGGATGGTTCTTGGCCGCGGCGCGCACCATCGACGGCCCGCCGATGTCGATCTGCTCCACGCACTCGTCGACGCCGGCACCCGAGTTCACCGTCTGGGTGAACGGGTACAGGTTCACCACGACCAGCTCGAAGGCTTCGACACCGAGTTCGGTGAGCGCCGAGACGTGTTCGGGCTTGCGCTGATCGGCGAGCAGCCCGGCGTGCACGCGCGGATGCAGGGTCTTCACCCGGCCGTCGAGCACTTCGGGAAACCCGGTGACGTCCTCCACCGGGGTGACCGGAACACCGGCGTCGGCAATGGTTTTCGCCGTCGACCCGGTCGAGACGATGGCCACCCCGGCGGCGTGCAGCCCCTGCGCCAGCGGCACGAGACCGGTCTTGTCGTAGACGCTGATCAAGGCCCGGCGGATACGCCGCCTGCCGTCGTTGTCGGTCATCCTATGGTCGCCTTTCGTCCCGTCCAGGTGACGCCGCGGGTGGCCAACGCCGCCACGACATCCACCAGAAGTTCTCGTTCGATCACCTTGATCCGTTCGTGCAACGTGGCTTCGTCGTCGCCGTCGAGCACGGGCACCGCCTGCTGCGCGACGATCGGGCCCGTATCGGTTCCCGCGTCGACGAGGTGCACAGTGCACCCGGTGACACGGACGCCGTAGGCCAGCGCGTCGGCGACGGCGTGCGCGCCCGGGAAGGCAGGCAGCAGCGCGGGGTGGGTGTTGACCACCCGCCCCGGGAATCGCGAAAGAAACACCGGGCCAAGGATCTTCATGAAACCCGCCGACACCACCAGGTCCGGCTCGTAGGCGGCCGTCGCATCGGTCATCGCGGCGTCCCACGCGGCGCGGTCCGGGTGGGCGCGCAGCGGCACGGTGAAGGTCGGCACGGACGCGTTCTCGGCGATCTGCAGCGCGGCACAGTCTCGGTCGGTGCCGACGGCAACGACCCGCGCGGGGTAGTCGTCGACCGCGGCCGCGAGAACGGACGCAAGCAGTGAGCCGGTGCCAGAAGCCAGGACGACGAGCCGCGACGGCGCACTCGGGGGGACCCGGACCGGTGGCTGCACGGCAGGAAGCCTAGTGGGTGGTGCCGTCGCGGTCCGAACGCATGTCGTCGTCGGCCATGAAATGGTCCTCGGGGTCGTCCAGGTCACCGGGCTCACCGACGGGAAGCTCGACGGGATCGTCGTCGGGGAGGCCGGCTGGAGCCGGCGGCTCGACGATCTCGTCGTCGGCGTTCTCGGGTGCGATCACGACGGTGTCGGGATCGTCCTCGGGCTCGGTCGGTGCTGGCTCGTCTTCCGGAGCCTCACCGGCCGCGACCGGTTTCGGCGTTCGCACGCGGGCCGCGAACCCGCCCGACATGGCGACGGTCAGCGCGCCGATACCGGCGAACCACACGAACACCGCGGGGCCGAACGTGCTCTGGTCGACGCCGACGTCACCGAAATTCCCCAGCGCTCCCCCGCCTGCGTAACCCAGCAGAGCCATCGTCGCGGCACCGAGCGCCGCGGCGACGACCACCTTCGCCAGCGCCTGGACCGGCGGCAGCGGCCGGCGCGCGCACTGCTGACCCAACGCGACACCGGACACCGCGCCGACGATCAACAGCGCCACCCAGACCGGCCCCAAGGGCGGGGTGGGAACGGCGGCCAGCACCGGGAGCGCCGGCACGTCACCGCCGAGCACCGTGAACGCACTGAACGTCGCCAACCCGACGTGCGCGCTGGAGCCCACGGCGACGGCGGCGGCGCCGACCACCACGTTGGGCAGGTAGAGCAGCGAGAGCACCGTCAAACTCAGCTGCCCGAACACCGAATCGGTGATCGAGTAGAGGTCGTGCATGGTCGACCAGTGCACGATCAGCGAGACCGACACCACCGCAGCCGACAGCGCTGACAGGGCCAGCACACCGGCGCCCGCGGCACGGACCGCGTCGGGCAGCCAGGCGGGCAGCGGCGGACGCAGCAGCCGCCTGCCCATTCGGGACCCGACACCGAGGGCGGCCCCGAAGACGTGCACGGTCAGCACGCTGGCGAAAGCTCGGGTGGCGTCAGGCGTCTGCAATTGCGTCAGCACCGATGCGGCGTCGTGGATGACCGCCAGGCACAGCGCGGCGATCAGCAGCGGCCCGCCCAGCGCCGAGGCCACCACCCAGCGGGTGACAAACCACGAGGTGTGGGTGACCGCGGCCGCGGTCGTGCGGGCGGTGCCGTAGACCATGGCCAGGGCGGGCAGCAGCGGCATCACGCCCAGAGCGCTTCCCGCGATCGACACCGGCACCTGATGGACGCCCAGCCACATGCTCGCGATGGCGCCGAGCGCCCCGGTCATGTCGCTGTTGGCGATCAGCAGCTGCAGCAGCACCACCGCCGCGATGACGACCAACGCGACCAGTGACGGCCCGAACGCCACCCTGAGCAGTTCACGCGCCTGGCGTGGGCCGGCTGGTCCTGGCGTGTTACCCGCGCGTGGGGCTGTGTTCACGGGTCGGGCCGCTCCTGAGAAGACGCTCTCGAACGCGCGACGGTCGCACGCGCGCTCGAGACTACGACGCGCTTGTAACTACGACGCGCTTGACACTACGACGCGCTTGTGACTACGACGCGCTTGACACTACGACGAGGACTGGCCCGACTGCGAGGACGGCGAGGACTGTTGCGGGGTCGGCACCTGGGTCGTCGGCGTGTTGCTCGACGGTGGCTGCCCGTAGGTGGGGTAGCCCGTGGGCGGCGTCGGCGAACCCGACTGCGGGCCGCCCGGCTGCTGGCCTGACGGCTGCTGGCCCGTCGGGGACGTCGCGGGGAACCCGCCGGTCGACGGACCGGACCCCGGGTAGCCGCCATAGGGCGTGGGGTAGCCGGGGCGCTGCTGCTGGGGCTGGCCCGGTTGGCCGCCCGGTTGCCCTCCCGGTTGCCCGTAGTAACCCCCGGGATACTGGCCGTACTGCGGCTGCTCGTACTTGGGTCGTGGCGTGGGCGCGGTGAGCACCCCGGCGTCGAACAGCAGCACCACGACGGCGACCGCGGCCTGCAGCAGTGTGAACGCGGTCAGCAGCCACAGCCCCCACGCGACGGACGTGGCACCGGGCTTGTTGAGCACCTCCGAGATGACCAGCAGAAAGCCCAGTACGGCGGCGATCGCGGCCACTGCGACGTGGCTGCGCTGTTTGGGCAACAGTCCTACGGCCGCGACGAGCGCGGCGATCACCGACGCGATGACCGCCAAGCCGAGTCCCACCGAGCTGCCACTGAGCTCGCCGAGCCCCGGGAAGTCCGACGACTCCACGGTGAACTGCGGAGCGAAGTACGACAGGTAGGCGAGCAGGCCGAGCCCGGCGACGGCGGCGCTGAGGTACTCGGGGAGCCGGCTCGGGCCGTCGGTGCCGGGGGCCGGCTCACCGACCCTGGCGAACTGCTGCGTCGGCGCGCTGAACTGTGTGGTGGGCTGCTGACCCGGCTGATAGCCATGGCCTCCGGTCGGGCCTTGCGGATACGACATGACCTCTCCTGTGGTGTGCGGGCCCCCGCATCGACATCATCCATCAACCATGTCAACGCAGGCGACTGCGATCCCGACGGACCGCCTGAGCGATTCGATGATCCACGCTAGCGCACATCGCTGGAACCCCCGCGCGGCGGAGGCGGCCGCTAGGCCGGAACCGGCACCGCCACGTCGCGCGTCGACCGCTCAGCGGCCTCGATCTCGCGGACGAGCGGCAACACCCGCGCGCCGAAATATTCGATTTCCTCTTGGAAGTGCAAGAACCCACCCAGGATCAGGTCGACACCCCGTTTGCGGTATGCCGCGATGCGCTCGGCGATCCGTTCCGGGGTGCCGATCAGCTGGGTGCGGAAACCGTCGTTGTACTGCACCAGGTCGTCGAACGTCGAGTCGGCCCACATCCCCTTTTTGTCGCCGGTGGAGGCGCCTGCCTGCTGCACGGCCGCGCGGAATCCCTCGACCGCCGGCCGGTTGGCCTTGGCGACGATCTCTTTGAGGGTCTCTTTCGCTTCTTTTTCCGTGTCTCTGGCGATGATGAAACCGTTCAGCCCGAACTTGACCTCGCGGCCCACCTCTCGGGCGTGAGTGCGGACGTCGACGAGCTGTTCGGTGACCCCGTCGAAGTCTTTGCCGTTGGAGAAGTACCAGTCCGCGTACCGGCCGCCGTTGCGGCGGGCGGCGGTGGAGTTCCCGCCCTGGAAGATCTCCGGGTTGGGGCGCTGCGGCGTGTTGACCGGCTTGGGCTTGAGGGTGAAGTCGTGGATACGGTAGAAGTCGCCGCGGAAGTCCACGTCGTCCTCGGTCCAGATCTTGCGGAGGACCTGCAGGAACTCAGCGCTGCGCCGATACCGCTCGTCGTGTTCGAGCCAAGGCTCGCCCAGGTGGGTGAATTCGTCCTTGAACCATCCGGAAACCACGTTGACGGCGAACCGCCCGCCGGAGAGCTGGTCGGCGGTGGCGCCGAGCTTGGCCAGCACACCGGGCTGCCACAGTCCCGGGTGGACGGCGGCAATTACCTTGAGCCGCTGGGTGGCCAGGAGCAGGGCAAGGCTGAAGCTCGTCGACTCGTGCTGGTATTCGGCTCCGTAACTGGCTTCGTAGCGCACCTGGGACAGGGCGTACTCGAACCCGTTGTTCTCCGCGGTCTGCGCCAGCTTGGCGTTGTACTCGTAGTTCCAGTCGGTGCGCTGCTCGATGTCGCTGGTCACCAGTCCGCCGCTGACGTTGGGCACCCAGTAGGCGAAGGAGATGTTGTCGGCGATGCGTTCGGTCGTCATGGTGTGCCATCGAAGCGGCGAGGTCTTGACTGGTCATGGGTATGGATCGCGGTGAAGGAAACGCGAGCCGCCCTCCGGGCAGTCCCCGAGCAGTGTGGTGTCCAACATGATCCGTCCCAGCGCCACCCACGCCGCCCCGAAGTACGTCGGGTACCGCTGTTGCAGCGCGGCCGCCCGATCGAGACGGCCGGCCGCCGCATCCTCGTCTCCGGCGGCGTGATCGGCCGCCGCACCGGCGACCAGCGTCAGCGGATGCTGCCACTGTGCAGCCGCAGAACCGTCCAGGTTGCGCACAGCGGGAATGTCGTCCGCACCGGACAGGAGGGGCCGCAGCGACGCCGCGAGCGCACGATCCTCCCGATCGCACGACTCGGCGAACCGGATCGGGAGCCGTGCGGCGTCCAGTCCGAACTGCACTCCCCCACCGGTCGGCGAACCGGCCGGCACCGCGTGGCCGAAGACGTCGACGCTGGCCCAATCCGGCGGCAGGGTCCCGGCTCCGACCAGCTGCCAGCTCAGTACGCGCTCGGTGCGGCCGATGTCGGCCCAGCGGACATCCGCCGACGCGTGCAGCAGGGCCCGTGCGGCGCGTGGGCTGAAGTATCCAGGGTCGACAGCGTGCGGAGGCGCACTCGCCCAGTTCCCAGCGACGGTCATCAGTCCGGCGCCGACGACCCAGCGTCCAGCGGGTACGACGTCGGCCGGCGGCGGTGCGGATGCGCCGACGGGCGCGGTCTCGCCGGCCAGGATCGCCTCGCCGAGTTCTTCGCCGTCGCGGTGCAGATCCGGGGCTTGGAAGCGTTCGGCAGCCACGATCAGCGAGCGCGCCGCATCGAGGTCGGCATCGGCCGCGCTGTTCGCGTCGCGAACCTCTCCGTCGGCCCAACGCCACGACAGCAACCCGTCGGGGCGGCGCAGGTGCGACCGAGTCCAGTTCCAGATCAGCCGGAACCTGTGCTCGTCTCCCAGTGCGGCGGCGATCAGCATGCCGTAGGCCTGGCCCTCGCTGACGACGTCGCCGCCCTCGTCACGGCGGACGACGCGACCGTCGGCGTCCAGGTAATCGTCGAGAAAGCGGTCGCCAGCCTCGCGTGCCGCGTGCTCTCGCATGGCGGAAATGTCGCCGGTGAAGACGCGGGGATCGGCGGCCTGCGCCACTCCCCATCCGACGCCGGCGACGGCGACCACGGCCGCCGCCTGGGCCAATGCTGACCTCAGTCGGTTCTTCATCGTCGTTGCCTCCTCTGGTAACGCATGGCCGCCACGACGGTTCCGGCGATGAAGGCCACGCACAACGCGAGGGGGATCACCTGCCGGCGCGGGTCCTCGTGGGAGACGGGTTTCGCCGACACCTTGTCGGGCTCGGGCTCCCCCTGCGGCAGCACGAGGGCGGGCGGTTCGAACGGCGGCGCAGCGTCGGCGACGTCGCGTGTCTGACGCAAGGTGGGTCCGTCCCGGCCATCGGTGAGCACGAGCGTGGTGGGCGCATCTGCCAGCACGTCGACGGGCTGGCTCCACTCTCTGCCCTCGGCGGTGATCACGGCGTCGTACCGGCCGGCAGGCTGCGGGCCGTAACCGGTGACCAAGCCGTAGGAGGCGTTGTCGGCAAGCACGGTGTGTGCGCCGCCCGCAGCGCTGAGCGCGAGCTTGACCGGTCCCGATTGGGCCGAAGCCTGCATCAGGCGCACCGACTGGGTGGGGACAGGTTGGCCAGGAGCGGTGTCGGGCACGAGTTGTGCTGCCAGTGCCCCTGTTTCGCCAGCCGAGAACAACGCCAGCGTGTAGCTTCCTGCCGGTTCGATCGTGAACGCCTGGCGCATGACCGGCACTCCGCTGCGTTGCTCGACGGTGGTCATCACATACGTCCCCGCCGGTATCGGCCGGTAGCCGGACTCGTCCGGTGTCAACGGAAGCGACGCACCGGGCGCGCCGTCGAGGCGGACGAGCTCCAGCCGGCCCGCCGGTGCGGACTGTCGGAGATCCGACACGCGGACGGTCGCAGTGCCGCCCGGTGCCTGCGCCGGCTCGCCCCCGAGGCCGACGGTCGTCAGTGCGGGCGGGAAGCGGACGGTGAGATCCGTGGCGGTCAGCGTGATCGTTTCGGTGTCGAACGGACTCTTTTGACGGTGTAGGAAGGTCGCAAATGCCTGCAGCTGTTCCGGTGGCCCGGTGAGCCGGAACTCACGGCGCGGCGTACCCGCGACGACTTCTGCATCGACGGACGAGATGGTCTGCAGCACGACGGGTTGTGTGGCCGATAGGACCGCCAGGGTGGCGACGACGCGTTGATCGACGGTGCCGGATTGGAGTGTCGCCAGCGCATCGGGGTCTGATGCGCCGGCCATGCGGGTTGCAACTTGCGCTGCGAGCGCGGGAGTCGCCGCCGTCGTGGGCGAAGACGCGTCGCTGCTCACGTGCAAGACATCGACCCGGTTCCCGCGTTCACCGAAGGTGGCAACGGTCCGTGCATGCGATATCGCGTCGTTGAGCACACCACTGTCGGGCATGTTGGCGCGCATGGACGGCGTCGATATCACCCATTCGTAGTCGGACCAGCCCCGAGGCGCTGCGCTCTGCACCTGTTCGTCCGTGTCGACCTTGTAGGACCAGACAACGTTGCGACGATCCCGTCCGTCCCGAACCAGATCCACCCACATGGCGTCGTCGACGATGAGCCGGTCGCGGGAGGAGACGTTATCCGAGACCCATTGCTGCGCCTGGCGCATCGGCGCATCGTCATCGGCGCCGAGAACATCGCGATATCCGGCGACCCAGAGCGTCGCAGTCAGCGCGCCGAGGAAGGCAACGGAAAGCGTTGCAGCACTGCGCATCCAATGCGTTGACGGTTGACGTGCCATCTGCCCCACTCGCTGCACGACCGCAGCCGCGATACCCGCCGTCAAGAGAGCGACCAGGGGTACGGCTGAGATCACGAACGGCACGGGAAGGTAGCCAGGACGCACTACGGCGAGGACAAGGATCAGCAGTCCCACCGCGAAGGGCCGCAACCGTTGGATGAGCAGTCCGCCGAGCGCAACCGGTGCCGCCGTCAGCGGAAGGACGGGGTCCAGCCGCAGCCACTCGTCGATGGTGTGCCGTTTGAGAGATCCCGCTTCGCTTAGCGATCCACTCGATTCACGTTGCCACAACTGGAATTTGACGCCCTCCCATAAGCTGACATGTCCCGGCCCGGGAATCAGCTCACCCCTGACCACGGCCATCAACACGTAGGTGCTGATCACCAGTGCGCACACGGCGCCGAAGACGGCCAGGGCGTAGCGGCGGGTGGCCGGCGCGGCTTTGAGCCAGACCAGCCAGGCGACCACCGGTACGAACAACAGCATCGTCTCCTTGGTGAGCACCGCGACCCCGAAACACAGTGCCGCACCGAACATCGCCGACAGCCGTTGCCGCGGCGAACAGATCAGTACCAGCGCACCGAGTAGCCACGCGACCGCCAGGTTGTCCAGGTACACCGACCGGCCCAGGGAGATCGCCAGCGGCGACACTGCCAACACTGCGACGGCAGCCGCGGCCGCCCAGCGAGGCAGACCGACACGGCGAGCCAGCAACCACACCAGTCCCGCGCTGATCACCGCGGCAACGACCATCAGGTAACGGCCGGCAGTGACGGCGTTCGGCCCGAATCCCGGCCCGGTGAGCGTCATCCACGCGGCGATCTGCAGCCACCCACCGGGCGGATGGTCGTACCAGTAGGTGTAGTGCGCGAGCTCTCCCCACTGCGAAACCGCGAAAGCCTGTGCGACATAGGTGCCTTCGTCGTCGAGCCGGATGGGCGAGCCGGCGATGTTGATCAGACGCAGCAGGGCGGTGAGTGCCATCAGGACAAGGGCGATCGGGATGGAGGGGTTGACGCGAGCGATTCGGGTCATGCCGCCATCTCCTTTCGCGGATCGGCCGTGCGGTGGGCGTTGGCGTGCTCGGTCTTCTCCCAGCCGCCGTGCCCGCGGCTTTCGCGCCACACTGAACGCACCGCGGCGGCGGCAAGCAGCAATTGGTACGGGAAGGCGCCGAGTACCAGGCGCAGGTGGTCCCACCAGGTGATGCGGATCCCGAACTCCTTACCGAATTCACCGAGCGCGGCTGCTTCTACGGCCACTGTGACCAGGGTCGGGGCCAGAGGCAGGAACGTCAGCAGCGTCACCGGCACCGGAACCTTCAGGACGAACATGCACACGATGGCGACCGGCACCAGGGCGCCGGTGGCGGCCTGCAGGAACGGCATCGCCAGCGTGTAACGTGCCAGCAGCCGCTGCCGCCGGCTGGGCAGTTTGCGCCACTCGCCCTTGCGGTAGACCTGCATGAAGCCCTGGTCCCAGCGGGTGCGCTGCTTGACCAGCGCGCGAATGGTGCCGGGTGTCTCCTCGCGGGTGACCACCTTCGGGTCATACGCGACGGCCACCCGGGCCCCGCGCGTCGACAACCGGACGCCGATCTCGCAATCCTCGGCGAGACAGTTGTTATCCCACCCGCCGACCGAGCGCAGCAGCCCGGTGCGAGCGAAGACCGTGTTGCCGCCGAGAGGGATGAAACGCTGGTCAGCGTGGAAGTGCAGCCGCGACCGGAACCAGAAGTAGTACTCCAGGCAGTTGCGCAGGGACCACCAGCTGGACCTGACGTTCATCAACTGGACCCCGGACTGCACGACGTCGGCACCGGATTCCTCGAACCGTGCCTCCACCAGACGCAGAAGACCGGGATGCACCTCGTCCTCGGCGTCGAATACGCCGACGTACTGGCCCCTGCAGGCCGGAAGCGCCGTGTTGAGCGCCTTGGGCTTGTTCTTGGGGATGTTGCCGTCGATCACGACACGCACGGTCCGCGGGTGTCGGGCAGCACCGGCCCGCGCCACGCGTTCGGTGTCGGGATCATCGTGCCCGATGATCACGATGACCTCATAGAGCGGGTGATCGAGCCTGGCGAGCGCATCGATGGTGTCCCCGAGCACGTCCTGCTCGTGGCGCGCCGGCAGCAGCAACGAGAAGGAACGGGGTCGTCCCGCCGACCGGCGTCGGAAACCGGTGGAGGCCAACGCCTCGGGGCTCCGCCAGGCGTGCAACATCCACCACAGCGTGGTGGCCGCCACCACGAACAACAGCACGGAGACGGTGCTCAGCACGGCATAGAGAAGCAGCTGGAACCAATTCGGTGCCGGATCTCGCGGGACAGGCGGCGGCGCGGTCGGTGAGTCGGCCCCCGACGCCGCCTGAACTCCCTGCGCCCGAGGCAGTTCCCCGCCGGAGGAGCCGACGGATGTGGCATTGGCCGTGGGCGGCCGTGACGGTGCCGAGCCGATCTGGGCGGTATCCGACGACGGCACCGAGGGTGGGCTCCCGGAGTGGCTCTCACCGCCGAGCAGCCGGCCACCGAAGACGAGCAGGACGGCGAAGATCGCCAGGGCAACGCCAAGCGCGACGCCACCGCGAGTGAAGCGGGGCATGAAAAAGCCTCAATGTGATGGAGGACATCGACCGGCGAACGGGTCGAAATCGCGGCGGATAGCCCCGGCACGGCCGTACCACTGAACCGGCGGCTTTCGTGCATTACGAAATCGCTCTTGGGTGGTTTGTCGTCGCGCGCCGGGCAACCGTTACGGATATTTGCTGATTCGCCGAGATCGCCGCATCAACCCATCACGATCGGAGTGGCACCGATGCCGTTGAACCGGGATGCGGTGACCGTGGTGTAGGCGCCCATCATCGGACTGACGACGAGGTCGCCGATGGCGAGGTGGGGCATCGGATAGTCCCTGGCGATCACATCGGCACTGTCGCACGTGGGGCCTGCCAGCGTCGTCGGCTGCAGTGTCGGCTCCTCCCCTCCCAGCTCCGCGAGCGACAGGATCGGCGGGTGCACGTCCTCGGTCATCACATTCGAATAGCTGCCATAGAGCCCGTCGTCGAGGTAGTGCCACATCCGGCCGGCCCGCTCAGCACTGCCCACGACGGTGGTCAACAACGTCATCGCCTCGGCCGCGAGGAACCGGCCCGGCTCACAGAGCAGGGTGAACTCGTCTCTGCGCTGGCCCAACACTTCGTCGACGATCGCGCCGATCTGCTCTACCGGCGGCTCCTCCTCGCGGTAGCTGACCGGGAAGCCGCCGCCGATGTCGAGGACCCGTGTGGGCACACCGAGGGTTGCCTCGATGTGACGGGTCAGGTCGAGCGTGTGCTGGAGCGCCCGACGGAACGGCTCGGTCGAACTGCTCTGGCTGCCGACGTGGAAGCTGAAGCCGGCGAATCCCACACCGCTGGCCAGCACGTGCTTGACCAGCAGCTCGGCGTCCGCCGGCGGCACGCCGAACTTCGTCGACAGGTCCGATTTGGCGGTCGGGTTGGCGTAGGCCAGCCGCACCAGCAGCTCGATGTCGTCGGGGCGGCCGAGGAACTTCTGCACTTCGGCGGTGTTTTCGACGACGAACATGCGGATGCCGGCGGTGTAGGCGTGGTCGATGTCGGCCGGCTTCTTGATGGGATTGGTGTGGATGCAGCGGTGCATCGGCAGACCGAGGCGGCCGAGTAGGTCCACCTCTCCCCGGGTCGCGACGTCGAAGCCAGCTCCGCAGATCGCCACCGTGGACAACACCACGGGGTGCGGCAGCGCCTTGACGGCGTAGTGCACGTCGAATCCCGGCAGCGCGGCCCGGAGTTGTTGCAGCCGCCGCGCCACCCGCTGCGGCTCGAGGACGAGCAGGGGTGTGCCCTGCGCGGCGGCCAGCCGGGTCCAGCGCGGTACAGCTGCGCGCAGTTCCTCACGCAGCTGAGACCGACGGTGCGGGTTCATGACCTTCCCCTTCTTCGAGTTTCGGCACACGCTGCGCCAACAGCGCTTTGAAGCGCTCATAGCTCAGAACCGCGCATCCGTAGAACGCCACGTCGGACACCAGCTTGCCGAAGATCCAGCCGGCGGCGACGTTGCCGAACATCGCCGGCCCCAGGTAAAAGGCGAGCGGCCTCACCATGACGCTGTCGATCACTTCGGCCGGGCCGAACTCGATGGCGACGCTGCGTAGCGCGAGCACGATCGAGACGACGACGCGAGCCGCGCCCCTGCGGTGCTGCTGATCGCGGTGAATCCAGCGCAGAGCGGTCAGGAACGCCGTCGCGTAGTAGCCTCCGGACGCGCCGACCGTCGCCGCCACCGCCGCGGCCGCCAGCGAGTCGGTGGCCGCGTAAGCCAGTGCTGCCGCACCGAATTCGCCTGTGGTGCCAGCAATCTCGCAGGGAAGGTAGCGCCGCAGCCATTCGCCGATCCGTACCCGTAGCGGCATCTTTGCGTCCATACGACGAACTGTTCCGCGGTCGGCGTCAGAGGTCTTGAGTAGTGGGCTACGCGACTGACCGCGACCGCTCGCGCGCCGCTACCCAGGGACCCCCCTTGCGGACGCATATTGGAACACGTTCTAATTCTCCCTATGGACTTTGGGTTGGTGCTGTTCACCTCCGACCGCGGCATCACGCCGGCCGCAGCGGCCTCGCTCGCCGACGAGCACGGCTTTTCCACCTTCTACGTGCCCGAGCACACCCACATCCCGATCAAGCGGCAGGCCGCCCATCCGACCACGGGCGACGAGACCCTTCCCGATGACCGCTACATGCGCACCCTGGATCCCTGGGTGTCGCTGGGCACCGCTGCGGCGGTCACGTCGCGGGTGCGGTTGTCAACCGCGGTGGCGCTGCCGGTCGAACACGACCCGATCACGCTGGCCAAGTCGATCGCGACGCTGGACCACCTGTCCGGCGGGCGCGTCTCGCTGGGCGTCGGATTCGGTTGGAACACCGATGAACTCACCGATCACAATGTTCCGCCCGGCCGGCGCCGCACGATGCTGCGCGAGTACCTGGAGGCCATGCGGGCACTGTGGACCGAAGAAGAGGCCGCCTACGAGGGCGAGTTCGTCAACTTCGGCCCGTCCTGGGCGTGGCCCAAGCCGGTGCAGTCGCACATTCCGGTGCTCGTCGGCGCCGCCGGTACCGAGAAGAACTTCAAGTGGATCGCGAGGTCGGCCGACGGCTGGATCACCACCCCGCGTGACTTCGACATCGACGCACCGGTCAAGCTGCTGCAGGACACCTGGGCCGCCGCCGGCCGTGACGGCGCCCCGCAGATCGTCGCCTTGGACTTCAAGCCCGACCCCGACAAGCTGGCCCACTGGCGCGAGTTGGGGGTCACCGAGGTGCTCTTCGGCTTCCCCGACCGCAGCCCCGACGAGGTCGCCGCCTACGTGGAACGGTTGGCAGGCAAGCTCAGCGCCCTCGTGTGAGATTGGTGCGCCGGACTCTCCGGCGCCGGTCCTACGCTGGTGAGGTACACCGGTTGGGGGCCTGATGTCCATCTCGATGATCCGCGTGCAGCAGCCGCAGAGCGTGGTGGCCGCAGGTCAAAAGCTCAGCGGTGAGGCTTCGGCCCTCGACGGGCTGATCGGCGAGCAGGTGCGCGCGGCCAACCGTATGCGGGAGAGCTGGTTCGGCCGGGCGGCGACGGCTGCCGCCGCGAAGGCTTACCGGAACATCCAGCAGGAGTATCTCGAGCACGAGAAGCTGGTCGCGCTGGCTGCGGCCATGCAGTCCGGCGGCGCGGCGATGGTCGCGATCCGATCGGTGTTGTTGACCTGGGTGGGTATCGCCGCATCGATGTTCGACGTCAGCGACGCCGGTGTGGTGACCGTCCGGGCGCCGAACGACACAGCGCCGTGGGTGGCCATCGCCGCGGCGTACACGAGGATCATCCAGCAGCTCATCGCCGAGTTCCTCAGGGCAGACGAGACAACGGCCACGGGTATCGGCGCGATCAACGCGGGCTGGCTACCGGGCAACAACCCCCCGCCCGGCGGCATCGACCCGGACAGCCTGAACAGCGATCAGCTGACGTGGCTGCAGAGCCTGGCAGGTTCGGGGGATCCGAAGACAGGTGACGGCGGAGTCGGCGTGCCCAACACCGATCTGTCGATCATGGGGATGACGCCCGACGGGCGTATGTTCACGATCCAGGGCGACACCGGCGTCGGCATCGGGGAGACCGGCGGACCGGGACCACGGGCAGACCGCGGCGGACACAACAACATCATCTTCTGGAAGATGGACGAGCACGGAAAGTGGGTTGTCGACGAGGTCGTCAACGATCCGTTCCCGAACACCCCTGGAGACATCTCGACGATCCCCACGTCGACATTCAACGACGGCGACACGATGTACGCCTCGGTGATGAACGTCAAGAACTGGGACAACAGCACCTGGCAGACACGCAGTTCTGAACTGTACAAATCCGTCGACGGTGGCAAGACCTGGGCGAAAGCAGGCCCGGTGTGGCAGAACAATGCCGCGTCGAACAACCCGTTTCAGGTGCAGAGCTTCGCTCCGCGCGACGATGGCTATGTGTACATGTACGGCTCCGAGAACGGGCGTGCGAACGACGGTCTCCACGTTGCGCGCGTCCCGATCAGCGACGTGGAGAACCCTGCGAAATACCAATATTGGAACGGCAACTCGTTCGCCGCAGGACCGCCTGCCGCCGGCGGCAGCCCACCAGTCTTGCAGCCACCCGCCGGGTTCAGCGGCGTCGGCGAGCCAAACGTGCACTTCTACGACAACAAGGCCTTGCTGACCTTCAACGACGACAAGGGAAACATTTTCACCAGCTCGTCGACGGACGGCGTCAGTTGGTCCGCGCCGCAGTTGGTGACGTCGCAACTCGGCGCATACGGCGTCTTCCAGTCACCCCTGTCCGCGGGAGATTCCGTAGACGCCTCCATATCGTTGTGGAATCCCTACGGCACTCAGCTGGTCAACATCGCGAACTCGGATACCCGAGGATTGGGAGGCTATTGATGAACGCGACCCATCATTACACGCGGTATCGCTCACCCCGTCGGCACACACGGCTCAATCCTCGCCCTCGACACCACGGAGGTTCGCTGACATGAAACGCACCGCATTGGACACGCTGTCATCGGTGGCGCTCCTGTGCGTCCTTGCAGTCGCCGGTTGCGGCGAGGCAACCACCGGCCAAGCGGCGCCCTCCACGCCGACTTCCAGCTCGCCCGCCCTGCCGCCAGACTTCCCTGATCTGTCGACGCTCACTCAGGTCGACACCAGGTCGTTCTTCAACAGCTACCCCTACTTCCGCGGCGTGCAGTTCACGACACCAGATGGCCTGGAGTGCGACAGCAACGACATGAACTCGCTCGACGATCCGGCAGTCCGCAGACTCACGTGCGAAGGGCCGCGGCCCGACAAAGGCCCTGGCACATGGAAAGTCGCCGTCTCGACCGACAAGCCGGCATCCATCGAACCCGGCACTCCGCCGCTGAATCCAACGTACGTCCCCGATGCCTCCATGCAGGCCAAACCTCTTCCACCGAAACACAGCATCGAATACCAGGGCATCCGATGCGGCGTCGACGACAAGGGCATCACCGGGTGCATCGTCGGCGAGCACGGCTTCGTGCTCACCCCGACCGCGACCACGCTGTTCTAGCGCAGAACCGCTCTGTTGCCGTTGTCCGTAGTCGTCACAACGACTTTCGCACCCAACGGATCACCGTCCGACATCAGCGCGACAGACTCCTCGTCCTCGGTGGTCGCCATGAAGCGGGAGCCGTCGGCCTCGAGCCGCCCGACGATGATGCCGGTGCGCACCGGCCAGTCGTAGCGCACCGAGTACGTCTCGACGACGCCCGCACCCTCCGGCTGCTTTGTCACCGGCACCGTCGGTAACGCGGCCACCTGCTCAGTGAGTTCCGAACTGCGCGACGCACGCCATTCGACGGGTTCGGTCGAGTAGATGCCGACCGAGTACTTGCTCATGATGCCGCCGTTCGCGCCGACGAGGCCGAATTGCCCTGGCCTGTCCCGCATCTGCACCACGGTCTCGGCGATCCCGTGCGCCGAGTAGCTGTTGCCGGGGCCACCGAAGTACGGCAGCCCGCCGGTCAGGGTCAGCCCCCGCGGATCGTCGCCGGAGATTCCAAGCGCCTCGCTCGCTACGAACACCGGGAACGGGAAACAGCTGTACAGATCGAAGGTCGCGATGTCGCCGACGCCGACGTCGGCCACCCGCAGCGCCTCCTGAACCGCACGCACGGCCGCCGGGCTGGCACCCATGTCCACGCGGCTCAGCAGGGCCTGCTCGACCAGATCAGAGTGCCCATGAACGAACACCCACTTGTCCTGCGGCACACCGTGGCGGCGGGCCGCCTCGACCGACATCACGATCAGCGCCGCGCCTTGGTTCACGGTGTCGCGAGCGACGAGATACCGCGGATAGGGATCGCAGATCATCCGGTTGTCGTCGGTGACGGTCTCGATCTCCTCGACCGATCGCTCCACCGGCGACGACGAGAACGGGTTCTTGGCAGCCACTTTCGACAGCGGCGCGAACAGCTCGGCCATCGCGTGGCGATACTCCTGCACGCCCATGCCGAGCCGGGCGCGGCGGGCGTTGTCGAGCAACCCGTATTGCACCGGGGCGCCGGTCAATCCGTGCGTCACGGTGTATTCGTCGATGTAGCTGAAGATCCCGTGGCCGCGGTCCTCGAGTTGACCGTCAACGTGCTCGGTGAAGTCGGGCTTGTCGTCTCGGTCGGCGAAGTACTTGGCCGTCGACCCCGGTTCCGACCCCATGATCATCACGACGTCGGCGTCACCGGCGACGATCGCCGCACCCGCCTCGGCCACCAGCTTCTGCGGGCCCTGCCCACCCACCGGTTCGAGCACGACGCGCGCCGGGTCCCCGCCCAGGCGCCGCATCACCGAGCGGGGATAGTTGTTCGACTTGCCGAGGGCCGCCGGCATCGGACCCGAGATCTCGAATTGCCGCAACCCGAACACCGTGTCGATGGCCGCGGCGACCGAACCCGCGTCAGCACCGGTGTCGGCAAGGGCAGCCCGCGCGGCCTCCGTCGCCAGCTCGACGGCCGACATACCGCGATACCCGGGGTCGTCGATGCGTTCGGTGAACTGACCGACTCCGACGAGGATCGGCGTTCGCGGATCAACCGGCATGACAGGCCTCCTGACAGCTGTTAATTCGAGAGGCTAATAGAACGCGTTCCACTTCGTGCCAGAGGGGTTCTCGCGGGCCGGCATCCGGGCACCCCGAGATCGTGGCTGCGCTGAAACGCGACGAGCGCGCGCATTTGCACGGCCGCAGACGGTGTGTCGCCGGACAAATACGCGCGCTCGCGCAACAGAAGAACTACAGGGTTTCGAAGATCTCCCGGGCCAGCTTGGCGGTCTCGGACGGCGTCTTGCCGACCTTGACGCCAGCGGCTTCGAGAGCCTCCTTCTTGGCGGCGGCGGTGCCCGACGAACCGGACACGATCGCGCCCGCGTGGCCCATCGTCTTGCCTTCGGGGGCGGTGAAGCCCGCGACGTAACCGACGACCGGCTTGCTCACGTTGGCCTTGATGTAGTCGGCCGCGCGCTCCTCGGCGTCGCCGCCGATCTCGCCGATCATGACGATGACCTTGGTCTCCGGGTCCTTCTCGAACGCCTCGATGGCGTCGATGTGGGTGGTGCCGATGACCGGGTCGCCGCCGATGCCGATCGCGGTGGAGAAGCCCAGATCGCGCAGCTCGTACATCATCTGATAGGTCAGCGTGCCCGACTTCGACACCAGCCCGATCGGGCCTTTGCCGGTGATGTTGTTCGGGGTGATGCCGACCAGCGACTCGCCGGGGGTGATGATGCCCGGGCAGTTGGGACCGATGATCCGGGTCTTCTCACCCTTGTCCTTGTTGTAGGCCCACGCATAAGCCGTGTCCTGCACCGGGATTCCCTCGGTGATGACGACCAGCAGCGGGATCTCCGCGTCGATGGCCTCGATGATGGCGTCCTTGGAGAACGCCGGCGGCACGAACGCGATCGACACGTCGGCGCCGGTCTCCTTCATCGCCTCGGCGACGCTGCCGAACACCGGCAGTTCGACCTCCTGGCCGTCGGAGTTCTCGTGCTTGACGGTGGTGCCCGCCTTGCGTGCGTTGACGCCGCCCACGATCTGAGTGCCGGCCTTGAGCATCAGCTTGGTGTGCTTGGTGCCTTCGCCACCGGTGATGCCCTGGACGATGACCTTGGAGTCCTTGTTCAGAAAGATCGACATTCTCGGTGCCCCTTACTTGTTCGCCAGCTCGGCGGCCTTGTCGGCGCCGGAGTCCATGGTGTCGGCCTGGATGACCAGCGGATGGTTGGCCTCGGCGAGGATGCGCCTGCCCTCGTCGACGTTGTTGCCGTCCAAGCGCACGACCAGCGGCTTGTTGGCCTCGTCCCCGAGGATCTGTAGTGCCTTGACGATGCCGTTGGCCACTGCATCACAGGCGGTGATGCCGCCGAACACGTTGACGAACACGCTCTTGACCTGGTCGTCGCCCAAGATCACGTCCAGCCCGTTGGCCATCACCTCGGCCGAGGCGCCGCCGCCGATGTCAAGGAAGTTGGCGGGCTTGACGCCGCCGTGCTTCTCACCGGCGTACGCCACGACGTCGAGGGTGGACATCACCAGGCCGGCACCGTTGCCGATGATGCCGACCTGCCCGTCGAGCTTCACGTAGTTGAGGTCGTTCTCCTTGGCCTTGAGCTCGAGCGGATCGGTGGCGTCCTTGTCTTCGAACTCGGCGTGCTCGGGGTGGCGGAAATCGGCATTGGCGTCGAGCGTGACCTTGCCGTCCAGCGCCAGGATCTGATCATCGGGCGTGCGGACCAGCGGGTTGACCTCGACCAGCGTGGCGTCTTCTTTGACGAAGACCTCCCACAGCTTGGCGATGGTGACGGCAGCCGCGTCGAGCACCTCCGCGGGCAGGTGCCCCTTCTCGGCAATCTCACGGGCGAACGCTTCGTCGACGCCCTTGGTGGCATCGACCGAGATGCGCGCCAGTCGGTCGGGCTTGGTGGCGGCGACCTCTTCGATCTCCATGCCGCCCTCGACCGAGCACATCGCCAGGTAGGTGCGGTTCGCGCGGTCGAGCAGGAAGGAGATGTAGTACTCCTCGGCGATGTCGCTGGCCTCGGCAACCAGCAACTTCTTCACCACATGGCCCTTGATGTCCAGGCCGAGGATGTTCTGGGCGTGGGTGAAGGCGTCCTCAGGCGTGGCGGCGTACTTCACGCCCCCGGCTTTACCGCGACCACCGACCTTCACCTGCGCCTTCACCATGACCGGCTTGCCGATCTCCTCGGCGATGGCCTTCGCGTCCTCGGCGGTGTCGGTGACCCGGCCGGGCGTGGTGGGAACGTTGTGCTTGGCGAACAGTTCTTTCGCTTGGTACTCGAAGAGGTCCATGGACTCTCAGACCATCCCTGTCTGTCGGCGGCTGGTAGATGTGTGCCCGACGGGCTCCGGGCAGAACTGTATCGACCCCGTGATGCGTTGTTGGCACCGCCTGCCTGTCATGTGGTCGATCTCACCGGCGCCCCAATCGTGATTCAGGTCACAATCGCGAGTGCACTACAGTCACGGGTTGGCACTCGCATTGGATTTTGGTTAACGTCCTGTGGTCTAGATAACGGTCTGATCACGATGGCTCACGACAGATTAAGGACGTCTCAGGTTGGCTCAGCATCGATCGCCTCGCCTTTCCGAGGCCCTCGCGACGCCTGAATCCACCGAAGTCACCGACATCATCCCGTTCAACGAGTTCGGCGCCCTCGGTGAGCTGCACGACCTCGATTGCCTGTCGGATGACACGTTCGATCGCGACACGCAGGTCATTCACGCACCCGAGCTCGACGATCTGCTCGACACCGACGACCTGCAGCCGCTGCGCCTCGTGCCGGCCGAATTCCGCGCCGCCCCGAGCAGCGCGCGCAATTCGCACGCCTACCGCGACAGCCACACCGACCGCAGCGACGGGATGGCGACCACCGACGTCATCGACATGCGTGGCCGTACGGGCCAGCACCGCAAGCCCGAGGTCCCGGTCAAGGGCCGATTGATGGTCGCCGCCATGGCCGTCGGCGCAACCGCCGCCGGCGCGTACACCGTCACCAACGCCGCGCAGAAGCAGCCCGCCGAGACGGTGCTGGCTTCCGATTCGACCACGATGGGCGGGGCAGGCGTCGTCACCGGCTCGGTGGACGGCATGCAGATCGTCACCGTCGCGCCCGCCTCCAGCTCCGCCATGCACGCGGAAGAGATCACCAAGGCCGCCGCGTTCGCGCAGGAGCGCGCTGAACGCGAAGCCCGGCTGGCTCGCCCGCAGTACGTGATGCCGACGCGTGGGGTGTGGACGTCGGGCTTCGGGTTCCGTTGGGGCGTGCTGCACGGCGGTATCGACATCGCGAACTCCATCGGCACCCCGATCCTGGCGGCCGCGGACGGTGTGGTCATCGACGTGGGTCCGACCGCCGGCTACGGCGCCTGGGTCAAGCTCAAGCACTCGGACGGCACGGTGACCCTGTACGGCCACATCAACACCTGGCTGGTCAGCGTCGGGCAGCGCGTGATGGCCGGCGATCAGATCGCGACGATGGGGAACCGCGGTAATTCCACCGGCCCCCACCTGCACTTCGAAGTACTTCTCGGCGGCACCGACCGGATCGACCCCGTCGGCTGGCTGGCCAAGCGGGGACTGTCCCCCGGCAGCTACGTTGGCTGAGTGGCCAGCGACACCACTGATCGACCCGAGCAGCCCGACTCCCCGCCGGACGACGCCGACACCCGCATCCTGCGCCGGGCACCGCTGAACACGTCATCGCAGCCCTTCTCCACCCCGGCAGAACCGGCCACGTCGATCATCCGGCGTCATCCCACCGGTGAGCTCCCCGCTGCGGCAGACCCCGCGACCAGCGTTTTTGCCCGCGCGCAGCCCGTCGCCGTCGGTCCACCGCGCCCGCCTCGAGTGCCCGCCCGGTCGGCGATCGCGACCGCCGTCGTCAGCATCCTGTCCGGGTGGGCGACCGCGGTCATCGCGACCAATCTGATCTCCGGCTGGTCGGCGACCGACCCGCTGTTCTGCGTCGCGATCGGCTTCCTCGCCGCGATCTCGGCCGCAGCCACGATCGGCGGGCTGATCGCGTTGCTGCTGCGGCGCCGGATGGGCCGGCTGCTGGTGATCGTCGGGGCGGCGGTCGCGTTGCTGATCTTCGCGGGGCTGTTCGTCGCCGGCGCCGAGCTGCCTGCGCTCGTCTACGCGATGCCGATCCTGCCGCTGGCCTCGATCGTGCTGGCACTGCTCCCCGAGACCGCGCGCTGGGGGCGTTCCGCCTAGAGCTTGCTGACGGGTGCGTGGTTGTGCATGAGCTTGACGCGCCCGGCACTGCCGAAGTCGATGAGCGACATTGCCGACTCCCCCATGCCCGACACCTCCTCCACGCGGCCCAGCCCGTACTTGTCGTGCGTGACGCGGTCACCGGGCTCGAGCACCAGCAGCGGCCTCTTTCCGGCCGACGACCGCGCGGGCGACGGGCGCGGCGTGCCGAACCGGCCTGCCCCGCTCACCGGCGCCGAGAAGTGCGACGTCGGCGCCTCGACCCGGCGCCAGTTGATCAGCTCCTGCGGAATCTCGCGCAGGAAGCGCGATTCCGGGTTGAGCATCGGCTGGCCCCACGACGAGCGGACCTTCGCCCGGGTGAGGTAGAGCCGCTGACGGGCCCTGGTGATGCCGACGTAGGCCAGGCGGCGTTCCTCGGAGAGCTCGACGGGATCACCGAGAGCCCGCATGTGCGGGAACATGCCGTCCTCCCACCCCGTCACGAACACCACCGGGAACTCCAGCCCCTTCGCGGTGTGCAGGGTCATCATCGTGACCACGCCGGACCCGTGTTCGGGGATGTCGTCGGCGTCGGCAACCAGCGAGACGCGTTCGAGGAACGAGGCGAGCACCCCGGTGTCGGGCACGTCTTCGTCCTGCGGCTCGTCCTCTGCGAGCGCCCTGGCGTTGGCCAGATCGATGCTGAATTCGTGTGCGACGCTGACCAATTCGTTGAGGTTGTCGAGCCGGGCCAGATCTTGGGGATCGGTGGACGATTCCAGCTCGGCACGGTAGCCGGTGCGGTCGAGCACCGACTCGACCAGTTCACCCAGCTCCCCGTCGAGACCACCGCGCAGTTCGTCGAGCATCTCGACGAAGCCGGCGATCGCCTTCTCGGCGCGAGTGTTGAGCATCGGCACCCTGCCCTCGGCGGCGGCCACCAGGGCGTCGTTGAAGCTCGCGCCGGTGTTCTCGGCGTACACCGCCACGCACGCCTCAGCGCGGTCGCCGATGCCGCGGCGCGGGGTGTTGAGGATGCGGCGCATGCTGACCGAGTCGCCGGGATTGTCCAGCACCCGCAGGTAGGCGACGATGTCGCGGATCTCACGGCGCTCGTAGAAGCGCACTCCGCCGACCACCTTGTAGGGAATGCCGGCGCGGATGAACACCTCCTCCAGAGCACGCGAGGAGTTGTTGGTGCGGTAGAACACCGCGACGTCGTTGTAGCTGAACTCGCCATCCCCGTCGGCGAGCGCGTCGATCTCCTGGGCGACGAACCGGGCCTCGTCGTGCTCGTTGTCGGCGACGTAGCCGACGATCAGCTCGCCTTCCCCGGCGTCGGTCCACAGCCGCTTTTCGCGCCGACCGGCATTGCGCGCGATGACAGCGTTGGCCGCGTTGAGGATCGTCTGCGTGGACCGGTAGTTCTGTTCGAGCAGAATCGTTGTGGCACTGGGATAGTCGCGCTCGAAGTCCTCGATGTTGCGAATCGTCGCGCCGCGGAACGCATAGATCGACTGGTCGGCGTCGCCGACGACGCACAGCTCGGCGGGTGCCACCCCGTCCACCGTTTCGGTGCCCACGAGTTCGCGCACCAGCACGTACTGCGCGTGGTTGGTGTCCTGGTACTCGTCGACGAGGATGTGCCGGAAGCGGCGCCGGTAGTACTGCGCGATCTGCGGGAAGGCTTGCAGCACCGCGACGGTCTCGCCGATCAGGTCGTCGAAGTCCAGCGCGTTGGCCGCACGCAGGCGGCGTTGATACTCGCTGTACACCTCGGCGATGACGCGAGCCAGATCCTCGGCGGCCTCCGACGCCTCCGCGGCGGCCTGCTCGGGACCGATCAGCTCGTTCTTGAGGTTGGAGATGCCGTTCGACAGCAGACGAGGGGAGAACTTCTTGGTGTCCAGACCCATGTCCTTGCCGATCATCAGCAGCAGACGGCGCGAGTCGTCGGCGTCGTAGATCGAGAAGTTGGAGTTCAGCCCGGGCAGCAGCGACGCCTGATTGCGCAGGATCCGCACGCATGTCGAGTGGAACGTCGACACCCACATGTTGCGGGCGCGCGGACCGACGAGCTGGGCGACGCGCTCGCGCATTTCGGCGGCGGCCTTGTTGGTGAACGTGATCGCGAGGACCTGGCCGACACCGACCTCACGGGCCGCGAGCAGGTAGGCGATGCGTCGGGTGAGCACCGCGGTCTTGCCAGAGCCCGCCCCGGCGACGATCAGCAGCGGCGTGCCCTCGTGCAGAACGGCCTGGCGCTGCTGCGGGTTCAGCCCGTCAAGGAGCTCATCAGTTTCGGTGGCCGAAGAAACGATAGTCATACTCTTCCAAACCTACCGCTGAACAGTGACACTCTTTGCGCAGGCGCCGCAGGTAGTGGCACACTCGTTGAGTGCTTTGTCAGCAGCGGCGATTTTTCTACGGGTACCGGCCAGCGGTGCCCGTGGTCTAGCTGCTTCCCCAGAGCCCCGCGGTCCGCTTCCGGACCCGGGGCTCGTCTGTTGTGTGAGGCCCGGAACCGGATGAGACCAGACCAACCACACGACGAGAATCCGGAGAACGACATGACGACAGACACCGCACAGGACGCCAAGACCGACAGCCCCGACATCGATGAGTTGCGCCAGGAGATCGACCGCCTCGACGCGACGATCCTCGAAGCCGTGCAGCGGCGCACCGAGGTCTCGCAGATGATCGGCAAAGCCCGCATGGCCTCGGGCGGCACTCGCCTGGTGCACAGCCGCGAGATGAAGGTCATCGAGCGCTACAGCGTGCTCGGCGCGGAGGGCAAGAACCTCGCGATGCTCCTGCTGCGGCTGGGCCGCGGCCGTCTCGGCCACTGACCTTTCCGCGACGTCACCGGGGCTTGACGGCATCCACCAGCCAGGGCGTCAGCCACTGCACGGCTTCGGGCGTGGGGTGCACGCCGTCGGCGCGCACGACCATCCCGTTGACCTTGGCCTGGTAGTAGCCGTTGGGGCTGAGCTTGCTGTTCAGATCGAGCACCGTCACATTCCGACGTGCCTCGGCGACGCTGCGTAGCAGGCTGTTCCACGCGTTGACGCGCTTGGGCTGGTCCTCGGGGTAGAGGCTGCCGTCGGCTTTCTCCGCGCGCCGGTTGTACGGCTCGGTCGTCACGACGATCCGCGCCCCTGTGGAGCCCAGGATGTCCAGCGCTCGGGTGAGCTCACCACGCAGATAGGCGTCGTAGCCGGGCTCGCCGATGTGCGTCCACCGACCCTCGTTCATCCGGTCGACCACCTCCCACCGGCCGACCATCAGCAGCACCACATCGGGTTTCTCGTAACCGATGCGCTGCGCCCACCGTGCCGGCCAGGAATCGCACTCTGGCTTCTGCGGCAGTTCCTGACCCACGTACTCGTAGGGCCCGCCACGCGCGATGCCACAGCCGATCGTGGTGAAGTCCGCGAAGTCGACCCCCGGGGTGTCGGGCAGATACCGCATGATCGTCCACGCGATCGAATCGCCGAAGACGGCCACCCGCACGTCCCCCGGGGCCCGCTGGCGCACCGGCTGCGTGACCGCGACCGGCACCTCGGGCGCGATCAGCGCAGCCGAGTCGATGAGCGGCCCCGGACCCGGTTTGGGGAACGGCATTCCGGAGGGAAGCACGGTCATCGCCACCACCGCGGCGGTGGCGGCCGTCGCCGCGGACAGCCGCAGCATCGGCACGAACGTCGGACGCCAATCCCGGATCGGCTGCTCGATCAACCACCACGACACCGCCGCGACCGCAACAGTCGCCGCACAGCGCAGCGCGAACAGCTTCCAGCCCTCCGAGCCGGTGCGTTCGCCATTGAGCAGCAGGAAGATCGGCCAGTGCCACAGGTACACGCCGTAGGAGATGGCGCCCAGCCCCACCAGCGGACCCATCGACAGCATGCGCGCGGCGGGCCCGGTCTGATCGAGCGCCACCGGCGCGATGACCAGAACGGCCGCCACCGCGACGACGATCAGCAACCCACTCCGGAACTCCGCCGCTGTACCGACAGCCAGGTGTGCCGCCGTCGCGAGCACCAGGAGTCCGACAACCGGAAGCAGCCAGGACAGCCAGCGGGCCCACCGGGAACGCAGCGTGACCAGTCCGGCGGTCATCCCGCGCCAATCCCGCACCACGAGCGCGGCCGCCGCAGCGCCGACGAGCAGGGCCTGCATCCGGGTGTCGGTGCCGAAGTACACCCGGTGCAGCGAATCGCCGGACGCCAACGCGACCGACAACGCCGCCGATCCGAGCACGCCCAGCGCAGCCAGCACGAATACCGCTGTGCGGACCATGAACGGGCTCACGGGCACACCCCGGCGGTACGCCAGCGCGCCCAGCGCGGCGACGACACCGGTGAGCAACAGCGGCCACAGCAGGTAGTACTGCTCCTCGACGCCGAGCGACCACGTGTGCTGCAGCGGTGAGGGCGGCGCGCCGGTCGAGAAGTAGTCGGTCTGCTGCGCGACGAACGTCCAGTTCGACATCCAGAACAGCGCTGCGACGGCTTCCTCCCGCAGCCCGGCCACCGATTCCGGGCTGAACAGGTCGCGTGCGGCCACCACCGCCAGCACCATCACGACCAGGGCGGGCAGCAGCCGGCGCGCCCGACGGACCCAGAATCCGCGCAGACCGATCCGCCCGGTGCGGTTCGTCTCCTCGATGAGCAACGAGGTGATCAGAAACCCGCTCAGCACGAAGAAGACGTCGACGCCGAGGAAGCCGCCCGGCAACCCCGGTACCCCGCCGTGATCGGCGAGCACCAGCCCCACCGCGATGGCACGCACCCCGTCGAGCGCCGGAATCCCCTGGCCCGAACCGACATAGCGGCGTGGGCCCACTCGGATCGGCGCCGCACTCACGGCAGTCAACTCCTGCGGCCCTCCTTGCCTTCGAACAAGGAAGCCTATGTAGGGTTCGGCGCCGAATCGGGAAGGCGCGCGCTACTTCGTCAGCGCAATGTATTTCGTGTCGAGGTATTCCTCGATGCCCTCGCTGCCGCCCTCACGCCCGAATCCGGATTCCTTGACCCCGCCGAACGGCGCGGCCGCGTCGGAGATCACCCCGCGGTTGACGCCGACCATGCCGGACTCGATGCCCTCGGCCACCCGCAGCGCCCGATCCAGCGACTGGGTGTAGACGTAGGCGGCCAACCCGTACTCGGTGTTGTTGGCCGCGGCCACCCCTTCGTCCTCGGTGTCGAACCCGGTGATCGGCGCGACCGGCCCGAACACCTCTTCTTTGAGGATGCGGGCGTCGGCCGGGACGTCGGTCAGCACGGTGGCGGGATAGAAATTGCCGGGACCGCCGGGAGCGACGCCGCCGACGGCGACCGTCGCGCCGCGGGAGACGGCGTCGGAGACCAGGTCTTCGACGGTGGCGACCTGCTTGGCGTTGATCAGTGGGCCCAGCGTCGACGACGAGTCGAGGCCCTTGCCCAGGGTGAACTCGCTCATCCGCTTGACCAGTTTCTCGGTGAACTCCTCACGCACCGCGTTGGCCACGTGGAAGCGATTGGCCGCCGTGCAGGCCTCGCCGCCGTTGCGCATCTTGGCCAGCACCGCGCCCTCGACGGCCGCGTCGACGTCGGCGTCGTCGAACACGATGAACGGCGCGTTGCCGCCGAGCTCCATCGACGTCCGCAGCAGCTTGTCCGCCGACTGCTTGACCAAGGCCTTGCCCACGCCGGTCGAGCCGGTGAACGTCAGCTTGCGCAACCGGCCGTCGTTGATCAGCGCCTCGGTCACGCCACCGGGATTACTGGTGGGCAGGATCGACAGCACGCCCTTGGGCAGGCCGGCCTCGTCCATCAGCTTGGCCAGCAGCAGCATCGTCAGCGGTGTCTCCTGGGCCGGCTTGACGATCATCGTGCAGCCGGCGGCAAAGGCCGGACCCATCTTGCGGGTGCCCATCGCCAGGGGGAAGTTCCACGGGGTGATCGCATAGCAGGGGCCGACTGCCTGCTTGGTGACCAGGATGCGCCCGGTTCCGGCCGGGCTTGCGGTGTACCGGCCGTCGATGCGGACGGCTTCTTCGGCGAACCAGCGGAAGAACTCGGCGCCGTAGGTCACCTCCCCTTTGCTCTCGGCGACCACCTTGCCCATCTCCAACGTCATCAACGCAGCGATGTCGTCGGCGCGGGCGGTGATGGCCTCGAACACCGAGCGCAGGATCTCGCCGCGCTTGCGCGGCGCCGTGGCGGCCCACTCGGCCTGCACCGCGCACGCGGCGTCCAGTGCGGCCCGCGCGTCGTCGGGAGTGGCGTCGGCGACCGAGGTGATCACCGAATCGTCGCTCGGGTCGAGCACGTCGAACGTCGACGAGCCCTCCCGCTCCTCACCACCGATCCACAAACCGGTCGGGACCGAAGACAGCAGTTCGGTAATGGCAGATGCATCCATACCCCACGTCTTACACCTTCGGTCAAATCACCGCACTAGGGTTCTAGGCATGGGCTCCCCCGACATCACCGCCACACCGGCTTGGCAGGCACTGTCCCGTCACCACGAGCAGATCAGCGGCACCGATCTACGGACTCTGTTCAGCGAGGATCCGGCCCGCGGAACCGAACTCGCGGTGACCGTCGGCGACCTGTACATCGACTACAGCAAGCACCGTGTGACGCGCGAAACGTTGGCCCTGCTGCTCGATCTGGCGCGCGCTGCGGAGCTGGCCGAGCGGCGCGACGCGATGTTCGCCGGCACACACATCAACACCTCTGAGGACCGCGCCGTGCTGCACACCGCGCTGCGGCTGCCGCGCGGCGCCGAACTCAGCGTCGACGGCCAGGACGTGGTGGCCGACGTGCACGAGGTGCTCGACCGGATGGGCGAGTTCACCGACCGGCTGCGCAGCGGCGAGTGGCGCGGTGCGACGGGTGAGCGCATCACCACCGTCGTCAACATCGGCATCGGCGGCTCCGACCTGGGGCCGGTGATGGTGTACCAGGCGTTGCGGCATTACGCCGACGCAGGAGTCGCGGCGCGCTTCGTGTCCAACGTCGACCCCGCCGACCTCGTCGCCAAGCTCGACGGACTCGACCCGGCCGCAACGCTTTTCATCGTCGCCTCGAAGACGTTCTCGACGCTGGAGACACTGACCAACGCGACGGCCGCGCGGCGCTGGCTCACCGATGCGCTCGGTGATGACGCGGTGAGCAAGCATTTCGTGGCGGTGTCGACGAACGCGAAGCTGGTCGACGAGTTCGGCATCGACACCGCCAACATGTTCGGTTTCTGGGACTGGGTCGGCGGCCGGTACTCGGTCGACAGCGCGATCGGTCTGAGCGTGATGGCCGCGATCGGCAAGGAGCGGTTCGCGGAGTTCCTGGCCGGCTTCCATCTGGTCGACGAGCACTTCCGCACCGCCCCGCTGGAGGCCAATGCGCCGGTGCTGCTGGGCCTGATCGGGCTCTGGTACAACAACTTCTTCGGCGCGGAGACCCGTGCGGTATTGCCGTATTCGAATGACTTGTCCCGGTTCGCCGCGTATCTGCAGCAGCTGACGATGGAGTCCAACGGCAAGTCGGTGCGTGCCGACGGTACGCCGGTGACGACGAGCACCGGTGAGATCTTCTGGGGCGAGCCGGGCACCAACGGCCAGCACGCTTTCTACCAGTTGCTGCACCAGGGCACCCGGCTGATCCCGGCCGATTTCATCGGCTTCAGCGAGCCCACCGACGACCTGCCCACCGCTGACGGCACCGGCAGCATGCACGACCTGCTGATGAGCAACTTCTTTGCCCAGACCCAGGTGTTGGCGTTCGGCAAGACCGCCGACGAGATCGCCGCCGAAGGCACACCACCGGACGTGGTGCCGCACAAGGTGATGCCCGGAAACCGGCCAAGCACATCGATTCTGGCCACCAAGTTGACCCCGTCGGTCGTCGGCCAGTTGATCGCCCTCTACGAGCACCAGGTGTTCACCGAGGGCGTGGTGTGGGGCATCGACTCATTCGACCAGTGGGGTGTCGAGCTGGGCAAGACCCAGGCCAAGGCCCTGCTGCCGGTGCTCACCGAGGACGATGCGCCTGCGCCGCAATCGGATTCGTCGACGGACGCGCTGGTGCGCCGCTACCGCAGCGAGCGCGGCCGCTCGGCGTGATCTCGGCTCACCAGACGCGGACGTAGTCGATCAGCATCTCGGCCGGGTAGGTGCCCGGTCCGGGATCGCCGCCGCCGGAGCCCGCGACGGCGAGGTCCAAGATCGGGAACAGCTGATAGCCCGGCTCGTTGAACTGCCAGTCGGGCAGCGCGTGGGCCGGCACGTCGAAGTACGGGGCCGCGCCGTCGGTGTAGTCCCGCCAGAACCGCATGCCCGCGTCGTCCCACTGCACCCGCCAGGTGTGCCAGGCGCTGTCCACGCTGATGGTCTGGCTGACGTGTTCGCCGCCGTTGAGCTTGGCGTGCACAGCGGTGCCCGGAGCCCAGTGACCGTTGCCGTACCACTCCATGATGTCGACCTCGCCGCCGTTGACGGGGTTGTTGTTGGCGAGGTACCACGCCGGCCAGCAACCGGGGGTCAGGCAGTTCAGCTTGATCCGCGCTTCCCAGTTGTGGCCGATGCCGCCGCGGAAGGTGCCGAAGATCTTGCCGCTGTAGTAGGTGTCGCCGTCCTTGGCGGCATGGAAGACCAGATTGGACTTGCCGTCGAGGTAGACGTTGCGACGGTCGTCCCGATACTGGCCGACGTTGCCGGGCAACTCCCAGTACGTCGGGTCTTCCATCGACTCCCGGGCCGTGGCGATCTCCCATTTCGACCGGTCGGGGGCTGAACCGGCGGGGCCGTCGAAGTGGTCTTCGAACAGATACTTCCCCTGCGCAGGTGGGGCGGCCGGAGGCGTGGCGCGCGGCGCTGCCCGCGCCGTCGACATCGGCGTCGACATGGGCAAGGCCGCGCCGAGCAGGCCGATCCCGGACATCACCATCAAGCTGCGCCGGTTCAGTTCCCGATCAGTCATCGGTCCATGAAAGCACCTGGGCCTGAGCACAAACCTGTCAGGCGTCGGGGTCGGGGCGGGACCAGCCGAGCATCATCGCCGGCGAGCAGCCGCCGAGCAACAGCACGGTCAGCGCCATCAGTCCGCCGGCGTAGGCCATGTCGGTGTCGGTGCCGCCGGTGAGCACGGCGCCGACGATCAGGTAGCCGATCGGTATCAACATCAGGTTCTGCGTGATCGTCAGACCGATGGATCGCGCGCTGTTGCGTTGCGCCAGTTCGTATTCGTCCAGGGCCGCATCCGGTGCATCGCCCTGGCGGCCGGAGACGATCTGCAGGGTCAACCACAGCGGGAGAAACACCAGGCATGCGGGCAGCCACAGCAACGGAGCCCATTCGATCCCGAACGCGCACAACAGACTCACCGCGAACATGAACAAGAAGGTGACAGCCAGCCCGATGACGAGAGAGCGTCGGCGGCGCTGTGTCCGCCAGCCGGGCAGCGAGTTGGCATACGTCCGTTCGTGTTTGAGAAAGCGTCGGGTTCGATAGGTGTGGTACCGGTCGATCAGGGTCGCCTCAGACATGAGCAGTCCCTCCTTGTGGTCGTCCGTCCTTGCGGTAGAGCTCAGTCGACAACGGCGCGAAGGGCTCGCGGGAGAACACCGCCTCGACAGGGAGATCGAAGACCTCGCAAATGCGCAACGCCAGATCGAGGCTCGGATAGTGGTCGCCCCGCTCGAGCGCACCGATCGTCTGCGGATTCACCTCGATCAGCACGGCGAGCTCGGCGCGCGTCATCCTCCGCTCGGCGCGCAGCACGGCCAAGCGGTTGTGAATGGGGCGAACATCCCCACGACGTACTGGGCTCACCTAACCCATCGTTAGGAAAACCCAACGATTTGTCAACCGACGAATCAGGCGAAGCGTTTCGTGTACTTCGGCGGCAGCAGTTTCATCACCTCGACCAGCGGCCACCACGGCCAACCGGGCACGACGGCGCGGCCCTTTTCTTTTTCGATGGCGTCCACCATGGCCTTGACGCCGGTCTCGTTGTCGACCATCAACATCGTGGTGTTCGACTTCGCGGTCATCTCGGACTCGATGTAGCCGGGCTCGAGCACGGTGATCTTGATCGGTCCGGACGGGTACTCGGCGCGCAGCGACTCCCCGAGCGAGGTCACGCCGGCCTTGCTCGCTGCATAGGCGGCCTTGTGGCCCGGCACCCCGACATTGCCGAGCACCGAGGAGACCAGCACCAGGTGGCCGCGGCCGGCGGCCTTGAACATCTCCATCGCGGTTTCGATCTGCACAAGTGCGGCAACGAGATTCGTCTCGAGCGTGGCCTTGTTGGCCCACAGCTTGCCGCCACCCAGCGGATACCCTTTGCCGATACCGGCGTTGACGATCACGCAGTCGATGCCGCCGAGTTCTTCCGAGAGTTCGGCGAAGACCTTGGGTACCTGGTCGTGGTCGTTCACATCGAGGGCGGCCACCGCGACGTGCACACCGGGGTAACTGGCGGTGATCTCAGCCTTGAGCTCGTCGAGGTTGTCCAGGCGGCGAGCGCAGAGCGCCAAGTCGCGGCCCCTGGCGGCGAACTGGCGGGCCATTCCGGCGCCCAGCCCGGAGCTCGCACCGGTGATCAGGATCTTCTGCCGAGTCATTGCGGCAGGATAACCGAGTTAGACAACTGCCCCGAAATCGTGAGCTACTTCAGCAGGCGTGACATTCGTCGGTCAGCGAGTACCTTGCCACCCGTCTGGCAAGTGGGGCAGTACTGGAACGACTTGTCGGCGAACGACACCTCACGCACGGTGTCGCCGCAGACCGGACAGGGCATGCCGGTCCGGGCGTGGACGCGCAACCCCGATCGCTTCTCGCCCTTCAACGTGGCGGCCTGCTGGCCGACCGAGCGCGTCACCGCATCGGTGAGCACCGCGATCGTCGCGTCGTGCAGCGCAGCGAGCTGCGCGTCGGTGAGCTTGTTGGCCGTCGCGAACGGCGAGAGCTTGGCGACGTGCAGGATCTCGTCGCTGTAGGCATTGCCGATCCCGGCGATCACCTTCTGGTCGGTGATGACGGTCTTGATGCGCCCGGAGTTGCCCCGCAGCACGTCGGCCAGCCCGTCGGCGGTCAACGACAACGCATCGGGTCCCAGCGAGGCGATCTGCGGCACCGCCATCGGGTCGGTCACCAGCCACACCGCCAGCCGCTTCTGCGTGCCGGCCTCGGTGAGGTCGAACCCGAGCCCCTCCTCTCCGAGATGCACCCGCAGCGCAATCGGCCCCTTACCCGGCTTCAGCGGTGCCGGCGACAGCTTGTCCGACCAGCGCAACCACCCGGCACGCGACAGATGGGTGATCAGATGCAGATCACCAGCCTGCAGCCCCAGGTACTTGCCCCAACGGTTTGCGCCGGTCACCTCCTGACCGTGCAGCGCAGACAGCGGCGGGTCGAACGTCTTGAGCACCGAGAGCGCGCCGACGTCCACCCGCCGGACGATCTGCCCGACCGCGTGCCGGCGCAGATGGTCGGCGAGAGCTTCGATCTCCGGCAGTTCGGGCATCTGTTCAGTCTGCCCTGACGATCAACGACAGCACCCAACTCACGATCGACAACACGATGGCCGCCCAGATCGCGGTCCACCAGAAGTCGTCGATGAACAGGCCCCAGTGCGTGGTGTGCTCGGTGATCGACGAGGTGATCCAGAGCATCAACGCGTTGATCACGATGTGGATCAGGCCAAGAGTGAGGATGTAGAGCGGGATCGAGATGAGCTGCACGATCGGCTTGATGATGGCGTTGACCAGCCCGAAGATGACCGCCACCACGAAGATGATGCCGATCCGCGCCGCGGTCGAGTCGCCACCGACGAACGCGATCCCAGGAACGATCAACGTCACCACCCACAGCGCCACCCCGGTGAGCGCTGCACGCAGCAGAAACGACGTCACAGCGTCATCATGCCCCGCCCGGGCCGATTGCGGCCAGTACCGAAGGTATGCGGTACCGCGGGTATTGACATGGCGCCGGAACGCTCCCTACCGTCGTGAGCACCACGACGAAGGGACGTCGACGATGACGGCTCCACCCGCCCCGCGCACCACCTCCCCGACACGAGATGGCTTCGCCGATCGGCTGCTCAAGGGCTCGGTCAAGAAGTCCTATGCCCCCGTTGTCGACATCGACTGGGACGCACCACTGGATCCCGACAAGTTCTTCCTGCCCCCAAAGCTGGTCTCCCTGTACGGAACCGCGTTGTGGGACCGCATGTCTCGGGCCGAGCAGATCGAGCTCTCCCGCCAGGAGCTGGCCAATACGCTGTCGGCGGGCATCTGGTTCGAGAACATCCTGAACCAGGCGCTGCTGCGGAAGATGATGCACCAGGATCCGACGGCGCGGGCCACCCACTACGAGCTGACCGAGCTGGGCGACGAGACCCGTCACATGGTGATGTTCGGCAAGGCGATCGAGCGCATCGGCGCAAAACCGGTGCGCCCGAAGCTCTATCAACGCGTCATCATCAACATGCTGCCGTTCGTGTTCCAGGGGTCGCTGCTGTGGGTGGCTGCCCTGGTCGGCGAGGAGATCTTCGATTCCCTGCAACGGCAGATGATGGACGATCCGGAGCTGCAGCCACTGGTGCAACGCCTGATGCGTATCCACGTCACCGAGGAGGCGCGCCACATCCAGTTCGCCCGCGACGGGTTGCGCAAGCGTGCACCGGAACTGGGCCGGCTGTCGCGGATGTGGGTGGGCAACATCAACGGTGCCGGCGGCCTGTTCTTCCGGCACCTGTTCACCAACCGCGTTCAGTACGCACGTGTGGGCCTCGACGCCGACGAGGCTCGTCGGGTCGCGCGCAGCAGCCCGCACCGACGCGAGGTCCAGGTGGTGGGTTTCGCGCCGCTCGCAGCGTTCCTCACCGAGGTCGACCTGATGGGGTCGCTGGCCCGGCGCGTGTGGAAGCGCAGCGGGTTCCTGTGACCGAGACGGTGGCCTACGTCAGCGGGTCGATCGCTGCCGACTTCGACGAGCAGACCCACAGGTGGCGGGTGGGTGACCGCACGGCGCGGGTGTTGATCGCGACCGACGGCACGCTGCCTGCGGGCACCCCGCCGCTGCCCGACGGGCTAATCCCCTACCTCGGGGTCGCCGTGGCCGGCGTGCCGAACTACTTCCTGCTGACCGGACCCGACACCGCCGCGCAGAAGAGCTACATCGCCAAGTGCCTGCACCACCTCAGCCGCACCGGTGGATCGCGGATCGAGGTGCGTCCGGCGACCCAGCGCATGTTCAGTCAGCGCCGCCGAGCGGGTGACCACCGCGGCGGGCGGTACTGGCGCGTGGTCGGGTCGAAGATCCCGTCGGCGTTCGACGTGCAGTTCGCGGTCGAGGACGGCGACACCGACGGCGACGCGGACGACGCGATCTACGACGGGATCGCGACGGTCGCGGTGGGCGGGCACGAATACCGGCAGCGCGTTCGGCTGACCGGACGGCTGGACCCCATCGATGGCCTCTACCATTGGCGCGGAACGCTTTTCGACCGGCTAGAGGCGCTCAAGCTGCCTGTCGACGTCGAGATCGGGACAGACGGGCAGGTGGCCCGCGCCCGGCTGACCGAGCGCACCGCGCAGGGCGGTGTCACGGTGGTCGGCACGGGCGCCCCACCGTTCACGCTCGCGCGCACCGACGTCGACGTCCCGATCCTGTAAGGCCGTTGCGCCCCGGTTGATCTAGAACACGTTCTAGTATGCGGTCACCGACGAGCAGGAGGCGATGTGCGGTTCACCTTTGCAGAAGCGATGACCGATCCGACGTACTACATCCCGCTGGCCAAGGCGGCCGAAGCTGCGGGCTATCACGCGATGACGATCCCCGACAGCATCGCCTACCCCTACGAGTCCGATTCGACCTATCCGTACACCCCCGACGGCAGCCGTGAATTCCTCGATGGGAAGGCGTTCATCGAGTCCTTCGTGCTCACCGCGGCTCTGTGCGCGGTGACGACCACGCTGCACTTCAACCATTTCGTGCTGAAGCTGCCGATCCGGCCACCGGCTCTCGTCGCCAAGCAGGCGGGGTCGCTGGCCGCCTTGTTCGACAATCGGCTGGGTCTCGGCGTGGGAACCAGCCCGTGGCCCGAGGACTACGAGTTGTTGGGCGTGCCGTTCTCCCGCCGGGGCAAGCGGATGGACGAGTGCATCGAGATCATCCGCGGCTTGACCTCGGGTGAGTACTTCGAATTCCACGGGGAGTTCTACGACATCCCGAAGACCAAGATGACGCCCGCGCCCAGCCGGCCCGTCCCGATCCTGATCGGCGGTCACGCCGACGCTGCGCTGCGTCGGGCTGCGCGCAACGACGGATGGATGCACGGTGGCGGCGACCCGGAGGAGCTCGACGCGCTGCTGGCCAAACTCGCCCGCTTCCGGGAGGAGGAGGGCAGCGCCGACAACGACGACTATCAGGTCCACGTCATCTCGATCGACGCCTACACCCTCGACGGCGTCAAACGGCTCGAGGACAAGGGGATCACCGACGTGATCGTCGGATTCCGCATCCCCTACATCACCGGTCCGGACACCGAGCCGCTCGAGGTGAAGGTCCGCAATCTGGAGATGTTCGCGGAGAACGTCATCGCGAAGCTGTGAGCGACGTGGGTAGAGTTCGGTCGATGACACGCGGCGCCTACGACGTTCCCGACGCCTTCGATGCGGGCGCTGACGCCTACGACGGTCTGGTGGGCTCGAACCCTGGCTATCACGAGCATCTGCGACTGTCGGCGCAACGCATGCAGCTCCCCGATCAGGGTCGCGGGCTGCGACTGCTCGACATCGGCTGCGGCACCGGGGCTTCCACGGCCGCGCTGTTGGAGGCGGCGCCGCACGCGGAGATCATCGGGGTCGACGGGTCGGCCGGCATGCTCGCCCAGGCCCGCGCCAAGCAGTGGCCGGACTCGGTGAGCTTTGTGCACAGCCGCGCCGAGGGCCTCGCCGAGGCGGGGGTGCGCGGACCATTCGACGGCATCCTGGCCGCCTACCTGGTGCGCAACCTGCCCGACCCCGATCCGGTGCTGCAGACACTACGCGCGTTGTTGCGGCCCGGTGGCGTGTTCGCCGCCCACGAGTACTCCGTGCGCGATTCCGCGGTCGCGCGGGTGACGTGGAACCTCGTGTGCGCGGCGATCATCATTCCGGCTGGCAAGCTGCGCTCGGGCGACGCCGGGCTGTACCGCTACCTGCGCACCAGCGTCAACGACTTCGACGGCGCCACCGCGTTCCGGGAGCGGCTGCAGCGCAACGGGTTCGTCGACGTGCGTAGCCTGACGGTGTCGGGGTGGCAGCGCAACATCGTGCACACCTTCCTGGCCAACGCACCGCGCTGACAGATCGGTCCCGACATCGGTCGGCAATACGCGATTAACAGTGCTGCGGTTCGGGCATTCAGCGGCATGGCGTTCAAACTCACGTATTCGGATGGTCAGGAATCCACATACGACGACGGCACCGTCTGGGAAGTCGATGACGGCGTTCTGAAGTTGGGCCGCGAGGAAGGCAAGTGGTCGGTGCTGCTGTCGCCCAGTCATTGGGCGGTGATCGAAGTCGGCGCCTCGCCGGACTCCGATGACAAGGATGGCGAGGGCGACGGCAAGACGGACGACAAGGACTCCGACGACAAGGACGACAAGTCCGACAAGGACGACAAGTCCGACAAGGACGACAAGTCCGATAAGGACGACAAGTCCGATAAGTCCGACGACGACTAGTCCCCACATCCCCTGTGCCGCAGCAGCATCTGCCGTTGCGGCACACCGTCGCGGCCAGGAGGCCCCGGATGAGTTCGCACGACACCGCCGCGGCGGATCACGACAGGACAACGGCCCCGGGCCAGTTGACCGGAGCGGCGATCATCGTGGCACTGGTCTCCGCGGTCTCGGGCATGCTGTACGGCTACGACACCGGCATCATCTCGGGCGCGCTGCTGCAGATCACCAAGGACTTCGGCATCGAAGAGTCCTGGAAGCAGGTGATCGCCGCGAGCATCCTTCTCGGCGCCGTCATCGGTGCACTCAGCTGTAGCTACCTGTCGGAGAAGCGGGGCCGCAAGGGCACGCTGCTGATGCTGGCCGCCGTCTTCGTCGTCGGCGCGCTGTGGTGCGCTGTCGCACCCAATCCGCTCATCCTGTCCCTCGGCCGGCTGGTTCTCGGCTTCGCCGTCGGCGGTGCGACGCAGACCGCGCCCATGTACGTGGCAGAACTGGCGCCGCCGAAGTACCGCGGCCGTCTCGTGCTGTGTTTCCAGATCGCCATCGGCGTGGGGATCGTCATCGCGACCATTGTCGGTGCCACCGAGCACATTCCGTGGCGATGGTCGATCGGCGCCGCGGCCGTGCCCGCGGCGATCATGCTCATCCTGCTGCTGCGACTGCCCGAGAGCCCGCGCTGGCTGGTGAAGAACGACCGCGGTGACGACGCCCGCGACGTGTTGGAACGCGTCCGTCCGGCGAGCTACGACGTCGACGGTGAGCTGGACGAGATGGCGGAGCTGACACGAAAGGAGCAGACCGCGAAGACGCGCGGCTGGCCTGGATTGCGCGCGGCATGGGTGCGGCCGGCGCTCGTACTGGGCTGCGGCATCGCGATTTTCACCCAACTCAGCGGCATCGAGATGATCATCTACTACTCGCCGACCATCCTGACCGACAACGGTTTCTCGGAATCGGTGGCGCTGGAGGTGTCGGTCGCGCTCGGAGTCAGCTACCTGGTGGCTCAGCTGGTCGGCCTGTCGATCATCGACAAGGTCGGGCGACGCAGGCTCACCCTGATCATGATCCCGGGCGCCGCCTTAAGTTTGTTCGTGCTCGGCACCCTGTTCGTCACCGGCAACAGCGGCCGAGATTCGGTGCCGTTCATCATCGCGTGCCTGGTGGTGTTCATGCTGTTCAACGCCGGCGGCCTGCAACTCATGGGGTGGCTGACGGGATCGGAGACCTACCCGCTGGCCGTGCGGCCTGCCGGGACCGCGGTGCAGTCCGCTGCGCTGTGGGGCACCAACCTGCTGATCACGTTGACGCTGCTGACGCTGATCAGCGGGATCGGCGTCGGACCGGCGATGTGGCTCTACGGGCTGTTCAACGTCGCGGCGTGGCTGTTCGTGTACTTCCGGATGCCCGATCTCACCGGGCGCAGCCTCGAGGAGATCGAGAGCAAGCTGGGTGCGGGCAAGTTCCGTCCCGCCGATTTCGCGCGATGATCTGACACACTCGGCGCTCATGACGCTGCGCATCGTCACGCTCGAGGTCGCCGACCCTCCGTCGGCGTGGGCGGGTGCCGGATTCACCGTCGATGCCGACGCGATGTGCCGCGTCGAGGGCGTGCGCGTCCAATTGGTCGGCGGGGAGCGCGGTTCCGGCATCATCGCCTGGGCGCTCGACGGCCTCCCGCCCGACGCCGGTGACGACGTGGACGGCATCCCGACGACGGGGTCCCATGCGGCGGCCTCGGTGCCGGCGGTCCACCCGAACGGGGTCACCACCATCGACCACCTCGTGGTGATGTCACCCGATCTCGACCGAACCGTCGCAGCGTTTCGCGATCTGGGCGCGCATCCGCGCCGTGAACGGGACGCCGACGTCGGAGGCCGGCCGATCCGTCAAGTCTTCTTCCGGTTCGCCGAGACGATCATCGAGGTCGTCGGCTCACCGGGGACGGCAGGCCCCGGCCCGTCCACGCTGTGGGGCATCACCTACGTCGTCGCCGATATCGACGCCGCCGCCCGCTACTTCGGTGAGCGGACCTCCCCGGTGAAAGCCGCTGTGCAGCCCGGTCGGCGGATCACCACACTGCGGCATCACGAGCTGGGCCTGTCGGTGCGTACGGCGTTGATCTCGGCACGCCCGTGACGGCTGATGATCAAGACAGCGCGATGCCCAGCTCGTCGGCGAAGACTCTGATCATGTGCTGTACAGCGATTTCGTTGCGGCCGATGATCATGTGGTCATGTTGGCCGTGCCGCACACCCTGTCCGCACTGCGGCAGCATCGCGAAATCCTCGTCGCGCACCGCGGCATGAACACCCTCATAGATCGTGTCGTACATCGCGCGCATCTCGTCGTTCTGCGCGGGGACGCGCCCCATCCAACTGTGCCGAACGGTGCAGCGCGTCGGCTCACCGGCCGGAAGGATGTCGATGATCTCCACTCCCACCGGACTGTTGGCGAGAATCAGGTTCGGATAGATCCAATAGATGACGCCCATGTTCGTCGACGGGTCACGCGGCGCGGCGGCGTCGGTGTCGAGATTGGTGATCCACGTGAACGGAAAACCGATGCGATGGTGCCTGCCGTACTCGTCGTAGATCGAGGTGTTGGCCAAGGTGTTCTGCCCGATCAGGCTCTCCCCGTGCACGAACGGAAAGTGATAGCCCTCGGCGAAGGCTTCGAGCGCACCCTTCCACGAGACGTCAGAAGTGAATTCGCGCTCGGTGTGGTAGCCGTAGGAGCCGTAGCCCCACCGCTCGAGTTCCGGTCCGACCGGGCCGAGGTGCGCGTCCAGATCGATCGTCGCGTCGGCCGTCAGCACCGCCCAGATGAAGCCGTGCCGCTCTTCCGACGGTAGTTCGACCAGACCGTAGTCCTTCAGATTCATCGAATCGAAGCCTGCACGCCCGGGCACCATGAACAACTCGCCGGTGTTCTTGTAGGTCCAGGCGTGGTACGGGCAGACGAATCGCGATGCGTTGCCGGCTCCGCACGCCGGCATGGCACCCCGGTGGCGGCAGTAGTTCAGCAGGACGCGGCTGGCCCCGGTGCGATCGCGGGTGACCAGCAGCGAATCCCCCAGCACCGAGCGGACCACGTAGTCGTTGGCGTTCGGCAGTTGCGCTGACGGCACGATCGCCAACGGGACCCGTCGCAGAATCTGCGATTCCTCGACTTCGGTGATCTTCGGGTCGCGGTAGTAGTGCAGCGGTACCCGTAGCTCCCGATCAGCCATGTCCGTGGTGCCGGCGAGCGCATGTCTGAGCGCTCTCTCGGTCAACACCTCGTCGTCGCAGGGGGCGGGGCCCGTCTGTGCAAGTGCCATGACATTGACCATACATCTGGATAGGAATGTATTGTCAAGATTCGACCCGGCGTCGTGCGACCATCAACCCATGCGCAGGCACGGGTGGGCGGGTGACATTCCCCGCGACGACGAGGAGGCTGCCGGCCGAATCCTCGATGCCGCTCGTCGGGCCATCGACAGTGGTCAGCCCGCGACGATGTCGACGGTCGCGCAGTCGCTGGGCGTGACGCGGCAGACGGTGTACCGCTACTTCCCCACTCAGGAGGCACTGCTGGCGGCCGCAGCCCTGTCGTCGATCGACGCGTTCCTCGACCGGCTGGCGGCGCAACTCGGCGCGATCAGCGATCCGACGCGGGCCGTCGTCGAGAGCATCGCCTACACGCTCGAACAACTCTCGCAGGATCGATACCTGCGGCTGGTCGTCGAACCGGGGAAAGCGTCGGCATTCACCGCGGGGGTGACGTCCGACGTGGCGATCGGCTTCGGCCGATCGATTCTGCAGCGATTCGACATCGATTGGGCAGCAGTGGGTTTCGGTGGTGAGAAGCTGGACGGTCTGGTGGAATTCATGCTGAGGACCCTCCAGTCGTTCATCGTCGATCCTGGCGGGCCGGACCGCCAGGGTGGCGGCCTGCGCGAATATCTGAACGACTGGATCGCGCCGGCCATTCGGTCGCGCGCCGAGACGCCGACCCGCCGGTGACGCGGCGAGTCCACCTGCACAACGGCCTGCTGACTGCCTATCCTCTGCGCATGCAAGACGAGCGGGCAGTTGATGTCGTGGTGATCCACACCGATGGGGGCTGCCGGCCCAATCCCGGGCCGGGCGGCTGGGGGGCGGTGCTACGGCAACGTCAGCATGTTCGCGAGATGTGCGGCGGCGAATCCGGTGTCACCAGCAACAACCGGATGGAGTTGATGGCGCCGATCATGGCGCTCGAAGCGTTGACCCGGCCCGTGGTGGTGCACCTCTACACCGACAGCACCTACGTCCGCAACGGCATCACCAAGTGGGTGCTCGGGTGGGAGCGCAACGGCTGGCTCACCGCCGCCAAGCAGCCGGTCAAGAACGTCGACCTGTGGCAGCGGCTCCAAAAAGCCTGTGCGCGACACGAAGTCGAGTGGTTCTGGGTCAAGGGCCACTCGGGCATCGATGACAACGAGCTCGCGGACGTGCTTGCGACCCGGGGAATGGCCGAGGCAATCGCCGCAGGCGCGTGAGTTCGATCGGCCTGTCAGGCCGCTTCGTTGTCAGGTGGTGCGGGTCCGCCGGGTTCTGACGGGTCGGTGGTCTCTGCGACGGGTTCCTCGTTGGCGGGTGGGCGCAGGAGTCGTTCGGGGGTGTGGTGGGTGTTGATGCGGGTTTGGCCGGTGTCGAGGTCTGCGGGTGGGGTCCATTCGACCTCGTGACGGGCGTTCATCGACGTGCTCCAGCCGCCCGGTGTGACGGCGCAGTTGTCCGGTGGGCAGGCCAGGCCGAGGTCATCGATGTTGGTCAACCCGCCGGCGGCCCAGTCGGTGGTGACATGGTGGACCTGGCAGCCATACGCCCCGACCGGGCAGCCGGGTTTGGTGCAGCCCCCTTCGCGGCCGATCAGCATGATCCGCTGCGCCGCCGACGCGACCCGGCGCGCCCGGAACAGGTCCAGGGCGGAGCCGGTGGCGCGGTCGAACACCGCCAGATAGTGGCTGGCGTGCGCCCCCATCCGGATCACATCACGAATCGGCAGCCGGGTGCCGCCACCGGTGGTGCCGATCCCAGCCCGCGATTCCAGATCCTGCAGCGTGGTGCGCACGATCACCGTCACCGGTAACCCGTTGAGTTGGCCGAGTTCGCCGCTCATCAGGGCGATCCGCCCGACCGCGACCAGCGCGTCGTGCTGGCGATGGGCCAGGCTGCGGTGATCGTTGTCGATCTGCGCCTGACTCGGTGTCCCCGAGGTGCACGGTTCCGGGTCGTCGGGGTTGCACATGCCGGGGGCGGCGTATTTGGCGAAGATCGCCTCCCACACCGCCGCCTCCGGCGTCAGGGTGGCTCGCCACTCGGTCATGCCGTCGCGGCCCTGCCGTCCCTTGGTGAAGCCACGCGTGCGGACGCGTTCAGCATCATCGGGTTCGGGCCCGTCCTGATCGAGCAGGAACAGGGTCAGATCCGCGGCATCCCGGGTCTCTTTCGGACCGGCCCCGACCGCGGTGCGCACCAGTTCGACCTCGAACTGCTCCCGCGTCGCGGCATCACAAAAGCCGGGCAGCTTGTCGACCGCCTTGCGGATCTCGCTGACATGCTCGCCGGTGATGAGCCCCTGCTCCTGGGCGACCGCTGTCGCCGGCAACACCGGCGGCAGCGGCGGCCCGGTCACCGGCTGCCGCGGCGCCAGCAGCGCGGCCTCGGTCAACCTTCGGTGCGCCTCCGACCCGCTGATCCGCCACCGGATCGCGAGGACGTCTTTCCAGTTCTTGGCGCCCATCTTCTGCGGGGTGGTCTCCACCTGCAACCGCGCCAACCCCCGATGCCGGGCAGCCGACAGCCGACGGCCTCCAACTCATCGAGCAGCTCCACCACCTCCGCCGCGGTCGACAAGGACAGATCAGCGGCCAGCACGGCATCCACAGCGGCACGTAACGCCGCTACCACCTCCCGCACCACCACCACGACCCGAACATACATTCGACCACCGACAACTTCCGGGCCTCGGCACCTACTCCCCCTCGGCTGCCGGAGGCGCAGTATTCGATCCGTGCAGTATTCGTTCACGCGGTTCAGACACCGCCCACCCTTTCCCAGAAGAATTGGACCGGTGATACCCAACGACCGCGCTCAGCCTCCTCCCGACCGCGCGGCGCGGCGTCATTCCGCCGGGCGGCAACAGAGCGTCAGATAGTAGATGTGGCCTAGTGGGGGGACGCGTCTGGCAGAAAGTCAGCAGAGGCAGCGTTGTCGCGCTGCGCCGCGACCTCGATGAGTCGGCTCGACAGGCCCTGGGTGATCAGGGACCACGCGTCGGAACCGAGAACCAGCCGCTGGGGCAGTTCGTCGGCATCGGCAGCCCGAATAATAGCTGCGGCAACATGTTCCGGGCTGTTGGTCATCTGGTCAATTGTGGTCGGCGGCGGATCGGCGGGTCCACCCCGATACGGGCAACTCGCCGGAATGCGCTCGGCGGCATCGAAGAAGCTGGTGCGCACGACGCCGGGTTCGATCAGGGTGGTGCGGATGCCAAACGGCTCGACCTCGTGAGCGAGAGCGTCATAGAAACCTTCGATACCCCACTTGGAGGCGTGATAGACCGAGTAGGACGGGAAGGTGACTTGCCCGCCCATGCTCGACATCTGCATCAACAACCCGCCGCCCTGAGCGCGAAGAGGTGGTATCGCCGCACGCGCAAGTTGGATGGAACCCGTCAGGTTGGTGGCGATCAACTCCTCGATGTGCTTGTCGCCGAGGTCTTCCGCGGCGCCGGACACCCCGTAACCCGCGTTGGACACAATGACATCGATCCGCCCCAATGCGTCGAACGCCGCGGCGACGACCAGACGGACCATGTCGTAGTCGGTGACGTCGAGGGCGTGCCGCCACAGCCGATCCCCGAAGCGGGCGGCCAAGTCGTCGAGCTGTTCGGGTCGTCGAAGTGTCGCCGCGACAGTGTCGCCGCGCATCAACACCTGCGCAATCAGCTCTCGCCCCATGCCGCGGGAGGTTCCGGTGACGAACCAGGTCTTCGTCATGACGCTCCTGTCAAGCCGCCGAGCACTTTCCACGGCAGGATGGGCAGCTCGCGCACCCGAACCCCCACTGCGTCGTGTACGGCGGCGGCCACCGCGGCGTCCACGCCCGTTGCGCCGAGTTCCCCGATACCCCGCGCACCGATCAGGCTTGCGGCGGCGTCGTATTCGTCGATGAACGACACGTCGAGGTCGGTGGGGATATCGGCGTTGACCGGCACCGCCACGTTCGACAGATTCTTGGCCAGCCAGCGGCCGTGAACCGGGTCCTGATCGCTTTCCTCCAGCGTGGCTTTGCCCCAGCCCCAGATGATGCCGCCGATCATCTGCGCCCGCGCGGTCACGGGATTCATGATGCGTCCGGCCGAATAGACGCCGACCGCACGCCGCAGCCGGAGCAGCCCGAAATCGCGGTCCACGCCGACTTCGACGAAGACGGCCCCCCACGTCCGCAGCGCCAAAGGCGTTCCCTCCCCGTCCAGGTTCATCGTGCCGTCGGGCGTCTCGAACCGGCCCTCGCCGACGATCTCGTCGATCCCCGCAGCGCGCAGCGTGTCGGTATCGATCGCCGCGATGCCGCGGGCGGCGAGTTGTATGACCACGTCGCGGGCCGCGGCGGCGACCGCGCTGCCCGCGCTCATGGTGATCGACGAGCCATAGCTGGGCCCCGCAGCCGGTAACTGCGTATCGCCCCAGCACATTTCGATCTGCTCGCGCGCCACGCCCAGCTCCTCGGCGACGATCTCACTGAGTAACGTCGGCGCGCCCGTCCCGATATCGGGGACGTTCGCCTCGACCACGACCGTCCCGTCGCCGCGCAGCCGGATCCGCGCCGCACTGGGGAAGCGGAAGCTGCCCATGGTGCAGGTCGCCATCCCGTGCCCGATAACCCACGGACCCTCCGTGCGTGCCCGTTCGTGACGCTCGTGCCACCCGTAGCGACGGGCCCCTTCGGCGTACGCCTCCTTGAGTCGGTTGCTCGACCATGGCCGACCGTCGGCCGGGGAGACCTCGGCAAAATTGGCCAGCCGCAGATCGATCGGATCGATGCCGGCCGCGTCGGCCAGTTCGTTCATCGCGGACTCCAGCGCCCACTGGCCGGTGCCTTCGAGCGGGGCCCGCATCGGGGTGGGCACGTTGAGGTTCACCCGCTCGAGTACCTGACGGGTGCGAATCGCATCCGACGCATACAGATTCCTACTCGACAGCGTTGCGGGCTCGACGTGGGTGTCCACCATGCCGGCGTTGTTCACCGCGACGTGCTCGATGCCGGTGAGCCGCCCCGCCGCGTCGGCGGCCAGTCGCACTGTCTGCTCCATCCACGGTTGGTATCCGACATTGCTGAACTGGTCAGCTCGGCGTAGATGCAACTTCACGGGCCGGCCGGTGATCCGAGCGGCGGCTGCGGCCAGGATCTCGTGCGGCCAGATGTAACTCTTGGAGCCGAAGCCCCCGCCGATGTGGCGCGCGATGATGTGGATGCGGTCAGATTCGAGACCCAGCGCCGCGGCGACCACCGGCGGCACCGTGGAACTGGCCTGCACACTGTCCCAGAGCGTCAGCGTGTCACCGTCCCACTGCGCGACCGTGCCCGATGTCTCCATCGCGTGATGGTGGCGCGGTGCTTGACGGTACGTCTGCTCGATGCGGACGGCGGCGCTCGACCACGCCGCATCCATGTCGCCCTTGGTGAATTCGCCGCCGAACTCGCCGGGAGCCGGCTCACGAGCACCCGCACCGAGCAACACCGGATCGGCACGCTCACAGTCGACCACCACCAGTGTGCGCCCAGCCTCGGCGGCCTCGACGGAATCGGCGATGACGATGGCGACGGGTTGGCCTTCATAGTGGATAGCGCTGTCGCTGAATGGCATTCGGGTCACCCCGGCCGGTTCCGAGAGCTCGGGAAAGTCCGGCAGTTCGGCGGCAGTGAGGACGGCGATCACGCCGGGCGCCTGCAGCGCGGCACTCGTATCGACGCCACGCAGCACACCCGCGGCAACGGGTGCGCCCACGAGTACCGCGTACACCATCGTGTCGGAATGGTGATCGGCGGTATAGAGGGCCGCGCCGGTGACCTTGGACGCAGCCTCGACGCGCGGATAAGTCTTCGTGGTCACCGTCGTTGCCGTCACGGCGCACCCCCGGCGGTCAGCAGCGCCCGCACCGCAGCACGGGCGGCCAGCACCGTCTTGAAGCCGTTGTTCGGCAACGGACGCGCGGCTGTCATGGCACGGTTGAGGATGGGCGCCAGCGTATCCCGGTTGAGGCCGACCCCGACGAGTTCGGGCTCGATCGCGTGGAGCCGCCACGGTTTCTGCGCCACCGAACCGAGTGCGACGCGGGCCTCGCTGATGACGCCGTTCACGCTGCGTACTGCTGCGGCGGCCGAGACGATGGCGTACTCGTACGATGCGCGTTCGCGCACCTTGACGTAGGCCTGCCCCTCGCCGGGCCGTAGCTGCAGCCGGTACCCGGTGATCAGCTCGCCGGCCTCCAGGCGAGTCTCGCCTTGCGAGTCCCCCGTCGCAGCCGCTTCTTCCTGCGAGAGATGGAACTCGGTCATCGGGATGCTGCGGGTGCCGGCCGGGCCGGCGATGGCGACCCGCGCGTCGAGAGCGGCCAGCGCGACCGCCGGGTCCGACGGCTGCACCGCCACACAGTTCTCGGTCCAGCCGAAGATGGCCTGCCGCTCGTGATGACCGGCCAGCGAGGAACACCCGGTGCCCGGGGCGCGTTTGTTGCAGCCCCACGGCAGCGGTTCCTCCGCACGGAAGTACGGGCACCGGGTACGTTGCAGAACGTTTCCGCCCATGGTTGCGCGGTTGCGCAGTTGCGCAGACGCGGCCTGGCGGCACGCCGACGCCAGTGCGCCCGCGCCGCTGTTGACGGCGGGGTGTGCCGCCACGTCGTTGAGCGTCGCCAACGCCCCGATGATCACATGGTCACCGTCGCTGGTGATGCTTCGCAGTTCTTCGAGATCACCGATGTCGAGGACATGGTCATCATCGGAGATCCCGAGGCGGAACCAGTTCAGCAGTTCGGTGCCGCCCGCGATCACGGTGGCGTCACCGCGGCTCAGGGTGGCCGTCGCCGAGGCGATATCGGTGGCGCGGGCGTACCCGAAATCCTTCATCGGCCTTGACCGTTCGCGGCGGCCAGCACGGCCGCGGTGATCTGGGGATAGGACGCGCACCGACAGATGTTGCCGCTCATCGACTCCCGCACGGTGTCCTCGTCTGTTGCGTGGCCCTCGGCGATGCAGGCGACCGCGGATATGACCTGACCGGGTGTGCAGTACCCGCACTGGAACGCGTCGTGTTCGGCGAATGCGCGCTGCACCGGGTGCAGCGCGCCGTCAGGGCCCGCCAGACCTTCCGCCGTCACGACGTCGCGGCCGTCGCACTGCACAGCCAGGGTGAGACAGCCATTCATGCGTTGACCGTCGACGAGGACCGTGCACGTCCCGCATGCGCCCTCATTGCAGCCTTTCTTGGCGCCGGTCAACGCCAACGTTTCCCGAAGCCAGTCGAGAAGCGTGGTACGCGGTGCCACCTCGCCCTCCACGGCGGTCCCGTTGACCTGCACGCGGATCGGTACCCGGCGCCGGAACCCCAGCGCCGCGTCAGCGCAATCCTCGGCCGGCATGGACATCAGTTCAGCAATGGCCCACCGAGATCGGACCCGTGATAGTGCCGGGTTCTGCGACCCGGCACTTCTACGGGTCCATCACCGTGCGCGACCGGGCAGAGTCGACGGCGTGAGGCGATTGGACGGCATCGTGGATGTGCATTCGCATAACTTTCCGGTGCTCAGCCCGGCCCAGCGGGAAGTGGAGAACTCCTGGCTGGCGGCCAACCGGTTCACTGGTCCGCCGGCTCCCGAATGGGTGGCCGACGTTGCGCTGGCATTCATGGACGCCCACGGCATCGCGCTCCAGTTGTTGTCCATGCCGACGGACGTCTTCGCCGAGCGGGCCCGCGAGATCAACGATCGGGGCGCCGCGGTGGCGGCCGCCCAACCGGACCGGTTCGGGTTTCTCGCCACGATCCCGGCTGCAGAGCCGCTGCGAGCAGTCGACGAGATCAGGCGGGCAGCCGACGAACTCGGCGCCGACGGATTCGTGATGTCCACCAATACCGGCGGCACGTATTTCGGCGATCCGCACTATGCCCCGATTTTCGCCGAACTGGATCGGCGCCACGCACCGGTGTTCGTGCACCCTTCGGCGCCGGCGGGGCTGGAACTGACGGCGTGCGGGCGACCGGGGCCGGTGCTGGAATTCGTGTTCGACACCCCGCGCACCGTGGTGGACGCGGTGTTCGCCCGGGTGTTCGAGAACTATCCCAACATGAAGATGGTTCTGGCCCACGGCGGGGGCGCGCTGCCGGCGGTGTGGTCCCGGGTGGCGGCGTTGGGACCGATGCCGTGGGTACCCAATCCCCGCGCCGTCACCGCCGACGACATCAAGACACAGCTCGCCGGCCTCTACTTCGAGATGGCCAATGCCGCGCATTCGGTGGGGCCGCTGCTGGAGCTGACCACCGCCGATCACATCTTGTTCGGCACCGACTATCCGCTCTCGGACATGAAGGTGCACGAGGACTACATACGCGACTTCCTGAACTCGACCGCGCTCGACGCTACGCAGTTCGCGGCGATCAACGCCAGCACACTGGCTGTATTCCCCGAGTTGGGCAGACGCTTGTCCGCCGTGGGAGCGACATAGGGGAAGTATGCACTCGATCGACGTGAACGGTGTCATTCGGGAGGTTGACACCGAGGACGACACACCGCTGTTATATGCACTACGAAACCATCTCGGCCTCAAGGGAAGTCGGTTCGGTTGCGGCCAGGGGCTGTGCGGGGCCTGTCTTGTGTTGATCGACGGCCGTCCGGACTATTCGTGCAGCGTGCCCATGTGGGCGGCCGATGGCCGCGCGATCACCACCATCGAGGGACTGGGGACACCGGAGACGCCTCACCCCGTCGCTCGGTCCTTCGTGGAAGGCCAAGCCGCGCAGTGCGGCTACTGCATCTCGGGGATGATCGTCGGTGCCGTCGGGCTGCTGCGCGAGAACGACGCACCCACCGAGGACGAGGTCCGCGCCGCTCTGGATCGCAATCTGTGTCGGTGCGGTGCTCACAATCGGATCGTCCGTGCGGTCCTGGCCGCGGCCGAGGCGATGCGCAGCGAAATGCCGCCGCGGTGACGGCATCGGACATCCGCGCGTTACCCACCTCGCTTCAGAGCAATCCGAGGTTGGGTGATTGGTTGCGTATCCTGCCCACAGGAGTGGTCGAAGTACGTTCGGGCAAGGTCGAACTCGGCCAGGGCGTGTTGACCGCCCTGGCCCAGGTGGTGGCCGAAGAGCTCGATATCGAGGTTGCCCGAGTCCGGATGATCGGCGCGCAGACCGGCCGCAGTCCCGATGAGGGGTACACCGCGGCCAGCATGTCGATACAACAGTCGGGTGCCGCGCTGCGGATGGTGGCCGCAGAGACGAGAGCCCGCTACATCGCCGTCGCCGCCGACCGACTGGGCGTCACCGAAACTGCCGTGGTCGTTACGGATGGCACCATCACCGCCGCGGGTGGACGCTTCACGAGCTACTGGGAACTCGCCGACGACGCGCTACTGGATTGCAATGCCACCGGGACCTGCGAGCCCAGGGAACCCAGCTCGTACACGCTGGTCGGGACCAGTGTGCCCAGGATCGACCTACCGGAAATCGGTTTAGGCACACCGCGCTTCGTCCACGATCTGGCATTCGACGGAATGCTCTATGGCCGGGTGGTGCGCCCGCCGTCGCGCGGTGCGGTGCTCGCCGAGGTCGACACCGCGGCGGTGAGCGGTACCGGCAGGGTCGTGGCGGTCATCCGTGACGGCGACTTCCTGGCCGTTGTCGCCGAGCGTGAAGAACTCGCCGTGCACGCCGCAGAGGTGTTGCGCACACACGCCACCTGGGACGAGCACCCGAACCTGCCCGAGGAGGACCACCTGGCGACATTCCTGACCACCGCCCCCGCCGATACGACCGTCCTCGCCGAGAAGGGAAACATCGCCCCCGGCACCCCGGCAGCGGCTTCCCACGAGGCGGTGTTCCACCGTCCCTACCTCGCGCATGCTGCGATGGGACCGTCGTGCGCCGTGGCGCATTTCACCGCCGGTGACTACCCGACCCTGCAGGTATGGACCCACAGCCAGGGTGTCTACGTCCTGCGTCGAGAACTGGCGCGCGCCCTCGACATGGACGAGGCCCGGATCACCGTGCATCACGTCAAGGGGCCGGGATGCTACGGGCACAACGGCGCGGACGACGCCGCCATGGATGCCGTCATGATGGCGCAGGCCGTGCCCGAACGCCATGTCCAGGTGGTGTGGTCGCGCGCCGACGAGCTGACGTGGGCGCCGTTCGGGCCGGCTGCGGTGGTCCGGGTCGCGGCCGATGTCGATATCCGCGGCGACGTACTCTCCTGGCGCCACGAAATCTGGGGCAGTAGTCACAACACGCGACCGGGATTCGTTCCCGGAATCGGGCTGCTGGCGGCGAGCCATCGGCAAGGCGGCCAGGAGATCGTCGCCGGGCCGGAGGCTCCGCTGGAACATGGGGGCACAGCCGGACGTAACTCGGTGCCCGGATATGCCTTTCCGGCCTACCGAGTTGTCAACCATCAGATATCGACGATGCCGCTGCGCACCTCGGCGATGAGGGCGCTCGGCGCTTTCGTCAACGTGTTCGCCATCGAATCGGTCATGGACGATCTGGCCGCGGCGGCCGGACGAGACCCCGTCGAGTACCGGCTGAGCCAGCTGCGCGACCCACGGGCCCGAGCGGTGATCGAAGCCGTCGCACAGGCATTCGGCTGGGATACCTGGTCGCCCACGGATTCGGTGGGACGCGGGATCGGCTACGCGCGCTACAAGAACAGCAGTGCGTACTGTGCGGTGCTGGCCGAGGTCGAGGCGATTGCCGAGGTGCGGGTGCGCCGTCTGGTGATCGCGGTGGACGCCGGGCTGGTGATCAATCCGGATGGTGCCATCAATCAGATCGAGGGCGGCGCGATCCAGGCCACCAGCTGGGCGCTCAAGGAGCGCGTGCGCTTCGACAGGGCGTCCGTCACCAGCGACACGTGGGAGAGTTATCCGATCCTACGATTTTCCGAGGTGCCACGGGTGGCCGTCGAGTTGATGCCCGGCGCCGGTCACCCCAGTCTCGGTGTGGGAGAGACCTCGCAGGGACCGACCGCCGCCGCGATCGCCAATGCGCTGTACGACGCGCTGGGTGTACGGGTGCGCACGTTGCCACTGACCGAAGAGCACATCGTGGCCGCCATGCCGGACTGACCGGTCAGCAGCGCCAACCAACCGTCGATCGCGCTGCATCGGCGCGGATCACCGTGCGACGATGCCTACCATGGCACTGGTCGGGCGACAACGCGAGCAAAAAGCGCTCGCCGAGCTGCTCGAGGCCGCCCGGCGCGGCCACAGCGGGGTTCTCGCGCTGCGCGGCGAGCCGGGCATCGGCAAGACCGCACTGCTGGAAGATCTGGTGCAGCGGGCACCCGACTTTCGCGTCCTGTCGGTCGGCGGTGCCGAGTTGGAACGGGACATCGCGTACGCCGGTGTGCAACAACTGTGTGCGCCGCTGATGGGCCTCATCGAAGGGCTACCCGAGCCGCAGGCCCACGCCTTGCAGGTTGCGTTGGGCCTCACCAACGGGGCTGCTCCCGACCGCTTGCTGGTGGGGCTTGCGCTGCTGACGCTGCTTGGCGCGGCGAGCAGCGACTCCCCCCTCTTGTGTGCCGTCGACGACGCGCAGTGGATGGATCCCGCGTCGCTGCAGGCCTTGGCCTTCGTCGCCCGCCGAATTCAGGTGGATCCGGTCGTCATGGTGTTCACCACCAGAGACATTGGCGCCGACGCGATTGCGGGCCATCGGGAACTGATGTTGAGCGGCCTGACCGATCGCGACGCACGATTGCTGCTGGCCACCATGGTGCCCACCCGGCTGGATGAGCGGGTGCGAGAAACCGTGCTCGCCGAGGCGAACGGAAACCCGCTCGCGCTGCTGGAGCTGCACAAAGCGTTGACCTCGGACGGTCTGGCGGGCGGCTACGGGCTGCCGAGCGCAACCTCGAACGAGACGCACATCGAGCGTACTTTCGTCAGGCAGGTCAGTGAACTTCCTTCCGCAACAAAGCTATTGCTCACCGTGATGGCCGCCGAGCCCGCAGGTCGACCGGAATGGATCTGGTCTGCCCTGCGCAGTCTGGATATCGATCGGGCGGCCGCAGAGCCCGCGGAGACCGCCGGCCTGATCTTCGTCGACGGCGGTCCGAGGTTTCGCCATCCCCTGATTCGCGCAGCGATCTATCGCAGTTCGTCGGCGTCGCAGCGCCGGCAAGCGCACGCCGCCTTGGCATCCAGCATCACCGGGCCGACGGCTGACGACTACCGGGCCTGGCACCGCGCCCATGCGACCGACACGCCCGACGCCCAGATCGCCGACGAACTGGAGCGTGCGGCCGGGCGCGCCCGCGCTCGAGGAGGCGTTTCCGCTGCGGCGTCGTTCCTGGAATACGCCGCCCGGCTGACGCCGGACTCGACCGAGCGGGCCCGCCGAACGCTGGATGCCGCGATGTCCAACCTCGACGCGGGCATGTCGGAGCCGGCTGCGCGCCTGATCGCCGCGGCGCACGACACCACCGACGACGAACTGCTGGCTGCGCGTTGCGAATTGTTGCGGGCGAAGATGGCATTCGCTGCCAGCCGCGGCGTCGACGCACCGCCGCTTCTGCTCGCAGCCGCTAAGCGGCTACAAGAGCTCGACCCGCCCGAGTCGCGGAAAGCCTATCTGGGGGCGGTGATGGCGTCGATCCTCGTCGGCAGGCTGTCGACCGAACGGCACAACTCGGCACCGTCCGTTGCGCAGGCTGCGCGCAGGGCCCCCGCCGCCGCATCGCCGCCGCGGGTCATCGACCTCTTGCTGGACGGCCTGATCGTCAGGTTGAGCCGCGGCTACGTCGCCGCAGCGGGCCTGCTGAAAGCGGCGATCCGGGCGTATCTCCTCGAGTGGGAGACCGACGCCCCCGACCCGCGCTGGCACGATCTCACCGCGCGTGTGTGTCTGGATCTGTTCGACCAGGACGCCTACAACTTCCTGACGGCCCGAGAGGTCGAGCAGCTGCGGGCCTCGGGTTCCTTGACCATGTTGCCGGTGGCCCTGGTGACCTATTCGGCGGTCTGCGTCACGGCGGGCGAGTTCGAGCAGGCGGCCGCACTGCTCGACGAGTCCGCCGCCATCATCACCGCGACGGGCGCCCCGGTTCGGGCGGCGATCAGGACCTACCTTGCCGCCTACCGCGGAGAGGAACAGCTGTGCCGCGAGGGAGTGCGAGAGACGATCGACGGCGCGAAGGGCCGCGGCGAGGGATATGACATCTCGATTGCCCTCTACGCGGCAGCGATCATGCACAACGGACTCTGCCAGTACCAGGAGGCAATGGACTCCGCCGCTTCCGGCGCGCGACACGACGACCTCGGGATGTGCGGCTACCTCCTCGTCGAATTGGTCGAGGCGGCCGCGCGCTGCAACGAACACCAAGTCGCCGCGGCGGCGCTCGGTCGGCTGCTGGAACGCACGGGGACCAGCGGGACCGAGACGGCACTCGGTTTGGCCGCCCGGTCCACCGCACTGGTGTCCGACGGCGTGGTGGCCGACGCTGCGTACCAAGACGCGCTGGTGCATCTTGAGCGCACTCCTGTGGTGGTGTACCTGGCCCGCACCCACCTGCTCTACGGCGAGTGGCTGCGCCGAGAGAAACGCCGGGCCGATGCCCGCACCCAATTGCGGATCGCACATGACATGTTCGCCCGCATGGGTGCTGACGGCTTCGCGCGCAGAGCACAACGCGAGCTCGCCGCCACCGGCGAGACGGTGCACGTGGGGGCGACCGACGCCACTTTCGACTTGACGGCGCAGGAGAGCCGCATCGCGCTCCTGGCACGCGACGGTTACACGAACGTCGAAATCGCGGCGCAGCTGTTCATCAGCCGACGCACAGTGGAGTGGCACCTCGGCAAGATCTTCGCGAAGCTCGGGGTTACCTCACGACGCGAGCTGAGAACCGCGCTGGCAGATACCTTGTGAGCTTCGTTCCCGGCTTTCTCACGGTTTCGCACCGACCGTGAATTTGCTTGGAGTGCCGAATCGAGGTTCGAAGTCGGATGAAGATCGTTGTGGTACCCAGCGGTCCACGCGGAACCCCGGTGCAAGAGGTCCCCGCAGACGCGGGACAAGAACTCGTCACAGTGGGCCGGACGTCTGGCATGTTTCAGGCCGATATCTCCGACATGGCCGGCTTGAAGACCCTGTTCTCAGGGATCGGTACGTGCAACGCGGTTGCCAACGCCGCGGGCGACGTCTTCCCAGCCCGGCTGCCCGAGGCTACTGATGAGCAATGGTCTAGCTCCACCGGCTCGAAGGGAATCGGCCAATCCACCTGGCCCGCGCACCTTTCGCCACATCGCCGACTACGGCTCGATCGCCACGGTGTCCGGCGTGTTGCGCGACGAGGTCACTCCTGCTCCACCATCGGGGGACCCGGATCAACTGTGTCAGCCCAACGGTGCTGACCGAATCGGTGTCCTAATATCCGTACTTTCCGGGCTTCAGAACGGAGCCTGCCCATCAGGTGGCGCAAGCGCATCTGCGCGCGATCGCCAATGCGTTCACGGGACGAATCCTCACCGTGCACGGGACAGCGACCTGAGATCGTGACTCGGCCGACTCAGGCTTTGTCCCGCAGGTTCCGCGACGACAGGCTGACGATCGAACAGATCGCCACTGCGCCAGCGAGACTGGTCCAACGGCGGATCCAATAGCTGCGACAGTTGTCAAGATCGGGGCGCGGGCCTCGGCAGCTACTCCCACCGAACTGGCGGAGGTGCAGTATTCGAAGTGTGCGGTATTTGTGTGCGCAATGCGGCGGACTTGACGGCCGGCGCCATCGCCTCCGTATGCCAGCGCAATTTCACGGCGGACAATTATCGTCAATCTGCGGACTCTCTAGTCATTGACGCCAGCAGATCTGCCAGGCTCCTCGCTTCGAGGCTGCTCAGGAGCTGCTGGGTCGCGAGCATGCGGTACCAGATGACCCCGAAAACGATGTCGACAACGAGCTCGCCGCCCACTTCGGGGGGGAGGTCACCGCGGGATTCAGCGCGGCTGATGATCTGAAACAACGCGGCACGGCGTCGCTCGAGGAAACCTTGCCGAAACCGAAGTAATAGGTCCGGATTCTGCTGCGCCTCCGCCATCAAGCTGCGCAATGCGCTTCGAACCCCTCGCGGGCGAAGGAGCTTGAAGGTCTGGCTGAGGAACTGAAGCAGATCTTCTTGGTATGAACCATGATCCGAAACTGAGATCTGCGCGTCCGCCTGCGCGGCAAGTGACTCCAGAAGGATGTCTCCTTTGGTGGGCCACCACCGATAGATCGTTTGCTTGCTGACGCCCGCTCGGGCCGCAATGGCCTCGATGGTGAAGTCTTGCCCCTCCGCGGCCACCAGATCGAAGGCCGCCGCCAGAATCGCTCGCCGGCTCTCTTCACTTCTCCGCCGTCCGCGCCGCCGAGGCTCTTCGCTGCACACACGAGAAGTCTACTCATTAACGGTGCGCAGCGTCTCGGAAAAAGCGTACAGTGATTTGCGAGACGCAACGCACCGAAAATAGGAGGCAACGTGCTAGACAGGGTGCTGGATGGAAACGTCGTTCTGATAAGCGGAGCATCAAGCGGAATCGGCAACGCCGCCGCACAAAGGCTGGCCAGTGCCGGCGCCAAAGTCGCCCTCGCCGCGCGGCGGGCCGACAAACTCGAGGGACTGGCGGAACAGCTACGGTCCCAAGGCCATGAAGCCTTGGTGATCGCTGCTGACCTCACTGATGCGGGCAACGCACAATCGACTGTTGACCGAACCGTCGACGAGTTCGGCCGCCTCGACACCCTGGTGAACGCAGCGGGCGTGATGCTGAACGGCGCATCCGAAGAATCGCCGCTCGAGGAGTGGGACCGGATGGTCGACATCAACCTGCGCGGCCTCATGTATGTGACGAAGGCGGCGTTGCCGCACCTGCTCATCGCTGCACAGAACAGCCCACGCTCGGTGACCGACGTGGTGAACATCTCGTCCGTCGCCGGACGGTTCGCAGCACCGACGGTCGCAATCTACAACGCCACAAAGTTCGCCGTGACGGGCGCAACCGAAGCGTGGCGGCAAGAGTTCACCAAGCGCAACGTCCGTTTCTCGGTCATCGAGCCCGGTCGTACCCAAACCGAATTGTTCGACCAGAAGGGTAATTCAGACGCAGATTTCAAAGCGGCGTTCGGAGCAGTGGAGCAATTGCACGCGGAGGACATCGCCGAAGCGATCGCCTACATCGTCACGCAACCGCGCCGCGTCGCCGTGAACGAGATCGTCATCCGGCCCACCGATCAGCCGTAGTGGAATCGCCACACATCACAGAAGGAACTCGTCTTATGAGCTCGAGATTGACTGGAACAGTTGCCCTCGTCACCGGTGCCAGCAGCGGCATCGGTGCTGCCACGGCCCGCCATCTCGCTGAGCACGGAGCCACCGTCGCACTCGTAGCACGACGCAAGGACCGTCTCGTCACACTTGCCGCAGAAATCGAAAGCGACGGTGGCGCCGCGACGGCCGTGGAAGCAGACGTCAGCGACCGCGCACAGGCTGATGCCGCCGTCGCCGATACGGTCCAACGATTCGGACGACTGGACATCGTTGTCAACAACGCGGGCCTCATGCTGCTGGGCCCAGTCGCCGGCGCCGACGCCCAGGACTGGGATCGAATGATCGCCGTCAACGTCAACGGCCTGCTGAACACGACCCACGCTGCACTGCCGCACCTACTGGCGGCCGCCGAAGGCGGCCCTCGTCGAGTCGCGGACATCGTGAACGTCAGTTCGGTCGCGGGCCGCGCAGCCAGCGACGGCTACGGGGTGTACAGCCTCACGAAGTTCGGCATGAACGGCTTCACCGAATCCCTACGGCAAGAAATCGCCCAACGACACGTTCGCGTGGGCGTCATCGAGCCCGGCGGAGTGAACACCGAACTGGGCTCGCACAACAGCAGTGCGATCCAGGCTCGGATCATCGAGCCGTTCAACGCAAGCGTCGAGGCCTTGGCACCCGAAGATGTTGCAGAGAGCATCGGCTACATGGTCACCAGACCCCGCCATGCCGCGATCAGCGAGCTTTGGATCATGCCGACCGAACAACTCGCCTAGGTCCGAGACGTCGCCAAGCGTGGCAGGCTCGGTCAGGGTTGCATCTACCGCAGTCACTCCCACACAACTGGCGGAGGTGCAATATTCGAAACGTACGGTAGTCCCTGATCTTCAAGACGTATTCCGCCAGAGATCTTCGATCGTCATGCCCGTGGCAGCCCCATGTCGGCTACTGAGGATGCTCCACGAAGTCGATGGCCTTCTGGATAACGGTCGTCACCGCACCTGGATGCGAGATCAGGGTGAGGTGCGAACCTCCGTCGAAGACCGTGACGTCCGACCCCGCGCGGTTGGCCATGGCGTGTTCCGATGCCGGCGTGATGATCTTGTCACCGCTGCTGATGAAATACCAGGAGGGAATGGTCTCCCAGGCCGCGAACTTGGAGGGGGTTTCGAAAGCATTCGTCGAAGCCGCTCTTTGCGTCGCCCAGAGCTTGGTTGCCTCCTCGGTAGGCAGATGTTGCCGAAGTAGTGCAAGAAGACTTCCCTTTTGAGGTACAGGTCGGTGGCACCAGGAGGCGCGTCGGGATCCGGCATCATGTCGAAATGTTCGGTTTCTGGCTTCTGTTTGAGCACTGAATCCGGTCCGCTCAAGGCGCCGTTGGTCTCACCGACGGCGGGTGCTGCCGCATCGACGTACACGAGCGCCTTGACATTCGTATTGCCCGCAGCGGCATTGGTGGTGACTGAGCCGCCGTAGGAATGCCCAACAAGCACGACCGGTCGGGGGATCGTCTTGAGGAAAGCTGACACGTACTCGGAATCGGTGGTGAGGTTCTCCAGCGGGTTGGCGACCGCCCGGACGTTGTAGCCGCGCTCTAGCAGTGCGGACACTTCGCCGTCCCAACTCGATGTGTCCGCCCACGCGCCATGCACCAGCACGACCGCCGGTCTGGCGCCGTCGGGCGGCAAGGCGGATGCGGGCGTCTCGCCGCAACAACCGCTGATGAGCGCCACCGCCGTAACTACGCTCACGCGTCGGATGGTGACGCGCTGAAATCGCGCGAATAGGTTGGCCATTAGACACTTTCATTCTTGAATGGGTGCGGCGCTACGGGCCATCCGCAAACGACCGCAGAGTCAAGCCTTGACCACAATCTTGAAGATGAGGGTTTCGAGGGCACCGAAGGCGCCACGGCCGCTGATGTATAGCCGTTTGGCGTCGTATCCGGCGACGTCTTTCATGGTTTCGGCACCGAAGCGCGCGCGGGTTTGTCCGTCGATGATGGCGACGTCGGCGCCGAGTAGAGCGTGCCTGATGTGGTCACGTTCGTTGCCGGCGGCGGTCGCGACGAGTTCTCCGATGGTGCGTTCAACGCCGACGACCGGCACGGCGGAGCAAGTGACTCCGTGCTCGTCGAGGTGGCGGTTGAGCGCCTCAATGGTGGTGTCTGCGCCGACAACGAGACTGAGGTTACCGAGGTTGACGGATACGTCGGTGTTGTTGCCGGCGGTGAGCGCGGCACTCGGATCGACAGTGATGTTCCGGGTTAGGGCGTCACGCACGGCAGTGCCGAAGGCACTGGTGTCGGGCTCGTCAGCGGACACATCGGGCAGCATGATGCCGGGGTTGAGCAGCCCGACGGGATCGAACGCCTTCTTGATCGCGCGTTGCGCAGCGATCTCCACCGGAGTGAAGCGCTTGGTCATGAACTGGATCTTCTCGGTGCCGACCCCGTGCTCACCGGTGATGGTACCGCCCAATTCCAAGGCGGCTTCGATGATCTCGTTGTTCGCAGCTTCCAGAGCGGACGCTGCCAGCGGATTGTCCTTGTCGTAGAACGTCGTGGGATGCAGATCGCCGTCGCCGGCGTGACCGCATACCGCGATGAACAACAGGCCGTCGGAATGGCGGGCAGCAGTGGCCTGAATGGCTTCCTGCATCTCGGGGATGCGATCCCTCGGCACGGTGACGTCACCGATGAAGAACCCCTTGCCGCTCTGCACAACTGAGTTGGGCGCGTTGAGGCGCCCGTACCAGAGCGCGGCACGGTCCCTCTCGTCTTCTGCGATCCGGACCTCGGTGGCCCGCTCCCGTAACACTCGTTCGACGACCGCCTGATCGCGAGCCACCTCGGCGGCCGTTCCATCGACATCGATGAGCACGATGGAGTCGGCGTCCAGCGGATAGCCGGTGTCATAGAACTGCTGCAGCCCAGCGATACCCGCTCGGTCCAGCCACTCCACGGCAGCGGGCACCACGCCGGTGGCGATGACCGCAGCGATGGTGTCGGCGGCCTCCCTCGCCGACGCGAATGCACCCATCAGGCTATGCGTGACGTCGGCGATCGGACGCAGCCCGACGGTGGCCTCGGTGATGATGCCGAGCGTGCCTTCGGACCCGATGATCAGACCGAGCAGATCCGGCCCCTCGTCGTCGGCGCTGAAGGCGGCAGTCGACCCATCCGGCAGGACGACGTTGACGCTCAAGACGTGGTTGTAGGTGACGCCGTACTTCAGCGCGTGTGGGCCACCGGCGTTTTCGATGATGTTCCCGGCGACGGTGGCCAGGTGTGCCGAGACGGGATCGGGTGAGAAACACAACCCGTGCGGAGTCAGTGCCGTTTGCAGATTGGCGTTTATGACGCCGGCTTCTACTCGGGCGCAGAGGTTCTCGACATCGATGTCGAGGATCCGGTCGAGTCCGGACAAGTCGAGCAGGACACGGCCGCCGGTGGGCATCATTCCGCCTGAGCAGTTCGATGCACCGCCGCGTGGCACGACCGCAACACCGTGTTCGGACGCCAGGCGGATGATCGGCGCGATGTCGTCGCGGCCGTGGGGGCGCAGGAGCAGGCTGGCCACTCCCCCGACGCCCCAGTAGTCATGGCCGCGTTCAACGAGTACGCCCTCGTCGGTGGCGACGTCGCCATAGGCGGCGGCCGCTGCGGCGAATTGTCCGATAGCAGCACTGTCCGGGGCCGGAAGATACTCAATGTCAGTGGACATCTCAATCAGCTTCCTGTCCGTCAGCCGCTGCGTCTCGCAACCAAGCTTCTTCTTCGCCTGGAGCCGGCAGCACCCGGCCACCTTCGATGGCCAAATGTGCGGGGCTGTTCTGAATGACGACCAGGACCCGCTTCGCAGGAATGCCGGTGACGCGGGTTGCCGCTGCGGCGATCTCGGCGACCAGTTGGCTACTCTGCGCTTCCGGATGCCCGGTACGAACCCACCCGTTGATCAGCAGCGGTCGCGCCGGTTGTCCGTCGGTGTAGACGGCGTCGGCAGGCAGTTCGTGGAAGACGACGTTCACATACGCGCCCGGAACGTGATTGATCATCGAGTGGATTCTGGTGACCTCTGCGGCCAGATCGGCCTTGGTCTCAGCGCTCAGCGTGGACTGCACCGTCGTGCACGTGTACACCGGCATCGTTCAGCCCAGAACCGGCAGGTGTGGTTGTGTGGGCACGACGAGCACGGTGGGCGCGTCGGCCTCCAGGGCGGCCTTGAACTCCTGGGCGAGTTCTTCTGTACTCCCCACTTCAGCTGTTCGGCACCCGAAACCCGTGGCCAATGCTGCTATGTCGAGGCCCGGCAGGTCGAGGCCAGGGACATGGGGGGTTTCCTCGAGAAGTGCGAAGGACTTCAACACGCAGTACTCGCCGTTGCGGTGGACCACGAACACGATCGGAAGTTTGTGCTGCGCAGCGGTCCAGATGGCCTGGATGGAATACTGGAACGAACCGTCGCCTATCGATGCGACGACGGTTCGCTTCACGCCGCGGGCCCGGTCGCCGAGCGCAATACCCACCGCTGCCGGTACCCCCCAGCCGATACCGCCGCTTCCGGTGGCGAAGAAGCTGCCGGTGCGCCGGGTGGGCCACCACTGGATGAGGTCCGCCAAGGTGGAGGTGGACTCCATGACAACCGCCGCGTCATCCGGTTTGACCGAGCTCAGCACCGCGTACACGTCGTTGGGCAGCAGCGGTGCGGACGCCACAGGCAGGTCTCCGGTGAGCTGTCGGCTCGGTCCCGGTGGGGCGTGCCGGTCGGCCGGCACCTCCACCAGCTCCAGGAGCTGTTCCAGGACAGTGTTCATGTCGCCGACCAGGCTGTCGCCCACCGGTGCGACCGCCGCGAGGTGGGGATTGACGGTGATCTGCAGCAGGTCCGTCCCTGCCGGCAGATAGTCGCCCGCGACGTACGGGTAGTAACTGAACACCTGCGCCCCGATGACGATGACGAGGTCGAATCCCTGCACGGCCTCGTTGACACCGGCGATCGTCAGTGGGAGTGGGCCCGCGTAGAGGGGGTGATCCTCCGGGAACGAGCATCTCGGCGCCAAGGGACCGCCGCGCACCGGCGCGCGCAGCTTCTCCGCGGAAGCGACGCCCGCGTCCCACGCGCCGGCGCGATCGATCTCGGGGCCGAGCACCAGCAGTGGTCGCTTCGCGCGGCTGATCCGCACGGCGAACTCGCGCAATCGCTCGGCGTCCGGCTGTACACGGTGGCTCACCGTCCGGACCACGGCCGGCCCGAGCGCCGGCTTGTTCCAGTCGTCCAGCGGGATCGACAGAAACACCGGACCGGCCGGCGGTTGCATCGCCACCGCGTAGGCCCGCATGAACGCCGCGGGTACATCCTCGGCGCGCGCGGGTTCGTACGCCCATTTCACCCATGGCTGCGGCATGACCGTCGCGTCGGGGTTGTTCAAATACGGGTCACAGAGACACATCTCACGCGTCTGCTGGCCGGCAGTGACGATCAACGGCGTATTCGCGCGGTAGGCGGCCACGAGGCTGCCCATCGCGTTGCCGGTACCGGCTGCGGTGTGCAGATTGACCACCGCGGGCTTGCCGGTCGCTTGCGCGAAGCCGTCGGCCATCGCCAACACCGAGGCTTCCTGCAACCCCAGGACGTAGGTGAAGTCCTCCGGGAAGTTCTGCAGGAAGGTCTGCTCGGTTGATCCGGGATTGCCGAATACGGTCGTCAAACCCAGAGTGCGCAGCAATTCGTACGTCGCCTCATGAACCGTTCCACCCTCTGACATCGTCACTCCTTCGTCCCTTCGTCCTTCGCGCCGATGCACAGATCAGACACCGGGGCGTGCGTACCGCGACCCCGTGGAAAGCACGGGCGTCGCACAACCAGGGATCCCGCGGGGGCGGCGCACTGACCCCGTGATCGGTCGCTGCCACCCGCGCCGCATGTCAAGATCGAGGACATGGGCGGAGCGCTCGTCGGACGCCTCGAGGAGCAGCAGCAGCTAGCGCAGCTGTGTGCGCGGTGCCGGGCGGGCGAGAGCGGCGTCCTCGTGGTGTACGGCGAGGCGGGCATCGGCAAATCGGCGCTGCTGCGCGACGCGCTGAGACACCTCGACGGTGTGCGCGTCCTTCGCCTCAGCGGCGCGGAGTCGGAGATGGAACTCGCCTACGCCGGCGTTCAGCAGGTGTGCAGTCCGATCAGCGCAGGGATCGACCAGCTCCCCGACCCACAGCGGGATGCCCTGCAGGTGGCGCTCGGTCTTCGCGACGGTGACGCTCCGGATCCCCTCATGGTGAGTCTGGCGGTGCTGACACTGCTCGGTGACGCCGGCGTGGAATGCCCGTCCGCGGTCATCGTCGATGACGCCCAGTGGGTCGATCGCGCATCGCTGCAAGCGCTGACGTTTGCGGCCCGGCGACTTCTGGCCGATGCGGTGGTGATGCTGTTCGCCACCCGGATGCCGGACGCGCCAACGGAACTGACGGGGTTGCCTGCGCTGCACCTCGAGGGACTGTCTCGCGGGCATGCTCGCGCGTTGCTCAGTGAACTCCTGCCGGGCCAGCTGGACGACTCGATGCGAGAGAACATCCTGGCTGAATCAGAGGGAAATCCTCTGGCACTGACGGAGTTCAGTCATTCGATGAGGCCAGCCGAGTTGGCGGGCGGTTACGGCTTGGTAGCGGCAACGCCGGTCGCCCAGCGAATCGAGAACGAATACAGCCAACGCATCCGCGACCTGCCGCCTGCGACCCGAACCCTCCTTCTTCTCGCTGCTTCGGAACCCACAGGAAACCCCGTATGGCTCTCGGCAGCAGCCGCGCAGTTGGGCGTCGACCACGATGCCGTCGTGCCGGCGGAAGACAGCAGCCTGATAATGGCCACATCCCGTATTCGCTTTCGTCATCCCCTCGTCCGGTCCGCGGTCTACCGAGGCGCCTCGCTTCCCGAACGACGACGCGCGCATGCGGCTCTGGCCGACGTCATCACCGACCCGGCCGCGGCCGAGCACCGCGCGTGGCACCGTGCACACGCTGCAACCGGAGCGGACGAAGCGGTCGCGGTGGAACTCGTCGGCTCCGCCGATCGTGCCCGCCGGCGCGGTGGCGCTGCCGCTGCCGCTGCCTTTCTCGCGTATGCCGTTGACCTGACGCCGCTACCGACGCGACGCGCAGAGCGTGCGCTCGAGGCCGCCTCGGCCACATTGGACGCAGGAGATCCAGAGGGTGCGACGCGACTGCTCGCCGGTGTCCGGGACACCGGCGACCTACTGGAGGCGCGAGTCGATCTGTTGCGCGCCAAGATCGCCTTCGCGGTCCAGCGCGGCAGAGATGCACCGCCGCTGCTCTTGGCGGCCGCAGAGAAACTGCGTCGCTTAGATGCCACCCTCGCGCGCGCGACGTATCTCGATGCGTTGGTCGCGGCGATGATCGTCGGTCGCCTCGCTGCCGATGACCGGTCCTCGGCGGCGGCCATAGCTGCTGCGGCTCAGCACGCTCCGCCGGCTGTCGGCCCCAGGACGTCGCTCGACCTGTTCCTCGAAGGAATCGTTCTCCGTCTCACCGAAGGACACGCTGCCGGCGCACCAGTCATGGCCCGTGCGATCGAGCTGTATCTCGCAGAGGACGCCGCCGGTACAGCGGATCCGCGGTCACACGACATCACCTTACGCGTGCTGCTCGATCTGTTCGATCAGGAGACGTACAGCTGGCTCAACGCTCGGCAAGTCGAGTTGCTCCGCGCAGCAGGGGAATTGACGATCCTTCCGGCCGCACTGACCACCTACGCGGGGGAACGTGTGACAGCGGGTGACTTTGCGTATGCTGCTGAACTACTCGAGCAGTCGGATGCCATCTCCGCCGCCACCGGCGCACCGCCGCACCGGTCCATCCAGACCTATCTCGCCGCCTGCCGCGGCCAGGAAGAACTCGGCAGGGAACTCGCCCGGTCGACCATCGAGGACGCGACGGCGCGGGGGGAGGGCAGTGAGATCACCGTGGTGCTCTTCGCGCTGGCGATCTTGCACAACGGCCTCGGCCAGTACGACGAGGCGCTCGCTGCATGCGAGTCGGCACTGCGCTACGACGACGTCGGCATGTACGGCCATGTGCTGACCGAGATGGTCGAAGCCGCTGTCCGGTCGGGCAGGGCAGACCTCGCCCGAGATGCCGCAGTGCAGGTGATCGACCGCGCCGAAGCCTCCGGAACGACCACGTCGCGAGGATATGCAGCACGCGCGCGGGCGCTCACATCGGTCTCGCCCGCCGCTGAGGACCACTATCGCACCGCGATCACGGAATTGGACCGCTCACCGCTGACGGTGATGGCGGCCCGTACACATCTGGTCTTCGGCGAATGGCTGCGTCGATGCAACCGACGCGCGGACGCCCGCAACGAATTGCGCGTTGCGTACGAGAGGTTTCGCCTCATGGGTGCCGACGGCTTCGCCGAACGATCCCGACGCGAACTGCGAGCCGCCGGTGAGTCGTTCTCGAAGGAAGCAGTCGGCGGTTCGACGACGTCGTTGACCAAGCAGGAAAGCTACATCGCCCGCCTGGCCGGCGAGGGATACAGCAATTCCGAGATCGCCAGTCACTTGTTCATCAGTCCCCGCACGGTGGAATGGCACCTCAGCCGGGTCTTCGTCAAGCTCGGGGTGACCTCACGACGCGAGCTGCGGCGCTCCCGGGGCTGAGTCATCAGCCGCTGCGGAACCGGCGGTCTTCGCAGTCAGCGCGGTTCTCACTCCCACCGCACCTCGCTCGGCTCCTTGTCGGGCCGCAGTCCGCGCCAGCTTGGCTGACGGAGCCGGTTGTCCCCGGTGCGCTCGCTGTAGCGGACCTCGCCCACCAACTCGGGGCGCACGAACGTCACACCCTTGGCGTCTTGAGTCGGAAGCCTTGAGGAGAAAGGGGATTCATCTGTGTGCAGCGGCTCCAGTGTCGCGCGCAGCATCGCCAACTCCTTCTCGGTGAAGCCGGTACCCACTCGCCCGACGAATTGCAGGCCGTCCTCGTCGGGGACGCCGAGCATGAGCGCGCCCAGACCGCTGGTGCGGCCTCCTGTTCCGGCACGCCAGCCACCGACGACGACCTCCTGAGTGCGCCACAGCTTGTCCTTGACCCACGCCGAGGATCGCCGGCCCGGCTGGTAGGTGGCATCGCGCTTCTTGGCCACCACACCTTCCCAGTTCCTCTGCCGCGCAGTCTCGAGCGCCTCCCGACCGTCGCCGTCGAGTTGGGCCGGGACGATGAGCCCGCCCTGTTCGGCCAGAGCCTCCAGGATGCGCCGTCGATCGGAGTACTTGGCCCGCATCAACGATCGGCCGTCGAGATAGAGAACGTCGAACGCCCAGAACTCGACCCGTGTCGAGCGTTTGCGATTCTGCATCTCGCGGAAGCTGGGCACTCCCGACTCGTCGAGCGCCACCGCTTCACCGTCGAGAATCACGTGGTGCTCGGCGAGATCGGCTGCCAACGACTGGAACTGCGGATACTCGCCCGTGACGTCGCGGCCGCGCCGCGACCGCACCCCCAGAGCGCCGTGGTCGGCCTCGACGAGCACTCGGTAGCCGTCCCATTTCCCTTCGAACGCCCACTGCGCCTTGGTGTATCGCTCGATGGACCCCTCGGTGGCCAGCATCGGCGCGAGATCGGCGAATGTCGGCTCCTGCTGCTCTTTCATGCGGTGAGCGAGCCAGTTCTTGCCATCGGTCTGGATCAGCGCGTACCGGCCTCGGACCTTCTCTCCGTGCAACGTGACGATCACCTCGCCACCTTTTGCCGGACCGCCAGGCGAATGATCGTTGAACTTCTCGGTGTCATACGTACCGGTGTCCCACACGTACACCTGACCGCCGCCGTACTCGCCCTTGGGGATCTCACCGGCGAACGTCAGGTACTCCATCGGATGGTCTTCGGTGTGCACCGCGAGGTGGTTGACCGACGGAGTTTCGGGCAGATTCTTCGGCACCGCCCAGCTCACCAGGACGCCGTCGCGTTCGAGCCGGAAGTCGTAGTGCAGCCGCCGGGCGTGGTGCTCTTGGATCACGAACTTGTCGTTGTTGCCCACCTGGGGCGCCTCGGACGGCACCGGCTCCGGGGTCTTCGCACGGTCGCGCATGCCGCGGTATGTGGTGAGGCGATCGGGCACTGGCAGCGGCTCGTCGAGATCTGCGAGCAGATCTCCCTCGCGTTCCCAGCGCGCCACGACCTCGGTGAAGGTGAGGTGCCGCAGGTCGGGATCCTCGATCTCGTCCCAGGTCCGCGGCGCTGCCACCGTCGGATGTTCTCGTCCGCGAAGCGAATACGGCGCGATCGTGGTCTTGTTCCCGTTGTTCTGGCTCCAGTCGAGAAAGACCTTGCCCTCACGCAGGCTCTTGGTCATCGTCGCGGTGACCTTCTTCGGCATCACCTGCTCGAGTTGCACGGCGACCCGTTTGGCCAGCACCGACGCGCCGCGCGAGCTGATCGGATCGTCCAGCGGGACGTACAGGTGAAGCCCCTTGCTGCCACTGGTCAGAGGGAAGGTGCGCAAGCCGATGTCGGCGATCAGATCCTTGACCTCGTGGGCGACCTCGCAGAGCTGACGCATGGTCACCCCTTCGCCGGGATCGAGATCGAACACGATCCGGGTGGCGCGCCCCACCTCGAGGGTTCCGCTCCGGTCACCTGCGATGAAACGCCATTGCGGCACATGCACTTCCAGCGACGCCTGCTGGGCGATCCAGGCCAACCCCTCGACCGTGTCGATGATCGGATAGGTGGTGGTACCCGACTTGTGCACGATGGTGCCGCGCTCGAGCCAGTCCGGCGCCGAGGATGCCAGCTGCTTTTCGAAGAACGACGGCTCCGTCACACCGTTCGGCCATCGCTTGCGCGTAACCGGCCGCCCGGCGATGTGGGGCAGCATGGCAGCGGCGATCGCCACGTAGTACTCGAAGACCTCGGCCTTGGTGGTTCCCGTGGCTGGGTACAGCACCTTGTCGGGGTTGCTCAGCCGCACCCGCTGGTAGCCGTCCACCACTCGACGGTATTACCCCCCGCCGGCCGGTTCAACGCGCGCTGCGGCCCGGGGTGAGCGCGGCGCGACTCAGTTCAGCCGCGCGCCCGTGGTCGGGTCGAACAGGTGCACTGCGCCCTCGGGGTTCTTCCGCAGGCGCACCGTGTCCGCGAGTCTCGGCGCAGTGCGCGGATTGCACCGGGCGACGAGTTCGACCCCGGAGTCCGCGTGGGTGTAGACGTAGGCCTCGCTGCCGAGATCCTCGACCAGGTCGACGACGACCTCGACGCCGGCGCCGTCGCTCGAGATCTCGAGCTGTTCGGGACGAATGCCGAACGTGACCTCCGACAGACCGGCCTCGCTCACCTTTGCGACGTCGGCACGCTCCAACTCCAGCACGGAATCGCCGATCTTGACACCGTTGTCGGTGACGGGGAGGTCGACGAGGTTCATGGCGGGCGAACCGATGAAGCCGGCGACGAAGGCGTTGGCCGGCCGGTCGTAAAGCTCGTTGGGAGAGGCGAATTGCTGCAGCTTTCCGAGGCGCAGCACGGCCACCCGGTCACCCATCGTCATGGCCTCCACCTGGTCGTGCGTAACGTAGACGGTGGTGGTGCCCAGCCGTCGTTGCAACGCGGCGATCTGAGTGCGCGTCTGCACGCGCAGCTTCGCATCCAGGTTCGACAGCGGCTCGTCCATGCAGAACACTTGCGGCTCGCGCACGATGGCGCGGCCCATCGCAACACGTTGGCGTTGACCGCCGGAGAGCTTCGCGGGTTTGCGATCCAGGAACTCGGTGAGGTCGAGGATCTTCGCCGCGTCCTCGACCTTCTTGCGCCGTTCGGCGGCGGGCACGCCTCGCAGTTTCAGCGCGAAGCCCATGTTCTCCGCGACGGTCTTGTTCGGATACAGCGCGTAGTTCTGGAACACCATCGCGATGTCACGGTCCTTCGACGGCACACCGGTCATGTCCTTGCCGCCGATCTCGATGGCGCCCTCGTCGATGTCCTCGAGGCCGGCGAGCATTCGCAGCGCGGTGCTTTTTCCCGAACCCGACGGCCCGACCAGGACGACGAACTCGCCGTCGTGGATGTCGAGGTTCAGTGAGTCCACCGCGAGCCTGTCCGAGCCCTCGTAGATGCAGGTCGCATTCCGGTATGTGATTGCAGCCATGACTATTCCGTTCTTTCTCGCAGTGCGGTTACTTGATTGCGCCGAACGAAAGTCCGCGCACCAGCTTGTTCTGCGCAAACCACCCGCACAGGATCACGGGGAGTGCCGCCATGGTCGCGGCCGCCGACAACACGGCCCAGTACTGGCCCTCACCCGTGATGAAGCCGACGAGGTACACGGGCATGGTCTGGGCATTCACCGCGGTGAGGTTCACTGCGAGGAAGAATTCGTTCCACGCGAAGATGACGCAGATCAACGCCGTTGCAGCGATGCCCGGGGAGACCAGCGGCAGGATCACCTCACGCACCGAGCGCCAGAGGCTCGCTCCGTCGAGACTCGCCGCCTCCAGCAGTTCGCCCGGCACCTCGAGGAAGAATGACCGCATCATCCAGACCGCGATGGGCAGGTTCATCGACGTGTAGAGCACGATCAGTGCCCAGATGTTGTCCAGCAGGCCCAGGTTGGACACGATCACGTACAGCGGAAGGATGGCTGCGACGACGGGGAGCATCTTCGTGCTCATGAAGAAGAACAGCGCGTCGGATGTCTTGCGGACCGGTCGCAGCGAGAGTGCGAATGCCGCGGGCACCCCGAGCAGAAGCACCAGAATGGTCGACACGGCGGTTGCGAAGACCGAGTTCAGCATCGCCGGACCGATTCCCTGGCTGAAGACGGCCGAGTACTGATCGAGCGTCGGCTCGAAGAACAGTTTCGGCGGATTGGTCGCCGCGTCGCCCTCGGCCTTGAAGGACGTCAGCACCATCCAGAACACCGGGAAGAAGAAGCCGATACCGACCAGCCAGGCGACGACACCCCATGGACTGAACTTCTTGGACTTCTTGCGTACCGGTGTTGCACCGTCGGCGGCCGTTGTTCGTTCGCTGCTGTCAACGACGTCGTGGGTGGTCATGACTAGGCTGCCTCTTCCTTGCCGGAGAACGATTTGAAGATCAATCGCAGCGCGAAGCTGGCGATGATCAACGTGAAGATGACGACCACCACGCCCATCGCCGCCGCCTGACCCATGTCGAAGCCGAGGAACGCACGCTGATAGATGTAGAAAGGCAGGTTGGCGCTCGCGACGCCGGGACCGCCTTGGGTCATCATGAAGATCGCGTCGAACGTGTTGACGAGGTAGATGGCTCCGAGCACCACACCCAACTCGATGAAGCGGCGGAGATGCGGCAGCGTCAACTCCCGGAAGAGTTGGAACGCCGTTGCGCCGTCCACCCGTCCCGCCTCGAGTTGGTCACGGGGCATCGACGTCAGGCCGGCCAGGATCAGCAGCATCATGAACGGCGTCCACTGCCAGATCAGTTCGACCATCACCATCGCCAACGGGAATTGGCCGATCCAGTCCACCGGCCCGATCCCCACCAGGGACAGCACCCAGTTGAGGATGCCGTTGTTCGGATCGAGGATCGTGGTCTTCCAGATCAGTGCGCCGGCAACTGGAGTGATCAGGAAAGGTGTGATCAGCAGCGTGCGCACCGCACCGCGGCCGACGAATGCCCGATCCAGCAGCAGCGCGACGAGAAGGCCGAGGAACGCGGAGATGAGCACCACCCCGACGATCAGGATGACGGTATTGCCGGCCACCGACCAGAACTGGCTGTCCTGCACGACGGCGACGTAATTGTTGATCCCGACGAACTGTCGTGAGCCGGGACGCACCAGATTCCACGACAGCGTCGAGTAGTAGAGCGTGAACAGAAAAGGCACCTGGGTCACCGCGATCATGAAGATCAGGGCGGGTAGCAGCGGGCCACGCCGGCGCCACCCCTCCGCGCGGCTCACGCCGACGTCCTGCGACTCCTTGATCTTGCGAACCCGTTCGGCGACGGCCCTGTCGTCGGCCTGGGCCGTGAGACCGGTGGGTGGCGACGTTGTCGTCATCACTTCTCCTGGTAGCTCTTGCCGACGACCTCGGCATACAACTGCGATTGCTCCAGCGCGGCGTCGACGGACTTCTGCCCGGCGATCGCTGCACTGATCTGCTGGCTGACCCGCGTTCCCAAGTCCTGGAACTCGGGTATCCCGACGAACTGCACGCCTGTGTAGGGCACCGGTTGGACCGTGGGCTTGTCCGGGGTGGCACTGGAGATCGACTTCAGCGTCAGGGGTCCGTACGACTTCGAAATCGCCTCGTACTCCGGAAGTTCCGTGTAGGTGGAGGTGCGGCTGCCGGGTGGTACCCGAGCCCACCCCAACTTCTCGCCGACCAGCTTCATGTAGTCCTTGCTTGTCATCCACGAGATGAATTTCCACGCGCCGTCAGGGTTCTTGGCGGCTTTGGGGATGCCCAGGGCCCACGTGTAGAGCCACCCCGAATTGGGCTTCTCGACGATGGGCGCAGGCAGGTAGCCAATCTTGCCGACGAGGTCCGGATAGGTCGCCGGATCCTCGAGGACCGACACTGCCGACGTCGCGTCGTACCACATCGCCGTCTGGCCCTGGCCGAACAGGTTGGCGCACTCCTGGAATCCCGTCGAGGACGCCCCCAGTTCGCCGGACTCCTTGATCGTGTCGACGTAGAAGTTGACGGCCTTCTTGACCTGCGGGCTGTTCAGCTGCGCATTCCAGTTTTCGTCGAACCAGCGGCCGCCAAAGGTGTTGATGACCGTGTCGAGCGGAGCGAGCACCTCACCCCAACCGGGCTTGCCGCGCAGGCAGATTCCGGCGTCGGAGACCTGTTTGTCCTTCACCGTCTTGGCCCACTGCGCCACTTCGGGCCAGGTCGGTTGGAAGTTCGGGTCCTGACTGACCTCGATCCCGGCCTTGGAGAACATGTCCTTGCGATACATCAGGAACGACGATTCGCCGTAGAACGGCACCGAGTACATGTTGCCCTCGTAGGAGAGCGATTGCCGCAGCGACGGGATGAAGTCCTGTTCGTCGTAACCGGGCGTGTTCTTGGCGTAGTCCGAGAGATTCAGCAGCCAACCGTCTTTGGCCCACTGCGGCGTCTCGAAATTGCTGATCATCGCGACGTCGAATTGGCTGCCGCCCATGGCAGTCGACATGGTGATCTTGGCGCGGGCTTGATTCTCCGAGAGCGAGATGAACTTCAGCTTGACGCCCGGGTTCTCCTTCTCGAACTCCGGCGACAGCTTCTGCGCGTCTGTCATCTGCGAGTTGGACACCAGAGCGATCGTCACCTCGTTCGACGAGGCTCCGAGACTGCCCGCACCGGCACAGCCGGCAGTGAGCACAAGGCACGACGCGGCCACTGCCACCCCGAGTCGCTTCACCATTCCTGGTCTCACTGTTCCGTGCCTCCTCACTGAGCCAACAACCAACGAGCACAATCGATATCGCACACCAACATCCGGGCGAACCTCCCACGCAGCGCTCCGAGCGTGGCGACGTGCTTGGCGGCGCCGCTGGAGATCAGAATCGTCTTCGCGCAGGCGCGGATGTCTTCTAGTGAGACGGAGACCGCCCGCTGCTGCAGTTCGGTGGCGACGGGTACGCCCTGGGCATCGAAGAAGCGACCGCCGATCTCTCCCACGGCCCCGAGGGAGACCAGTTCGTCGAGCATCGCCAGGTCGAGATAGCTGCCTTCGAACAGCGTGGTCGACGTCGACGCCGCGCCGGTACCGAACAGCATCATGTCGGCGCGGCTTCCCGCCTCGAGCGTCCTGGAGATCACAGAGTCGCTGCGCATCGAGAGAACCGTCGAGGGGTCGGCGTACAAGGGGGCAGGAAGGCGGATACTGTTCGCTCGCAGGACGTCTGCGCAACGGTCGAGGATGAACTCGACGCCAGTCTGGTATACCGAGGTGGACATGGCGCCGTCCAGTTGGACGACGGCGCGGCAGCTGGCGGCGCCCGGCGCCAACGCCGCCACCACGGCCACCTGCTCGGGTCCCCAGGTGAAGCCGAGCACATCGTCGGGGGCGATGCGCCGGATGAGCAGCGCGGCGGCCGCCCGACCGACGCTGGCGAACGCCGCGGGCCGGCCCGGCGCGCCGACGTCGACGCCGTGTCCGGTCACCACCGCCTCGGTCAGGCCGAAACGCTGCTCGAGTTCGCGCTCCTCGTCGGCGTGCAGGTCGTCGCGGAGGGTGGGCGGGACCACGACCTCGATTCGCACGAAGCCGTTGGCCTTGGCCCGCGCCACCAATCGACCCGCGGTCGGACGGGACACACCGAGCCGTGCCGCGATCTCGGCCTGCGTCAACCCGTCGAGGTAGTAGAGAGTAGCCGCCCGCAGGGCGAGGCGGAGGTCCTCGGCGGAGGCACGGTCGCGCGTGTGAACGGCGTGCTCGCCGAGGGCGCGAGCGAAGTCACCGTTAGGCACCGCTGCCACCACGAACCCCACCTCGCTCAATACGCTGACCCGTGAGCAAATGCTCATGGGTGCGAGTAGATGCTCATCACGTTAACATAAGGAGTGTGACGTACACAACACTTCGACACAGCGGCTATCCACCCCCTCCGCACCGTCAGACGACCCTCGACAAAGGGGCCACCAGGGGTAGCGTCGCAACGGTGGTGGCGCGGACATGAACCTCGATAACGGAACCCTGCGGCAGCTGAGCATTCCCACCCCGGAGTACGACCGCGCGCAAACGGGCATCGGCATCGTGCATTTCGGGGTCGGCGGCTTCCACCGGGCGCATCAGGCCGCCTACGTCGACCGGCTTCTCAACGCAGGCCTCGCCGAGGGGTGGGGTATCTGCGGGGTGGGCGTGCTGCCAGGCGACCGCAGGATGGCCGATGTGATGGCCGCTCAGAACGGCCTGTACACCTTGCTTCTCGAGCACCCGGACGGCACACGTGAGGCGCGGATCATCGGATCGATCGTCGATTACCGGTTCGCGCCGGACGACCCCGAGGGTGTGATCGAGCTGCTCGCCGCGTCCAGCACCCGCATCATCTCGCTGACCATCACCGAGGGCGGCTACCAGCTCGACGGCCTGCCCGAGATCAACGTGTTCGGGCTCGTCACGGCGGCACTGGCCCGCCGGCGCGAGCGGGGAGTGCCGTCCCCGACGATCGTCTCGTGCGACAACATCGCCGGCAACGGCGAGGTCGCCCGGCACGCCTTCACCACATACGCCGACTCCTCTCACCCGGGGCTGTCCGCCTGGATGGCCGAACACACCCGCTTCCCCAACTCCATGGTCGATCGCATCACGCCGGTCACCACACCTGCGGTGATCGACACGGTGTCAACAGAATTCGGCGTGGACGACCAATGGCCGGTGATCGCCGAGCCGTTCACCGCGTGGGTGCTCGAGGACGCCTTTTCCGATGGCCGGCCGCCGTGGGAGGACGCCGACGTCCTGCTCGTCGACGACGTCACCCCGTACGAGTTGATGAAGTTGCGTCTCCTCAATGCGGGCCATCAGACCCTGTGCTACTTCGCCTACGTCGCCGGTTACCGGCTGGTCCACGACGCCGCCGCCGACCCGTTGTTCGCCGAACTGCTGCGGCGGTATTTCGCAGAAGCCACCCCGACCCTGCCTCCGGTTCCCGGTATCGATCTCGCCGACTACCAGCGCACCCTGATCGAACGTTTCGCCAACCCTGGGGTGCGCGACACCATCGCACGGCTCTGCGCCTACTCCTCGGACCGGATTCCGCAGTGGCTGGTGCCGGTGATCGACGCGAATCTGAAAGCCGGTCGCAGTGTGGACATTTCGGCGGCCGTGGTCGCCAGCTGGGCGCGCTATGCCGAAGGTGTCGACGAGCAGGGCGAGCCGATCGACGTCGAGGACAACCGCGCTGAGTCACTGGCACCGCTGGCAGCAGCGCAGCGCGACAACCCCACCGCGTTCATCGAGAACACCGCGTTGTTCGGCGATCTCGCACAGCAGCCCCGCTTCGTCGAGGCCTACCGGGCATCCCTGGCATCGCTGCACGACGTCGGCGCGCGCGCCACACTGGAGGCAATGCTCTCCGACGGTGCCCCATGACTGACCAGCGGGCGCTCGTGATCGGTGAGGCCCTGATCGACATCGTGATCCGTGACGGCGAGCTGACCGGCGAACACGTCGGCGGCAGTCCTCTGAACGTCGCCGTCGGGCTGGGCCGGCTCGGTCGCGGCGTCGACTTCCTCACCCACATCGGTCACGACGAGCACGGCCGTCGCATCACCGATCACGTCCACGCCGCCGGCGTCGAGTTGGTGACCGGTAGCAGCACGGCAGACCGAACGCCGACCGCGCGGGCGATGCTGGACGAGCACGGCGGCGCCACGTACGAATTCGACATCGAATGGCAGTTGAGCGGGACCCCAGAGGTGCCCCCACCGCTGGTGGCGCACACGGGGTCGATCGCCACGGTGCTGGAACCGGGGTGTCGGGCGGTGGCGGCACTGCTGGACACGTACCACCCGTCGGCGACGGTGACCTTCGACCCCAATGTTCGGCCGTCACTCATCGATGACGGTGACGCCGCCCGCACCCGCATCGACCGCCTGATCGAGCGCAGCGACGTCGTCAAGGTCAGCGACGAGGATCTGGCGTGGTACGACAAGGGACATACCCCCGAAGAGATCGCGCGCACATGGCTCGACCTCGGGCCGGCGCTGGTGGTGGTGACGCTGGGCGAGAAGGGCGCGTTCGGGGTGGTCGCCGGCGGAAGCGTCAGCGTTGCGGCGCCGGCGGTCGACGTGGTGGACACCGTGGGTGCCGGGGATTCGTTCATGGCCGGACTCATCGACGCGCTGTGGGAGCTGGGGCTGTTGGGCGCCGAGCGCCGACCCGACCTGCGCCGCATCTCCGAGTCCGCGCTCACCCACGCGCTGGAGACAGCCGCGCTGTCGTCCGCGCTGACCGTCGCACGCGCGGGAGCCGACCTTCCCGATCGGGCGACGCGCGATGCCGCCGCGGCCGGGTCGGGCCCGCGGGCGGAGCAACCCGGCTAGCCTGGGTTGATGCGATCCATCTGGAAAGGTTCGATCGCCTTCGGGCTGGTCAACGTCCCGGTCAAGGTCTACAGCGCCACCGAGGACCACGACATCAAGTTCCATCAGGTCCATGCCAAGGACAACGGACGTATCCGCTACAAACGCGTGTGCGAGCTGGACGGTGAGGTCGTCGAGTACCGCGACATCGCCAAGGCCTATGAGTCCGACGACGGTCAGACGGTGATCATCACCGACGACGACATCGCCACGCTGCCCGAGGAGCGCAGCCGCGAGATCGAGGTGCTCGAGTTCGTGCCCGCGAGCGACCTCGATCCGCTGATGTACGACCGCAGCTACTTTCTCGAGCCCGACGGCAAATCGTCGAAATCCTATGTGCTGCTGGCCAAGACGTTGATGGAGACCGATCGGGTGGCGATCGTGAACTTCGCCCTGCGCAACAAGACCCGGCTGGCCGCGCTGCGGGTCAAGGACTTCAGCAAGCGCGACGTGATGATGATCCACACCCTGCTGTGGCCCGACGAGATCCGCGACCCCGACTTCCCGGTTCTCGACAAGGACGTCGAGATCAAGCCCGCGGAGCTGAAGATGGCCAGCCAAGTCGTCGACTCGATGACCGACGACTTCAACCCCGACCGCTACCACGACGACTACCAGGAGCAGCTCCACGAGCTGATCCAGGCCAAGCTCGAAGGCGGCGAGGCGTTCACCACCGAAGAGCAGCCGACCGAGCTCGACGAGTCCGAGGACGTGTCGGACCTGCTGGCCAAGCTGGAGGCGAGCGTGAAGGCGCGCAAGGAGCAGAGCAGCGGCACCAAGCCGGCCGACGAGGAGCCTGCCAAGAAGGCGCCCGCGAAGGGCGCAGCCAAGAAAGCACCGGCCAAGAAAGCCGCGAAGAAAGCGCCGGCCAAGAAGGCCGCCAAGAAAGCAGCCGCCAAAAAGTAGAACGTGTTCCAGAAACCGCCCACGCGGTGATGAACCAGTTGCTAGCGTGGCGCCCGTGATTCTGGACAGATTCCGGCTCGACGATCAGGTGGCGGTGGTGACCGGCGCGGGCCGCGGACTCGGCGCCGCGATGGCGGTCGCATTCGCCGAAGCGGGCGCTGACGTGCTGATCTCGGCCCGCACCCAGGCGCAGCTCGAGGAGGTCGCCGAGCAGGTGAGCGCGACGGGCCGACGGGCGCACATCGTGGTCGCCGATCTGGCTCATGCCGACGACACCGCGGCGCTCGCCGCCCAGGCCGTCGAGGCGTTCGGCAGACTAGACATCGTCGTCAACAACGTCGGCGGAACCATGCCGAACGCGCTGCTGAACACCTCCACCAAGGACCTGCGCGACGCCTTCGCCTTCAATGTCGCCACCGCGCACGCCCTGACACTGGCCGCCGCGCCCCTGATGCTCGAGCATTCCGGCGGCGGAAGCATCATCAACATCACCTCGACGATGGCGAGAGTCGCCGGCCGCGGATTCGCCGCGTACGGCACCGCCAAAGCCGCGCTCGCGCACTACACCCGGCTCTCGGCGCTCGACCTCGCGCCCCGCATCCGCGTCAACGCGATCGCCCCGGGCTCCATCCTCACGTCCGCACTGGACATCGTCGCGAGCAACGACGACCTGCGCACGCCCATGGAGCAGGCCACGCCGATGCGGCGGCTCGGCGATCCGCTCGACATCGCCGCCGCCGCGGTCTATCTCGCCTCCCCGGCCGGCGCCTACCTCACCGGCAAGACCCTCGAGGTCGACGGCGGGATCACCTACCCGAACCTCGACCTGCCCATCCCCGACCTGTGAAGGACCCCATGACGATTCGCGTCGCCGCCATCGGAACCGGCAACGTCGGCAGACATGCTCTGGCTCAACTGATCTCGGACCCGAAGTTCGAGCTGACCGCGGTGTGGGTGTCATCGGACGCCAAGGCCGGCACCGATGCCGGCGAACTGGCCGGGCTCGACGTGTCGACCGGGGTGCTGGCCACCACGGATCTCGAGGCCGTCCTCGCCACCGCACCGGACTGCGCGGTCTACACCGCCATGGCTGACAACCGGTTACCCGAAGCGCTCGAGGACTACCGGCGCATCCTGGCCGCCGGCATCAACGTCGTCGGGAGCAGCGCGGTGTTTCTCCAGTACCCCTGGGGAGTGTTGCCCGACGAGATGGTGACCCCGCTCGAGGACGCCGCGAAGGCCGGCAATGCCAGCGTGTTCGTCAACGGCATCGATCCCGGTTTCGCGAACGATCTGCTGCCGATGGCGCTGGCAGGCACCTGTCAGAGCGTTCAGCAGATCCGCTGCATGGAGATCATCAACTACGACACCTACGACAGTGCGACGGTGATGTTCGACGTCATGGGTTTCGGCGGCAGTCTCGACGAGACGCCGATGCTGCTGATGCCCGGCGTGCTGAGCCTGGCGTGGGGCTCGGTGGTGCGGCAGCTGGCGGCCGGACTCGACCTGGAACTCGACGAGGTGACCGAGACCCATGTACGGGTGCCCGCACCCGAGGACTTCGACATCGCGTCCGGCCACATCGCCGAAGGAACCACTGCCGCAATCCGTTTCGAGGTTCGGGGGATGAAGGACGGCGAGGTGGCGGTGGTGCTCGAGCACGTCACCCGCCTGCGCGACGACCTGTGCCCGGACTGGCCTCAGCCTGCGCAACCCGGCGGTTCCTACCGGATCGAGATCACCGGCGAACCGTCCTACGCGGTCGACCTGTGTCTGAGCAGTCCGAACGGGGACCATAACCACGCCGGCCTGGTCGCCACGGCGGCACGCGTGGTCAACGCAATCCCCGCCGTCATCGACGCCGCGCCGGGGATTGTCACAGCGCTCGACTTACCTCCCGTGACTGGCAAAGGTCTGTACGCTAACCGGTGAACCCGCTGAAAGGACTCCGCCGATGAAGGCCCGCCTGACTACCCTCGCCGCTTTGATCGTCGCCGGCGGAGCGTCCGTCGCGATCGCCGCCGCGCCGGCCGCGCTGGCTCAGCCGTCCTGCGTGGAGACCGGCCAGGGCGGCGGTTTCCAGGGCGGCGCGAACACCGACTGCCAGTCGCCCGGCAACGCACAGATCGACTCGCGGCCGGGCGTTTACGCCGAGCCGTGGGAGGGTGGCTTCCCCTGGGGCTACGGCCCCTTCGTGCTCTGAGTCGGCGATGACGCGTCGACTTCTCGGCTACGTTGCGCTCGCCGGTGCGGGCGCGGCACTCGCGCTCGGTAACGCGGGGCTTGCGACCGCGATGCCCAAGTGCAGCGACGTCGGCAAGACGATCACCTACTGCGAGACCAACGGCAGCACCCAGATCACCGCGACGCCGCCGCCCTGGAACTGGGGCGGTTGGCAGGGCGGTGACTACTACCCGTTCGGCGCGTTCGGCTACCTGCCCTGACGCTTGCCGTCGGCACCGTCGCATTGCGACGCCGCCAGATTTTCGGCTAACCTAACTTTCCTCTTCGGCAGTTCGAAAAGGAAGGGGTCTGGTGAGTTCGGACGTCGCGGCACCCACACGCCCGTTGTGGCTGCTGCTGGGCCCGGCCTTCGTGGCCGCCATCGCCTACGTCGACCCCGGCAACGTCGCCGCGAATGTCAGTGCCGGCGCACAATTCGGCTTCCTCCTGGTCTGGGTGATCGTCGTCGCCAATGCCATGGCGTGCGTCGTCCAGTACCTCTCGGCCAAGCTGGGCCTGGTCACGGGTCGCTCGCTACCCGAGGCGGTGGCCGACAGGATGGGCACCCCGACGCGGCTGGCGTACTGGGTACAGGCCGAACTGGTGGCCATGGCAACCGACCTGGCTGAAGTGGTGGGCGGTGCCATCGCGCTGTACCTCTTGTTCGACCTTCCGTTGCTGGTCGGGGGCGTCGTCACCGGCGCGGTCTCCCTGATCCTGCTGCTGGTCAAGGACCGCCGAGGCCAGACCGTTTTCGAGCGGGTCATCACCGGCCTGCTGGCGATCATCGCCGTCGGCTTTTTCACCAGCCTGTTCGCCGCACCACCGCCCGTCGACCAAGCCATCGGCGGGCTGGTGCCGGGCTTCGACGGACCGGAGAGCATTCTGCTGGCGGCCGCCATGCTCGGCGCGACGGTCATGCCGCACGCGGTCTACCTGCACTCCGGGCTGGCACGCGATCGGCACGGGCATGCCGCCCCGGGGCCCCGCCGCAAGGCGCTGCTGCGCGCCACCCGGTGGGACGTGGGCGCCGCGATGCTGGTGGCCGGGGCGGTGAATCTGTCGATGTTGCTGGTGGCTGCGACAACCCTGCAGGGGATTCCGAACACCGACTCCATCGAGGGTGCCTTCGACGCCGTGCAGAACACGCTCGGCCACACCGTCGCGCTGCTGTTCGCGATCGGGTTGCTGGCCTCCGGGCTGGCGTCCTCGTCTGTGGGCGCCTACGCCGGCGCGATGATCATGGCAGGCCTCCTGCGCCGATCGGTGCCGTTGCTGGCGCGACGACTGATCACCTTGCTGCCGGCGCTGGCGGTGCTTGCCGTCGGCGTCGACCCGAGCAGGGCACTGGTGTTGTCCCAGGTGGTGCTGTCGTTCGGCATCCCGTTCGCGCTCATCCCGCTGGTCCGGTTGACCAGCGATGCGTCGTTGATGGGCGCCGACGTGAACCGCCGCATGACTACAGCGCTGGGCTGGCTCATCGCCGGGCTGATTAGTGTGCTCAACGTGGTGCTCATCTATCTCACCCTGACCGGCTGAATGGCTTCGCGACACCACTACTTCGCGTACGGCTCGAATCTGTCGGTGCGCCAGATGGCGCAGCGATGCCCCGATGCCACGGACCCGCAACCCGCGACGCTGCACGATCACGACTGGTTGATCAACGAACGCGGGGTCGCCACCGTCGAACCGCAGCCGGGCGGGGTCGTGCACGGCGTGCTGTGGCGCGTCTCCGATCACGACCTGGCGACGTTGGACAGCGCCGAAGGTGTGCCCGTGCGGTACCGGCGCGACGCGATGACCGTGCACACGGCGCACGGGCAACGCACGGCGTGGGTCTACATCGACCATCGGGTCGAGCCGGGCCCGCCGCGTCCCGGCTACCTCGAACGGATCCTCGAAGGCGCCCACCACCACGGCCTGCCCCACCGATGGATCGATTTCCTGCAGCGGTGGGATCCGACTCGCTGGCCCCGCCGTGACACTGATCCGGGATTCCCTGCGCCGCAATCACTTTCGGAGTTATTGAGCACGCCCGGGGTCACCGAGGAGAGCGCGTTGCGGTCGAGGTTCGGCTTCCTGGCCATCCACGGCGGTGGACTGGAGCAGATGACCGATGTGATCGCGCGTCGTGCCGCCGACGCTGCAGGCGCGTCGCTCTACGTCGTGCACCATCCCGACCGCTATCCGCATCACCTCGCCTCGGCCCGGTATGACCCGGCGCAGTCCACCCACCTCGCGGCGTTCCTCGACCACGTCGACGTCGCGGTGTCGTTGCACGGGTATGGGCGGATCGGCCGCAGCACCGAACTCCTCGCCGGCGGTCGGAATCGCGCACTGGCGGCACACCTGGCCGAGCATGTGACCGTTCCCGGCTACCAGGTCGTCACCGACCTGGATGCCATCCCGCGCGAGCTGCGGGGCCTGCATCCGGACAACCCGGTCAACCGCACCCGCGGCGGCGGCGCCCAGCTGGAACTGTCGGCGCGGGTGCGCGGTAACAGTCCGCGCAGCGGCCTGCCCGGCGACGACGGCCTGTCCCGCGCCACGTCGGCTCTCGTCCAGGGGCTGGTGCGGGCCGCGCACTCCTGGGCAGGGAGCTGACAGACCGCCCGAGCAGGCGAACAATCCGCATCCAGGCTCGCTCCGAATACCAGGTGTGGAACGACAGGGTGGCGCTGCGCGACAGACCGCGGCGCTCTACCGCACCCGGATCACGCATTTGCGGCGTGCCCCGGTGCATCACTATTTCGAGCATCGCAGCTACAGCTGGCTGGTCGACCTCGACCGGATGCCGCAGGTGCCAGGATGGCTTCGCCCGTTCGCGACCTTCGACCCCGCCGACCATCTCTGGCCTGCCCCGGTCGACACCCTGCGCGGCCGTGTCGACGCTTTTTTGGCCGACAAGGGCATCGACCTGGGCGGCGGCCGGGTGACCGCTTTGCTGCAGCCTCGGGTACTGGGCTCGGTGTTCAACCCGCTGACGCTGTACTGGTGCCACGGCCCCGAGGGAGTGCTGCGCTATGTCATCGCGGAGGTACAGAACAGCTGCGGTGAGCGGCACGCCTACCTGCTGCCGCCGTCGGGCGACCGGCCCGCGATGGTCACCAAGAAGTTGTACGCGTCGCCGTTCAACGACGTCGACGGCCACTATCTGGTCAGCGCACCGCACCCCGACGAGCAGCTCGACGTGCGGATCTCACTACACCGCGATCACCATCCGGCGTTCGTCGCGACCCTGCGGGGAGAACGCAAGCCCGCGGGAATCGCCCAGATTCTCGCTCTGCAGGTGGTGTCGCCGCTGGCGCCGTGGATGAACACGTTGAGCATGCGTGTGCAGGGCACCCTGTTGCGCCTGCGCCGTGTACCGGTGGTGCCGCACCCTTCCGAAGAGCGGGAGAAGGTGTATCACTCGTGATCGCCGGGGTCAGTTCGTGACGACCACCCTGCCGACGACTTCCCCAGACGGCGCACAGGCAGCCGCTAGGCTACCGCTCGTGACCGCCGAACTCGACGCGTTGCTGCGCCAGGTGGCCCGCCAGGACGTGGACGCCTTCTCGACTCTCTACGATCAGACCCGCTCCCGGGTTTTCGGTCTGGTCCTGCGCGTTCTCCGCGACCCGGGGTACAGCGAAGAAACCACGCAGGACGTCTACCTGCAGGTGTGGCGCAACGCGCACACCTACGACCCGTCGGCGGGGTCACCGCTGGCGTGGCTGATGACGCTGGCGCACCGGCGCGCGGTGGACCGGGTGCGCTCCGAGCAGGCGGCGAGCACCCGTGAGTCCCGATACGGCGCCGCCAACGTCGAGCCGCCCACCGATCACGTCGCCGACGAGGTGCTCCTCGACGAGGAGCGGCGCCAGGTCGCCGCATGCCTGGGGTCCCTGACCGACACCCAACGCGAGTGCATCCAGCTCGCGTATTACGACGGTCTTACCTATGTGCAGGTTTCCGAGCATCTCTCGACGAACCTTGCCACCATCAAGTCGCGGATGCGTGACGCCATCCGCGGTCTCCGCCGATGCCTGGGGGTGACATGACCAGCCCGGAAGAACTGCTGTCCCTTGCAACGCCGTACGCGCTGCACGCACTCAGCGACGCCGAGATCGACGACATCGACCGTCGGCTCAGCGACGCCGCGCCTGACGTGGCCGAGGCGTTCCGCGCCGAGGTCCGCGCGGTCCGCGAGACGATGGCAGTGATCGCCGAAGCCACCGCCGTCGAACCACCGCCCGAGTTGCGCGCGCAGGTCCTGCGACAGATCGAGCGCAACGGCGGGGGCGCTGAGGTGCGCTCGATCGCCCCGAAACGACGGTGGTCGACGATCGTGTTGTCCGCGGCCGCCGTGGTCGCGGTGGGCCTCGGCGCTCTCGGGGTCGGCATCGCGATGCGCCCAAGCGCCTCGGAATCGACCGCTGACCAGGTCTTCGCCGCGCCCGACGTGCGTACCGTCTCGGGCGACATCCCCGGTGGAGGCACCGCGACCCTGGTGTTCTCCCGGGAACGTGACTCCGGTGTGCTCGTGATGAACAACGTGACACCGCCCAAGCCGGGCACGGTGTATCAGATGTGGTTGGTCGCCGCTGACGGTCCGCACTCCGCGGGCACGATGGACGCGGGCGCTGTCGCCCCGTCGACCACCGCGGTGCTGCCCGACCTCGGCTCGTCGCGGTCGCTGGCGTTCACCGTCGAACCGCCCGGCGGGTCGAAGGAACCCACCACGCCGGCCTTCGCGGAACTGCCACTGAGCTAGAACTCCAGCGTCGCCTCGGTCGCGACCGCCAGCACGTCGCGCATGTCGTGGCGGCGCCGCCATGCCCGTCGCTGCCGCATCGCCCCGTTGCCCTGGTCGGCGACCGCGGCCAACCCCTGACGGACCAGCTCGAGGTCGCCGGTCAGCTCCAGCGCCGGACGCACCCGGTCGACCAGCCGCTGCAGCAGCGTCTGCATCGGCGCGGCGGTGTTGCTGTGCAGGTCGACGCCGGCGCCGTCGAGGCCGTCGCGCGCGGCCTTCCAGTACGCGGCCTTGAGCGCCCAGGGCTCCAGTGTCGGCAGCGGATCGCCGCGCTCCTCCTCGGCGAGCGCGGTCATCACCGCCGCCCGGGCCAACGCCGCGAGCAGGACCGTCTCCCCTACCGTCGCGGGTACGTCGGCCACCCGGATCTCGATCGTCGGAAAATCCGCCGATGGCCGCACGTCCCAATAGACCATGCCGTCGTCGCGGATCACCTCGGCCTGCACCAGCATGTGCACCGCGGCGTCGTAGTCGGCGGCAGAGTCGAAGTGCGGCGGTGGGCCGGCGCTCGGCCAGCGCGCCCACAACACGCTGCGCCAGCTCGAGTGGCCGGTGTCGGCGTTGCGGTAGATCGCCGAGTTGGCCGTCAGCGCCAGCAGCATCGGCAACCAGGGCCGCAGGCGGTTGGACACCGCGACCGCGGTGTCGCGGTCGGGCACAGCGACATGCACGTGGCAGCCGCAGATGCCCTGTTCGTGGGCGATCATCCCGAAGAGGTCCCCGATGTCCCGGTAGCGCGGGGTGTCGGTGATCGGGAAGTCGTGGGGCAGGGTCGGCGGCAGCCCCACCGCCAACAGCCGCGCTCCGGCCTGACCGGCGGCCTCGGCCGCGGTGCGGCGCAGCCGCGTCAACGCCGTCCGGAGGTCGTCGGCGGTGTGGGCCACCTCGGTGGCCGTCTCGATCTGGCAGCTGGTGAGTTCGAGTTGCAGATCGAGCCCCAGCGCGGAGGCGTACTCGGCGACGGCGCGGTTGCTGGGCACCGGCGCGCCGGTGTCCGGATCGACGAGGAGGAACTCCTCCTCGACGCCGAGCGTGGGTATGTCTGCCATGGCTGTGCGGAACGCCCCTGAAAGAATTTTGATCCGGCCCGTCGGATGGTTCGACGACGGGCCGGATCGGCGGGAAAAGTCTGCAGCGTTAGTGCCCCCACCCCATCGGCTTCAAACCTGTCCCTACGATCGAACCGTGGCCAGAGAGTTCCGATTTGGTATCGGCGTCATGCGCGGCACCTCACGCCGACAGCTCCACGACTTCGCACGTCAGGCCGAAGACCTCGGCTATGACGTGGTGCACGTCCCCGACCATCTCGGCGGCCCGGCGCCCTTCCCCGTGATGACCACCCTCGCGATGGCGACCTCGACGCTGAGGGTCGGCACGTTCGTCCTCAACGCGGCGTTCTACCGGCCTGCGTTGCTGGCGCGCGACGTGATGGCGCTGCGCGACGTGTCCGACGGCCGGCTCGATCTCGGGCTGGGCACCGGCTACGTGAAGGAAGAGTTCGACGCGGCGGGCATTCCTTTTCCCAGCGCCGGCGCGCGGGTCGAGCACCTGCGCGACACCTGCGCGTACCTGGCCGAGCGCGTGCCCGACGTGCCGATCATGATCGCGGGCAACGGCGACCGGGTGCTCCGTCTCGCGGCGCGAGTGGCCGACATCGTGGGACTCACCGGAGGAGATCGCGCGCCCGACGCCGACGAGGATCCGCTCGCGGATCGGATCGCGTTCGTGCGGGACGCGGCAGGTGACCGTTTCGACGCACTCGAGTTGAACATCGCGATCACCGCGATGCCGCTGGACGGTTCGGGCATGCCGGACCTGACCATTCCACGGCACTTCCTGCCCGGCCTGTCCGATGACGAATTGCTGCGGCACCCGGGCGTGCTGTCCGGGTCCGCCGCCGAGATGGCCGAGCGGATTCGCAGTTACCGCGACCGCTACGGCATCAGCTACGTGACCGTGCAGGACAGGCACGCCGAAGCGTTCGGCGCCGTGATCGCCCTGTTGAAATAGGTTGCTAGAGATACAGATAGAGCCCCGACAGCAGCAACCACATCCCGGCGCAGTACACCTCGAACGCTGCCCGCAGCGGTATCGGCGCGTGTCGCAACTCCATGAAGTCGAGCCCGACGAGACGCACCTTGATCGCGGCGATACCGAGCACGAGGACGCCGACGACAGATCCGGTGCCGTGTTCGGCGCCGACGGCCCAGGACAGCACGGTGGCTGCGACGAGGATCAGCCAGCTCAGCCCGGCGCGGTTCTTCAGCAGCTCCAGCACGGTGACCTCAACTCACCAGGTAGAGCAGCGCGAACAGGAAAATCCACAGCAGGTCCACCAGGTGCCAGAAGCAGGCGGCACCTTCGACCAGCGCGGTGCGGGTGGCGCTGAGCTGGTCGCGTCGGGTCTGGGTCAGCAGGAACGTCAGCGCGCCGAGCCCCAGGCAGACGTGGAACAGGTGCAGCCCGGTGAGGATGAAGTAGTACAGGTAGAAGTGGTTGGCGCCGGGACCGTGTCCTGCCGACGCAAGTGCAACGTACTCAGTCACTTTCAGACCGATGAACAGCAGACCGCAGAAGATCGCCGCCCCGGCTGCGCGGGCGGCGATGGTGCGTTGCGTGGCTCGCATGGCGTTCAGCGCGAGCACCACACACAGCGAGCTGGTCAGCAGCACCAGCGTGTCGGCGACTCCGACCCCGATGTGCAGGGTGGTGCGCGCCTGGTCGAAAAGATCTGGTGCAGAGGATCGTTCGACGAGGAAGGTGACGAAGAAGGCGCCGAAGACGGCCATGTCCCCGAACAGGAAGACCCAGGTGCCGCTTTCGGCGGGCACCCGGCGGACGGTGGTCGTCACCCGGAGAGCGCCTGCTGGACGGTGATCGATTTCAGGACCACCGCTGTGGTGGCGAACAACCAGACGACGAGCACCAGTCCGGGGATGTAGAACGCGAACACGCCGTTCCAGGCAAGCGGCCCGTCGTTGAAGACGACGACCACGCAGCCGGGCAGCGACAGTGTCGCGACCCAGAGGTTGAGGTAGCCGTACCAGCGCGGGAACGTCGGGGTGTCTGCTTGGTCGGTGAACGCGGCGATGGCCAGCGTGATGTTCTGCACGATGATGGTGCCCACGATGCCGATGAACCACAACCAGAAGACGTCGTTGAGCGCCTGGGTGAGTTCGGCCGACCGGCCTTCGGGGCGGAAGGCGGCCACGCCGAGGAAGAACTGCGGGAAGATCAGCGCGGGCACGAACACGGTGGCGGCCATCAGCTGGGTGATCGACAGCATGCCCCAGCCCCCCTCGGCGCGGCGGATGCGTAGCACGATGGCGGCGAGGAACGGCAGCGCGAGCGCGGCGCTGAGCAACGCGCCGGACACGCCGAAGCGGATCCACAGTTTGTGGTCGACGAAGAAGGCGGCGATCTCGTCGGCGGGTGCGGCCGGCGAGAGCGGCGGGAAGAGTCGGGCGACGCCGGAGAAGCTGGCACCGTAGAGAAGGATCATGATGCTGCCCGACCAGGCGCCGATGCGTTGCAGTGTCAGCTCCACGCCCGGGAGGCTACCGGTGACACTGTCACGTTTTGTCACTTTTGCCATAAGTAGGGCTGGGTCCCGATGCCCGGTAAGCTCCCAGCGTCGCCCCCGGGGACGTGACGAAAACCGTCTGAGGCCTGGTCCCAGACGGCGGGCTCGGTAGGTCTGGAACGCGAGGGTGCGAATTTGGGAACGCGACGAAGGTTGAACCGCGGCGACAAGCCTGAACTAGTACAGTCCGGGGATGAAGCGTTTAGTGTCGCCAAGATAGGTCGAGTATCGACTGCCGAACGCTTCGGTGAGCACGCGCTCTTCAACCCGTGCCCGAACGTCGTGCGACAGCGCAATGAGCAACACCGCGATCAGAAATCCGATGGTGGGAACCACTAAGAGGGTGCTGACGTATGCGCCGACGATGCCGGTGTAGATGGGATGGCGGATGAGAGCGAACGGGCCGTCGGTGATCAGTTCGTGGTTCGCATCGACCCGGGCGAGTAGGCGCCACGAGCCGAAAACCCGGTAGGCCCAAGCAACCAGCCCCAGCGACGCCGCTGCGCCGGTGACGCCGACAACCGCCGACCACGGGGCGGGGTCAAACAGGTGCGGCCCGGACAACCAAGTCGCGAACACAAGGTAATACAAGGCCAGCGAAAAGGAAACGAAAAGCAGTGCCTCCTCGGCGCGCGGCGCAGTGATGCTGTCTGACGAGACGGCATCGAGCGGCATCTTTCGTCGTCGCTGTATGAGGCGCGCGACGATGAGGACCCACAGCACGGTATTGATCGAACCGACGATGGCGGCGTCGACGAGTTGGTTGAACGCCATGACATGATGTTGCATGGAGCAGTCCGGGCGTGCGACCGCCAGACGGCTGAACTTTGGTGTCCCCTGAACGGTTGACGATGTTGATCACTCAAGCCAATGGCGTTGACGTGCCCGCACCCCCGCAGCCCTAGCTGTCGAGACCCTCTTTCTTGATCACCGCGAAATGCGGTCGGACGTGGAGTGGTCATCGCAACGATTCCGAAGGGGTCGAAGTCGGACATCTAAACTGAGTGCCTCCGCCCTAGAAAGCGGATTCGCTCAGATCCATGATGGAGATGTCCATCTCGTCGATGATCCTGCGGTCGGTGCTCAACCTTGGTATCACGGTTTGGGCGAAGAAGTCTGCGACAGCGACCTTTCCTCGGTAGAATGTCCTGTCACGATCAACGGTCGGGTCGTCGAGCGCATTCAGGGCGACCTCGGCCTGCACGAGCAGCAGCCAACCGATGAGAAAGTCGCCGAAGGCAAACAGGAATGGCACCGAGACGAGGCCAATTCGATAGACCTCCCGTTCGTCGTGGCGCGTTCGGGAGAAGTAGTCGATGAGCACGTCGGCCATCTCCCGAACGTCGGCCAGCCCTTTAGCCAGCAACCGGCGACTTCCGGTCAGTTCTATACGCGCACTGGGGCTATACACAAAGTCCTCGACACGATTGAGAACGCTATTCAGCGCTGTTCCTTGATCGCGAATTATCTTGCGGAATACGAAATCCTGCGCCTGGATCCCTGTGGTGCCTTCGTAGAGGGAGTCAACCTTGGCATCGCGTATATACTGCTCGATCGGATAATCCTGCAGGTAGCCTGAGCCTCCGAAGTTCTGCAGCGATTCGGTAAGGCACTGATACGCTCGCTCCGAGCTCACACCTTTGACAACCGGCAGCAGCAGCGCATGGATTCGCCGTGCTAGGTCCTCGTCGGTTCCCGAAATAAGCTCTGCGACAACGTGATCGTGGTGCGCAACCGTGTAGAGATAGAGTGCTCGCAGACCCTCAGCATAAGCCTTTTGGGTCATCAGGGATCGGCGAACATCTGGATGTCTGATGATCGGCACTCGCGGCGCTGCCGTGTCAGACATGTGTGCCATATCCGCCCCTTGAATTCGGGTCTTCGCGAACTCCAACGCATTTAGGTATCCGGTGGACAGCGTTGCGATGGACTTTACGCCGATCATCATGCGGGCATATTCCAAGATTTGGAACATCTGCGCGATGCCGTTGTGGGTGTCGCCCACAAGCCAGCCCACCGCTGGGACACCGTGCTGTCCGAAACTCAACTCACACGTAGCCGAGGCAGTCAATCCCATCTTGTGTTCAAGGCCGGTGGCAAAAACTCCGTTGCGGGCTCCGGGTTCACCCGTTATGGGATCGGGCAGAAACTTCGGAACGAGAAACAGGCTCAAACCTTTGGTGCCCGCTGGTGCACCGTCTGGCCGAGCCAAGACCATATGGGCGATGTTCTCGAACAAGTCGTCGGAGTCGCCGGAAGTGATGAATCGCTTGATGCCGTGGATGTGCCATGTGCCATCGCCCTGGTCGGACGCCCTGGTTCGGGCCGCCCCGACATCTGAGCCGGCATCGGGTTCCGTCAGCACCATGGTTGCGCCCCAGTTGCGTTGCACACCTAAGCCAGCCCACCGTTGTTGTTGCTCATTTCCGATGTGGTAGAGGACGTCCAGCAACTCCGGGCCGACCAGGTAGAAGAACGCCGCTGGATGACCACCGACGAGAAACTCGCTGATGGCCCACTTGACCGGCTCCGGCACACGCACTCCCCCAAGGACTTCGTCGATCCCTATCTGCAACCATCCGCTATCGCGCCAGAAGCGCACTGCGGCTTTGAACGACGCGGACAATTGGACCGAATGTGTGGTCGGGTCAAACGTTGGTGGCCGACGATCGGCGTCAGCGTACGGCTGCGCGAGCGGGCCTTCCGCTTGACGCGCCGCCTCATAGAGCCAGTCGCGTACCGTCTCGGCGGTGAGGTCACCGAATTGGCTAGTGCTCAACGCCTTGTCGAGGTCCAGGACCTCGAAGAGGTTGAATTCGAGATCGCGGACATTGCTCTTGTAATGTCCCATCCTCTTGACTTCCTCCTCGCAAGGTTGCGCGATCTCGGCAGCGCAGAGCCGTACCTTAGCCTGGCCACGAGGGGGTGAAGTGACCATCCGCCGTTCGACGGATCCTGCTCCGCCGAACGGGTGTCAACGCCAACTTGGCCCCGCGATATCCGTACTTGACGCCATCAAATGCCGTCCTCTGCTCCGACGAGGCAACAGGGTTTACCTAAACCAAATAGTGGGCGCGGCGTGAGTCAGGCGTGGTCGCGTGAAACCAATTGAATGTAGCGGTGCACGGCTTCGGCCCTGTTCGCGGCTCGTAGCTTCTTGAAGATGTTCGTCACGTGCGATTTGGCAGTTGCCTCGGTGACGACGAGACGCTCGGCGATCTGTTTGTTCGTCGACCCGTGCACGAGTAACTCCATGACTTCGATCTCTCGCGGAGTGAGCAGCGCGTGGACCCGGGAACCGCCGGCTGGCAGCGATGGCGAAGATCGGTTCGCAGACGCGGTGTCGGCGTTTTCGATACGTAGCTCGGCGTCGCCGATTTCGTGGACGAGTTCGCTTGCATTTTGGAGCAGTTCAGCGATCTCGTGGCGTTGTCGACGTACCTGGTCCCGCAGGATCGTGCGCTCCAACGCGTAGCCGTAGCCCTCGGCGAACGCCCATAGGATGTCGCGGTCGATGATGTCGACCGGACGCCGCTGATGCTGTGCATTGGCGTATAGGAACCCGATCGCCTTGCCCTCGGGCACGATGGGAGCGGCGACATAGTCGGTCACGCCCGAGGCTTCGATGAGTCTTCTGAAGGCACGTAGGTTATTCGGTGCGTCGTGCACAATCGCGGGCATCCGGCGCCGGATCATCTCCGATTCGATGACTAGATCGCCGAGTACGACGTCGCCGATCCTCTCCCGGAACAACTGCAGCTTGGCATCGGACTCAGGGTCACGGGTGTCGAAGGAACTTGCGGGATAAACGGTATCGCCGTCAAGGCGGAACAGGATCGCTCGGTCGTAACCGATTCGTTCGCAGATGACCTGCGTGGATCGGCGGAGCATCAGTTCGACGGAACCGACTTGGCGGAGTTCGGCGAGTGCGCGTTGCACCGACGACAATCCGTTTGCGCGCCTCTCGACCGGTAGTAGCCGATACGATCGGGATAGCTCCGCGAGGTCGAACGCGACGTGGGCGGCGTCGAGCGCCTTGCCGGACACCTCTGACAACGAGAATTCGCGCAGCTCAGCGACTGCTTCGTCGGCTAGCTCGACCAGATCATCGAGATTGACGCCATCGATTGGTGGCGGGTTGGCGGTGCCAAGCGCGGTGTGCGCGCTCTTCAGCGCCGCAACCAGTGATGCAGCGTCGAAGGACTCCATACCCATCAGAGTGCCACTGAGAATCCTCCGTTGACCGGGTAGGTCTGCGCGGTGATCCATTCGGCAGCATCCGAGGCCAGAAATGCGATCATTGCCGCCGCATCTGACGGCTCCCCGACACGTCCGACGGGGTACGCCCGGACGATCTTCGCAGCGACCTTCTCAACCGCGAGGGCGGCCTCGATCGCTGGTGTCCGGACCGCGCCGAGCGCGACGCAGTTCGCCGTCACGCCGAACGGTGCGGTCGCCTTTGCGATCGCTCGCGTGAACCCCGCGGCGCCAGCCTTGGCAGCCGAATACACCACGAGACCGGCTTCGCCCTGGCGCCCGGCCTCAGAGATCACGGTGATGACGCGACCTCTGCCCCTCTCGACCATGCCGCCGACCACCGCCCGCGTCGCGACCATCACCCCGGTCAGGTTGACCGCGGTCCACCGGTCCCAGTCGTCGGGAGTCGATTCCCAGAACGGGGGCGGCGGTTCGAGCGCGTCATGCGTCGCGCCCGCGTTGCCGGCGTTGTTCACCAGGATGTCGACGGTGCCGAGTTCGCGCTCGATCTCGGCGACCATTGCGGTGACGGCCGCCCATGCGGTGACGTCGGCCGCGACCGCATAGGCCCTGCCCCCGGCCGCCTCGATCGCGTTGACCGTCTCCTTGGCGCGCTCGGGATAGAAGTCGTTGACGGCAACGGCCGCGCCGAGTTCGGCCAGCATTCGCGCGGTCGCGGCGCCGACCCCCTGTCCGGCGCCGGTGACCAACGCGACTCGGCCGGTGAGGTCGAGCAACTGCTGAAATGTCTTGTCTTCCTTCGTCATCTGCGAGCCCTATCGTCCGAACGCCAAGCGGGAAATGATCAGTTTCTGGATCTGCGGCGTGCCGTCACCAATGAGTAGGCCCTGGAGATCGCGTCGCATGGCCTGCAACGGCAGCTCGTCGGCGAAGCCGACGTTGCCGAATGTGACCATCGCGTCTTCGAGCGCGTCGAGCGCGACCCGCACCGGCCACCACTTCATCATGGCGGCTTCCTTGGTGTGGGGCCGACCGGCCATCCGCAGGCTGAGCGCTCGATAGCCCAGCCACCGTGCGGCCTCCAGTCTGGTGAGGTGTTCTGCGATCGGGAAGGTGACGCCTTGATATGCCTTCAGCGGGTTGCCGAAGGTATGCCTCTCGTTGGCGTAGGCAATCGCCATATCGAGGCCGGCTTCGCCCACGCCGACCGCCATCAGCCCGAGAAGCACTCGGCTGTAGTCGAATTCACGCATCACCAGCGAGAATCCGCGTCCCTCCTCGCCGATCAGGCGCTCCTCGGGAGCAAAGGTGTTGTCGAAGGTCAGCGAGCCGCGACCGATCGGGCGCATGCCGGGGTCGCGGAAGCGTTGACGGCTGACGGTCCGTTCGTCGAGATCGACCAGGAAGGCTGTGGGCCCGGCATCGGTCTTGGCGAACACCACCGCCATGTCGGCCATCGGCGCCTTCGTGATTGAGGCCTTCTCGCCGCGGATCCGCCACCCGCCGGGCACCTTCTCGGCGACGGTGGTCATCGCCTGGGCATCCGATCCGGATTCCGGCTCAGTAAGGGCGAGGCAGGTGCTCACCGAGCCGTCGAGCACCGCGGGCAGCAGATCGGCTGCGTAGCGGTAGTAGCGCTCGAGCAACGACGCTCCGACGGTGGTGTCGAACACCAGGTACGCGGCCGACATGTCTGCCCGGGCCAGCTCCTCGACCGCAATACCGGCTGCCAGGTGGGTGGCGCCCTGGCCCCCGTAGCGTTCGCTGGCCTCGATACCGATCAGCCCTTGCGCGGCGAGCTTCTTGTACACATCCCAGGGAAACTCGTCGCTGAGTGCCCGGTCGAGATAGCCGGGGGCGAGTTCCTTCTTGGCGAAATCTCGCACCGAGGAACGGAAATCGTCCAGTTCTTCGCTAAGAATGCAGGGCGCGGGGGCCGCTTGATCAAGACTGCTCACGACAGATCCTTTGGTGTGGACGGAAAGCTCGGCCGGCGACCACCGGCGAACGCGGCGAGGCCTTCGGCGACATCCGGTGACGCCAGGTGCTCGCCGGCGACCTTCAGCTCCAGAGCGAGCGCCTCGTCCAGCGGCAAATCTGCGGCCTCGTTGACGACCCGTTTCATCCGGGCAAGTGCGAGCGCGCTGGTGCGGGCGAGCTGCTCGCCGAGTTTCTGCACGACGGAGTCGAGTTCGTCGTCCGGCACGACCTGGCTCACCACGCCGTAGTCGCGCATTTCCGCTGCAGTCGCCGAGCGGCCGGTGAACATCAGTTCCCGTGCGCGGTTGGCGCCGACGAGCCGCGGCAACCGGATCGATCCGCCAGCACCCGGGAACAGGCCGAACTTCGCGTGCCCGTCGCCCAGCGTTGCGGTCTCGGCGGCAACAACAAGGTCGCAGGCTAGGACGAGCTCGAACCCGCCCGCCAATGCCGTGCCATTGACGGCGGCGATGACCGGAGTGGGGTGACGTGCGATCGTCCGCATCACCTGACCCGACGCCTCCAGCAGATGGGCGATCACGGTGACGTCCTGCGCGTTGGCGAAGATGAATTCGAGGTCGGCGCCCGCACAGAACACAGCCCCGGTGCCTGTCAGTGCGACCGCGCGCGCGTCGTCGGACAGCGCGCGCGCCAAGCCAGCGGTCAAGCCGGACAGGACATCCGGGTCGATCGCGTTCATCTTCTCCGGACGCTGCAGCCGCAGCCACGCCACAGGTCCACGCAGTTCGTAGCCGACCGCGTCGGACGAGTTCGTCATGACTCGAGCGTGTCAGTGCGCCGACGCGGCAGCTATCGGCCGATCGACGGATCTGGATCCACCGAACGTCGGCGCTCTGACCAGCCAGGGGCCGCGTTACTCGGCCGAAAGTCGGACAACCTCACCACTATCGGCGGATAGCCCGGGGCCAGACGCCCCGGCAGGGTTGGTGACAACGCCACCAGGGTTAGGAGACGGCGCGTTGGAGAACGTGTTCATCGCCGGAGTCGGGATGACCGACTTTGGTGTCCAGCTGCAGCGCTCGATGCGCTCGCTGGCAGAGGAGGCCGTGCAAACGGCACTCTCCGACGCGGGCGCTGAGCCGGACATGATCGACTACGCCTTCTACGGCAACGTCGGAGCGGGGACGATCACCGGCCAAGCAAGCATTCGCGGCCAGGCCGCGTTGCGCCACACCGGTCTGCTCGGCACGCCTATCGTCAACGTCGAGAATGCGTGCGCGACCGGGTCGACCGCGTTCGGCATGGCGACCGCAGCCATCCTTTCTGGTGCGGCGGATGTCGCCATCGCCGTAGGTGTCGAGAAGATGTCCCACGAAGACAAGGCCCGCACGTTCAAGGTCTTCGAAGGCGGATACGACCAGGACGAGCCTCCGCAGCTGGTACAGCAGCTCGCCGCCAACGCCGACGGAAAACCGCGCTCTCTGTTCATGGATCTGTACGCCGATCTGGCTCGCGCGTACATGGAGCGGTCGGGCGCCACCGAAGACGATTTCGCGCAGATTGTCGTCAAGTCGCACAGCAACGGGGCGCTCAACCCCAGGGCGCAGTTCGACAACCCTGTCACGGCGGAGCAAGTCCTTGACAGCCGCACAATCGTCGAACCACTCAAACTCATGATGTGCTCGCCGATTTCCGACGGTGCCGCGGCGATCGTCGTCGCGAACGCCCGCGGCCTTCGCCGCCTGCCCGACGCTGAACCGGTCAAAGTAGTTGCCGCCAGCCTGGTTTCAGGCCGCGATCGAGCGGCTGCAGAGCCCGGCGCCCCCGAACGGGCGGCGGCGGCGGCGTATCGCGAAGCCTGCGTGGCACCCGCCGAGGTCGACGTCGTCGAACTCCACGATGCCGCCGCCCCGGCAGAGCTGATGATCAGCGAGGAGCTTGGGTTGTGCGAACCGGGCGACGGCCCAAAACTTCTCGCCTCGGGCGCAACCGCGCTTGACGGGTTCGTGCCGATCAATCCGAGCGGCGGATTGCTCTCGAGGGGACATCCGGTCGGTGCAACGGGCCTCGCGCAGCTTGTCGAACTCGCCGACCAGCTCCGCGGACGTTGTGGTAAACGGCAAGTCGCCGATGCCGATATCGCCCTCGCGGAGAACGGCGGGGGGGTCCTCGACAACGACGTCGCTGTTGCGACGGTCACCATTCTGCGGCGTTAATGTAAAGGAGTATGACCAATGGCAAACAAGGTATTCGTCATCGGTGTCGGGATGACGAAGTTCGAGAAGCCCGGGCGGCGCAAAGTCGCCGGAGACGATGGCACTGAACGTGATTGGGACTACCCGGACATGGCGCGGGAGTCCGGAACGAAAGCGCTCGACGACGCAGGCATCACCTATGACAAGGTCCAAGAGGCCTACGTCGGGTTCGTCTACGGCGAATCCTGCTCTGGTCAAGCTGCTGTGTACGAACTTGGGTTGACCGGTATCCCCGTTGTCAACGTGAACAACAACTGCTCGACCGGTTCCACCGCACTGTATCTGGCCGCAAAGGCGATCCGGTCCGGCGAGGCCGACTGCGCACTCGCTCTCGGGTTTGAGAAGATGCAACCCGGCTCGCTGGCCGCGACATACACCGACCGCACCCAGCCCGGGATACGGTTCCTGGAGGCCATGGCCAACCTTTACGAATTCCGGCTCCCCCCGGCACCATGGTCGTTCGGCGCCGCTGGCCGCGAACATATGGAGCGGTTTGGCACCACGCTCGAGCACTTCGCGAAAATCGGTGAGAAAAACCACCGACACTCGGCGAACAACCCGTACGCCCAGTTCCAGCGGGTCTACACCCTCGACGAGATCCTCGATGCGCCGGTGATCTACGAGCCGCTGACCAAACTGCAGTGCTCCCCGACATCCGATGGCTCGGGTGCGGCGATCCTGGCGAGTGAAGCGTTCGTCGATAGGCACGGGTTGTCGGAGCGGGCCGTGGAGATCGTCGGGCAAGCGCTCGTGACCGATGATGCATCGACGTTCAACGGCACCGCGCGCAACCTCGTCGGATTCGACTTGAACATCAGAGCCGCGCGCAAAGTCTACGACCAATCCGGCTTGGGGCCACAGGATTTTCAGGTCATCGAGCTCCACGACTGCTTCTCAGCCAACGAACTGCTGCTCTATGAAGCGCTCGGCCTGTGTCCGGAGGGCGAGGCGGCCAAGTTGATCGACAACAACGAGACCACCTACGGCGGACGCTGGGTCGTCAACCCTTCCGGCGGGCTGATTTCCAAGGGACATCCCCTGGGCGCAACCGGACTCGCACAGTGCGCGGAGCTGACCTGGCAGCTGCGTGGACAGGCCGAGAAGCGTCAGGTCGAAGGTGTCACCGCCGCCCTACAGCACAACATCGGCATCGGCGGAGCAGCTGTCGTCACCGCCTACCAGCGGGCAAACCGCTGACAACTCACCACATATCTCCACCGAAAGGGACACACCAAATCATGGGTACCATCACCGTTTCCGTCGAACTGCCAGCCGCGCCCGAGAAGGTCTGGGCGATATTGTCCTCACCCGCCCAGTTCGAGAACTGGCTGACCATCCACACCAAGTGGAAGAGCGACCTGCCCGCAGAGCTGGCCACCGGCCAGCAAGTCACCGAGGTCACCACTCTCATGGGCATGTCGAACACAATCACCTGGAACGTCGATGAGGCCACCGCACCCGCCAAGCTTCGCCTCAGCGGGTCAGGTATGGCAGGAGTCAAACTCGCGCTTGACGGGGCGATCGAGCCCATGGGTAACGGGTCGAAACTCACTCTGGGCATGGAGTACGCCGGGCAGATGATCGTCGGCGCGCTTGGCAAGGCCATGGAGAACGAGGGAACCCGCCAGCTCGAGGCCTCGCTGGAGAAGTTCAAGGCGCTCGTGTGAATCTTGGCCACCCGTCAACCGATTCGAGGAGTCCGACTGATGCCCGACGATGACCTGCGATTCAATCCGGACGGACTCGGCAAGTGGACCGATCCCACCGAATTCGACGTCACCGCGGACAAGATCGCGGCGTACGCCGCCGCGACGAACGACCCGATCGCAGAACACCGAACGGGAGAGACCGCATCGCCGGTGTTCGCCATCGTGCCGGTCTTCGAGTCACTCATGGAGCCGGCGCTCGGTGTCGTGCCGCTCGAACTGCTCGGCAAGGTAGTCCACGCCGGCCATGACTTCCGTTTTCACCGGCCGATCCGTGCTGGCGACAGGCTGGTCGCACGCACGAAGATGGATGGCTACCGGGGCGGCGCCAAGGGCACCGTCGGATCGGGAATCATCAAAACCCTGGGCAACGACGGCGAATTGGTCAACACCCAGGTCGCCACCTTGTTCGTGCGTGGCTTCGACGCCGGCGAAGCCGTCGGTGACGTCGCACCGGCCAATCCGCTGGACGAACGGCTGCGGGACCAGGCGCCGGTCGCCAAGGTTGTCCAGCACATCGACGACGACCAGACCTTCCGCTACTCGGAGGCCGCCGGCGATCCGATGCCGATCCACCTCGACGAGGAATTCGCCAAGGCCACCGGATTGCCCGGCATTATCGCGCACGGTATGTGCACGCTGGCGTTCGCGTCGTGGGCCGTGCTTACCGAGGTCGGCGGATCCGACACCGCACGGCTGCGCCGGCTCGCCGTGCGGTTCGCCAAGCCTGTGCTGCCTGGCCGCGAGATCGAGACAACGGTGTGGAATGTCGACACCGCCAACGATGTGACCACTTATGCCTTCGAAACCACCCAGGGCGGCATCGTCGTGCTCACCGACGGCATCGCCGAAATCACTAACTGACCAAGCAAGACAAGGAGTTACACGATCATGGGAATTCTCGACGGTCGCGTCGCACTGATCACGGGTGCCGGACGCGGTATCGGCCGCAGTCACGCGTTGCTCTTCGCAAGGGAAGGTGCCAGCGTCGTGGTCAACGACCTCGGCGGGGCGAACGACGGAACTGGGTCAGACGCTGGCCCTGCACAGCAAGTCGTCGACGAGATTGTGACCGCGGGCGGCACGGCGGTGGCTAACACGTCGAATGTTGCCGACTGGGCAGGTGCGAAAGAGCTTGTAGATCAGGCTATCTCGGTGTATGGCAGGCTTGACGTCGTCGTGAACAACGCCGGCATTTTACGTGACGGGTTCGTCGCCGGGCTCGACGAGAGTCAGTGGGACGCTGTCATCGCCGTGCACCTCAAGGGTCATTTCGCGGTGCTTGGTCACGCCGCCGAATATTGGAAGACCGAATCGAAGGCGGGCCGTCAGCCGGCCGCGTCGGTGATCAACACGGCATCGGTGTCGGGCACGATTGCGCCAAATCCTGGGCAAGCGAACTACGGCGCAGCAAAGGCCGGAATCGCCGCCATGACCTTGGTGGCCGCCGATGAGCTCGACCGGTATGGCGTGCGCGTCAACGCGATCGCACCGTCAGCCCGCACCCGGCTCACCCTCGCCACCCCCGGCATGAGCGCAATGCTTGCCGCCGAGGCTGAAACGGCCGCCGAGACCGGCGGCTTCGACGCCTTCCATCCCGATCAGATCGCACCGCTGGTGGCCTTCCTGGCCGCCGAGAAGACCGACATCACCGGCCGCGTGTTCATGGTCCAGGGCGGATCGATCAGCGAGCTGATCAACTGGCACGTCGGCGAAACCATCGAAACTGACGGCCCCTGGGAGATCGCCGATATCGAGTCGCGAATCCACGAAATCCTCGCCGCGCGATGACCGTCACCGCCGATTGGGTGAATGTCTTCATCGAGTCGAATCTGCCGCCCGTCCACCGGATGGGCGTGCAGATCGCCGACCTTCGACCGGGGTACGCGGCGGCGGAAGTCCCCCTTGAAGGCAACAACAACCATTTCGGCACCGTTTACGCGGGCATACAGTTCACGGTCGCCGAAATCCTCGGCGGTGCAATAGGGTTAGCAACATTCGATCCCACGAAATACGTCGGCACGGTCAAGAGCGCACAGATCGATTATCTCAAGCCGGCCGGAACGAAGCTGCGTGCGACCACCTCGCTATCTCAGGCCGACGTCGCGGCACCGCGCTCGGCGAGGTGACAGCCATGTCGGCTGCGCTTCTTCGTTATCTCACCGCGTCGCAACAGAATCCGGACGAGGTGTACAAGATCGGGCTCGTATCGGTTCGATTCCTGCACGCGTTCGGTGACCTGGTCATCGGATGGCGGCTACTTGCGGGAGCGGAGATCGCGGCGATGGCGCTCGACCGCGGCGCCGACGAGCGCGATGCCTCCTTCTACCAGGGCAAGATCGCCGCGGCGTCATTCTTCGCCAGCACGGTCCTGCCCCGCCTTTCCTCCGACCGCGCGGTCGTCGAGACCGTCAACACCGACATCATGGAGCTCGACGAAGCGGCGTTCTGAGCAGCTGCCAATTCGAGAGGTTGTCATGGCCATCACCCGCACGCAGGATCTGACATGGCACGACGTGCACCTCCCTGACGACGTCGCACACGTGCGCGGCATGGCGCGCGCCGCCGTGTTGAAACACATTGCGCCGGTGGCGCGGGCGATCGGCAGTCAGGAAGAGTCGGTTGACGCGTTTCCTTGGTCGGCCTTTAAGGGCCTCGCGTCCGAGGGATGTTTCGCCGTGCCGTTCGACTCGCCCCACGGCGCGGGACTGGAACATCGAATACTTGCCACCTGCATCGTGGCCGAGGAAATTGCTTACGAGTCATCAAGTCTGGCAGGCGTTTACGACGGCCAGTGCATTCTCAACGCCCGCGCGCTGTCGTTTGCGCAACCCCAGGTACAGGACCGCGTTCTCCCCGGACTGATCTCAGGCGACCTGGTATTCGCTTTCGCGACAACCGAACCGGGCGCGTCGTCGGACTTGACGCCGTCGGTGCTGAAGACCATCGCAACCCGAACCAGCCATGGGTTCCGGGTGAGCGGACGCAAACGGTGGATCACCAATTCCATCGTCGCCGACTGGGTGTGCCTACTCTGTCGGGACGGGGACAGCGACCAAGCGACGATGCTGTTAGTGGACATGCATAGCGACGGTGTCGCTGTCGGTGCGCCCGATCTCAAGATGGGTCACCGTGGCCAGATCACCGCCGACATCACCTTCGACGACGTTGTCGTACCGGCAGACCATTGCCTCGGCGAGCCCGGGCGCGGCCTTCGGACGGCGCTCGCGTCGCTGGCGGCCGGACGCGTCGGTATCGCGGCGGCAGGAGTCGGTGTCGGGCAGGCCGCGTTGGATCTGGCGGTGCATCGGGTCCGCACCCGCGAACTCTTCGGGAAGAAACTCGGCGAGATGCAGCACTGGCAGTACCGCCTCGCCGAGCATGCGACCCATTTGGAGGCCGCGCGTGCCATGTATCAGAAGGCTGCGGCCCGCCTCGACCGCGGCGACCCCTCCGGTGAGCCCGAGGCGTCGATGGCCAAGACCTTCGCGACACGGCTCGCCAACGATATCGCGCGCGACGCGCTCCAGATCTACGGCGGCTACGGCTTCGCGCGGAAGGTCGCGGCGACCGGCGAAGAGTTCCGCCTCGAGGAAATTTATCGTGACGCCAAGATCCTGGAGATCTTCGAAGGCGCCAACGAAGTTCTGCTCTGGGTCATCGCCCGCCATCTGATCGGGCGCGAGATCACCGGATGACGGGAGGACAGCATGCCTGGCAGAAGATTTGCGTTCGAGATTCGCCGGACGAGCAGCGCGCCACCCGCCACACTGTTTCGGCTCGAGACCGACGGCGCCACCATGTCCGACTGGGCGAAACCACTTGTGTTCGAATCGAGCTGGGACCGACAAGGCGATCCTTCACCCAGCGGTGTCGGCGCCGTCCGCAAGGTGGGACTGTGGCCCTTGCTTGTGCGGGAGAAGACCATCGAATACGACCAGGATCGTCGGCACGTCTACGAGCTGATCGGACCGTCCAGCCCCGCCAGAGGGTACCGTGCCGAAGTGATCTTCACGCCGAACAAGTCGGGTGGCACTGACTTGGTCTGGCGTGGCGAGTTCACCGAGGCGCTACCCGGAACGGGGCCGGTGATGCTCGCTGTCCTGCGAAGCACCATCCACCTTCTGTCGGGCCTGCTCGTGAAGGCCGCCGAACGCGAACACTCCGCAGGCTAAGCAATATGGCACGCAACTCATGCCGTACCCCGCTCATTCGGATATATAGGTGCGTGTGCGTCGACAACCGTCGAGACAGGTGAAGGCGCGTCATCGGCCGACCGCTTCGCCGACAACCGTACACGCGGGACTGATGTCGTGGTGTCAAACACATTTCGCCGGCCACGGCTATAGCGGTAGTCGTCGCACGTCTGAAGCAAGCGCACTAGGCGAGGCGCTGTACAGCTCGCGACCTTCGCTCGCGCACCGGGCAATCGGGCCGCGTCGAGAATCGCATTGGCGACTCGTTTACCGGACTCGTTCGCACCATCCATCGTGTCCCCAGGATGACTGTTCCGGGTGTAGGAACCCGCCAGAAATAGGTTGGGAACCATTGTGATCGACTCGGGTTGGTTTTCCCAGCACGAAGGCGAGACCGACAACAACGGCTCATCGATCGTCATCGGTCTGTCGTCACCGTTATTCTTGACTCCTGGCGAGAAGTAGACCGAGTGAATGCGGTCGTCAGCGAATAGCTTCGCCCCGTTGGGCAGGTGGTGGCGCAGCTGGGCGAGAACCTCGTCGACGATCTCTGTCGGCGTGCAGTCCTTGGCCGGCTTGTTGTAAAGCATCCCAGGAAGAAACCGCCACGATGGATCGTCGATTTGAACGGAAACGAATTCCACAGCTTTGCCGTCACCATACTCGGTGAGGTCGATGTCCCAAACGGAGGTGAGGACCTCATTGCCCATGGACCAGGGCGCGGTGAGGCTTGTGAATGCTGTCCGCAGTTCGCTTGCCTTTTCGGTCAGCAGGATCTGCACGCTGAACATCTGCAGCGGTTCCAGTAGTCCAATTCTTTGCAGCCCAGGATCGGCCTGGGCGAGATCTTCATCAATGAGTTGAGCGGCTTTGTCGGCCGGGACCGCGAGCACGTACCAGTCGGCCTCGATGCGGCTCTCCAGACCAGTGTCGTCACGCACTGTTGCTCCAGTGATTCTGCCATCGGCACAGGTGATATCACTCAATGTGTGTCCGAGGTGGAATCGAGTTCCCAGACGCGACAAGTGTTCTGCCCAAGGGTCAATCCACGCCGTGTTCTCGGGACCATTGAGAATCATCACGTCGGCTGTGAATCCCCTGCTGCGGCGATGCCCTACTCCGCCGAGAATATAACTCACCATCTGCGCCAAGGCGCGGGTGCTCGCTCCCTCCGCACTGCAGAAGCCGCTCGGGAAAAGAATGTCGGCAAGACGTTTCGCCGAAGGGGAGAGGGCTGCGGAATCCAAATAGTCATGGGCTGCAACATGTTCAAGCTCCGCCCACTGGCGCTGCTCTCCGCTGGTGACCAGCGCCAACAGCCTGACGCCAAGCCGAACGGCGTCCGCAGGGGTGACGCGACGAACAAGCGTGCCGTAATCGGCAACAGCCGCGGCACGTGCCTGCCACGAGCGACCAAGGTCCGCTGATCGCATCGGCAACCTCGCCAAGGCGTCGTTCCAGCCAAACGTGAGCTTCAGCCCGTCAGGTCCAGTCGTCAGATTATCGAGCACCGTGCGCCCACCGCCGATCGGAATGCGCGCCATTGTCTCGCCGATATTGGGGCAGGACGCGGTGAAGAAATGACCACCCATGTTTCCAGGCATGTCCGCGCGTCCGCCGGTACCGGTATTCGGATGCGCGAAACTCCGGACCTTGCCACCCAGCACCGAATGTCGCTCATACACATCGACATCAAAGCCACGCTCGGCAAGCTCGTGCGCCACCGTCAAACCGGCTGGACCGCCGCCGAATACCGCCACACGTCGCCCCGGTTCAGGTTCGACGAGCGAGTGCTCTGCGCCTGTGCCTGCGAGCGGATCGTTCTGCTCAGCAACATCACCGCGGTGAGGCCGCGTCATGGCATCCCCTTCATATCGAACAGCCGATTTGCGTCGCGCACGTCAACCGAAGCGTCAACGAGGTCGTCATGTTTGCGCTTGGCTCTCCTGACGACCCATCCTCCACTCGACCTGATGGGGTATCGGCCCGTTCGGCAGCCAGGGTTGCGCATCGACGGCGTCGGCGACGCGCCAAGTGCCTCGCTCAATCACACCCAACGCAACGTCGATCACCTTGTACCGCTGAATCTTGCTCTGAATCGCTTGGGACTCGACCCACACCACGAGGAATTCGCCCGGCTCGAAGCCGCACCGCTTCTGCAACGCGGTGAGCATCTCCTCGTCGTGCATGTGACCGTCGCCGAAGTTGAAGCCGAGCAGCGAATTGCACGCGAACTCCGCCTCGCGAATCGTCCACCGGTCGATATCGGGAATATACTTGTAGAGCAAGGAGAACAGGCCCCTGCCTTGACTGTGCATCGAGCGCCACGCGATTGTCTGCTGCATGGTGATCTCGGCGACCGCGTCATCGTAGCCCAGTGACTTCAGCTGGTCGATCTGATTGCCTGTCGGCCGCTTTACCGCATTCAGCTTCTGCTCCGCTCCAGGAGCGAACGCCCACAGCGCCGATGCCCAGTTCCCGGCGTACTGGCGCATCGACGGCAGGAACGAGACCAGGTCGGGACGCACATTGCCGAGTATCGGAAAGAACAGCAATGCCACTGCGATGGCAGCGATCAGCCATCCCGACGACATGTCGCCGATACCGAAACCCTGCCAGTTCGGGAATCCCCAGAACAGGAACACCGTCGCATAGGCGAACAGCACGTTCCACTCGAGCGGCACCGCGAGCGGAAACATCGCGATGATGAACAGGTGGAAGATCACCATGAGTACCACAGCCGCCAACGTGAGGGTCCGATTCGTCGAGAACAACAGAACGATCGGCGTGAGGAGTTCGACGACACTGCCGCACACGTGGGCCATGAAATGCGCAAGCTTCGACGGCCGAAGATCGCGCGGGAAGTCACGGTAGTGCGCACGCTTGATCGCCTTGGACAATACGGTTGGGCTGTTGCTCACCATCGGCGGCACCACGTTGGAGAAATGCAAACCCAGCTTCGACGCGCCAGCTCCGACCCAGATCACCACCATGAGCAACTTAAGCGCAACGATCATGTCCACGAACGGAAGTGCGGCGAAGAAGATCATTGCGGGCAGGTACTGCTCGCTTCGCGCCGCCAGGAAGATCACTTTGTCTCGCAGGCCGAGTAGCACCAACGCCACGATGACCGTGATGACCGCCGCGGGGTTGACCAGCCCGGCGGCGGTGCCGGGCCAAACGTTCGACAGGGACCCACTCGGTGTGCCCGGCAGCGCGATGGCGACTACCAGCCCACCGAGCACGACCAAGTACAGCATGACGTCCCACACGGTGCGACTGTCGCCCGCCGTGAAGGGGACACGCCGCCAGGGACGTATCCGCAATGTTCCGGGGCGGATCCAAAACAGAATGCCACCTGTCATGGGTTTGAACTTGCCCGCCAACGGCCCCCACGATCCCGCTACTCCGACCGTCTCGAGCAACACGGTCCACAGAACAAGCTTCTGGTAGACGATCGGCTCGTTCCACCAGCCCGCCACGTCCCAGAACGGGCCGACACCGGACGACCACGTCGTCGCGATCGCCCCGACCACGATGTAGAGCACGGCAACCTTCAATGCGTAGATCACGTGGAGCAACTTGGGTGAGCCGAGACCATATTCGACCCAGTGCAGTGCGAGGACTCTCATCCGTTCTCGCAACGGTTCGTCGAGGAACGTCTGTAGATCGACTGGTGGGAAGTTCGGTTCCTTGAATCCCATGACCTTCTCTCCTTGGTGGCAAGAATTCCGTCAGCCCTTCTGGCTCCGGCAGCGCACGACTGTTGTTGGCTACTCCGCGGTAGACAGCGACCTGCGCAAAGTGGGTTTGTCGATCTTTCCGACCGGATTCTTCGGAAGCTCGCCGACGATCGAAATCTGCACCGGCAGTTTGATTTTGGTCAGATAGCTCCGACAATGCTCCAGCAGTGCTTCCGATGTGACAACGGCGTCCGGATAAGGAACTACGAACGCAACCGGTACCTCGCCGTAGATGGAATGCTGTTGGCCGACGACGGCGGCTTCGAGTACCGCGGAATGGCGGCACAGCGTTGCCTCGATCTCCTTCGGGTAGACGTTCTCGCCGCCGCGAATGATCATGTCCTTGATGCGGTCGACGATTGTCAGGTAGCCGTCGTCGTCGAGAATGCCGATGTCGCCGGTGTGCAGCCACCCCTCTACGAGGGCGTCGGCCGTTGCCGAGGACCGATTGAGGTACCCGCGCATCAGGTTGGGGCCGCGCACTACCACTTCGCCGATCTCGCCGGCAGGCAGGTGGTTTCGCTTGGCGTCGACCACAGCGACCTCTTGTCCCGACAGGGGCGGACCGACTGTGCCGAGCTTGCGTGGCCCGTCGAGCGGATTGCAGGTTGACGCACAGGTACCCTCGGTGAGTCCATAGCCCTCGAGGATCACGAAGCCGAACCTGCGCTCGCAGCGTTCGAGGAGTTCGCGTGACACGGGGGCCGCACCGCATATCGCGAAGCGCAGCGACGACGTGTCCCGGTGAATACCGTCGGGTAGCTCGGCCAACCGCGCGTAGATGGTTGGGACAGCGGAAAAGTAGGTCGGTCGGTGAGATTCGACGGCAGCAAGGAAGGTGCTGAGCTCGAACCTGCTCAGGATGGTGATTTGGGCCCCTGCTGATATGGGCGCAAGAAAGCTGGCACACAGCGAATTGACATGGAAGAGGGGCAAGACAAGCAGGCAATGGTCGGATGGATCCAGTCGCAGATGCTCAGCGAGCATCGTCGCCATCGCCGCGAGATTCCCGTGGTCGAGCATGACGCCTTTGGGGCGGCCCGTCGAACCGCTCGTGTAGATGAGAAGAGCGATGTCGTCGCTCCCCGGCGCATTCGGCGACTGCGTCCCCGACGGCTCCAAGCGCATTTCCTCGACGGGGAGTGTGTCGATCTCATAGCCAGTCGGCTCCCGGTCGGCGATCAGCAGCACCGCGTCCGAATCCTCGATCTGATATCGCGCTTCGTTGTCGGTGAAGGCCGGGTTGATCGGCGTCGCGATAGCGCCGAGCCGCCAAGCCGCGAGGATGCCGACCAGTAGTTCGACGCAATTCGGCAGCATGATCGCAACGATGTCCCCGTGCGCAACGCCCTTGTCGACCAATTGTTCGGCGAGCGCGTCCACGCGGGCACGGACCTGTTCGTAGCTCAATTCCGATCGTTCGTCGCGCATACACGGCCGTGAGCCAAGGGTCGGCGACTCATCCCAGGCCAGGGTCGGCGCCAAAGTCATCGACATAGTGAGATCGTGACATCGTAGAAGTGACATGTCAATCTTGTACATGAATCTGAATTCACCATAGTGTACTGTTGGTCATCGGTAGAACCGCACAGACAGGAACCTGAAATGGCCAGGGAGTCCCCAAGCGCCGCCGTCGCGGGACGGCTGACCGAGCGTCACCGTGCGCTGCGCGCTGAACTCATTCGCGAAGAGATCGTCGACGCCGCGCTAACCGAGTTCTCCGAACGGGGCTACCACGACACTTCGATCGCGCACATTGGTAAGCGGCTCGGGTCGGCGCCGTCGATGATCTACAACTACTTCACCAACAAGCGCGAGATTCTGGACGTCGCCGTTAATGAGGCGTTGACCGCGGCCGGCACCGCGGTTGCTCAGCTGACCGGCGAGCCGCCGCAATCGGCCGAGGAGTTCCGAAGCTTGGCCAACGAGCTCGGAAACGCTGCCGTCGACATCCTCACTCGGGACCACCGGACCGGGCGAATGCTGGTCATGATTGCCACGTCGAACGATCCTGAACTGCGCGAGCGCTGGACTGGCTTCCACGACCTCGCCCGAGGCATGATCGAACGATTTATCGTCACCGGAGGCGACGCCGGATTTCTGAGGCCTGAGATTGATCCCCATCAGACAGCAAGGGCAATCCTCGCGCTACCGATGGGAGTGCTTGCGAACGACATGTCATATCGGCCGACTGCCGATGAAGCTCACGCGCTCGTCCGCGCCATAGTCGCCATGGTCGCCGACGGCATCTACGACGACCCAGCCTCCTGATCTGTATACGGATAGGCCACGTACGCCGTTAGGAATCAGAATGAAAGAGATCGACCTCAAAGGCCGGGTGGCCCTAGTCACCGGCGGCGGGCGCGGTGTCGGCCGGGCTATTAGCATCGCGCTCGGCGAAGCTGGCGCCGCCGTCGCGGTCAACTACCGCCGCGACGACAGCGCGGCGCAGGAGACAGTCGACACCATTCGCGAAGCAGGTGGAACCGCCGCCGCCTTTGCCGCCACGATTGGCGACGCTGACGCGACGGCTGCGATGGCCGAGGCGGCCACGACCGCATTCGGGACCATCGACATCGTCGTGAACAATGCTGGAATCGCCAGCCGCGGAAAGTCGATCCTCGACACCGACCCAGCCGAATTGCAGCGTCTGATGGCAGTCAACGCATTCGGACCACATCGTCTCGCGCAACTTGTGCTGCCGCAGATGCGCATTGCCGGGCGCGGCGACTTTGTGTTCATCTCCAGCGTCGAGACCCAGATGCTGGCCCCGAACGGGGCACCCTACGGCATGTCGAAGACCGCAATGGAGGCGTTGGCAATGGCCTTAGCGAAAGAAGAAGTGGGACATGGAATCCACTCGAATATCGTTGCTCCCGGTTTGGTTGGGACGGAGATGGGCAAGAAGCTAGTGGCAGCCGCCCTCGGCGTCGACATTGAAACGCTCGACGCGAGGGCGCCCTACGGCCACGTGTGTCGGCCACAGGAAGTTGCCGACGTCGTCCTGTTCCTTGTGTCCGGGCTGGCCGGATACGTGACCGGCCAGCGTATTACCGTAGATGGTGGGCTGACAGCCGCACACGCAGCCACTCCTCCCACGCTCTGACGGCCGACAGACTGTTCTCCCAATGGCCGCGAACGACGCACGCTACGCATAGCCACAACCGACCTAACGAAGGCAACGGCACAAATGCCGGTTATGCAATATCACCGATCGCAGAGAGCGCGGCATTGTGCCCGCACATTCCGTGGACACCGCCACCAGGCGGTGTGGATGACGAGCAAATGTAGACGCCTGGTACACCGGTGCGATAGGGATTCAACGCGATTCGTGGTCGAGCAATGAATTGCCGGAAATCCATTGCACCGCCGTTGATGTCGCCGCCTACGTTGTTCGCATTGTGTGCGCCGATTTCGGTCGGGCTTCGGGTGTAGGTCGCAACGATACGCTCACGGAATCCAGGAGCGAATCGTTCGATCTGACCGAGGATTAGTTCAGTTGCGTCTCCGCTAAAACCTTGTGGCACATGAGCATAGGCGTAGACGGGGTGGATGTTGCCGACGGACCTGCTCGGATCGACCAGAGACTGTTGAGCCACGATGATGAATGGGCGTTCGGGCATACTTCGAGCGTGGGTTGCCCGCTCGGCAGCTACGACTTCGGGGAACGAGCCGCAGACATGCACGGTGACGGCCGCCTGGCAGTGCTCATTGGTCCAAGGCACACCATCCTCGACCGCGAAGTCGGCCTTGAAAGCAGCCGATCCATACCTGAAGCGGCGATAGGCGCGTTGCACCCTGATGGGCAGGCGGTCGCCGACGATATTCGCAATGGCACTCGGCGCGAGATCGAACATGACGATATCGGCGGTTGGCAATTCAGTGAGCGAACGGACCGTATGACCTGTTTCGATCTTGGCGCCCAGATCGGACAGCAGCCGCGCAAGTGCGTCGGCGAGGCGCGCGGAGCCGCCCTTGACGACCGGCCAGCCGTATCGGTGCCCCACTGCGCCGAACATGAGTGCGACACCGGATGTCGGTGGAAGATGAAGCGGTTGCCAAGCATGGGCCGCGTTGCCGGCGAACAACGCCCGGGCTTCCTCAGTTCGAAACGTACGTACCAGAGCCGACGCCGGGATCATCGCCGGCGGACCGAAGCGCGCCAGCCGCATCGGATGACGTGGTAGGTGCACCAAGGGACGCAGGATGTCAGTTGCGAGTTCGTCGAAGCCTTGCGCGAGGGGTTCGAACAATCGTCGCCACCGATGGCCATCGATGCCCAGGAGACGCTCGGTTTCGTCGAGCGACCGGACCATGACGCCGGCTCGGCCGCCGTCGAGTGGATGGGCGAGGTCTACTTCCGGCCATGCCCATTGCAGGCCGTAGGACTCCAGATCGAGAGTCCGGATGAATGGCGACATCACCGCGGTGGGGACGACGGCGGCGCAGTCATCATGTAAAAGGCCTGGCAGGGTGTTCTCGCTGGTGGCCAAGCCGCCGCCAACCGTGTCGGCGGCCTCGATGAGAGTTACATCGATGCCCCTCTGTGCCAGAGTGATTGCCGCAGCCAGCCCGTTTGGACCCGAACCGACCACAATTGCACTTGTCATGCCTACCGCAGTCCGAGCCTGCGCATCAGACGGACGCCGCTGTGCAGCAGGTTGACATTTGCGGGCAGCGAGAGGCCGGAGATTGGGGGCATCGGAATCAGCCGCTGAGTCGCAATCGTTTGCGCCTCCGTGTATTTCAGGATTCCCTCGGCGCCTTGACGCCGGCCGAGGCCAGAGTCGCGCGTGCCGCCCATCTGCGCCTCGACGCTGCCGATCGCCGCGGCGTAGCCGTCGTTGACGTTGACCGCCCCAGCGATGATCCGCCGGGCGAGCCGCTGACCGCGCTCGATGTCACGTGTCCAGACAGATGCGCTCAAGCCGTAGATCCCCGAGTTCGCCGCGACGATCGCGTCATCCTCGGTATCGAACGGGTAGACCGATACCACCGGCCCGAATGTTTCCTCGGCGTACAGGACCGCCTCCCGCGGAACATCGGTCAGCACGGTCGGCTCGTAGAACAGCGGGCCGAGGTCCCCCCGGGTACGGCCGCCGAAACGCACCTGCGCACCCTTCGTCACCGCGTCCTCCACCTGTGCGATCACCGTCTTGAGCTGCTCGGCCGAGGTAAGCGGACCCATGTCGATGTCATAGCCATAGCTTTGCCCGAGCCGTAGCCGGCGAGTGTGTTCGACGAGTTGGGCTACGAATCGGTCAAATATCCCCCGGTCGACATAGATCCGCTCAATGGACAGGCACAGTTGGCCGGAATTGGTGAAACAAGCTTTGATCGCGCCCTCGACAGCGGCATCCACGTCTGCGTCGTGGCACACGATCATTGGGTTCTTTCCACCGAGTTCGAGTGAACATCCGATCAGTCGCCCGCCAGCTTGGGCTCCGACGATCCGCCCGGCACGCGTGGACCCGGTGAAGCACACATAGTCGACTGCGTCGATCAATGCCGCGCCTACGACGCTACCCGGACCGACTACTACCTGCACTAACCCTCGTGGGAAACCGGATCTTTCGAGAAGTTCGACAGCCCAAAGCACGGTGAGCGCGGTTTGCGAATCAGCCTTGATCACCACGCCGTTGCCGGCGGTCAACGCTGGGACCGCATCGCCGATCGACAAGAACAGCGGATAGTTCCACGGCCCTACGACCCCCACCACCCCCCGAGGAACCCGAACTTCCGTCATCGAAGTAAGTCCGGGCAGGAGGCCACGCGGATGCGTGTCTTTCAAATAGTGCGCAGCGCGCTCACCATAATGCCGAGCGACGTTGACGACAGACAGCATCTCGCCGAACGCGGTGAACCTGGCCTTGCCAGTTTCCAGTTGCAGGATGTCGATGATCTCGTCCTGGTGCTCGAGCAGCATGTCGTGGAATCGCAGTAGCACCGCTGAGCGCTCGGCCACGGGCCGCTCAGCCCACTCACGCTGACTCGATCGCGATTGCAACACCGCATGAGCGACATCATCGCGGGTCGAAACTGGCAGCTGCACATAGGTCTTCAGGTCGAACGGCGCAGTCGCGTCCACAGTCTCACTCCCCGGGCTGTGATGCACTTGCAGGCGCAGCCGCTCGAGCGACTGGAGTGACAAGCCATGATGCCCCTGTGCGCCCTCTCGCGCGCGCAGTTCGATCGGCAGACCGTCGGCGGGTGTCGGACCGGTCGCATAGTCGATCGGAACCTCGTATCCCGCCGGTACTGTCCACGTGTAGTTCAGCAACATCTGGTGCATCAGCGCCTTGATCTCCATGACGCCGAAGGACATACCGAGGCATTTGTGCACACCAGAGCCGAACGGCGCCCAGTTGTTTCGGTGGTTCTTGTGCTCGTGCCGTTGTTCCGAGAACCGCTCCGGGTCGAAGGTATCCGGGTTCGACCACCACGGACCCATCCGATGCGATGCAAAAATGCACAACCCGACGATGGTGCCCGCCGGTACGTAGTGGCCATCGATTTCGGTGTCTCGAAGCGCGGCGCGCACCTGCATCCCGACCGGCGCGAACATTCGAAGCGACTCCTTCATGACCAGATCCAGGCTCGGCAACTGCTCCAGGTCATCGAAGTCAATGAATGGCTTGTCCAGCTCCAACGACTCCTCGCGGGCCCGCTCCTGCCAGTGCGGATACTTGCCCAGGAAGTAGGCCATCATCGCCATCGTGATCGTGCTGGTCTCATGCGCAGCCATCATGACAAAGATCATGTGGTCGATGATCTCGTCGTCGGACATCATTTCGCCCTCATCACCGACCGCGCGACACAGCACGCTGAGCAAGTCTTCGCCTTCGGCATTGCGCCGCTGGGGAATCCGGCTGCGGAAGAACTCTTCGAGTAACTTGCGGCCGCGCAGTCCGCGGGCGTATGCGCCGCCCGGCACGTCGGCGCGGACGAGGGCCTTCGTCCCGGTAACTGCTGCAACGAATGCCCGGTCGACGGCTTCAGTCTCGGGTCCCAGCGTCACTCCAGCGAACACCTCGTTGGCAACATCGAGGGTGACCTGCTTGGCCAAGGAGAAAAATGGGGACCTTCCCGTGGATGGCCACCCCGCCATGTTTCGATCGATCACCCTATTCAGCGGTCCGAGGTAGCTCTCCAACCGGCTACGCGTGAACGCCTGTTGCAGCATCCGGCGATGGTGCAGGTGCTCGTCGAAGTCCTTGAGCATCACGCCGTTGGAGAAAAACGGCTCGATGAACGCGCCCCACCCCAACTTGTTGCTGAACACTTTGTCGCGGTTGGTCAGCACCTCAGCGATCGATTCCGGCCCGACCACGAACACGATCTTGTGCCCCAACGCCGAACCCCACCAAATCGGGCCATAACGCTTCCGCTGAGCGCGTGACCACTCCAGGTGCTGCATCAGCACTGGCAACGCGTCGCCGAGCAACGGCATACCACCATCACCCATTACGGGGCGAAGGTCAGACCCTGCCGGCGGCTCAGCCAACGGCTCGGGATGGGCCGGCAACCGATCCAGGAGCGAGACGGCTACCGATCTAGCGTGCCGTAACGGCGCGGAGGTCATGATAGATCCCTTCGGATGAATGCGATCAGCGACGGTAGAGGCGCATCGGGAGTGTCTTAAGGCCGGTCGACATGTGATAGCTGTGCTTCGGCTGCCAACCGCCGGGCACTTCGAAGTGGTATCGCGCCAATATGTTCACTAGCGCCAAGACGCCCTCGACGTAGGCCATCCGCATGCCCAGGCATCGCCGTGGACCGACGCCGAATGGCGTGAACGCGTACTTGTCGATTTCATCATCGAGGAATCGCTCTGGACGAAATTCTTCCGGCTTGTTCCAGTACCGATCATCACGATGCATCGCATGCAGCGACGTAATCACGATGGCCCCCTTGGGTACTCGGTACCCGTCGATTTCGTCGTCTTGAGTCGCGAATCGCGCATTGAACGGGGCACCTTGCAGCCGCTGCGCCTCGTCGAAACATGCGCGCAGGTAAGTAAGCTCTGGTAGGTCGCCGTAGCCGAACGACGTCCGCGCGAGCGCATCCACCTCGGCGTAGGCCTTGTCGCATTCACGTGGATTCAATGCGAGCAGCCCGAGCGTCCAGGACAACACGGCTGCGGTGGTATCGAAGCCTGCGAAGAGCAATGTGATCATCTCCGATCGCAGCTCCTCATCAGTGAATGTGGTGCCGTCGTCGAAAGTGGCGCCGAGCAGCTGGTTGAGCACATCCGACGAATCGGTCGGGTTGGCCTTCCGTGCGACGATCATGTCGTCGACCAGTCGCTTCATCGCCTGAAGGTTCCTTCGGCCGCGATTCAGAAGCGGGATCGGGGCATGGAGGTAGACCTGCCGTCCATTAGGCAATCTCCAGAACAGCGGATAGATCGCCATACTGCGGGCCATGAGCTTGCCGTGTTCGAGGGTGCGCTCGACCCAATCAGCGATCTGTGCATCATTCCACGTGCCGCCGAACATCGAATGCATGAGCGCCGACATCGTCACGATGCCGATTTCATGCTGCATTTCGATCCATTCGCCGGTGTCAGCCATGTGGTCCCAAGCCGTGATCGCGCGCTCAAGCGCCGCAGTGATCACCGGTGTTGCGGCCTTGAGCTTGCGCTCGGTGAACGGTTTGTGCATGACACCCCGATGTCGCTTCCATTGCTGGCCTTCCAACACCGGAAGCGGCTTCGGCCCACCCGGCATGCCGGCAACCTCGGCGATCTCGTGGTAGTGGGAGTACACATCGGGATCCCCGTTGAACACGCGACTGACGTAATCGGTGTTGCTTACCAGGATGATCCGCAACGCGGGAAACGGCACCGTGACGATGTCGCCGTAACGTCGGACCAGCTTCGGCAGGTAGCCGAACGGATCACGCATGATGTTGGGGGCGACACCAACGATGGGCATCCCCTTTGGGCCTGGGGGCAACGGCAACCGACCGTGGACCCGCGCGGCCTTGCCATGCGCGATCGGACATCGGGTGACTGCCGCATCCGCCTCGGTCGCATTCAACTCAGTCATAGACGCCCACCCTGCGCGACACCTGCCAGCGGTAGCTGCTCCCGAAGGTTGGCCTCAATATGGTCCATGGCGTGGCACACAAAGGGACTCATCAACGGGCGAAGCGTCCGGCCGACGACACCACCGGGAAGGGCATACCCGAAATGAACACTGAGCATCGTGCGCCGCGGCGCTGGAGCCGACAACACGAATCTCACGGCGGACTTGATCCCTGCGGTCGTCTCAGCGGCGATGAGCCGATTGGTTTCCCAGCCCGTCACAAGCAGGCGACACTTCACGCCGAGTTTGCCTACCCGGGTGCGACCTTCGAACTGCGCACCCACGCCGGTAGCCTTTTCGCCGATCACCTCGACGCGTTCCAGTCCGAGACACCACAGCCGCCAGGTTCTGTAGTCGGTAACGTACGCAAATACTGTCGACACCGGCATATCCAAGGCGATCTCACGAGTCGCTTCGATCACTGGCTTTCCCGCCTTCCGATCAGGCCACCGCGGCGGGAGCAGTGGCGATTGCTCTTGCCGCTCCGGCGTCGGCCCGGTACCGCTCCAGCGTCGGCGAGTAGACACACCAGATGACGACGGCCAGATTGAGTGCCGTGGCAATCGCCCCTGCCGACCAACCGACCACCGGCCCTGCGTGCAGGGCGATCGCGAGGTAGGCGGGCCAGGATGTCACCACCGCGAAGGCAGGGAGCGCTGCAGCCACCGCAAGCGGCACGAGCATCCAACGCCAGCCGCGCACGTGTGGCATCAACCAGCCCAGCACCCAGGCGATCAGGGCGAACATGCCGCCGTTCTGCACGAGGCTGTAAATCGGGACGCCGAGCAGCACCGCGTAGTTGCCGTAATAAATGATCCAGCAGAAATGCGATCCCAGCATTTCCAGCGGCAACTCGAGCACGGTAACAACGCCGACCAGCAGTAGCAGGACCTTGGCCGGCAATCCCCGTCGGATGATCTCGTACGCAGCTACCGAGCACAGCGGAATTCCCGCGCCATAGAAGAACACTCCGAACAACGCCATCGGCCGATCGGCCACCGTCAATGCGACCAGATGATTGGTCGGGTACCACGCCGCCACAAACCAGTCGGCGAGCGGCTCGACGACGAACGGATAAAGCGTGTATCCGGCCACCGCCGTCCAGAAGTACAGCGGGCTTCGGGTGCGCATCGTGTAGATCACTCCCACGATCGCAGAGAGCAACGCGAAGATGATCGCCCCAATGAGCAGGGGCGTGGTGTGTTGCGCCACGCTGTTGGTAGGTGGGTCGAGAAAAACTCCAGCAGCGACCGAGCTTGTGATCGTCGCCATAGCTATGATCGTGACATCACCGAATTGATCTGTCAATCCAAAATATGAATGATGATTCATGACCATGTATCGTCTGTCAGGCGGGCTTGTGAAGCGGGAGGGTGGCTGCGATGGCGACAACGACGGCGTGGCGCGGGCGCAGAAGGTTGGCCGAGCCTCATCCTGCGCTTCAGATCCAGCTCACCCGCCAAGAAAACGTTGATCCAGCGCTGGCCAAAATTTCCGAGCATCGTTACGAAGACACGTCGATCGGCCCTATAGGCAGGCGGCGAGCACGGTACGACACCCGGATCGCCGGGGGGCTGGCGTGACCGCCGATACAGAAGCCTCGAAGTTCTGGAAGGGGTCGAAGGAGCTCGGAGTGGCGCTCGTGATGAGGACTGGCACGGTGTTGACTCGGGTCCGACGTGTGCCTCGGCCGTTCGTGCCGAGCCTCGAGTCCCGGGTTCGCGGCCGTACGGTGCTGATTACTGGTGCGTCCAGCGGCATCGGGCGGCAGTTGGCGATCCGAGTCGCCGAAGCCGGCGCAATTGTGCTCGTTACTGCGCGGCGGGCCGATCTACTTGATGATTTGATCCGCCTCATCAGAGGGGCTGGTGACTGTGCGGCTTCGATCCCCGGGGATCTAGCGTCCGACGACGGCATCAACTCAGTCGCCGATGCTGTTCTCGCCAAATACGGTGCGCCTGACGTGTTGGTTCTCAACGCAGGACGGTCGATTATGCGAACGGTCGCCGAATCGGAGTTCCGCCTACACGATTTCGAGCGCACGGTACGCGTCAACTATCTCGGCGCAGTCGGTCTGCTGCTGCGATTCCTACCCGGAATGTCTGCCCGGCGCTCGGGCCAGGTTGTGCATACCTCGTCGATCACCGTGCCGATCCACGGCGCCCGCTTCTCGGCCTACGTCGCGTCGAAATCGGCGCTTGAATCGGTGCTCAACGTCGCCGCTGTCGAACACCTCAACGACGGCGTGAAGTTCACCAACGTCCGGTTGCCGCTTGTCGAAACCGAGATGATCGCTGGCGCCGACTGGACTGGATTCGCTCGGCTCACTACCGAGGAGGCCGTCGAGATGATGGTCGACGCTATCCGTCGACAGCCGCGCCAACTCGATCACCCTGTCTCCGCCGTAGGGAGGTTGCTGTACGGAGTCGCGCCAAGGATGGCAGACCGAGTGCAAAGTTACTTCCACACTCGCATGGAGAACCTGATCCAGTGAGGACCGGGCGGGTGGTCAGGCCGGGCCACGGAAGTGTGCCGACGAGGGCAGGCCGATGGATCCCGCGACCTGCGTTGCGGCTTCGTAGAGATAACACCGGTTCGCCGGCGTCGTCGGGAAACGACAATTCGATTCAGTTATATAGCGTCACAACACAATTAAGGAGAACAATCGTTATGCTTCGCACCCGGTTCACCGAGGAATTCGGCGTTGACCACCCGATCACCCAGGGCGGCATGATGTGGGTCGGGCGCGCCGAGCTTGTCGCAGCCGTCGCCAACGCCGGGGCGCTGGGATTCCTCACGGCCCTCACCCAGCCGACGCCCGACGACCTACGGTTGGAAATCGAGCGCACCCGCGAACTCACCAAGAAGCCGTTTGGCGTCAACCTCACCGTGCTGCCGACAATCAATCCGCCGCCCTACGAGCAGTACGTCGAGGCGATCGTCGACAGCGGTATCAAGATCGTCGAATTTGCCGGCAATCCGGCCCCGTTCGTCGGGCAGTTCAAGCAGGCAGGTATCAAGTTCCTCCACAAGTGCACCAGCGTGCGCCACGCCATCAAGGCACAGCAACTGGGTGCCGACGCAGTCAGTATCGACGGCTTCGAATGCGCTGGGCACCCCGGCGAGGACGACATCCCAGGCCTGATTCTGATTCCGGCCGCGGCTCGGGAGCTACAGATCCCGATGATCGCTTCCGGTGGCATCGCGGATGCCCGCGGGTTGGTCGCCGCGCTGGCGCTGGGCGCAGACGGCGTCAACATGGGCACCCGCTTCTTGTGCACCCAGGAGTCCTGCATCAACCCCAAGGTCAAAGAACAGATCGTCGCAAACTCGCATCTCGACACTCAGTTGATCTTCCGCACGCTCCGCAACACCGCACGCGTCGTCGACAACGAGGTCAGCCGCAGGGTAGTCGAGATCGAGGGCGGCGGCGGCTCATTCGACGACCTGCGCGACCTAGTGTCCGGTGAGCGCGGCCGCAAGGTGTTCGACGAAGGCGACCTTGCTGCAGGCATCTGGAGCGCGGGTCTCGCGCAGGGCCTCATTCACGACATCCCCACGGTCGGAGCTCTTGTAGAGCGAATGATCGCCGAAGCCGAGACGATCATCGCCAGCCGCCTCGCTGAGATCGTCGTCGAACCGGTCGAGGTTTCCTCGTGAGTCACGAATCACCGTCATTCATCGAAATAATCAACAGCGCAATGGAGTACACGATCCCGATTGCGCACACGATGGGTGTGCGAGCCGTTGAGGTGCGGCGCGGCTACGCCGCGCTGAGCGTGCCTATCGAAGGCAATGGCAACCACTTCGGCGTGATGTACGCCGGCGTGCTGTTCACCGTCGCCGAGATGCTCGGCGGCGTACTCGCGTTGCCCGTGTTCGACAACGCGCGGTTCTATCCACTCGTGAAGGATGTGCAGATTTCCTTCCTGAAGCCGGCGAGGACCGATGTGGTGTCGGAGGCATCACTATCCGACGAGGAGATTGCCCGGGTGGCCACCGAAGTCGACGCAAACGGAAAGAGCGCTTATATCGTCGAAGCTGCGGTCAAGAACGACGAAGGGACCGTGGTCGCAACGACGACGGCATTGTGCCAGTTGCGTGCGCATGGCAAGTGATCTCGGGCCTTCTACTCGCGCGTGGCAGTGCTCGGCATCGCTCATTGCGAGCTCGGACCGACTCAGCTTCGCCGTTCGCCGCGCTTGCCCACTCTAGGCACCCGTTTGCCGATTTCGCGGAGCGGTTCGACCGCAGAAGCCAGCGCCTGCGACGAATCGTCGAATCGTCTGATGATGGGCTCCAAAGACTCGATCACCGGCGCCAACTGGACGATGACGGGGGCAAGGCGCTCCACAACGGGTGCAACCTCCTCCACGGCCGGGGCAAGCTGAGCGACCGACGGCTCGGCCTTCGCCAGAACCGGCACCAATTCGATCAGGTAGGGCTCGACCCGTTCGAGAACCGGCACCAGCGCCAGGAATGCGGGCTCCAGCCGCTGCACGACGGGAAGAATATCCACGATCGCCGTGACGAGTTCATTGAGATTCTCGATGACGCCGCCTTCTTGGACGAGTTGCTCGATCAGCCCCTCCTTGGCGAGGAGCCGGTCAATGACGCCGCCCTCCATGAGCATTCGATCGATCGCACCTTCCTTAGCCATCAGCCGGTCGAAGGTACCGTCGGGAGCGACGACCCGGTCGATGACGCCGCCCTCCTCGATCAATCGATCCAGGGGTCCACCGACTTCGGTGAGCCGCGACACCACGCCGTTCTCGTCCAACACACGGTCGACAACGCCGCCCTCGGCCATCGCCTTGCCAAGGGGGCGGTCCTCACTCGTGACTGCCGCGGCCTGGTACAACAACCGCACTGGACCGTCGGGCGCGACAAGACGCGCGACACCAAGGCTCGCCTCGCCGAACGCGATCGCGACTCGGGCGGGGAATGTAGCCAGCGATACGAGGTTCATCGGCAAAATGTCATCCGCTGCAGAGTCTCGTTGATTCTTGCGACACGCTCAGCGGCGTCGCCGTCGCGGGCTGGCCCCCCCGACGATGCCGTAAACGAGCATGTTCAGGCCGGCCCTCACCGACTCGGTCCAGGGTTGCCCGGCCATGGCCTGAAACTGCCGGGATGTCAATTGTTGGGCCATGGCGACCAACATCAGCGCAGCGAACTCGGCGTCGACGTCTGGGAACACTCCGTTGGCGATACCTTCCTCGATGAACCTCTGTAACGTCGCAACCGCGGTCGCGGCGAAGTCGTTCAACAGACGCGCGGCAGGACGGTACTGGGTCGTGTCATCGACGAACCCGGGCCCGGTTCTGCTGAGCTCCTCTACATTTCGGGTCACGTAGGCCTCGATCTTCGCCGTCGGATCAGTCACCTTCGCGGCCGCGGCACGGCCCTGTACGTCAATACGGTGGATGATCCGTTCCAGCACAAGTAAGAACAGCTCTTCCTTCGTGCGGGCGAGTTCATAAAGCGTTGCGCGTGAGCAGTGCGCTGTTGCCGTCAGCTCGGCGACCGACAAGGAGCGAAACCCACGCTCAAGAAACAGCGCCTCCAAGGCGTCGAGGATCTCAGATTGACGTTTCGAGAGCGGCACCGGCACACCACTGCCCGCCCGGAAGACGGCAGGGTCGAAGATGTCATGGGGTTGTCGTCCTTACCGGCTTCCGAAAGCATCGCCTGTACTGAAAGTACACTATCAGTACACTAGATAGTACTCTAGTCGTCGACTGTGAACGTCCGGTCGAGCCCGCGGCAAAGTTCCCGACAAAGACACTGATCGTTTGCCCCCTAAGCAAAAGTCTTGTCTCACAGTGCAATAATGTCGAATCTTGGGCGAGATCTCCGGTTTGCCAGAAAGACTCTTCCCAAACGAATGATGTACTTGTACGATCACGTCAGTACACCACTGGGTACTGCAGCCTCGACCGCGCAGGTTCCGGCCACAACCCGACGGGGAGGGATACGGTGACGACTGCCGACGCATCAGCAAGTGTCGAGCGCTCGGCCGTTCGTGAGATTCGCGATTGGGGTGGTCGGTATCTGCGGAGGCACCCGCTGGAGTCCCTGCAGACCGTTGGCGGCCAAGTCGTACTGGCCGTGCGAACCATTCAGTACGCCTTCGAAGAACTCTTCGCCCGGCGGTTTCAGACGGAAGAGTTCATTCGCCAAGCCGCGTTCATGGCATCGACAGCCTTTGTGCCCACGCTTTTCGTGACCATTCCGATCGGCGTGACGTTGTCGATCCAGTTCAGTCTGCTGGCCGGCCAAGTCGGGGCCCAATCGCTGTCCGGCGCGGCGACCGGACTGGCGGTGATCCGCCAGGGGGCGCCTTTGGTGGCAGCGATCCTGCTCGCGGCGGCAGTCGGCTCGGCGGTGTGCGCAGACTTGGGGGCGCGCACCATGCGCGAAGAGGTCGACGCGATGGAAGTGATGGGCGTGTCGGCGATCAAGCGGCTGGTAGTGCCCCGCTTCGCCGCGTGCATCCTCGTAGGGATCGCGTTGACCGGCTTGACCTGCTTCATCGGATTTCTCGCCGGCTATGCGTTCAACGTCTATTTGCAGAACGGAACCCCGGGTTCATTCGTGACAACGTTTTCATCGTTCGCCACGGTGTCGGATCTGGTGATGGCGCTGGTGAAATCGGTGGTCTTCGGGGCGATCGTCGCAATCGTGTGCTGCCACAAGGGCTTGTCCACTCGCGGCGGTCCGGCCGGTGTCGCGAACTCGGTCAATGCCGCAGTCGTGGAGTCCATTCTGCTGTTGATGGTCGTGAACGTAGCGATGACCCAGCTCTACGTACTGATCTTTCCGAGGGAAAGCATATAGCCGTGACTGCTGCGCCCTATCGTCCGCGGGTTTTCGTCCCCTTTGTCAAGGTAACGGGGACGGTCACGACAGGCGTCGGGAAACTCGGCCACATCATGTACTTCTTCGGGCGCATCATCATCACCGTCCCCCTGACGTTGAAGAGGTATCGCAAGGAATTCACACGGATCCTGGCCGACATCGCCTGGGGCAACGGTTCGATCGTCGTCGGTGGCGGGACAATCGGCGTGGCGATGGTGCTGGGTGGCACAGCCGGCGCACTGATCGGCATCGAAGGGTTCAATGCCCTGAATCTGCTGGGATTGGGACCGGCAACCGGCCTGATCTCCTCGTTCGCAGGAACCCGCGAACTCGCGCCGATCATGATCGGTCTCGCTTTCATCGCCCAGGCGGGATGCCGGTTCACCGCGCAACTAGGTGCGATGCGCATCAACGACGAAATCGACGCCCTTGACACTCTGGGCATCGACCCGATCGCCTATCTGGTAACCACGCGCGTTGCGGCGGCAGCCGTGGCGGTTGTTCCGTTGTTCCTGGCCTGCCTTGCGGTGGCATACATGTCCTGCCAGATCGTTGTCGCAGTTGCCGCCGGCCAGTCCGGCGGTACCTACCTGCACTACTTCTCGATGTTCGTCAGCGGCCGCGACGTGACCTTCGCGACCTTCAAAGCCGTCATTTTCGTTTTCGTCGCCGCGACCATCCAGTGCTACTACGGATATTTCGCGTCCGGCGGTCCCGCGGGCGTGGGCGTAGCGGCCGGACGCGCGATGCGCGCAGCCATCACCGTGGTGATCATCCTCAACATGCTGCTGACCATGGCCCTGTGGGGTGTCGAATCCGGCGCCAGGTTCGGCGGATAGTCGATGCCGAACTCCTTCGAACTCAACCCGCGCAGCGCCTCCAATCGCACGCTGCTCATCCTGGGCGTGTGCTTCATCGTCATCGCCTCGGTGACCGTCGTGCTGGCCGTCAAGAAATCCAAGGGCGACCTGGACCGCATCGTGCGAGTCAGCGCCGAGCTGGTGAACGTCGGCGACGGCCTGCCCGAGAAGTCGGATGTGAAGTTCCGCGGCGTCCTGGTCGGCCAGGTATCCGACGTTGTCACCGCATCGGCCGGGCGGCCGAACACCGTGCACATCGCGCTCAAACCCGAGTATGCATCGGGCATTCCCAGCACCGTGACCGCTCGCGTTGTCCCGTCCAACGTCTTCGCAGTGTCGTCCATACAACTGATCGACAACGGACCGGCGGCGACCGACCTGCGAGGTGGCGCCGTGATCCACGAGGACACGAGTTTGCCGACCGTGATGTTCCAATCGACGTTGAGCAAGTTCCGTGAGGTCTTCGACGCGCTGACCCGGCCGGACGATGACCGAAGCGTCGGTGTCTTGGCCGCTATCACCGAGGCCACTCAGGGACGCGGGGATCGACTGCGTAAGACCGGACGTGACTTGAACGAGATTGTGGCCCAACTGAATAACGTGGTTGCCACCGATCCTGAACCGTCAACGATCTCGGCACTCACCGAAGCCGCTGACGCGCTGCGCGATGTTTCTCCCGAGCTTTTCGATGCGCTCGACACGGCAGTGTCACCAATGCGGACGTTCGCCGAGAAACGGGCTCAACTCAACGAGCTCCTGTCGGCGGGCCTGAACACTGCCGGGACCCTAGGCACCGCATTTGAGAATCAGACCGACAGATTGATCAACATCACGGCACAGATGACACCCGTGATCGGCGTGCTGGCCGATAACGTCGGCCAGTTTCAACCCATCTTCACCCGCGTGCAGAGATTGGCCGACAACGTCGGTTCGATCTGGAATCCCGACACCAATCAGTTGACGGTCAAGGTGATAGTCAGCTTGACGCCCGTGCGGAGCTATGTCCGCGCCGACTGCCCTCGCTATGGCGCGCTGGAAGGGCCCAGCTGCAAGACGGCACCCGAAGTTCCGACAGCCCCGGCCCTGTACCCGGCGCTCGGATCGATGGGCTATCCGCCGCCTCCAGGCACCGAGAACCGGCCGAACTTTGCTCCGCCGCGCGACTCAGTCCGGCACGCCGGCGAGGTCCCCGGCGCTCCGGGACCGGGACCGCTCCCTGCCCCGGCGTCACCGCCTCAGGGCCCCCCGTTTCCGGCCGAGGCGCCGCTTACGGCGGCATCGCCCGCCCCGCCCCCACCCGCCCCGCCGGCCGCGGTGGCACCGCAATCAGCTGTCATCGGAGGCAGTGTCGGCCCAGTGGGTAGTGCACAGGAGCAGAACCAGCTCAGCCAGATTGTCGGCGGCCAAGCCAGCGCCGCTACCCAGCTGCTGCTGGGCCCCGTCGTGCGCGGAACGACCGTCAACATCGCGCCAGAGCCCGGGGGTGATCGATGAGGTACCGCAAGCCGTTGATCGGGCTGGTGTTGTTCCTGATCGTATCGATGGTGGTGACCTGGATGGTGTTCGTCACCCTGCGGCGCGAAGTGTCCGGCGATACCGACACCTATTCGGCGATCTTCACCGATGTTTCCGGACTGCACACGGGCGACGACGTGCGGGTGGCAGGCGTTCGCGTCGGCCGGGTCGACGCCGTCGAACTGCAGGGCACGCTGGCCAAAGTCACGTTCCGAGTGCAGAAGCAACAACCGTTGTACACCAACACCATTGCGTCGGTGACCTATCAGAACATCATCGGACAGCGGTACGTGGGCCTGTCACCCGGCAAGGGCGGTGACCAAGAACCGCTGAGCCCGAACAGCCAGATTCCGCTGGAACGCACCGAACCTTCGTTCGACATTACCTACCTGCTCAAGGGTTTCGAGCCGCTATTCACTCTGCTGGACCCGAAGAAGGTAGACAACCTCACCACCGCGATCATTACCGCGTTGCAGGGCGACAATGGTTCGGTACTGGCGCTGATCACCCAAACATCCGCATTGGCAGAGGTATTCGCCGGACCGGATGAGGTTCTTGGCGACCTGATCACAAATCTCAACGCGGTACTCACCAACCTGGCCAACCAGCACACGAACCTGCAGACCGTCATTCGCCAAACGCAGGACGTAGTGACGGGCCTGGCAGCTCGCCGAGATGAACTGCGCGCCTCGGTCGGCTCCATCGAGAAGACGATTTCACGGTTGGCAACAATCACCGACAACATCTATCCCGATCTGCACGACTTCGTCACTCGCGAACCGGGGTTCGCCGCGCACCTCACCGGTGACGGCAGAAACCGGATCGCATTTCTTGGGGCAAACCTGCCCTACCTTCTGAAAGGAGCCGCCCGGTTTACTCAATCAGGAAGTTACGTAGATATCTATGCGTGTGACGCCACGGTGTTCCTCTGGCGCGCTCTGGGCTACTGGATTCCCGCCCAGGTCGCGGCCGCCACGCCGGGCAATGTCATCAAACACTCACCGGTATGCAGGTAACAAGAATGTTCGAACGTTTCAAACGCAGTCCCATCGAGTCGCTCAACAAGATCTGGCTCGGCACAGCCGCGTTGGGTGTTGTCATCGCACTCGTGGCCGCCGTCTTGCTATTCGGCGCCCTTGGAATCGGCGAGACGAAGTACCAGGCCGAGTTCGCGCAAGCCGCGAGCCTGCGCGCTGGCGAGCAGGTCACTATCGCGGGAATATCAGTAGGAACCGTTGACGGGCTCAAACTCGCCGGTGACCGGGTAATCGTCACGTTCAACGTCAGCAACGACGTCCACCTGGGCCGAGATACCCAAGCCGCGATCAAACTCACCACCCTGCTCGGATCCCGCTACCTCGAGTTGTCACCGGCAGGAAACGGCGAACTCCCCGACGATACGATCCCGTTGTCCAACACGTCCGTGCCCTACGACCTGCAGCAGACCCTCGCCGACGCGACCACCACCTTTGGCGAGATCGACGCTGAACGCATCGCGCAATCGCTGACCACGCTGACCCAGAACCTCCATGGCGTACCCGAGGCGCTGCCCGAAGCGCTGCGCAACTTGAAGTCGCTGTCCGCGATCCTCGCCGAACGCCGCGATCAACTCAGAACCCTGCTGTCCAGCACACACACGGTCACGGCCATGATCCGCGACCAGAGGGCCAATCTCGGGTCGTTGGTGCTGCAAGGTCGAGACCTATTGGGCGAGTTGACATCCCGCCGAGCGGCGGTTCAACGGCTCTTCGCCAGTGCCACCGCGCTAGTAGACACCCTCAAGCGAGTCCTCGACGACGAACCCGCCCTAAATGAGTTGCTGGTCACTATGCGCGAACTCTCCACGATGATCGCTGACCACGACGCACTACTGCGAAATATCCTGCAGGTTTTGCCTGTCCCCATCCGCAACGTCGCCAACGCCACCGGCAGTGGACCCGCTGCCGATGCAACATTTCCCAATCTCCCGCTGGTCGACTCATGGATGTGCGCGATTAGTGGGCGGGCTCAGCAATTCAACCTCGTCGAGTACTTCCAGGATTGCCAATGAGCCGCAAACTTGTGTTCTGGGTCGTTGCGCTGATCGCCGTGGGCGTGGGCATTGGGGCTGTCGTCGTCCCGCGCCTCGCGCATCCGCCGATCACGGTGACCGCGCAGTTCGAGGACACAGTCGGGCTCTACGAGGGCAATGCGGTGTCGGTGCTGGGCATGTCGGTGGGCACTGTGACCAGCATCGTCCCCAAGGACCGCTATGTCGAGGTCACACTGGAGATCGACAAGGACGTTGAGCTGCCGGCGGACGTCCAGGCCGTCACGGTTTCGACCTCGATCTTGACCGATCGCCACGTCGAGCTCACACCCCCTTATCGCGGCGGACCAAAGCTTCAGAACGGGGACGTGCTAGGTCTCGGGCGCACCCGCACGCCCGTCGAATTCGATCGCACGCTGGCGATGGTCGACAAGCTGGCAAGCGCCCTTCGTGGAGACAACCGGGGCGGCGGGCCGATCGCGGACCTGATCGGCCTCAGCGACCAGATAACCGTGGGCAATGGCGCCGACATCAAAGCCACGCTGGCTCAGTTGTCCGAGGCGCTCCGGCTAGGTTCGGACAACGGAGCGAGCGCCAAGAAAGACATCCAGACAATCGTCAACAGTCTCAACACGCTGTTGCAGGCGGCGGCCGACAACGACACGGCCATCCGCGAATTCGGCTCCAACGTGCGTCAGCTCAGCAACATACTCGCAGAGGAGGACCTCGGCACGGGCACCACCGGAACAAAAGTCAATCAGATTCTCTCCCAAGCCGCCTCGTTGCTTGAGAAGAACCGTGACAACATGAAGGTCACCGCCAGCGATTTTCAGGTCATCACCCAAGCGCTCATCGACTACCGCCGCGAACTGTCGGAATTCTTCGATGTGGCGCCGTTGATGATCGACAACGTCTACAACGCCGTCGACCCGAACGCCGGTTCCATTCGGGCCCACGGGTTGTTCGACAAATTGGTCTTCCAAGGTCAGTTCGGAAAAGAGATCTGCAACCTCCTAGGAGCCAAGCAACTCGGCTGCGCCACCGGCACATTACGGGACTATGGGCCGGATTTCGGTCTCATAGGCATGCTCGAATTGATTGCGGGACAGCGATGAGGGAGCTTTCTTCAGCAACCCGCCGCGGACTCAAATGTGCCGCAGCGATCGGTCTGACCGGTGTGCTCTCCGGCTGTGCGATGGGGTTGGAGAGTTTGCCGCTGACCGGCCCGTCGAGCGGCGCCAGCACATACTCGCTGAGCGCCGCCTTCACTAACGCGCTGAACCTCCCGACGAAGGCCAAGGTCAAGCTGAACGGCGCTGACATCGGCGAAGTGGACTCGATCCATGCTCGAAACTTCACCGCGTTCGTGCAGATGAACATACGCAGCGATGTGCCCTTGCGGGTCGGGACCACCGCCGAATTGCGTTCGGCAACACCGCTAGGCGACCTCTTTGTCGCGATCCGCCCCGATCCGAACCAGCCGCCCGACGCCGCCCAGCTTCATGACGGAGACACCATTCCGCTGGAGTCGACCTCGGCGGGTGCAACCGTCGAACAAGTTCTCAGCTCAGCAGCGTTGCTAGTAAACGGCGGTGTCATCCGAAACATCACCTCGCTATTCAACGGAGCGGGTTCGGCAGTGGGCGGACGCGGCGAGAACATCTCCGCACTCCTCGACCAGTCCAACGAGCTTATCGCCCGGCTCAATTCGCGCTCGGAACAAATCAGGACGGCCTTGCGGAGTACCTCCGACTTGGCTGCAACCCTTGCTGAACGGCAGGACTCGCTCAACGAGGCCCTCGCCGCCGCAGCACCAGCGACTGCCGTGCTGGCCGACAACACCGCCCAGATAGCCGACCTGGTGACCGGTGTCAGCCACATCACCGCACAACTGTCCCGTTTTCCGTCGTTGCAGGGCACCGACACTCGCAGCCTGATCGCCGACCTCAACCAACTTTCGGCACGGTTCAACGACATCAGCACCGACCCGAACCTATCGCTCACCGCGCTGAACCGACTGATACCGATCGTCATGAAATCCACCAACTCGGCCGCAATCCACGGCACTGGCGAGGTTTGGCAGCTCGCGCTGGGTTCGTTGCCGGACATGAACTATCCCGGTGATCCGATGTTCCACGGACCGGATGGAACCGACTGGCATGCGATGATCGGCAGTCTCCGGTACGAGTGGAATCTCTTGCTGGACAAGATCTACGGACCAAACCGATGAGTCCGACACGCTATCCCGTCGAAGCGCCGGCCCGCATCATCGTCGATACGGTCCGCGCAGGCGTGCGACACCGCATTCCGGTAGCCCTGGTCGGCATGGCCCTGGTCATGGTGGTAGCGCTCGCCTATGTGGTGATCGTTTCGCTGCGGGTCAACCCGACGCAGTCAACGATTGCTGTGCGAGTGCCATTGCCAGAATCGGGTGGCTTGTTGCCTGCCCAAGACGTGACACTGCGAGGCGTGCCGATCGGGCGTGTGGAATCGGTTAACTTGACCGACCGGGGCGTGACTGCGGTCGCCATATTCAACGAGAATGTACGCATTCCGCAGCACACCACCGCACGTGTCTCGGCTCTGACCCCCGCCGGCGAACAGTATCTCGACTTTCGGCCCCAAACCGACCAGGGTCCGTATCTGACCGACGGAAGCACGCTCAGCGACGACCAGACGAGCGTTCCGGTGTCTTTCTCGCAACTGATCAGCAATTTCGAAGGTGCGCTGAAACAGGTCGATCCCCAAAAGATTGCGGCGATCGAGTCAGAACTGCGCGTAAGCAAGGATGGGCCGCACAAACTGGCAGCACTGGTCGACGGTGGCACATTTCTCATCACGACGCTCGATTCGGTGCTGCCGGAAACTGTGAGCGTCCTGCGTACCAGCCGGACAGTGTTCACCACGCTGGGCGACGTGCACTCCGGACTGCAAGCGACCACACAGAACCTACAGAACATCCTGCAGGGAGTGAACGCGATGGACAGCGGCTATCGCGCCCTGGTCGATGAGGGCAGCGCGCCCCTGACGCAACTCGACAACATCATCGCCGACAACTCCGACACCATGGTCCAGCTGCTCGGGAACCTGACCACGATCGCCCAACTCTCGGTCGTGCGGGTGCCTGCCCTACAAGCACTCTTCCCGACCAATCGCAGATCAGTCGTCGAGGCGCTCAACACCGCGGTCCACGACGGCGGAATCTGGATAATCGGCGATCCCTACCCGCGCTACAGTTGCGACTACAACCTCCCACGGCACCCGCCATCCCAGGCGGACTTTCCCGAGCCGTACCTCTACACCTACTGCGCGAACCCCGACCCCTCCGTTCTGATCCGCGGCGCCCGCAATGCGCCGCGACCACCCGGCGACGACACCGCAGGCCCGCCTCCCGGCTATAACCCACTCGCGACCACCGATCCGACACCCGTTGGCCCCCATTCGGTCCCGACGCCATACGGCGGCCCACCCATGCCATACGAACCACCGAACTAACACCAACCAGTAGGAGGAGCGGTGTTCAATCGATCAAACACCAAAGACGTGTTCGACCAGCTCTTGGAGCAGGACGACCAAGCCGTCGAGAGCACTGCCACGGACCGGCCGAATCTCGACGGCGGGAACGTCCCCGACATTGCCGACGACGCCGAGGTCGGCCAGGCCCTTGCCCCCGAAGACGAAGACCCCGATGAGGCCGAGGTCGCGGAGGCGCTCGATCCAGGTGGCGACGAGGCTACCGAAACGCCTACTCGACGGTCACACCGCTGGCTGCGACGCGTCCTCGCTGCCGCGGGGATCGTCGTCTTCGTGGCTGCATTGGGGTTAGCCGCGTTCTTCGGCTGGCAGCTCAAGCAGGTCAACGACGCCGCCGAAGCGGGGCGCACCGCGCTGGACGTGGCGCGCAGCTACGCGGTGACGTTGACTAGCGTCGACTATCAGAAGATTGACGAGAACACCACCCAGGTATTGGACGGTGCCACTGGCGAATTCAAGGACATGTACAGCCAGTCGGCCACACAGTTGCGGCAGCTGCTGATCGACAACAAAGCGGTCAGCCATGGCGCCGTCGTCGACTCCGCCATCAAGTCAGCGACCAACACCAAAGTCGAGGTCCTGATCTTCGTTGACCAATCCATCAGCAACGCCGTGAACCCCGAGCCCCGGATCGATCGCAGCAGAGTCGGAATCACCATGGACCTCATCGACGGCCGTTGGCTGGCAAGCAAAGTCGATATCAAATAGCACCATGGGCGGGGCGAACGTGAGGTCTAGCGGAATCGTGGCCATCGTCACGGGATGTCTGGTGGCATGGGCGCCGCCAGCCTTCGCCGATAGCTCATGTAATGCCGTGTTGGGCGGCGAATGGCTTGAGGCCAATGGCGTCTGTGCCACAGAGGTGACGTCCATCCGCCAGGCCATCATGACCCTGTCGGTTGGTATTCCCCGTGAACTGATCGACGACCCGACCGCCGGTCCGGTGCTGCGTGAGTACATGCGGACACGCATCGATGACTGGCGCACTACCGGGGCCACCATGGTGCGCGCCAACGAAGCCTCCACCCAGCCTACGGTCTACTCACATGGATCAGTGAGATCGGTCGTGTTTCACGAGTATTGGTGGACCGTCGGCAACATGCAGAACAACGCCTACCGCACATTCACGTTCGACCTGGCATCAGGTAGGCAACTTGGGTTAGCCGACCTGTTCGCATCCCACGTTGACCCGCTGTCCGCGCTTCCTCCTCTTGTCCGGCCATATCTCGTACCGGCATTGGACGCGGCGGAGCCGCCCCATTCGCCCGGAACCTATCCCTTCACAACACAGGAGTGGGAACCACAATTGGACGGGTCGGGCTACTCGGGCGAGTACCGGGCGTTTGCCCTCACCGACAATGAACTGATTCTCTACATGCCCGACGCACCGATGGCACACGAAAACCCTTGGCCCCAAGACCGGCTCGTGTGGTCCATGGACGGCGGCACAGTAATTGTCCGTGTCCCCTTGACGGCCCTTGCACCGGTCCTGCGGCCCCTCTAGCACCTGCGAATTCTGAGTATGCACATGGCCAACCACCGTCGGTGTAGCACTGGCCATATGCACAATGAAATGCGGAAGCCAATCGGCCTTGGCCAACTCCGCAGCCACACGTGCGGCGTTCTCGAGCGAGTTGTAGCCGGTGAAACCATATCGGTGGTCCGTCGCGGCCTGCCCGCCGGGCGGATCATGCCCATCAGTGGCCGTTCTGACGAGCCCAAGGTTCGCGCGAGGACGTGCAGCCTCGACGAATTGCGAACGCGCGCTGGACGTTTGTTCGACAAGGTTGCGGCCGGAGAGGCGATCGAGGTCGTCTGGCGCGGCCAACTGGTGGCCCGAATCGCCCCGGCAGTCGACAGTCCCGAGGCGCTCAGAGTGTCACCGGTCCTGTCAAACGGGGCACCGTGTTGGATCGAGAACTTACGACCGGTGGGCAGTTAGCCCGCCCGATGTGACCACCCAGAGGAGAGCGATGGCGCGATTCACACCACACGATAGATGCATGAAGATCGCGGCGTCCGCCGCAGTCGCCGTCGTTGGCGGCCTCGCCGTCGCCTCGATCGCCACCGCCCGCGCCGACGACCAATTCCTCAACGGCGAGTATCGGATCGACTTCCACGGCGCGTTTCGGACATACAACACCGTCCGCGCCCCGACCATTGAGACGTCGGCGACCTACCGGTTCACCACGAACTGCACGGACGGCAATTGCATCGCGACGGGTACGCTCCTTTCTTCAACCGAGGACGGCATCTTCGTTCGGCCCACGGTGACGTTGTATTGGGCAGGCTTGGCGTGGCGACTAGTGGAATCGATTGACACGCCCTGTGCGCGTGGCGCGGGCACCAGGAGTCAAGAACTCATATGGTCGCTCACCCCGCAGCGCGGCAGCGACGTGCTCGCTGGCGTGCGCTCGATAACAACCACCAGGGTGTGCGCGGGAGATGACGCAGGCCTCGTTGTGGAGCCGGCGCTCGCGACCCCGGTCTCCTAGGACCTCGCCTGGCGTGGGTAACGAATGGACGCCGGTGCCAACGGTTCTAGGCACATAGGCGTCGACTCTAGACGCATGATGTGGTCCTGGGCTGATGCTGGTTAGCAGTTGGTTAGTTGAGTTAGCGTTAGCGTTAGCCGTCAACGCGGTGGACATCTTGGGCGGTGTAGGTGGTTTTCACCGCGCCGCCGGGGGTGGTTTCGATTTTCATGATTGCGTCGATGCGTACGCGCATGCCGATTCCGAGTCCGCGTACCTCGTTTTCGCTGAGTCGGCCGAGTTTAACGGTGACGGTTTCGCCGTCGTCTTGGCGGATGAGCCAGGATTGCACGGAGCTGACGGTGAGGTATTCGCCGACGATCGGCACTGGTTGTTCGTCGAGGTGGGAGTTTTCGACGGTGGCGGCAATATGTGCAGCAGCGGCTGCGGACACCTTGACGCGGCTGGTGACGCGAGCCGGCTGTTGCCAGTCGATTTCGATATCGAATCCGGCGCGGTTCAACGTCTTGGACAGATCCCGCACCGCCGAGGCGGTACGCGGCCCGAGCTCGCCGAGTTGTTGCACGAACGCGGGACCTGACGAAAACGATTAGGTGCCTGGTCTGCGGTGGTGCGCTAGGACGGTTGAGAACGTGGTCCGGTGGATTTGGGAACGCGTCGACGTGCGGGATCATGGGCCACGCCGTTATGGGAACCGATCTGTGATGACCGCCTCCACGATCTGAAACGTGTGGGCTTCAGGCGCTGGTTTTAGAATTGGCTGCTTGTGCGCCCGCCGCCGTGGCCGCCGAGGTCATCGATGTCGTGTTGCCACGCGGTGGCGCGGATGCTGTCAAGCACAAACCGAGTGAAGGCGAACAGGGTGGGCCGCTGCGGCAGCCACGCTCGACCAGATTCCGACTGCGGCGAGCACCGCGTCGGTTTCGGCATTAGAAATCGGTGTCGGGCTTGTCGACCTGATGGACCGTCGTTGTCCACCCAGAGGTCGATTCGGTCGCCAGTCTTGACCGTCGCGCGGTGACTGCGCGCGTGTATTCGCGGCCGCCGACAAACCATCACGCATCCACGGTGATCGTCTTCCTTGTCGACGGTGGCTGGTCCGCGGCGCGGTCGTTGATCACGGTCGCGGTGACGGTATGCCGAGTCTGGGCATGCTCGGTGTAGCAGTCGCTCATGGACTCGTGCACCGCGGTGCCGATGGCAGCGGCGGCCGGGGCGGCCGGAATCGATACCACCACGGCGAGCACCAATATCACTGACTCGACGCGATCACTGGTGCGCACCAACGGATTACGGCCCAAAACCCGCACAATCCGCCATCGCGGTCGGCGCAGAGTGTGTGTGTGTCCATGACGACTCCTTGAGCCAACCTGCTGGATGTTGACCCGTTGATCATCACCGCGGCGGGCTGGTGCCTCTAGGGTCGGACGGCCTATGCACCAATGGCAGTGGTCATCGGTCACCGCTCACTGTTGGACCGGCGACCCTGGGGTCAAAGGACCACAGGCAGGGGCGAAGGGGCTCAGTCCAATGGTGGCCACCGCTACCTACCGTCTTGATCTGTCTTGACACCGCACGTTGCTTCGGGCCGGGGAGGACACGATGAGTGGGCGCCAACAGGCATCGACGCCGGTTGTTGTCGGCGGCTCACGTGCGGCACTTCGGGCGGCCGCATGGGCGCTCGACGAAGCCCTCGGCCGCAAGGCCATCGGGCCGCCGGGGACCCGCCTTGGCCAGAGGTCGCAAGGCCGGTCCGGCGGTGCGATCGATCACGAACGGCAGCCCGAAGAGACTCTCGGCGCCTGGATGCAGCGCTATCCGGATGTTCACGTGTACTTGGTCGCCGCGAGCAGGGTGCCGCCCAGTTTCTGGCCGACAACGATCAGTCCGTTCGGCCACCCCCGGAGTTCTCCCCATAACCCCCACCTTTTATGTCTACGCCACTGTCGGGCAGGGCTACCGCCGGTTCCGCAGAACCTCTGACGACGAGGCGCTCGCGATGCTCGACCGCGCCCGCGACCGTTTTGTGGAATCCGCTGTGAGCACCGCCGCTGACCCGGTGACGGTGGCCGGACACCTGACCATCCCCAACATCCAACGGGCATCGTGGTGTTCGCGCACGGCTGCGGAAGCAGCCGCCACCGCCCGCGCAACCGATATGTCGCCGACGTTTTGAACCGGGCGGGCCGAGCAACGGAAGATCAGCCTACGCCGGGAGCTCGGTGAATAATTCGGACAGCTCGGGCAAGCGCATCGCGCCTTCTTGCTCGATCCGGAATCGGTACGGGGCTTCCTCGATAATCTTGATGCGCTTGGCCTCACTCACACATCCAGCGTCACCAGGCTTCACCAGCCGTCCCGACCCTGTGACATTCGAATCGCGTTCAGGGACACAGTCTTTGGCACCGCGCCGACCTGGGGCAGCGTGGTCGCGTCGACCATCGCGAACGTGACCTCGACGCCGCCGTCCAGATCGTGCAGGTCGATGTCGACCGGCACTTCACCCTCGGTGAGTCGCCGTGCTCGAGGAGGTTATCTACCTCTTGGACCGACAGCCTGCTGCTGATGCGGCTTGAGGATGAGATGGAAGATGGCCGCTACGTGGCGCGCGCTGAAATCCCTGGCATCGATCCAGGCAAAGACGTCGACATCACGGTGCGTGACGGCCGCCCGACAATCAAGGCTGAACGGACCGAAAACGAGGAAGCCAAGGGCCGGTCGGAGTTCCGTTATGGCTCATTCGTCCGCTCGGTGATGTTGCCGGCAGGCGCCAATGAAGAAGACATCAAAGCCACCTACGACAAGGGCATCCTGACGGTCTCGGTGGCCGTACCTGCACTGGCGGCGCCGGCTGACAAGCACGTCACGGTGCAGGCGGCCAGCTGATCCGACCAACCCGCCGTTCCCTGAGCGATGCCTGGGACCGGCCTCGGCGGTGATGCGCCATCGCATCCGGAGTTGTGGGCCTTTGAAATAGTGAATTTCTGTTGCAGCCCAACGTGATTCGATTCGAGCAGAGATTGCGTCGACTAGCTTGGCTGACATCAGCCGGCACTGAACTTGTGCTCGGCGTCCTAGGGGATCCCGCACGCGGATTGTCCGTGATCGCGTCTGGGGACCCCACCGTGATACCGGGAGTGCTGTCGTGGCAGATCGTGCTGCCACCGCATCAGCGCTGGCAGACCTGAGATCGTCGAAACCGCCGGGTCTACCCGCAGACTCGAAGCGTGGCGTGACACCGCAACAGACGTGACAGCCGGTGATCCGGTGCTCGCCCAGGTGTTGCGCCGAACCGAGAGCGATCTGGGGGCGTTGCTGATCCGCGACGAAAACGCCGGCGCCGGGCCGTTCGTCGCGGCCGGGGCGCCCTGGTTTATGACGTTGTTCGGCCGCGACAGCCTGCTGACCGCGTGGATGGCGCTGCCGCTTGATGTTGGCCTGTCGATCGGCACGCTGCAGCGGCTCGCCCGGCTGCAGGGCCGGCCCATCGATCCCATGACCGAGGAGCAACCCGGTCGGATCTTGCACGAGCTGCGCCGCGGTTCGGGCAGCGGTGACTCCCTCGGTGGCGTCGCCTGCTACGGCTCGGTCGACGCCACCCCGCTCTCTGTGATGCTGTTGGCCGAGTCCTGGCGGTGGGGAGCCGACGGGGGTTCGGCGCGGTCGTTGCTTCCCGCGGCCGACGCCGCACTGGCCTGGGCCGACGAGTACGGCGACCGCGACGGCGATTGCTTCATCGAATACCAGAGGGCCACCACCTGCGGTCCGATCCATCAGGGCTGGAAGGACAGCTTCGACGCGATCAACGACGCCGAGGGGCGCTTGGCCGAGCCGACCATCGCGCTGTGCGACGTGCAGGGCTATCTGTGTGCCGCGCTGCTCGGGCGTGCCGAGCTGGCCGAGGCGTTCGGCGATCCGGCGGCGGCCACCCGCCTGCGGGATCGGGCCGACACCCTGCGCGGGAAGTTTTTAAAAGCGTTTTGGCTTCCCGAAAGGGTTGGTACGCCATCGCTTTGGATGGCAGCAAACGTCGCGTCGACGCGCTGTCCAGCAACGTCGCCCACTGCTTGTGGACCGGGATCGCCACCGACGAGCACGCGGCCGACATCGTTGAGCGGGCTATCGCATGAGGAGATGGATTCCGGGGTCGGGTAGAGCACGCTAGCGACGACGATGGGCGCCTACAACCCGACGAGCTACCACGACGGATCGGCGTGGCCGCACGACACCGCCATCGCGGTGGCCGGCCTGATGCGATGCCGCCACGTGCCGGGCGCCGTGGCACTCGCCGAGCGGCTAGCGAACGGTCTGCTCGATGGGGCAGACGCCTTCGATGGGCGATTGCCCGAGTTGTTCTGCGGCTTCCCCCGATCGCGGTTCAGCCGGCCGGTGTTTCACCTTAGAGGTCCTGAGCGCATTTCTGGAACGCGGCGACCTGGCGGGCCTGATCCGGCGCTCGCTCGCGCACTTCGGCCAGCTGTTCATTGGGCGCGACGGCTACGCGACGGTGGCGCCGGAAAAAGCGGCGTCGTCCACTGCCTACAGCGCCTTCCTGGTCCTTGCCCTGGCGCGTTCGGAGCTTCCCGACGAAGTTGAGCGGCTCACACGGCTCGCCGACGGCATCGTCGGGCAGCAGAGACAGGACGGGTCGCACAAGGTCTTCTTCGACGATGCGCCGGACAGTGGCGAGGAACTCTATCCCGCCGAGGCCATGCTCGCTTCTCGAAGCCCACCGCCTGACCGGCGATACGCGCTACCTCGACAGCGCCGAACGCGGCTTCTCGCACTACAAGCGCGACTACTACGACCGCGGGCGCCTCGACCCCCACCTCCTCGTCTTCTTCGCGAACTGGCAGTCACAAGCGGGCCGGCCGGTCCTTCGGCGTACGTGGTCCGTCTCGACGGCTACCTCGGTCTTGCCGGCCCTGGCGTCGACCCGGACCAACTCGTGGCACACTTGGGTGCGACTTTCGCGCGGCCCGAGGGAGGTGTCGGCGGATCGTCTTCCACTGCGGGAAAGAACTTGTCACTGAAGATTGTCTCTTCCGGAGTGCCTTTTGCTTCGAGCAATGCGATGACGGCGTCGCACATCTCGGGCTTGCCGCAGACGTAGGCGTCATATGGGGCGCCGTCACCGATCCGACGCTGGACTCCGGTGGTTACTCGTGAGGGTTCACCGGGCCAGCCACATTCCGGCGAGGGTTTCGACAGTACCGGGCAATACGTCAGGTCGAGCAACCCGCAAAGCTCACCCATGCGGTCCTCGCATGGAAGCTCGGCGCCTACCCGAGCCCCATAGAAGAAAGTGAACTTGCGTTCGTCCCCGCACAGGGCCGCGTGCTCCAGGATTGACAGGATCGGCGAGATGCCGGAGCCGGTTGCCACCAGCAGAACGGGGCGGTCTCCCTCCCGCAGGTAACCGCCACCGAATGGACCCCGAACCCGCAGTCGAGTGCCCACCTTGAGCACGTCGAGCTGGCCCGAGAACGCGCCACCGTCGATTACCTTGATGACGAACTCGAGCTCCTCCATAGCAACGGGGGCGCACGCCAGGGAGTAGGACCGCCACTGACCCACTGCGCCCGGCACCGCGATCTCCATGAACTGGCCCGCATAAAAGGCGACCGGCTGCTCGGTGTGGATCCGCAGCCGACGCAGCGACGGTGTCAATTTGTCGATCCCGCTCACTTGCCCGTCGAACTCCCCCGGCGTGATCAGCGACCGTTGCCGCTGGTCGAATACACGGTCGTCCTGGATCTCTAGGTCGTCGAGAGCAGTAGCGCAGCACAGCAACACCCAGCCCTCATCTCGCTCCGCGTTGGACAGCGAGTACGGCGAGGCGTTGCCGTAGTCCACCTCACCGTCCGTCACCAGGTATTTACAGCTCGAACAATTCCCGTGCCGACATCCGTACTTCAGCGAGACCCCGCTGCGCAGTGCGGCGTCCAGAACCGGCTCACCGGGCTTTATCGAGAACTCTGTGCCACCGGGTTCGACCCGGGCCGAGTACACCGCCACCACCTCGTGGTCAGCTCGCCGCAGCAGGCACGGGGTCGTTGAGTTCCAGCATCTCGGAGGTGACCCGGAAGCTGTTGTCGTCTGTCTCTGCCCGGCCGACGAAAGTGGTCATCACTACCAGCCATTGGCCGATGGTGATGTCCTTGCCGCCCATCTCCTGCGACACGCGGGCCATGTCGACGCGGATCTCACTAGGGTGTTCCAGGTACCAGTAGGGCCCCCGATCGACGATCTTGACATCGGGCTGGTCAACCTGCAGCACGTCGATGGTGGCGTCGGCCTCCTCGCTCTTCATCAGCACCATCGCCACCTTGCTGTCTGCGGATATGGCCGGTGTGCTCATGCGGCTGTCCCCACTTTCAGATCCAGTCCCGCGACCAGCTCCTCCTGGTTCTGCCGGGCGACCGCGAACACCTCGTCGAACCGTGCGACCTGCAGCGGCGGCACGTCGTAGACGTCGGCCATCGCCTTCGCGGCCTCGAGAACCTTGGGCGTCCAGGAATCCAGCCAGGCGCTCATGGTCGCCGCATTCTTCTGACATTCCGGCACCGTCGGGTCGGTGACCATGCGGACGAACTCCTGAGTCCAGGCGAGGTTGCGGCGCCGGTCCCGGTCGGTGGTGCCCACTAGGTGGGGTGTCACCGGGTCGCCGTGGAAGGGGCCGAACCGGCGCACCAGTTGGCTGACCGCCAGCTCGGTGAGGATCGGGTCGAACACCAGGTTTGTCACCACGGCCAGCTCCGCCCAGTCGTTGCCCGCCAGGAGCTCCTCGACCAGCCGACGAGTCGGTTGATACCGCTGGTCCTCCAGCCACACCGCCTTCGCGCCGTCGTCGGCGAAGCCGTCGACGTGGTCTTCAAGCTCGAGCAGATGCAGCACAATGTCCTGTGCGTGCCGCATCCGGTCGAACGCCTCGAAGCAGAAAACATTGCCGAGCGTGTCCGACAGCGCCTCGCGCTGTGCCACGGCGAACGCCCGGAACAACCCGTACTCCGCGTACGCCCAGGCCCGGTAGTGCCGGCCAAGGATCTCCCGGGTCCACACCGGATCAAACTCGTTGAACACCCCGTTGGCCGCCGCGTCTTCTGCCGAACGCGCGATCGCGCGCTCCTGTTCGGCCTGCATGCGTACGTAGGTGCGCTGCCAGTGCGACGCGGGGTCGCGGAACAGGAACCAGTTCGGGTGGACCAGCGCGGTCGATTCCCGGATCCAGGGCGTTCGCCCGTTGACGTCGCGTAGGAGCCAGCCCTGCTGGTCGAACCCGTCCACGTCGGGCTGGGCGCAGCAGGTGACCGCCTCGTACTCGGACAGCCTACGGCGGCGGGACGGGATGTAGGTGAAGTCACGGGTCGGCTTGCCCGCACACTCGACGGCGCCGGGAAACATCGCGGTCATGCGCCCGCCCCGTTCCCGGAAGCGCCGGCAGCGGCGAGTTGCGCAGTGATCGCCGGCATCGGGTCTCTGATCTCCATACCCCAGGCGCGGACGTCGTCGATGGTCCACATGCGTTCGGTGTCCAGCGAGGGCTGCGCGATCAGGGTCGTGCCGTCGGAGCGCAAGAAGCCGTTTTGCACGATGAAGTCCGCCAGCCCCATCCCGTCGTGGTGCTGCCAGAAGTTTCGGCTCTGCGCGTAGCGGATGGGCTCCTGAAAGAACAGCTTCTCGCACATCGGCCCGCAGAACGGCACCGTGCGGCCACCGTATTCACCGAACCGCACCTCGCTGCAGTCCAGCCGCGGGAAGATGCATGGCATCTGACAGACCTGGCACAGTGGCGGCAGCGCCTCAAACGCCGCCATCGGGTTCACACCGTCCTCGGCCTTGGTGATTTGGCGGAAGTTCTCCCAGAAGGGACCGTAGTGCTCATACCAGCCCGGGTATTTGTTCTCGAACCATTCGAAGTCGGACTCCGTTAGCGGATCCCAGCGCCAGAAATGCAGCGGCCAAGACGCGGCGGCCAGCATCGCGGCGGTGTGGTGCTTCCAGCGCATCTGTTCCTTCGCGACGTGGAAGCATTCGGGCACGGTCAGGCCGTAGGGCTCCATCTTGGAGATGTATGAGCCGACCCAGTCCTCCTCGATCCACTCGGTCCACTTCTCCAGGTAGGAGTGCCCGCGGTCCTTCTGGAAGTAGTCGTACACGGCTCCCAGGAAGGGGTCCAGGAAGGAGTGCTGGCGCCAGAACGCGCGGTCGAAGTCGGTTTGCAGGTGCTTGAGATTGTCCTCGTTGGAAACTACCGCGGCCAGCGTCGAGTAGCCGTTGGCCATGTGCCGTGCCTCGTCGGACTGGACACTTAGGAACACACTTGGAGTGACGTTGTCTCCGTTGGCCGCGGCGACCTCGGTGAGCGTGACGAAGATCGGATTGGTGTACGCGGTTTCGGCAACCACCTGCAGATTGAGCGCGCCCTCGATCGGGTCACCAACAAAGAAGGTCTCCAGGGCCGCCCGCCCGGCCACTCCGAACAGGTTATTCGCACGCGCCTTCATCCCGATGTGGAAGCCCTCCGGGTCGGCCGCGTGCTTCGCGAAGTACCGGTTGAGGTACAGCTCCTGGTTGGTGTGCCGGACTTCGTCGATCATCTGCGCCATGTATCCCTGCCGCAGCTCGGCATTCTCCACGGTATCGACCAGCTGGCCGCAGCACTTCATCGCCGCGTACTCACCGAAGTTCACGACCGGCAGCGCGATCTTCAAGATCTCCATCCAGCGCGGCTGTGCCTTGCCTGCAGAGTTGGACCTGGCCAGGGCGTCTTCCATGGCACCGTACTGGCGGTCGTCTTTCTCCTGCTCCATCGAGACGTAATCGCGGATGAGATGGCGGAAGGGATCCTTGGTCTTGCGGGGAATGACGTATTTGGTCGGATAGCGGTCGGGCTTCTCGGCGTACGAATGCTCCCAGTCGAAGTCCTTGACCCGCTCATGCGCCTTGATCAAGTTACGCATCGATACTCTCCTTCATTGCCCCTCATTGGTGAGGATGATCATCCCAATCTTCCTTGGTGATAGGAATCACACTAAGCACGAGACTTCGCGGGCGCATCGGCGGAACGTACAATGATTCCGTCTGGATTGGTGCATCTGCATGAAAACTGAGTCGCAGCCCGGTCATCGCGCGGTTCTCGAGCGGGCGGATCGGCTTGCCTTTCGGGCCGCCGACCTGATCGAGGCCTCCGTCGGGCGTCCGGTCTTGGTTCTGCACAGCGGAGCGATCGAGCAAGCACAGATCGAGCTCGAACTGCAGGAAAGAGATCGCGCGGACGCACTGGGCGGCGGGTCGGTCGAATTCCTGCATCGAGGAGCTGGCCAGGCCGGACTCAGTGCCGCCGCCGTTCGGATCGCTGACCGCGGGACCGGCCCACCGCACGTGTTGGTGGTTCATTCGCAGGCGTCCGACGGCGTACCCGCCGCAGACCCGGACGACTGTTCGCGGGTCGCTTACCTATTGCCGGACTCCGCCACGTTTACCTGCCTGTTCGCGGACTCCCACGCCGCTGGCGCCGGGCTTCCCGCACTGCTGCGGCACACCGTCCTGTGGGCCGACGGGGATGAGGTCAATGTTCGGTCGCCGGAGGGCCGCCTCCTGCTGCTGGACCACCTGCTCGACCAGCTCGACAGCCCCGCCCAGGTACACCATCTCGCGATGTCCCCCGCGATCTCCACCTTGAGCGGCGGCGCCGTCGAGCGTCTGGTCGCCCGCCGGCTGCGCGCGCTTTCCTCGCAGGCAGCTTCAAGCCCCGGCGTCAAGGCTTCTGGGGCTGCGAATTGCGCCGCGGTGTGTGGGGCGCTCGCCACATCCGACGGCCTTCTCGTCGAGATGCTGGCTGCCGCATCGTCACACGCCGCTGACGAAATCCTGTTAGAGGACGCCGATTTCGTTCCGGTCATCTGGCACCCACCTGACCGGCCCCCCTCCTCGCTTTCCGAGTTGATCACCCCTGGCCGGCTGCGGCGACTGGCCGAGCAACTAAAACCGGGCGTACCCGAACTGGTTCGGCTGGGGACGCCTGCAGCCGGATACCGGATCGTCGCGCGGCTCGGCTCCAAGAAACCGCTCGGCTACCTTTCGACGACGGCACGTGGCAGGAACACGGATTCGGCTGTCGAATGGCTCCGACACATTGCTCCGGTGGCCGCCGCCGAAATCGCGCACCGCGCCTCATGGCCGAGACTGAGCTCGGAGACCCGCCGTCAGATGGTGAGCCTGCTGGCAAAGGGCGCCTTCAGTCGGCATTCGGCCAAATTGGCGGTCGAGCACCTCGTGGGGTCACTCGGCGCGCGAGTGGCCGCTCTGGACGAGATCAGAACAGCCGATACGGTGCCGGCAGCGAACGCACCATCCGACGATCATGGCGATTCGCACGGCGCGCTGCGCCGAATGCTCGATTCGTTGGGCCTCCCGCACGGCGAACACATGGGCCTGGTGATCGCGTTGGTCCAAGCCAACGACAGCTCCGTGGACCGGCTGGTGCGCGCGCTGCGGCCACGCGCGGTGGCTGTGGGGCTTGGATCAACTGTGCGCGACCCCATGGAGCTGGCATCCTCGGCGAGGCAGGCGGTCTATACTTGCCAGCTGGCGGTAAGCACCCGCCAACGGTTCCTGGACTTCGCCGCGATCGGCGTACACCGTTTACTGCTCCCCGGCGCCGAAGCGGGCGACCCCGAGTTCGAGGAGCCGATCCGACGACTAGAGCAGGCAGCGACGACGCTGCGCTTCGACGGCCGGCAGACCCTGGCCAGTTACCTGAACACCGGTGGAAACCTCCGCCGGGCGGCCCACGAGCTGGTCGTGCACGCGAATACGCTTCGCTATCGGTTGGACCGGATTGCCGAGGTCATCGATGTCGACCTGACCGACCCCGAACAGCGCTTCCGCCTCCAGCTTGCGATGCGGCTGCGCGCCGGTCGACGCTCACTCGCGGAGTCAGGCCTCTGGGATGACGCATCGCGCGACGAGTCAGGCTAGTCGCACTCCCCGTCAGGTAAGTTGTATAATCATTGCCCTGAACGGGGCCTGCTGGGCCGGCTATCGGCTGTGGAGGTAGAGATGGACTTCGCCCCGAACCCGGACCATGAAGCCCTGCGCAAGGGCGTGCGCCAGGTGACCGCACGATTCGATGACGATTACTGGGCCGCCTGCGACCGGGACCACCGCTTCCCGGACGAGTTCTACCGGTCGCTGGCCGCGGGCGGCTGGCTCGGCATCGCGATTCCTGAAGAGTACGGCGGCGCCGGGCAGGGCATCACCGAAGCGTCGCTGTTACTTCAGGAGATTGCGCAGTCAGGTGCCGCGATGAACGGGTGCAGCGCCATCCACCTGACGATCTTCGGGATGAACCCCGTGGTCAAGCACGGCTCCCCACAGCTGCGCAAGCAGCTGCTGCCCAAGGTTGTCTCCGGTGAGCTGCACGTGTCTTTCGCGGTCACCGAGCCCGACGCGGGCACAGACACCAGTCGGATCACGACCCGGGCTCGTCGCGACGGCGACCACTACGTCGTCAACGGCCGGAAGGTGTGGATCACCAAGGCCCAGCAGGCTGACTACCTGCTGCTCCTCACCCGCACGACGCCCCGCGAGGAGTGCGCCCGCCCGGTCGACGGGATGACACTGTTTCTGGCACCGCTCGACCGGTCGGCCGTGGAGATCCGAGAGATCCCGAAGATGGGCCGCAACGCCGTGAATTCCAACGCGCTGTTCATCGACAACCTGCGCATCCCCGCCGATCACCGAATCGGCGACGAAGGCACGGGGTTTCATTACCTGCTCGACGGACTGAATCCGGAGCGCATCCTGATTGCGCACGAGGCGATCGGAATCGGCCGAGCGTCGATCCGACGCGCTGTGGACTACGCCAACCAGCGGGTGGTGTTCGATCGTCCGATCGGCAAGAACCAGGGCATCGCATTCCCGTTGGCGGAAGCCACCATGCGACTGGATGCAGCCGAGCAGGTGGCCAACAGGGCGGCCTGGTTGTACGACCACGGCCAGCCGTGTGCCCGCGAGGCCAACAGCGCCAAATTCCTGGCCGCCGACGCCGGGTTCTTCGCCGCCGACCACGCCGTCCAGACCCACGGCGGGTTCGGCTTTGCCAGCGAGTACCACGTGGAGCGGTACTTCCGCGAGGCGCGGCTGATGAAGATCGCGCCGGTTTCCCAGGAGATGGTGCTCAACTACATCGCCGAGCACGTACTTGGGCTGCCGAGGTCATATTGAGCGGCTGACTATCGGCAACCCGCTGGGGGCGGAAGACCACCGCATCGGCCACGCGCCGGCTAAGCGAACGGAGTAACGACATTGACTGCAAACACGAGCCCGCCACCGGATTCGGAGGCCGGCGGAACCGAGGCGGTGTTGGATAAATCGCTGCGCTACGCCGTGCCCGCAGCCAAGCTGTACGAGCTGTTGGTGTCCGAAGACGCGGCGTCACACTGGATGGGTGCTGAAGTGACCATCGACCCGACCGTCGACGGCGAGATCCGGGTGAGGATGTCCGGGTGGCCGGAGGTCGTCGGCGAGTTCCTCAAAGTGCTCGAGCCGGAGCGGCTGGTGGTGCGTTGGCAGGCCGCGGATTGGGGGCGGCCGCTAGTCAGCACCATCGATGTCCATGCCGACGGGCCAAACGACAGTAGGCTCTCCGTGCGCGAATCGGGCTTCGGCTCCGATGATGACCTGCTACGGCGGCGGGACTGGCTATGGTCGCACTGGTTGGTTCGGTTGGCGGCATCGGGTGCCCAGCTGGGTTTTGTGGAGGCGATACCCCAAGCCGCGCCCAAGCCGCTGGGTTGACTTAACTGCCGGACCGCCCGCCATCGGTATCGCCAGCCACGATCAGAAACTTGTCGGTAGGTGAAATCAGCGGGATATCTTGTCGGTAGGTGAAATCAGCGGGATATGTTCTGGCCGCGATCGGGTTCGACCCGGCTGGTGTTCTAATAGGAGTCGTCGATCGTGCAGAGCGTGGTCCCGGCCGCGACAGACATGCCGACCGACACTGCAAGAGACATCACGGTTCCTGCACGGTGCGCCAGCACCGGGTTCTCCATCTTCATCGCCTCGACTATTGCGATCAAATCTCCTTTGTTGATGGATTGTCCGTCGGCGACAGCGACGCGGACCAGGGTTCCATTCATCGGCGCGGTGACGCCGTCACCGGCGACCTCTTCGTCGTCGGCGTGCCGAAGCTGCCCCGATTCCCGGCGAATCGCCACAGCCCTGTCCCCCAGAGTTGCCAGACCGGGAACGTGCACCGACATCAGCCGGCGCCCCACGCGGACGTTGAGGTGGTCACCGGCTGATTCGGGCTCGAGCACGATCTGATCGAGGTCTTCCTCGATCCAGCGATTGTGTACCTCGAACGCATAGTCGCCGGCGAACGCCGGATGGTCGAGGATCTGACGGTAAACCGAGACCGGCGTGTGCACTCCCTCGATTCGTGTTTCCGCAAGGGCCCGCCGAGCTCTGCCGACGGCCTGGGTGCGGTCGCGCCCGGTCACGATGAGTTTGGCGAACATCGAGTCGAATCGGCCGTCGACCGTGTCGCCCTCGACAACGCCGGTGTCGACCCGGACCCCCGGTCCGGTTGGCAGCTGAAAACGAGTGAGTGTGCCCGGCGAAGGCAGGAAACCCATCGCCGGGTCCTCGGCGGTGAGGCGGAACTCGATGCTGTGGGCGCGTGCCGGTGGTGCGTCGGTTGCGAGCGCAGCTCCCCCCGCGATGCGGAATTGCTCGGCCACCAGGTCGAGGCCCGTGCTCTCCTCGGTGACCGCGTGCTCGACCTGCAGTCGGGTGTTGACCTCGAGGAAGGACAGCGTGCCGTCCGCGCCGAGCAAATATTCGACGGTGCCGGCGCTTACGTACCCGGCGGCACGACAGATTCGCTGTGACGAGCGACGCAGAGCCTGCTCCTGGTCTGGGGTGAGAAACGGTGCGGGCGCCTCCTCGATGAGCTTCTGGTTGCGGCGCTGCAGGGAGCAGTCCCGCAACCCGACAACGAGCACGGTTCCGTGAGTGTCGGCGAGCACTTGCGCCTCGACGTGGCGGGCGCGGTCGAGAAATCGCTCGGCGAAGCACTCGCCGCGACCACATGACGCGGCTGCCTCGCGGGTGGCCGCAGCGAAGGCCTCGGGGATTTCGGCCTCGTCGCGCACAACCTTGAGTCCGCGGCCGCCGCCCCCGAAGGCCGCCTTGATCACGAGTGGAAATCCGTGGCGCCGAGCAAAGTCCGCGACTTCCGCGGCATCGCGAACGGGTGCTGTGGTCCCCTCGGCCAGCGGGGCACCAACGTCGCGCGCGATCTTGCGGGCGGCGACTTTGTCGCCCAGCCGGCGAATCGTGTTGGGCGGCGGGCCGATCCAGACCAGCCCTGCGTCGAGCACGGCCTGGGCGAAATCGGCATCCTCGGACAGGAAGCCGTACCCAGGGTGCACGCAGTCGGCATCAGCCGCGAGGGCAGCGCTGACCAGCGCGCTGCGATCGAGGTAGGTCGACGCCAAATCGGTGCCGCCCAAGGCGACAGCCTCATCGGCTTCCCGCACATGCAGGGCGTAACGGTCGGGCTCCCCGTAGACGGCGACGCTGCGCAGTCCGGCGTCGCGGGCCGCGCGGATTACCCGCACGGCGATTTCGCCGCGGTTAGCGACGAGAACGCTTCTCAGCGGTGCGGGCGGTTCGTCGGTCAGCACCGGGAGTCTCCTGTTCGACGGGCGATCACGCGAGCGCGACCACATAGAAGGCGGTCGAGCCCGCGTTCGGAGTAGATCAAGTGGTCTTGGTGCTCTTGGTGCGGCCCCCATTCGGCACGCCATCGTCGCGAGGGCCGCGAGGTCGCCGGTGCATGAGGCCGGTCCGCCGGGCCCGGCAGACCAACTCGTCGCGCTGGTTGTAGGCCCGATGCTCGAACACGACGAGACCGGCGTCGGGCCGTGATCGCGAAGGCCGGGCCGCGACGACCTCGGTTTCGACGCGCACGGTGTCGCCGGGGAACACCGGCTTCGGAAAGCTGACGTTGTCAAGCCCGAGCTGGGCGACGATTGTGCCCAGGGTCAGCTCGGGAACCGACAGCCCGACCACCAGCGCGACGGTGAACATGCTGTTGACCAGGGGACGGCCGAACTCGGTCGAGGCTGCGTAGTCCGCGTCCAGGTGCAGTGGCGCGGGGTTCATCGTCATCGTCGTGAACAGCACGTTGTCGGTTTCGGTGACGGTGCGCCGGTTTGCGTGCCGGACCATGGTCCCGACCTCGAGCTCTTCGAACCAGCGGCCGGACACCGCGCGCTCGTCAGTTCCTGTCATCGGTCCTCCTGCCGGGAAAGGGGTCAGCGGAGAATTCGGGCTGCGTGGTCGCCGCCCCTGCTCGGGAGGTCCTGGAGCGCGTGGTGCGCATGGCGCTCACTCCCGGACCGCGTTCGCGACAACGTCCAATGCGGACAGATCCTCAACCGCACTGGTGTCGCCGGTCGGCTTCCCGTGCACGACGAAATCGCGCAGCAACCGGCGCATCGTCTTGCCGGTCCGTGTCTTCGGCATCGATTCGGTGAGGTAAACGCGATCCAGCTGGGCGTAGCCGCCCAATTCATCGACGACGCGGCGCTTGATGTCTTCCCGTACGTCCTCGAGCGCGACGTCGTGGCCGAGCGTCACGAACGCGACCGGCACCGTCCCCTTGGTCTCGTGCGGCACCCCGACCACCGCCGCCTCGACGACGCCGGGGTGCGCGGTGACGACGGCCTCGATCTCCATCGTCGAGATGCGGTGCGCCGCCACATTGATGACATCGTCCGCGCGGCCCAGCACCCACAGGTGCCCGTCGAAATCGACGACCGCCTCGTCGTGAGTCGCGTAGCGGCCGGGGAAATCGGAAAAGTAGGTGGCGAGGTAACGGTTGTGGTCATCCCACACGGTGCGCGCAAGTGTGGGGAACGGGGCGGTCAGCACCAGGTTCCCCTTGACGCCCGGCGGGACCGGCTCGCCGTCGCGATCGACCACCGCGTACTCATGCCCCGGGGCGGGGGTGCCGACCGAACCGGCCTTCAGTGCCTCCACCCCATACACCGGGTAGGTCCAGGTCGAGCCGGTCTCGGTCTGGCCGTAGGCGTTCACCACCGGGATGCCGAAGGTGTTCGTCGTCCACTCGAAGGTGTCCGCGTCGAGCGGCTCGCCCTGCATCGTGATCAGCTTCAGGCTCAGAGGATGTTCGGCGGCCAGGTCGTCGCCGAACTTGCGCAGCATGCGGGCGAAAGTCGGTGCGGCAAGTACCTTGGTGACTCGATGCCGCTGGCAGATCTGGTAAAACCGGGCGGCGGTCGGGGTGTCGGGGGCGCCCTCGTAGCAGGCGATTGTCATGCCGCAGGCCAGCCCGCCGACGACGGCCTGGATCGGAAAGGTCAGCCAACCGACATCGGCGGCCACCCAGTACACGTCATCCGGCTCGTAGCCGACCTGCCAGTGGGCATTCGCCCACGCGCCGAGGAGGAAACCGGCGACGGTGTGCACCAGGCCTTTGGGTTTGGCCTCCGTGCCGCTGGTGAAGATCAGAAACGACGCCTCGTTCGGGTCGAGCGGCACCGGCGGTGTGCCCGCGGCGCCCGCCTCCAGGATTGCGCCGTAGGCGTGCTCGCCCTCCTGGAGCGCGACGCGGTTGCCGGTTCGGTCCACCACGACCGTGGCGCGCACGGAGGGAGCGCGCGTGCGGGCCAAGCGCAGGGTCTCCAGCAGCGGGATGAGCCGGCCGCGCCGGTAGCTCGCGTCGGCCACCACCACCACGGAGGCGCGCGCCGCCTGCAGCCGCGACGCGACCGCGTCTTCGCCGAACCCGGAGAACAGGACGGTGTAGATCGCGCCGATCCGGTTGCAGGCGTGGATGGTGGTGAACGCCTCGATCAGGTTCTGCATGTAAACGCCCACGACGTCACCCTTGCGGACGCCGAGCGCGAGCAGTCCGGCCGCCAGACGTGAGACTTCGTCGGCCAACTCGGCATAGCTCAGTGTGCGGACGTCACCGGGTTCGCCCTCCCAGATCACCGCCGTCCGTTCTGCGGTGGCCTGCTGCTCGGCCCACCGGTCCACACAGTTGTCGGCGACATTGATCCGTCCGCCCTCGAAGTAGCGGAAGTCGGACATATCGCCGGTACGCACGGTGCGCCAGGGTTGTGACCAGCGTTGCTGGCGCGCCACCCACTCCCAGTAGTCGTCGGCGGTCACGAAGGACCGGGCGTGCTCCAACGCGGCCACCCGCCCCGGCACGACCCACGCCGGCGGAAGGGGGCGCAGTGGGTCGGCGATGAGCTGGGTCAGCGGGTCGGACGAAGTGTTGCGCGGGGTGTCCTGAGTTCTGCGTTGCGACATCGTTGTCCTCCGGGGCGGGTAGCTGGCTACACGGGGCTGATCAGGTGATGGCGGCGTCGCGACGACCGGGTCCAACGGTCGGCGTCGACCATCCTGGCGACCAGCTCGGCGCGTAGCGAACCCGGGCCGACGACGGCATCGACGACGAGATCGCTGGCCATCCGGAACAGGTCGACGTCGGCCTGCTGCTCGACGGTACGGGCAGCGATGTACGCGGCGCGCTCATCCTCGTCCGCGATGGCTGCCATCTTGTTGGCGTACACCGCGTTCACCGACGCCTCGGCGGACATGGCTCCAATGGTGGCCGTCGGTAACGCGAGAGTGGCCCGGGGTTCGAAGCCGGGGGCACACATCGCGTAGTAACCGGCAGCGTAGGCCTTGCGCAGCACGACGGTGTACTTCGGCACCTCTGCAGATGACATCGCGGCCACCATCTTGGCGCCGTGCCGGATGATGCCTTGGCGCTCGACCTCGACGCCGACCATGAAGCCGGGAACGTCCTGAAGGAACACCAACGAGATGCCGAACGCATCGCACATCGAGATGAACCGCGCCGCCTTGTCCGCGGAGTCCACGAAGATGGCCCCGCTTCGGACGCTCGGCTGGTTCGCCACGATGCCGACGACACGGCCGTCCAGCCGGGCGAGGCCCACCACGATCTCCCGCGCCCAGCGGGCTTTGATCTCGAAGAATGACCCACCATCGACGATGCCGTCGATCACGTCACGGACGTCGTAGGCGGTGTTGGGGTCGTCGGGAACCACGTCCCCCAGCGGCCGCTCGGGCTCAGCGGCCCCGCGCCGCGCGGGCGGGGCGCGAAAGTCGTCCGGCAGGTACGACAACAGCAGCCGGGCCGCCGCGATGGCCTCCCAGTCGGTGTCGAACACCTCGTCGCCGCACCCGGAGACGGTCGCGTGCATCATCGCCCCACCCATCTCCTGCAGCGTGGTGCGCTCACCGGTGACCTTCTCCGCGACACGCGGACTGGCCAGATACATCGATGCGTTCCCGTTGACCATGCCGACCCAGTCGCAGAAGGCGGGCATGTAGGCGCCGCCGGCGGCCGACGGTCCGTGCAGACAGCAGATCTGCGGCACCCGCCCGGACAGCCGCACCTGCATGTGAAAGATCGCCGACGCGCCGCGGCGGCCCGGGAAAAAACCCATCTGATCGGTCAGCCGCCCGCCCGCGGAATCGACCAGATATACCACCGGAAGCAGGTCTCGATCAGCCCGTTCGAGAATGCGGATCTGCTTTTCGCAGGTCAACGCCCCCCAGGAGCCGGCCTTCACCGTGAAGTCGTGCGCGATCACGGCGACCGGACGGCCCTCCACGCCGCCGACACCGGTGATCACACCATCGGCCGGCAACCCGGCGTCGGCAGCCGACGCCAACAAGCCGTCCTCAACGAACGTCCCCGGATCGAACAGCACCGCGAGACGGTCCCGGACGGGCAGCTTTTCCGGCCAGCGGGTGCAGTCCCCGCCGCGGCGGGCGTGGTCGATGGCGGCCGCGACATCCCGGGTGGTCGGTCGACCATCGGCGGCCACATTCGGCACGGTGGTGGTAGTCGCCGTCACGACGCCATCGCCTTGGCCAGGATCTCGAGCTGCACCTCGTCGGCGCCGCCGCCAATCCGCAAAATCCGGGCGTCGCGGTAGTGCCGCGCGATCGGCGCCTCTTCGACAAAGCCGGCGCCACCGAACAATTGCACGGCCTCGTCGACGATCCGGTTGGCCGCCACCGCGGCGAAGTACTTCGCCCGGGCCACCGATGAACCCGCCTCGGGATGCCCACAATCGAGCCGCACCGCGCCCCGGTACGTCAGCAACCGGGCCGCCTCCAGCTCGATTTCCATCACCGCGATTCGGTGTCGAACCGTCTGCAGGTGCGCCAACGGAGCGCCAAAGACCTCCCGCTCGCGCACGTAGGCCCTGACCAGGTCCAAGCACTCAGCGGCATGCCCGAGGCCCATCCCGGCGAGGGCGATTCGCTCCAGCTGAAATCCCTGCATGATCTGGTGGAAGCCGCGGTTCTCGGCACCGACGACGGCGGAGGCCGGCACGGCGACCTCGTCGAGAATGACCTCACGAGTGTCCGAGGAGTGCCAGCCCATCTTGCGCAGCGGCCGACCCACCGCCAAGCCCGGGGTGTCACGCTCAACCGCGAACAGAGTGATACCCGAATGCCGCGGCCCTCCGGTACGGGCGGCCACGATTATCACGTCGGCCAGGCCCGCGTTGGTGATGAACATCTTCCGCCCGGCGAGCACCCAGCCGTCGTGGGTACGGCGGGCCCGCGTGGTAATGCCCGCGACATCGGACCCGGTCCCCGGCTCGGTGACCGCGATGGCGGCCACCGCTTCACCCGCGGCGAGCGGCGCAAGCCAGCGCTGCCGCTGCTCGTCGGTGCCATCCCGGACCAGGTGAGGGCCCGCCATGTAGGCGCTGACCAGGGCGGTCACGGCGATACCGCCGCTCGCGCGGGTGAGTTCCTCGGCAAGGATCGCGACGGCAAGCGCGTCGCCGCCCGATCCGCCGTACTCCTCGGGCATCATCAGACCCAGCAGGCCGGCGGCACCCAACGGTTTCCACAGTTCGGCGGGGAAGACGCCACCGGATTCGGCGGTGTCGACCAGAACATGCTCGACGAGAGTCTGGAGATGGGCCGAAAGACAGTCGCCGAAGCGGATTCCCCGCTGGCCGCAATCCGCAGTCTCATCGCCTCGCGGGTGGCCTATACCTGCCGCAATCAGGCACTGCTCACGGTGTGCTTCGAGGAGGAGCAGGAATTGCCCGTCGAGCTCCTCACCGAGGTGCTGCAACGTCGACGCACCTTCGAGGAGCTCTTCCTCGCTGCTCTGCGGGAGCACCTCGCACGGCACCCCGGCAAACTCGTGGGGATGACCCCCACGGTCTACGTGAACATGTGCCTCGGAGCGGCGAACTGGTGCTACAAGTGGTTTCGAGCCGACGGAGCGGCCAGCCCCGAGGAACTCGGCGAGCAGATTGCCCGGTCTCTCACCACACCGCTCGACCCCGACGATGACACCGCGCCGCCAGAGCCCACCGACGCAGCTGACGCGCCGTCGGCATCGGTGCCGTACGTTCGCCCCCGAAACACCCGCCGGCCCTACGGCGTCACGACAACGCGATCATCAGACAACGGCGGTTAGCCAGTACCGTTCGCAACGTCTGAACGCGTACCGGGCTCACTGCGCATGGGTGATGACGCCCCGGATGTTGTGGCCGTCCCGCAAGTCCTGGTAGCCCTCATTCACCTGCTCGAGCGTGTACGTCTTCGTGACCAGCTCGTCGAGTTTCAGCTGACCGGCGTCATAGAGCCGCAACAGCTTGACGATGTCGTACTGCGGATTGGCCGAACCGAACAGCGTGCCCTTGATCGTCTTCTCGAACAGCGTCATCACCCCGCCAGAGACATGCACGGTCAACTTCTCCGGGTTGGCCAACCCGGTGATCACCACCGTGCCGCCCCGCCCGACGACGTTGAAGGCCTCGGTCACCACCTGCTCATCGACGGTGCCGACGGTGATGATGGCCTGATCAGCCATCTGCCCCCAGGTCAACTCGGTCACCTTTTCGGCGGCCTCCTCGGCCGTCGCGACAACGTGCGTTGCGCCGAACTTCGCCGCGGTATTGCGCTTGAACTCGACCGGATCCACCGCGACCACATACTTCGCGCCGGCCTGCTTTGCGCCCTGCACCGCGTTGATGCCGATGCCGCCGATGCCATACACCACCGTGGTATCACCGGCACGGACGGCGCCCGCATAATTGGCACTCCCCCACCCGGTGGGCACACCGCAGCCCACCAAAACGGCTGTCTGCAGCGGCAGCCAATCATCGACCTTCACCACCGAATGCTCGGAGATGGTCGCGCGCTCGGCGAAGGTGCCCAGCATGCACATCGCGCCGAAATCGGTGTCGCCCATGTGGAAGCGGAACGACCCGTCGGGCATATTGCCATCGAGAATCGTCGCACCCATGTCGCACAGGTTGGAGCGCCCCGTCGCGCAATAGCGACACCGTCCACAGTTCGGGATGAAGCTACACACCACGTGATCACCCGGCTTGACCTTCGTCACGCCCGCGCCGACCTCCTCGATGATGCCCGCACCTTCGTGGCCGCCGACGATCGGGAACCGAGGCACCAGATCGCCGTCGGTCAGGTGCAGATCGGAGTGGCACAAACCGGCGGCCACATACCTGATCAGCACTTCGCCTGCCCGGGGGCCGTCAAGATCCAACTCGACGATCTCAAAGGGCTTGCCAGCCTCGAACAACACAGCCGCCCTGGTTTTCATTTTCTCCTCCTTCTGCACGTTGCGGTGGGTTCGCCGTCGCACCGGTTCAACTGAACTCAGAACCCTTCCTCGACCGATCGAAACATGCGACCAACCGTCTGGGCAATGGGTCAGCAGCCTGCACCTCAGCATCGCCAGCAGACGCGAAGTATCCGCCCGGGGCCTCCCATTGGCTATTGGGCGGTGTATCCCCCGTCCAGGACGAGCTCTGAACCGGTCATGAACGACGACTCGTCCGATGCGAGAAACAGCGCGCCACTGGCGATTTCCTCGGGTCTTCCCATCCGCCCCAGCGGTGTGGCGGCGATCAGCGCCGGTCGAGACTCGGCCGGGACCTCTTCATCCACCATTCCCGTGTCGATCACGCCGGGATGAAGCGAGTTCACCCGAATGCCCTCGGGTGCGTACTGAATCGCCGCGGTCTTGGTGAGCAGGCGCACCGCACCCTTGGTCGCCTGGTAGGCCGCGGCCGCACCACTGCCGATCAGGCCGTAGATCGAAGAGACATTGACGATCGAGCCCCCGCCGGCCCTGCGCATGGAAGGAATGGCGGACTTCATGCCCAGCCAAACCCCGGTCTGGTTCACGGCGACAATCCGGTTCCACACCTCCAGCGAGGTCTGCTCAACACCGGCCATGTCCAGGATCCCGGCGTTGTTGACCAATACGTTCAGTTCACCGAACACGGCAGTCGCGTGTTGGACCGCGCGGTCCCAATCCGCCTCGTCGGCAACGTCGAGCCGGGTGGCTGACACCGTAGCCCCCGAGTCCAGAAGTTCCTTTTCGAGGGACACCAGCGCGTCGTCACGAACGTCGGTGATGACGACGGAGGCACCTTCGGCGGCAAACAGCCGGGCCTCCGCTGCACCTTGTCCGCGCGCGGCTCCGGTGATGAGCGCAACCTTGCCTTCGAGGCGGTTCGTCATTTCTGCGTCTCTCTTTCCGATAGTGGTTGTCGGCCAGTTGTTGCGGCGCTGGCCGGGCGTGCCGGCGGTTTCAATCCGTGGTGAGGGCGATGTACTTCGTCTCCATGAAGTCTTCGAGCGCGTGGTGACCGCCCTCGCGACCGAGACCCGAGCTCTTGACCCCCCCGAACGGCGCAGCCGGGTCGGCCATCAGGCCACGGTTCACGCCGACCATGCCGACGTCGAGGCGCTCGCTGATGGACACCGCGCGCGAAATGTCTCGAGTGAACAGATAGCCCGCAAGTCCGTACTGCGTATCGTTTGCGAAGGAGACGGCCTCATCGATCGAGTCGACGACGAACAGGGGCGCCACCGGGGCGAAGAGTTCCTGACCGGAAAACTCGGGAGCCTTGTCCCGCATCGCCAGGACTGTCGGCTCGAAGAAGTAGCCGTCGCCGCCCACCGGCTTACCGCCCACAAGCACATCGGCCTGCGCGCCGACGACACTTTGGACTATGCCGGTGATCGCTTGCCGCTGTGTTTCGGAGATCATCGGCCCGACGTCGACCCCCGGCCGGTACCCCGGTCCGACGACCAGATTGCGCACCTCATCGACGAACAACTCGGTGAACTCCGCGGCGATACCCTGCTGCAGGATGATCCTGTTCGCGGCGACACAGGCCTGCCCCGCGTTGCGGAATTTCGCGGCGACGGCTGCTGCGACGGCATGCTCGACGTCGGCGTCGTCGAGGACGATGAACGGGCCGTTTCCTCCGAGTTCGAGTTGAACACTCACGACATTGCGCGCTGCCTGGCGCATCATCAACGAGCCGACGGCGACCGAGCCGGTGAAGCTGACCTTGCGCAGCCGCCGGTCGTGCATAAGTTCCGTAGACAGCTCCCCCGGACGAGAGGTATGGACCAGATTCAACACGCCTGCGGGAATGCCCGCGTCGATGACGGCCTGCATCAGCAGTGCCGAGCTCAGCGGCGTCTGCTCCGCGGGTTTCATGATTGCCGTGCATCCCGCGGCAAGCGCAGCGACGGCCTTGCGACCCGGGACGAGGACGGGAAAATTCCACGGCGATACGAGCAGGCTGGGACCGACGGGTTGCATCGTGGCGATGATCCGGAAATTGCCGCGCGAACCTCGGGCGAAGGAGCCATGCACGTGAGCCGCCTGCTCCGCCAGCCACTTGACGAAATCGAGCGTCAGCGCCATCTCGCCTGCGGCCTCGGATCGTGGCTTCCCCGCCTCAAGCACCATGAGGTCGATAAAGGCCTCCGCGCGTTCCGAGAGCAGCTGGTGGATGCCATGCATGAGGTCGCCGCGCACCCTCGGTGCCACGTCGGCCCACGCGGCCTGCGCGGCGTGGGCGGCGTCGAGGGCAGCTCGCGTGTGAGCGTTTGTCGCGTCTGAGACGGATGCGAATGGTTCCCCCGTCGCGGGGTCGACCACGTCGAAGGTGTCGCCGAGGTCGATCCATTCACCGTCGACGTGTAGTCCGGTCGGGATGGTGTGTTGGCGTGCGGTGCCGGGAAAGTTGACGGTGACCGTGCGAGACACCAGAACGTTCCTTTCGATGGGAGTCAACGAGCTTCGGCGCGGGTGGCCGGATTACGGCCTGCGCGCTGCGGCCCGCTCAGCTGAACTGAAAGCCCTTGTAGCCGGCGTCCTTGCATTCCGAGAGCACGTTGCGGTAGGCACCCAGACCGGCGAGGTAGAAGTAGACCGTGTTCTTCTTGCCGGGAATGTTGGCGCCGAAGATCCACGACTGTGCCTTCGGGAACAGCGTCGCGTCGGCGATCTCGCGGCAGGTGGCGGTCCAGTCCTGCTCGGCGTCGGCAGTCGGCTCCACGGCGGAGTAACCGGTCTGCTCCACGTGCTCGATCAGGTCGGTGGACCACTCCACCTGTGTCTCGATCGACGGCGGCAGGTTGGTGAAGGGGCCGTTGGGCCCGAGCACCATGAACATGTTCGGGAAGTTCGCGACCGCCGCCCCGAGATAGCTGGACGGTCCGTCCTTCCAGTAGTCCGCCATCGTGAGGCCATTGCGGCCTCGCAGGTCGAAGCGCTTGTAATTGCCGTCGACCGCATCGAACCCGGTGGCGAAGATCAGGATGTCGATCTCGTGCTCCACCCCGTCGGCGGTCCTGACGCCGGCAGGCGTGATCTCCGTGATCGGATTCTCCTTGACGTCCACGAGTTCGACGTTGTCACGGTTGAAGGTTGCGTAGTACCCGCCATCGCACAGCGGCCGCTTGGCATAGAGGTCCTTCGGCATCAGCTTGCGGGCCGTCTCGGGGTCCGTGACGATCTCGGCGATCTTGCCCTTGATGAAGTCCTGTGCGGCCTTGTTCGCGACCTCGCTGGTGGCGATGTCGGCGAAGGTCTCGAACATGAACCGGAAGCCGCCGCCCTTTTCCCACGCTCGCTCGAAGATCGCCAGCGCCTCCGACGACGACACGGACTCGTAGGTGGTGGTGCTCTCCTCGAAGCCGAAGGCGACGACCGAGTTGCGCACCTGCTCCCAGATGGCTTCGTAGTTCTCCTTGACGTCTGCGACGTACTCCCGAGAGACCGGCCCGTTGCCCACGGGGACGGTGAACTGGGCCGAGCGCTGGAACACGGTCAGATGGTCGACCTCGGGAGCGATCGCGGTGATGACCTGGACTCCGGTGGATCCGTTCCCGATCACACCGACCCGTTTGCCGGCCAGCTCGAGGTCGGCCGGCCACTGGCCGGTGTGCACGTGGACGCCTTGGAAGGTGTCGATGCCCTTGAGGTCGGGGAGGTTCGTGGCCGACAGCAGCCCCACCGCGGTGACGAGGTACTTCGCGGTGTGCAGTTCGCCGGTGTCGGTCCTGACGTGCCAGAGGTTGTCATTCTCGTGGAAGTGCGCCGCGACGACCCCGGTGTTGAGCTGAATATCGGGCCGCAGGTTCCAGCGGTCGGCCACGTGCTCGAGGTAGCGCAGGATTTGCGGCTGGGTGACGTAGCGGGTGTCGAAGTCCCACTCTTTCAGCAAGTCCTTGTCGCAGGAGTAGCAGTAAACGAACGACTCGGTGTCCGAGAGTGCGCCCGGGTAACGGTTCCAGTACCAGGTACCGCCTATGCCGCCGGCCTTGTCGAACAGTCGCACGTTCAAGCCGTGCTCGTCCCGCAGCTTCTTCAGGGCATACATCCCGCCGAAGCCCGCGCCGATAACGATCGCATCGTGGTGAGTGCTCATATCAGTCGGTCCTCTGTTCTCTTCGTGCCCGAGTTCGTCTGTCCGAGTTCGTCCGCCGGGAGGGTCAGCGGCGGTACCAGCTGCAGATCCGGGCGATTTCCGCGTCGGCCTCCGGGGCGCGCCCGGCGAGGCAGGGAAACACGTGCTGCATGCAGTCGACGACCGAGAGCGTCACCTCGGCGCCCGCCGCCGAGGCCCGGTCGGCGAGCCGGGTTGCGTCATCCAGCAGCGTTTCCGCCGAGCCGGCGCTGATGTACAGCCGCGGGAAACCGGTGTAGTCGGCGTACAGCGGGTTGGCGTGCGGATCATCGGGCTTGCCGGTCTCGCCGAGGAACATCGCCGACATCCCCTCGAGGATCTGCCGACTGACCAGGCCATCGCTGTCCGCGTTGGTGGTCAAGCTTTCGCCGGCGAGCTCCATGTCAAGCCATGGCGAGAGGGCGATCACCGCTCCGGGCAGCGGCGAGCCGTCGTCGCGGAGCTTCAGTACGGTGGCGACGGCCAGGTTGCCGCCGGCGGAGTCGCCGGCGGTGATGATGCTGCCGGGCGCGAAGCCTCGGTCCAGCAGCGCGCGATACACCGCGGTGACGTCCTCGATCTGCGCGGGGAAGGGATGCTCGGGCGCTCGCCGGTAATCGATGACGAACGCTGTCGTCCCGAGCGCTTTGGCGAGGTGTGCGGCGAGCTTGCGGTGGCTGGCCGCGGATCCGACGGCGAAGCCGCCACCGTGGGTGTACAGGACGACCCTCGACGTGTCCGCGCCGAGCGGGAGTGCCCAGATACCCTCGACACCGGCGACGATGTCCGACCGGTACGTCACGGCCTCGGGCTCCTTAGTCGGCTGGTGCCACTCGTCGAACATGCTGCGCAGCATCCCAATGGACATTTGCGGGTCGGCGGCCATGCGGCTGGTCCAGTCCCGGTAGAGCGCCTCGAGAAAGCCGGCTTCGGCGGAGACGGTCACGAGCGTTGCCTTTCGGATCACAGTTGCCCGGGGATTGTGATGTGGACAACTGAGTTACAGTGTGTGAGCGGCGCAATACCAACGACTGTTCCGATTTGAAACAGGGCGGCAGCGGCCACACGTTTCCGGGCTTCCACAGCTGGCCAACCCCCGGCCAAGACGAAAGGCCGCCCGAAATCACCATCCTCAGCGGTAGGCTTGTTCCCGGCGCTCTTGCGGACGCGCCGGCACGGCTCGCTTGAGAACGGGTTGGCGGGGCGAATTCCTCTCGGCGGACCGGGCGCCTGACAGTGGTTGCGTGAGTCCCGTCAGCCCTCGGAGGAACGATGGAGAGGCCTTCCAGTGGCATCGAGCTGGACCGCTTGCGAGCGGCCCGTGAGCGGCTGCGGGATCAAGGCGTGCTGCACCACGTCGACGTGTCGGGCACAGTCCGGGAATCGATCATGCGTAGCTGGCGCCGGTCGGCGAGCCAGGGCGTGCCCACGGGCCGGATTGCCTTTCAGCATCTCGATGCTCATGGACGTTCCGAGCTGCTGTGCCGGTCGGCCGATCCCGTGCTGGATCGCCTGCAGGCCGACCTGGACGGGCTCGGTGTGGCGGTTTTTCTCAGCGACCACAAGGGTCGGATCCTGTCCCGGCGGGCCGCCGGCAACGTGCAGCTAAGGAAGCTCGACGGCTCGTGTGCTGCAGAGGGGTTCGACTTCTCCGAGTGTGCTGTGGGAACCAATGGCATCGGTACGGTCCTCGAGGAGAAGGCCCCGCTGTTCGTCCGCGGAGGTGAGCACTTCAACGACCTGCTGGAGCCGCTGACCTGCGCCGGTGCACCCATCCGCATGGCTCCGGCCGGTCGCGTCCTCGGCTCGATCGCCCTGACCTGCTCGGTTGAAGCCACCAACCCGATGATGCTGACCCTGGCGGTGAACGCCGCCCGGCAAATCGAACAGGTGATGGCCGACCTGGACGGAGGGCGCAACAGGGCCCTTTTCGCCGCGCTCAACCCCAAGTCGGGCGCAGCGGGCCGGGCGCCGATGGTTGTACTGACCCCGGAAGCGGTCGTTTCCAACACCGCGGGTCTTCAGTTCGTCACCCCCGAGCACCACCCATTGCTGTGGGAGGCCGTGACAAACCAGACCTGGGGCAGCGAGCCGCGAACCATCGAACTCGACCTGCCCAGCGGACGCGTGCTCGCCGTGGCGGAGCGGCTCAGCGACCCCACCGGTCATGCCTACCGGCTGGAGTTCAGTCAAGATTCGAAAAGCAGCCGGGCAGCTCGCCGACGTGCACCGGAAACGGGCCGGTTCCTGCATCCTTTGCCGGCGATCGATGAGCGGCTGCAGTACGCACTTCGGGTTTCAAGGACGATCGCGATCGACGGTCGGGCTGGCACCGGGAAGTACCACCTGGCCCGAACAATCGCCGAGACCACCCCGCAGTGCCCCACGCGGGTGGTCGACGTCGCAGCATTCGCCGCCGAGCGCGACACCGGGTGGCTCGCGGATGCGGCCGATGCGCTGTCGAGCGGCGGCCACGTCATCGTGCGCCACCTGGAACTGCTGGACCCTGGGTCGGTCGACAAGGTCACGGCGCTGACGGCGTTGACCACCGCAGCGGGCGGCGGGAAGGGTCGACTGCTGCTCACCGTCGACCTGCGAGCGGCGAGCGATCACGTCGCCGAATTGGTGAAGGGCGCGGCGACCGTTGTCACGCTGCCCAACCTGTGCGACATGAAGGAGCAGATACCCGCAATCGCCGAGGCCATCCTCTCCGGCCTGGAAGGAATCCGGCCCGGCACCACCTTGGCATCCGCCCCCCGACAGGCGCTCATGGCCTACCCGTGGCCGGGCAACATCAAAGAGCTTCGCCAGGCGATGGTCGACGTTGCGGCCACCAGGCCGGGATGGCTTGTCCAACTCGAGAATCTGCCTCTGAGCCTGAGGGACGCGGCGCACAAACGTCAGCTGACCGGCTATGAAAGAGCCGAACGCGACGCAATCCTTGCTGCCGTCCAGGAAGCCAACGGCAATCGCTCCAAGGCGGCGGCACTGCTTGGGATCGGGCGAACCACCCTGTACCGCAAGATCCGTTCCCTCCACATCGACTGCCCCGACACCATGTTCACCACCACGAGCGGTGGCTGACGATGCATCCGACCCGGTCAAGTACGGTGCGACCGGATCTCGGCGAGCCGGGGCGGCCCGCGCCGGAGCCCGGGCGTCACGATTGGAACCCTCGCACGAGCTGGTTGGCGATGATGCGGCGCTGGATCTCGCTGGTGCCTTCGTAGAGGCGAAACAGCCGGGCGTCTCGCTAAACTGCTCGACCGGTACCCCGTGCATGTATCCCATGCCGCCGTGGATCTGGACGGCCCGGTCGGCCAGGTTTAATTCGGTGAGTGCGAAGGACGCGACGATTAGGCCACCGGCCAGACCGGGTCGGTACCTGTTCCGGTGTTCCTGCGTGGCAGTAGTTGACCAGGACCTGTCCGGCGATGCCGTTGTTGGTGCCGCGCATGGACCGAAAGGCCGGGTTGGTCCAGCCCAGCTCCATCTTCTTCGTACATCGAGAGCCCGCGCCCGCCGTACCCTCCGGGATGGCGAATCCGAACAGACCCATAGCCCATAGCGGCGGCCTTCTCCCGGATCCGGTCGGGAATTCGATCCGTATCTCGTGCTCGGCCGCGACGACGTCTTTTCGGACGAACATTCGGACGGCGTCGAGAACTAATGCAATTCCTCGGATTCCACGGTGCGACACCGTCTCTTGCGCGTCCAAAACGCAATCGGGGATGCACTGTTGCCGCTTGTGCAAGAGTTGCGGGCTGTGGAGCTGCACCACCTCGAGGCGTTCCTCGCGGTCGCCGAGGAACTGCACTTCGGCCGGGCGGCCGAACGGCTGCATGTCGCCCAGCCCCCATTGAGCCGCACGATCAAACAGTTGGAGCGCGACCTGGGGGCCCACCTCTTTGAGCGCACGACCCGCAGCGTGCGGCTCACCAGCGCCGGCGAGGCTCTGCTCGATCCGGCGCGGCAGGCACTCGAGAGCTGCCGCGCCGCGCGTCGCGCCGTGCAGTCGGCGGGCCGCGGTGAGACCGGGTGCGTCCGAATGGGCTTCGCCGGCCCGTCGTCGCACCTCTTGGTCGGTCAGCTTGGTCGGCTCGTTCGCGAGCGCCATCCCGGCATCGAGTTGAGCCTGCAGAGCACGACGTATGCCGCCGAGGGGCTGCGTTCGGTGATGGACGGGAGTCTCGATCTCGCGATCGTGCGCTGGTCGGTGGAACCGCCCGCGATCTCGCACCGGATCGTCACCGTGGAGCACTACGTGCTCGTGGTCCCGAAGGGGCATCGGCTCGCCGGGCGAAATCTGGTGAGCATGGCGGAGTGCCGCGACGAGGCATTCGTCGCGCTGCCGGCCGACCCCGGATCCAGCCTGCGCGACGCGTTTACCCGCGCGGCCCACGACGCCGGCTACCCGCCGAACATCGTGCAGACCGCTCCGGACTCGTGGACCGTGATGGCGCTGGTGGCGGCGGGTGTCGGAATCACCTTCACCGTCGACGTCGCGGTCGCCAACGTTATCCAGGACGGCATTTCCGTGGTTCCGCTGCAGGAGGGCCGGACGCCGACGTACTCCAGGCTCGCCTGGCGAAAGGGCGACACGAACCCGGCGTTGCGGGAGGTCTTGCGTGCCTCGGAAGAGGCGCTGCCCACGCCCGACCTGCTAAACCGAGCGCACTGACTGGTTACCGGCTGCGGCGGCCCTGACCAGCGCCACTTAGCTGGCTGTCGCCAGAAACCCCGACGTCGTCGAACGTGAGGGTCGAGGCTGGAATTCTGCGGCGTTTTGCCGTCGGGCGGTATATCTGTTGCGAACGATTGATACCAGTGAGTGCATGAATCGACCAGCCAAGAAGTATTGGAGTTTTGACCTTCCCATCAGGGACGCTGAAAGTCGCTTCGCCTCCACCAGAGTTCTTCAGGGAGCCCGCATGGCCGAAACCAGCAAGGTCACCGACCTCGCGTCGGCGGTCGCGGCGCATGTGGCCGACGGCATGGTGATCGCCATGGAGGGCTTCGGCCACCTGATTCCATTCGCGGCGGCCCATGAGATCATCCGCCAAGGTCGCCGCGAGCTCACGCTCTGCCGGATGACGCCCGATCTGTTGGCCGACCAGTTGATCGCGGCCGGCTGCGCGCGTCGGCTGGTCGCCTCGTTTTTCGCAAGCGGTTCCGCCGGATCCCTGCACGAAGTGCGCCGGCGCATCGAACGGGCCGACCCGAGACCCCTTGAGGTGGAGGAGTACAGCCACTACGGAATGGTCTGCCGCTACCAAGCGGGCGCCGCGCGCCTGCCGTTCTTTCCCTTGCGGTCCTATGCCGGCAGTGACCTGCCGAAGCTCAACGCTCAGATCCGCAAGGTCGGCGATCCCTATGGCGGACCTGACGTCTACGTCGTGCCCCCGCTCCGGCCGGATGTCACGGTCGTGCATGCCCAGCGTGCCGACCGCTGCGGCAATGTTCAGATGTGGGGCATCCTAGGCGCCCAGCAGGAGGCCGCCTACGCCGCGCGCACCGTCATCGTCACCGTCGAGGAGATCGTCGACGCCGAGGTGATCAGGTCGGATCCGAACCGCACTGTCATCCCCGGGCACGCCGTCACCGCGGTCGCCCACTGCCCGGGTGGCGCGCACCCGTCGTATAGCCAGGGCTACTACGACCGCGACAACGCCTTCTACCGCGAGTGGACGCCGATCAGCCGTGACCGCGCGGCAGTCCTCGCGTGGCTCTCCCAGTGGGTCTACGAAGTGCCCGACCGGGAGGCATACCTCGAGCGGCTCGGAGAGGAACGCTGGACGGGCCTCCGCGTCGCCGACCGGCCATCACAGCCTGTCAACTACGGTGGTCGGGCCAGCCCAGTCTTGGAGCACTCATGACGACTCCGCCGCCCTCCGCCGTTGCCCCGTCGAGCACCGAGTTCCTCGCCGCCGTCGCTGCCCGCCAATTGGCCGGGAAAACCCGGGTCTTCGCCGGTGTAGGGCTGCCGACCCTCGCCGTCGACCTGGCGCGGCGCACGATCAACCCCGGCCTCGAGCTCGTGTACGAGTCCGGCGTCTGCGGCGCCCACCCCGAGGCACTGGCCGAGGGCATCGCAGACTCCGTTCTGGTGTCGGGCGCCGAGGCGGTGATCAGCATGCACGCGCTCTTCGGCTACGTGCTGCAGGGCGGCCACATCGACGTGGGCTTCCTCGGCGCCGCGCAGGTAGACCGCTGGGGCAGCCTCAACACCAGCATCATCGGCGACTGGGACAAGCCGAGCGTGCGGCTGCCCGGAGCCGGTGGCGCCACCGAGATCATGCCCAACGCCGGAGAGTGCATCGTCGTGCTGCGCCGACACGACCCCGGTGCACTTCCGCAACGGCTGGACTTCTGCACCTCGCCCAGCCCGGTGCGCGTGCGCGACGAGGATGTGCGGATGGTGCCCCCTGGTCATGGAGTGTCGACCGTCATCACTCCTATGGCGGTCCTTCGCCGGCCAGAGAAGTTCGGCGAGTTGCTCATCAGCGAGGTACATCCGGGGCTCACGGTCCAGGAAGTCAAGGCCGCAACCGGCTGGGACATCCGTGTCGCACCCGACGTCTGTGAGACGGCCCGCCCCACCCAGGAGGATGTCCGCCTGCTACGCGAGGAGATCGACACAGTGCGGCTGTACCTGCGATGACCTCTCCTGAACGCGCTCGCACCGAGGTTCATGTGACCGCGAGGCAACCGACACCCCGAAAGGCGCGAGCGATGCGTGACGTCGTCATCTGCGAGCCCGTTCGCACCCCCATCGGCCGCTACGGCGGCATGTTCAAGGACCTCACCGCCGTCGACCTGGGAGTCACCGCCCTGCGCGGCCTGCTGGACCGCACCGGCATCGACCCGGACCGGATCGGCGACGTGATCCTCGGGCACTGCAACGCCAACAGCGAAGCACCGGCGATAGGCCGGGTGATCGCCCTTGACGCCGGGCTGCCGGTCACCGTCCCGGGACAGCACCTGGACCGGCGGTGCGGGTCGGGCCTGCAGGCCGTGATCAACGCGGTGATGCAGGTGCTGACCGGCGCCCAGAACCTGGTCGTCGCCGGCGGCACGGAGAGTATGAGCAACGCGGCGTTCTACTCCACCGACATCCGATGGGGCGGCGCGCGCACCGGTGTTCGGATGCACGACGGGTTGGTCAGAGCGCGGTCCACAGCCGGCGGCCGGTTCCACCCGGTGCCCGGCGGAATGCTGGAGACCGCCGAGAACCTCCGACGCGAATACCGCATCCCACGCGAGGAGCAAGACCGGCTCGCGGTCAGCTCCCATCAGCGCGCAGTCGCGGCCCAGCAGGCCGGCGTCCTCGCCGAAGAGATTGTCGCGGTCACAGTGTCCGGCCGCAAAGGTGACACCGTCATCGACACCGACGAGCATCCGCGCCCGGGCGCCACGCTCGAAACACTGGCGAAACTCCGGCCGATCCTGGTCTCCTCGGACCCCGAGGCCACCGTGACCGCGGGCAACTCAAGCGGCCAGAACGACGCCGCTGCGATGTGCCTCGTAACCACCGCCGAGCTGGCCGACGAACTCGGCCTTCGTCCACTCGTCCGGATGGTCAGCTGGGCGGTCGCCGGGGTTCCCCCCAAGATCATGGGCATCGGCCCGGTGCCGGCCACCGAGGCGGCTCTCGCCCGCGCCGGACTGACGCTCGCGGACATGGAAGTGATCGAACTCAACGAGGCGTTCGCCGCCCAGGCGCTCGCCGTGATGCGTGAGTGGAAGTTCACCGAGGAGGATCTCACCCGCACCAACGTGCATGGTTCCGGCATCTCGCTCGGCCACCCGGTCGGCGCCACCGGCGTCAGGATGCTCGCCACGCTCTCGCGTGAACTGCACCGCCGGCAGGCACGCTACGGCCTCGAAACGATGTGCATCGGGGGTGGCCAAGGCCTGGCCGCGGTCTTCGAGCGGGTCAACTGACGGCTACCTCACCCTGTGCCAGCCCGCGCAGGCCGGGCGCTGCTGTGAGTCAGGCGTGCAGCGGCTGCTCACTGGGCAAAGCTGTCGATCAACAAGCGAAGGTCGGGCTCACCGCCAAAGGTCGGCGGGTAGAGCAGGGTTCGGTCGTACACCCCCGCCCAGCGTTGCTCGACCTGCCGGCGCACCTGTTCGGGTGTACCGGCGACGGCCATCGCGTCGATCATCGGGTCGCTGACCGCGGCCAGCATGGCGTCCTTCGATCCCTCTTTCCACGCGGCTCGGATCGCCTCCGCTTCGCGCATGAACCCGCCGAGTTCGAGGATCGGGTTGTAGGTCTTGACGGTCGAGTAGAACGCGATCTGCGCCGCGGCGCGGGCGCGGGCGCGCTCTTCGTCGAGGTCCACCGAGCAAATGAGGTATCCCGCGATGGGCACATCCGGCCGCCGGCCGGTGCGCGCGGCACCTTCGGCCAGCATCGGCCGAACCACCTGCTCGACGTAATCACGGGTGTACAAGGGGTGGCCGACCAGACCGTCGGCCACCGCGCCCGCGGCCTGCACCATGCGCCGGTTCACGCCTGCGAGATAGATCGGGATGTCAGTGCGCAGCGGCGCCGACACCGCGGCGGTCGGCTGGACATGCAGGCGGTAGAAGCGCCCGTCGTGGGCGATCGGGCCCTCGTGCAGCCGCCACAGGTTGCGCAACAGGCCGACAAGTTCCTCGATGCGCGCTGCCGGGTGCAGGCCATCAAGTCCGTGCCAGTCCTGCTGCATGCGCGTGGTGCCGGTGCCCAGGCCCAGCAGCAGCCGACCGCGGGAGAGCGCGTCGAGATCGCGCGCCTCAGCGGCGAGCACCAACGGCGTTCGCCCGAACCCGTAGGCGATGCCGCTGCCGAGTTCGATCGTCGATGTCGCGGTGGCCATCGCGGCCAGGGCGATCGTGGCGGATCGATCGTAGAACTCCGCGGCCCACACCGATTCGAAGCCGGCCTTTTCCGCTGCGACGGCCGCGTCGCGCAACTGATCGATGTCGGCGCCGAAACAAACAAGGGAAGGCCTGCCCGTGCTGGAAGCAGAGTCTGAAGAACCCATCGCCCCGCCTTCGTCAGCCGTCGATACCGTCATGCACGCACCCGCCAATCGTCTGATATGCACGCCCGCAGGGTGAGGTGACAGGGATCACAAAGCCTGTACTATACCTCCGTATGCTTATAACAAATCGGCCGGTGGTATGCGGTGACGCTACAGCGCCGGGAACGGGTCTTCTCGACCGAAGAGCAAGTTCGCAATGCCTTCGGTGCCCCCGCCGCGCAGGACATGCGCCGCACCGTGCGGAGCAGCACGAGACACAGGAGTGAGAACGTGGGCGATCGACTGAATGCGCGGCTAGATGCGCTCGCCGCGCGCGAGGACACCTGGGTCACACGCGAGGATCTGCAACGCTATGTCGACGAGGAAGCCTGGACCGAGCAGAGTTTTGTGCACGACCTCGAGCGGCATGCCGCCGAGCGCCCAGAAGCGCTGGCCATCGTCGACGAGGACGGGCGTCGGACCACCTACGGTGAGTATGAGCAACGCACGTGTCGGCTGGCGCGGTCGCTGCTGGAGTTGGGTCTGCGCCCGGGCGACCGGGTGGCCATGCAGCTGCCCAACACCAGCGAGTTTTGCCTGACGTTGTTGGCCTGCGCGCGCGCCGGACTCCTGGCCGTGTTCTGCCACATGGCTTACGACGAGCATGAGCTCGACTATGTGCTCGGTCTCACGGGGGCGCGGGCGCTTGTCGTGCCGGAGCGCCTCAGAAGCCGCGAGTACGTCCCACTGGCTCTGGCGATGCGCGAGCGGATCGACACACTGGAGCACGTGATCGCCGTCGGCGGTGCCAGCGCGGCCGGGACGATCCGCTTCGAGGACCTCGTCAGCGCCGAAGGCCCCGAACATGACCTTGCAGCACTGCGCCCGACGGGGGCCGACCCGTTTTTCGTCATGTTCACCTCCGGCACCACCGGACGGCCCAAGGCCGAGCTGCACACGCACGCCAACAACCTCTTCTGGATCCAGAACTTCGAGGCCGAACAGCGGTTTCCCGCCGACGCGCGGTGGATCATCGTCACCCCGATCGCCCATCTGACGGGCCTGGGAATCGGTGTGCTCTCGGCGCTGCACCGGGGGGCGGCGTTCACCCTGCTGGCGGCGTGGGACGCGGGCCGCTGTGTTGAACTGCTCGAACGGGACCGCCCCAGCTACCTGCTCGGGGCCCCCCCGATGCTGATCGACCTCGCCCGGTTTCCGCAGCTGCGCGAGCGTGATGTGCGCTCGGTGCGCGGGATCTGCTATGCCGGCGCCCCGTGCCCGGCCGACATCCTCAACCGGCTCAACGCCGACCTCGGCGCCGATGTAAATGCGTTCTACGGCTACACCGAGGCGGGCGTGACCCACATGACGCGGCCCGGCGACCCGATCTCGATCACCAGCCGAAGTTTCGGCAAGGCCATCCGCGGCGTGGAGCAGCGGCTGATGGAGCTGGTGGAGGCGGGCGAGGCCGAGCGCGAGGTGCCGTTGCCGGGAGAGGGTGAGCTGTGGGCGCGTGGGCCCAGCTTCATCGTCGGCTACTACGGCCAGCCGGAGACGACGGCCAAGATGTTCACCGTCGACGGCTGGTTCCGGTCGGCCGATGTGGCCCGCTTCGACGCCGACGGCTACGGATATTTCGTGTCACGCCGCGACGACCTCATCAACCGGGGTGGGTACAAGATCGATCCACGGGAGGTCGAGGAGGTGCTTTACGAGCACCCGGGGGTGAGTCAGGCGGCGGTGGTGGCCATGCCCGATGCACGGCTCGGTCAGCGGCCCGCGGCGTTTATCGTCCCGAGCTCACCGGGCGACCACCTCGACCTCGCCGAACTTACCGCGTTCCTGGAGAAGAAGGGGGTTAGCCGGACGAAGTGGCCGGAGGCGGTCGAGATGGTCGAGTCGTTCCCGCTGACCAGCACGGGGAAGTTCATGCGCTACGCGCTGCGATCGCGGGCCGAGCAACTAAGGCCGCAGCGCTGAACCCGCGTGGGCGATCAGGGTAAGCGCGTCCACTGGCCGGTTCCAACGGTGCCCGCGGCCGACATCGACCTGAGCCGCTTCGTGCGGCCGGGCGACACGATTCTGTGGGGCCAGGGTGCCGGAGAGCCGCTGACGCTCACGGCGGCGCTGGCCGAGCAGGCCGAGCGGCTGGGTGGGGTCGTCGGATTCGTAGGCCTGACCTACAACCCGCGTCTGGCGGCCCCGGGGCTTCGATTGCGCTCCTATGGCGCGCTCGGCGCTGCGGCCGACATGCCGCTCGAGGTGATCACTTGTCATATGTCTGCGCTGCCCAAGTTGCTCCGGTCGGGCCGTCTGCGTGCCGACGTCGTGCTGTGTCAGCTGTCCCCGGCGGATGCTGACGGCAACCACAGCCTGGGCGTCACGGTCGACTACCTCGCCTGTGCGCTTGATGTCGCCCGCGTCGTGCTGGGCGAGGTCAACCCGGCCGTACCCCGCACGCGCGGCTCGCCGCCGGTCCCGCACTCGCGTCTGGCCGCCACCGTGACCGCAGACCATTGTCTGATCCAGATTCCAGACCCGGAGCCCGATCCGGTGACCGCGCAAATCGGCGCGCAGGTCGCCGAATTGGTGCCCGACAGCGCCACCGTACAACTGGGGATCGGCGGCCTGGCCTCGGCGGTCGCGACCGCCCTGCGTGGGCACCGGAACCTGCGCGTGCACAGTGGCCTGGTCGGGGACTGGGTCGTGGGTCTCGCCGAGTCGGGTGCGCTCGCTTGGGAGCCGGGCGGGCCAGCCGTGGTTACCGGCACCGCCGTGGGCACCGACCGGCTGTATGAGTTTCTGCGTGACAACCCGGCCGTCGAGGTGCGGCCGGTCGAGCGCGTGCACGACCCGGCGGTCGCGGGCGGGATCGCTCGCTTCGTCGCCGTCAACTCGGCCCTGCAAGTCGACCTTTCCGGCCAGGTCAACGCGGAGGTGATCGGCGGCCGACGGCGCGGCGCGATCGGCGGTCAGGTCGATTTCCTACGCGCCGCGGCGATGTCTGCGGGAGGGGTAGGCGTGGTGGCGCTGCCGTCGACCGCCAACCGCGGATCGGTCTCCCGCATTGTGGACCGCGTGGACGGTCCAGTCACCACCGGGCGCGCGGATGTGCATTGGGTGGTGACCGAGTACGGTGCCGCCGACCTGCGGGGACTCGACACGGTCGCACGCACCGCGGCGATATGCGAGCTGGCTCACCCGGATCATCGATATCGGCTGAGGGCTGCGGTCGCAGGTGCCGGGTGATCGATCGACGGGTTAGATCTCAATGATTACTATCCAAACGGCACTCTTGGGCTCGTGGCAAGCGTACCCAGGGTCGGTTCCCCTGCCCGCCCGGCTTTAGCCCGGAAGGGAGGGATCGTGGCGGCCATCCACGCTTGATCAGTGCGGGACTGTTCGGCGTCTCGGCCTCAGCTACCTGGCAGCGGTTTCGGGAAGTACCGGTCGAGGCCGCGCCTGTTCGCCGCTGGCAGACTGACGGTGGCCACGGTCAGGCGAAGCGCCGCGACGCCGGGCGAACCGGGGTTCACCAGGATCCAACTACAAGGGACAATGTCAGCGCAATTGGCGTGACGGACACTACTTCCGTCGCCCGAGCAACCTATCGGGGAGCCGCACGTGCACTACGCTTTCGACGAAGACCAGGAGGCCTTCCGGCGTGAACTCGCCACTTTCGCTGAGCGGGTGCTCGCTCCGCACTATCAGGCCGATGACCGGGCCGCGCGGATGCGCCCGGAGTTACCTCGCCAGATGGCGGCGATGGGCCTGACCGGCCTGCGCATTCCGGGGCGTTTCGGCGGCCAGGGGGCCGACGCCGTCACGACCGGCATAGCAGCCGAGGAGATCTCGCGGGCCGACATCAACGCCTGTTACATCCTGCTGATCGCCGGTCTCAACGCCGACATCTTGGTCGGCAACGCCGACGAGGAGCAGCTGGCGCGGTGGCTACCTCCGATCGCAGATGGCTCCACCCTGTCGGCGCTGGTGCTCACCGAGCCGGAGCACGGGTCCGACGCGGCCAACCTGTCGCTGCGTGCGCAGCGCGACGGGGCAGGGTGGCGGCTGCTGGGAGAGAAGACTTCGATCTCACTGGGGATGTTGGCCGACACCGGTGTGGTGTTCGCGCGCACGGGAGGGCCCGGGGCCCGTGGAGTCAGCGCGTTCTACGTCGACCTGAACGACGAGCGGATCGCGCGAACCGCGCTCGATGACCACGGCGGCCGAGCCATAGGGCGAGCGTCGCTGCATTTCGATGGGGTGCCAGTGGGTTGCGACGAGCTGATCGGACAACAGGGCGCTGGATTCGTCTCGGTGATGCGAGGCTTCGACTACTCGCGGGCGGTGATCGGCCTGATGTGCGTCGGCATCGCCCAGGCGGCGCTCGACGACGCACTGGAGTATGCGCGAACGCGGCAGGCTTTCGGTGGTCCGATCGGTCGCAACCAGGGCGTGGCGTTCCCGCTGGTCGAGCACGCCACCAGGCTGGCCGGGGCGCGTCACATCTGCTACGAGGCGCTGTGGCGAAAGGACCAGGGCTTGGATCACACGGTGGCCGCGAACATGGCGAAGTGGTTCGCGCCCAAGACCGCGGGTGAGGTCGTGCACCAGGCGCTGCTGACCTTCGGCCACGCTGGATGGGGAACCGACAGTCTGCAGGGACAGCGGCTGCGCGACGTGTTGGCGTTCGAGATCGCCGATGGAACGGCGCAGGTTGCCAAGCTGGTTGTTGCCCGCCATCTACTGGGGCGAGAGTTCGCTCCGTAGGCAGCTGCGAGTTCGGTCTGGGGACGCGGTCGACTCGTCAGACGGACGTCGCAAGCCGCTCCCGAACCGCGGCGAGGCGATCGTACTGTGCCAGCACGTTGGCGGCGGTCGGCATGATCACGAACGACTCGGCGCCGGCGTCGCGGTACTCCGCGAGCGCGTCGGCCACCCGCGCCTCGCTTCCGATGACACACCATTTCTCGATTGCTTCGACGGGCATGCCGTACTGGCCCGCGACGAATCGTTGGAGTTCGGCGCGACCGGTTTCCGCGTCTTCGGTGATGTGCGCGAACATCAACATCACCGTTGTGCACACCGGCCTGCGGAACTCCTCTGCGTGAGCCCGCAGATCTTCGACTGCCGCACGCACACGACGGGGACTCAGCCACACCGCAAACCAGCCTTCGGCGAGCCGGGCCGCGCGCCGCACCGCGTGAGCGGATCGGCCACCGACAACCAGCGGCGGGCGAGACGATGGCACCGGCTCCAGCTTCGGCGAACGCACCGGAAGTAATGGGCCTGGATGGTCCACGGCCTCGCCGCGCATCAGCGCGTCGACGACAACCATCGCCTCGTCGAGCCTGCGGCCACGCTGTGCAACGGGGTACCCGGCGGCCTTGAACTCCGCCGGGTTCTCCCCGCCCACACCGACTCCGACGATCAGGCGGTCCGGCGCGAGCGCGGCGACCGTCCCGAGCTGCTTGGCGGTCCATACCGGATTGCGCATCGGCAGGAGCAACACGCCGGTGCCCAGCACCAGCCGCTGAGTGACAGCAGCGACGGCCGCGAGCGCCCCGCACGGCTCCAATATTGGCGGATGAAAGCTCAGATGATCGCCAACCCACCCTGAGTCAAACCCCAGGTCTTCAGCGAGGCGGGCGGCGGCCAGGAGCGGCGGCGCGCCAAGCCGTAGGGGATCGAAATTGGGCAGCATCACGCCGAACCCAGCTTCCTTCACCGTCACCGGTGAATTCATCGGGCGCCGACCAGACTGAGCGGCATCTCGTTGGCGGGAATCGGTTCCTCACCCGGGAGCCTGTCCTCGGACGAGGAAAGCAATCGCGGCGGGTTCGTCGCCATGTCGGTCCTCCTGCGATCTGGCACGGCACAGCCGTGCAGTGAACGTCTGACCGCCCATCCTGCGGGTCGTGAATTTCTAATCCGTTCGAATGATTATGGCATTTCGGTTCGGCCGTGAGGGTAGACCAGCCAACGGCTCCGACTCATCCGGGGCGAGTCGAGTCACCTTCCGGTCCTGCCGAGAATGCGCCGAATGCCGGCGCGGCGCGATCGGTGGTCAGTGGTCAGGTCGACTTCCTGCACGGCGGGGCCATGTCACCAGGAGGGTGGGCGTGGTGGCACTGCCATCGGCGGCAAACACACGGGTCCGTCTCGCGCATCGTGGACCGCTTGGACGGTCCGGCCAGCACAGCGTGCGCCGACGGTGGTGACCGAGCACGGCGCCGCCGACCTGTTGGGGACTCCACACCATCGGGCATGCGCGAGCTGGCCCACCCGGACCACCGACATCGGCTGGGCACCGCGGTGACGAATCCCCGGTAATCAATCCGGGGCATCAGATCATAATGATTACGATCTATAGGGTAGTCTTGAGACCATGGCCGCCGGACATCGGAGTACCTCCCCTGCTCGCCCAGCTCTAGCCCGGAAGAACGGGATCGTGCCTGCCATTCCGCATGATCAGTGCACGCACAGCCCGCGCGGCGACGGATCGGGACCGAGCCTCGCTTGGCAGGTGGTCGGCTGATGGCGACGTCAACGATGGCCTCGCCGCTGCTAAGGCTGCCGGACGTCGAACTTCCCGCCGAGGCCGAACAATTGCGCGATGAGGTCCGGGCATTCCTCAACGAAGAACTGCGCCGAGGCGCGTTCGAGCCGCAGACCGACGCCTGGCTGGCCGGTTTCGACCCGGCCTTCTCGGCGCGCCTCGGGGATCGCGGTTGGCTTGGGATGACCTGGCCGCGCCGCTACGGCGGTCATGAGCGACCAGCGCTGCATCGGTTCGTCGTGGTGGAGGAGTTGCTCGCCGCCGGAGCGCCGGTAGTGGCGCACTGGGTCAGCGACCGGCAGAGCGGGCCGGCATTGCTGCGCTACGGCACCGAGTCGCAGCGCGAGAAGCTCCTGCCCGCGATGGCGGCAGGCCGGTGCTTCTTCGCCATCGGGATGAGTGAGCCCGATAGCGGTTCGGATCTGGCCTCCATCCGGACTGGCGCGCGACGCGACGGAGACGGTTGGGTGCTCAACGGGACGAAGGTCTGGACCAGCCAGGCCCACCGCTGCCACTACATGATCGCGTTGTGCCGGACGGCCCCGCTGCAGCACGAAGACCGGCACGCGGGCCTGAGCCAGTTCATCGTCGATCTGACCGCGCCGGGAGTGACAATCACACCGATCAGGTTGCTGGACGGCGAGCATCACTTCAATCAGGTCGTCCTCGACGACGTCCGGGTCGGCGACGACATGGTCCTGGGCGAGGTCGGCGCGGGCTGGCGGCAGGTCACCTCCGAACTTGCCTATGAGCGCTCCGGGCCGGAGCGGTTCCTGTCGACGCTGCCGCTGCTGCGCGAACTGGTGCGCGGCGCCGACCCCGACGATGAGCGTCAGGCGACCGAAGTCGGCGCGCTCGTGGCGCAGCTGTGGGCGTTGCGCCGGCTCTCGCTGCAAATAGCCGGATCGCTTGATCGGGGGGAGGCCCCCGATGTCGCCGCCGCCTTGGTGAAGGACGCGGGCACCACGGTGGAAAACGACATCATCGATGTCGTGCGGGCGCTGGCGCAGGTCGAGCCGAGCCGAAACTCACCTCATCCCCTGGAACGGGAGTTAGCCCGGGCGGTACTGCACGCGCCTGGGTTCACCTTGCGCGGAGGCACGAACGAGGTGCTCCGCGGCATCGTGGCGCGCGGGCTGGGGTTGCGGTGAGCGACATCGATCTGGTCGAACGCACCGTAGCGGATCTGCTGGACCGGCACTGCACGCCGGAGCTGATCTCCGCGGCTGAAGGCTCGTGGAGCCCACAGCTTTGGCAGCGGCTCGAGGAAATCGGGCTGACCCGGATCGGCGTCGACGAACGGCTGGGGGGCGCCGGCGGTGGAATTGCCGACGCGGCCACGGTGCTGCGTGTCGCTGCCGGCCACGCCGCGCCCGTCCCGCTGGCGGAGACGCTGTTCCCGGTGGCCGCCGGGTGCACCGTGTCGGGGCTTGCCCTGCCCGATGGGCCGGTGACGGTCGCCTACGGGGCCGGTCTGACCCTCACGCCGGACGGCGCCGGAGCCGTCGTCCGCGGCGTGGCCAACCGGGTGCCGTATGCACGGGTGTCTCAACGCGTGCTGGTGGTGACCGACGATCCGCAGCCCGCGCTGGCGGCGCTTGTCGACCCTGCCGACTGCCGATTGGTGAGCATCGACAATCTGGCCGGTGAGCCGCGCGACGACCTGGCTGCCGATGAAGTCCGGATACCCCGCTCAGCGCTTGCCGAAGTTCCGCCAGGCACCGCGGGCCACCTGCGCCGACTTGGTGCGCTCGCCCGCGCGGTCCAACTCTCCGGTGCCCTGGATGCAGTGCTGGACGCGACGGTGCGCTACGCCGGGGAGCGGGTCCAATTTGGTCGGCCCATCGGGCAGTTTCAGGCCGTGGCCCATCAGATCGCGGAGTTGGCCTGCCTGGCTGCGGGTGCCGGCGCTGCCGCCCAGGCAGCGGTCGCCGCAGTGGCTGCCGATCCGCACAGCGCGACCTTGGCCATAGCCGCGGCCAAAGCGCGTACCAGCGCCGCGGCCGGACCAGCGGCCCGGATTGCCCATCAGGTACACGGGGCGATCGGGTTTACCCAGGAACACCGCCTACATCACCTGACCCGCCGGCTGTGGGCCTGGCGCGAAGAGTGCGGCTCCGCCGAACACTGGGCCCGAGAGCTGGGCCGCGCTGTCATCGCGGGCGGCGGCGACGGGCTGTGGCCGACGATCACCGGCATGTAACCCGCCTGAACGGAGGAACATGGAGATCGAGCTCACCGTCGAAAGCGGCGTGGCCACCCTCACCCTGGCCGCGCCCCAGCGGCGCAACGCGCTGACACCGGAGATGTCCCGGGAACTGGTCGCCGCCGCCGATCGAATCGACGCCGACGACTCCATCGGCGCGCTGGTGATCCGCGGCTCCGGCGGATCGTTCTGCGCGGGAGCGCACACCACGACGCTCGGCGACGCTGGATCAGACCCCGCCGAAGAGAGCACCTATGCCAGCCTGTCCGCCATCTATGCCGCGTTCACCCGGATCGGGTCGATCCGGGCGGTGACGATTGCCGCCGTGCGCGGCCCGGCCGTCGGCGCGGGCCTGAACCTCGCGTTGGCCACCGACCTGCGGATCGTCGCTCGCACCGCGCGGCTGATGTCGGGCTTCCAGCGCATCGGTCTGCACCCGGGCGGGGGACACTTCGTGCTGCTCTCCCGCCTCGCCGGCCGCGAAGCGGCCGCCGCGATGGCGCTGTGTGGCGCGGAGATCGATGGAGACCGCGCGGCGCAATTGGGCCTTGCGTGGGAATCGGTTGCCGACGAGGCCGTCGAGGAACAGGCGTTCGAACTTGCCCGCGAAGCGGCGAAAGACCCTTCGCTTGCCCGCGCCATGGCGCGCACCTTCCGGCTGGAGACAGGGCCGCCGGCACTGGGCTGGGACGTGGCTGTACAGACCGAGCGCGCCCCGCAAATGTGGTCAATGCGCCGACGGTAGACGTAAAGCGAGCACGAAACCGGAGTTGGATCCATCACGTCAGAGGTGATCATCACAATGCTTATTAGAGATTATTCGGTAATGGGTATGGGAGGTTGGCATGCCTGAGGCGGTGATCGTCGAAGCGATACGGACGCCCATCGGCAAGCGGGGCGGTGCGCTGGCAGATGTGCACCCAGTAGATCTGTCCGCACGGGTGCTGGAGGCGCTGGTCGAGCGCACCGGGGTGGACCCTGCCCTGATCGACGACGTCATCTGGGGTTGCGTGAACCAGGTCGGTGACCAGTCGGCGAACGTGGGCCGTTCCGCGGCGCTGGCCGCCGGCTGGCCCGACACCGTGCCCGGCACCACCGTCAACCGGGCCTGCGGCTCCAGCCAGCAGGCGCTGGATTTCGCGGCCGCCATGGTGATGTCGGGCCAGTACGATCTCGTCGTCGCCGGCGGCGTGGAGTGCATGAGCAGGGTTCCGTTAGGCGCCGGTCGCGACGTCGGGCTGCCCTACGGGCCACGGCTGCTACGCCGCTACGAGACGGCCCTCGAGGGAGGGACCTTCCATCAGGGCCGTGGAGCCGAGATGATCGCGGCGAAATGGGGCTTTTCTCGGCGCACACTCGACGAATTTGCCTGCGCGAGCCACGCCAAGACCGCGGCGGCTATCGACGCCGGCGCCTTCGACGGCCAGCTCGTCGCGGTCCCGGAAGCCCCCGGCCTGGCGGCCGACGAAGGGGTGCGCCGCGGCAGCACCGTCGAGAAGCTGGCGAAACTGACACCGTCCTTCCTCGAAAACGGGGTCATCCATGCCGGTAACGCCTCCCAGATCTCGGACGGGGCCGCCGCCGTGCTGGTCAGCTCGCCGGAGCGGGCCAAAGAACTCGGCCTGTCCCCCGTCGTCCGCTACCATGCCGGCGCGGTGGCGGGAAATGATCCGGTCGTGATGCTGACGGGACCGATCCCGGCGACGGCGAAGGTGCTCCGCCGTGGCGGGTTGTCCATCGGTGATATCGGGGCGTTTGAGGTGAATGAGGCGTTCGCGGCGGTGCCGCTGGCCTGGCTGGCGGAGACGGGTGCCGATCCGGCGCGGGTGAATCCGCTGGGCGGCGCGATCGCGGTCGGGCATCCCCTGGGCGCGTCGGGGGCGATCCTGATGACCCGGCTCGTGCACCACCTGCGTGATCAGGGCATTCGTTTTGGGCTGCAAACCATGTGTGAAGGCGGCGGCATGGCCAACGCGACCATTGTCGAGCTCATCGACTGATCAACCGCGCGCGGATGGGGCGTCGGTCTCGGCCGGCGGGTGGTCTGTGGTCGGGTTAGCTGTCGAGCAGCGCCTCGGGGATGTCGACTATGCGGCTTCGTAGGTACTCCCCCAGCCCCTTGGCCTGCGGGTCGGGCCTGGTGCAGGAGGCCACCCCGTCGCCGAGCAGGCCGTGCACAACGATGTTGATCGCGCGCAGGTTGGGCAGGTCGAACCGGTCGATCTTCAGGTCGGCGACCTCGGGGCCGAGCAGCTCGCGTATCCGCTGCACGGTGAGGTACTCGCGCAGCCACGCGTACCCGTTGTCGTGGCGTGCCCAAAGCCCGATGTTGGCGTCGCCGCCCTTGTCACCCGAGCGGGCGCCGCAGACCCGGCCGAGCGGGGCGCGCCGGGTCGGCCCGGCCGGCTGGCACGCCGGCGGGGCAGCAACGGGGTCCACCACGAGCGCGGCGGCTGCGGGTGGATCGGGCACTACACGGCGCTCGCCGTCGGGCAGCACCACGACATGCTCGACCATCGCGCGGGGCACCGCCGCGGGCCGGTAGACCCCGTAGGCCGACTCCGAGGTGGGCGGGCTGGTGGTGTGGAAACCTGCGTAGCCGGCCAGCGCCAGTTCCATCACCGCGTTGGAGAAGCGGCGGCCCACCTTCGCGGGGTCGTGGTCTTTGACGGTGACCCGCAGGTGAGCGGTGGCCTGCTCATTGGTCGGCGCGTCGGCGGTGTCGAAGCGCAGCAGCCGCACGTCGACCTCGGCAAAGCGGTCGCGTCCACCCAGTACGTCGAACAGCATCGCTTCCGCGCGGGCGGCCTTGTCCTCGATGTCCAGCCCGGTGAGCACCATCGTCATGGTGTTGCGGAACCCGCCGGCGTCGTTGAGCGCAACTTTGAGGGTGGGCGGTGGGGGGCTGCCCCGGGTGCCGCGGATCGCGACCCGGTCCGGGCCGGCCTGGGTGAGGGTGATGGTGTCGAAGTGCGTGATGACGTCGGGCCCGAGGTAGGCGGGCGGGCCGATCTCGTAGAGCAGCTGCGCGGTGACCGTGCCGACCGACACGAGGCCGCCGGTACCCGGGTGTTTGGTGATCACCGACGACCCGTCCGCGGCGACCTCGGCGATTGGAAAACCCGGATAGCGTGAGTCGGGCAGGTCCTCGGCGAACGCGTAGTTGCCACCGGTCGCCTGCGGCCCGCACTCGATGACGTGCCCGGCGACGACCGCGCCGGCCAGCGCATCCCAGTCGTCGCTTCGCCAGCCATGCCACCACGCCGCCGGCCCGAGGACCAGCGACGCGTCGGTGACCCGGCCGGTCACCACCACATCGACACCCGCGTCGAGGGCGGCCGCGATACCCCACCCCCCGAGGTAGGCGTTGGCCGAGACGGGCTCCCCGCCCACCGGCGGGGTGATGGCCGTCAGTTTGCCGCGCAGGTCGTCACCTTGCACGTGGGCCACCCGCGCGTCGAGCCCGAGCTCAGCCGCCACGTCGCGGACAGCGCCGGCAAGGCCCGCCGGGTTCAGCCCGCCGGCATTGGCCACGATCCTGATGCCGCGATCCAGGCAGGTGCCGAGCACCTGCTCGATCTGGGTGAGAAACGTCTTCGCGTACCCGGCGCCCGGATCCTTCCGCTGCGCCTTGGCGAGAATGAGCATGGTCAGCTCGGCCAGATAGTCCCCGGTCAGCACGTCGATGGGGCCGCCCTCGACCATGTCGCGCGCGGCAGCGATGCGGTCGCCGTAGAACCCGGAACAGTTGGCGATCCGCACCACCGAGGCACGATCGGTTGTCGCCGTCATCGGAACTGTCCCCTCTTCCGGCCCGCTCCCGCGGGTCCGGCGAACGCCTGGGCGATGGCCATCCACTCCCCCGCCGCACACCCGCTGATCACCAACGCGGTGTCGTCGCGGTGCCGCCGCTGGGTCACCACCAGACAGAAGTCCAGCGCAGGCCCGCTCACCCGATCCACGGCGTCCTGGGGGCCCCAACTCCACATCGCGCCACTTGGTGCGGTGAGCTCGACCCGCACCGGCAAATCCGGCGCCTGACGCCCGTTGGCCGTATAGCTGAACGCCCGCGCGCGCACGCCCAGGTGGGCGACGTGGCGCAGCCGGTGGGTGGGTTCGCGGCCGATGCCGAGCGCATCGGCGATGTCCTGGCCGTGCGCCCAGGTCTCCATCAGCCGAGCGGTCAGAGACGACGCGGCGCTCATCGGTGGGCCGAACCACGGCACTCGTGTGGACGGGTCGAGCGAGCTGTACACGGCCAGCAGGCGGCTTCGCGCCTGGTCCAGCCAGGCCAGCAGCTCCTCGCCGGACATCTCGTGATAGCGCGTGGCGATCGAATCCGGGTTGACCCCGCCGTCGGCGTTCAGCCGGGCCAACTCGGCGAGGAAGCCGTCTGCGTCGGTCGCCGCTTGCACGGCGACGTCATCGAAGTAGGCCAGGTGCGATACCTGGTCGCCGATACACCACCCTTCCGCTGGCGTAGACCGGCGCCAATCGGCGTCGCTCAGCGGCAGTAGCAGGTCGCGCAGGTCGGCGGTCTCGGCGGCCAGGTCATCGGCCAGCGCATTCATCGATACCGCCACGCTCAGCGTCCCTTCCACACCGGTGCCCGCTTCTCCCGAAACGCCCGCGGCCCCTCCTGCGCGTCTTCGGAGTGATACACCGGCGCCCAGATCTGCTCGGCGCGCGCGTAGGCCTCATCGAGCCGGTGGTGCGCCGACAAATAGGCCGTGCGCTTTGCGGCCAGCACCGACAGCGGCGCGTTGGCGGCGATCCGCTCCGCGAGCTCCTGGGCGCGCTCGCGCAGCCGGGCTGCCGGCACCACCTCGTTGACCAGCCCCACCTCGTGTGCCCGGTGCGCGCTGAGCGAATCCCCGGTGAGCAGGACCTGCAGGGCGATCCTCGGCGGCACCAACCATGACAGCGGGGCGGCCCAGGGCGCTCCCCTGCCGACCTTGACCTCGGTGATCGCGAACGTCGCGTGCTCGGCGGCCAGCACCAGGTCGCACTGCTGGGCGAGCAGGAACCCACCGGCGAACGCGACCCCGTTGACAGCGGCGATGGTCGGCTTGGCGACATCGATGTTGCGGCCGAACTGCGGGGCGAAATCCGGCGGCGGCACGGTCAGGCCGCCCTGGGCCATCTCCTTGAGGTCCCCGCCCGCGCAGAACGCCTTGTCCCCCGCCCCGGTCAGGACCAGAACCTGGGCGTTCGCGTCGTCGTTGAACCGACGGATCCCATCCCACAGGCCCTCGCGCACGGCGGCGTTGAGCGCGTTGCGCGCCTCGGGCCGGTTGATGGTCAACCAGGCCACGCCGTCGACGACCTGGTAGGTCACCGGATCGCTCACTGCTGCCCTCCGTCACTGGCCGCGCTGCTGTCCTCGACAATGGCGAGTGTCTGGCCGGCGTCGACCTGATCACCGGCCGCCACACAGACGTCGACGACGGTCCCGTCGGCGGGCGCGGTGACGGTGTGCTCCATCTTCATCGCCTCCAACACGATCAACCCCTGCCCGGTGGCGACATCCGCGCCGGGGGTAGCCAGTACCCGCACAACCGTTCCCGGCATCGGGGCCACCAGCGAGCCGGCGTGCCGCGCCGACGACGGATCGGGGAACCGCGGCACCTCGACCAGAACCGTCGAACCCAAAGCGCTATCCACATACGACACACCGCAAGCGCGATGCACACTGATCGAGCGACGCACGCCATCGATCTCCAGGACGACCCGCTGCGGCGCCGCCGCCTGCACCCGTACCCCAGACAGCGGCTCACCGTCCACCTCGATCAGCACCCGATCACCGACTTGGCGGTGGGCGACCCCGATAGCACGCTCACCGCAACGGTAGCTGGCGCGTTGGGACGTCCTCACAATGTTGCGCCACGCCGCAGGAAGGGTCCGCAACACCGGGCTCGACAACCTGTCTAGCACCTGGGCGGCCAGCGCCGCCGCGGCCGCATGCACGGCCAGCGCGCCAGGCACGCGCGCCGCCAGCACCGACGGGTCATGGCGAGTGAGATAGCCCGTGTCGGTGCTGCCAGCCAGGAACTCCTCCTCGCGCAGGATCCCGACGAGCAGGTCGCGGTTGGTGGTCACGCCGTGCAGCTGAGCGCGCGCCAGCGTCCGCGCCAGCCTTCGTGCGGCGTCGGCCCGGGTGGGTCCGTGCGCGATCACCTTGGCCAGCATCGGGTCGTAATGCGGGCTGACCACCGAGCCGTCGGCCACGCCTGTGTCCACCCGCACGCCCGGGTCATCCGGTACGGCGAAGCGGTGCAGCACGCCGGTGGCGGGCAGGAAGCCGGCGCAGACGTCCTCGGCATACAGCCGCGCCTCGATCGCATGCCCGCGAATGCGGGCATCGAACGCCTCCGGTGGCAGCGGCTCGCCGTCGGCGATCCGCAGCTGCAATTCCACCAGGTCCAGGCCGGTGATCAGCTCGGTGACCGGATGTTCCACCTGCAGCCGGGTATTGACCTCCAGGAAGGCGAACCCGCCCGCCCACAACACGAACTCGACGGTGCCCGCGCCGACATAACCGATTGCCTTGGCCGCGGCCACCGCGGCCGCACCGAGTTCGGCGCGCAGTGTGTCGTCGACGGCCGGCGACGGGGACTCCTCGACGATCTTCTGGTGGCGGCGCTGAATCGAGCAGTCGCGCTCGAACAGATGCACCACCGCCCCGTGTGTGTCGGCAAGGATCTGCACTTCCACGTGCCGCGGATTCACGACGTAGCGCTCGAGGAACACCGTCGCATCGCCGAAGGCCGAGGCCGCTTCCCGGCGGGCAGCCGCCACCGCGTCGGCCAGCGCGTCGGCGGATTCCACGATCCGCATGCCGCGCCCGCCACCGCCGAACGCCGCCTTCACCAGCAGCGGGTAGCCCACCCGCTGACCCTCGGCGGCCAGATCGGAGTCCTCGTCCAGGGTTGCGCCGGGCAGCACGGGCACGCCGGCCTTCTCCATGAGCGCTTTCGCCTCGACCTTTGAGCCCATCGCGGCGATGACCGCCGGCGGTGGCCCCACGAACGTCAGCCCGGCCTCGGCGCAGGCGGCCGCGAACCCGGCGTTCTCCGAGAGGAACCCATAGCCCGGATGCACCGCATCGGCCCCCGTCAACCGGGCCGCATCGATGATCGCCTCGGCGTTGAGGTAGGTATCCGACGGCGCGGCGCCCGCCAGCCGCACAGCCTCATCGGCCAGGCCGACAAACGGCGCGTCGGCGTCAGGGTCGGAATAGACCGCGACGGTCCCCAGACCCATGGCGTGCGCGGTGCGCATCACCCGGGCGGCGATCTCGCCGCGATTGGCCACCAACAGTTTCTGGATCATCTGCCTCACATCCGAAAGACGCCGAAGCCGCGGCGGCCGGCCACGGTGTTGGAGTGCACCGCCGACAGCGACATGCCCAGCACGGTGCGGGTGTCGCGCGGATCGATGATCCCGTCGTCATACAGCCGGGCGGTGACAAAGAAACTGTGCGACTCCGTGTCGATCTGGGCCTCGATCGCCGCTGTGCGCTCGCGGTTGGCCTCCTCGTCGAACGGCCGCCCCATCGACGCCGCCGACTCCCGCCCGACGATCGACATCACCCCGGCCAACTGCGCCGCGCCCATCACCGCCAGCTTCGCCCCGGGCCAGGCGAACAGCAGCCGCGGATCATACGCGCGCCCGGACATGCCGTAGTTGCCGGCACCGAACGAACTGGCCATGGTGATCGTCAGGTGCGGCACCGTGCTGTTGGTCACCGCGTTGATCATCTTGGCGCCGTCCTTGATGATGCCGCCCTGCTCGTAGCTCGCACCGACCATGTAGCCCGTGGTGTTCTGCAGAAACACCAACGGCGTATCGGTCTGGTTGGCCAGCAGGATGAACTCGCTGGCCTTCTTGGCCTCCTCGGAGAACAACACGCCTCGATGGTTGGCCAGGATCCCCACCGGATAGCCGTGCACCTGCGCCCACCCGGTGACCAGCGATGTCCCGTACAGCGGCTTGTACTCGTCGAACTCCGAGCCATCCACCACCCGCGCCAGCGCCTCACGCGGGTCGAACGGCACCTTCACATCGGCCGAGACGATCCCGAGAATCTCCTCCGGGTCATACAGCGGCGCCGCCGCGCACCCCACAGGAGCGGGGCCGAGTTTGCGCCAGTTGATCCGCGACATGATCTGGCGGCCAATCCGTATCGCATCGCGCTCGTCCGCGGCGAAATAGTCCGACAACCCCGACACCCGACTATGCATCTCGGCACCGCCCAGCGCCTCATCGTCGGCCACCTCACCTGTCGCCATTTTGACCAACGGCGGACCACCCAGAAAAACCTTGGCCTGCCGGTCCACCAGGACCGCGTAGTCACACATCCCCGGCACATACGCCCCGCCCGCCGTCGAATTCCCGAACACCAAGGCGACCGTGGGGATCGCCAGCGCCGACAACTCCGTAAGCTCGTGAAAGATACGGCCGGCCGGCACAAACAGGTCGGCCTGCTGGGGCAGGTCCGCCCCGCCGGACTCCACCAGGTTGATCACCGGCAGCCGGTTCACCCGCGCGATCTCCAGCGCGCGCAGCGTCTTTCGCAGCGAATACGGGTTCATCGCCCCACCCCGCACCGTCGGGTCGTGCGCAATCACCATGCACTCCACGCCCGACACCACCCCGATGCCCGTCACCACGCTGGCGCCGACGGTGAACCCGGTCCCCCAGGCAGCCAACGTCGACAACTCCAAAAACGGGCTGGCCGGGTCCAGCAACAACTCGATACGCTCCCGGACCAGAAGCCGCCCCCGCTCACGATGCCGCCGCCGATACCGCTCACCACCCCCGGCGACCGCAAGTGCAACCTGCTCGTCGAGCTGTGCAAGCAGCGCCAACTGCGCCTCCCGGTTGGCCTGATAAGCCTCGCTCGACGTATCGAGCTGCGATGTCAGCACCGGCACAGTGTTCCCTCGAGAAGCACGGTATGTGATTCACTGTTCACGTAGGAGACTGTACGACATGCACGGCGAGGAGGGCCAGATGGGGGACGGTGCGACGCACGCACGGCAGCGCGACCCGCAACGAAAGGAGCGGATCCTGACCGCTTCGGCCGAACTGGTCGCCGAGCGCGGGTACCACGGCGTGGCCCTCGTCGACATCGGAGCCCGGGCGGGCATCGTGGGCTCGGGGATCTATCGCCACTTCCCCAGCAAGGACGCGATCCTGGTAGCACTTCTCGACAGGGTGATGCGACGGCTCAGTCACGGTGCCGGGGCGATCATTTCGACAGCGCCGAGCGATGCCGAAGCCCTGTCGGCGCTGGTCGACGACCATGTCCGGATAGCCGTCGAAGACCGCGCGGTGCTGGCCGTCTACCACCGCGAGGGGCACAACGTTGCGCCGGAACAGCAGCGAAGACTGCGCCGAGACCAACGACACTACGTGGAGGAGTGGGTCCACGTGCTCGGCCACCTGCGTCCCGACCTGGCCGACGCCGAGTTGCGGGTCGCGGTGCATGCCGCCATCGGCGCCATCCAGTCGACCCTGTTCTTCCGCAGCGGACTACCGCCAGTTCGGCTCGCCGAGCTGCTCAGGACGGCCGCGCACGGCTGTCTCGGGGTGGCGCCAGCACCAGACATTGTGAACCAGGAGTAACTAGAGCATTGATCGCGCGGCATCGGCGTGACATTCTGAACGTGACTCGCGCACAAGGAGCTGCAATGGACCCGGATGTGACCACCCTGCGAGGCAGGCGAGCAACGCGCCGCTGGGAACGGACATCGGTAGGTGATGTGCTCGAACGGCTCACCTGGAGCTATCCCGACCAGATCGCGATCGCCGGATGGCCCGGTGCCTATGGGGACCGGCGGTTTGCCCGGCTGACCTATCGTGAGGCAGACCAAACCGCAAACCAATTCGCGCACGCGCTCGCCAGCGCGGGGCTCCAACCTGGCGCGCGGGTGCTGCTGTTCTGCGAGAACTCCGTCGAAGCCTGTCTCGCCAAGATCGGCATCGCGAAGGCGGGAATGGTGGCCGTCCCCCTCAACCCCAACCTGGCTCCCGATGTGGTTGAACACCTCATCGGACAAACCGAACCGGCCTTCGCGGTGGTGGACGCCGAGCTATGGCCCCGCGCCGAACGCGGATTCAGCGCGGCCGGCCTGCGCCCAGGTGTGACGATCACCATCGGCGGCGCCCCTGTGGTTGGCTCGCCAAGTTTCGCCGAGCTGATCGACAGCAAACCCGACACCGAGCCCGACGTGGAGATCCACGGCGACGACATCTGGGAGCTGTTGTTCACCTCCGGCACCACATCGATGCCCAAAGGCGCAATGATGTCCCACCACTGCACCTACCTGGCGGCGATGAACTTCGCACTCTCGCTGACTCGCGGTCTCACCGTGGAATCCGACCTGCGCCTTGCCACGTTCCTGCCGGTCACCTATCACGTCGGCGACCAGATCTTCATGTTCTCGGCGTTTCTCAGCGGAGGCCGCCTGCTCATCGGCCGAAAGCCTGTACCCGAGGTGGTAGCCAAGGCTGTCGACGCCCGGCGGATCACGGCGCTGTGGGCCGGCTCACCGCAGTTCGTTGCGTCCCTAGCCGACGAGTTCGAGGCCCACCCGGAGTTCGACCCAACCAGCCTGCGCGTGCTGGTGTACGGGTGGGGAGCACTGGCCCCGGAGCTGCTCGACCGGCTGGTGCAGCGCTGCGGCCCAGAACTGGTGGCGATGGGCATCTTCGGTCAGACCGAGGCGATCGCATGTCACCGGTTCTGGCCCGCAAAATGGCCCGAGGCGCACCGCGCCACCGCGCCGCAGGCCAACTACGTCGGTGTGCCCAGCCCGCTGCTGGCCTCCGACGTCGTCGACGAATCTGGCCAACCTGTGCGCGGGCAGCCCGGTGAGGCGGTCTACCGATCGCCCATCATGACCGCCGGCTACTACCGCAACCCAGCCGCCACCCGCGAGGCATTCCGCGGCGGTTGGTTTCACTCCGGCGACAGCGCATCGATTGACCGCGACGGGCTGCGGATCATGGTCGATCGCTACAAAGACATCGTCAAGACCGGTGGAGAGAACGTCTCGAGCATGCGCGTAGAGGCTGTGCTGCACACCCACCCCGACGTAGCGCGTGCGGCGGTCATCGGACTGCCCCACCCCCACTGGGGTGAAGCCGTCACAGCAATCGTCACGTCCCACGCCGGGCGCGCGCCCACCGAGTCGGACATTGTCGCCTTCTGCCGCCAGCGGCTCGCCGGTTTCGAGACCCCTAAGCGCGTCGTGTTCGCCGAAAAGCTACCCGAGACCGTCGGCGGCAAAATACTCAAATACCAGCTCCGCGAGCAGTTCGCTGCGCTCTACCAAGCTACCAAGCCGGTTAGCGCCAGCCGCTGATTCTGCGGTCTACAACCGCTGCCAAGCGAGCAGTAGAAGTGCCGGCCCGACCGCCGACGGTCGCCGTCTGACCACGGCAGCGGGGTAGCATCCGCGACGGTCATGCTCGTATGCCTCGTTTATGTGTGCCTCGGTTCGCTGTAGGTCCGGCCAGGCGGACCACCGCGGTTCTGTTCCGCTGCTTCGCGCCCGGTGAAGTTACGGGACGGCATGCGGTGATTCCCCTACCTGACCACTTCGCTGACATGACAAAAAACGCAATCCTATACGCGGAGGGCTGTAGAGGGTGACGATCAGTCCACCATGCTGTAGCCACCGCTGACGCTGAGGATCTGACCGGTGATCCACGAGCTGAGATCCGAGCAGAAGAACAGGATCGCGTTGGCCTGGTCGATAGGTTCGCCGAGTCGGCCCAGCGGGTAGGCCTTGACCAAAGTCTCCTCACCACCCCACTTTTCGATCAGTGCGCTGGCGCCTGGGGTCTTCGTGGTGCCCGGCGACACCGCGTTGCATCGGATGCCGTAGCGGCCGGCTTCTTTGGCGAATGCCTTCGTAAAGCCGACGACCCCACCTTTAGCGGCGCTGTAGGAAACGAGGAATGGTTCGCCGATCCGGCCGGCGTCTGAGATCAGATTCACCACCGTTCCCGATTTCTGCTCACGCATGTGGTCGTAGGCCGCCTTGGTCATCACCATCGTGCCGATCAGGGTGACGCCGACGTCGAGTTGGTACTGCTCGTAGGTGAGGTTCTTGAAGAGATCCACACTCCAGGCCGCGGCGTTGTTGACGAGGATATCCAGACCACCGAACTGCTCTACCGTGGCGCTCACCGCATCGCGCGCGCGCTGGGGGTCGCGCACATCCACCGTGACGGCGATCGCAGTGCCGCCCGCCTGTTCGACGATCGCAGCCGTTTCCTTGGCGGCAGCCTCGTTGACATCCGCCGCCGCAACTTTCGCGCCGGCGCGCGCGAGAAGAGTTGCTACCTCGCGCCCGATTCCGCTGCCCGCGCCGGTGACGATCGCGGAGCGCCCGGTCAAGTCGATCTCGACTGCCATGATTGTTCCCTTCATCCCTGTTCGATGTGCCTCTTGATGTGACCATCCCGCGCCCGGAAAAGCGCGAACGTTGCTGTGCCGCAGTACTCTCGGATCAGTCGGCAAGTCCGAGTTGGGCGGCGATGATGTTCTTCTGAATCTGCGACGTGCCGCCGAAAATTGTCATGACCAGAGCGTCCCTGACATAGGACTGCATCTCGCTTTCCATGCTGTACCCCATACCGCCCATGAACTGCATACCTTGCAGTGCTACGTCCTTTGCGGTCTCCGTCGCCTGCAGCTTCGTGATGGAAGCCTCACCCGGCGCTGGGTCTCCGGCTGCGAGTAACGCGGCGGTGTGCTCCACCAGCAACCGGGTGGACAGCAACTTCGTCGCGCTCTCGGCAAGGCCGTGTTGGAGTGCTTGGAAGCGACCGATAGGTTGGCCGAACTGGCGCCGCTCCTTTACATAACGGAGCGTGTCGTCGAACGCGCGCTGCCCGATGCCGAGGGCCTCGGCCGCGATGATGAGCCGCTCGCTGTTGAGGCCGCGTACCAGCACCCGCCACCCTTGGTCGATTCCTCCGACGATCTCGTCATCGCCGGCATCGACATCCTCATAGCGAGTGATGTTGGTGTCGATATGGCCGAGCATGTCGAGCCGTTCGAAGCTGATGCCGTGCCGGTCCATCGGCAGCAGAAACAGGCTCAGCCCTTGATGCTTGGGCGCTTCGGTGTTGGTGCGGGTCACCACGAGTACCCAGCGGGCATGGTTGGCGTTGCTCGTGAAGGTCTTTTCACCGCTGAGCGTCCACCGCGAGCCCTCCTTGCGGGCACGCGTCTTGACCGCAGCTGCGTCAGAGCCGGTGTCGGGCTCGGTGATCGCGATGGACAGGATGTCGCCGGCAGCGACGCCGGGCAAGACGGCACGTTTCTGCTCTTCTGACCCGTACTTGATCAGCGCCTGCAGTGTGATCACCGTGGTCAGGTACCCGCCGACCGGGACGCGATGGTAGGCCAGGCGCTCGGTCAGCAGCGCGACCTCTGACAGTGTTCCCCCGACCCCGCCGTACTCCTCGGGGATCGTCAGTCCGAGCCAGCCGGTGCTGGCGAGCTTGCCGTACAGCTCGTCATTGTGGGCGACGGTCCCGCCCTTGGTCAGCTCGCGGAGCTTGTGCGGTGGGCATTCGCGCTGGCAGAAGCCATCGACGGCTTCGACAAATGCCGACTGCTCCGGTGTCGGCTTTCCGCGGAACGTGAGCATTCGGAACTCCCTTGTTTCGGTCATGACGACCACCCGGCGACTACACGCCCCCTGGTGTGGTGCAGCTGGCATGCGTGCAGTCCTGCGCCTCCCGGTTCAGTAGGCGGCGCGGATAGCCACATTGCCTTATAATCAGTACTACGATAAGGTCTGGCGTGCAAGGGTGCAAGCGTCAGCGCTACTGGAGGTTCGATGGTTATCGCCGTAGGCGACACGAAGTTCGTCCGCGTCGAGGTGGATAGAGGTGTCGCGCTGTTGACGGTGGACCGCCCGCCGGCTAACGCGCTGGATCTGCAGGTGGTACACGAAATCAGCAGGGCAGCCTCGGAGACAGCGTTGCAGCCTGAGGTCGGCGCCATCGTCGTTACCGGACACGGAAAACAGTTTGTCGCCGGCGCCGACATCAAGGTGATGCGCGACATCGATCTTGCCGGATTTGCGTATTTCGTCAACGCGATTCAACGGGCCCTCAACGATCTGGAAGCACTGCCGTTGCCGGTGATCGCAGCGATCAACGGTAACGCCATGGGCGGTGGCCTCGAACTCGCCCTCGCGTGCGACCTGCGGTTCGCAGGCGAACACGTGCGGCTCGGCGTTCCCGAGGTTCGTCTGGGCCTGCTTCCCGGCGCCGGAGGAACGCAGCGGCTGTGCGAGACGATCGGCAAGGGCCGCGCCCTGGAACTGCTCTACACCGGCCGGCAGGTGAGCGCTGCCGAAGCGCATGCGCTCGGCCTGGTCAACCGAGTCGTGGAGGGCGACCGAGTCGTTGGCGAAGCCGTCGAGTTCGCTCGACAACTCGCGTCGGGCGCGCGCCAGGCCATGCGCCGCATCAAATCGTGTGTGCTCGCACGACTGGACGGGGGGCGTTGCGCGGGCTTTCGGGCCGAGTCCGCTGGGGTTGTCGACCTCTTCGCCGGGGAAGAGGCCCGGGTGGGCTTCGACGCCTTCATCAATAAGCGGCCACCCGACTTCGGCTATGGCTAGGCGACAGTCGCGTTTGCTGCGGGGCGTGCCGAGAACGTGCAACGTCTCGGTGTGACGGCAGGGCCGCTGTCCCCCGCGTGGCAACCCAAGTCCTCTGCATATCGGTAACCGAGGCCAAGTCCGAGGCCCGGAAACGTTGGGAAGGAGCAGTTGTTCAATGAGCAGTTCAATGGTGGAGTTCTCCGACATCCGCTACGAAGTCAAGGATGCCGTCGCCCGGATAACGATCAATCGTCCCGACAAATTGAATGCATTCACGCCGCACACCCTCAGGGAGTTGACATCGGCCGTGCGACGTGCCGGCGAGGACGGCGACGTCGGGGTGATCGTGCTGACCGGTGCCGGCGAACGGGCATTCTGCGCGGGTGGTGACGTCAGCGTGGAGGACGAGAGCACGTTCAACGCCGGCGATGACTCCTTCGACGAGTTGGTCAAGCAGCTCTACCGCGCGTTTCGTGAATGTCTCAAGCCGGTGATCGCCCGGGTGGACGGCTACGCGATCGGCGGGGGACACCACATGGCCTACGCCTGCGATTTCACCATCGCGTCTGATCGCTCGGTGCTCGGACAGAACGGTCCGCGCGTCGCCAGTCCAGCCGAGGGGTGGCTGGTGAGCTACCTGTGGACGGTGGTCGGTATGAAGCGGGCCAAGGAGATGTGGATGTTGTGCCGGCGCTACTCGGCCAAGCAGGCGCTGGACTGGGGGCTCATCAACGCGTGTGTGCCGCCGGAGGATCTCGATGCCGAAGTCGCGCGTTGGTGTGACGAGTTGCTGGCGCTTAGCCCGACCGTGCTGAAACTGGTCAAAAAGTCCTTTGACGACGCGGTCGCGCCCATGCGGGAAGCACAGGACCGGTTCAGCATTCTCAACCAGGTGAACCCCGGCTTCTTCGTGTCCGGAGAGCAATCCGAAGGCGCCGATGCCTTCATGAACAAACGCAAGCCCGACTTCTCCCCTTGGCGTTGACGATGCGCTCAACTCGCAACGGCGGTGTGGGCGAGAATCCGGGGGGACGTTGACGATGGAATTGTCGTACTCCGATTCAGAGCTGGCGTTCCGCGATGAAGTACGCGCCTGGCTGACGACCAACGCGCCCACTCACCCCTTACCGCCGCCCTACACGGCCGAGGGTGTGGCCGCACATCGGGAATGGGAGAAAGCGCTGTACACCGCGGGCTACTCGGCGCTGCATTGGCCGCGAGAGTACCGCGGCGGAGGTGCCGACTTCATGCGCCAGATGCTGTTCGACGAGGAGTACCACCGAGCCGCAGCTCCGCAGCGGTTGAACCGTCTCGCCCTCGGACTAGCGGGCCCCACCATCATCGAATTCGGCACCACCGAGCAGAAGCAGCGCTGGCTGCCGGGGATGCTCAGCTGCGACGAGTTATGGTGCCAGGGATTCTCCGAACCGGGCGCGGGCAGCGACCTGTCCGCCGTGCGAACTCGGGCGGTCCTTGACGGAGACGATTTCGTCATCAATGGCCAGAAGATCTGGACATCACTGTCCGCGTTCGCCGAATGGATGTTCGCCCTGGTCCGCACGGACCCCGGCCAGACTCGGCATCGGGGCCTGACATACATCGTGCTGCCGATGGACACTGCTGGCATCGAGTTGCGGCCGATCCGCCAGTTGCACGGCGAGCCGGGTTTCTCCGAGGTGTTTTTCACCGACGTGCGCGTTCCCGCGAAGAACGTCATCGGTGCGGTCGGTGACGGGTGGCGCGTTGCCATGGCGACGCTGGGCTACGAGCGCGGCACCGGCTTGGGCAACCACGTGCGTCTGTCCAACGACGTGCGGCAATTGGTCGACCTCGCCACACGTATGGGCATCGCCGACGATCCCGCCCTCCGGGACGAGATCGCCTCGCGCTTCGCCGAGGCCGAGCTTTTCCGCCGGTACATGCAGCACATCGCCAGCCAACTCGCCGCGGGCACCGGCGTCGGTTCCAGGTCCAGCCTCGTCAAGTTGTATTGGTCGGAGCTCGACAGCAGAATCCAGGAAACCGCTCTGCAGATCCTGGGTCCCTTCGCAGAACTGGCGGATTCATCCGGCTGTGCCGCTGGAGCCGGGTTTCATCGCCGATACTGGCACGCTCGGGCGTCGCGAATCTTCGCCGGCACCAACGAGATACAACGCAACATCATCGGCGAGCGCCTGCTCGGACTTCCACGGGAGCCGCGGTGAACATCGACCTCACGCCCGACCAGAAAGAGCTGGCAGCCGCGGCACGGGAATTCTTGCGTGCCGAGTACCCTGCGTCGCGGGTTCGTTCGGCCTGGGATGCCGACTGCGCCGTCGATCGCGCGGCGTGGGCTCGACTGGCCGAGATTGGGTTCCTCGGTGTCGTAGTGCCAGAACGGTTCGGCGGCCTGGGGCGCTCTGATGTGGAGCTCGCATTGCTGCTCGAGGAAGCCGGCCGGGTCGCGCTTCCCGACCCGCTGCTGGAGACCGCGGTGGCGGCGCTGACGATCGCAGACATGGGCAGCGACCGCCAGATCGAGCGGTGGTTGCCCGCCATCGCAGCCGGCGAACTAATCGCCACCATTCAGCCGCCGGGTGCACCGTTCGCTGTCATCGACAGCTCGTTCGACCTCATCGTGGTGGCGAGCGAGGACTGTCTGCATGTCGTACCCGTGAGCAACTGCGACATCGAGTCCCACGAAGTCGAGGACGGCGCCCGCCGCCTGGCGACTATCCGCGCCGAAGCCACCTCCGATACCTTGTTGCCCGGCAGCACCGGACGGGCGGACCTTTTAGCCGTACGCGCCGCCGTGGCCGCCGCTGCCACGCTCGTGGGCATCGGGGCGTACTTAGTAGAAACCACGGTCGATTATGTGCGGCAGCGGGAGCAGTTCGGCAGACCGGTCGGATCGTTTCAGGCCGTCAAGCATCAACTCTCCAATGCCTATCTCGCGGTCGAATTCGCCCGGCCGGCGACGTGGGTCGCCGCGCACTTGGTCGCCATTGGTTCGGATGAAGCGCCGACGGCCGCGGCGGTTGCCAAGAGTTGCGCGTCGGAAGCGGAAAAGACCGCCAACGACAGCGCTTTGCAATGCCACGGTGGGATCGGTTTCACCTGGGAGCATGACCTGCACCTGTGGCTCAAACGGGGGAAGGCCATGGAACAGGCGTACGGGACCCCGCGCCAACACCGTGCCCGGATAGCCGAGACCATCTTCGGCTCCTCGGCCGTGTGAAGCGCACGGCCCCGTTCTGGCAGGTACCAGCCTACGGTCATCCGCCACGTCCAGCGTGACGTCGCAACGGGGTTACATAAAGAGTAGAGAAAGGTGAATCCGTGACTTATGTGATTACCGAGGCATGTGTCGACGTTCTCGACAAGACGTGCATCAAAGAATGCCCGGTCGACTGCATATACGAAGGCGAACGGATGATGTACATCCACCCCGCCGAGTGCATCGATTGCGGGGCGTGCGAACCGGTCTGCCCCGTGGAGGCGATCCACTACGAGACCGACCTCCCCGACGGTGTACGGCACTATCAGCAGATCAATGCCGACTTCTTCTCCGAAATCGGCTCTCCCGGTGGCGCCCGCCGCGTCGGGAAGCTCAGCGCCGATCCCCCTATCGTCAAGAACCTGGAGCTAAGGAGCGGCACCGGGGGGCGGTAGCGTTCCCGGCGCTGCGGCCGTCGGTCAGAGCTACGCCATGGTTCAGAGCTACGCCATGGTAAGGCCGCCGCTCACCGACAGCGTCTGTCCGGTGATGAACCCCGCGTCGTCGGAAGCGAGGAACGCGACCGCGGCGGCGACCTCCTCCGGCCGGCCCAGACGCTTCATCGGCACCGCCCGGGTCATCGCACCGATCACCTTGTCTGCATCGGCTTGGCCGCGGACGATCTCTTGTAGCAAAGGGGTGTCGGTCGGGCCGGGGCACACGGTGTTGGCGGTTACCCCCGCGCGGGCGACCTCGCGAGCGATCGTCTTCGTGAATGCGATCACAGCGCCCTTGGCCCCCGAGTACACCGACTCCAGCGACGAACCGACACGACCGGCGTCCGAGCCGATGTTGACAATCCGCCCCCACCCCGCCTCGATCATCGCCGGAAGCACGTCGTGCGTGGTCCGAAGCACGCCCTTGTAGTTGATCTCGATGACGCGCTGCCAGAACTCCTCGTCGGTATCGACAAAGGGCTTGAGCTCGTCCCACCCAGCGTTGTTGACCAGGATGGAGATCGATCCCAGCTTCTGGCGAACCTCGTTGAGGCCCTCCTTCACCGACGCCGGGTCGGTGACATCCACGGCGACGGGCACGGCGGTGCCGCCGGCTGCGGTGATCGTCGCCGCGGTCTCCTTAGCCTCGTGGTCGCGCAGATCGACCACCGCGACGTGGCGGCCTTGCCGGCCTAGCGCTAACGCGATCTCGCGTCCGATTCCTCTAGCGGCGCCGGTGACGACGGCGACACGTGCCTGCATGCTCATTCTCCGATCGTTTCTCCGTTACGACGTCCAGAGTCCATATACTTTACAATGACGATGATCATCCCGATTTGGATCGTCCTCGCCGATTTCACTCCGTGACCGCGCCGGTCGCCCGCAGCGTTTCGATCTCGTCCGGGGAAAGGCCGATCTCGTCGAGAATTTCGCGAGTGTGCTGCCCGGGCCGGGTAACGACCGATCCCGCGGTTGGCTTCCACGCGCTCATGCGCGGCAGCGGGCCAACCACACCCGGCGCGTCCAGCAACCCTCTGCGCTGCGCTGCGTCGAACGCGTCGGGCAGCGACCTCACGGGAGCCACCGCGGTGTCGACCTCTTCCAGCCGGGCCAGCCATTCCGCGAGCGAGGCAGCGGAGAAGGTCTTCTCGAATGCGGCCCGCAGCTCGCCCCATCGAGACTGGTCGGCATAAGCCGAGATCAGGTCGGGGCGGCCGAGTGCTGTGCAGAGGTTCGCGAAGAACTTCGGCTCCAGAGCAGCCACCGACAGCCATTGCCCGTCGGCCGTGCGATAGCAGTCATAGAAGGGGACCGCCCCCGACAGCAGGCCCCGGCCCCACGACGGATCCGGCGCCGACGCCAGCGTCCACGACTGGACCACCTGCAGCAGGCCGAGCAGCCCCTCATACATCGACACGTCGATGTGAGTTCCCCGGCCGCTGGCCTGGCGGCCCAGGAGGCCGGCCAGGATGCCGAACGCGGCCAGCAAACCTCCTGCGGCGAAGTCGGCCACCACGTTGACGGGTATGCCCGGACGCTGGCCATCGCGTGTCGTCGCCGACAGCAGGCCCGACTCGGCGATGTAGTTGAGATCGTGACCGGCGCGCATCGCCAGCTCCCCGGATTGCCCATAGCCGGTCAGCGAGCAATAGACGATCGCCGGGTTCCGCGCGGCGACCGTGTCGTAGCCCAATCCGAGCCGCTCGCAGGTTCCCGGCCGGAATCCCTCGACGAAGACGTCACTGCGCTGCGCCAGTTGCAGGGCGATCTCCAGGGCTTGCGGTTGCTTGAGGTCCAGCACGAGTGATCGTCGGGAGCGATACAGCGGATTGATGCCCTGTCGGCGCGCGCGCTCACCACCGTAACCGGGTAGCGCGCCAAGACCGCTGCCGCTTCGCGCGGCGGCCGGGGCTTCCACCGTGATCACCTCCGCGCCGAGGTCGCCGAGCAGCATGGTGGCAAACGGCCCTGGGGCCAGCGCGGACAGGTCGAGGATGCGTACCCCGGACAGCGGGCCGGTCGGATCGCTCATGCCGTTCCCTCAGCTGCGCGTTCTGCGGTTGACGGTGCGGTGTCAGCCGGCGTACCTGGCGCCGGCGGCCGATGGCGAGCTGAGGTCCCGTCTTCGTTACGCGCGTGACCTGCCAGGTCCTTGATGGCGATGTCTCGAAGGAGCGCTTTGTCGACCTTTCCGCCGGCATTGGTCGGCAGCTCATCGAGCACGATGAATCTTTCGGGCAGCTTGGCCTTGGCGAGCTGGCGGTCGAGCAGAAACGAGCACAGATCGTCGAGCCGGGGGTGAGAGCCTAAAGCGGGCACCACTGCGGCGCAGGCCCGCTCGCCCAGCCGCTCATCGGGGATTCCCACGATCGCTACGCCAGCCACGTCAGGGTGCTCGAGCAGCAGCTCCTCGACTTCCCGCGGGAAGATGTTGGTGCCTCCCCGCAAGATCATGTCCTTGATGCGCCCCACGATGCGTAGGTATCCGCGGTCATCGAACTCACCGACGTCACCGGAGTGGAAGAAACCCTGATCATCCCAAGCCTGCCGGTCGTAGTCGGGCTCGTTGAGATAGCCGTATGACTTGTTGGGCCCACGCCAGCACAGTTCACCAGCGTCGCCCGGCGGCACGGGGTTGCCGTCCGCGCCGAGCAACACCACCTCGACACCGGGGCAGACCGAGCCGACGGTCGTGTGGCGTAGCTCGTCTGGATCGTCGATCGACGTGATGGCGGGCACTCCCCCATCGGTGGCGCCGTAAATGGTTTGCACGCGGCAGCCCATCCGTGATTCGAGGTCGCGCGCGGTGGACTGTGGCAGCGGGGCGCCCGCGTTGTTGAATCGGGTGAAGTGGGACAGGTCATACTGCTCGAGCGGGAACTCCAGCATCATGATCATCTGGGTGGGCACGGCGGTCGCGTAGGTGCACTGCTCCCGGATGATCAGGTCCAGTGCGGCCTGCGGCTTCCAGGTTTCCAGCAGCGCGGTCGTCGCACCCACCAACAGTGGTGCCAGCACGGGAAAGACGTAGCCGGTCGAGCCCGTGCTGGCCGGTGCGATGGCGGCGGCGACGTCGTCGGCACCGAGGTGGAGGCGGCGGCCCATATGGTGGACGAGCAGGGCGACCAGGTCATTCGAACTCCACACCGACGCCTTGGGGATACCGGTCGTTCCCGACGAGGACATCACGTGTGCGGGCGCATCGGCGCTCGGCCGATGCTCGTCGAGCTCGCCGGCGGTCAGAGGCGCCGAGTTGGCTGCCAGCGATTCCAGCGAACCGCTTCGGGCGGTCAACACGTGTTTGAGGTCGGGCAGCCCGTCACGCAGCGTTTCCGCCAGGCCGACGTAGTCGAAGCCGCCGTTATCGTTGAGGACGATCAGCATCGAAGCCCGTACCGTGCCCAGCAGAGACCGCAGCTCGGCGCCGCGCCAGCCGGTGCTCACCGGCAGGAACAGCGCGCCGATCCTGTTGCACGCCAGGTGCAGTGCCGGCAGCAAAACGCAGCCGGGCAGGTGGATGGCGACCGGGTCGCCGGGCTCGACACCGTGATCGAGCAGGACCCGCGCAAGGCGCAGCGACAGGTCCCTGAGTTGGGCGTATGTCAGCTTTTCGCGGGAATCGATGACCGCAGTCTTTTCGGGATGCCGTTGTGCGTGGTCGTCGACGACGTCCGCGATCGTCTGGTCGCCCCACACGCCGATCTCACGGAAGCGGCCCGGGGCCGAGGCGGGCTGCATCCAAGGAATGTGGCGGTCGATCATATCGTGGCTCCTTCGCAGAGACTGTGTTGTGGACCTGAGTTGGGATGTCGACTGTGCGTGCCGGTGTCGGCGGGCTCCCGGGCGCACCACTCGATACGTGCGGGTCATCCTGGTGTTCGCCCGGCCGGGCTCGGGGTGCCGGCCGCGGCGTCCGTCGGGGCGTCGTGTGCCAGGGGGTGGGCGTGATCGAGCATGGCGGCCAGATCCGGGGTTTTGACCCGGGGGCTTCCTCGGCGCCGACCTGCTTGGATTTCGTGGGAGTCCAGCCGTAGCCATCCCGCCCAGTCCACGACGTTGACTGCGCGGTGCTCGAGCAGTTCGATGACCGTCCGGCGGTGGTCGTGTCTCGGCGGTGCGAGGCCGGGCAGGTCGGCCAGCAGGTTCTTGACGGTCTCGGCGGCGTCGGCTCGATTGGTGCCGATCACGCCACTGGGGCCGCGCTTGGCCCAACCGGTCACGTACTCGCCCGGCAGGAAATGGCCCTGTCCGTCCACTAGGCGGCCCCCTTGGTTGCGGATGGTTTGCGTACCGCTGTCGTAGGGCAAGTCGGCTACCGGACGCACCTGGTAGCCGACGGAATGCAGCACCAGGTTCACGTCGAGCACCTCGTACTGGCCTGAACCGCGCGCCTGGCCGTCGTCGGTCAGTTCGTTGCGTTCGACAACCAGGGCATTGACGTGGTCGTCGCCGAGGATAGCGACAGGGCTCCGGAGGAATCTCAGGTGCAGTCTCCTCGGTTTGCCCTGCAGCGGCCGATCCGCCCACTGCCGCAGCGTTGAGACCATGCGTTCGAGCTGGGGCCTTCCCAACAGCTCGGCTCGCTCGCTTTCGCTCAACGCCAATTCGGTCGGATCGATGATGAGATCGGCGTTGGACAGCTCGCCGAGTTCGCGAAGTTCGACCGGTGTGAATTTCATCTGCGCGGGGCCGCGTCGGCACAGCAGATAGATGTCGGTGATGGCGCTGGAGCCAAGTGCGGTGACGACCCGGTCGGGCACGTCGGTGGCGGCGATCTCCTCGGCGCTGCGCGCGAGCACTCGCGCGACATCGAGGGCGACGTTGCCGGCCCCCACCACGGCCACGCCCCGACCGTGCAGTGGGAAGTTGCGGTCGGCGGCGTCGGGATGTCCGGAATACCAGCCGACGAATTCTTTGGCCGCAAAGCTGCCCGGCAGGCGGCTACCGGGTACGTCCAGCACTCGGGCGTCTTCCGCGCCAAAAGCGTAGATGACGGCGTCGTAAAATCCTCGCAACTCGTGTCGGCTGATATCACGGCCGACAGAGACGTTCCCCAGAAAACGGACCGTGGCTGAATGGGCGGTGAAGGGTGCGCCCAGAACGCGGGCGACCGACTTGATCTTCTGGTTATCCGGCGCGACTCCGTACCGGACGAGCCCGAACGGCGAGGGCAGCCGTTCGAACACGTCTATCTTCACCGGGTGACCCGACTCCACAAGTTCGGTCACCGCGTACAGGCCGGCCGGCCCCGCACCCACCACAGCGATGCGTGCCGGTCCGCGGGCCTCGCCGCCGGGGGCGACGGTGTGCGTCACGCCGACCTCGGAGCGTGCTGACCGGTCTGGCTGCGCGTCAGAGCCGTACATCGATGTGGGGAACCGCATCGGAGGCTAATTGTCATCACGTTATTGAGGTACCTCTTCCCGTTCTCTTCTTCCCGTCCGGCGTACAAAACTCCTGGTCCGTGGCCAGTGAACTGGCAAGACTGCTTGCCGATGATCGGCGGTGCGACAGAATCCAGGAATCGTTTTCCTTGCCAGCGGTGTGGGTATGACCTATGATCATAGTGCTTAATGACATGAGTCACATCAACGATGACTTGTGTCAACACCGACAACGGCGACGGGGCCCTTCGATCGACACAACAGTCTGGGCAGCCGGCGTCGACGCGCGGATCAAGATCGATGTGATTAGGTCGACGAAGGGAGTTTCGTGAAGACTCGGGCAGCCGTGCTCCATGGGCAGAACGAGCAGTTCAAGGTGCAGGAGGTGGATCTCGACCCGCCGGGCCCGCACGAGGTGCGGGTGCGCCTGGCGGCGACCGGCCTCTGCCACAGCGACTACCACCTGGTGACAGGCGATCTTCCGATGCCGTATCCGGTGATCGGCGGCCACGAAGGGGCCGGGGTCATCGAAGAGGTCGGCGCCGAGGTCACGGCGGTCGAACCGGGCGATCATGTGGTGTTGTCGTTCATCCCCGCGTGTGGGCACTGCCGCTCGTGTGCGGTCGGACACTCCAACCTTTGCGACCTGGGTGCCAACATCCTGGCCGGTCCGCAGCTCGACGGGACCTACCGATTCCACGTGGGAGCGCAAGGCGCTGGCCAGATGTGCTTGCTGGGAACGTTTGCCGAGCACACCGTGGTGCCTGATGTTTCCGTCGTCAAGATCGATCGGAGCGTTCCGCTGCGCACCGCAGCCCTGATCGGGTGCGGCGTGCCCACCGGCTACGGGGCGGCAGTCAACAAGGCCAAGGTGCGGCCCGGTGAATCCGTGGTCGTCTGGGGCGCCGGGGGAATCGGCATGAACGCGATCCAGGGGGCCGCTACGTCGGGCGCCCGCGTCGTCGTGGCCGTCGAACCGGACGAGGCCAAGCGCAAACTCGCCTACGAAGTGTTCGGCGCGACACACGTCGTCGATCCGACCGCCGTCGACCCGGTCGACGCGGTGTTGGAGGCCACCTGGAACAGGGGGGCCGACGTGTCCATCGCCACGCCCGGCGTTCTGACCCAGGCGATCCTCGCACAAGCGCTGCAGGCGCTGGGGAAAGGCGGGCGGGCCGTCCTGGTCGCCGTGCCGCCCGCCGGCGCCGACCACCTACCCATCGCTCCCTTCGACGTTGTGATGTTCGAACGCCAGATCCTGGGCACCGTGTATGGCAGCAGCAACCCGTTCTCCGACATTCCCCAGCTGATCGACCTCTATCAATCCGGCAAATTGAAACTCGATGAGCTGGTGACCAACACCTACTCGCTTGATCAAATCAACGAGGGGTACGAGGCCATGCTCGCGGGTCGCAACATCCGCGGGTTGGTCATTCTGTCGGACGACTAGCAGCCCAAGTGGAGAGCTGATTCCGCCCTGCAGTGCAAAGTTGTCTCGGCCACGGCCGCGACGCAAAACCGATAGCCGTTCGTGAAGATTGGAGCGAATTCAACAATGACGACACAACAGCGCAACACCGATATCGATGACGAACGACCCACGCGGCTCAACGCCGAAGCGGCCGACAAGTTCATCGAGCATCTGAGCATGCACGACCGGGAGGTTCAACGCCACCGACTGGCGATCTACGACCGGATGCGTGAAGCATGCCCGGTCGGGCACTCCGTCGAACACGGCGGCCACACCCGAATACCGGCTGGATCCCGACAAGCCACCGGTGTGGCACACCGGTGACACCTGGGGTGTGAAGTCTTTGCCGGTGATCTTCGAGGCCAGGTCGTGACGAGTCCCGTGACCAGCAAATCCGCAGAGGTCACCGTCGATCTCAACCGGTGCATGGGCCATGCCCGCTGCCACTCACTGGCACCTGCGGTTTATGGCCTGGACGACGAAGGAAAGTCCGTCGTGATCGTCAATCCCGTTCCGCCAGAGTTGGTCAACGAAGCAGAGGAAGGCGCGCAGGCGTGCCCCGAACACGCGATCACAGTTCGCTACCACGATTGACAGCTCGTCACCAGCTGACCAAAACCGTCTTACAACCAGCAAAGCGAGACCCAAGATGACAATGACGGCACCGCTGAAATCCGATGTGCGATGGCGCTTCGAGCAATACATCGGCGGGACATGGCGTCCCTCCGTCAGTGGCAAACGCAGGCAGGTCATCGACCCGGCCACCGCGACCGTCGTCGGCGATGTCGCCGACGGAGGGATCGCCGACGTCGAGGCGGCGGTCGCGTGTGCCCGCACGGCCTTCGACGAGGGCCCCTGGGCCGGCCTGGACGTGCGAAGCAGGGTCCGAGCGCTGCAGCCAGCCATCGACTACCTGGTCGAAAACCAGGACGCCCTCCTGGAAGCGGAAATCGCCGAATGCGGATCTCCGATCAAGACGGCGAGCGCTCTGCACGTCGGATTCGCCTTGGCCCACAGCCAGTACTTCCTCGATATGGCCCCAAGCGTGCGTCTGGAGCAGCCATTGGGGTTCCATTCGCCGCCGTTTAGCGTCAGTCACGTCGTACGGGAACCCGAGGGCGTCGTCGCGGCCATCACCCCGTTCAACTTCCCGCTCTTGTTGGCCGTGTGGAAAGTCATTCCCGCACTGCTGATGGGCAACAGCGTCGTGCTCAAGCCCAACCCACGCACGCCGCTGTCGGCGATGCTACTGGCTGAAGCATTGTCGCGCACAGATCTTCCCCCCGGGCAATTCAACGTCGTCACCGGGGACGTCGAAGTGGGCCAATACCTCGTCGAAAGCGCTCTGGTGGACCATGTCACGTTCACCGGCAGCACCGGGGTCGGGCGGAGCGTCGCCGCCGGGGCTGCGCAAACGTTGAAGAACGTCACCCTAGAGCTCGGCGGAAAGTCGCCGTCAGTCATCCTGCCCGACGCTGACTTCGATCTCGTCGTCGACGGCGTGCTGTTCGGCGTCAACTTCTACGCCGGGCAGTGCTGTGAAGCGGGCAGCCGGGTCTTCGTGCCACGCGGGCGCGAAGAGGAACTCATCGACCGGCTGGTGCGGCGGGCCGCCACGATCAGACTCGGAGACACGCGCAACCCGCAGACCGACCTCGGCCCGGTGATCTCGGCCGAGAAAGCCGCCGAGCTGGAGCGCGTCGTCAATGACGCCGCGGCCGCCGGCGCCACAGTGGCGTGTGGTGGTCGTCGTGCCGACATCGGCGACGGCTACTTCTTCCAGCCGACAGTGATCCACAACGTCAACAACGACATGCCGATCGCCCGTCAGGAGCTTTTCGGCCCCGTGCTGTCGGTCATCGGGTACGACTCCGTCGACGACGCGGTGCGCCTGGCCAACGACACGATATACGGCTTGGCAGCGACGGTGTGGTCCACCAACATGGTCAACGCCTACGAAATCAGCCGCCGGTTACGCGCCGGCACGGTCTGGATCAATGACCACCACCAGTTGCGCCCCGACGCACCGTTCGGCGGATACCGGCAAAGCGGCATCGGCCGCGAACTCGGAGACGACGGATTCCTCGATTTCACCGAAGCCAAACACATCTACATGAGCCTGACGAATGATCGCCAGTCGCGCTTCTGGTCCCTAATCCTGCCCGCTGAGGAATAGGAGCGGGGGCCGCCCACCGCCTAGCGTCGCCGACCGCGGTGCAGGTGTCGCTTCCCGCTGGCCCGGTCGACCAACACCTCGTCGGCCAATCATCGTCAGCAACCGCTTCGCCTCGTCCGCGCCAATTCGCTACCCGGCCCTGCAGCGTGTTAACCGCTGTTAGCATTGCTGTTGGCCGCGGTGGGACCACGCGAGTTCAGGGCACAAGCAGGCGACGCCGGCCCATGTGGTTTCACCCAAGAGGAAGGGGCACGGTGAGCGGAGCGATCGTTACTCAACGGACTCGGGGAAGCGAACGTCGTGAGCGGATTCTGGCCGCGGCCGCCGAGCTCATCGCCGAGCGGGGATATCACGCCGTGTCGATGACGGATCTCGGTGTGGCGGCTGGAATCGTGGGACCGGGAATCTACCGGCATTTCGACAGCAAGGCCGCCGTGCTCGCGTCGCTGTTCGAGCGGGTGATCGACGCGCTGCTGGAGCGGGCCTCGACCATCGTGGACCAGGCTCGTGATGAGCGTGAGGCGTTGACTGGGCTGGTCGCCGACCATGTCTCGCTGGTGATCAACGATCGGGAGCTGGCGATTGTCTATTACCGCGAGTTGCATAACTTGTCCGATGAGCAGCGGCGCCGCCTGCGACGTAAGCAGCGACTGTATCTCGAGGAATGGGTGCACGTGGTCGCGGAGTTGCGGCCGGAGCTTGATGAGGCCGACGTCCGCGCGGTCGTACATGGTGCGATCGGCGCGATCCAGTCGATCCTTCACTACCGCGACACCGGCCTGCCCCCCGAGCGGGTCGCTGCCCGTCTGGCCGCCATGGGTTACGCGGTGCTCGGCATAGCAGCCAGCGACGACCTGCCCAGGATTGTGAACGATGACTAACATTTGTGCGTGTGACGGTGTGCGTCGGGACCGCGACAGGAGGAACACAGCCATGGCCGAGGCGCCGGGGGCCGTTCAGCGGCAGGCCTGGGTCGACGGCGTGTTGCCGCCGGTCGAGCAGGTGCGACCGGGATTGTGGTCGATCCCGGTGCCAATCCCGGACAATCCGTTGCGATACGTGCTGGTGTATGCGTTCGAGCTGCCTGACGGGGTCGCCATCGTCGACGCCGGCTGGGACACCGAGGAAGCGTGGACGGCCCTCGTCGAGGGACTGTCCAAGGCCGGATGCGACATCACCGACGTCTCTGCGGTGCTGATCACGCACGTCCACCCCGACCACTACGGATTGGCTGGGCGGGTGCGCGAGCATTCCGGAGCATGGGTCGGGGTGCACCCGGCCGATGCCGCGGTGTTGCCCACCCGCTACGGCGAGGTAGAACCTCTCGTGGCGAGTATGCGGGACCTCTTGGTGGACTGCGGGGTGCCCGAGGTCGAGTTGGACGAACTGAGCTCGGCGTCGCTTGGAATCCGGCAGTTCGTCCGGCAGGCCGAACCGGACCGGTTCATCGACGATGGCGATCGTCTCCCGTTGCCGGGCTGGAACCTGCGCGCGATCTGGACGCCCGGCCATTCGCCCGGGCATCTCTGCTTCGCCGAGCCCGACCGCAGGCTGATGCTGACCGGCGATTGTGTGTTGCCGCGGATCACCCCGAACATCTCCGTGCATCCCCAGCAAGCCGCCAATCCCCTCGCCGACTTCCTCGCCTCGCTGGCCAAACTGCGTGGATATCAACCCGACGAGGTGCTTCCCGCCCACGAATACCGCTTCGACGCGTTCACAACCAGGCTGGACGAACTTTTCGCCCATCACCGCACGCGCCTTGGTGAGATCGAACGCGCGGTGGCCGACTGCCCTGGGGCAACCTGCTGGCAGATCACCACCCGCCTGGGGTGGTCGCGGCCCTGGGCTCAGGTACCCAACTTCATGCGCCGGGCCGCCAACGGTGAAACACTGGCCCATCTGGCGCTCTTGGCGGCAGAGCACCGCGTAGAACCGATGCGTGACACCGTCACCACATGGTGGCCGAAGCAGTGACCCGCGATCCTGTATCCGACGGCCTCGACATTGCGCCTTCAGGCACCGCCCATGTCCGTGGCTGTGCCGTCAGCTCCGACAACACCACAGGCGTGAGGCCGACGGCCGATGTACCGTGTCGCTTCGATGTGCGGGATCTGGCCCGCTCTGGCTACCCGTAGTCGGCGACCACGACGGTGCGGTCGAAACTGTTCTCCGACCACACGCCGATGTGAGTGTGGGCGCAATCGGACATGATGGCGAGATATGCCGCGTTGTCATACCACCGGCTAATCAACTCCACACCGCTGATCGCTAGGGCCGGATTGATCGCCACCGTTTCGGCCACCCGACCCTGGAAACCGGCTGCGTCGGCGCGGTCTTGCGGCGTCGAACCGTCAGACCCGATATCACCGTTGAGGTCGCGATTGTTCAGCACATCCCGGGCGTGCCATTCGGCGGCACGTTGCAGTTGCGGGATGATCGTGACGTCGTTGGTGCAGCCTGCCTGGTGCTGAATGGTGTACACGTTGGCGACCACCGCGTCGTTGAGTCGTTTGTTGTCGCCGTGTGCGATCGGCATGCCAACCACAGCACCGACGGCGACGACCACCACGGCCGGCACGGTCAACAGCAAATGCCGCATGTTCATCTCCTCGACGTCAGCCGTCATCTCTAGGCGGCGGCCAGTCGTGTGCAGCCGAGTTCCTCAGGCGCCAGATCAACGCCGGGCAGAGTTCGTTGACCGACTGGGTGATCAGATAGGAGGCCTGATAGTCGTCGGCGGTGTGGAAATCAGCCTGCAGATCGCCGATAAGCTGCCCGTAGCCTTCGCCGCCGGACAGCTTGTCGCAAATGCCGTAACCGTAGCCTAAGGCCGCGTCGGCGTTCGGAAAGCCGTAGCCGGGCCGCACGGTCACGTTGACCAGATAGGCCACCGGGTCGGCATGAGCGTGAGGTGCCTGCGCAGTTGCCACACCGAGCCCTGCCGCCCAGCACATCGCCATGCATACGGTCTGAATGTTGCGCGGCGCTGTGAATCGAACCCCGATCATGTTGTCAAATCGGCTCGAATTGGGAAATGAGCCATCGGCCATCGTGTTTGTCCAGCGTCACTCGCACGCATGAGGTGGTGCTGGTGGGTGCGTCCGTGCCGACGATGACGGTCTGGTTGACAAAAACAAGGACGACCGCGTGGTTCGCGGTGGCCGACACCGACGCCGCGGCCGGAACGTTGGCGACCGCGGAGATCTGTTTTTGCTTCGCCCCGGGGATCACCACGTCATGTGTTAGCGAGGCATAGGAATCCTTGAATTGTCCTGTCAGTCGGTTTTGGGCGGCGGTCAGATCCTTCTCGGCGGTGTCGGGCTTGTAGGACAGCATCGTGATTGTTCCGTCGGTGGCGGCCCGCACGGACTCGACGCTGGCAAGCTGGGCCTCACGCAGGGAACCGACCTGCCATTTCAGCCCGCCGGCGGCCGCGGCCAGCAGCAGCGCGAGGCCGGGCAGCATCCCGTAGGCGAGCACACGTGACCAGCGGATGCTTCGTTTCATCGTAGCCGGCGTGTGCTCGCAGTCGTCCTCGGTCGCGGTGGGTGTTTCCTGGGCCGAGTCGGTGTCGGTGGGATCGCCGGTACGACGCGATTTCGGCCACCTCACGGCACGAACTCCACGTTAGACACCTTGGGCTGATCGCCGACTTGCTGCACGAAGATGCGCATCCGCCAGGCCCGTGGCCGTTGGTCGGGCACAGCGGCATTCGTCGTCTTGACGGTCACGGCGACGAGCACCTGGGCGGTGCCCGCGGTCTTCGACTCCAGCGCGGCCTCGGTGACCGTGCCGATGGTGGTCGATTTGGTCTGTTTGACCACGGCGATGAACGGCTGTGATCGCTTCGTGAAGTCGTCGTAGAACTGCCCGGTTGCCCCGTCGATGATGCGGCGCACATCGGCGTCGGCGTTCTGCCAATCGATCGTCGTCAGGTTCAGCGCCGCCTGCCTGCCCACCTGCACATACGCATTTCGCTCGGTCTGCGCCTCGTGCAGGTGGTGGAGACGAAATCCCAGCCATCCCGCCAGCGTCGCCAGCGCGATGACGACGGCCACCCCTACCAGCATCGCGGCCCGCAGCGGCGAGCGGGTCGTCCTCGGCTCGCCCGGGGGTGCGGTGTGTGTGTCCTTGCCGTCGGGTCCGCTGCTGGCGTCTTCGGCGGTGCCGGCATCGCCGCCATGCGTCGGTTCAGCACCGATCGGCGCGGACGCGGCGCGTTCATCCGGCATGAGCGTCGAGGTGCGGCCGGCGGTTCTCAGCTGCCCGGTGGTGTCAGCATCGTCTGCCACGTCTTCTCCTTCGGGCCGGTCTGCGCGAGGTCGGATTGGGTGTATTGCTGGCCATCGGGTCCGATGTAGGTGCCCGTGGCGGGGTCGTACTGGGCGGCCGCTACCGGTGGTGGGGGTGGGCTCACGGCAGCGGGAGGCGGCGCTCCGGTCGGCGGTGATCCGGGAGCTCCCTGGGGGATGTCCTGCCCGGACAGGGTGGCGTTGGGGTCGCCCTTCCAGTTGAAGCCGTCGTTGAGCGGCACATACTGCTCGTCGCTTTCGCACATTCGCACCGTGGGTGCGCGTTTGCCGGGGACGGTCTCGCAGGGGATGTTGCGCGCTCCGCGGACGTTGAACGGTGAATCTTGGGGCACCCGGCAGTACACGTCGCCGGCGGGACGCTCCGGGCTGTCCTCGAAGGACGGTGGACGCCGTTGCTGGGTGGGTAGGAATCCGGTGGTGCAGGCCGGTGGGAGGTTGATGTTGAGGTTGAAGCTGATCCACTCGCCACGGTAGTCCTGCTTGGTGTTGGCGTTGGCGACGACACTTCCGCCGCGGATCGCTGCGGCTTGCGGCAGCAGCACGAGGAGTTGTTCGAGGTCGTTTCGGTAGGTGAGGGCGACCTGGCCGACGCTGACCAGGTTGGCCAGCAGGATCGGCAAGGTCGGCTGGAACCGCTCGAAGAGTTGTCGCACCTCGCCGGCGGCGGGGCCGCCGTGGTCGATGATTCCGGCCACCGCGTTGTCATGGGTTTGCAGTTCGGCGGTGACCGTGGCCAGGTTGGCCGCCCATGCCTGGATCGCATCGGAGGTATCGGTCTGCGAGTCGAGCACCGGCTGGGACTGGTCGATCAGCGACGTCAGTGAGTCGAGGTTGGCGCGGGCGTCGATCGACAGCCGGGTGGAGGCCCTGACCAGCCGGGCCAGTTCTGGGCCCAGCCCGCCGACGGCGGTGTATGCCTCGTCTACGGCGGTGTTGAGGTTATCCCGCGGTATCGCCCGCAAGCCGGTGTTGACGGCGGTGAGCAGCTTGTTGATGTCAGGTGGCACGGAGGCGTCCCGCAGCGGGATGACGTCGCCGTTCTTTAGCGGCGGTGCGGTGTCACTGCGGGGCAGCAGGTCGACATATTGTTCACCGATCGCCGACTGGCTGTGTACCTCAGCTTTGACGTCGGAGGGGATGTCGATGCCGGATTTGAGCGACAGCACCGCGGCCACACCGGTGTCGGTGAGGTGCACCGACTGCACCCGCCCCACTTCGGTGCCGCGGTAGGTGACGTTGCCGGTCGCATACAGCCCGCCGGTCTGCGGCAATTCCATCGTCACCGTGTACCGGCCGACACCGAAGAGCTTGGCCGGCAGCTTCATGACGTGCAGCGTCATCAACGAGATCACGACGACGGCAAGCACCGTCAAGATGGCCAGCTGAACCTTCACGCGTTTGTGCAAATACATTTAGCGTCCCTGGTCCCAGCGGTACGGAATGATCAGCGGGTTGGATTGGGTGTAGGGGCTCGGGAGTTGCCCGATGGTGCGGCCCCATTGCAGCTCCAGCTCGGTGAGGTTGCCCTCCCAGCGCGTACCGGTGAAGAGCGCAGAGTCGATGCGGCTGAGCGTGAGGTCAACGATCAGGCTGAGGTTGCCGTAGTCGCCGCGCATCCACTTCTCGACGGTTTCGTTGGGGAACGGATAGGTCGTGTAGAGGCTGAGCGCACGTGTCAGGCTGGGGCCGGCGTTGGCCAGCGCTTCCAACACCGGCCCGATGTCCTTGAGTTCCTTGACCAGATTTTCTTTGGTCTGGTTGACCGTGTCGACGGTCAGTGCGCTGAACTTGCCGAGCTGATCGGCGGCCTCGATGAGGTTGTCCCGCTCGCTGTTGAGCTCGGCCAGCGCATCGGGGATTTTGCGCAGCGCGGTGTCGAGAACGGGTTTGTTGTCGGCGAACTTGCCGACCAGGGTGTTGAGGCTGTCCGTGGCCGCGATGATGTCACCGGTCTGGTCATTGGTGAGGGTGGCGAATTTGTCGAGTTGCTCGATCATGCTGCGCAGGTCGTGTTCACGCCCCCGGAACGCGGTGGAAAACGCCCGGGTGATGTCCTGGACTTGGCCCAGTCCGCCGCCGTTGAGCAGCATGGAGATCGCGGCCAGGGTCTGTTCGGTGGTCGGGTAGGCTCCCCCGCGCGCCAACGGGATCAGCGATCCGTCACGCAGTTTGCCGTCCGGTGGCGCGTCCGCTGGCGGGGCGAGCTCGACGTGCAGCGAACCCAGCAGGCTGGTTTGGCCGAGCTTGGCGGTCGCGTTGGCGGGCAGGTCGACGTCGCCGTTGAGCCGCATGCTCACCAGGGCATGCCAGCCTTGACGCTCGATTCTCGTCACGGTGCCGACGGTCACGTCACCGACCTGCACGCGGGAGTTCGGTTGGATATTGCTGACCTCGGGCATCTGCGCCTGCACGACGAAGGAACCCGGCCCGGCGCCCTCGGTGCCGGGCAGTGCAAGCGAGTTCAGCCCGCGCCAGCCGCAGCCGGGCAGCCCGGCCAGCGTGAGGATGATGAGCAGTTTCACCGCGACGCGGGAGGATTGTCGCGCTGTCATGAGCCGCCTCCGGGGGGGACCATGAGGCCGGGGAGGCCATCGGATGGGTTGGTGGTGACCGGCGTGGGCGGCGCGGCGGCATCCGGCGCAGCAGCCTCGGCGGCCAGCGGCGCAGGCTCGGGCGGGTGGGGCGCGGCCGCCTCGACGGGGGGCGGCACGTAGTCGGGTCGCATCCAGTCCTCGCTGTAGGTGACCTCGTTGGGCCGTGCCGATGCCCCGACGATGAGGTTTTCGCCCAGTGGCGGGAAGTTGTACTGGCGGTTCTTCACGATCGGTGCGAGGTACTGCACGCACAGTTTCGCCGCCTGTTCGGCGCCGAGACGGGAGGCCGCTTGGATCGCGCCGCACAGGAAACTGATCGGGTCGGCGAAGTTGTTGACCGCGATGGCGCCGGTCATCGTACCGCCGGCCGGTTCGTAGATGAAGATGAAGTTCTGCAGCGTCGAGGGCAGGATGTGCAGGGTTTGTTTGATGTCGTCGAGGCTGTCGACCATCGCCGTGGTGACCGAGGCCAACTTGTCCGAGGTGGTGCCCAGCGCATCGCGATTCTCCGCAACGAAACTCTGCACATCGGCGACCACGTCGTTGAGCATCCCGGCCGCCCGACCGACCTTGTCCGGATCGTCGGCCAACAACCCTGTGACGGCGGCCAGGTTCTCATTGAGCTGTCCGAGCAGGCCACTGCTGTCGTGCAACGCCGACACCAGCGTCGCCAGGTTTTTCAGGGTGGAGAAGATGTCGTCGCTGTGGTCGCCGAGGGCCGACAACGCCTGCGACAGTTTGACGACGGTGTCGCGGATGTTCGCACCTTGGCCGCGCAGGTTGGCGGCCGCGGTGTTGATGAACGCGCCCAGCGTGCTGACGCCTCCGGGCTGGGTGGGCCGCAGCAGTTCGGTCAGCCGCTCAACCTGCGCCCGGAAGTCGTCCCACTCGACCGGGACCGCGGTGCGGTCCTGCGGGATCACCGCGCCGTCGCGCATCACGGGTCCGCCGGTGTAGGCGGGGGTCAGCTGGATGGCGCGCCCGGTCACCAGTTGAGGCGACAGGATGACCGCCTTGGCGTCGGCGGGAACCGAATATTTGCGGTCGATCCAGAAGGTGACCTTGACCCGCTGCGGCTGCGGTTCGATCGTGGCGACGCGCCCGACGGGCACACCCAGGATCCGCACATCGTCGCCGGCGAACAGGCCGTTGCTGTTCTGGAAGAAGGCGACCACCGTGGTCTTGGCCGCCGCGCCGGTGCGGCCGAGGGCGACGAATAGCCCGCTGACGAGCACCGCCACGAGGACGGTCGCGGCGGCTGCGCGGATGAGACGCGCCCTGGTCATGGCTGTCCTCCGGGTTGTGCGGGCACCTCACCCGGTGCTGGCACGTAGACCGGGGAGGGTGTCGGCTCGGGTGTGTTTTGCACGCCGGGCGGCGGCGGTGCGGGCGGTCCGGGCGGGGGTCCACCTGGCGGCGGGGCCGGCGGGGGCTCCCGGTACGGATAGCGCGGATCACCCGGCTTGCCCGTGATCGCGTCGGGCAGCGTCAATCTGGGTTCGCCGCCCTGCCCGGTCCGCGGGTAGGGCACCGGCAGCGCCGGGGTTGCGGGCTGGCCGGTGGGGGGGTCGATACGCTCGGAGGGCAGCACGGTGGCCGGGTCGAGCCCGAGATCGGAGAACGCAGCGTCGACGAAGGGCTGCACGAACTGGCCCGGGAGCAGGTTCGCCAGGTATGCCTTGAAGAACGGCCCCGATGAGACGGCTTCGCCCAGCGAAAGCGCGTAGGCGTTGAGCCGCTTGATCGCATCCTGGATGCGCTCTTTGCGGTTATCCACGATGGCCAGCACCCCGTTGAGCTTCTCCAGCGCCGGCCGCAGTTGCTGCCGGTTCTCGGCGATGAACCCCTTCAGTTGCTGGGCGACCGCCGAGATGTTGTTCCAGATCTGATCGATTGCGCTGCTTTGGGTTCGGAGCTCAACCAACAGGGCATTGGTGCTCTTGACCAGGGTGACGATCTGATCGGTGCGCTGGGCCAGTACCGTTGTGGCTTTTCTGGCGTTGGCGAGCAGGTTGCGCAGTTGCGCGTCGCGTTCGTTGAGTGTCTGGGAGAACCGGGCAACCCCTTGCACCGCGTTCCTCAGCTCTGGTGCGGTGCCGGAAAAAGTCTGCGCCAGGGTGGCCAGCGAGTCCGACAGCTGGTCGGTGTTCAGCCCGCTGATCGTGGTGGCCAGGTCGCCGAGGGCGTCGGGCAGCTGGTAGGGCGACACCGTCCGCTCGATCGGGATGGTGGTGGTGAGCTCGCCGTCCCCGCGGGATATGACGTCGAGCACCTTGCTGCCCAGCAGGCTCTTGGTCTTTATCGCCGCCTCGGTGCGATCGCCCAGAAAGATCTTCCTGTCGACGCTGAACGTGACGAGCACGCGTGCCCCGTCGAGTTCCATGCTGGACACTTTTCCCGCGGGAAAACCGGAGACATCGACCGAGGCACCGGTGTGCAGCCCGCCGGCGTCGGCGAAATAGGCCGAATACTCGTTGGCCTGGTTCAGGAAGGGGAGTTTCTGGAAGTTGAGCGCGGCAAGGACGATGGCCGCGACGGCTGCGACGCCGATGGCCCCGATCAGCGGGGTATTGCGTTCGGAGAAGGATTTCATTTCGGCGCACACCGCCCCGTGCTTTGTCCGGCCACCTTGACATACACCGGCTGCCCGCCCTTTCCGTTGAGCTTCAGGATCAAGTCGCACAGGTAGAAGCTGAAGAAGTCGCCGTAAATCCCTTGCCGCGCCAGCGCCTTGTACTTGTCTGGCAGCGTATTTAGGAGGTTGTCGAAGTAGTCGTGATCGGCGACCACGATCCCAGCGGCGCGGTCGGTCTCGTGCACAACTTTCTGGAACGGCTCCCTGACCTGCGTGAGCAGATCGGCCACCGAACCGGCGGCCGCGTTGGTGTGGGCCACTGCGTTAGCGATGTCCTTCTTGCGGCCGGCCAGCCCGTCGATCAGGCCCGACAGCGAGGTGACCGCCTTGTCGAGCTGGTCTGACTGGTCACCCAGTGACCCCAGCACCACGTTGAGGTTGGTGATGACCTGCCCGAACAGCTGATCGCGGTCCGCCAGTGTGTTGGTCAATACCGCGGCCTGGTTCAGAAATGATCCGATCGCGGAGCCTTCGCCCTGAAACGCTTGGATCAGCTGGCCGGTGAGGGCGTTGACCTGATCTGGGTCCAGCGCGCGAAACAGCGGCCGGAAGCCGCCGATCACCGCATCGAGGTCCAGCGCGGGTTCGGTGCGGGCCAGCGGAATCATGTCACCGGGCTGCAATGTCTTGACCCCCCCGGCGCCTTCCTCAAGTGCTAGGTAGCGGTCGCCGAACAGGTTGTCGTACCTGATCACCGCGCGGCTTCCCTCGGTCAGGACGACCGAGTTCTCGGCGGAGAATTCGACTCGTACGGTGGAGTCCCGGTTCACCGAGATGCTGCGCACCTTGCCGACCTCCACCCCGGCGATGCGGACGAGGCTGCCCTTTCTCATATTGGACACGTTGCTGAACTGGGCGAAGTAGGTCTTGCCCACGTCGAACCGGAATTCCGCGAAGACCGCCAGCAGGGCGAACGTGCCGAGGGCACAAACCGACAGGAAGACGGCCAGGCGCCAAATGGTGCCCTTCAGCTGTTTGCTCACACTCTCTCCTGTTCCCTGTCGTTCACGGTCGGGTCACCCGGGCGGCGGCACGGGAGCCGGTATGGCCGCGGTCGGGGCCGTGCCTGGTGTCGGTGGTGGCGGCGGCGGGGGTGGCACCCCGGGCCACAGGGGTGTTCCGCCCGGTCCGTACAGCGGCGCCCCGTAGGGCGGCGCCCCCGGGTAGGGAACCGGGCCGGGCGCCGGCCCGGGCAGGCAGGGCCGGATGCTCGGGGGTTCCGGGACGGCGCGGGTGACCGGGAAGAAGTCGACCCAGCAGGGGTGTCCGATGCCGGGGTTGGGCCGCCAGTCCAGGCCTGTCCCCCAGCCGACGTTGGTGATCAACTGTCGCACCGGCCAGTTCTTGGTCGGGTCGGGCATCGAGCCGCATCCCGGCTTTCCGCCGGGGCCGCCCTTGGCGGCGACGATGGGCAGATTGTCCGGATAGAGAAACGGGTCGTTACCGAACATGAGCGCCGCATCGAACTGGGCCGACCGCCCGTCGGCACCCGCCCACGCCGTGTAGCCGCCGTTGTTGAGGTACCACGTCGCGCCCTGCAGCGCACAGGCGTAACTGGGACTGTACTGCAGCAGCAGGTCCGTCGTCGGCTGGAGAACCTCCACCGACCGGACGAGATTGTCTTTGCTCGCACCGAGCAGGTTGATCCCGGCGGTGGACATGCCGGTGACGTTGAGCAGCAACGCGTCCAGCGCTTCTGCGTGATCCACGATGGTCGTGCTGGTGGTGCTGGCCGCATTCAGAACCGCCACGATGTCCTCTGCGGCACTGCTGTAGGTGTCGTTGAAGCTCTTGAACGAGCGCCAGTCTTGGCGGAGGGTGTCGCTGCGGGCGTTGAGCGCCAGCAACACCTGGTTGAGGTCGGTGGTGGCCTCACCGATGCGTTCGCCTTGTCCGCGCACGGCCTCTGCCACCGCGGTCAGCACGGCGTTCAACTTGGCCGGGTCGATAACCCCGATCAAATCGACGATGTTCTCGAACACGGTGTTGATCTCCGTGGCGACGTTGATCGAGCGCAGCACCGCGCCGGCGGCAAGCCGCTGGACACTCGGGTGCTCCGGCGGGATCAGCTCGACGAACTTGGCGCCGAACGCCGTGGTGGCGTTGATCTGCGCCTCGACGTTGGCGGGGATGTACCGGATTTGATCCGGCTCAATCTCCAACGTGAGGCTCACGGAGTTCTTGCCAGCGGTGATCTGGGCGACGCGGCCGACCTGAACACCGCGCATCTTCACTTTCGCGCCGGTCTCCATCACCACACCCGCGCGATCAGACGTCAGCGTCACCGGCACAAAGGACCTGAAGGTGCCGGCAAAGGTGCTCGAAGTCACGAAGACAAACGCGGCGATCGCCACAAACAGAATCAGCGTCCACCACGCGGAGTGGAACCGGTTCTCACCCGGCCTGGGATTCATCCCCGGTCACCCCGCCAGGTTGAAATTGCCGGACTGGCCGTAGATAGCCAGCGAGACGAATACGATTTCCACCGCCGCGACCACCATGGAGGTGCGCACCGCACGCCCCACGGCCTCCCCGACACCGGCGGGACCGCCGGTTGCGGTGTACCCGTAGTAGGTGTGCACCAGAAGGATCACCACCGTCATCGCGACCGCTTGAAAGAACGACCAGATCAGGTCGGTGGGATTGAGGAATGTGTTGAAGTAGTGGTCGTACACGCCCGAGCCCTGCCCATAAATCGCCGTGGTGCCGGTGCGCGCGGCGAGAAACGCCATCATCACCGCCACGCAGTACAGCGGAATCACCACGATGACACCGGCCAATACCCGGGTGGAGGCCAGATAGGCGACGGTGCGAACACCGAGCACCTCGAGCGCGTCGATCTCCTCGTTGATGCGCATCGCTCCGATCTGAGCGGTGGCGCCGGCGCCAATGGTGGCCGAAAGCGCCACCGCGGTGGTGCCCGGCACGATGAGCCGGACGTTGAAGAAGGCCGAGGCAAACCCCGTCAACGCCTCCACCCCGACGGACGCAAACTGGTTGTAGCCCTGCACCGCGACCAACGCGCCAGTGGTCATCGTCAAGAAGCCAACGATCGCGACCGTGCCCCCCACCACGGCCAATGCCCCAGAGCCCAAACCCATCTGGGCGATGAGCCGCAGCAGTTCGGTCCTGCAGTGGACAACGGCGTCCGGGATGGAACTCAGGGTCGTGACGTAGAACCGTGTCTGTGCGCCGATGCTGTTCCACCCGGCGATCAGCGACTCGAGGGCGCGCCGAAGCCCCGGGTGCAAACTCGAGACGACACTGCTGCTCATGGATCGCCCTTACTGCACCGTGAACTGGATGCCGACGGCAGTGACGATGACGTTGATGGCGAACAGCACCATAAAGGTGAACACCACGGTTTCGTTCACCGCATTGCCCACACCGGCCGGGCCGCCGCCCACCGAAATGCCCTTGTAGCACGCGATAAGCCCGGCCGCCAGCCCGAACAGCATCGCCTTGGTCAACGAGACGACAACATCGGCGGCGCCGGTGAGCACCGTTAGCCCCGCGACGAACGCACCCGGTGAGACGTGCTGGATGCTGACGACGAAGAAAAACGCCCCAGTCAGGCCCACCAAGATCACCGTGGAGGCCAGGGCCAACGACACCGTGGTGGCGGCGAGCACCCGAGGAACCACCAGCGCTTGGATCGGGTTGATGCCCATCACCCGCAGCGCGTCGACCTCCTCGCGAATCGTCCGCGCACCCAGATCCGCACACATCGCGGTGGCGCCCGCGCCGGACACCACCAGAACCGTCACGATCGGGCCGATCTGGTTCACTGTCCCGATCGCGGCGCCGGTGCCGGAGAAATCCGCCGCTCCGAACTCGGTCAGCAGAATGCTGAAGATGAACACCAACAGCACCGAGTACGGCAGCGTCAACATCAGTGCCGGCAGCATCGACACCCGCGCCACAAACCAGGTTTGACTCAGGTACTCACGCCACGCGAACGGCGGGCGGAACATCTGCACAAACGTGTCTAGCGACATCGCAAAGAAGTCGCCGACACCGCGCATCGGGGTCAATAGAACGCGCGACGCCATCACGACGGGTTCCCGCTGACCACGCCCTCCGACCGCCGCTGACGGCCGGCTGGGCCGCTGAGCGTTGCGTGAATGACCAGTAGCTCAGGTGTGCGCGTCACAGCCAGCACCGTCATCAGACCACCTCCGTTCTTTCGCACGTCCCCGGCACACCGATTTCTGGTAAGCATTGGCGATACTATAGAGGACGTTGTGATTGCCGTCACCCCCCTTTGCATCGTTGCCAGAGATTGCCCGCCCATGCTGTGTTGCATGAGATACCGCTGGCCAGCCTTTCGGCTTGCGCGCACCTGCCCGCCACCGGCGCCTTCCACCGGTTCGGTCCCGGCGAACTAGACCGGAGCCGAGTTGCGCAGCCCGCGCCAACCGGACTCAGGAGAAGCAACAGCGTGTCCGTGGTGCAGAGACGGATTAGGAGGAGGGCAGCACATACGACGTGACGACATCCGCAATTCCGCTCGGTGGGCGAGCCGAAAACCATGAAGCCGCCGATACCACTGCATCGCCTATGGGTCGCTTCTAGGTGGCGCGCCTGAGCGGCGAGCGCCGCGGTCTTCCCAGGAAACTGGCGGCCAGGGATCCTGTTGAGTTTGCTGCGAGTAAGCTGCGGGAGAATGGGGGCCGAGCTATACATATGGATCATCATGAGGATAGAATGGGGAGGGCGGCCTGGCTGCGATCCTGTCGCAACGCCACTTCCCGGTCCGTACGGTTGGTGTACGCGTGCGAGCCGGCGAGACCGGACAGTCGCCACCGGATAGTGAAAGGTTAGTAACATCATCGGGTCGATTTGCGACTGGAGGAGCGGATGACAGGGCGGAGCTTTGTGGTCGGGGTGGGAATGGTGCCGTTCGCCACCCCGAGCAACAGTGATCCCTACGACGTGATGGCAGAAGGCGCTGTCAAAGCCGCGCTGGCCGATGCCGGTGTGGATCTCGCCGACGTGCAGCAGGCCTATGCCGGTTATGTCTACGGCGATTCGACGTGTGGACAGAATGCGCTGTATCGAGTCGGGATGACGGGCGTGCCGGTGGTCAACGTGAACAACAACTGCGCCACGGGCTCCTCGGCGTTGTGGCTAGCTCGCCAGGCGGTGGCCGGTGGTGCTGCAGACTGCGTCCTCGCGTTCGGGTTCGAGCAGATGCAACGTGGCGCGCTGAAGTCGCACTGGGATGATCGGCCGACACCCTTCGCGCGGTTCGCCGAGGCCGCCAGCGGAGCGCAAGACTGCCCCGACGGGGTACCCATGCCGGCACTGTGGTTCGGCGGCGCGGGCGCCCAGTACGCCGACCGGTTCGGAATCCGTCCGGAGACCTTCGCCAAGATCGCGGTGAAGGCGCGCCGACACGCGGCCAATAACCCCTACGCGGTGTTCCGTGATCCCCTGACAGTGGAAGAGGTGCTGGCCTCCCCGCATATCTATGGCCCATTGACCCGGTTGCAGTGTTGCCCGCCCACCTGCGGAGCGGCGGCCGCGGTGCTGTGCAGCGAGGAGTTCGCCCGCCGCCGCGGCCTCGACACCACGGTCGCTATCGCCGCGCAGGCGTTGACCACCGACACCGACACCAGCTTCGCCGACGCCGACATGGCCAAGCTGGTGGGCTATGACATGGCGCAGTCGGCGGCACGGCAGGTCTACGAACAAGCCGGGGTCGACCCCATCGACATCCGGGTCGTCGAATTGCACGACTGCTTCACCACCAATGAACTGCTGACCTATGAGGCGCTCGGGCTCACCCCAGAGGGCACCGCGGAAAGATTCATCACCGACGACGACAACACCTACGGCGGCCAGGTCGTGACCAACCCCTCCGGCGGGCTGCTCTCCAAAGGGCATCCTCTGGGGGCAACGGGCCTCGCCCAGTGTGCCGAGCTGGTGTGGCAGCTCCGAGGCCAGGCCGCAGAGCGGCAGGTGGAGGACGTCAACCTCGCGCTGCAACACAACATCGGTCTCGGCGGGGCCGCGGTCGTCACGCTCTACGAGAAAACACGTTGACATGCCCCGGTAGTGAGGCGGTATTACGAAAGAAGCGTTGCCCGAGATGACCATGACGATCGACGCCGGCAGGCTCCGCTTTCTGCGCCAAAGTTACCGGACAGGCCGATCCCGTCTACTTCGACCACGGCGCCGCCCGCGCCCTCCGACTGAGGGTTCAGCCGCCTTTTCTGGTGGCAATCAATCTCGAACAGCCGGTTACTGATCATCGCAGGCGACATGCCCCATATCAGCATGCGTTGACCTGGGACCGCATTGAAGTCACACATCGATTGCTGTTCGCGCACCGTTCAGGGACCGCAGTTCATGCCCGAGCGCAGCAGACATTTCGCTACCGTTTTTTTCAGCGCTCGGCCCTAGCTAGATCCTCAGAGCAGAGTGGACCAGTAACTCCAGAACCGCACCAGGCACAACAGGATCACCGCGGTGAACCACAGCGCCACGATCGACCAGCGCCAGGTGTGCAGCCCGCGCAGCACGGCGTTGCCGCGCTGCGGCTGCACCGCGATCGTCGTCACCACGACCAGCAGCGGGATGGTCATCGACCACACCACCATGCAGTACAGGCACAGCGCGCCGATGGTGAACACGCTCTGGTAGATCAGCCAGTGCACGAACACCGTGCCCAGCAGCGTGCCGACCGCCAGCCCGGCCCAGTACCAGCGGGGCAGCTGAACCCGGGCCACCGCGAGCACCCCGGTCACCAGCACGACGGTGAACGACACGATGCCGATCAGCGAGTTCGGGAAACCGAACACGGCGGCCTGCGGGGTGACCATCACCGAACCGCAGGACAGCACCGGGTTGAGGCTGCACGTCGGCACGTAGGCCGGGTTCTTGAGCAGCTCGACCTTCTCGATGGTCAGCGCCAGCGCCGACGAGAGGCCCACCACGCCGGCGATCAGGACCCACAGCGCGCTCAGCCTCCCGACGTGCACCCCACCGTGCTCGGGGCTGTCCGGCTCGGCCGGGGACACCTCCCCTGGCGCGCTCACGCTCATGGAGCGGGAGCGGGAGCGGGCGCCGGGGTCGTCGGATCCGGATTCGGCGGCGGCGCACCGGCGTCGAGCACGGGCAGGTCACCGACGATGCTCCTGATCTCGTCGATCAGCGCGTCGGGGGTCGTCGGCTTGTAGTCCTTGCCGTTGATGCGGATGGTCGGGGTGGCCTTGACCTCGGTCGCCTTGGCCATGCCCTTGACCATGTCGTCGTAGCGGCCCTTCTCGATGCAGTTCGGGACGTCGCCGACGACGCCGGCCTGGCGCGCCACCTCGGTCAGCCGGGCCTCGTCCGGGAACGGGCCGACGCCCTCGGGCGGCTGCTGGGCGTACAGCGCGGCGTGGAAGCGGCGGAACGCCTCGGTGTCGGCTTCGGCCACGCAGTAGGCGGCGTTCGCGGCGCGGGTCGAGTACCCCTGGCCGGCCCGGTCCAGGATCGAGACCATGTAGTAGTCGGCCGCCACGGCGCCGCTGTCGATCAGCCGGTTGATCGTCGGGCCGAAGGCCTTCTCGAAGTTGCCGCACGCCGGGCACAGGAAGTCCTCGTAGAGCGACAGCACGGCCTTGGGCTCGCCGTCGTCACCGGTGATGACGTCGCTGGACGCCACCCGGATCGGCTTGGCCTCACCCTCGCCGGGCTTGTCCTCCTTGGTCATGACGATGTAGAGCACCAGCGCGACGGCGAAGATCACGACGATCGCGGTCAACCCGATCTGTACGGCCAGATTGCGTTTCTTGTCGGCCGCCTTCAGGTCGTACTTCGGGGTCTTCTTCGGTTTCGAGGCCACGGGGACAAGCGTACCGGCGGCGTTTTCGCGGCCCGTCAGACGCCGCGCAGACGGGTGCGCAGCGCGCTGATCATGTCGGCGACCGCGGCCGCGCAACCGCCCCCGATCGGGAACATGTTGGCGAAGCCGTGGATCAGCGCACCGGCCTGCCGCAGGTCGACGGCCACCCCGGCGGCGCGCAGTGCCTCGGCGTAGGCCACGCCCTCGTCGCGCAGTGGGTCGAAGCCGCCGGTCAGCACCAGTGCAGGCGCGAGCCCGGACAGGTCGTCGGCCAGCAGCGGTGACACGACCGGATCGGTGATCTGCACCGACGCACCGGTGACGTACTTGTCGGCGAACCACTCGATGTCGGCCTTCGTCAGGAAGTAGCCGGAGGCGAACAGGGTCTGCGACCGGGTCTCGCCGCTGGGGTTGGTCCACGGGTAGATGAGCAGTTGCAGCGCCGGTTGCGGCACTCCTTCGGCGCGGGCGCGCTGGGCGACGACGGCGGCGATGTTGCCGCCGGCGCTGTCCCCGCCGACCGCGACGCGGTCCGGGTCGGCACCGAGTTCGGCGGCGTGCTCGCGCGCCCAGCGGTAGGCGGCGAACCCGTCGTCGGCGGCGGCGGGCGCCTTGTGCTCGGGGGCCAGCCGGTAGTCGACCGACAGCACGTGCACCCCGGCGTCGCGGCAGATCAGCCGGCACAGGTCGTCGTGGCTGTCGAGGTCGCCGATCACGAAGCCGCCGCCGTGGAAGAACACCAGCAGCGGGGCGGCCGTGTCGGCGGTGGATGTGGGCGGAACGTAGTGGCGGGCCGGGATCTCACCGTCCCCGCCGGTCACGGTGAGATCTCTCACCGCGGCCACCGGGATCGCCTGCCGGAACCCGCCGGACAGGTCGCGCAGCTGCGCCCGCGCCGCCGCCACGTTGTTGGTGCCACCGTCGATCCCGACCAGCTTCTGCCCGGCGAGCATCAGCTGCACCGTGGTGTCGAGGGTGTTGCCGTCCACCGTCACCGTGCGGCCCGCCAGCAGCAGGCGTTTCACCGGGTCGGGGATGCGCGGCAACGCGCGCAGGGTGACACCCGCCATCGCGGTGACGAGCGCCTCCTTGCGTCCCGGGCTGTACGCGCCGTCAGCTGGCAGACTCGCAGTCATGGCATCTCCCTTGATCACGCTGAATGACGGTAATGCGATCCCCCAGGTTGGACTCGGAGTTTGGCAGACGCCGCCGGAGGCCACCGAGCGCGCGGTTGCCACGGCGCTGGAGGCGGGCTACCGGCACATCGACACCGCCGCCGCCTACCAGAACGAACGCGAGGTCGGGCAGGCGCTGGCCAAGTCGGGTCTGCGCCGCGAGGACGTCTACATCACGACCAAGCTGTGGAACGCCGACCAGGGTTATGATAGCACGCTGGCCGCGTTCGACAAGAGCATGGAGCGGCTGGGCCTGGAGTATCTCGATCTGTATCTGGTGCACTGGCCGATGCCGAAGACCAACAAGTACGTCGACACCTTCAAGGCGTTCGCCTACCTGCGTGACCAGGGCCGGATCCGCTCGATCGGGGTGAGCAACTTCGAGCCCGAACACCTGCGCACGCTGATCGACGCCACCGGCGTCGTGCCCGCCGTCAACCAGATCGAGCTGCACCCGCTGCTTCAGCAGCAGGAGCTGCGTGAGGTACACGCCGAACTGGGCATCGCCACCGAGGCGTGGAGCCCGCTGGGGCAGGGATCGCTGCTGGCGAATCCGACCGTCACCTCAGTCGCGGAGGCGCACGGACGCACCCCGGCGCAGGTACTGATTAGGTGGCATATCCAACTCGGCAATATAGTCATCCCGAAATCGGTGACCCCCGAGCGGATTGTGAGCAACTTCGACGTGTTCGACTTCGAGTTGAGCGAGCAGGACATGGCGTCGATCTCGTCGCTCGGCGATGGCACTCGCCTGGGTCCCGACCCGAGAAATTTCGAGTTCACAGGGTAGGTGACATGACCTCCTCGTCCATTCCGACGGTCACGCTCAACGACGACAACACCATGCCGGTGCTCGGCATCGGCGTCGGCGAGCTGTCCGAGGCCGACGCCGAGCAGGCGGTGCTGGCGGCGCTGTCGGCCGGTTACCGACTGATCGACACCGCCGCCGCGTACGGCAACGAGGCCGCCGTCGGCCGCGCGGTACGCAAGTCCGGGGTGCCCCGCGAGGAGATCTTCGTCACCAGCAAGCTCGACGTCCGCGACCAGGGTTTCAAGAGTGCGCAGGACGCCTGCCGCAAGAGTGTCGAGGAACTCGGTCTCGGCTACGTCGACCTGTACCTGATCCACTGGCCCGCCGGTGAGCAGGGCAAGTACATCGACAGCTGGGGCGGGCTGATGAAGAACAAGGAGCTCGGCGACGCCAAGTCCATCGGGGTGTCCAACTTCCACGAGGAGCACCTGTCGAACGTCATCGACCTGTCGTTCTTCACCCCCGCGGTCAACCAGATCGAGCTGCACCCGCTGCTCAACCAGGCGCACCTGCGCGAGGTGAACAAGGGCTACGGGATCGTCACCCAGGCGTACAGCCCGCTGGGCGTGGGCCGGCTGCTGGACAACGAGACCGTCGTCTCGGTGGCCCAGGCGCACGGCAAGACCCCGGCGCAGGTGCTGATCAAGTGGAGCCTGCAGCTGGGCAACTCGGTCATCACCCGGTCGAGGTCGCCGGAGCACCTGGCGGCCAACCTCGAGGTGTTCGACTTCGAGCTCACCGACGACCAGATGGCCGCGCTCAACGGCCTGGACGACGGCACCCGGTACCGCCCGGACCCGGAGACGTACACCTAGCCCTCGTCACGTTCGTGGTTAGCTGCGGAAGGAAACCGCGGAGGGCGGCGATCTTTGATGGCGGACGCGCCCTCAATCACATCTACGTCGAAGAAATTCAGCATCTCAAGCGCCAGTGAAGCCTCGAAAATCGGACCCGCGTTTCGCACCCAGTGGTTCAACGCCCGTTTGGTCCACCTAACGGCGTGCTGCGGGCCACCAGCCAGCTTTTGAGCCACTTCAAGGGCGGTGGGCAGGACTTCCTCGGGCGGACGGCACAGGCTGACCAAGCCGATTCGCTCGGCCTCTTTCCCGTCAATGAAATCTGCGGTCAGCAAATAATACTTGGCCTTGGCAAGGCCACACAGAATGGGCCAGACGATTGCGGCATGGTCGCCGGCGCCAACCCCGAGTCGTAGATGGCCGTCAGTCAGCTGCGCGTCCTCGGCTATCACCGAAACGTCAGCCATCAAAGCTACCGCCAGTCCCGCACCGACGGCCACCCCATTGATCGCCGAGATGATTGGTTTGTCGCAATTCGCGATGTTGTAGACGATGTCGCGTGCCTCGGCCATTGTCTCGACGATCTGCGAGAAGTCGTTTGCCTGATCGAGCACCATGTCGAGGTCACCCCCCGCGCAAAAAGCCTTGCCAGCGCCCGTGACAACGGCGACCCGAGTTTGCGAGTCAGTGCCGACGTCGAGCCACACCTTGCCCAACTCCCAGTGCAACCGCTTGTTGGCGGCATTGAGCCGGTCGGGCCGATTGATGGTGACTTGCAGAACGCCCTCGCTGGGGCGGTCGAACGTGAGGTGCTGGTACTGGTCATAGCTGCTCATCGAGTCTCTCCTTGATCAGACAGTAGGCGCCGCGCACGGAGACCGTCGAGGTTGAAAGTGAGTAGGGACCGCGCGGAAAGTCCGTGTTCGGTGTGACAGTCGACGGCGACGGTGGCTGTCCGCGCGGTGTCGCGTTGGTTCACTGCCAGCACCCGCCCGTCGGTCCGCAGCGTATCGCCAGCGCACACCGGGGCCATCATCTGCAACTGCCGACGAGCAAGCCATGCCTGCGGGCCGGCCCACGCCTTGCCGATCCGGTCCACCAACCCGTGGAAGAACATCGTGTTCAGGTAGACATCGCGGGCACCCTGCTCTTTGGCGTAGGCCTGGTCGTGGTGACCACGGAAGAAGTCGCGGGTGGCGGCCGCGTTTAGTACGCACCGCGTGACGGTGACCGGCATCGTCACCTCAGGCAACACCTCGACGGGCTCAGCGCGGGGTTGTTCGGCCGGGCCCGGTCGTCGTTGAGGGGTTCCGCCCGCCCCAACAACGTAGCGGAACAGCACGTTGTCGTTGGTCGCCACCAGGGTGCCATTCTGGTTGCGGCATTCACTGCGCGTGGTCACGAAGTGCCCGACACCCAGTGCGGTTCGTTTCTCTGCCGAGATCGATTCCACCCGCTCGGTGGAGATGAGCCGGTCCCCGACCCGCATCGGGGCGAAAAACCGGCTGTCTGTCGAGACGTTGATCAGCGTGGTACCCGGCAGCGGCACCTCCAGCGCGAGCACCGGCGCGTGTTCGGGCTTGCGCCGCGGGTTCCACGGCAGCGGGAACGCCCACACCATGAGCATGCCCGGCGGCGAGATCCGAGCCCCGTATCTCGTCGTCGCGGCCTCAGTATCCCAGTAATTCTCGTCAGCATCCTCTATCAGGGCACAGAAGTAGGCGATTTGGGCTTCGTTGACCGCGAACGGCGACCGACTGGTTACTTCGCGGCCCACCCAGACGGCCGCTTCTTCCGCCGGCCCGGTGACCACGTAGCTGAGCGCGTCGGCGTAATTAACGCCCATCAGCGTGCGGACCCGATCGGGCGGAACTGCGGAATCGCGAGTTCGCCCCGCGGTTCGAACGTGACCTCGACCGGTGTGCCGACCTCAACGTCCTCCGGCGAACAGTCGACCACGTTGGCCATCATTCGCGGGCCTTCCGACAATTCGATGACGGCCAGCACGTAGGGCACCGCGAAGGCCGGCGACGGGGGCTGGTAGACCACGGTGTAGGTGAGCACCGTCCCTCGCCCCGAGGGTTGTTCCCACGTCAGATCGGTTCCCCAGCAATACGGACACCATCGGCGAGGATGGTGGTGAAACCGGCCGCAGGCGCGGCATCGTGGCAGCACGAACCGGCCCGCGGCCGCTTCCTGCCAGTAGACCGCCGTGCTCGCGGTCAGCGCGGGAACCGGTGGGGTTGTCATGGTGTCCTTCCCAGCAGGACCGTCGAGTGGTCGGCCATCACGCCGCCGTAGGTGTGAACCAGCGCGATCTCGGCGTCCACTTGGCGGCCTTCGGCTTGGCCCATCACTTGACGTGCCCCCTCGACGAGCATCGACATGCCCGAAGCGTCGCCGGTGTGCCCGAACGACAGCAACCCACCGTAGGTGTTGATCGGCAGATCGCCGCCCGGGGCGCCGCGACCGTCCAGGAAGAAGTGGCCTCCTTTGCCCGGCTCGACCAGGCCGGTCTCCTCCACCAGCAAGATCGGGTTGATGGTGAACGCGTCGTAGAGTTCGGCGAGGTCCACATCGGACGGAGACACGCCCGCCATGTCGAATGCGGCGCGCGCCGAAACGCCGGCGCCCATCGTGGCGAAGTCGCTTGCGTGGCTGATGTTGCCGTGGTCGTGGAACTCCCCAAAGCCGAGCAGATATGCGGGCTGTTCGGTGAGTTCGCGAGCCCGCTCACCGCTCGTGACCAGGAACGCCGCGCCTCCCTCGCAGGGCACCGAGCAGTCCAGCAGGTTGAACGGCCACGCGATCGGGCGTGAATCCAGCACCATCTCGATGGTGAGCGGGCCGGCGTCACGCATCAGGGCGTCGGGGTGTCGCAGCGCCCAGTCGCGGCTGCAAACCGCAACCGCCGCCAGGGCGTCCCGCGATGTACCACGTTCGGCCATGTGCCGGGTGGCCGCCAGCGCGTAAAGCGCCGGAATGAAGCTGCCATAGGGATACTCGAAGTCGGGGTGGCTGATCATGCGTGCCATGGCGTCTGCGCCGCCCGCGCCCACCTTGGGAAACTTGCCCGCCCCGACGCACAGCACCGAGTCCGCAAGGCCCGCGCCGATCGCCAGCGCTGCACGCGAGAGCATGATCGTGTAGGTCGCGCCGCCCGCGTTGATCGTCTCGCAGAACCGTGGACGAATCCCCAGGGCGTCGTTGAGCCGCTCATGGACGAAGATATCAGCGCCATGCCCCGCGGCCATGCCCGCCGGGCACACCAGCAGACCATCGACGTCGTCGGGCCCAACCTGAGCGCCTTCCAAGAACCGGCGCAGCACCAATTCCGGCATGCCCGCCCCGTCCTCGTCGGGATATCGCCCTGGGCGCAGTTCCTCGACCGCCGCGATGGCGGGACGGCCGGCAAGGGCACGCGAACTCATGACAACCTCGCAATCGTTCAGATACCAATACGTCGCCAGCCCGTACAAGAACCCGTCGAACGTCATCAAAGCGGCCGTCGCCGATGCGCTCACCAGGAATCGCCCCCGACGTCAGTAGGACTTGGGTAGGCCCAGGCTGTGCTGGGCGACGAAATTGAGGATCATCTCCCGGCTGATCGGCGCGGTGCGCATCAGCCGCGCCGGCCCCCACAGCGTTGCCAACCCGTATTCGGTGGCCATCCCATTGCCCCCGTGTGTCTGGATCGCCTGATCCAACGCCAGGATCCCCGCCTCCGCCGCGGCGTACTTCGCCATGTTGGCGGCCTCTCCCGCACCAGAATTCCCGGCGTCATGCAACTCGGCCGCCCGCTGGGTCATCAGCCGCGCCAGTTCGACCTGAATCTTGGCATGCGCCAGCGGATGCGCCACGCCCTGATGCGCGCCGATCGGGGTATTCCAGACCTGGCGTTCCCTGGCGTAAGCGCACGCCTTGTCCAGCGCGTAGCGGCCGATCCCGGTGCTCAACGCCGCGCCCATGATCCGCTCCGGGTTCAGCCCCATAAACACCTGTCGCAGCCCCTCGTCCTGCTCCCCGACCAGGTTTTCGGCGGGCACCCGCACGTCGTCGAAAAACAGCGTGAATTGCTTCTCGGGGGTGACTGCCTGCACCGGGATGAGTGTCTTCTGGAGCCCGGCAGCGTCGGTGGGCACCACCACCAGCGACAGCTGCCCCCGACCCCGCTCGTCGGTGCCGGTCCGGGTCACCACCAGGACCGCCTGGGCCTCATCGACCCCGGAAATGTAGTACTTGGTGCCGCGCAGCACCCACTCGTCGCCGTCACGCGTCGCGGTCGTGGCGATGTTGTGCGAATTAGAACCCGCATCCGGTTCGGTGATCGCAAACGCCATGATCATGTCACCACTGGCGATCCCGGGCAGCCACCGCTGCTTTTGTTCCTCGCTGCCAAACGCCTGAATTATCGTGCCGCAGATCGCCGGTGATACCACCGTCATCAACAGCGGACAACCCGCCGCGGCCAACTCCTCACCCACCGCGTGCAGCTCGTAGATACCCCCACCCCCACCGCCGTACTCCTCGGCAATGTTCACTCCCAAAAACCCCTGCTTGCCGATCTCCCGCCACAGCTCTGTGGACTTCTCCCCCGCCAACGACTTGCTCAGGTAGTACTCATGGCCATACGAACGCGCAATCGCCGCCACCGCCGCCCGCAAATCCCGTCGCTCGTCACTTTCGCAAAGCTCCATCCCAACACACCTTTCCTGTCAACTGAGCATTACCGGCGGTCCAACGACCCGGTGAACGACGTTGCAGCCGCAACCCGTCGGCGTCGACTGCACAGTCTGCCGACCGACCGACCGACCGATCGGCCCGGCGATGCGGCGCGGAGCATTCAGCCCACGATCACACGTTATCGGCCATTAACATCCGGGCGCAAGCCACCATATGGGAGCGTCCGCCGCCAGCGTTGTCTCCGACGCGTCCCAAGGCAAGCGATTGACGGTTAGGTCTGGAAATATCCTTGGTGCTGGTCGCGTAGCACATTCTTTTGCACTTTGCCCGTCGCGGTGCGGGGCATCTTGTCGGTGAAGATCACCGCCTTCGGGACCTTGAACCCCGACAACCGGCGGCGCGCCGCAGCCAGCACGTCATCCTCGGTGAGCTCGGCACCCGGTTTGGGGGTGACGATCGCCACGATCGCCTCGGTCCATCGCTGGTGCGGCAATCCGACCACGACCACCTCCTGGATTCGGGGCTCCCCGTCGTAGAGCGCCTTTTCGACCTCGATGGAGGCCACGTTCTCACCGCCGGTCTTGATCACGTCCTTCTTGCGGTCGGCGAACCACAGCAGTCCGTCGGCATCGAAGCGTCCGATGTCGCCGGAATGAAACCAACCGTGCGCGAACGCCTCGGCGGTGGCCTCTGGGTTGCGCAGGTAACCCTCCATTGCGTGCGGGCCGCGATAGACGATCTCGCCAGCCTCACCAGGAGGGAGCAGATTGCCGGCGTCGTCCATGATCCCCACCTGAACATTGGGAACCGGCAGGCCGACGGAGCCCGCATGCGAGAGCTGATACTCAGGCGGAAAGACGGTCGTCAGCGGGTTCATCTCGGTCTGGCCAAAACCGAGCGCGAACTGACAGCCGAATACCTCCATGGCGATGCGTAGGTCGGTGTCGGGCATCGGCGCCATCGCATACAACGCCAGACGCAGGCTCGACAAGTCACGCTTGGCGATGTCGGGGTGGTCCATCATCGCCCGGTACATCATCGGCAGCCCGAAGATCTGGGTAACCCGTTCCGCCTCGATGGTCGCCATCAGCGCGCCAGGGTCGAACGCACGCATCAACACCGCGGTGCCGCCGACGTACATCAGCCCCGTGGTGAACCCGTTGAGCTGGGCGGTATGAAACAGCGGCATCATCACCGCTGACCGGTCCTGCTCGCTGAACCGCAACACCAGGGGGGCCGTGAGTGACTCGATGTAGACCGCGAGATGACTGCTCACCACCCCCTTTGGCGCCGACGTCGTTCCGCTGGTGTAGAGGTAGCTGATCGCGTCGCGGTCATCGACGAAGCATTCCGGTTCGGCGTCGGAGGCGTCGCCGACGAACTCGCTCATCGCCCGCCACCAATGCGAACCGGCGGATTCCCATTGTGTGCCGGTGCCAGGTGCGACGATCACATCGGTCACCTTGCGTTGTTCGAGGCGGTCTAACGCCGCCCCGACGAGTTCGGCCAGTTGGCTCTCCACAACCACCCCTTTGGTGTGGGAATGCTCAAGCACGTAGGCCGTCTCAGACGCGCCCCAAGCGAGGTTGATCGGGACACACACCACTCCGGTCTTGGCGCACGCGTAATAGGTGAGAAGGAACTCGATGCTGTTGCCGCAGGCCAGAGCGAGCGCGTCACCCCGCTGGTAGCCCGCGGTCGCCAGCGCGTTGGCCAGCCGATTCACCGCGGCGTTCAACGCACGATAGGTGAGCCGGCGCTCGCCGTCGACCACGGCTTCGTGCTCGGGGCGCCGCCACGCGGTGCGGGTGAGCATGTCCCCGACGTTGACGCGTGTCACAAGATTCTTCTGCAGATCCACCGCGGTCATCGGCGCTCTCCTTCCGCCATGGAAAGCAGCTAACGGGCGGTGCAGTCCCGATGAACTGGCGTCCGGCAGCTTGCGTGCAATCCGTGTACATAGTGTAATGATTATCCATAGTTATTTCGTTGAGTCTTGCGAATCCGGCCCGCGACGTAGCAATCGCTGGGTAGTGGCTGGGGGTCGAGTGGGCCGCGAAGCGGAACGCACCTCAAGACACGGATCAAGGGCGAAGGGCGGGGCTCATGCCAGGAGTAGACGGACGGGTGGCGATCGTCACTGGGGCGGGCCGCGGCCTCGGTCGCAGCCATGCTCTACGCCTGGCGGCGGGGGGCGCGCTGGTCGTCGCGAATGACCTTGGGGTGAGAAAAGAGGGGGGTGGCGCGAACGCTGCGGCGGCGCAGGACGTCGTGGCGGAGATCCGGGCCGCCGGCGGTGTCGCCGTGCCCGATGACCACGACATCGCTTCCGAGACCGGCGCGAAGGAGGCGGTCAAATCCGCGCTCGAGGCCTTCGGCCGGCTAGACATCGTAGTCAACAACGCGGGCATCCTGCGAGACGCGACGTTTCACAAGATGACTGTGCAGCAGTGGGAGGCCGTCCGCCAGGTGCACCTGGATGGAACCGCGTTTGTGACCCGCGCGGCTTGGCCCCATTTGCGCGAGCAACGCTACGGCAGGGTCGTCGTAACCTCTTCCGGCGCCGGCCTGTTCGGCAACTTCGGACAAGCCAACTACGCGGCCGCAAAGCTTGGTGTGGTCGGACTGATGCATACACTCGCACTGGAGGGTGCCCGCCATGGCATTCGGGTCAATGCCGTCGCCCCGGTCGCGCTGACCCGGATGACCGTCGGCCTGCTCGACGATGCCAGCGACCTCGACCCAGCCTGGGTATCGGCCGCCGTCGGTTGGTTATGCGCCGAGGAATGCGATCTGACGGCCGAGATCGTGCGGGTTCACGGTCGCCATTTCAGCCGCGTACGGATCGTCGAATCGCGCGGCGTGGACTTCCCGTCCCCACCGTCCGATGATCACCTCGCAGCCAGATGGGCGGAGATCGCCGACCTGTCTGGCGCACAGGAGGGTCAGGCGGCGGTCGCCACCGCACGCCATGCGGGCTCGGGATGAGTCGGCCAACGGCAATTGATACGCCGACACCGATTGTCAGCTGACAGGTTGTCAGCTGGCAGGTGAAACCCTGCGCGGCTGTCGCTTGATCGGCCTCGCCGTGTGAGGCAGTCGCTGCCCGGACGACGGTGACGGAGTTATCGCCGCAGCGCAAGGATTTCGGCGCGAACGATGCTTGTTCCAGGGCGAACAGACACCGGCATCGCCGAATCCGGTGCGGTTCACAGCCCTACTGCAGATCCGGTTCGACTGTCTTGCCGCCGACCGGGCTGGATGCCATTCGGCGATCGTGTCGTAGTCAGTTCACGACAGCAACTGACCCGGGACCAGCGGCCAGCTCGCGGGCGATGGCAACACCAGCAGTCAACAGGTGCTGCTTATGGCCGAAACCTTGGCACCGCCCGATCTCGCCCCTCAGCGCCGGCTGGGTCAACGCGGTCACGCAGACAGCTCGGTCGACCGCGTCGGCGACTCCGCGTCACGTTGGGTAGAGCCGCGCCAGCCGTAGCGTTCGCGGGCTCCGCGGCACGGGCGCTACTTCAAAATGTTGTGTTTATCTGATAATAGTTATACTTTATGATGGTCGATGGCGGTTCGTAGCTGGGAAATCGCGCTCATCTGGCGCCCCAACGCTGACGCCGCGGCTCCCGCGAACGAAAGGACGTGCCAATGACCACCCCGGCGCTCGACCAGCTCACCGACGCGCAACAGGAACTCGTCGAACGCGCCCACCTCATCGCCGGCACTGAGCTTCGCCCGCACGCCGCTGAGTGGGACCGCCGCCAGGAATTCCCGGAGCGCTCCTACCAGATCCTGCGCGAGAACGGCTTCACCGGGCTCACCGTGCCGACCGAGTACGGCGGTCGCGGCCTCGGGGTGTTCGAGGCCTGTCTAGTCCTCGAGGAGCTGGCGGTGGGCTGCATGGCCAGCGCGCTGACCATCCAGATGCAGCTCAACGGACCCCCGCGGGTGATCGCCCGGATGGGTAGCGAACAGCAGCGCCAGCAGTACCTGCCCGAGGTGGTCGACGGCACTCGGCGGTTCGCCGTCGCGATGACCGAGCCGCAGGCCGGATCGGACGGCACCGCGCTGGCCACGACACTAGCCCCCGATGGCGACGACTTTCGGCTCACCGGCGCCAAGTGCCACATCACCGGCGCGCTGCAGGCGCACACCTTTCTGGTGTTCTGTCGCGCGCCCGAGACCAACGGTCCCGACGGGATAGGCGCGGTGCTGGTGGACGCCGACGTCGAAGGCCTGGCGCCGATCGAAACCGAGGAGAAGATGGGCGGTCGCGGCGTGGCCGAGGGGGTGCTGCGGTTCACCGACGCCCCCGTGCGCCGCGATCAGGTGATCCTCGAACCGCGTCCCGGTTCCAAAGAGGGCGCCTCGTTTTTGATTCGCCAGTTCAATCCCGAGCGGTGCGGCAACGCCGCGATGTCGATCGGGGTCGCGCGCGCCGCCCTGGAGGACGCCGTCGAATACGCCAAGGAGCGTGAGCAGTTCGGCCGCCCGATCCTGGAGTTCCAGGGCATCCAGTGGAAGATCGCCGACATGGCAACCGAGCTGGATGCCGCGCGGTTGCTGCTATGGCGCGCCGCGCGCACCGATGTCGCCGGTTTCCCGGGTATCCGCGAGACCGCGATGGCCAAGCTGTACGCCAACGAGGCCGCGGTGCGGGTGTGCAACGAGGCGATCCAGCTGCTGGGGCACAAGGGATATCTCACCCGCTACCCGATGGAACGGTACTTCCGCGACGTGCGCGGAATGGGCATCGGCGGGGGCACCACCGAGATCCTGCGCAACATGATCGCCGCAGAGGTCACCGGCGTGCGCACCAGCCAGCGGCGGTGCTGAGTCGTGAATTTGGGGCTGAGCGCAAGCGCCGAGCACTACCGAGCCGGGCTCAAAGACTGGGTTGAAGCGAACCTGCCGCCACGGTGGCGTGACATCCCGGTCGGAACGGGCGACGACGAGTCCTACGTCGCGATGCGCCGGGAGTGGGGCCGGCGCCTGTTCGAGGCGGGATGGCTTGCCCCACATTGGCCCACGGAGTACGGCGGCCAAGGACTAGGGGTAGACGCACAGCTCGCGTTCGTCGAAACGCTGGTCGAAACCGGCGCGCCGGAGCCGATGAACACCAACGGCATGGGCATCTTCGCCCCCGCGCTGATGCGATTCGGCACCGACGAGCAGCGAAGACGGTATCTGCGCCCGATGCTGTGCCACGACGACATCTGGTGTCAGGGGTTCTCCGAACCCCAGGCCGGCAGCGACCTGGCGGCGGTGTCCACCCGGGCGGTTGCCAAGGCAGACCACTTGCTCGTATCAGGCCAGAAGGTGTGGACATCCTACGCACTGTTCGCGCAGCGGTGCTACCTACTGGTCAAGGTTGCCGACTCGCCCGGCCCGACGTTGGTCGTGGTGCACATGGACCGCCCCGGCATCACCGTCAGGCCGCTGCGCAATCTAACGGGCACCAGCGAGTTCTGCGAGGTGTTCTTCGATGACGTGGTCGTCGATGCGGCCGACGTGGTCGGCGGGATCGGCGACGGGTGGCCGGTCGCCACCTACGCCTTGGCTCGGGAACGCTCCAGCGCCTTGGCCCAGCGGTCACTGCAACTGTCGCGTGAACTGACGCGGATGCTGAGCGCGCTGGACGATGTCCATCGCGACGCGTGCGCCGAGAACGCCCTGGTCGACGCGTTCGTGCGCACCCGCGTGGTGGACAGCACAGTACGCCGGGTATTCGCGCTCGATGCTGATGCAGCCGAGCCAGGGATGCTCGCACCGATCGCGAAGGTTCTGTGGAGCGAAAGCCACCAGAAGCAACTGGCCACCCTGCTGGAGGCGGCCGGACCAGAAGTGGCTGCGGCCGGTGCCGGGTGGTCGGAATGGACCCGCTCGTTGTTGTTTGCCCGCGCCGAAACGATCTATGGCGGCACAAGCGAGATCCAGCGCAACCTGATCGCGAAGGCGCTCGGCCTGCCGAGCGACCGCCGGTGAAAGAGGGTGGAATGGACTACCGGATCGATGACGAACTGGCAATGCTGCGGGCCGCGCTGCGGGAGTTTCTCGAGGCGCGGATGCCCGACTTGATCCGGGAGCCCGCCCGGGACAACCGGGCAACGGCGTGGCGGGAGCTGGTGTCGGCCGGATGGTTGGAGCACTTCGGCGCGGCAACCGGAGAAACCGGGGCGCCGGCGGACTGGGTCGGCGGCGTGCACGTGGCCGAAGCGTTCGGCGCGGTCCCCGTGCCCGGACCGGTGGACGTGGTTGCCGGCTACCTGATGCCGCTGGCGAAGGCCGCCGGCATGAGCGGGCTGCTCGAACGACTGCACACCGGCAGCGTCATCACCGCGGCGCCCCCGGTTCCGGACATATCCGGGCGCGACGGGGTGCCGCAGTGGCGGCACCGGCGTCTGTGCGCCGTGCGTGAAGCGAACCGGATTCGGGTCAGCGGAGTGCTGGCGCGGGTTCCCGCCGCCGGCGACGCTCAGGCGGTGGTGGTGCCGGTCGACCTGGACGGCGTACCAGGGCTCGCGCTCGTGGGCTGTGACCAGGCGGGAGTCGAAGTCGGCGTGTCAGCCGGCGTGGACTTGCGTCGGCCCGTCGCAGATGTCCGCCTGCGCCGGACCCGCCTGGAGGCCGAAGCGCTGTACACCGACCCTGGCCTGTCGGCGCTTGAGGAGCGCTGCGCGACGCTGTACAGCCTGTTTCTCGATGCGGAGGCGGTCGGTGGCGGCGCCGAGGTGATCGCGCGCAGTGTGGACTACTGCACTACGAGAACGCAGTTCGGGCGGCCGATCGGGGCGTTCCAGGCGATCCGGCATCGGCTCGCCGACGCCGCCAGCGGCGTGGAGGGAGCCCGTTCACTCGTCTACCAGGCGGCCTGGAACGTCGCCGCGGGCGCGCCCGGCGCGATGTGCGACGTTCGGGCCAGCCGCCTGTGGGCCTCGGCGGCCTACCTCGCGGCCGCCGAGGCCGCCATCCAGTGTCATGGGGGTATGGGGTTCACCTGGGATCAGCGGCTGCACCTCTGGTATCGCGCCGCGGTTGCCGGTCGGGGCGCCGATACTGTGGTCGGGGCACGTTCAGCGCTCGCCGCACTGCTACGCGGCGACGAACGTCTTGTGCCATCCGCACCACACGGCAGGCTGGCCGCGGCGGGGAGGACGAGCAAGTGAGTGAACCCGAGGTGCTGTTCGACCGGCCGCGACCCGGTGTCGCGGTTCTCACCCTCAACCGGCCGGGTGCGCGCAACTCCCTCGGTTGGCAAACCTGGCACCAGCTGGGTGAGGCAATCGATGAGGTGGCCGCCGACGACAACTGTCGCGCGGTGGTACTCACCGGCGCCGGCGGGACATTCTCCGCCGGCGGCGACGTCAAGACCTCCCCGGCCCGCGGAGCGGGGCTCGGCGCGCCCGCGGCGCGGTTGCTGGTCGGACAGCGCGTGCTCGACACGCTGCTCAAGTTGCCCAAACCAGTGCTTGCCGCTGTCGAGGGGCCCGCGGTGGGTGCTGGCTGGAGCCTCGCATTAGCCTGCGACCTGGTTGTAGCGGCCCGCGACGCCGTGTTCGCGGCCCCGTTCGTGGCGCGCGGCCTAGTGCCCGACTGCGGAGCCGCCTGGTTCTTAACCCGTGCGCTGGGCCGGCACCGGGCCGCGGCGCTGCTGTTGAGCGGCGAACGGCTCACCGCGCCGCAGGCCGCGGGCGCGGGTCTGGTCAGTCAACTCGCCGAGCCTGGCGCAGCGCTGACCGTCGCCACCGACCTCGCCGCAACCCTCGCCCGCGGCCCTGCAGAGGCACTGCGCTTGACCAAAGGCATGATCCGCGGCGCGCTCGATGTACCGCTGGAAAGATTCCTCGAACTCGAATGGCTGTCGGCCACCCTCGATCTGACCGGGCCCGACGCTGCCGAAGGCCGCGCAGCCTTTGTCGAGAAGGAGCAATGATCAGAACCTGTGGATGAGCCTCGGCGAGGCGGCGTAGGAAAGGGCGCACCTTCCCGAGGATGATCTGAATGTCGAAGGTCTGATCAAGAGCCGGCGTTGGCGCGCTGGTTCGGGAAGG